>JASGKO010000001.1:0-29356 GCA_049840595.1 Chthoniobacteraceae bacterium
AAGGTTAATAGGGAAACACGATAGAATCCGAACAGCACCTGGAATGATGGCCCAGATGTCGGGCGACAGCATCATCAAGGACTTCCAGCCCTCGGGGACGGAATTTCCGCTCGCCATCCGGCTCACCGGCAAGTTCAAGACGGCTTTTCCTGATGGCAAGCCTGGTGGCGACAAAACCTCCGCCGCGAGCACGCTCAAGGAATCGAAAGATACCGCGGTGATTCTTGTCGGTGACGCGGATTTCATTCAAGACCCCGTGTCGGTGCAGGAAGTCGCGAATCCCTTTGGCCAGCGCATGGTGATGCCCGCGAATGGCAACCTGAACTTCATCCAGAGCGCGGTGGAGCAGATGACCGGGGATAGCGATTTGATTACGATGCGCAGCCGGGCGAGCGTGGCGCGTCCGTTCACGTTGGTAAAACAAATGCAGGCCACCGCGCAGTCGAAATACCAGACGAAGATTCAGGAACTGGAGGCGGACCTGAGCGAAGCGGAGCAGAAGCTCAATTCGCTCCAGCAGACCAAGGCCGATAGCGGCCAGAAGTACTCCTTTCGCCCGAGCAACAGCAGCAGCTGACGGCCTTCCGCAAGAAGGAAGCCGAAGTGAAAAAGCAACTCAAAGACGTGCGCCGTAATCTGGCGCAGGATATCGATTCCCTGGAGACCCGCCTGAAGTGGATCAACATCGGCTTCATGCCGCTGGTGGTTACTTTCATTGCCCTCGTCTTCTTCCTGATCAAACGTCAACGCGCCGCTGCCCGATCAACTTCAAGCAAACCCTTCTTCTTCTCGTCGCCCTTGTGATTATTGGCGGGGCCGGTGCCCTGCTCCTGCATCGCGATTCCTCCTCGTGGAGTAACAGCGCGGCGACGACGGGCTCCAAGGCCCTGCCCGCCTTCGACCTCAATGCGGTCGCGCAAGTGGAACTCAAAACGTCAACGACCGACCTTCACCTCGTGCAAAAGGATGGGGTGTGGACGGTGGTGGAGCGCTATGGATATCCGGCGACTTTTCCCCAGATTGGGGATCTCATTCGCAAGCTGTGGGATTTGAAGGTGGCGGAGAATGTGCTGGCCGGCCCATCGCAGTTCGGTCGTTTAAACCTCATCGAACCGGCGAAAGACGCCCCGGAGAGTGGAACGGTGATCGAGCTCAAGGATGGAAATGGTCAGCGCCTGGCTGCCTTGTTGCTGGGAAAAATGTTTCTGAAGAAAAGCGCTGGCCTGCCCGACGGGGCGCGGGGCTATCCCGCTGGTCGCTATGTGATGGCGCTGGATGGCGGGCAACATCCGATCCTGGTGATGGAAAGCTTTGTCGATGTGCCAGCACCACGCCGGATGCGTGGCTGAACCATGATTTTTTCAAGGTGGAAAATCCGCAGTCCATCTCCGTTCGCGGGACTGCCCCCGATGTGAACTGGGTGCTCACCAAGGAGAAGACGGATGCTGATTGGGCACTCTACGCCGCGCAGCCGAATGAAAAACTCGATCCTGCCAAGGCCTCCACGGCGGTCGGGGCCCTGACTACCCCCGCTTGCGGATGTGCGTCCGGTCTCCGATCAAAAGGATTTGAATAATCCTTCCGAGGTGACCGTGCGCACCTTTGACGGCTTCACCTACCAGCTCAAGATCGGCAACGCCGAAGGTGAGCAGTATCCGATGACGGTGACCATCAATGCCGATTTTCCGAAGGAACGCACCCCCGAGGCCAACGAAAAGCCGCAGGACAAGGCGAAGCTCGATGGCGACTTTGCCAGCAAGCAGAAGGCCCTGCATGACAAGCTGCTGGCCGAGCAGCCTTATCAAAAGTGGACCTATCTGATGCCGAAGTCTTTCGTCGAGCAGTTGCTGGCCAAGCGTGAGACCCTGCTCCAGCCGAAATCCACGCCCACACCGGCCCCATCCCCGGTCACGGGGCCAGTGCCATCCATCCCGGTCCCTGCCGCGCAATAATCGCATTTCGCCCGAGTATCGGCCAGCCCGGTGGCTCGGCTTGCCTGTTGCCAGGAACCCCTCTAGATTAGCCGTTCCCATGCGTATCATTCGCCACACCGATTCGGATTTCGCCAGCGCCGTGGAGTCGCTCAAGCGAAAGGCCGAGCCCATTCCGCAAGTCGAGCAAACCGTTCGTGAAATCATTGCTGCCGTTCGCAAGGATGGTGACCAGGCACTTTTCACCTATACCGAGAAATTCGGCGGTCCGAAGCTCTCCGCGAAGCATCTCCGCGTCACCGGCAAGCCGAAGGTCAGCGCCACGGTCAAGGAAGCGATCGCCACCTCGCATGCGAATGTCTTCGATTTCGCCAGACGCAGCCTGCGCAAGGACTGGTCGTCGCGCAATGCGCAGGGCGCCCGGGTTGGCGAACGCTACGATGCCTTTCAACGCGTCGGCATCTACGTCCCCGGCGGCACGGCCCCGCTGGTTTCCAGTGCAGTGATGACTTGTACGCTGGCCCAGGCCGCTGGAGTGCCCGAGATCGTCGTCACCACACCGGCGGATAAATCAGGCAAGGTGAACCCGGAACTCCACTACGCGCTAAGTTATTGCGGTGCGACCGAGATTTATCCCGTCGGCGGAGCCCAGGCCATCGCGGCCCTGGCCTACGGCACCAAAAGCATCGCCCCGGTGCAGAAGATTTTCGGTCCCGGCAACAGCTATGTCGTTGAGGCGAAGCGCCAGGTCGTCGGCCAGGTCGCAATCGATCTGCTTCCCGGTCCAAGCGAAATCCTGGTGCTGGCCGACCGCACCGCCAATCCGGCCTGGATCGCCTCGGACCTGCTCGCCCAGGCCGAGCACGGCCACGGCAGCAGCGTGGGCTTTGTCACCAATTCCGCCAAAGTGCTCGCCGCCGTGGAGAAGGAGATCGCCCGCCAGTTGCAGACGCTTTCCCGTGCCGATTATCTCGCCGAGGTGCTGGCGCAGAGCACGTATTTGATCCTCGCGAAGACGATCAAGGATTGCGTCGCCATTGCGAACGAATTTGCCCCCGAGCACCTTTCCATCGTCGCGAAGGACGACGAAAAACTTGCCGCGCAGATCAAGACCTCCGGCGCGATTTTCCTCGGCGGTTACTCACCGGTTGCGGCGGGCGATTTCGTCGCCGGCCCCAGCCACACGCTCCCAACCGGCGGCGGCGGTAAATCATTCCCCGGCCTGATGGCCGATATGTTCCAACGCCGCACCAGCCTCGTGCGTCTCGACGCGAAGTCGCTGAAAAAGTCCCTGCCAATCATTCAGACCTTTAGTGCCATCGAAGGCCTCGACGCCCACGGCCGCTCCGCCGAAATCCGCTTCGAGAAATAGCATTCATCCACAGATTTTGCGGATTTACACGGATTGGCTGTCGAATGATTGCGGCTTAATCTGTGGATCAAAAAGACCTCGTTGGAAAATCCTCAGCGCGGCGCGATCGCGAGAAAGTTGCGCACCCGATTGCCTTCCGGTGAATAGAAATCCGGATCACCTTTCACCCACATCGCGCTCGAAGACCCGCCATCGAGATTCAGCGCCCGTTCCACCTTCATCTCCTTGATGATCCCCGGTGTCGTCAGAATCTCCGCCATTTCCGCCAGCGTGACCACGCGGCAAAGAATGAGCGCAAAGTGGCCCTTGCCATCGCTCGCCACCACGGTCCGGGCGGCTGCGCGCTGATTATTCAAGCCGGAAACAGGCTGACCGTGGTCAACGAGAAACGGCCCGGCCTGAATGGCCTCCATGATGCCCCTGGTGCTTTTCAATTCTCCCATCCGAAGCAGCTTGGAATGCGTAGAAGTGACAACTAATAAACCGCTGAGTAACTTTGCATGCTCCAGCGGATGAAGCTGCTTTCCGCCACTAATCAGCAATCCCAGCGGCATTCCATCGGGATGGAAAAAACCGCCGTTCACCCCGGCTGCAGTGCCATGCTTCTGCATGGCTTCGTCGAGCGGCGAGTCATTGCCTGGATTGTCCACTACTTGAAACTTCATTTCCGAGGCACTGAAAAAAAGCGCCTCCATTTCAGCCTGGGAATGATTTTCCAAAACCTTGTGGACTTGCTGCAGTGCGGGAATTGTGGTCGGCACCGTCTCCGATGCAGTGACTTTCCATTCCGCCCGCAAGTTTCCCGCGATTAGCAAACCGAAGAGGGCGAAGAGCAGTTTCATGGCTTGAGGGCTGTGGCGAGAATGGTCTGGAAAAACGGGTGCTCCGGTTCCTTCGCAACGATGGAGATTTCGATCTGGCGGAAACCGGCTTGATCGAGGAAGGCGTGGAGTTCCGCTTCGGTGAAGCCGAGCCATTCGTCCGCATAAAGCTCGCGAGCCTGCTCGAATTGATGCGCAAGCAGATCAAGGATCACGATGCGACCGCCGGGCTTGAGGATGCGGAAGGCAGCGGTGATGGCGCGGGCGGGGGCGCTGGCGTGGTGGAGGGCCTGGGAGAGCAGAGCGAGATCCACGCTCGCGGCTTTGATTGGTGGTTCTTCGAGATCACCGAGGCGGTATTCGAGATTTTTGAAGCCCTGTCGCGCGGCGAGTTCGGAGCCGTATTGCACCATGTTCTCCGAGTTATCCACGGCGATGACTTTTTTGGCGCGCTTGGCGATGAGCTGGGAGAGCATACCTTCGCCCGCGCCAAGATCGGCGACGGTGAGGGGAGGGAGCAGGGCGAAGAGCATATTCGCCAGTGCCTCCCAGGAACGGCCCGGGCAGTAGCTGCGGCCAAACTTCCCGGCGAGCTGGTCGAAATAGGTGCGGGCGCGATCACGGCGCTTCTTGAGCACAAGTTGAAGCGCGGTGAGGTCGGCGGCGGCTTCGGGAATCTCTCCGGCCGATTCTTTTACGATTTCGTGAAGCTTGGTGGAGGCGACGTCGCGGCTCTTGGCGATGCCGTAATAGATGTTTTTCCCCGCGCGCCGGTCCTGCACCAGCCCGGCGTGTTTGAGCTGGGCGAGGTGGGTGGAAATGCGTGATTGCCCCATGCCGAGAATTTCCTGAATCTCCGCGACGGAAAGCTCCTCCTGTTCCAGCAACAGCAGCAGCCGCAGCCGGGTGGAATCGGCCAGCAGGCGGAGCGATTTTACGATTGACGGAGTCATGAGGCTGATTGAGATATATCAGCCCATCATGATTGGTCAATGGATCGCTCATGAGGTTGCTTGTTTAACCCTGATTGAATCTCATCCATGCCACGCAGCTACATCTTTTCCTCCGAATCCGTTGGCGAAGGCCATCCCGACAAAGTTTGCGACACCATTTCCGACGCCGTCCTCGACGCCTGTTTGAGCCAGGACAAGCACAGCCGCGTGGCCTGTGAAACCTACGCCAAGTCGAACATCGTGATCGTCGGTGGCGAGATCACCACCAAGGCCAAGCTCGACTACGTGCAGCTCGTGCGCGACGCCGTGCGTGAAATCGGCTACGTGAACAACGACGACGTCTTCCATGCGGACAAGATTTTCGTGACGAACATCATCACCGCGCAGTCGCCCGACATCGCGCAAGGCGTGGATGCGAAGAAGGCGAAAGGCAAGAAGAGCGCCGAGCAGGGGGCGGGCGACCAGGGCCTGATGTTCGGCTACGCCTGCAACGAGACCGATGAATTGATGCCTGCGCCGATCATGTATGCGCATCGCCTGGGCCGCGAGCTCACCCGCATTCGCAAGAGCGGCAAGGCCAAGTGGCTGCGCCCCGATGCGAAGTCGCAGGTCTCCGTGATCTATGAGGACGGCAAGCCGGTCGGCATTTCCAACGTGGTCATTTCCACTCAGCATGCCGAGGGAATCGAGCACGCGGAAATCGAGAAATTCTGCATCGAGAAAGTGATCAAAAAAGTGCTCCCGAAGAGCATGCTCAATGCGAAGACCGAATACCTCATCAACCCGACCGGCAAGTTCGTCATCGGCGGACCACAGGGCGACACTGGTCTCACCGGTCGCAAAATCATCGTCGATACCTACGGCGGCATGGGACGCCACGGTGGCGGCGCGTTCTCCGGCAAAGATCCGAGCAAGGTGGATCGCAGCGCCGCCTACATGGGCCGCTGGGTCGCGAAAAACATCGTCGCCGCCGGTCTCGCGGCGAAGTGCGAGATTCAATTCGCCTACGCCATCGGCCATCCGAATCCGGTGAGCGTCCACATCGACACCTTCGGCACCAACGCGGTCAGCGAGGAGTCGATCGAAAAAGCAGTGTTGAAAACCTTCAGCTTCAAGCCGGCGGACATCGTCTCCCAGCTCGACCTCCTGCGCCCGATCTACTCGAAGAGCACCAACTACGGCCACTTCGGCAAGGAAGACCTCGATCTCCCCTGGGAAAAAACAGACAAAGCCGCCGCGCTCAAGAAGGCGGCGAAGTAACCCCATTAATTAAAGAAAATGAGCACGACACTGACACCTACGAATACCGACTACCAAGTCGCCGACATCAAGCTGGCCGACTGGGGCCGCAAGGAAATCACCATCGCCGAGCAGGAAATGCCCGGCCTCATGTCCATCCGCGAGAAATACGCCGTGGACAAGCCGCTCGCCGGCGTTCGCATCACCGGCTCGCTGCACATGACCATCCAGACGGCGGTCCTCATCGAGACCCTCGTCGCCCTCGGCGCCGATGTCCGCTGGGCCAGCTGCAATATTTTCTCCACGCAAGACCACGCCGCCGCCGCCATCGCGGCTGCCGGAGTGCCCGTCTTTGCCTGGAAGGGCGAGACCCTCGAAGAATACTGGGATTGCACCTGGAAGGCGATCGTCAATGGCGACGGCAAAGGCCCGCAACTCGTGGTCGATGACGGCGGCGACGTGACCCTCTTCCTGCACAAGGGCTACGAACTCGAAGAAGGCAGCGACTGGGTGAACAGCGAAAGCGGTTCGCACGAAGAGAAGGTCATCAAGGATCTCCTCAAGAAAATCCACGCCGAGTCGCCCTACATCTTCCACGAAATCGTGAAGGACTGGCGCGGCGTTTCCGAGGAAACGACCACCGGCGTGCATCGCCTCTACAAGCTCCAGGAGCTCGGCAAGCTGCTCGTCCCCGCCTTCAACGTGAACGACAGCGTCACCAAGTCGAAGTTCGACAACCTCTACGGCTGCCGCCACTCGCTGGTCGATGGCCTCAACCGCGCGATCGACGTCATGATCTCCGGCAAGGTCGCCGTCGTCATCGGCTACGGCGACGTCGGCAAGGGCTGCGCCCAATCGCTCCGCGGCCAGGGCGCGCGCGTCATCGTCACCGAGATCGATCCGATCAACGCCCTCCAGGCCGCGATGGAAGGCTACGAAGTCACCACCATCGAGGACACCCTCGGTCGCGGCGACATCTACGTCACCACCACCGGCAACGTGGACGTCATCACCATCGAGCACATGGTGAAGATGAAAAACCAGGCCGTCATCTGCAACATCGGCCACTTCGACAACGAGATCCAGGTGGACAAGCTGGTGAACTATCCCGGCATCCAGCGCACCAACATCAAGCCCCAGGTCGATAAATACACTTTCGCCCCCGGCCAGGAAATCTTCCTCCTCGCCGAAGGCCGCCTCGTGAACCTCGGCTGCGCCACCGGCCACCCGAGCTTCGTGATGAGCAACAGCTTCTCCAACCAGACGCTGGCCCAGCTCGACCTCTGGAAGAACAAGGACACCTACCAGCCCGGCGTCTATGTCCTGCCCAAGAAGCTCGACGAAGAAGTCGCCCGCCTGCACCTCGCCAAGATCGGTGTGAAACTCACCACCCTCACCGCGAAGCAGGCCGAGTACATCGGCGTCCCCGTCGAAGGCCCCTACAAGCCCGACCACTACCGCTACTAGGCGGCGAGTTTATCCGCAAATTTCGCAGATTTGCGCAGATTGAAAATCCAGGAGAGCCGGGTCACCAACCCGGCTCTTTTTCTTTTGAGTCACGTCCCGACTTGTCAGCATGGATCACGGATGGTTTATTTCTCCCATGCAAACGCTGACTGCCATGCTGCATCAAGGAGAGCCCGATGAAGGTGGATTCTGGGCGACCTGCCTGGAAGTGCCGGGGGCCAATGGGCAGGGGGAAACCCGCGAGGAATGCCTCAAAGACCTCGCTGAAGCGGTAAAATTGATCCTCTTGGTCAACGAAGAAGAAGCGCTCCGCGATGACCCGAAGGCGGTAAAAAACCGTGCTGGCTCTGGCTTGATTAGTCGTGAAACGGAGGGAACTGATTCAGCATATTGAATCTTATGGTTGTCGGCTGCTGCGCGAAGGAGCCAGTCATTCCATTTACGTAAATCCGGTGAACGGGACCAAAGAAGCGGTGCCTCGGCATTCCGAGATCAAAAAACATCTCGCCCGCAGTATCTGCCGGAGGCTCGGAGTGGAAGTTCCAAAAGGAGCGTGAGCCTCGCCTCAGCCTTTTCGAGTTTTTTCGTCTGTTTCGCATGGCCCACACTTAGCAGTTGCGAAAACACCCTGTTTGCGGCTTGTTGTTCACCCTTACCATGTCCAAAAAGTCCAAGCGCATCGTTTTGAAATTCGGTTCCGGCGTCCTCACCAGCGAGAAGGAAAACGCCCTGGACGCCAAGCGCTTTAAGGAAATCGCCGCCGGGGTCGCCGGGCTGGTCAAGGAAGGCCACGAATGCATCATCGTCTCCAGCGCCGCCGTCGCCGCCGGGCTCAAGACCATGGGCTTCACCGCGCGCCCCGCCGAGCTCTCCACCCGCCAGGCCTGCGCCGCCGTCGGCCAGTCGAAGCTCATGCGCCAGTATGAGACCGCCTTCGCCACCCACGGCCTCAATGTCGCCCAGCTCCTCCTCACCCATAGCGACCTCGACAGCCGCACCCGCTACGTGAATGCCCGCAGCACCCTCACCGAGCTCCTGCATGCGAAAGGCGTCGTGCCGATCATCAATGAAAACGACTCCGTCGCCGTCGAGGAACTCCGCTTCGGCGATAACGACCGCCTCTCCGCCGAGGTCGCCATGCTCACCGGGGCCGATCTGCTCGTCCTCTTTACCAGCGTGGACGGCCTGCTCGATGAAAAGGGCGTCCTCATTCCCAAGGTGCGCCAGATCGAGAAGGTGACCGGCCTCGCCCGCGAGGAAAAGGGCCGCTACAGCGTCGGCGGCATGGTTTCCAAGCTCCAGGCGGTCAAGCTCGCGCTCGACGCCGGCATTCCCACCCTCATCGCCAATGGCGCCCGGGTCGCGAAGATTGCCGGCATCCTCGCCGGAACCGAGCCTTGCACCCGCTTCTCGGTCAGCCGATAATCCTTTTCCAACGCCGCCATCACCACTGCCATGGACTTGCAAAACCAAATTCTCGATCTCGGACGCCGCGCCCACGCCGCCAGCCGCGCCCTCGCCAAGGCGAGCACGGAGCAAAAGAACGCCGCCCTGCTCGCGATGGCCGATGCGCTGGAAAAGGAAACCGACGCCATCCTCGTCGCCAATACCAGCGACCTCGCCCGCGCCAAGGCCAATGGCCTCTCCACCGCGATGATCGACCGCCTCACCCTCACGCCCAAGCGCGTGCAGGCCATGGCCGAGGGCATCCGCCAGGTCGCCGCGCTGCCCGATCCCGTCGGCGAGAATCTACGCGACTGGACCCGTCCCAACGGTATCCACATCAGCAAGGTCCGCGTGCCCATCGGCGTCGTCGGCATCATCTACGAATCGCGGCCCAACGTCACCAGCGACGCCGCCGTCCTCTGCACCAAGACCGGCAACGCCACCATCCTCCGCGGCGGCTCCGAGTCGATTGATTCCAATCTCGCCATCGCCAGCGCGCTCCAGCACGGCCTCGCCCACGCCGGCCTGCCCGCCGATAGCATCCTCCTCATCCCCACCACCGACCGCGAGGCCGTGAAATACCTCTGCGCGATGGACCAGTATCTCAACGTCATCGTCCCCCGCGGCGGCAAGAGCCTCATCGAGACCGTCGTCTCCCACGCCCGCATGCCCGTCATCAAGCACTACGACGGCATCTGCATCATCTACGTGGACAAGGAGGCCGACCTCGAAATGGCCGGCCGCATCGTGATGAACGCCAAGACCCAGCGCCCCGGCGTCTGCAACGCCATCGAGACCGTCCTCCTGCACGCCGACATCGCCGAGGAATTTTTCGCCACCAGCGGCCAGGCCCTGCTTGAAAAAGGCGTCCAGCTCCGCTGCGACGAGCGTTCTTTCTCTCAACTCTCCACTTTCAACCATCAACGCGTCCTCCGGGCCACGGAGGACGATTGGCGCACCGAGTTCCTCGACCTCATCCTCGCCGTCAAGATCGTGAACACCGCCGAGGAAGCGATCACCCACATCGACGAAAACGGCTCCCACCACAGCGACGCCATCATCACCCGCAGCGAAGCCACCGCCGAGCAATTCCTCAACGAAGTGGACTCCGCGACCGTCTATTGGAACGCCTCCACCCGCTTCACCGACGGCGGCGAATTCGGCTTCGGTGCCGAAATCGGCATCAGCACCGACCGCCTCCACGCCCGCGGCCCCATGGCTCTGGAAGAACTGACGACTTACAAGTATCAGATCCGTGGGACAGGGCAGATAAGGGAGTAACTTAAATTATTGCTAAAGACACCATGAAGACTCTTATCCGCAATCATCGAATGATGACTGCGGTAATAGTCGTGGGTTTGTTGTTTTGGATATGGTCCCTTTCTGCAGCATTTCGCGGCTCGATTGCTGCCCGATATGATCTCGCGCATGGGTATTACGAAGTTCAAAGTTTTGGCCTGACAGCTCCATGGCGACCCGACTATGTCCGCTTGTTAAAAGAACGCTATGGCATTGAAAGTCGTGAGGTCGCAGGATGCGTTGTGAGCGAATCACTTGTGTCTTACGTCCATGCCTACAACGAGGTAGCGAAGGCGGCAGCCGAGCGCAAGTTTGGCCACGATGTGTTTACGGAATGTTCGAACGATGCTCGAAAAGCATGGCGAGCGGAGAGTCTTGCTGATTCATATCATTAAGCTGAAATGAATTGTATACGACGTTATCGTATATGATGTCGCGAATCTCTCGATGAAACGATTGTTATTTCTTCCGCTTTTTCTGCTGACGGTGATTTGCCATGCAAAACCAAGCATAAAAGATATGCCTTGGCCAACGTGCATGTGCGAGTTTCCGGCTGGCAATAAGCTTGATTTCATTGCCGGTCAATTCGCTGTGCAACACTGCATCCCTGATGATCCGACGATCCAGTCAGAAGGTGGTTCCGGAGGACCGATCGTCGAACTTACTTTGCGCGATCACTTGAGCGGATGGCACACCCGTTTTACGGTTCAGAGTGTTGGCGAGCGTCTTTTGGAGCCGTGGCATGGCAAACCTCAGATCGAAGTTTGGGCGCGGGTCGGGGGTGGAAGTTGGACGCGGGAGCTCTATCGTTATATTGAGGGAGAATATCAGTGTGTTCGGATTGACGATTTCGAGCATCTGCCGAAGCATCAAAACGAGAAAGCTCCAACCGCTACGTTGCCCGATGAATTCCACGGCAAGGCTCCTCCTGATGGAGATCCTACTTTATACTTCGTTAAAACCCGCCTGCCGTCGTTGTAAAACGTATCGCACCTCGTTCCAAAGCTCCAGCCTAGGAACGCAATCGTCTCCGCGGCTCTAGCCGCTTTCGGTAAAAGCGCTGCCCCCAATTCTTCTTGGGTGCTTTGTTCCTTTCCCCCCTTCGTGTCTTGGTGTCTTCGTGGTGAAAAGAAGGTCTGCCTCGACAAACGGCGAGCCGCCTGTTACCCGTCTCGTCTCATGCGAAAGAAGCTGGTTCCCCTTGTGGTCGTGGCAGGATTTGGTGCGTTGGTTGCCGTCGTGGCAGGTTGTCACAGATCATCGTCCTCCACTGCGTCCTCCGATACGTTGCAGAAACTCCAGGCGAATAGCGGCTTTGCCGCGCAAGTGCCGGCCGATGTCGAGGCGCTGATTTCCTTCTACAACTCCGGGGAGCTGATCCAGAATCTCCAGACGACCAAGCTCTGGGCGGAAGTGATGGCGATTCCCGCCGTGCGCGACGGCCTCGCCAAATCGCCCTTCGTCCCCAAGCCGGGACAGAGCCCGAGCGAGGCGGCCTACAATCAGAATTTGGCCAGGGCGAAGTCGATCAGCGGCGCGCTGCTCGGCAGCGAAAGCTTTCTCGTGCTGACTACCGGCGCGGCGGAGCAGTTCACCACGCTGCAACAGCTCCAGCAGCCCCTGCAATCGCTGGCGATGATGAATACGACGGGACACAAGACGTCCCCGGCGATGATGACCGGTTATTACCGCGCGATCGCTCCGCAAGTGATTCCCTTGCTGCAAAAGGCAGCAATTCCCTCGATGTGGTTCGGCTTCAAAGCCAGCGCGCAAAAGAAGGACATCGATGACGGGCTGAACCAGTTGATCGCCAAAAAACCCGCCGCCGTGAAAGCGGAGGATTTTCAACTGGCCGGGAAATATCCGTTCCACCTTTTCACCTTCACCGTCCGCGACGGACTGGATGCCAATCAGCAGACCGCTTTGAAAGCGCAGATCAACACCACGCTCGATCCCGGCCCGCAGGCCGATGCGGCGCTGGAGGCGATTCTCTCGCGGCATGTCGAGATGGCCGTCGGCTGGGTGGGGGATTACCTGCTCGTTTCCCTCGGGGCCGGACACGATCACTTGAAGCTGGTGGATCAGCCGGGGGACTCCGTGCTGGCCCGCAAGGAACTCGAACCACTCGCGCCGCTCCAGCATACCGGCTTCCATACCCTGGCCTATAGCAGCGAGGCCTTCCTCAAGACGATCACGGAAAACCAGTGGAACATCGCCCCGATCCTGCAGCGGCTCAAAGACCGGCTGGCCAGTATTTTCCCGCAGGCGCTGCCGCAGGAGGATTCCGCACGCATCGACACCGAGATCCAGCAATTCTCCGCCAAGTTCAAGACGCTCGGGCCGCAAAAGGTCAGCGCCTCGGTCGGAGCGGGCTGGTGGGATCATGGCCTGCACCTGGAAGCTTTCGGCGGTCCGGAATACGATGCCCTGCAATCGGGCGGCCCGCTCAACTTCGCCTCGATCCCCGATGCGCGGACGTTCTTGTGGTCGAACAAGCGGGTGAATCCCGCCTACGTGGCGAAGGTGCTCGACGTGCTGGACTACTCCTTCCCCGTCGCCTGGGGCGAGCTCCATCGCTTTGTAATCGACCGCCTGCCGCCGGAGAAGAAGCAGCCGTATGCCATGGTCGAGCAGCTCGCGCTGCCCAAGCTGCAGGAGCTCTATCGCATCACCAAGGAGGAGCTGCTCCCCGCGCAGGGCGACGAAGCCGCGCTGTCCCTCGATTTCGACGGAGCCGTGCCCGTGCTGCCGATGATTCCCGGTCCGCTCGCGACCAGCCTCAAGCTGCCCCGCGTGGCGATCGTGCGGGAGCTCAAGGACCGGGCGGAACTCCAAAAGAGCGCCGCCTCCTACGGCGCCTGGCTTAAGGATGTGACCGCGCTCCTGCCCCCGCAGGGACAGATGATTTTCAGCGCGCTTCAGCTTGCCAGCAAGAGTGAAAATAACGTGGACTACACCATCCTCACGTTGCCACTGAATCTGGGCGATTTCGCGCCGCAGGTGGCGGTGACTCCCAAGTGGTGGCTGCTGACCAACTCGACCTCGCAGGCGAATGAAATCGCGACCAAGCTCGCCCAGCCCACGCCGGGAACCCCGGCCGGTTTTGTGCTCCATCTTTCCATGCCCGTCGCCTGCGACTACGCCCAGCGCTGGGCCAATGCGATGAAGCAATTCCCGGATTTCTTCGGCCAGGCCAAAGGCCTCAACGCGCAACAGGTGACGCAGAACGCCGACACGATCCAACTGGTAATCCGCTACCTGCGCGTCATCGGGGCCCTGGACATCAAGTGCGACGTGCAAAACGGCCTCCCGCACACCAGCAGCCAGCTCGAGTTCCAGGATTTGCCGTAGAACGTAGCCCACACGCTGAAAGTCCCGGAGGGACGACGGAAATTAGCCGGTGGTGAAAACCACCGGTACCACCACCCCATCAAATCGATGCGTCCCGGAGGGCCGCTGGATCATGAGCGCGCTTCTCTTCGTAGTCGAGAACCGGAGCGCAGCGGAGATGAGCACTCACTCTTTTTTCCAAAGAAAAGGGCTAAGCCTCAAATTTTTCTGCGCTGGGAAAGCGATATGGCTTCTCGCAGAATCAAAACGCTCTTCCTTCCAAAACCGCTCTAACGACACAGAGTGTCGCAGACAACGGCGTTCCAACACAGAGTGTTGGAACGAGGGCGGAGGAAAGATGCAGTCCCCATCGCTATCGTATTCCGTTTCCTCGTGCCCACACTCCGTGTGGGTACGCACCTGTCAGCGACACTCCGTGTCATCCGCCTGCCGCCAGGGATCGCACTGCAAAACTGGCACCGCCCCCGGCAGCCATTCGTGAGCTGAGGAATACCGCCAATGTTCCTGCGAAGCCACCCATCCGCGTTTCACCGGGTTGTTATGCAGGTAATCCAGCTTTTGTCGCATGGTTTCATCCGTGAGGATCGCCTGTGGATGCGAACCTTCCTGCCAGACTTGATGCTCACGGGTCGCCTTCTTATGTCCGGCCCGGTAATGCGCGAGTTGATTTAGCAACCACTTGCGGCCTTCGCTTCCAAGCTGGGGAATGATTTCGTGCGCCGTAAATCTTTTAAGACTTTCCAAGGTTGCGGCAAGATCCGGTCCAGAGAGCACCGCATGAAAATGGTTTTCCATAATGACCCATCCATGGATGCGCAGCGCTTTGTGCTCGCGGCAATATTTCAGCGAGCGAATCAGGATATCGCAACAGCCTGGGGTGGTGAATACGGGAAGCCACTCGACGATTGTGGCGGTGATGAAGTGTGGCGCGTGCGGTTCGAGGATTCGGTAACGGCTACGCATGGATCACGTGTAACGACACGGAGTGTCGCCGACAAGGGCGTTCCAACACAGAGTGTTGGAACGAGGGGCAAGGGGAGTCATCATAGTAGCGCTTCTTTTCCTCGTGCCCACACTCCTGAAGCTGTCCCGTAATCGTGGACATGGCGAGGGAAGCGAGTAGTTGGTTATTTACTGGGCTTGGTTTTCAAAGTCCACAGGGGATTGGTAACCGAGGGCGCTGTGGAGCCGCACGCGGTTGTAGAAGGTTTCGACATATTCGAAGATGGCGAGTTGGGCTTGGGCACGAGTGGCAAAGGTTCGTCCGGCGAGGGCTTCGGTTTTCAAGGTGGCCCAGAAGCTTTCCATGTGGGCGTTGTCGTAGCAGTTGGCGGGTCGGCTCATACTGGGGGTCAGGCCTTGGCCGACGAGCAGGTTCTGATAGCTGGTGCTGGCGTATTGGGCGCCTTGATCACTATGGTGGAGCAATTCCTCCTGGGGCCGCCGCAGCCCTTGCCGCCGGAGGAGCGCTTGCCGTAACGCGGTGGCGGGCAGCTCGGCATCCATGCGGCCCGCACAAGCCAGCCCCAGTAAGCGTCGGCTGTGCCGGTCGAGCACCGCGGCGACATAGAGCCAGCCTTCCTGGGTAGGAACGAAGGTGAGATCGGCGACCCATACCTGGTTGTGAGCGGTGGTGCGAGGACGGTTGAGGAGCCGATTGGGCGCTTTGAGCTGGGCGTGCCGGCTGTTGGTGGTTTGCGGGGTAAAGCGACCCCGTTGCACGCCGCGCAAACCCAGCGCACGCAGGAGACGTCCAATCCGCTTGGGCGAATGCCGCTGTCCGCTTTGCCGCAAGGCCGCCCACAGGCGGGGCCGGCCATAGGTGCCACGACTCTGCCGATGGAGCGTGCGCAGCTGTTCGCTCAGCTGGACATCCATCTGCTTCAGGGCGCAGGGCGGTGCCGTGCGCCAGCGATGGTAGCCGCTGCGCGCAACTCCGAAGGCCGCGCAGAGATCAGTGATGGAATACTGGGAGGCCAGGGCGTTGATGCGCTGGTATCGTTGCTCGACGGTTCGCAGAGGATACCCAGCGCTTTTTTCAAAAGGTCACAGCGGGCCTCCAGCCGTGCATTGGCTTTGCGCAGGCGCGCCATTTCCTGCTGCATTTCCGCCGGCGTGGCGGCGGGCTTCGGTTTGTTTCGCCCGTGGGCCTTGGTCCAGTCGCGCAGATTCCAGACGGAGACGCCCAACTCCAGGGCGAGTTCCCGCAGTGGTCGGCCACTGCTTTCCACCAGGGCCACGGCGTTGCGGCGAAAGCCGTCGTCGAATTGCCGCCGCACCCGTTTTGGTTTCGATTCATTCATCTTTGTTTAGAGGTTGCCGCGCTTCCTCTTCATGTCCACCAAATCGGGACGACCTCATCCGTGTGGGTACGCACCTGTCAGTGACACTCCGTGTCATCCACCTGCCGCCAGGAATCGCACTGCAAAACTGGCACCGCCCCCGGCAGCCATTCGTGCAGCCGAGGAATACCGCCAATGTTCCTGCGAAGCCACCCATCCGCGTTTCACCGGGTTGTTATGCAGGTAATCCAGCTTTTTCCTCGTGCCCACACTCCGTGTGGGTACGCACCTGTCAGCGACACTCCGTGTCATCCGCCTGCCGCCAGGAATCGCACCACCCAATAACGGCAAATCGTAGTTCCTACCGCCCCCTACTTCTTCGGCTCGTAAACCGGGTGATCGAGCCACACCGGATCGGCCTCCCCCTGGCGAAACGCTTCCAGCGATTCCGGCGAGGAGTTCACGTGCAAATTGCTGTAGTAGCCCGTTTCGTCCTGCCAGCGTTCGTTCCAGTAGATCGCGGCCTTGACGTTGGGCATCGTCTTCATCACTTGAAACGCCTCGGTCATGAACGCAGCCTTGTCACCGCCGCTGAGTGCGTTCGCGAGATCGTTCGGGCCCAGGGTGATCGGCAGATGGGCAGCAAGTTCCCAGGCGGAAGATCGTATTATTGATCCAGCGAGGCGGATACTCCTGCACCGGAAATTCGCCGCAGCCCCACTCGCAGAGCATGACGGGCTTGGAGGGGTCCATTTCATGAAGCCGTTCGTAGGGGCCTTCGTAGGTCTTTCCCTTCACCGTGTAGCTCCAGGAGAGCAGGGGCTTGAAGGGAGTCCAGTTGTCCTCGATGAACTGCTGCCCGGTACACGCTGAACCCGATCCAGTCGATATACTTCGAGCCGGGATAGTATTGGGTGAAATCGTTCCATGCCTCATACGGGTAGGAGGTATTCATGGCGTGGAAGACCCACAGGATATTTGTCGCGCCATCCTTGCGGCAGCGATCCACCACGTAGCGATAGGCTTTCTTGAAATTCTCCGGTCCCTCGTATTGCACCGGGTTGGTGCCGGGAATCGGTGTGCCGCCGCCATACCAAAAGCCCGACCACGGGAACCAGGTGCCGTTCATTTCGTTGCAAAACGAGACGAGGAACGGCTGCCGAACTGCTTCGCCCCGGCGGCCCACAGGTCGATATAGGCGTCGCATTTCCCGGCGAGAATATTGGTGAGGCTGAATTGATCGGGGCCGGTGGGAATGCCCTCGGTCGGATCGTAGGGATCGGGCTGCTCATGGTAGGGCTTGTCCCAGGGTGACCAGAAAATGAGCGGCACCGAGCCGTGCGATTGAATCAGGTCGAGATTGGCCGCCGGGAAGGTCTGCTGTCCCCAGTAGCTGGAAGACGCGACAATCGCCTGCTTCTTGCCAACGAGCTTTTCGAAGGCCTCGATTTTCTCGATGGAGACGTCGTCCTCGGTATCGCCGAACTCGATGAACGCGCCGGTGTATTTGCCGTCGGTCGGGACCGCCAGTTGCACCGGGCCGGTGTATTTCGGCGCTTCCGGGGCGGACTGCTCGCAGGCGCCAAAAGCCAGCGCGAGTAGCGCGACCGGCAGGAGGGGCAATTTCAGCCGGTTCATGGGCGCACCTCCACGGAAGCCGTGCGCTCGATTTTGCCCCAGCCGACCCACGCGCCCTTGAGCGCTTTCAAGATGGAGCGCCAGATCACCCAGCTCAGCAGCGGACGATAGATCAGGCGCATGGGAACGATGAGCCAGGCGCGGCGCAGGCGCTCGCCATCGAGCAGGCAGGCGGTGAAGGCGAGAATCAAATCCATGACGAGGAAGCCGACGGCGTAAATCCAGAGCGCGCCGCCATGCGAGGTAAGCGAGAGAATGAGCACGCCGTCGATGACCGGCGAAAGCCCGACGAGCAGGATCTGGAAAATCCAGATGCTCGGCAGGCTGAACCAGCCGAGGGCGCCGTAACGTGGGTTAAACAAGAGGTCGCGATGTTTCCACAGGCATTGCAGGGTGCCAAAGGCCCAGCGGAACCGCTGCTTGGCCAGGGTCATGACGCTTTCCGGCGCTTCCGTCCAGGCAATTGCGCGCGGGGCATAGGCGACGCGCCAGCCCAGCTCGTGCAGGGAGAGCGTGAGGTCGGTATCCTCGGCGAGCGTATCCTCGCTGAAGCCACCCGCTTCCGTAATCGCCGTCTTGCGCAACGCACTCACCGCGCCGGGGACTACGGTGATGCAGTTCCACTCTACATAGGCGCGGCGATCGAGATTGAAGCCGCAGATGTATTCCAGCGACTGGCAGCGGGCGATGAAGGTGCGCAGGTTGCCCACCCGGGCGTGGCCGGAGACTGCGCCCACGCGCTCGTCGCGAAACGGCTCTGCAAGCGCACGCAGGGTCTGCTTTTCAAACATCGTATCGGCATCCAAAAAGACGAGCAGTTCGTGGCTGGCGTGCGTGAGGCCATTGGAAAGGGCGCGCGATTTGCCGGCATTGGCCTGCTCCACCAGCACCAGCCTTGGCTCGGTGGCGGCCATGGCGCGCACGACCTCGCGGGTGCCATCGGTGGAACCGTCATCAACCACGATCACCTGGAGCAACCCCTGATAGTCGGTGGTGAAGACGGAGCGCAGCGTCTTCTCGATCACTTTCTCCTCGTTGAATGCGGCGATGATCACCGAGAGCGGTTCATTCATCTCGCTCGACCCGAGCGCCGGAGCTCGACGATGACGCCAGTAATTACAGGTCGCCAGCACCACAACCATGATCGTGCGCAACAGCACGAGGATGGTAATGGCGATCATAAAGGCCCAGGCAAAGCGCTCCACGTTGCGCCAGATGCGGAAGCCGACGGCCGTGATCGTGAGCCGCCACGTTTCATCCTGGGAATTGACCGGTGGCATGAGCTGGTCGCGCGGAATGTGCAGCAGCTCGCTGAGTGGCACGATCTTGTCGCCGCGGGTGCGCAGCCATTGGATGATCTGCGGGAGCGCCTCCACCGTCTGCTGGCGGTCGCCGCCCGCGTCGTGCAGGAGGATGATGTTGCCCTCGTTGCGCTGTTCCTTCACGCGGTTCACGATCTCATCGGTGCCCGGGCGCGCCCAGTCCTCGGGGTCGATGTTTTCCATCACGATCAGGTAGCCGAGATCGTCCTGCACCAGCTTGAGCGGACGCAGTTCATCGAGGTTGGCCGGGCGGGAATCGGCGTTATAGGGCGGTCGGCAGAGCGTGGTGGAGCGTCCGGTGAGGCTCTTGAGCAGACGCTGGGTGGCATTGAATTCGAGGCGCGTTTCCTCGGTGGGAATCGCCCCGATATTGGCGTGCGTGTAGGTGTGGTTGCCGATGATGTGGCCTTGATCGAAGACCTGCTTCACCAGCCCCGGGTATTGCTCGGCCTGCTGGCCGACCATGAAGAAGGTGCCCTTGATGTTGTTGTCGGCGAGGATTTTGAGAATCTTCGGTGTCCAGGTGGGGTCGGGACCGTCGTCAAAGGTGATCGAAACCTCATGCGGATCGCCCGCGCCTTCGTGGAAAATTACCGGGTAAGTGGGGAAATCGCTGTAAGTCTCGGTGAAGTTCCCTTTGGCATCCTGGCTGACCACCCGCTTGCCGTCCTCTTCGTGGTCATCCACCGTGATCACTTCGCCACGACCGACATTGCTGATCAGGTCGCCGCTGTGCATGGTGTTGAGCAAGGTCACCGTCGCGGCGGTCGCATGCTCGACCGGCAGATCCATCACGTTCCAGATCTGCGGATCTTCGCTGCCGAGCCGATAGACCGCGAGCCCGCCCATGCCCGCTTCACGCACGGATTTAAGCTGGTTGAGGAAGGTCACCGCATCGAGGAAGCCCACGGTGTGCTCACCATCGGGGTCTTCGTAGGAATACTGCGGATTGTAGCTCGGCGCGGTGCTGACCACGTTGTCCACCCCGGCGTTGTCGGCCCGGCTCATCGCATCGGCAAAGCTGATCGTCTCCGCCGTCTTGGTATGCTCGCTCCAGTCGTAACCGTAGGCCCCCATGGCGATCACCCACTGCTTCGGATCGCCGTAATCGCTCATCGTATCCAGCCAGCCGTCGAACCACGCTTGCGAGGCGAGGGGACCGGGGGCGTCGTCCTCGGAGTTTTCATCGAAGAGCTGCGCCACGAAGCGGTCCACGCTGTCGGAGAGGGTATCGAGGTCGTAGGGCTTCATGTCCTCGCCGGTCGGAACGGTGAGCCAGAGCTCGAGATGGTTCTGATGCAGGGAGGTGGACATCTCCTGCAACATGCGGGTCATTTGCGGCTGGTAGGTCGGGTCCACCGCCTCCCAGTCCACCAACACGCCCGCGGCTTTGACGGATCGCAGTTTATCCAGCAAATCCGCGATGAAATGCTGGCGTCGGGTTTCCGGTCCGAGCAACAGCCCCTCCACCGCCTCCGGCTGCCACTGGTCGCTGACGAGATTGCTGAGCAGTGGTACCAGGGCAATCCCTTTTTCGAGGGCGAAATGTTCGAGTTGGTCGTCGGAGGAGAGCTCCAGTGTGCCTTCGCCATCAGCTACCGATAGCCACTCGGGAGCGATGTGTGTAACCTGGGTAGCGTGCTTTTCCAATGAGGCGAAGCTTTGCGGATCCCAATCTACGTAATAAGCGAGGCGCACCTCCTGCAGGGCGCTGTCTTTATGACGGCGAGGGGTGGCGTTGGGTTTCTTATAGTTTGCCCAGTTGGTCTTGGGCGATGGGGAAGCCGAGGCGACAGGCTGTTTCGCGGCCAGGGCTTTGAGCTGCCCTTTCAGTTTTCGCACCGAGCCGGGAAGGGCCAGCTCCGGCTTGACCAGCAGGGCTTCGATGAAAAGCACCACCGACAGAAAAACGACGATGCCGGCCCCGAATAGAACGCGCCGAAGCCGAGGCCAGCGGCGGCCGTGGGGATCCTGAAAAATGAAGGGTTTCTGCGATTGCGGGGCCATGAAAAACTAGCGGGCGAACCGGAAAAATCCGTTCGCGGTCGTCTCTGTGCGTTCCTTGATTTCGGCCACGGTCTGGCCTCTGCTTTTTGCCACCGCTTCCGCCACCAGCGCCACGTGAGCCGGCTCGCAGCGCTTGCCACGATGCGGCACCGGGGCCAGGTAGGGGCAATCCGTTTCCACCATATTCGGTCCTCCGGAATGGCGGCGACCGTTTCGCGGACCACACCCGCGTTTTTAAAGGTAACGAGACCGGTAAAGGAAACCAGATGGCCCATCTCCGTGAGCTGACGGGCGCGCCCGGGCGATTCCCCGAAACAGTGAAAGACCGCCCGTAGTTTCCCGGTAAAAGGTCGCAGAATCTCCAGCGTATCGTCCCACGCTTCACGTTGATGTATGACCACGTTCAAACCCAGTTCGACAGCGAGTTCGAGCTGTTGCTCAAAAATCGTCGCCTGCGCGGATTTGCAGGCCCCGTCGCGGATGGCGGCCTCGATTTCCAGAGGATCGTTGAGCGGCGTTTCCGCCACCCAGCCAGGGGGGGGGATTAAGCAGCGTGCGGCTGGGCAGGTAATGGTAATCCAGCCCCGTTTCCCCGATGGCTACCACGCGCGGATGATGAGCCAGTTCGCGCAGTTGCACGAGGGCGTCTTCGGGGGCATCCATGGCCTCGTTGGGGTGAATTCCGACCACGGCGTAAACCTGCGGGTAGCTCTCCGCCAGCGCCACCGCGGTGCGACTTCCAGCTACCGAGGTGCCAATGGTAATCAACCGCGTAACCCCCGCTGCCGACGCCCGGGCAAGCACAGCCCCCAGATCTTCGGAAAAGCCCGCGTCGTCGAGGTGCGTATGGGTATCGGTAAGCATGGTGCCGTGGTTGGCTGGATTCATCCACCGCCAGTTTGGCGGGATGGGACATTTCCATAAGACAGGGAAGTTGCAACGAGTTGCAAGAAATTCGCGAAATCGGGCGGAAGATTACGCCGAAGATTGACGCATCGAAAGGATAAGGCATACTCCCAGACGAAACTGGCAAATGCCCTCATTTACCGATTTACTCGACTGGTTCGTTCCGGTGTGGATACGAAAGGCCCCAGAAGACCTGCGGCGTGCAAGGTTGATCGCAGGTTTTAGCGTACTCGGGCGGCCTTTTTGGAGCGGCTTATAGCGTATTTTATTACTCCATCGGGCATCATTGGGGGGCGCTGGTCGTGATGCTTTGTACGGTCACCATGGTTTCCAATGCGTTTTTCTTGCGCTGGTGGGGGAGCCTAAACCGGTCGGCCAATCTGCACGCGCTCACGCTGGCGCTCGGCTTTCTCGCGTTGACCGCCATGGAAGGCGGCGCGCGCGGGCACGCCCTGGCCTGGCTGGCGAGCGTCTCGCTCTGCGCCCTGCTGCTGCTCGATGAGCAGGCGGCGCTGGCCTGGTGTATCTTTTGTTTCGGCGGGGTGCTGGCGTTCGTGACGCTGGAGTTGCAAGGGATCGCGTTTCCGGCGCTTTATCCGGAACACTGGACGCCGGTCATTACCGCGGCCGGCTATCTTTCGCTCACGCTGTTCATGTGCCTGCTGGGGCTCATCTTCGAGCGCAGCCGCAAAAAGGCATTCAACCAGTTGCAAACCACGCTCGGGGAACTCTCCGCCGCCAACGAGCGCCTGCGCACGCTGAACCAGGAAAAATCCGACCTGCTCGGCATCGTCGCGCATGATCTTCGGAATCCGTTGAATGCAGTCCAGGGGTTTGCGGAATTCATTGTCAACAATCGCAAGGGCAACGTGGAGCAAATGACCAACGATGCGCGGCAGATCATTCGGGCGGCGGTGAAAATGAATCACCTCATCAACGATTTGCTCGATCTCAACGCCATCGAGGAAGGAAAGATGAAGCTCAGGCTCGAAGCAGTGGAGTTGCATTCCGCAGTCGCCTCGACTTTGCAGGTCCACCAAATGGCGGCGGAGGTCAAGGGGATCAGCCTGCAGATGGAGCCCGCCGGGACGCCGATCAATGTGAAGGCCGACCATCGCGCCTTCATGCAGATTGTGGATAATCTCGTCACGAACGCGCTGAAATTTTCGCCAAAAAATTCGCAGGTTCACATCAGCGTGAGCCAGCAGCATACCTCCGCTTCCGTGCGAGTCCGCGATCAGGGCCCCGGACTGCGCCCGGAGGACCACGCGCGGCTGTTCCAGAAGTTTGCCAAACTGAGTGCGCGCCCCACGGCCGGGGAAGCTCCACCGGGCTCGGCCTCTCCATCGTCAAGCGCATGGCCGAGGCCATGGGGGGCACGGTGGACTGCGAATCGGTCTTTGGCCAGGGAGCCACCTTCATTGTCCGGCTCCCGGTCACTGCGCAAGGAGCGTGACATTTCGGTAACGGTTCGGTAAATTTGGACTTGTCAGCAGCGTTCAGGGGTGTTGAATGCCCTGCTGTTTCCCAGGATCGAATGGATATTCGGATCGCAGCACTATGTGACTTTGCAGCAGATTATGGAGGGCGCCTAAGCATTTCAGGGGTGTTGAAAATATCACCGTCCCCGCGTTTCCGCTCAGCCACCTGCAATGCGCGGTGGTGTTGCGAATTTCCTTTCGCAAGGAGGATGAGGGGATGCACCGGCTGTTGCTCAATTTCGTCGATGCCGATGGCAAGCCGATCGTGCCGCCGCTGGAACCGAGCTGCCCCTGCAACTCCCGCCCGATTGGTTTTGCGCGGCTCGCAATTTCATCCTGAACCTGCAGAATTTGAAATTTGAAAAAGCGGGCCTGTCCGCCGTGGACGCCAGCATCGATGGCCGGTTGGTCGCCAGCATTCCGCTCACGGTAAGGCAGATTTGACTGGCAGCCAGCCATCCCGGCGACCTGACCCGGCCCCTCGATCTGTTCCCACCCAATGATGAACGCACTAACGAACGGCAAATACCCTGCGCTGCGGATCAATTCCTCATCAGCCCTGGACGAACTCGTGGGCGAGCAGATCATGAAGGAGCAGCCGGAAGTGTTCTGGCAGGATGCGCAGCCGCCTCTTCTCCTTTACCACGGAAGTCGAGGCCCGGAATGCCCTTCGCGATCCCTACTATAACCGCTTCCTGCCGGATGTCGATTGGTCGCAAACCATGATTCGCCGGATCAAGACCTACCGGCCTTACACGACCAATCCCCACCGCCTGGCTCGCGGTGGAAAAGCTGATTCCCCTTGCGGCCCCATTCGCATCACACGCGTCGCGGGCACCTGGATGGCCGCCTTTGGCGATCGTCCCGGCTCTCGCAGTCGCAGCATTTGCGTGGCCATTTGCATCGCCGCGCTTTCCTCCGTCGGGCACGAGGTTACCTTGGAAGTGTGACCGGATTTCCTGTGGCCGGAAAAATTCCCGCCGAACTGCAGGTTTTCCGTCCCCGCTATTGGAAGCGTCCCCGAGGGGCATCGCATTATTCATCTCCGCTGTAGCGGCGGTCTATGGACCGTCACACTTCGACGAGCGGGACCAAAAAATTCTAACCGCGGATGACACGGATGGTCGCGGATAGACCAGCCTTTGATCCGCGCCGATTCGAGTCATCCGCGTTCGAGCGGATTTTCCGAAAATCATTTCCGTAAGCCCCGACGGGGCGGCGCCATTCCCGGCCCCGGGCGTTGCCCCGGGCTGGAGAATGATGGCGGGCTTCAGCCCTCAAGCCAATCGCACCGGACCCCTGCTCATTCGGAAATTGCTTTCGAGAACTGCTCTTCATTCTGCTTCCAATGATTTGCAGGCCCCCCTTGCGCAAAATCGAAAGCCGCACTACCTTGCTCCCTCCCAAAAATGGGGGCGTACTGGTTTCGACTATTGGTTTGAGACACAGGCGGCATGTCGAGGATGTCTCGTTGGCCTCGTAAAACGTCGAGGCAAAACAAATAAATGCAGATTACGAAGATCTCGCCCTCGCTGCTTAATTGACAGCGACGTTTTCGCCCCGACGCCTGCTAGGGGTGCGAACGACGACAGCAGGCTGGCCCGGCGGTGGAGTGACCGCGCAGCCGGGTGAATTCGATTTCGCGGACACTAGGACCAAAGTAGCGCGCCGATGAGCAGCCGCGGTCCGAAACTGACTCATCGGCTAAACATGTAGAAGCTTGTGACAATGGCCATTAGGACACGGGTTCAACTCCCAGTCGCCTCCACCATTTTCCTCCTCAGCAGGGGGATTTAACGCTACCACTCACGGGTTCTGTGGTGGCAAAATTACGGTGTCTTTTCCTGCTCGGGTGGGGTTTCCTCGTTTTTCCTCGTTCCCACTCTCCGAGTGGGAACGCCCTGTCCGCGACTCTCCGAGTCGTTTCTTAAGCGCGGATCAATTCGCAAAACGGCCCACTGCCACTAATTCAACGATTCTGCGGCGGCAAAATCACCACATCCTTTTCCCGCTCTGGCGGCGTCACCGTGAGATTGCTGATTTTTCCATCCTGCACGTGGCCTTCGATGATGGTTTGATAAGGGGCGTGGAGTTTGAAGTCGGCGGTCCATTCGCGGGGCCAGGCGGGGAGGGCTGGATGCGGTGGCCGTCGCATTGCAGGAGCATGTTTTGCAGCGTGATCATGCCATCGCCGCCATTGTCGAGATCGGGGATCCAGTCGTGCGCGGGTTTCCAGAACCAGCGGAAACGCTGGTCGCCGTAATTGGTGAACTCGGCCATCGCGGCCTTCTGCGCGACGTCGGTGAGGCCCAGCATGGCTACCTGGGGGCCGTCCTGGCCCCAGCAGGTACTTTCCGGGGAACGGCGGGCGGCAAAGGTATCGACTGCGAGTTGGAGGTCGGGCTTGCCGACGCCGTAGAGGCGGTAGGGAAAGGCGACGTAGAGCTCGGGGTTTTCCGAGTTGCCGGGCTTGCCGTATTGCTCGGCGGGGAGAATGGTGAGCCGGCCATCGGGATCGCCCTGGCCAAGCGGGGACAGCTTGCCTTTGGCCGTCTTGCCGAGCGGGAGCGGCGGCAGTTCGCCCAGCAGCTTTTGCCAGGCCCGGCGCTGCGTCTCCGTGGTCAGGTCCACGGGCAGGGCGAGCAGGCGCGGGAGAACGTCCATCAGCCCGGCGAGATCGGGCGTGGGATTGACGGCAACGAGCTGATACGTCTCCAGCGACTGGGCGGGAACCAGCGTGATTTTGCCCGCGGCGTTGCGGGGATAGTGCTGGTCATAAAAGGTGATGATCGCCCCGGCAAAGGGAACGAGTTGGGTGCGGGCGAAGCCGGCCTCCTGCGTCTGGTCATAGACGTCGAGCATTTGCGCGATCACTTCCAGCGAGCCCTGGATGTGAAACCGCTGCCAGTGGTTGTTGATCTCGAAACCCTGATTTCCGGGCGCCGAAATTGCCGAGCTTGGGCAGCCCCCAAAAGTACCATCGACTCCGGGAAAAAGGCTCCGGCATGACGATAGTAGGTGCTGGCCCGATCGGTCGCCAGGGGCAGGGCGTTGAGGTACATCGCAAACCACGGGTTCAACAAATCCAGATCGCCGGTGGCAATGAGGGGCCAGTAGAGCAGGCGATTGTTTTGGTTCCAGTAGCACTCGCCCGGCGCGGTAATCGGGATCGTGCTCGAGCCGGTCCTGCTTTTTGACCGCCGGGTCGAGATCGTGCCCGACGGTGAAGAGCCCAGCCGTTGAACTTGGGCGGAATCTCTCCCCGCGAAAGAGCACGCGAGCAGGTAACGCTGGATGGCGTAGCCCTGGGAGACCTCCGCCGCCGCGGGGCCGCGGGAAACCTCGATCCAGCTCCGGTTCCAAAAATCGCTCCACCATTGCTCATGAGCGGTGCGGGCGGCCTCCAGCTTGATCGCCTCGATTTTTGCGATCTGCCGGTCCATTGCGGTGAGCCATGTCTGGGGCGAGGCGCATTGCTTCTGCGTCAGCGCCACGATCTCGAGCTGGAGACTCTGACGAAGCGGCGCTCGATTGCAAGGTGCGATCGCCCACGCTGACCAGGCCCGGCCCGACGAGGGCGGCGCCGAAAGCTCCGGGGTCCATGGGATCGGGGAATTTGCCGAGGCTCGCTTCGAGATGTTCCTGCTTAGAGGATGTGGGGTAGTTGCTCTCGGCGTTATGATCGAGCCCACGCGACGCGTGCTGGCGTGGCGGGAAGAATAAGGTGGGGCGCGGCGGGCGGGGCGGCGTCACCGGCCATGACTTTGGGATCAGCCGCGCCGGGCGAGCCATCGGGACAGGGCTGGGTCTTTCGCCAAAACTCGGCCTCGGCCCGGAGCGTGGTCGATTGAGCAAACTTCCCCTCCACATGAATGACGGGTTGATTGGCATCGGCCCAAATTAGAACGACATTGGGGCCGGACTTCAATTCAATGACCGCCGATTCCAGCTTGAGACTTTGCTGGAAAACTCCTCCGGCAAAAGGATTGGGGGTCAGCTTGATCCGCACCGGCGAGCTTTTACCAGCGCTCCTTGTTCCGTCCACGCATCGGACTTCGCCAGCAAGACGACGAGATCGCCGTTCGCCTCGGTCCATCCATTCGCGGCGAGATCGCCATTGCCGATCGGCATGGAATCGTTCTCGTTTTTTCCCAGCGACGTCCAGGTGATCTCGTTTTTGGCAATGAACGGGTTTTGCGCCGGTTTCCCGCCCGCCAGCAGTGCCGAGGCGAGAAAGGTCGCGATGAAGAGGGGGGGCTTGAGCCCACGATGGAAGGGGGGAATGGCCATCATTTGAGCCGGGATTTAACCGTTCCTCCCCTCGATGACAATCCTTTGCTCCTGCGGAGTGAGCCGGTGGCGTCGCCGGCAACCGCAGCCGTTCTCGAAAGCAATTTCCGAATGGCAAGCAAGACGAGGGCGGCCCGCGCCCGTGAGGGGGACCCCTCCCAGGGTTCCGGAGGATTTTAGTGGGTTGGTCCCAGGGTAGGCGCGCCCAATGTCGGCGCCAACCCTGGGCTGGTAGAGGGAACGCCGTTGGCGTTCTTCCGCTTTCGTTTCGGAAATGATTTTCGGGAACCGCTTTGCAAAACAGAAGGCGAAAACCACGCCCCTTCAGCACGAGAGCTCCAGCCACGCTGTAGCCACGGCCCTATGGGCCGTTAGGAGAAGCCGGGCCATGAAAAAAAAGCGCTCTGCCAAAAATCACGACGGAATGATCACTCCCTTTGGAACTGGATTCCCGAGTCTTCGTCTTCCCCAACGGCCCATAGGGCCGTGGCTAGCACGATCAGAGCATGGAGCGCTTTCATGACCGGAAGGACCTGCTTGGAAATTCGTGAACCACGACCTAAAATGGCATTGGCGCGACTTACTTCGAGGCGGCGCGCACCATCACCACGTAATCGAGGCTCTGGCCGGGGATGCTCACTTTGGCCCCGGGTGAGGCGGTGAAGCTCCACAGCTCGGCCTCGGGCGCGGTTCAACTCGTGGTCACGCCAGACCACCGGGGTTCCCGTGGGCTTGAAACCCGCCCGGCCGTGAGTGACTTCCGCAAACTCTCCGCGGCAGTCGCAAGGCCGGCATCCGGCTTCTTGAGCGTGACGGTGGGGTAGGTGCCCTTGGAGAAAAGCACGCAGACGGTGGCCCCGGCCGAGTTGGGATTGATGCGGAAGGAAAGATCGGTGCGCTGCCTGGGGTCGCTCAAGCGGCGCGTGGCAATCCACGAGGCTCCGGTGATTTCCTTCGGCAACCAGTCGAAGGTGTTGTCGGAGGTACCGTCGGCCTCGGTATAGAAAGCGCCCTGCGGTTCCACCGGGCGATCGATGAAGTAGGCGGGGTTTCCCAATTCGAGCTGTCCACGTTTTGAACCAAGGCCTGTTGATCCACCGGCATGCGGTCCGGCGTGGGCTTTTGATAAACGATCATGCGATCCTGGCTGCCATCGGGCGCGGTCGCCACGATCTCATTGCGACCGGGCTGAAGCGGGGTCTTCCAAAAGAAAACGTTATTGATCGCAATGCCGGGCACCGGGGTCTGGCTGCCGTCCTTGTTTTTGATTTCCGGAATCGGGCAGGTGGTAGTCGCCATTTTAGGGTTTCACGGGTTTCCATTGATGGTGGGCCCAGGCCCGCACATCGAGTAGGCCTTGATTCCGTTATCCGCCGCGAACGAGCGCAGAGAAAACTTCCGGTCGCAAAGGTGCAGCACTTTTTTGGCGGGATTGAAGAAGGACTGGAAAAGATAGTAGAGATCCTTCGGCGTGCCCGCGAGAGTCAGCAGGCCCTTGGTGTTAGGTGCTGTTCGGATTCTATAGTCTTTCCTCTAACCTTAGCAATACGT
>JASGKO010000002.1:0-7251 GCA_049840595.1 Chthoniobacteraceae bacterium
TCCACCTGGTCGAGATAGAAGCCGGTCTTCTGCCCCTGCAACAGATCGAGGCGGAAGTTCAGCCCATCGATCACCACCTCCACCGGCCTGGCTTCGCCGTGCAGGACGCCGGTGCGCAGTTCCATGCCCTCCGCCTTGCGGATCGGCGCATCATTGCGCTCAATAATGGTGGCCGGGGCGATGATTTCAAGCAGTGCTTGCACGATCAAATCACGGCGCAATTCCATCGCCAGCGTCAGCGTCTGCAACACCAGCGTATCGCCGTAGCGATCCACGATCAGGCCGGGAAGGCCGTCGCTCTCGCTCCACACGAGACGGCAAAGCTGGAGATTCACGCCTCGCCGCTCGCGGTAGGCCACCGCCTGCTTGATCCGGCGCTGGAAAAAATCGAGGTCTAGATCCTGCCGCTGCCGGGAAAAGCGACGGGCAATGATCTGCGACTTTGAATTGTAGATCGCACTCCCGATCAACCGGTCGCGACCGTCTTTGAGCGTAACCACGCATCCATCTTCCAGGTCGCCCCAGCTTTTGAGAATTTCGGTGGTATAGACCCAGTCGTGCCCGTGGTAGATGCGAGCGCGTGGTTTGATGATCAGTCCGGCCATAGCCCATCAGGCGTCGCCGAGCAGGCGCGCAAATTCAAGCGTTAATTGTTCCGCGCTGATGATTAAATGCCTTCGCTTCAGGAACAACCGCAGCATTTACAGTCGTCCGGCTCCTTCGCGGCTTCGACCACGGGCTCGGGAGCCGGGGCCGGAGTTTCCGCCGGACCGGAGTAGGCCGATTCGGGGTATTCGAAGATCTTCCCCTCGTAATTCCGAATCACGACTTTCTCCGCATCGTGGTAAAGCTCGTAGGCCGGATTGACGGGCACTTTGCCGCCGCCACCGGGGGCATCGATGACATACTGAGGCACCGCATAGCCCGTGGTATGCCCGCGGAGCGCCTCAATGATTTCAATCCCCTTGCTCACCGGCACCTTGAGGTGCGACGAGCCTTTGATGAGGTCGAGCTGATAGAGGTAATACGGTCGCACCCGGCAACGCAGAAGTTTTTGCACCAAGGTCTTCATCGTCTCGGCGTTGTCGTTCACGCCACGGAGGAGCACACTTTGGTTGCCCAGCGGGATGCCGGCGTTCGCCAGTCGCTCCAGCGCCGCCTTCACCTCGGTGGTCAATTCGCGGGCGTGATTCACATGCACGCTCATCCAGAGCGGGTGATACTTTTGCAGCATCGCGCAAAGCTCGGGCGTGATCCGTTGCGGAAGAAAAATCGGCACGCGGGAACCGATGCGAACGAACTCGATATGTTCGATCGCGCGCACCCGCTTGAGCAGGTATTCCAGCTTGTCGTCGGAAAACAGCAGCGGATCGCCGCCGGAAAACAGCACGTCGCGAATCTCGCTGTGTTGCTCGAGGGACTCTGAACGCCTCTTCGAAATCGGTGTGCAATTCCTGCTCCCCGGCTCCGCTCACCACGCGGCTGCGGGTGCAATAGCGGCAGTAGCTGGCGCAACGGTCAGTGACCAGAAACAGAACGCGATCGGGATAGCGGTGAACCAGCCCCGGCACCGGCATGTGCGAATCCTCCCCACACGGGTCGGCCATCTCGGCGGGCGAGATCAGCGTCTCCTCAAACCGAGGGACCACCTGGCGGCGGATTGGATCGTTGGGATCGTTCGGGTCAATCAGGTTGAAAAAATGCGGCGTGATCCCCATCGCCAGCTTGTTGGCCGAGAAAAGAATTCCCTCGCGCTCCTCCTTCAGCAAAGGCAGTTTCTCCTCGATCTGACGCAGGCTTTTCAGGCTGTTTTTAAGCTGCCATTTCCAATCGTTCCACTGTTCGGCAGGGACATCCGGCCAATGCCCCGGAGCATGTGTGATAAAAGCTTTGTCCTGCGCCGACGAAGGTTCTGCGGCTGAAGTTTGCATTTTAAAGGTGTTTGGGACGTTAAGCGAGACCAACGGGTTGTCAACGAAACGTAACACTTACGTCCCCTGCTCAACTTCGCCGTTAGAAACGTTTGGGGATGTATGAAAGTCCAAACCCGACGCTTCGCAAACGGGGTCCGTGTCATACAGGACGGCCCAGAGTAATTTACCACGGCGGACGCGGCGAGCACGGCGGGGAAAACCATAAAAAATACAACCCTGCGAAATCAGGGTAATTTAGCAGGGTTGTAAAAAACTTGGCGGCTCTAGTTTCGCCGCGTCCGCCGCGGTTCAATTTCAGTAAGTCGAGGTTACATCACCATCCCACCGTCCACGGTGAGACACTGGCCGGTGATGTATTTCGCCTCATTGCTCGCGAGGAAGGCGACGGCGGAGGCGATGTCGTCAGTCTCGCCGAAACGGCCAAGCGGGATGCTGCCGACGACGGTGGACTTGATATTCTCGGGCAGCACCTCGGTCATGTCGGTGGTGATGAAGCCGGGGGCGACCGCGTTGACGGTGATGTTGCGGCTGGCGAGTTCGCGGGCGAGCGACATGGTCAGGCCGAGCAGGCCGGCCTTGCTCGCCGCGTAGTTGGTCTGCCCGGCATTGCCGACGAGGCCGCTCACGCTGCTGATGTTGATGATGCGACCGGTGCGCTGCTTCATCATCGGACGCATGACGCCCTGGATGAAGAAAAACGCGCCCTTCAAATTCGTATCCACCACGGAGTCCCAATCGTCCTCGCTCATGCGCATGGCGAGACCGTCCTTGGTGATGCCGGCATTGTTCACCAGCACGTCCACCTTGCCGAAATCGGCGAGCACCTTCGCCGCGGTTTCCGTCACCGCCTTGGCATCGGCCACGTCCACCGCATAGGCCTTGGCCATGCCGGGAAACAGGGCGTTAATCTCCTCGGCGACCTTGCCGGAGCTGGCTTCGGAACGGCTCACACAGGCAACCTTGGCCCCCTCTTTCGCAAAGCGAAGGGCAATGGCCTGGCCGATTCCACGGCTCGCGCCGGTGACAATGACGACTTGATTTTCGAAACGCATAGGTTGGTTAGTTTCAACTGCGGGCAGGCTGCTGGGCAAGCCTGGAAATTAAAAGCCCGGCCCCTTTCTTACGCTTTGTCTCGCGCTTATTAAGTCCCTAAGTCCCAGCCTTGCGCATCAACAAAGCATGTCCACCCCAAAGGGCCGCCGCATCGGGATACGCCCCGGCCAACACCTCCACCTTCCCCCATGGCGTAATCGACACCCGGTGAATCCGCTCCCGCAACCGGGGCAGGATAATTTCCGCCCCACGCATGATACCCCCGCCGATGACCAGCCGCACTGGATCGAAGGCATGGATGAGGTTCACCATCGCGGCCGACCACGCCGCGATACTGCGCTCGGCGAGTTTGGCCGCCAGCGCATCTCCGGCTTTTTCGAGGCGGAAGACGGCCTCGTAATCAATAACCTTTTCGGCAAAAAGCGCGGAATCCATCTGGTATTCCCGCGCGATTTCCGGGAGCGCCCACGTGGAGGCTTCCGCCTCCAGGCAGCCCCGGTTGCCGCATGGGCATTCCCGCCCCGCGTAGGAAACGATGCTGTGCCCGCCCAGGTTGCTGGCCTGGAAGTGACGACCACTCACCATCCTGCCATCAATCAGTGCCGCCGTGCCGAAGCCCGTGCCCAGCGTCACTACGATGAGATCGTCCACACCACGCCCCGCGCCGTGCAACCACTCCCCGTAGAGTGCCAGCCGCGCATCGTTATCAATCACAAACGGCACATCCCAATGCCCGCGAATCCAGCCCGGCAGATCGAAATCCTTTGCGTCGTCGAATTTGCCGAAGGTCGCCGTCACCTGCCCACGCTCGGGGTCCACATAGCCGGGATAGGAAATACTGATGCCCTCGCACCGTCCCAGGCCCAGCCGTTCGGAGGCCGCGTTGGCCGCATCGCGGACATGCGCCAGCATCTCGGGAAACAATTCGCCCGACCGCACCGGGATGGCATCCACATGGGCCAGTTGGCCCTGGGAAAACAGGCCGTATTTGATGCGGGTTCCGCCAACGTCAATTGCAACGATACTCATGGGTAAATGGGAAAGCCCGCAGCCTTGCCAATGTCGTGGAAACGGTCAAGCATCCACAGGGGTTTCCCGTTAAACACGAATCCAGTTTGCCCTCTTCACCGTTCTCTTCGCACAATCGAAACGATCCATGAGCGCCACACCCATTCTCTTTCACACCATCGCCGTCGAACCCGCCCGCTGGACTCCGCAACGGGTCACCCGCCCGCTCGTGGAGCTGCTGCCGGCCATTGCCGAAGCCGGCTTCCACGAGCTGGAGATTTTCGAACCACACCTCACCCAGGCTCCCAGCCTCGAAGCAATCGGCCAAAGCTTCGCGCGACTGGGAATGACGCCTGTGATGCTCAGCAGCTATCTCACGCTGAACCCGGCCCAGACTTCCGACCAGACGGTTGCCGAAGAAATCGAGCGAACGAAAGGGCTCATCGAAACCTTTGGCTTCCAGAAGATGCGCGTTTTTGCCGGAGGCGGCATTGACCCGAAAAATTCCGTGGCCGTGGCCGTCTTCCGCGAGCGGATCGAGCTCCTCGCCAGCCGCCTGCCCGGGGTCGAACTGCTCATCGAAACGCACGATGACTCCATCGCCGAAGACCCCGAGGTCCTGGTGGAGATGATCCGGCAACTCAAAGCGCCCAAGGCAGGCCTGCTCTTCCAGCCCACCTTTTTCGATGCGGAAAAAGCGCTCGCGCAAATCAAGCTGGAGGCGCCCTATATCCGCCATCTCCACCTGCAAAACCGCAACGTGGAAAAAGGCTTTGAACCACTCGCCACCGGCCTCTTCTCGTGGCCCGAGCTGCTGGCACAACTCCCCGCCCCCGTGCCGATGACGCTGGAATTCACGCCCGCCGGCATTTGCAGTGTGGAGGATTTCGATCTCGCAGAAACCCTGGCCGAGGCCAAAAAGGAAATCGCCTATATTGAGCAAGCCGCCCGTTAAACACGAGCGGCTTGCCCCACCACTCACTCCAAATCCTTGAGGCTGAAGTAGTCGAAGTCGGCCGTGGTGCGCGTGCCGTTCAGATCCTGGGCGCAAAGGCCGATCAGCGAGCCAGTGAAGCGCAGCGTGCTGCCGTAGTCGTCGGAGAGCTTCGAGGCATCAAGCACCGGGCCCACGTCCTGCCAGGTTTGGCCATCGGGCGAGGCCGAGAATTGCAGGGACTCGCCGTTGATTTCCGCCCGCAGATAAACACGCGCCCAATCATTGATCGCCACCTGCGAATCGGGAATCTCGTCATACTTGCCGTCGTCGGTGAGGATGATGCCCAGCACCTTCCCCAGCACCTCGTCATGCGTCACCCGCAGGTAAAAATGCTGGCGGGTGTCGTAGTAGAAAATGAGCCCGGCCATCTGGGTGAAATGCGCGGGCGCAAATTCCAGGCACGTCTCCGCCCGCAGGTGAAAGCCCTGCACCCGGCGTGCGACCAGGCTTTGCTCGAAGAGGGAAAAGACGCTGTCCCGCCCCGTGAGCCGCAGCCAGCCCGGCCGGGCGGCAAGGGAAAGCCAGTCCTCACTCGCGGGCACGCGCAACGAACTCCAGCGCAGGTCGAGCGTCGTTGCATCGAAATCATCCTTCGTCCCGGCCACGACCGCCCCCGGAGCCGGCAGCCCCTGCGGTTGGGCCACCTCCACGTCCCCGTGCACGGTCCCATTCGCCAGCCGCAGCCAGCCATCGGCCGACCACTCCACCCGTTGCAGGCAGGTCTCGCGGCCCAGCATGCAACGATGCCCCGCGTGCGCCTGCGCGCTGGCGGTTTTGTCCGGCGAATTGGGATTTACCCCGGCACTCGTCCGTAGCGGACGGCTGGCCAGATGCACCAGAATCCACTCGCCCGACGGCGTCTGCACGAGTTCCCCGTGCCCCGCCTTTTGCAGCACGAGCGAGGCGTCATCGCGGGAAGTAATCACACACTCCTGCGGATCGAGCTCGTAGGGACCGGTAACGGACCGCGACCGCGCCATGCTGATGCCATGGTTCCATCCCGTGCCGCCCTCCGCGAGCATCAGGTAATACCAACCGTCTCGTTTATAGATATTCGGCCCCTCGGTGAGGATGCGGTTCTTTTCCAGAATCTTGTGCATCGGCCCCACCAGCTTGCCCTGGGTGTGATCATACTCCTGCACGACGATGCCCGCGAAGGCATAGCGCCCCTTGCGAAAATCCCAGATCATGTTCACCAGCCACTTGCGCCCATCGTCATCGTGAAAGAGCGACGGATCGAAACCGATGGAATTGAGGGTAATGGGATCGCTCCAAGGGCCGGCGACCTCCTTGGCCGTGGTAAGATAGATGCCGATATCCTTGAACGGACGCCCCATCCCGCAGGTGCGGATGTTCGTGTAAATGAGCCAGAACTGACCGTCGTGATAACTCATCGAAGGCGCCCACACGCCTGCGGAATCCGCGATCCCGCGCAGGTCGAGCTGGGACTTCCGGGTAAGCGCGTGGCCGACCAGCTCCCAGTTCACCAGATCGCGGGAGTGGTGAATCGGCACGCCCGGAAACCACTCAAAGGTGCTGTTCGCGATGTAGTAATCCTCGCCCACGCGGACGATGGAGGGATCGGGATGAAAACCCGGCAAAATAGGATTGTGGATGAGACTCATGATAATTAGTGGCCCAGATAAAGAATAACGGTGGACTCCGGCGCAACGGAAACGCCGCCCTTGGTTTCGATGGTTTTGCCCGTGATGAGATCGGGCGCTTTTTTCACCTCCTCCGGCACGGCGAGCTGATAGGTCTTTTCCGTCGAGGCATTCATGCCAATGAGATAGTTTCCATAGCGCAGTTGGTAGAAGGACGCGCGACCGGCATACGGATTTTCATCACCGGGCTTGAAGGTGATGCCGTCGGGGATTTTCGCGATAGGCAGTTTCTCCCCCGCCTCCGCCGAATGCAGATCGCCTGGGTAGCGGAGGCCGCCATTGCCAAAGCCCATATTGGTCCAGTCCGGTCGCGTGTATTCCATTCCCGAGGGCTCGAACTGCTCGTCCTGCCGCACCACGGCAATCTGATCGAAGGCAGGCCGCGTATCATGAACGCGGGCGAGGAAATTGATCGCACTCCGCGCCCGCCAGTAGAGCGAGGCGTAGAAAGTCTCGTCGCCATGCTTGACGGCGACCACCCCGTCCGCCTCGTCGGCAAAGGCAAAATCGGGCTGGCCTTCCGACATTGGCAACCGGGCGGATTCGGTCGGGAGCGATTTTAGCGCATAGTATTGATCGGGAATCTCCATCAGCC
>JASGKO010000003.1:0-19197 GCA_049840595.1 Chthoniobacteraceae bacterium
CGCGGCGTAAGTGCCATTGCGAACGTAGCTGTTCGCGACCGCGTTTTGCGTCAACGCGGGTGCGGTGGTCGCCGCCTGCATATTCCACGTCTGCGCGCTGAGACCAAGCGCGACACAGACACCAACAATTCGGTTGAGGGATTTCATACTCCCCTGCCGGTTAAGCCCAGCACATGCCGCGAAATCCTTAATTCATTATACTTATTATAATTACCATAATTCCTACACGCGCCGGTATTTTGGACTACAATTTCATATCCGTCGTTCTGACCTCTCCCTGCGCCTGAACATGAAAAAGCAGTGGTTTTTGCCATTTTTGTCTCTCAACAATGAGATGTGGGTTTGAGAATCCATCGCCACAACGGGTGGCATTTTATGCCTTCACTCCCCGTTTCACCCGGGAACTTTTTCCCTCCAAGCCATCCCCGCATAATCAGGCGCACACGCAATTAATGCTTATGACGCAGGATATGAGGCCGGACCACGGCTTATGATAAAGAATACATCCTGGATTTGCATATCACGCACTGCGGGCGTTACATTTTCCTGCCCCCCATGTATCAGCAGATTCTAGTTCCGCTCGAAAACGGTCCGGCAGATGAAACGATCCTGGATCACATCAAGCCGCTGGCCCGCCTAGCCCACTCGCGATTGCTTTTAATGCATGTCGCGGACGGGTGGGTGGCGCGCAATTACGACCGCTTGGAACTGGCTGAAGGCGAGGAAATTAAGGCCGACCGGGCCTATCTGGAGCATCGGGCCAACGAACTGCGCCAGGCTGGTTTTGATACGGACTACGTCCTGGCCATGGGAGAACCCGCCCGGGAAATCGCCCGCCTCGCCGGCGAACGAAAGGTCGATCTCATCGCCATGTCCACGCATGGACACCAGCTGCTGGGGGACCTCATTCACGGCAGCACGGCGGATAAGGTGCGGCATCGCGTAAGCATGCCAGTTCTGTTGTTGAAGATGCGGAAGTAATCCCCGCTCCCTCTGATGGAGGCCATTCGAACCGAAAAAATCCGGTGAAAGTTTCCCACGCATCCCCACGTATTCAGGGAATGAACATCTCATTGAAGTTTTCCATCCGCTGGCTGCTTCCCGTGTTGTGCGGTGCCGGGCTGGGTCAAATCCAGGCCGGTGTGGATATCGATCGTCTGCTGGGAAATCTTCGATCGCCTGATCTCAAAGTGCGGCGGACGGCGGTGGATGATATTCAACTCGTAGAGGATCCGCGCATTCCGGAGGCCTGCCTTCCTTTACTCGCGGATGAGGGGCTTTCCATCCGGAGACAGGCCGCGCGGGCGATTGGCAGCCGCTTCTACCAAATCGACACCGCACAGCTACCCACTTACACCGCAGCGCTACGGGAATACCAACGGACCGCCACCGAGGAACCCCGGGGAGTAGCCACGCGCGCGCTCGGTCTGCTGCAACGGGATTTTTCCTCGCCGATGTTTTCCGTGAGCCCGAATCGAAAATGGGTGCTCTACGAACAACGCCGCCGCCCGATGATCGCCGACCTCGCGCTGCATAACCGCCAGCTCCTCGCGCCAACCATTCCCCCGGACGACGTTAGCAACCATTTTGCGCCGCAAACCCGGGTCGTGGATGGCGAGATTCAGGAAGGCCCGGGAAGGAGCTCGTTGCTCAAATTGATGACCACCAACGGACCGGTGGCAGAACAATTCGCACCTTGCTGGCGGCCCGATGGCAGCGCGGTCGCGCTTCAGCCCGAAATCCAGGCCCGGTTCTTCCGACCGGTCTGCATCTGGCGCGCCAGCGATCGCGCCTGCCGGGTTTTTACCCATTCCATGTTTCGCCGGTTTTATGGAAAACATTTTCCCCATTGGTCCACTTACATGGAGATCGAAGCCTGGAAAGGAAACAAGGTGGTATTGCACGTTTACGACTGCGACGAATCCGATCCGCAATACGATCCCAAGGGAATTTACGTCTCGGTAGAGGTGACCGACTGGAAGCTGGCCCTGGAAAAAGAGGCCCGCCCTAAACCGCTTCCAGCACCAACCCACTCGCCTGCTGGTTGAGCCCGAGGCAGGAAACCAGCGCCGCGACCCCGGGGCGGTTTTCCACGGCGAGGGCGGCGATCACGGTTTGCATGAGCGCGCCGGCACCGGGAGCTTCACCAAGGGTGGTCTTGGGCTGGAGGAGCGCCGCTTCAGGAAAGGTCTCGCCGAGGGCAGCGGATTCGATCGCGTCGATGAAGGTGCCGTTGGCGGAGGTAACCGCGATTGCCGCGGGGGCGACTTTCGCCAGGTCGCCCAGCACGCACTGCAAAGCATCCTTTGCCGCATTTTGCCCGGCAAAGGGCACGCCCTCGTGAATGGCGGTGCAGCGCCAGCGGCCTTCGCGGCTGAGCACGATCGCGGCCGCGCCTTCGCTGAGCGTCACGGGCAGTCGCCATTCGCGGTACGCCTCGCAAAGCACCCAGTCAATTTCCTCGCCGCCGACCACGATGCAATGATCCGCCTCGCCCGCGAGCAGGAGTTGCTCGCCATATTTCAACGCCGCGATGCCCACCGAGGCATCGCCGACCAGCGTGTAGGTGAGCCCGGTGATTCCCAGCACCGCCGCGAGATGACTGGCGGGCGCGTTGTACACCGTCTCGGGAAACAGCAGCGGACTCGCCGCCCCCGCGCCTTGCGCGACGATCGTCTCGTAAAACTTGCGGGTGTAAACCACCCCGCCATTCGAGACCGCGAAGACCACCGCGATGCGCTCCGCATTGGCGGCCTCGACCTTCAAGCCCGCATGCTCCAGCGCGGCCAGCGCGGCGGCGGTGGTGAAAAAGCTGATCACGCTCGAACGCCGCAGGCGCGGGTTGCGATTCAAGGCCGCGGTCGCCTCCTTCGGCACCGCGATGCAGGGATAGCTGCGGCCCGTCTGCGGGCTCTTCACCTCGCCCACGGGCGCACGCTCGCCCGCTTGCAGGCGCTGCCATACTTCGTCCAGGCCATTCCCCAGCGGAGTCACCCAGCCGAGGCCGGAAATCGCAACGCGGTCCATTACTTCGCTTCCGCCTGCCAGTGGAAGGTGACCGGCTTTTCCACGTCGGGATGCACGCTGCGATGCACCGGGCAGGTGAGCGCCACATTTTCCAGCGCAAGATTGCGCGGCAGGGCCGGCGGCATCCAGATCTCGGTGGTGAGCTTCGCGATGCGGCGCGGCGGCGGGGTCATTTCCTTGCTCACCTCGATTTTCATCCCGCTCAGATCGATATCGCGCTCCCGGGCGTAGATGCCCATGACCGTCGCCATGCAGGTGCCCAGCGCGGTGGCGACCAGATCGGTGGGCGAGAAGGATTCGCCCTTGCCATGGTTGTCCACAGGCGCGTCGGTGGACAGCACGGCGCCCGAGGGACCATGCGTGGCGTCGCAGTGCAACTGGCCGGTATATTCGATGCTGATTTTGACCATGCAGGAATTGTTTCACCTCCCGCGCAATTCCGCTAGCGTGCAGTTTGTGAAATTGCTCCTCGTTGACGGCCATTATTACGTTTACCGCTCCTTCTTCGCGATCCGCAGCCTCTCCAACTCGCGCGGCGAGCCGACCAACGCCATCTACGGCTTCATCAAGACGCTCCGCCGGATGATCAAGGATTTGCAGCCCGATCTCGCCGCCGTGATCTGGGACATGGGGATTCCCGAGCGCCGCACCGCGCTCCAGCCCGAGTACAAGCAGCAGCGCTCCGAGATGCCCGACGAGATGCGCCCGCAGATCACCTTCATTCAAAACATCGTCCCCATGCTCGGCTTCGCCAGCCTCGGCCTCGAAAACACCGAAGCGGACGATCTGATGGCCACCTACGCCGTGGAGGCGAAGGCGAAAGGCCACCAAGTCGTCCTCGCCACCAACGACAAGGACCTCTTCCAACTGGTCGGCGACGGCGTGAGCGTCTATACCACCAACAAGGCCGATCTCCCCACCCCGCAGGATACCTTTGCCCTGCTCGGCGTGGAAAAAGTGCGCGATAAATGGGGCGTCGAGCCCGGGCAGATCGGCGACGTGCTCGCGCTGATCGGCGACACGGTGGACAACATCCCCGGCGTGGACGGCCTCGGCCCCAAGACCGCCGCCGGCCTCATTCGCGAACACGGCAGCCTCACCACCATCCTCAATAATACCGACGCCGTAAAAAATATCCGCATGCGCGACAAGCTGGTCGCCGCCAAGGAGCGCATCATCCAAAATCGCGAAATGGTGCGCCTCGATCTCGACCTCCCCGTCCCCGCACCGCTTGAGGAACTGACCATCACTCCCCGCTATCCGGAGCTCATTGCCGAGCTGGAGAAGTGCGAGTTCAAAGGCCTCTTGCAGGAAATCCGCGAGGAAGCGGGCAAGGTGGAGACGCGGGTGCAGGGCGATTTGTTTGGGTAACAACCCACTGTTGAAATCTCGCTCTGTCGCAGCAGATCACACCTCAATGAGGAGCAAGAAAAAAGCCTCAGTTGCAAAGAAATGCTCAATAGCTTGGGCCAAAATGTAAATGGTGGGATATTTCTTCTCTATTGAGTTTGATATTCAACCAACTCAAATTTGAAAAAATTACAGCAGATAAGTCTTTCTGTATATTTTGCGCGCGGAACGAAGTCGCTGCACGTATTCCGCAACTAACGTGTTTCTGTTGTGCTGAATGTTTAGCGGATAATGATACTCGCCACAAAGCTCCTTCATCTCTAAACTTCGCGCTTCATTCTTTGATGAAGTCGTTTTCCACCTCACGTGAAGTTTATCAAACACACAATTCACGACCTTTTCTCCGTCTTTGTAATGAATTTTTAGCATAGCTAAAATACTGAAGCGCAGTGTAGAAAGAAAGCGGGATCTCAATGCTCCATCAGTGAGATGTTGATCGCCGTGCCATTTAATGCGTTTTGAGAGCACACTTGCAACTCCAACGTATAAGCAAACACTCCCATTAGGAATTGAATGAAACTTGAGAAATTGATGATTATTTATATTCAAGCGGATCAGATCAGATTTCGGAAAATACCACCAATATATGCCCGGTGAATTTGGGATACCTCTCCACTTGTTTCTGCGCAAATCCTTCAATTGATTACAACTGGAAATCTTATTCATAAAATTCAGAAACCTCGATCATTCACAACCCGTTGAAACCATCTCCGATTAAAGCCTTTTTTGGTAACAAAGAGATGATACGATCACAGTTGATATGCATTACATACTATGAGTTCAAAGGTTTCAAAAACTGAAAAAAAAATTGATCGAACATTTGACCAGATGATCGCTGAACTTGATGCGATTAGTGGTGATTTACTATCTGATGAAAAAATTAATTTCATCGAAACCGAATGTCGAACTGTTTTGAAATCGCAAGTTGATGCACGTGATGATCTGAAAAAAGAAGCACACACTACGCTCAACTGGATATACGGGCTTTTCGGTCTAGCCACCAGTTTTGGCGTAAAACTTATAGATATGAACAGTGGCTTCCTGAATCAACGATGGTGGTTGCTGTTGCCACTGATTTTTGTTCTAACGTGCACTGGCATTGCTGCAATATTACTTTTTACAAAAGTTATAAAAACCGTTGATTGTCTGGGCATGGGAAACGAACCGCAAAATTTGCTGATCAAAGACTTTGTGGAGCGCGACCTTAAGTGGATGAAGATTATTGAGATCGCGGGATGGCAACAGCGTATCCGAGACAACATCGACAGAAACGAAACCGCAGGCGATGCCATAAATTTAAGCCGAAAATTGCTTTTATTTACCCCGGCAATCTTCATCGCCTGCTTGTTTTTTTGCCTTGGACTATTTTGGATTTCCCTACACTCTCATGAAATCAGAGCAGCCTTACATTCATGGCTTCATTACCTTAGGATCCTCCTTTTTTCTCTGATGATTTTTTAGGATTCTGATTTTCAGCGTGCGCTGATTCTTTACGGTTAAAGGTTCGTAATTTCTGAATTGCGTCAGAGTGCTCAGCCAATGACCTACGTACAGGCTGAGGCTGATTGGTTGCTTTCGGAGGGCTCTTTTTTCGTCTGCCATTATCGGGGATGTGGAGTTGGCGGTTTGTTTGCTCCATCACGCCGTACAGGTGAAGGTGAAGGAGTTGGCCGTGGAGGTGGAGGCTTAGGATTTGATTCGCTCATTTCTGTATTTGTTGAATATTTGATTTGAAGAATGCACTCCAAGATTTCGTTGTATTAGAGCGAACGGTGCTACTTCCTTTACTCAAACAGCATCAGCAAAAATCTAGGTTCAGGTATAAACAAGTTTCCTAGAACACTTCAAGTCCCAATAAATTCCCCTTTCCGAATCCGAGGATTTCCTACGAGCTTTTTTAATCTCACTGTAACCGGGTTAGAATTAACTTCAGTTACTGCCAAGAATCCCGTCCGCCATGAACAATGAGCTTCTTTTTCATGGCCCGAGCCTCGCTCAAATTGCGAACCGGGTTGTCAGACGCTCGTCAAAGATTTGTAAAAAATTTGTATGCTGATTTTTCCCGGGTGCGCTTGAGAGCCTGTGAAAATCAATCGCTCTCGTCGTTGCTGGAATTATCGGAATTGTCTTTCGCGGGCTTGGGCTTTTCGTCGCTGTGGTCGGAGTTATCGGAATCGCTGTCGGCGTCCTTCGATTTTTTGGCGGCGGCCTTGGCGGCTTTTTTCGCGGCCTTTTCGGCGTCCTGCTGGTCTTTGAAGACGGGCTTCAGCACTTTGGCGATGAGGGGGGCGGCGTATTCGCCGCCGTGGGTGCTCTCGCCGATCTCGCCCTCGTAAACGGCGGCGAAGGCGTATTGCGGCTTCTTGGCAGGGGCGAAGCCGGCGAACCATGCGGCGTTGCGCTCTTTCTTTTTCGGGCCCCATTGCGCGGTACCGGTTTTGCCGGCGACCTGGATGCCGTCGATCTCCGCCTTGTGGGCGGTGCCACCGCCGCCGCTCACCACGTCGATCATCGCGTCGCGCACGGCGGCGGAGATCTTGGGATCGATGGGCAACTGTTCACGCACGCGCACCGGGTAGGCGGTGACGATGCGGTTATCAATCGTTTGCACTTGCTTGACGAGGCGACTCTGGAAGCGGTTGCCGCCATTGGCGACCGCGACCATGGCCTCGGCCATTTGCAACGGAGTCACCAGCACGTCGCCCTGGCCGATGGAGATATTCGCAATGTCGCCATTGAGAATTTTGCGTCCGTGCACTTTCTGCATGTAATCGTCGGTGGGCACGCGGCCATCGGCCTCGGCCTTGAGCGGGATGCCGGTCTTGACGCCGAAACCGAAACGCTGCGCCCAATCGACAATCGGCGCGGAGCCGGTCTTGATGCCGACCTGGTAGAACCACGTATCGCACGATTGCTCCAGGGCCTCGTGGAAATTGAGCATGCCGGCATCCGTGCGCTTCCAGTTGTGCATCACGGTATTGCCGATCGTCATCGCGGCCGGGCCGCTGAACTCGTCGTCGAGCGAGATTTTCCCGCTTTGCAGCGCGGCGATGCCGACGATCACCTTGAAGGTGGAACCGGGGGGATAAGCGGAGCGGAAGGCGCGCGGCAGCAGCGGCACATCGGGATCCTTTTGCAACTTGTCGTATTCCGCCGGGGAGATGGAGGGAATCCAGTCGTTCGGATTGTACTCGGGCCAGGAGGCCATGGCGAGGATGTCGCCGTTATTCGGGTCCATGATCACGATTGCTCCGCGCTTGGCCCCGCCGGCGAGCGCCTGCTCGCAAAGCTGCTGCAGGTGGAGATCGAGGGTGGTGATGACATTATAGCCGGGCTGCGGCGGCAGGGAAATCTTCTCCGAAGTACGCTGGCCCTGGGCGTCGAAAGTCATATTGAACTGGCCGTTCTTGCCGACGAGCTGGCTGTTAAAGGTCTGCTCCAGCCCTTCGCGGCCCTCGATATCCGGCCAGAGCAGGTCGTTATCCTGGATGGGGCCGGTGCCGGTCTTACCGGTCTTGCCCACATAGCCGAGCAGATGCGCGGCCAGCCGTCCATTGGGGTAAAAGCGGAGATAGACCGGATTCAAGACCAGCCCGGGCGCGGCCTGCTTGCGGATGAGGGCGATCTCGGAGGGTTGCAAATCCTGCGCGATGTCGAGCGGCATCATGCCCCGGTCGTGGTAAAACTTCAGCACCGGCGCGGCATCGAGGCTGATCTGGCGGTTCAGCAGCGAGGCGGCCAGTTGCAACTGGGTGCGGGTGTAGGTGAGCACTTCGCTGTCGCTGAAATTCAAGGGCGCGGGAAAAGTGATCGCGAGATTGTAGCTCACGCGGGTCTGCGCAAGGGGCTGGCCGTTGCGATCCACAATCTGCCCGCGCGGGGCCGGGACGGTGAGAATCACCGTGCCGGCGTGCTTCTGGGTTTCCCAGGTGGGCTTCAGCAGCGGCGTGGAATCCGGCGCGGCGGCGGGAGCCACCGGCTGGGTGAGCGCGGTGATCTGCTGATCCTGCGCCAGCGCACTCAGACCACCGGCCAGCAACGGTGCGAGGAAAAGGCGGAAGCTGGGGAAGATTGATCGGAAAACCATTCGGCGAAGACTCTTGCGCGGCCCGGGCTGCTTGGCAATCCCTCTTTACCTCGCTCAACCGCGCCGGGCGAGAAACTCGGCGACCGTCTCGGCCAGCTTGCGACCGATTCCCTCGGTCGCCGCAATTTCGTCCACCCCTGCCTTGCGCAGGCGGGCGACGGAACCGAAGCGACGGAGGAGGAGTTGCTTGCGGTTTTCGCTGACGCCGGGGCAGTCGTCGAGGATGCTCTCGGCAATCCGGCGCTTGAGCAGGAGCTGATGGTAGCCATTGGCAAAGCGGTGCGCCTCATCGCGGATACGCTGCATGAGCTTGAGCGCGCCGGTATCGTGCGACAGGCGCAGCGGCTCGCTCTCGCCGGGGCGGTAGATTTCCTCGAACTCCTTTGCCAGCCCGACGATCGGCAGATCGTGCAACCCGAGCCGCTGCAATTCCTTGCAGGCGGAACTGAGTTGCCCTTTGCCACCGTCCACGATGACCAGGTCCGGCAGGCGAATCTGGCTTGCGGGTTGTGGGTTGAGCGTTGAGAGCCGCTCCAGGGCCTCGGCGGGGTTTTCCTGCGAAAATTCGGCATCGTCGGGATTGGCGTCGCCGGCCTCGGAAAGGATGCGGGAGTAGCGGCGGCGAACGACCTCCGCCATGCTGGCGAAATCGTTTTGCCCGCCCGTGGTCTTGATCCGGTAGCGGCGGTAGAGATGATTGGCGGCGCGACCGTCCACGAAGCAGACCATGCTGGCGACAATGTGGGTGCTGCTGATGTTGGAAATATCGAAGCACTCCATGCGGCGCGGCAGGGTGGTGAGGTGCAGCGCCTCCTGCAACTCCAGCATGTCGGAATCGGGATCGATCGCCGCGCCCACCCGCCCGCGCATCGTGCGGGTATAGCGATGGATCGGCTTGGTGGTCGTCTTTAAATCGCTGAGCATGTTGCGGAGCTCGGCGGCTTTTTCAAAGTCGAGCGCGGCGGCGGCCTTCTTCATCTCGGCCTCCAGCTCGTCGAGCATGTATTGCGCGCGCCCTTCGAGGAACTCGCAGGCATTCGTCACCCGCACGCGGTATTGCTCGGTCGTGATATCGGCCAGCTTCATCGGCACCTGATAGGTGCTCGATTTGAGCTCCCGCTCGCTCGGCGTCCCGCGGCCAAAGGTGAGCACGCCAAACTTCTTGCGCATGAGGTTGAGCGTCTGCCGCAACGCCCCGGCGTGGGCGAACGGGCCGAAATAGCGGGCGCCGTCCCCTTTGTTCAGCCGGGTGAGTCGAAACCGTGGCCAGTCCTCGCGCTCATCCACCTTGACGAGCAGGAAGCGCTTGTCGTCGCGGAAGCTGATATTGTACTTCGGGCGAAATTCCTTGATGAGCTTCCCCTCCAGCAGCAGCGCCTCGGGCTCGCTGCGCACGATGTGGACCTCGAAATTCCAGATGCTTTCCAACAATGCACGCGTCTTCAAATCCGCCGCAAATTTGCGCGAGGGCATGAAATACTGCCCGACCCGCTTGCGCAGGCTGCGCGCCTTGCCGACGTAGATCACCCGGTTGAGCCGGTCGCGCATGAGATAGACGCCGGGCTTGTGGGGCAGGTCGCGGACTTTGGCGTTGAGATCGGGCTTTTCCTGGTGAACGAAGGTGGACATGTGGGCGGAGGATACTAAACCACCGCAAGATAGCAGGTCCGGCCAGATTCAAAAAGGACGACTTTGCCACTCCCGCACCATCCGACCGGGAGCAAGGAAGCGTGGGCTTCCCCTACTCCAGCTGCATCAGCACGTTGTTCACGAAGTCGTGGATATTGCCGTGGAAGGTCCACTGGCTGCCCGAGGGCTGGGTCGAGTCATACGTCCAGCAGCTCAGGCGCGTGGTCTTTCCACCTGCGACCGCCGGAGTCACGGTGATGCTCGGGCATCCCTTGAAGGTATCGTAAGCCGTCAGGATGGTCGCCTCCGTGGCGGTGAAGCTGTGGACCACGTTATTGGTATCCGTATAGGTCACATCGGGCATCGCCTCGGCGGTGGGATAGGTGCTGGCCAGATCGGCGAGCAGGCCATTGGCCACGTCCACCGCGGTCATCTGCAAGGGGCTGGTGCTGCCGGTGGCGACCGTCAGGCGGCGAACGCCTTCGGCGATATTCGACTGCCAGTTCCAGAACTGATCCCGCGTGGGCTTGGGCAGTTTCTGCAATTGGAAAATCCCGTAGCCGAGGACGGCAGTGCGCGTGGGGAAGCCCGACTTTTTCTTCGCGCTATGCTTCGGCAGCACGCTGGTGTCGTCGTAGAACTGGTTGTAAAGACTGCCGCTCCCGCACAGCCCGAGCGTCTCGTATTTCGCAACCGAGTACGGAAGCGTCGAACCGTTCGCCAGGGAATCGATGTAGCTCCGGCAGGTGGTGTCGTCCGGATTGGTGCCGCCCGATGCGGAAATCGAGCTGATTGATCGGTTTGTTATCAATCTGGAAGGTGAGGGTCGCCTGCCCGCCAAAGAAGCCGAGGGGGTTTCCTTTGCCATCCACGTAGTTGTTGTAAATGTTCCAGGCTTTGCTCGCCGCGGTTCGCTTGGTGAAGTTCCCATTGGCCGGGATGTGGATGATCTTCGCGCCATACTTCACGGTCAGTCTCCAGCGGACGGTGCTGCTGGTATGCGGGATGCGGACCGAGGCCGTCAATTGCGGCATCAAGGGCGGATTATCGCCGGTGATGTAGTCGGTGTCCCCTTCATTGACCGAGGTATTGCTATTCAAGTCGGTGAGCAGGATGTAGCGGCTCTCGATCGTGTAGGTCCACTCGGTATTAGTCTGAGGATTATTGGCCGCATTGACGACGACCTTGAGCACCAGCGGCCCGTTGATCTTCACGCTCAAATCCACCGAATGGTAGTGGGCGATATACCCGCCCGAGGACCAGACGAGCTGGCTGCCGTAATAAATGTCGAAAGTATCCGGCACCGTATAGGCGTCGCAACTGAAGGTAAAATTCGCCACGCCCGACTGGAGCTGGGCGTAAGAGGGAAACAGCTTCCAATAGGTGACATTTTTGACCGGGCCGCCGTTTTCCGAAAGCGTCTGGTCACTGGGAAGTGGGTCGTCCTTGGTCCCGGTGGCCGCGTGAAGCTGGCCTAAAAACGACACGGTGAGAACGAACAAAGTTAAAATGTATTTCATGAACCCGATTCTTTTTGTTCCCAGAGATCAATCCTTAAAAAGAGACCCTGAAGTTGGGCAAAGATAATATTTGCATTCGCTGAATCGTCAACCTGTGAATTATGATTTTTACAATTAAGCGACATGCAACACGACGCGCTTGTAGCGAAAACCCTTACCCATCCCCCTACCTAGCCAGCACCTGCCGAAGGGCTTTCAAGAGGGTATCCGCCGAATAGGGTTTGGCAAGAAAGTGCGACACCTCGACCCCCTCTCCCCCCACGAGATGACCGTTCGCGGCCAGGCCGCTGGCGGCAATGATCGGCAAGGTGGGGCTTAGCTTGCGGAGGACACGAATCGTCGCGGGGCCGTCCATCACGGGCATCATCATATCCGTCAGCACCACCGCGATCTCCGGGCCCTTTTGCGTATAGACTGCCAGCGCCTCCGCACCATCCGCCGCCAGGACAACCCGATAGCCGAAGGCCCCCAGCGTCTGCTGGGTGATCTGGCGCACCGAGGCTTCATCATCCACGACCAGAATCAATTCACCATTTCCACGCGGCATTTCCGAGACCGGCTTCAACTCGGAGCTGCCGGTCGCATCGGGCTGGGCGGGAAGATAGATTTTGAACCTCGTCCCTTTGCCGAGCTCGCTATAGACGCGAATGAAGCCGCCGTGGCTCTTGATGATCGCCAGCGAAGTGGAAAGGCCGAGGCCGGTCCCCTTGCCGATTTCCTTGGTCGTGAAAAACGGGTCGAAAATCTTTTCGACCACCTCGGGCGACATGCCCGTGCCAGTGTCTTCGATTAACAACATCACATAGGGACCCGGCTTCACCGCGAGATCAAGTCCGGCATAGTGCTCGTCGATCATTAAGTTTTCGGCCGAGAAGGTAACTGAACCCCCGTTGGGCATGGCATCGCGGGCGTTGACGCAGAGGTTGAGCAGCACCTGGTGAAGCTGGGTCGGGTCGCCAAGCACCGTCCAGAGCTCGGACGGGATCTTGGCCTCCACCTGGATATGCTTGAGAAAGGTTTCCGTGGCGATTTTTTCGATATCGCGAATGAGATGCCTGACCTGCAATTCCATTCGCCTCCCCTCGACCCCCCGGGCAAAGGAGAGCACCTGGCGCACCATATCCGCCCCGCGCTGGGCACTCTCGTTGATCAAAGCGAGGGTCCCCTGGCTCTCCTCATCCGGAAAGCGAAGCTGCAACAACTCAAGCGACATTACGATCGGCGCCAGCACGTTATTCAGGTCATGGGCAATGCCCCCGGCCAGGGTTCCGATGCTCTCCATTCGTTGCGCGCGGAGAAATTGCTGCTCCAGCTTTTTACGTTCGGTCAGGTCGAGCACGAAACACACCCCTTCGTCCGGATTGTCCTCGAACGCCGCGGCACCGACCAAGACGGGCACGCGACTGCCATCCTTTCGGAAATACTCCTTTTCAACCGGCGCGCAGGCGCCATGCGCTTCCAGTTCGCGAAGAGCCGACTCATCCAGGCCGGCGTATTCCGGCGGCGTCATGGTGATCCAGTCGATCTGCCCGGCGGCCAGATCCTCACGAGTGTAGCCGACGAGGGCCAGAAATGCATCATTCGCTTCCGTAATCCGACCACTCTTGCGCCAGAAGATCACCCCCTGCACGTTGGAGTTCATGAGTCGGCGCAGACGCTCGTCCTTGCGCTTGCGATCGGTGATATCGCGAGCCACTTTCGACACGCCCAGGACACGACCAGCCGCGTCTTTAATTGGGGAAGCAGTGACCGAGACATCGATTATGCGGCCCGCTTTGGTCAATCGCCGGGTTTCAAAATGCTCCACGCTCTCTCCATTGCGAATCTTGCTGAGAATGTGCCCTTCCTCGGCGTGACGTTCTGCGGGGATCAAACGCAGAATGGATTCCCCCACCATCTCCTCCGCAGGATAGCCGAAGACTTTCTCGGCACCACGATTCCAACTCGTGACGATTCCATTCAGATCCTTGCCAATGATCGCATCGTCCGACGAGGCGACGATGGCAGCCAAGCGCAGGGAAGCCAGTTCCGCCTCCTTGCGGGCGGTAATGTTCTCATGCGCGACCACCACCCGCACCGGCCCCGGGCCGGAAAAGCGCGTCACCCGCATGAGAAACCACCGTTTTGCAACAGGGGAATGACAGGCGTATTCGGTGGAAAAATCCGACCGTTCTCCGTTTAAGACGCGGCGAATCCCATTGGCGCAGGCTTTTACCTCGTCCGCCTCCGAGCCATTCACCGTTTCGCAAGCCTGGAGGTAATTGCTCCCGGTCTCGCCGCCCTTCGCCAGCGGAAGGCTGGCCTCCGCAAACTGTCGCCAGGCCTGATTCGTCGCAAGAATCGTCCCGGCCTCATCCAGAACGCAGATTTCCGCAGAAAGCGCGTCGATGGTGGACTGGGCAAATTGAGTCGATTCCAGCAACGCCATTTCTCCTTTTTTACGGTCCGTAATATCCATCAGCACGACCGTGACCAGTTCCACCCCGCCATTTACCAGCGCCGGATTGTAGCTTACGGAATAGAATTGCGTTCCCGCCGCCGTTTCCTTGATCAAGTCATAGCTAATAACCTCTCCCGCAAAAGCCCGATCCAAACGGGATTTGATCTGCTGGGGGTAGAGCGTGGGCAGCACATCCTCAACGCGCTGGCCAAGAATATCCGGGCTGGGCAGGTTAAGAATCTCCGCATATGTAATGTTGGCATACTCGTAGCGGCGCTCCTGATTCACCATCACCAGCCCGATTCGTGCACTCTCCGTCACCAACTGGAGCCTCCGCTCACTCACGACCAATTCGCGGGCGCGGCGGCTTAAATCGAGATGCGTCATGACCTGTTTCGCAAGCACCCGCAAGGTCTCAACCTGGATCGGAGTCAACTCGCGTGGGACGTAATCTTTGACACAAAGTGCCCCGAGCGCCTCACCTTCGGGCGTAAGCAGGGGCATCCCGGCGTAAAAGCGGATCCCCATACCACCGGTGACCAGCGGGTTTCCCGCAAAGCGCTCATCCTTCCGCGCATCGGGCACAACCATCAATTCGCTCTGGCGGATGGTGTAATCACAGAAGGAAAGGTCCCGGGGCGTCTCGGCGGGGACAAAGCCAATTTTCGCTTTGAACCACTGGCGATCTTCATCAACCAAGGAGATTAAAGCAATCGGCACCTCGCAAATCGTAGCCGCTAATTTGGTCAGATCATCCAGTGCCTGCTCGGGCAGGGTATCCAATATCTCATACCGCCGCAACACCCCGAGCCTGCGTTGCTCCTCTCCCGAAAAGGTATAAACATTAGACATATAACCGCACCCAGGGAAATGGCATATAGTTTCAAACGAAATACCGGATTTCTTCCCAGAGGGCATGCTAACATCGCCCCCCTTCGCTGCAATCTTTAATTAAATAGCGGGTTAAAAATTAGCCGCCCGATTAAAAATCCGTAATAACCGCGACCGTCGCGGCAAAGCAGCCAAAGCCGCGATTGCAATTTTTCAAGACTGCCTGCTTGCGGCCTCGCGAATGTTCGAGTGTGATTACCGATATGAATCGCAGGCCACCCGCTGTCATCATTGAAAATGTCTCTCCGCTCGTGAATGGCGGTCGCTATCCCATCAAGCGTCTGGCCGGGGAGGATGTGGTCGTCGAGGCCGATATTTTCAAGGACGGTCACGATGTCGTCTCGGCCATGCTCAAGTGGCGCAAGGCGGGGACCACCCCTTGGTTTGAGACGCCGATGACGGCCATTCCCAATGGCAACGACCGCTGGCGGGGCACCTGTTCGTTTTTCGAACCCGCCACCTACGAGGTGACGATCGAGGCGTGGACCAATACCTTCGCCTCCTGGCAGACCGAGTTTCGAAAAAAGTTCGCCGCCAGCCTGCCCAATCTCAGCAGCGAGACACTGGAAGGCGCGGCCCTGCTGGCCGATGCCGCGATGCACACCACCGATCCGGCCGACCAGAGCCGCCTGCTCCAGATCGCCGAGCAGATGCGCGAGGCGGTGCCGGCGACGGTCAACGAAATGTCCCACTGGACCGAGCTGGAAGCGCTGATGATGCATTGCGCGCCGCGGGTGACGGCCACGGAGTTCACCCTGCCCGCCGCCAATCCCGCGGGCTTTGAATTTCCAAAGATCAGCGTGCAGCGCCAGCGGATGCGCCACGCCGCGTGGTATGAATTTTTCCCCCGCAGCGCCGAGGGCAAGGCCGACAGCGGCTCGACCTTCCGCGACTGCATCGAGCGCATCGACGATGCCAAGGCGATGGGCTTCGATGTGATTTACTTCCCGCCGATCCACCCGATCGGCGAGACCAACCGCAAGGGCCGCAACAATTCCACCACCTGCCAGCCGGGCGAACCGGGGGTCCCCTACGCGATCGGCAACCGCCACCAGGGCTGCCCCAATGGCGGCGGGCACAAGGATGTCGCGCCCGAGCTGGGTACGCTCAAGGATTTCGACTGGCTGATCAAGGAACTGGAAAAGCGCGGCATGGAACTGGCGCTCGACTTCGCGATCAATTGCTCGCCCGATCATCCCTACGTGGAGGAGCATCCGGACTGGTTCTTCAAGCGGCCCGACGGCACGATCAAGTACGCGGAAAACCCGCCGAAGAAGTATGAGGACGTTTACCCGCTCAACTACTGGTGCGCGGACTGGCAGGCGCTGTGGGACGAGCTCACGAGCGTGATCGAATTCTGGTGCGCCCGCAAGGTGCGCATCTTCCGGGTGGACAACCCGCATACGAAGCCGGTCGCCTTCTGGGAATACCTGATCAACCGCGTGCACCAGAAGTATCCCGACACCATTTTCCTCTCCGAGGCCTTCACCCGGCCGAAGATGATGAAGGTGCTGGCCAAGGCGGGCTTCCAGCAGAGCTACACCTACTTCACGTGGCGCAATTCCAAGCAGGAGCTCATCGAGTATTTCACCGAGCTGCACGCAGACGGAGATGAAGGATTACTTCACCGGAAATCTCTTCCCAAATACGCCGGACATCCTGCCCGTCTTCCTGCAAGAGGGAGGCCGCCCGGCCTTCATGATCCGCGCGGTGCTCGCCACCACGCTCTCCAGCGTTTACGGCATCTACAGCGGCTTCGAGCTATGCGAAAATGCCGCGCTGCCCGGGAAGGAAGAGTATTACGACTCGGAGAAATACCAGTTCAAGGGCCGCGACTGGAATGCCCCCGGCAACATCAAGAGCCTCATCACCTCGCTTAACAAAATCCGCCAGGAAAACCGGGCACTGCACGATTACGAAAACCTGCGCTTCTTCTCCTCCGAGAATGACAACATTCTCTTCTACGGAAAGATGACCGAGGCACGCGACAACATCATCCTCGTGATCGTGAACCTCGATCCCTACCAGGCGCACGACTCCTTCATCCAGGTGCCGCTGCAGGAATTTGGCTGGCTCGAAGGCGACACCTACCAGGTGCACGATTTGCTCACCGACGAGCGTTTCCTCTGGCGCGGGACGAAGAACTACGTGCGCCTCGATCCGCACAGCCGGCCCGCTCACGTCTTCCGTGTTCGCCGCTGGCTCAGCCGCGAGCAGGATTTCGATTACTTCATGTAACCCCGCATGCCTGCCCATGATGCCTTCCGCATTCTGGTCGTAGAGGACGATCGCCGCATCCGCGACGTCCTGGAATACGCCCTGCAGGCGGAGGGCTGGGCGGTGCAGTTGGTCTCACGCGGGCAGGAGGCCGTCTCCACCTGTCGCGAGAATGCTCCGGGCTTGGTGGTGCTGGATATCGGCCTGCCCGATGTGGATGGCTTCGAGGTGTGCCGACAACTGCGCACGTTTTCGCAGGTGCCGGTGCTCTTCCTCACCTCGCGCGGCGACGAGATCAACCGCGTGGTGGGGCTGGAAATCGGCGGCGACGATTATGTGGTGAAGCCCTTCAGCCCGCGTGAACTGGTGGCCCGCATCAAGGCGATCCGGCGCCGACTCACGCCGCAAGCTCCCGCGACCGCGACCGGCGCCAGCGTGCATTACGGTCCGATTGCGATCGATCCCGCGCGCTTCACGGTCACTTGCGACGGCGAGCCGGTTTCGCTCACGAAGCAGGAGTTTCGCCTGCTGGAGATTCTCGCCGGCCAGCCCGGTCGCGTTTTCACCCGCGACCAGTTGCTCGATCAAGCGTGGCCGGAGGGCGGACTCGTCACGGACCGGACGATCGATGCGCACATCAAGACGCTCCGCAAAAAGTTCACCGCGCACGACTTTATCGAGACCGTGCGCGGCATCGGCTATCGGGCCCGCGAATTATGAGCCCGGCCCCCGTCTCGTGGAAATGGCGCGCGGTCTTCCGCATCTCCCGGCTGATCACGCGGATCAGCTTCCCGCTGCATCAACTGCGCTGGAAAATCCTGCTCTTCCAACTGGCGGCGCTGCTGCTGCCGCTCGCCTGCCTGTTCATCGCGGATCGCCAGCACTGGGGCGTCATTCTCGCCATCGCCCTGCTGAGCATCCTGACGGCCGTGATGCTCTCCGGTGTGCTCGCCGCCTATCTCACGCGGATCATTCACGATCTTACCCAGCGGGCCCGGCAGATTGCGGAATCCGACCCGAGCCTCTCACTGGAGACGTGGACGCAGAGCGAATTTGGCGAGCTGGCCCACGCGCTGGAGCTGATGCGGCGCAAGCTCGAAGGCCGCGCCTACGTGGAAGAAATGGCGCTCGGCCTCTCGCACGAACTCAAGACCCCGCTGGCCGCCATCCGCGGGGCCGCCGAGGTGCTGGAAGACGGGGCGGTGGAAAACGTGGAGGCGCGCCAGCGCTTCCTCGGCAACATCCAGAGCGAGGTCGGGCGTCTCGACCGGCTGGTGAGCGATCTGCTCATGCTCTCGCGCATCGAAACGCTGCCTGCGCCGGAAGAAACCTCGCCCACAGATTTGAGCGCACTCGCCGCGAGTCTTTGCGACAGCTATCGCGCGCGGGCTCAGGTGGAGGGCCTTGAGTTTCATTGCCAAAGCACGGGAGCCAGCATCACCCCCATTCCCGAAGCAGCCTGCCGCACCCTGCTCACCTGCCTGCTCGACAATGCGCTGCAATTCACGCCTTCAGGCGGCACCGTCTCCCTCGAAATCAATGGCTCGCGCGTGACCGTGACGGATACCGGCACCGGCATCGATGCTGCGTTGCAACCCAAGATCTTCGACCGCTTCTTCACCACCGAAAATCCGCGCACCGGCCAGCGCGGCAGCGGCCTGGGCCTCGCCATCGTGAAGGCGATTGCGCAACGGCATCATCTCGTCATTGAGGTCAAGAGCGCCCTCGGAAAGGGTAGCCGTTTCGAGATTCTCTTTCCGCTCAACTAGCGGCGATCCATTCTCTCCAACCACTGGAACCACAGCCCGACGAGCCGTTGAGGAAATTGGTTCTATCTGGAAAAGATTTTCGGACAGGATGAACAGGATTTACAGGATGAATAAGTGAGAGGGGATTTGGAATTTTTGCCATCCTGTTCATCTTGTTCATCCTGTCAAAAATCCGCTCTTCGGAGTAATTTCGTGGTGGCCCTTTTC
>JASGKO010000004.1:0-203269 GCA_049840595.1 Chthoniobacteraceae bacterium
AAGGTTAATAGGGAAACACGATAGAATCCGAACAGCACCTGCCGTCCCGCGGCCGCTACTCGGCGACCACCGGTGCGCTGCCCCCGGGACGGGTGCGCCGCATGAACAGGAGCAGCGGCAGCATCGCCGCGAAGCTCGCCGTCACCAGCCAGAACGTGTCGAGAAGGCCCACTGCGCCTGCGCGCCCAGCGCCGCCAGCATCGGGCGCCCACGTCCGGCGACCCGGGGGCGAGGTGCAGCGCGCCCAGGTAGTCGATGACGGGGCCGCGGTACACGTTGAACTGGCCGCGCAGCAGCTCCCAGTGCGCCTGGGTGGAGCGCACGAAATAGCTCGAGACGAGCGAGATGCCGACCGCCGAGCCCACCGAGCGGACGAGGCTGTAGAGCCCCGCGGCCTCGGCCTCGACAGGGCCTTGGGGATGGTGGCGAAGGCGATGGTCGAGGCCGGCACGAAGATGAGGCCGAGCCCGAAGCCTTGCAGCGACAGCGGGAACGCCATCCAGCCGCCGCCGATGTCGGGCGACATGCGCGTCATCCAGTACGACCCCACGATGCTGAACAGTACACCCGCGGTGAGCAGGGTTTTCGGCGCGACGCGGGTGGATATGCGGCTGATCAGGATCATCGCGGCCAGCGTCGCGAGGCCCCGCGGCATCAGGTCGAGACCCGCCTCGGTGGTGGGATAGCCGAGCAGGTTCTCGAGGAACATGGGCTGCAGCAGCATCCCGCCGAACAGGCCGATGCCCATGGCGAACATGATCGTGCAGGCCAGCACGAAGTTGCGGTCCTTCAGCACCGCCAGGTTGAACAGCGGGTCGCGCCTGTTGGTCAGGGTCCGCCAGACGAACGCGACGAACAGCAGCACCGAGGTGACGGCCATCGAGACGATGAAGGGCGACGACAGCCAGTCGTCCTGCTCGCCGCGGTCGAGCGTGACCTGCAGCGCGCACAGCGACAGCGCCAGCGCGGCGAAGCCCACCCAATCGAGGTCGCGCGACCGGGTCGGCGTGTCGGGCACGTAGGTGGCGGCGAGGAAGAACGACAGCGCGCCCACCGGCAGGTTGATGTAGAAGGTCCAGCGCCAGCTCACCACCTCGGTCAGCCAGCCGCCCAGCGTCGGCCCGAGGATGGGCGCCACCATCACGCCCATGCCCCAGATCGCCATCGCCTTGCCGCGTTCGTGCGGCGGGTAGGTGTGCGCCATCACCGCCTGCGAGAGGGGGATGAGCGAGGCACCGAACAGGCCCTGCAGCAGCCTGAACCCCACCATCTCGGCGAGGTTCTGCGCGATGCCGCACAACCCCGAGGCGATCACGAAGCCGCCGATCGACCACAGCAGGAAGCGGCGCTGGCCGAAGCGGTCGGAGAGGTAGCCGGTGAGCGGCATCACCACCGAGGCGGCGATCAGGTACGAGGTGAGCACCCACGAAACCTGGTCCATGCTGGCGCCGAGGTTGCCCGCCATGTGCGGCAGGGCGACGTTGACGATGGTGGTGTCGAGCGCCTGCATCACCGTGGCCGACATCATCGCCACGGTGATCAGGAAGCGGTTCGATCCTTCCCTCATGACGGCAGGCCCGTACATGCCGCCGGCGCCCGGGCGCCGGGTGGAGACGGCGGCACGACGGGAGTGCGGCGCGCGGTGTTCACTCGAGCGCAGTGTTCACTTGAGCGCGATGGTCACGCTGGCGGTGGCGCCGACGCGCAGCGGGTGCGCGGCGTCGGCGTCGTCGATGTGCACGCGCACCGGCACGCGTTGCGTCACCTTGACCCAGTTGCCGGTGGCGTTCTGTGGCGGCAGCAGCGAGAACGCCGTGCCGGTTCCGCCGGAAAGGCTTTGCAGCGTGCCGTGGAACACGTGGTTGGGGTACATGTCGACGACGACCTCGGCCTTCTGGCCCGGCGCGAGACCGGCGAGCTGCGTTTCCTTGAAGTTGGCGTCGACCCAGAACGAGCCGTCGACGATCAGCGCGGCCACCGGCGTGTTGGCGGTCACGTTCGAGCCCGCGACCAGCGTGAAGTTGGTGATGCGGCCCGACGAGGGCGCGACGATGCGCGTGTGCTCGAGGTCGAGCTTCGCCTGGGCGATGTCGGCCTGGGTCTGCAGCACCTCGGGGCTCGCGGTGTCGCCGCCGCGCACGGCGCGGGCGCGGGCGAGCTTGGCCTCGGCCGCGGCGACACCGGCAGCCTCGGTGCGCGCCTTGGCGCGCGCGTCGTCGAGCGCCTGCTGCGACAGGAACTTCTGCGCGACGAGCTCCTCGGAGCGCTTGAGCTGCGAGTTGGCGTTGTCGAGCGAGGCGCGGGCGCGCGCGACCTCGGCCTCGGCGGCGACGATGTCGGCGCTGTCCTGGCGCGCGGTCTGGCGCGCGAGCGCGAGGCGCGCCTCGGCCTTTTCCAGCGCCACCTCGAAGGGGCGCGCGTCGAGCTCGAACAGCACGTCGCCCGCCTTCACGAAGTCGTTCTCGCGCACCCGCACGCGCGCCACCTGGCCCGTGACCTGCGCCGAGATCTGGCCGATGTCGGCGTTGACGTAGGCGTTGTCGGTCTCGCGCTGCCGCTGCGACTCGCGGTACCAGCCGAAGCCGGCCACCACGGCCACCGCCAGCACGGCCACCGCGCCGGCACGCAGGGCGGTCTTGCCCGGGGCGAATTTCATCGCGACGCCTCCAGCCTGCGGTGGATGTCGGTGAGGATCTGCATGGCGCGCTCGATCTCCTCCAGCGGGATGTCGCGCAGGAGCTCGCGGCGCAGGTGCCCGGCGACGCGCCAGATCTCCGCCGAGACTTCCTCCCCGCGCGGGGTGAGGTGCACGGTCTTGATGCGCCGGTCCTGCCCGACGCGCCGCTCCACCAGCTTCTCGCGCTCCAGGCGGTCGATCAGCCGCACCACGCTGGGGCCCTCGAGCCCGAGGTGCTCGGCGAGCATGGTCTGGCTCGGGCCATCGAGCTTGCGCACGTAGGCGAGCACCATCCAGGTCGCGCGCGACAGGCCGAGGGGCCGCAGGCGGCGGTCGAGCGCCAGCCGCCATTCGTGGGCGGTGTTGTGGACGAGGCGCGCGAAGTCCTCGGTGTTGATCGCGGGGGCGGCTGCGGCGTTCACGGTGCCTGGCTAATTATTAGCTTGCTAACGATTAGCATAGAGGCTACGAGGAGCGATTGCAAGTGCCCTGAAGTGTCCAGCCTCACAGGCCCGCGCGGTCGGACATCGGCTGCAGGCGGGGCGGGGCGCGGCAGCGGCCCGGCACGGAGCCGCAGGCGTGGCACCAGGATCTCAAATTGAGAGTGTGCGCACACTCTGCGTCTCGACACAAAAAAGGCGGGCGCAGCAGCACCCGCCCTCCTCGCCGCACCGTACGCGGTGTTACATGCGCTCGATCATCGCCTGGCCGAAGCCCGAGCAGGACACCTGCTTCGCGCCTTCCATCAGCCGCGCGAAGTCGTAGGTCACGACCTTGTCCTGGATCGCCTTCTCGAGGCTCGAGACGATCAGCGCCGCGGCCTCCTTCCAGCCCATGTGGATCAGCATCATCTCGGCGGAGAGGATCTCCGAGCCGGGGTTCACGTAATCCTTGCCCGCGTACTTGGGCGCCGTGCCGTGCGTCGCCTCGAACATCGCCACCGAGTCCGACAGGTTGGCGCCGGGGGCGATGCCGATGCCGCCCACTTCCGCCGCCAGCGCATCGCTGATGTAGTCGCCGTTGAGGTTCAGCGTCGCGATCACGCTGTACTCGCCCGGGCGCAGCAGGATCTGCTGCAGGAAGGCGTCGGCGATCACGTCCTTGACGACGATGTCCTTGCCCGTCTTCGGGTTCTTGAAGGACATCCAGGGGCCGCCGTCGAGCAGCGTCGCGCCGAATTCCTTCTGCGCCAGCGCATAGCCCCAGTCGCGGAACGCGCCCTCGGTGTACTTCATGATGTTGCCCTTGTGCACCAGCGTCACCGAGGGCTTGTCGTTGTCGACGGCGTACTGGATCGCCTTGCGCACCAGGCGCTCGGTGCCCTCGCTCGACACGGGCTTGATGCCGATGCCCGAGCTCGCCGGGAAGCGGATCTTCTTCACCCCCATTTCCTTCTGCAGGAAATCGATCAGCTTCTTCGCCTGCGGCGAGTCGGCGGCCCACTCGATGCCGGCGTAGATGTCCTCCGAGTTCTCGCGGAAGATCACCATGTCGACCTTCTCGGGCGCCTTGACCGGCGTGGGCACGCCCTTGAACCAGCGCACCGGGCGCAGGCACACGTACAGGTCGAGCTCCTGGCGCAGCGCGACGTTGAGCGAGCGGATGCCGCCACCCACCGGCGTGGTCAGCGGTCCCTTGATGGACACCACGTAATCCCTGAGAATCGCCAGCGTCTCGTCGGGGAGCCACACGTCGGGGCCGTAGACCTTGGTCGACTTCTCGCCGGCGTAGATCTCCATCCAGTGGATCTTGCGCTTGCCCCCGTAGGCCTTGGCGACCGCGGCGTCGACCACCTTGATCATCACCGGCGTGATGTCGAAGCCGGTGCCGTCGCCTTCGATGTACGGGATGATCGGGTTGTCCGGGACGTTCAGGCTGAAGTCGCGGTTGACGGTGATCTTGGCGCCGCCCTGCGGCAGCTTCACGTGCTGGTACATGGAATCTCCTGGGGCCCTTCGCGGGCGGTCGCTGGCGTCGGAAACCTTCGATTATCGCCGAACCCGCCCATGCCCGGAGCCTCCCGCTTACCGCACCCGCGGCCGGGCGCATCGCGCGACCGGGCCCGTCAGGCCGCGCGCGCGCCGGGCGGGCCGGGAAGGCGCCCGGCGGCGCCCCGCCGCATCGTGCTCCTCAACAAGCCCTTCGGCGTGGTCTGCCGCTTCACCCCCGAGGCCGGCCACCGCTCGCTGGCCGATTTCGTGACGATCCCGGACGTCTATCCAGTGGGCCGGCTCGACGCCGACAGCGAGGGCCTGGTGGTCCTCACCGACGACGGCGCCCTGCAGGCGCGCATCGCCGCGCCGGAGTCCCGCGTGGGCAAGACCTACTGGGTGCAGGTCGAGGGCGAGCCCGACGAAGCCGCGCTCGCCGCCCTGCGCAGCGGCATCGCGCTGCGCGAATTCACCACCGCGCCGGCGCGGGCGCGCCGCATCGCCGAGCCGGCCCTGTGGCCGCGCGACCCGCCGGTACGCACGCGACGCGCCATTCCCACCGCCTGGCTGGAGATCGTGCTTGAGGAGGGGCGCAACCGCCAGGTGCGGCGCATGACGGCGGCGGTAGGCTTCCCGACGCTGCGCCTCGTGCGCCATCGCGTCGGCTCGTGGACCCTCGACGGGCTCGCGCCCGGCGAGTGCCGGGTGGTCGTATGAGCACGCCACGCCTGCGCCGCGCCCCGGACGCGCGCTCACCGCGGCGCGCGAAAGGCGCCCCCGGGGCCGCGTGCTACCATCCGCCGACCTCCGATGGTCGCTGACGGCACGGCAACCCGCGCCGCGCGCGACGCCCCTTCCCGCCGATGATCAGACGCCTGCTTGCCCGCCTCATCCCCGGCAGGCCCGCGTCGAAACCGCGCATCTACACCCGCGAGCAGCACCCGGTTCGCCGCGAGCAACTGTCGTCGGGCGCGCGCAGCGTGACGCGCAAGCTGCAGGAAGCGGGCTTCAAGGCCTTCATCGTCGGCGGCGCGGTGCGCGACCTGATGCTGGGCCTCACGCCCAAGGACTTCGACATCGCCACCGATGCGACGCCCGAGCAGGTGAAGCCGCTGTTCCGCCGCGCCTTCATCATCGGCCGCCGCTTCCGCCTGGTGCACGTGCACGCCGGCGCCGAGGTACTCGAGGTCTCGACCTTCCGCGCGCCGCAGGGCGAAGGCGCCACCGACGAGCACGGCCGGCTGATCTCCGACAACGTCTACGGAAGCCAGTCCGACGACGCGCGCCGCCGCGACTTCACCATCAACGCCCTGTACTTCGACCCCTCGACCGAGGATGTCTGGGACTACGTGGGCGGCGTGCCGGACGTGCGCGCGCGGAGGCTGAGGCTGATCGGCCCGCCGGTCACGCGCTACCGCGAGGACCCGGTGCGCATGCTGCGCGCGGTGCGCCTCGCCGCAAAGCTCGACGTCGCCATCGATCCCAAGACCGCGGCGCCGATCCCCAAGCTCGCACCGCTGATGCAGAACGTGCCGCCCGCGCGGCTTTTCGACGAGATGCAGAAGCTGCTGCTGTCGGGCCACGCGGCGCCGACGCTCAAGAGCCTGCGCGCGCACGGCCTGTCGCACGGGCTCCTGCCGCTGCTCGACGTGATCCTCGAGCAGCCGCTCGGCGGCAAGTTCATCGACGCCGCGCTCGCCAACACCGACGAGCGCGTGCGCGACGACCGCGGCGTCTCGCCCGCCTTCCTGTTCGCCACGCTGCTCTGGCACGAGGTGCTGGTCACCTGGAACGCCGCCAAGGCCAAGGGCGCCAAGCCCGCGCCCGCGCTCTTCGACGCCATGGACAAGGTGCTGGAGGCGCAGGCCGAGCGCATCGCCATCCCGCGCCGCTTCGAGGCGACGATCAAGGAGATCTGGTCGCTGCAGCCGCGCTTCGAGCAGCGCGCGGGGTCGCGCCCGTACCGCCTGCTCGAGCACCCGCGCTTCCGCGCCGCCTACGACTTCCTGGTGCTGCGCGGCGAGAGCGGCGAAGCGCCCGCGGCGCTGGTCGACTGGTGGACGCGCTTCCAGGACGCGGGTGACGCCGACCGCGACGGCATGCTGAAGCCCGACGAGGCGCCGGCGAAGCGCAAGCGCTCGCGCAGCCGCGGCCGGCGGCGCAAGCCGGGGCGGCGAGGGCGGCAGTGGCGACGGCGGCAGTGGCGAAGGCGGCGGCGACGCGGAACGCGGCGCATGATGCCGACCGCGTTCGTCGGCCTCGGCAGCAACCTCGAGCACCCGCGGCGCCAGCTCGCGCGCGCCATGCGTGCGCTCGCGGCGCCTGCCGCGCACGCGGCTGGTCGCCGCTTCGCGCAATTACACGACCGCCCCGCTCGACCCGGCCGTGCCGCAGCCCGACTTCGTCAACGCCGTGGCGCGCCTCGACACCGCGCTCGCGCCGCGCGCGCTGCTGGCCGCGCTGCAGCGCATCGAGCGGCGGCAGCACCGCCGGCGCGCCGTCGGCGCGCCGCGCAACCTGCCGCGCAGCCTCGACCTCGACCTCCTGATGTACGGGAAGCTCAAGCTCGCGACCTGCGCCCTCGACGCTGCCGCACCCGCGCATGCACGACCGCGCCTTCGTGCTGCGTCCGCTCGGCGACGTCGCACCGGCCGCGGGCATCCCCGGCCACGGCCTCGCGCGCCGGGCGCTGCGCGGGCTCCGCGAGCAGCGCGTCGAGCCCACGCGCCGCCACGGCAGGGGCTGAGGCCATGGAGCTCGCCGCCTGCCGCTACATCGTCGTCGAGGGCCCGATCGGCGCCGGCAAGACCAGCCTCGCGCGCGCGATGGCGCAGCGCCTCGACGCCGACACGCTGCTCGAGCTGCCCGAGGAGAACCCCTTCCTCGCGCGCTTCTACGACGACATGGCGCGCTTCGCGCTGCCGGCGCAGCTCAACTTCCTGTTCCAGCGCGTCGACCAGCTGCGCGCGCTGGCGCAGCTCGACCTGTTCCGCCGGCCGACGGTCGCCGACTTCCTGCTCGACAAGGACCCGCTGTTCGCGCGGCTCAACCTCTCCGACGACGAGTACGCGCTGTACGACAAGGTCTACCAGCACCTGAAGCCGCAGACCCCCACGCCGGACCTCGTCGTCTACCTGCAGGCGCCGGTCGCCACGCTGGTCGAGCGCGTGCAGCGCCGCGGCGTCGGCTACGAGCGCGGCGATTCCCGCCGAGTACCTCGCGCGGCTCGCCGACAGCTACACGCGCTTCTTCTACCAGTACGACGCGGCGCCGCTGCTCATCGTCAACAGCGAGCGCCTCAACTTCGTCGACGATCCCGATCACTTCGAGCTGCTGCTCGAGCGCATCGCGCTCGATGCGCGGCCAGCGCGCGTTCTTCAACCTCGGGCAGGTGTAGCAGGTCCCGCCGGGCGGCCGGCGCGCGCGGCAGCCGGGGTCGCGGTCGGCGCCGCGGGGACGCTCACGGCCTGCCCGAGAACAGCGCGTGGCGGAATTCGACAGGCGCGCTGGCGGCGTTGCGGAAGCGGTAGGTCCGGTACTGCGCGTCGGCGGGCGGCAGCGCGAGCACGCTGCGCGATGCGCGATCGAAATCGAGCGTCGCGACCTCGCGCCACGCTTCCTGGTCGGCGCGCCAGGTGCCGAAGGGGCTCCCCTCGACGACGACCGTGCCGGGCGTGCAGGTCTCGACGTCGACGGCGATCGACCTGTAGGGGCTCATGTCGACGCGCAGGCTGCACTCGCCGGGCGCCAGCGATGCGCGGGGATGATCGGCATAGCCGGCGAAGGCGTAGAACGCGCTGCTGTCGACGATCACCGCCTTGACGCAGTGCCCCGCCAGAGACGCGAACGCGGGCGGACGCGGGACCCTCGTCACCGTGCACGCGCCTGTCGGAGGGATCGAGCCCCTCGGCCCTGTTCATGCCCGCAACGATCCACAGCGCCTCGCCGTCGAAGGCCATGCTCGCGCACCACTTGGCGCCGAGGGGGATCTCGCGGAAGCTCGCGCCGGCGTCGTTGCTCACGTACAGGTAGCCCCCCGAGTCGGCGCGCAACGTGTCGCCGATGAAGGCGTAGCTGTCGGAGACCGTCGCCACGAGACCGTCGGGGCTCGCCACCAGGGAGCGGAACTGGTGGTAGTCGTGGCGCGCCTTGCCGAACGCGTACTCGTAATCGCCACGGTCGAGCGCCTCGGCGTTGTCGAGGACCTTGATCACGCCGCCGGCAAGCGATTCGTTGCCGATGTACACGTGCTTGCCGTCGCCGGCCGACGTCGACCAGGCGGTAGCCCGGGCGCTCGCCGAACGCGCGCCGGCGCGTGGCGAGCTGCCCGCGGTCGTCGAGGGTCTCGAAGGTGACGACGCCGCTGCGCGCGCCCGAGGGGTCGTCGCCGCCACTGACCCACAGCCGTGCCCGGCGCTCCAGCGTCTTGGCGCGCGGCAGGTAGACCTCGTGAACGTGCTCGAGGAACTCGGCCTCGAGCGGCTGTCGCTGGAACGTACGGCCGTCGTCGAGGCTGAAGTAGAGGTGCGCGGGGCTCGCGTAGATGGCGAGCGCGACCATCGGGGTCGCGCCCTGGCCGAAGAAGCCCGCCGCGGCGTTGCCGTTCTTGGAGGTCTGCCATGCGGGATCCGCGCACACGACGCGCTCGAATCGCGCGCTGTCGCGCTCCTTGCGCCACGCCACGCCGCGTGGCGCGCCGTCGTGCGCGTCACGCCCGACGACCAGCACCGTGCCGTCGATCGTGTCGACGATCGCGTCGGCGAACTGGCTGCCGGCCGCGGCCAGGACGCCTCGCGGCCTGTTGATCTCGGCCACCTCGTGCAGCGAGGCGCCGTGGTCCTCGCTGTAGAACACGAAGGCTTCGGCGAACACGAAATAGAGCCGCCCGTCGGACCGGCAATGCTGCACGACCTGGATCCGCGCCGCGAAGCGCGCCCCGCAATGGGCTTCGTCGAAATAGGCGGGGTCGATCGCGCGGATCGCGCCCGCGAAGTCGATGCGGCCTATCGCATCCGTCGCGCCGCTCATGTCGCGAATCGCGTGAGGCCGGTCGCCACCACCACGCCGTCCTCGCGACGCGCGCGGTAGCCGAACGAGCCGGCATCGCGGGGAGCCGCATCGAGCGCCAGCACGTCCTCGAAGCCCCAGCGCTCGCGATAGACGATGGAGTAGTACTCGAGGCGGGGCGCGGCCGTCCGGTCGCCGGCGGTCCGTCCCTGCTCCACCAGCCATTGCCCGGCGCTGATGGCGGCCGTCCACACCTGCCCGCCGATGGGATGCAGCCGGCGTCCCAGCGGATGCGCATGGCGCGCGACGGGCGAGACGAGCAGGCGCGTCGCGTCGGGAACGAGGTGACGCGGACGCCGTCGCCCGTGCGCTCGAAGCGATTGTCGCGAAGACGGAAGAGCGGCGGCACGCCGGGGTCGGCCTCCGCGGCGGGAACCGCGGCATGCGGGCGCGCGACGCCGCTTCGCACGTGCGGCGCATAGCGGGAGTCGATGGTCGGCACCATGCGCATCGTGCCTTCGCAGACGCTCGCTCCACCGACGATCGCGCAGTCGACGTGGAAGTCGATCGCGCGCCGATCCACCGAAGCGACGCGCGCACGCCCCACCAGCGCGTCATCCGGGCTCGGCAGCGTCTCCCAGGTCACGGCGATGGAGCGCGCCCCCCACGTGACTTCGCCGTTGGTCGGCTCGGTCAGCACCATCACGGCGCTCGCGAGGAGGCCGATCGGCACGCAGTAGCGGGGACGGAACGGCGCCTGGATCGACGGCGGCATCAGGCGCTCGCAGGTCTCGATGGCCGAATGATGCACGCCCACCGAAGCCGTGTCGCCGACGGTGCAATGGCCCTGCGCCGCGCGCTCGAGTTGCCACTGCTCCGGATAGTCGACCTGCAGGCCCGCCGTCCGCGCCGTGCTCCCGCGCGCGTCGTCGAAACCGGGCCGTGCAGGGTTCGTCGTCATGGCGCATCGTCATTGTACGTTGTACGGCGCCGTTGTACGTTGTACGGTGCCGTCGACCCGCGCGCCGTCGCGCCGGATCAGCGCGCCGTGTAGCCGCCGTCCACCAGCAGGTCGCTGCCGGTGATGAAGGCCGCGGCGTCGCTGGCGAGGAACTGGACCGACGCGGCCACCTCGTCGGGCGTGCCGAGACGCCCGGCGGGATGCAGCGGGGCGAGCCGCGCGCGCGCGGCGTCCGCCGAGCCGTCGCGGCCGATCAGCCTGCTGGTCATCACCGAGCCGGGCGAAACGCTGACCGCGCGGATGCCGTCCGCCGCGTGGTCGATCGCGATCGACCGCGTCAGCGCCAGCAGCCCCGCCTTGGTCACGCTGTAGGCTCGAGCGGCCCGGCGCGGCGACATGGCCGAGCTGCGACGCGATGTTGATCACCACACCCCCGTTGCGGGCCTTCATGTGCGGGATCGACCACTTGCAGAAAAGGAACGCGGCCGTCAGGTTCACCTTCAGCGCGCGCTCCCAGTCCTCGACCGACAGGTCGGCGGGCGTCGCCGCGGGCGTCACGATCGCGGCGTTGTTGACCAGGCGATCGAGAGCGCCGAAGCGCCGCACGGTCGCCGCGACCGCGTCGCGGCAGGCGTCGGCATCGGCGATGTCGCAGGCGATGCGCAGCACGCGCTCGCGAGTGGCCGCGTCGCCGCCGAACGCGGCCTCGAGCCTGGCGGCATCGATGTCGGCCGCCGCCACGCGTCCCCCTTCTTCCAGGAACCGGCGCACGATCGCGCGCCCGATGTCCCCGGCCGCGCCGGTGACGATCGCGACACGGCCGGCCGCCGGACCGGCGCGCCCGGCGTGCGGGGACGCGGCAGCGGCCGCATCGACGCTCACGCAACCAGCTCGCGGACCACGATCTCGCGCGGCAGCGACGAAAAGTGCTCGAGGCCGTCCTGCGTCACCCGCACGGTGTCCTCGAGGTGCACGCCGCCCACCTCGGGATCGCGATGGAACACTTCGAAATTGATGGTCATGTCCGCCTCGAGCGTCCAGCCGTTGACCTTGTCCGAAGGCTGCGCGTACTCGAGGACGTCGAGGCCGATGCCGTGGAACAGCATCGTCGTCAGGTCGGCGCGCAGGCCGCGCGCCTCGACCACCTGCCGCGCGGCATCGGTGCAGTCGCGCGTGTGCGCGCCGGCCCTGATGCGCGATTCCGCGGCCGCCAGCGCGTCGCGCGAACCACGTCGTGCAGCCGCAGCAGGCGCGACGGCGGCTCGCCGATGACCCCGGTGCGCGCGATGTCCATGTGATACAGCCGGTGGGTGCCGATGGCGTCGTAGACGATGATGTCGCCCTGCTTCATCCGGCGCTGCTCGGCGTAGCCGTTGTCGAGGACGAACCCGCCATCGGGCCCGGCGCCGAACATCATCCCCCGCTCGCCGATGAACTTGGCTCCGCGCTTGACCAGGCTCGCGCGATAGGCGTCGACCATGGCGTAGATGGGCTTGCCTTCGCGTGTCGCGTCGATGGCGTCGCGCAACGCGGCATCGTTGATGGCGGAGGCTTCGCGCAGGAGCTTGAGCTCGGGCGGCGTCTTGACCATGCGCACGCTGCGGAAGAGGTGCAGCGCATCGACCACCTCGACCCTTCCGCCCGTTCGCGCGGCGACGTCGGCGCCGAGGCGCAGGTCGTCGAAGCCGAGGCGGAGCTTGCCCCGCGGCAACGCGTCCTCGACATAGCCCACGATCGCCGAGACGAGGTCATCGCGCGAGTTCCCGCGGGTCGCCCGGAACAGGCTGCGCAACGGCCCGCGCAGCTCGGTGTCGACGCCCACGCCGCTGTTGATCATCTCCAGCAGATAGGCGGCGCTCGAGCGCGTCTTGGCGCTGAACATGCGCAGCTCGGGCATCCACGTCGGCCGCGTGACGAGGTAGGCGAGATCATAGTCGGAGGCGCACAGGGCGGGCCGGGCCTGCGGCGCGGCCGGCAGGATGGCGGCGGCGGTCACGTCGGCGAAGTTGCCCAGCACCGAATCGGGCATGTGGCCCGACAGGTAGTAGAGGTTCTTGTAGGTCGCGCCGACCAGCGCGTCCAGGCCGCTGGCGCGCATCACGGCTCCGCCCGCGGGCGGTTGACGAGGGGTGGCGCGGGTTCGGCGTAGGAAGACGATGCGATGTCGTTCATGGGCGTTGGCCTTGATCGGATGGGGAGGGATGCGACTGGGCGATGCGCGCGCGATGCTCGGCGGCGTCGTTCCATACTTCCTGCCGGAGGATGCGGCCGCCGGCGATCTCGAAGCGGTCGATGAAGCGGATGCCGTCGAACGCGGTGCCGTCGAGCCATGTGCCTTGCAGCGTGCCGATGCAGTACACGGTGCTGCGGCCATCGACGCCGGGGACCACGTCGAAGCGATCGAAGCGCTTGCCGACCGCGCGGTAGCGGCGGGCGGAGTTCGCGACGATCTCCGCGACCGAGCCGACGACACGTCCGCCCGGCGCGACGATGCGCACCCCCTCGCCCAGGTACGATTGCGCCCGCGGCAGGTCGCGGGCCTCGAGCGCGGCGAGGAACGCGCGGGCGATGTCGGCCGGCGTGTCCGCGCGGTCCGCGATGGTTTCGTTCATTTGCGCGATGCTCCGAACGCGCGGTCGAGGCCCAGCAGCCACTGCAGCAATGCCACGACCACGAAGGCGAACAGGATCAGCAGCGTCGACACGGCAGCCACCATCGGGTCGATGGCGTAGTCGATGTACGTGTAGATGCGGATCGGCAGCGGCACGACGTCCGGGCCGGTGAGGAACAGCGATACCGTCACCTGGTCGAACGACGTGACGAACACGAAGATCGTGCTCGCGAGGATCGAAGGCGCGATCGCGGGCAGCGTCACGCGCAGCAGCACGCGCAGCGGGCGCGCGCCGAGGCTCTGCGCGGCCTCCTCGATCTCGTGGCTCAGGCCGGCCAGCCCCGCGCCGACGGTGCGCACGACGTAGGGGATCGTGATCAGCGTGTGGCCGATGACCAGCCCGGCGAGGGTCGATATGAACCCCGCCATGTGGAAGAACTGCATCAGTGCCACGCCGGTCACGATCGTCGGCAGCACCAGCGGCGACATCACGAACACCCGGAACGCCTCGCGGCCGACGAATCGCGCCCGCGAGAATCCCACTGCCGCCGCGACACCGATGACCGTGGCGATCACGGTGGTGGCGATGCCGATCTTCAGGCTGTCGACGAACGAATGCAGGAAGTCGGCGCGGCCGAGCAACTGCCGGTACCAGTCGAGCGTGAATCCCGTCGGAGGGAAGTTCACGTACGGCGTGGTGGTGAACGACCCGCCGACGATGATGACCAGCGGCCCGAGGATGAACGCCACGACCAGCCAGGCGGCGACGTCCAGTGCACGGTCAACCATGGCTCACCGGTCGCGGAACAGGCGGCCGTGAAAGACGATCACGACGAAATTGAACACCAGCAGCACGAGCACGAGGGCGGCGCCGACCGGCCAGTTGAGCGAGTAGGTGAACTTCTCGTAGATCACCGTCGCGACGGTCGATACGCGGTTCCCGCCGAGGAGCGCCGGCGTGACGAAGGCGCTGATGGTGAAGCAGAAGACCAGCAGCGACCCCGCCGCGATGCCGGGCATCGACAGCGGCAGCAGCACGCGCCACAGCACGCGACCCGACGTGGCCCCCAGGCTTTCGGCGGCCTCGACCAGCCGGGTGTCGATCGATTCCATCACGCCGACGAGGCTCAGCACCATCAGCGGCAAGGTGATGTGGCTCAGGCCCACCGTGACGGCGAAGACGTTGCCGCTGATCGGCAGCGGCGAGTCGAGGAACCCCGACCCGATCAGCCAGGAGTTGACCACGCCCTTGTCGCCCAGCACCACCATCCAGGCGTAGGTCCGTACCACCAGGTTGATCAGCAGCGGCGACAGGGCGATCGCCAGCAGCATCGCCTTGGCCCGGGGTGACGAGCGCACGATCTTCAGCGCCAGCGGATACCCGAGCAGGAAGGTGATGGCCGTCACCACGACACCCAGTACCAGCGTGCGCAGCAGCAGAGACGTGTAGTACGGGTCCGTCACGATCGTCACGTAGTTGACGAGCGTGAAGTCCTCGATGAACATCCGCGTCGAGCTGTAGCGGTTGAAGCTCATCCGCAGCAGCACGAGGTACGGCACGACCAGGAAGACCAGGTAGCAGGCGAGCACCGGACCGAAGTGCAGTGCCCGCGCCGGCCAGCGGCGCGGACGCCCGCCCGCGCCACCGGCCGCCTGGCCGATCGAAATGCCGCTGGCCGCCATCGCGAACGGCTACGACGTGATTTCCTTGTTCCAGCGCGTCAGGAGCTCGTCGCGCTGCGGATTCAGCACGCTCCACGGCGGGAACTTCGAGCTGCGCCAGCCGTTCGGCCGTCACCAGTTGCTTGTCGGCGACTTCCGGGGGCAGTTTCACCCGCCGGTTGGTCGGGCCGTAGAGCTCGCGCGCGAAGGCGAGCTGCGCGGGCACGCCCAGCACCTCGTCGATCCATGCCAGCGCCAGCTCCTTGTTCGCCGCGGCTTTCGGGATCTGGCAACCGGTACGCTGGCCGTAGACACCTTCGGCGGGCCGCGCGATCGCCAGCGGAACACCCTGATCCTTGAGCTGCTGCGTGCGGTGGCCGTAGAACAGCCCGGCATCCACCTCGCCCTGCTGGAACATGTTGAACCCGTCGGTCACGCCCTTGTAGATCTTGAAGCGCGGAAGCCGCTTGATGGCATCGAAACCAGGCCCGAGGTTGGACGGGCTGCCGCCGTTGAGCATGGCCGCGATCATCAGGAAGGTCAGCCCGTACGAATTGGAGATGTGCGGGACCGCGACGGTGATGCCGGGGCGCCACAGGTCGTTCCAGGATTTCGGCTCGGGCATCTTGGCCGGGCGGTACGCCATCGGGAACTCGTACAGCGACGTGCTGTAGAGCGGCAGCTTGGGCGGCTTCACCTCGTCGAAGATGTCGCCGATGTTCTTGAGCTGCTTCGACTGGTCCGGCAGCCACAGCCCGAGATCCTGGCCGAGGAAAGCCTCGTCGTCGTTGACATAGACGACGTCGAAGGGCGAGCGGCGCGGCGCCGCGACGATCTTGGGAATGAACGTCGTGCCGACACCGAGCTGCAGCGAGACCGTGGCGTTGCGCGCCTTGGCGAATTCGGGGATCACGCTCGCGCGCAGGATCTTCTCGTAGAGGCCGCCGAAGGTCGCGACGACCAGCTCGTTCGATTGCGCGAAGGCGGGCGCGGGCAGCAACGCCGAGCCGGCCAGCGCACCGGCCCGTGCCAGGAAGGCGCGTCTTGCAGCATCAGGGTGGGACATCATCGCTCCTTGGGTGATCGCGGAAGGGTCGTCATCGGTCGGGCAGGAGCCGGCAATCGCGCGGTTCCGCCGTGAAGGACACATGGGAACCGACCGCGAAGCTCGCGGCCTGGTCGGGGCTCATCAGCGCGCGCAGCGTCCCGCGCGCGCCCTGGGCCAGCAATTCGACGTGTATGCCCAGGAAGCGCCGCGCGACGACCGGGATTCCACGCTCCTCGGTGGCGGCGCGGACCTGCAGCCTGTCGGCGCGGACGAACAGCACGCGGTCGGCACTTCGGCCCTTGCCGTCGCGGGGGACGCGGAAGACGCAGCCGGGACCGACGTCGAGCTCGACGAGGTCGTCGTCCTCGCGGACCACCGTGCCGCGCAGCAGGTTGCCCGAGCCGATGAAATCGCCGATCCACGCGCTGGCGGGGTTCGCGAACAGTTCCTCGGGCGCCGCGACCTGCTCGATGACGCCCTCGCGCATGACCACGATGCGGTCGGCCATCGACATGGCCTCTTCCTGGTCGTGCGTGACGAATATCGCCGTGACGCCGAGCCGCTTCTGCAGCAGCTTGAGCTCCGTCTGCATCTGCACGCGCATCTGCTTGTCGAGCGCGCCGAGCGGCTCGTCGAGCAGCAGGAGGTCGGGCCGGATGACGATCGCGCGCGCCAGCGCGACGCGCTGCTGCTGTCCGCCCGAAAGCTCCTTCGGCCGCCGGCCGGCGAAAGCCGCGAGGCCCACCAGCGCGAGCGCCCCGGCGACGGCCTCGTCGGCTTCCTTGCGCGCCATGCGCCTGCATTCGAGGCCGAAGCGGACGTTCTCGTGCGCGGTCATGTGGGGAAACAGCGCGTAGCTCTGGAACACCAGGCCGATGTTGCGCGCCCGCGGGGGCAGCCCGGCCACGTCGTGGCCGTCGAGCAGGATGCTGCCGCGCTGCGGCGTGACGAAACCCGCGATCGAGCGCAGGAGCGAGGTCTTGCCGCACCCCGAGGGCCCGAGCAGCGCCACGAATTCGCCCCGCCGGACCTCGAGGTCGATGCCCTTGAGCACCGGCGTGCTCCCGTAGGAAAGCTCCAGCCCGGTCGTCGCCAGCGTGACCTGCGGCAGCGTACCCGGCGCGTCGCGGGAGGCGGCCTGCGCCGGGTGGGTTTCGATCGGAGTCATGGCGAGGCCGGCCTTCTACCCGCGCGGGGACGCGGCGCGCGCGCCCGTCTCTGCGAGATGGCTGGCGAGGTGGCCCGCGAGATGATCGGCGGCGCGCATGATGTGCGAGCGCATCAGCGATTCGGCGAGGTCGTCATCGCGCGTCTTGAGCGCACGCAGGATCTGCCAGTGCTCCGCATAGGCCGCCTCCTTGCGCTCGGGAACCGCGCCGGAGCGCTTGCGATAGACGCGCAACAGGTGATAGAGGTCGCCGCACAGCGCATCGATGATCCGGCTGTTGCCGCTGGCCACCACGATGCGCTCGTGGAAATCGAACGCCTTGCCCGCCGCCGCGCCGCGGGCGCCCGGGCCGCCGCCGGCGAGGTAGGCCTGGCGCGCGCCCTCGAGGTCCAGCGAGAGCTCGCTGATCTGCGCATCGGTCATCTTCTGCGCGGCGAGCCTGCACGCGTACCCCTCCAGCGCGGCGCGCATCTGGAAGAGCTCGATCGACGATTCGACCGTCATGTTCACGACGCGCGCCTTGAAGTAGGGCTCTCGCGTCACGAGCTGCACGCCCTGCAGCCTGCGCACCGCCTCGCGCACGGGGCCGCGGCTGACCGCGTATTCCTCGGCCAGCGAGGCCTCGTTGATCACGCTGCCGGGCGGCAGGCGGCACTCGTGGATGGCCGTGAGGATCCGCTCGAAAACCATGTCGCTCAACGTCGCGTCTTTGGTGCGGTCCACGTGATTCCCCCGAATCGCCGCTTAGGAAGGTTGCCCGATTTCTGTTGACACTTTGGCCAGAACGCCGGGCTAAGTCTATATCAGTTTGGCCGTTCACGTCCCGATTCGGCCAGGTAAACCGCAATCCAGGTCGGATATGTTGACACTTTTGGGCATCGACACCCACAATGGGCGCGTGGTCATGCGCCCGGGGCGCCACCCGGAATGGCCGTGCGGCCCGTGCGCCATCCCGGAATGGCCCGGCCGCGCGGCGCCGGCTGCCGCCGGCGCCACAGCCGATTTCGTCATCCGGAGAGCCCTTTCATGCATTCACCCGCTCCAAACGCGGCGCGCGACTTCAAGCCCCAGCCCGAGCAGACGTTCTTTCCCGACGTGGCGCTCGACCGCGCGCTGGGCGTCGTCATGGCGCTGGCCACGGAAGTCTACGTGCTGCGCGATCGGCAGTTCGCGCTGGAGCGCCAGCTCGCGAGGCGCGGCGTGCTCGACCTGCCGCAGCTCGAGGCCGAGCCGACGTCCGAGGAGCTCGCGGCATCGAGCGCGGACCGGGACGCCTTCGTCGCCCACCTGATGTCGTCCGTCCTCGGCGTGCAAGCCTCGAAAGGCCCGACCGAATGAACGACGCTCGCACGACTTCGACCGTGAGCGCCCGCTCGTTCGCGGCCGGGCAGCAGTTCGTCACCGGGGTCAAGATCTACTGGCACCGCAGCCTCTATCCCGCGCTGCGCGAGGAGTACGCGCAGCGGGCGCGCGCCGACGGCCGCCCCGTCGAATCGGTCGCCGACGTGCGGCGGCTGCTCGAGGACAGCACGCTGTACCGCTATTTCGGCTGGTGCGAGCGGCACATGCAGCGCCTCAAGTACTCGGGCCGCTACGGTCTCGTGCCGTGGTTCGCCCGGCAGCGCGAGGCCGCGGAGCGCGCGCTCGACGCCTCGAAGCGCGCCGAGCTCGACCCCGCGCTCGAGATGCCGCGCTATTACGTGAACTGCGACATCCACCAGCACCCCGGCGGGGTCTGGAGCGATCCGGTGGCGGGCCTCGTCTACGAGCGTGCCGCGCGGACCACGGCACCCCTGTCGGGGGCGCGCTATGCCGACCTCCACGACCGCTTCACGGACCTCGTCGGCGAGCGCGGCTGGCGGCCGGAGCGCATCCTCGACATGGGTTGCGGCTTCGGCGGCAGCACCCGGCCGTTCGCCGAGCAGTTCCCCGAGGCGAGCGTCGACGCGATCGACCTCGCGGCGCCCTGCCTCCAGGTCGCGGCGTCGCGCGACGGCGGCAGGACGCGCTACCGCCAGATGGACGCGGCGCGGACCGACTATCCCGACGCCCATTTCGACCTGGTGACGTCGACCATGCTGCTGCACGAAATGCCGCCGCCGGTGGTCGAGAAGACCGTGTCCGAGGCCGCGCGCGTGCTCCAGCCCGGCGGCAGGATGATCCATCTCGACTTCTATCACTTCCGGGACCCGTTCCAGCGCTTCATCCACTACACGCACGGGCGACGCAACAACGAGCCCTACATGGAGCCCTTCGCGGAGATGGACCTGCCGGGCCTGCTGACGCGCCTCGGCTTCAAGGACATCCGCATCGAGCCGTTCGCGGAGCAGGAGGGCACGCTCGCCGCCGACTACCCCGCATGGCGCTATCCGTGGACCGTCATCTCGGCCGAGCGGGCATGACCCTCCGGCGATGAGCGGAAGGCGCCGGCCCCGCGCGGCGCCTTCGCTTCGATCCCAAGGCGCCGTGAGCAAGGACCCGGCGGGATGCGGCGAGCTGTTCGCGTCCTTCGCCCGCATCGGATTGGCCGGCTTCGGCGGCGTGCTGCCTCTGGCGCACCGTGAGCTCGTCGAGCGGAAGGACTGGCTGAGCGGGGCCGAGTTCTCCGAGGTCCTGGGCCTCGGCCAGATCCTGCCGGGCTCCAACATCGTCAACCTGACGGCCATGGTCGGACTGCAGCGCGGGGGATGGGCCGGCGCCGCCTGCGCGTTCGCCGGGCTGCTCATCGCGCCGACCGCGCTCGCGCTGGTGATCGTCGCGGCCTTCGACCGCATCGCGGACGACCCGCGGGCGGCGGGCGCGGTCGCCGGCATGGCGGCCGCCGCCGTCGGGCTGCTGTTCGCGACCGGCATGAAGATGCAGCGCGAGTTCCGCTCCGACAGGGGCTCGCTGCTCGTTTGCGGCCTGACCGTGCTCGCCGTCGCGCTGGTGGGGTGGAAGGTCGCCGGCGTCGCCGGCGCCATGCTGTCGCTGCTCGCGATGTGCATTCCGGCAGCCGTCCTCGCCTGCCTTTTCTACCGGGCTTGGCTGCGCTGGCCGTCGGAGCGCGCCCGGCGGCGGATGCGCCGTGCCATCTCGCCGATCGCCGTGGGCCTCGTCCTCGCGAGCTCGTGGCTGCTCGCGCGGCCCTTCGCCCACGATCTCGTGGCCGTGGCGCTCGTGCTCGCGGCCGCGCTCGCGGGCTGGCGCACGCGGCTCCATCCGATGTGGATCCTGGGCGCGGGCGCCGTGATCGGCGCCGCGGCCACGGTCATTTGACCGCGCCCGCCGTCAGCCCGCGCACGATGGTGCGCTGGAACAGGAAGAACAACAGCAGCATCGGCGCGATCGCCACCACCACGCCGGCGAAGATCAGGCTCGGCGCGCGCGCCTCGGCGGTGTCGAGCGAGGCGAGCCCGATCTGCAGCGTCTGCATGTCGGGCGTGTTGGTGACGAGCAGCGGCCAGAAGAACTGGTTGTAGGCGCCGATGAAGGTGTAGAGCGCGAGCACGCCCATGCCGTGCTTCGACAGCGGCGCGAGGATGGTCCACACGAAGCGCAGGTGGCCGCAGCCGTCGAGCCGCGCGGCCTCGCGTAGCTCGCCCGGGAAGGTGAGGAAGAACTGGCGCATCAGGAAGGTGCCGAAGCCCGTCGCGACGAAGGGCACGATCAGGCCCGGGTAGCGGTCGATCCAGCCCAGGTCGCCCACCAGCAGGTACTTGGGGATGATCAGCGACTCGACCGGGATCATCATGGTCACCATGAACGCCGCGAACACCGTGCGCCGCCAGGGGAAGTCGATGAACACGAAGGCGTAGGCGGCCAGCACCGAGGTCGCCATCACCCCGGCGACGATGGCGAGCGACACCACCATGCTGTTGAGGTACTGGCGGGCGAGCGGGAACGCCTTCATCACGCGCGCGTAGTTGTCGAAGGTGACGCTCGAGGGGAAGAGCGCCGGCGGATAGGCGACCAGCGCGGCGTCGTCCATCAGCGAGCCGGCGAGCGCGTAATACAGCGGGAACAGCACCACCGCCGCGACCAGCGCGAGCAGCGCGAGGTAGGCGATCCCCCCGAGCCGCTTCATGCGTAGAACACCCTGCGGCCCAGCACGCGGAACTGCACGACGGTGATGACCAGCACGATCAGCATCAGCACGATGCCCTGCGCCGAAGCGAGGCCGTAGTCGCCGGTGCCGAGGCCGAACGCGGTCTCGTAGAGGCTGTAGACCAGCGTGCGCGTCGCCCCCGCCGGTCCGCCGTGGGTCATGATGCGGATCTCGCCGAAGGTCTGCAGCGCGTGGATGGTCGAGATCACCACCAGGAAGAACAGCGTCGGCGTGAGCAGCGGCAGCGAGATGAAGCGGAAGCGCGCGAGCCGCGACGCGCCGTCGATGCGCGCGGCCTCGTACAGCGACTCGGGGATCGACTCGAGGCCGGCGAGGCAGACCAGCATCGTGTAGCCGGCGTGGCGCCACACCACCACCGCGGCGAGGCTCGGCAGCGCGGCGGCGGGCGAGGTGAGCCAGTCGACCGGCGGGATGTCGAGGTACGAGAGCAGCCCGTTGAAGAGCCCGATGCCGGGGCGGTAGAACACGTCGAACACCACCGCCGCGGCGGCCGCCGAGAACGCGAAGGGCGTGGCGAGCAGCGTACGGAACACGCCGATCCCGGCGATGCGCGGCTGCACCAGCAGCGCGAGGCCGAGCCCGATGACGATGCTCGGCACGACGGTCAGCACCACGAACCACGCCGTCGTCCCGAGCACCGCGGTGAACTGCGGGTCGGTGAAGATGCGCGCGTACTGCTCGAGGCCGACGAAGCTGATCGGCTGGCCGAGGAGGTCGTTGGCGAAGAAGCTCAGCCAGAGCGAGCGCCCCAGCGGGTAGAACACGAACGCGCCGAACACCGCCAGCGAGGGCGCGAGAAACGCCAGCGCGACGAGGACGTCGCGGCTCGGCGCCCGCCGCGTGCTCACGGCCCTTCGCCGACCCAGTCGTGCCAGAGTTGCGGCGCGATCGCCGGCGGCGCGGCGAGGATGCCGTCCATCGGCACGCCGCCGTCGGGCCCGCGCCGGCTGTACACCGTGCAGCCGCCCTCGCGCGCGATCAGCGCGCCGGCGTAGACATCCCAGCTGTTGTAGTAGCCGCCGAGCAGCGTGCCGGTCGCGCGGCCCACGCCGACCAGCGCCAGCGCCAGCGCCGACGAGCCCATGATGCGCGTGCCCGCGGCCTTCGCCGCGACGCGGTCGAGGTAGCGGTGCATCTCGGGCCACGGCGCCTGGCGCGACCACTCGGTGAGGAACACGCCGCCGTCCATGCGCTCGGCGCGTACGCAATGCGCGCGCGTGTCGCCGATGAAGGCGCCCTGCCCGCGGATGGCGCTGTAGGCCTCGCCGCGCCGCACGTCGGCCACCACGCCGACCATCGGTCCATCCTTGTCGGCGAGCGCCAGGCTGAACGACACCCAGGGCACGCCGTGCACGAAGTTGAGCGTGCCGTCGATGGGGTCGAGGTGCCAGGCGAGCGCGCCCTCCTTCGAGGCCTCGGGCTTGCCGAACTCCTCGCCGTGGATCACGTGGTCGGGATAGCGCGCGGCGATGCGCGAGCGGATGTCGACCTCGACGGCGCGGTCGAAGGGCGTGACCCAGTCGCCGGCGTCGACCTTGGTGTCGGACTGCGCGGTCGAGGGCCGCGCGTTGGCGATGATGCCGGAGGCGTGCGCCGCGAGCTCGAGCGCGAAACGGTGGTAGGTCTTCAGGTCGTCCATCGGGGTTCGATCTTCCTTGTCTTCTTCATGCGAGGCCGGGCGCGATGGCCGGCAGGTCGTTGCTGATGATCGCGTCGACGCCCGCCTCGCGGGCGAGGCGCGCGTTCACGGGGTCGTCCACGGTCCAGCACCACACGCCGAGGCCCTGGGCACGGTACGCGGGCACCGAGCGGCCGTTCTCGACGGTCCACTCGAGGTTGACGGCGAAGGGCGCGACGCGAGCCAGGAGGTCGTCGGGCGGGAGCTCGGGCTTCGACCACGACATGAGGATCCGCGCCGAGGGGATCGCCTGCCGCACGGCCTCGGCCATCGGCGGCGCGCCGTTGAACACCACGCGCCCATACTGGCCACGCGCCACGATCATCGCGTCGATCGCCGGCAGCTCGCCAAGTAATATCCCGTCCTTCTACGCTCCCTTATTAACCATGAGTGAATTTCTTACTATCGCCCTCGAAGCCGCGCACGAAGCGGGCCAGTTGTTGAAGGATAACTTTGGCACCCAGCTCAAGGTCAACGCCTTCGAGTCGCACGACATCAAGCTCGATCTCGACGTCCGCTCGCAGGAGCTCATCACGGAAAAGCTGCTCGCCGCGTTTCCTCATCACGCCATCTACGGCGAGGAAGGCATCACCGGCGACCAGAGCAGCGAATTCCAGTGGATCGTGGATCCGATCGACGGCACCGTGAACTACTTCTACGGCTTCCCGCACTTCTGCATCTCCATTGCCTTGCGTCAGCACGGCGAGATTATCCTCGGCGTCATCCTTGATCCGATCCGCAACGAACTCTGGCAGGCGGAGAAGGATGGCCCGGCGCTCCTGAACGGCCAGCCCATCACGGTCAGCACCCGCACGCAACTCAGCGAGGCCATGCTCTCCGTCGGCTTCTCCAAGACGAAGACCACGATCGATTCCGGTCTTCCGCTTTTTGAAAAAATGGTCTATCGCGCCCGCAAGTGCCGTCTCATGGGCAGCGCCGCGCTCGATCTCGCCTACGTCGCCTGCGGTCGCCTCGATGCCTACATCGAGAGCAGCGTGAGCCTGTGGGACATCGCCGCCGGCCAGCTCATCATCGAGCGCGCGGGGGGCAAGGTGGATGTGAAGCCGCGCCCCGAGAATCCCGACAAGCTCAGCATCATCGGCACCAGCGGAAACATGGATTTGGAACTTTCCTAATCCACCCGCCCCAGCCACAGTTTTCGCACTATTATGACTAGAACCGGCATCGGATACGACGTGCATCGCCTTGTGGAGGAGCGCCCGCTCATTCTCGGAGGCGTCGAACTCGCCTACCACCTCGGCCTCGACGGCCATTCGGATGCGGACGTCCTCTGTCATGCCATCGCGGATGCCCTCCTCGGTGCGGTTGGCGAGCGCGACATCGGCTACCATTTCCCGAATACCGACCCCTCGATCCGCGGCATCAGCAGCCTGGAAATTCTCCGCCGCGTGCGCGACATCCTCGCCGCCACCGGGGCCAGGATCGTCAACGTGGACGCCACCGTGATCGCCGAGGCCCCGAAAATCCTCCCTCACCGCGACGCGATGATTAAAAACATCGCCGAAGCCCTCTGTGTCGAGACCAGCGCCATCGGGCTCAAGGCCACTACCAACGAGCACCTCGGCTTCATCGGCCGCGGCGAAGGCATCGGCTCCATGGCCGTCGCCAGCGTCGAGGTGTAGCCCGCATCGACAACCGGAAACCCTTCGGAGTCTTCGCGCCCTTGGACTGCGGCGACACGTCGCCGCTTTCTCCGAGCGAGACAAGTCTCGCTCCCAACGCGCAGCCAAATCCCCCTCGCTCCCACACTCTGTGTGGGAGCGCATATGTCCGCGACACTCTGTGTCGAATAACCTCCGCCACCTCAATAACTCCCGGAAGTCATCTCGGCACTCCATCCCTCGTTCCCACACTCTGTGTGGGAACGCGCTTGTCCGCGACACTCCGTGTCGAACCACCTCCGCCACCTCTACGACCCCCGGGATTCATCTCGACTCGCCATCCTTTCGCGCCCCACCAAAATGTCCCCCCGGGCGAAGCCGAATGGCCTTGTATTTTTCTGCGCGGGAAAAACCAGGCGAGCCCTTGCCGCCAAAAAACGCTCCCCCGCAACCCGTCATTCCTCATTTCCCGACTTGCACCATAGGCAAATCCCATAGAGAGGTATCTCCGCATGCCGATTCGTTTCTTTAATACGTATTCGCGAGCGCTGGAAGAATTCGCGCCCATCCAAGCCCCGCAGGTCAAAATGTACACCTGCGGCCCCACCGTTTATAACTACGCGCACATCGGCAATTTCCGCGCCTACGTCTTCGAGGACCTGCTCCAGCGTCATCTGGAAGGCCGCGGCTACGCTGTGCAGCGCGTGATGAACCTCACCGACGTGGATGACAAGACCATCCGCGGTGCCCGCACCCTCGGCCAGCGTCTCGGCGACTTCACCCAGACCTTCAAGGACGCCTTCTTCCAGGACCTCGTGGCCCTGAGGATCAAGCGCGCGCAGCATTTCCCTGCCGCGACCGAGCCGCAATACATCGCGCGCATGATCGAGATGATTTCCGCCTTGATGGAACGCGAGATCGCCTACCAGGCCGAAGATCAATCCGTCTATTTCCGCCTTGGCAAATTCCCCGCCTACGGCCAGCTCGCCCACCTCAACCTCGACGAACTCCGCCCCACCGGCCGCATCGCCAACGATGAATACGAAAAGGAAAGCATCGGCGACTTCGCGCTCTGGAAAGCCTGGGACGAAGCCGATGGCGACGTGAAATGGGATTCTCCCTGGGGCCCCGGTCGCCCCGGCTGGCACATCGAATGCAGCGCCATGGCCACCGCCCTGCTCGGCGACGAATTGGACATCCATTGCGGCGGGGTGGACAACATTTTCCCGCACCACGAGGCGGAGATCGCGCAGAGCGAAAGCTTCACCGGGAAAAAATTCGTCCGCACCTGGCTCCACTGCGCCCACCTCATGGTCGAGGGCCAGAAGATGAGCAAGAGCGCCGGGAACTTCTACACCCTGCGTGACCTGCTGGAGAAGGGCTGGAGTGGCCGCGAGATCCGCTATGCCCTCCTCAGCGTCAACTACCGCCTGCCGCTCAATTTCACCTTCGAGGGGCTCGCCGGCGCCCGCAGCGCCCTTCAGCGCATCGACGAATGGGCCCGCCGCGTCGCCGATGCCGAAAAGACCGCCACCGGCCCCGGCGCGGGCGCCACTGCGTTCCTGCCCCACGTCGAGCAATTCTTCGCCGCCCTCGACGAAGACCTCAACATTTCCGGCGCCCTCGGCCATCTTTTCGACCTCATCCGTGAGACGAACAAGCTCCTGGATCAAGGCACGCTTTCCGCCGCCGAGGCCACCACGCTCGTCCAGGCGTGGCAGCGCATCAACTGCGTCCTTGCCATCGAGAGCGAAGCCGAAGCCATCCCCGCCGAAGTGCAAGCGCTTCTGGACGAGCGAGCCGCCGCCCGCGCCGCGAAGGACTTCAAAAAGAGCGACGAACTCCGCGACGCCATCGCCGCCAAAGGCTGGCAGGTCAAAGACACCAAAGACGGCCAGAAGGTGACGAAGCTGTAGCACCAGCGAACAGGCATTTACCCTCAATGCGCTCCGCGGCCATTCAACCCTTGGAGTGCGGCGACATGTCGCCGCTTTTTCCACGCGAGACACGTCTCGCCGCCCCTGCCGAAGGCCAATCATGCTCCTCACCCCCAAGTTGCACTTGAGGGCGTCCGCGCTCCCGCGCAATAATCCCTCGCTCAAGGCCGCCCTCGTGCCTCTCCGCGCCCTCCGTGGTTAATTCTTTTTCCCGCCGCGCCCGCCGCGTCCGCCGCGGTTCAAAATCAGTCAGTGAACCGCCGCCGCCCCACCGTTGTCCGCGTACGGCTTCCCATTCTCCCGTTCGTCCATCTGCCGGGCCACCTTCTTCAGCAGCGTATCCACCTCCGTCAGCCGTGAACTCAGGGCCCGGATCTCCCGCTGCTGCTCCGCGATCTTCTGCTCAGCCGCCGTGTCATGGCCCTGCAGCTCCTGCACCAGCTGATGCTCCTTCAAAAACTCATTGAGCAGCATCGCATTTACCGCCTCGTAGCGCACCGTATAGATCCCGCCCTTGGCATCCCGTGCCACCAGATCGGGATCGACCTTCGCCACTTCCTCCGCCACCAGCCCAAACTGTGGAATCCCCGCCGGATCAAGCTCCGGCTTGTAGCGGAACGTCACCGGCTTCAGCGCCAGGATCGCGTCGCTCGCCTCGCCCATTGGCGCAATGTCGCGCTTGAACTTCTGCGAAGAAGTCAGCGTTCCGAGATGCCCGCTGGCATCCACATACACCGCCACCCCGCTCGCGGCAGTAGTTCCATAGATGCCGGCCACATAGGTGTTGGTTGGAAACGGATTATCCGTGCCGATCCGAATGGTATTGTTGTCGGTGGCTTCTCCATAGCTTCCGAGATAGATGTTACCGCTGCCGGAAGTTAAACCTGAGCCTGCCCAGTCCCCTATCGCGATGTTGGAAGTCCCATTCGTAACATTGTATAGCGCACTTTTGCCGATCACGGTGTTTTTCGTGCCGCTGAGTTCTGAGTAGAGGGCATAAGCTCCGATGACGGTATTTTCGTTACTTTGCGGCGAGGAGCACAGCGCGAAAGCCCCGGCGACGGTGGAATCCTGGTTGGAAGTGCTGGAATACAACGCAAAAGCGCCGGTCGCCGTGGTGCTGGAACTATCGGTATTTGAATATAAGGCGTTACTCCCGACAATGGTGAGATTAGTGCCTATTCCTCCATGTAAAGCGGCGTTATCCCCGACGAGGGTATCATTTCCACTGTTGCTGGCGATGGCATTGCTTTCGCTGTCTCCAATGATGAGGTCTCCATAGGAATCATTAGAAAGGTTGATGCTGCCTTGAAGATCCAGGATCGGCGCCGGACCTTGCAGGACGCCTTCCTTGCTCACCAGTTTGACCTTGGTTTGTGGGCTGCTGGTCTCAATGGCGATTCCTAATGAAGAACGGTAACCATTTAGCGCACTGGTCACATCAATCACGATGGAGTGGTTCTTGATCAACTCTGCGGCGGGGATGGTTGCAATGGTCGTGCTGTCGATGTCGGGCGGGGTGGTCTTTTTGGCAGCGCCTTCATTCCAGACGGAATTATTGAAGGTATGAACCGTCAGGTCGCCCGGCGATTCTACATCCGCAATAAATATCACCAGATGGGCGTTGGTAATCCGATTTTGCCAAAAGGCTTGGGGCACAATATTGTAATCCCCGACATTGAACTGAAGCAGGGCCGTCTGTCTCGTGCTGACGGTGAGCGTTGAGGCCGTGCCAGCCAGTGGAGTCAGGTAACCATTGAGATCGGTGCTGGAGTCCTGGGCATCTGGAACAATCAGGCCAAAGGCAGGGGAGAGACTGGCCGAGATGGTCATTACGCTCGCCGCCAACCACGAGTGGGTAAATTTTCTCATATACAGGTGTTTTACTTCGCTACTTCCGCAGTGTGGTAACTCAGCAAGTCACGTTCCAACCTTCAAAAACACTCGGATAAATGATTCATTAAAGTGGAGTTCTTGATTAAGTGATCATGAGCGAGATCATCCTTTCCTTCGTGCTTGAAGCGGTTCGCTCCACCGGAGATTACTTCGCTCAAAGGTAGTCGATTATTTGCTGGGCGAGGAGACCGACCCCGGGCAGAAGTGAGAGCATGTTCCTCACCCCCCAAGTCAGGCGCTCTTTCCTCGCCGCCTTCGTCCTCCTCGCGACCCCTCATCTCCACGCCGCCGCCTTGCCCGGTGCCGAAGGCTATGGCGCTACGGCCACCGGTGGCACCAAGCCCGTCCTCGTCACCAATCTGAACGATTCCGGCCCCGGCTCTTTTCGCGAAGCCGCCGGCACGAAAGGAAGCCGCGTGAATTTCTCCGTCTCCGGCACCATCGTGTTGAAGTCGGAGGTTGCCGTCGCCAGCGACGTCACTCTCGATGGCACCAGCGCCCCCGATTCGGGCATCACCCTCACCGGCTTCCCCGTCTCGCTCAGCCAGCAAAGCAACCTCATTATTCGCAACCTCCGCTTCCGCGAGGGCCTCACCGGCCCGGAAAAGAAATGCTCCCTCCAGGGCACCGATTGCTCGAACATCATCGTGGACCATTGCTCCATCGAGCAGGGCCGCTGGGACTGCCTGGAATTCACCGGCCACTCGCACGACATCACCGTCCAGTGGTGCCTCATCGGTGAAGGCGTCGCCCCGCAATACTTCGGTACCCTCCTCAACGGCGAGGACCGCATCACCTTCCATCACAATCTCTACATCGACAACAAAAGCCGCAACCCCAAGCTCAAGGCCAACGCGCAGTATATCGACAACGTCATCTACAACTGGGGCAGCGGCGGCGGCCTCGTCGGCGGCCACTCCGGCGCGACGTGGAATAGCGACGTCATCAACAACTTCATCATGGCTGGCCCGTCCTCGAATACCGGTTGGCTTGCCATGTGTACCGCCAGCGACACCTGGTATGTCTCCGGCAACGTGGTCGATTCCAACCTCGATGGAAAAGCCGACCTCACCGTAACTCCCAGCGCCGACTTCGCCGCCAAAGGCGTCACCCTCCGCCCCGCAATCCTGCACCACCCGAGCATCCCCGTCACCATCGAGCCCGTCGCCAAATGCGTCCAGGAAGCCACCGTCGGCGCCATGGGCTGCCAGCCCTACGACGACACCGACCACCGCCTCCTCGGCTACTTCAAGTCCTACGGAAAAGAAGGCCGCATGGGCCTGCCTTAAAGCAACCTCCGCGCCTCTGCGGTGACTTGCGTCGTGTCCCCGAATTTCCCCGCAGACCCTTCCAGTAATGAAAGCGCTCCCTTCTCTATCGGCGCTGTCACATGTAGCCACGGCCCCGTAGGCCGTTGAGGAAGCGGCTGCCATGAAATCATCGGAAAACCGGCATTTTGGACAGAATGAACAAGATGAACAGGATGGCGAAAATTCCAAATCCCCCCCTCACTTATTCATCCTGTAAATCCTGTTCATCCTGTCCAAAAAAATCTCCGCGCCTCTGCGGTAAATTTATACCTCCGTCACCGGCTCGATGTGCACCAGCACATCCGCGATCTTCTCATTCTCCTCGCGGATTGCATCCTTCACCGCATGCGCGATCTCATGACCTTCCCGCACCGTGATCGTCTCCTTCACCCCGATGTGGATATCCACGTAAAATTCCAGCCCCATTTTGCGGATGCGGCACTTCTCGATATCCAGCACCCCGGCCACCTTCGCCGCCACCCCGCGCACTTCATTCTGCAACTCCCCCGAGGGCGCTGTATCCATCAATTCATCCAGCGCCGGACGAAACAGCCGGATGCCGTTGTAGCTGATCAGCGCGCACGCCGCCAGCGCCGCCCAGTCATCCGCCGTCACCCAGTTTTCCCCGCCGATCACCGCGATCGAAATTCCGATGAACGCCGCGATCGAGGTCAGCGCATCGCTCCGGTGATGCCACGCATCCGCCTGCACCGCGCTGCTGCCCGCCTGTTCCCCCGCATGCAGCACCTTGCGAAACAGCGTCTCCTTGATCGCCACCACCACGATCAGAATGATCAACGTAAATGGAGCTGGGGAATGATGTGGCGTCAAAATCTCGCGCACACTCTCCACCGCCAGCCCCAGCGCCGCGATCAGCACCCCCAGCGCCACCACCATCGTCGCGATCGGCTCCGCCTTGCCATGGCCGTAGGGATGCGTTTCATCCGGTGGTTGCGCCGCAAATTTCAACCCCCAGAACAGCACCAGCGAACTCCCGATATCCAGCAGCGATTCGATCCCGTCCGCGATCAGCGCATACGTGTGGCCAAAGACCCCCGCGCTGATTTTCACCGCCGCGAGGACGAGATTGATCAACACCCCCATGAGCGCCAGCCGGGCGCCGACTTCGAGCTTCCTCGCCGTCTTGGTTTTGTTTGAATCGCTCACGCGGCGCACTATGGTTTGAGGTATGAAAAAAGCCAGCGCTTTAATGTTTCACGAGCTCGGCAACCCGGCCGAGGTTTTGCGGTTGGAAGAGATTGAAGTCCGCGCCCCCCAGCCCGGTGGAGTGCTCATCGAGATGCTGGCCTCGCCCATCAATCCGGCGAATCTGAATGTGATCGAAGGCACCTACGCGCGTCTCCCCACCCTGCCCGCTATCGCGGGCGGTGAAGCCGCTGGAGTCGTCGCCGCCGTGGGCGAGGGGGTCACGGAAATCGAGCCCGGCCAGGTCGTCATCCTGCCCTTTGGCGAAGGGACGTGGTGCACCTACTGCGTGCGCCAGGCTTCCGATCTCGTCGTCGTGCCCGATGGCATCTCCGCTGAGCAGGCCTCCATGCTCCGCGTCAACCCGCCCACGGCGTGGCATATGTTGCACGATTACGTGAAGCTCGCGCCCGGCGAATGGATCCTGCAAAACGCCGCCAACTCCGGCGTCGGCCGCGCCGTCATCGACATCGCGCACGCCCTCGGCCTCCGCACCGTGAATGTCGTCCGCCGTCCCGAGCTCATCGAGGAACTGAAAGCCGCCGGGGCCGACGTCGTCCTCCTCGACACCCGCGACCTCGCCAAAGAAACCGCCGCCGCCACCGGCGGTGCAAAAATCCGCCTCGCCCTCAACGCCGTCAGCGGCGACAGCGCCATCCACCTCGCCAAGACCGTCGCCGAAGGCGCCACCATCGTCACCTACGGCGCGATGTCGAAACAGGCCCTCAAGATTCCCAATGGGCTGCTCATCTTCAAGGACCTTGTCTGGCGTGGATGCTGGATCACCCGCTGGTATGAAACCGCCAGTCGCACTGAGATGCTGGAGATGTATTCCCACCTCTTCCCGCTCGCGCAAAAAGGCCTCCTCCACGCCCCCGTCGAGAAAACCTACGCCCTCACCGACTTCGCCGCAGCCATCACCCGCGCCCAATCCGGTGAACGCGCCGGCAAAATCATCTTCACCCGCTTCTAATCCTCCCGCCAAGCCGCAGAGATTTATCCACAGATTTCACAGATTCACACAGATTTCAGAATGAGAGCCTGATGCGAACTTTGTTCCCACCCGTCGATTCAAATGAACTACAATCGCTCTGCCTTTTAATCTGTGTGAATCTGTGAAACCGAGCGTAGCGAGATAATGCCACCAATCTGATTCTTCCTGAATTGGCATAATCTGTGGACCATGGCCTTTCACTGCGTCTCCGCGTTTATCTCGCTTCGCTTGGTTCTCCCCTCGTTACCAGACTCCGTCTGGTAACGCGATTGTCTGCGCGACTCCGTCGCCCCACGGCGAGTTCCACCCTGCATAGCGCATCTCTCGAAATCAATTTCTGGAATCGTGCCGGAAGAACGCCAACGGTGTTCCCTCTTCCTGCCTAGGGTTGGCGCGACGCCAGACGCGCCTACCCTGGGAACCCTCCCACAAACTCATGAACTCTGTAGGAGTTCCCTCCCTTCCATTCGAGAAAAAGGGGGCAGTCCGTGCATACGTGCAGGCTTGGTCGAACGTGCCTGCTTGCTTCGAGTCGTTCGGGCTTGCGATTTTCGCTTTAGTCGGAAATAATGGTTTCCATGGGTTCAGAATATAGCGGGTGTTGCTCCGAACGCGGCCATTTTAGACGAAACTCCGGTCAAAAAGTTCGTCTTATAAAGCGAAACTCACGTCCGTCTACTTCTTGTTAGGCGCTTTCACGCTCGTATTACTCGACGATAACTCCGTAAAATCACCATATGAATGTCTGGAAAGAGGTCGCGATTGCACTTGCAGGAGTCATTCTAACGGTCACGTTCGATTTCGCCACTGTCGCCTTCGTCGATCAAGAGCGGTTTGATCAAATCAAAGCGAATCACAATAAGCTAATCGACTTTCTTGTGGTTCCTTTCGATCTATGGCTCGTGTCGTTTGCAGTGATAGTTGGCGTCGCATTAAGTTCCTTGCCAGAAGAGCGGAACAAGGTGGTTCCGGCTGCTGTCGCCCTCGCCGTCTTCCTTGTATTCATTATTTGTTCGTTTGCCATGAACAGTCTTTTCCCGAACATGTGGTTCAAGATTTTTATTCCAGACTTACTCGGTATCGCACTAATCGGCTTCACGGCCAACCAAGTCATCCACCGCTAATGCCACCTCCCGAAAAACCCCCAGATTACATTCGCTCTGGAGTCGTTGCCGGCCTCACCGTTGTTGCGGCAATCGTTCTCTTCTTCATCGCCAAAGGCATCCTCTCATTTCTGCTTGAGCACTGGATACTCACTTTATTTGTCGTCCTCGGCGGCGTTGGCTTTGGACTTTATTGGTTAATCAAAGATGGTCGACCAAGCGCCTAACCATGCGCTCCAACGAACTGCTCCGGCTGTCACGCTGGCTGCTTCCGCTGCCGCCTTTCGGCCCACCATGCAGCCAGCGCGCCAGTCTCCGCAGTCGCTTAGCTTGGGATCGTTAAGCGTCGCTACACGCATCCGTATATGAGCACCAACAAGAAGAACTGTTTTATTATTGGACCAATTGGCGAGGATGGTTCGGACATTCGAAAGCGCGCCGATCAGCTTTTAAAGCATGTCATTACGCTCTCTGTTGAACCTCTTGGCTACGGTTGCATCAGAGCCGACAAGATTTCCGAACCTGGTTTGATCACCAGTCAGATTATCCAACACATCGTGGACGACCCGCTTGTTGTGGCTGACCTTACCGGCTCTAACCCTAATGTTTTCTACGAACTTGCCCTTCGACATGCGATTCGTAAACCGTTGATTCAACTGATCCGCAAAGGTGACAAGTTGCCCTTCGATGTCGCTGGCATGCGAACGATTCCAGTGGACCTCACCGATCCCGACAGTATCGAAGAAGCGCGTTCCGAAATCGGAAAACAAGTAAAGGCTATCGAGGGGAAGCGACCGGAGGAACTCGACTCTCCTGTTTCCGTTGCAATGGAACTGCAGTTACTTCGTCATAGTGAAAAGCCTGAAGAGCGTTCGCTAGCCCAAGTATTGTCTGCGATAACGGATTTACGGACGGAGTTGGCCGGACTTGATAAGAAGGTGTCAGATCCCGCGCGATTCGCGCCGCCGGAACACCTGCGAGAGTTAACTATTCGGTCTGCTCGATCGGTGGAGCAAATCGCCTATTTAACACATGAATTTGAGCGACTGCTTTCACTCATTGAAAGTGGTGACACAAAGGACAATAAAGAATCGCGTTTGCGAATGCGCGAGCTGCAGGAACGACTGAAAATGATGCTCGCAGAATTACGGCATTCAATGCGGTGACCGCGGCGCCTAAACTCTATGGAAATGTGCAAGCGGGTGAAAGGGGGCCGTCCGTGCATAGGTTTAGACTCAGTCGATGGGGATCGCGGTCAGGAAACAAATCCTGACCGATCGATAGATGTTCTCAAAATCGAGTCCCTTCTTTTAATCTGTGAAATCTGCGGACAAAACTTCTGCGTCTCCCCGTTTAACGAGAAAATTTTTGAATCAGCGAAAAGTGTTCGTTCATCTCCCTCCGCTCGATTTTCGTGGTGAAAATCCTCCCCGTCTCTGCGTCTCCGCGTGAGAAAAATCAAAACGCCAACCCAAACTGCGCCCCCACCACCAGCGCATTCGGAATCGCCCCGCTCCCGCCGGGGTTGATGATCCACTGCACATCCGGCTGCAGGTAACACCACTTCGTCGGCTGGATGCGGTATCCGCCTTCGAGCACCACCTCCTCGTGCGGCTTGCTCGCCCCGGTCGCCACCACCTCGCGGGCATAGTCCCCACTCAGCTTCCCATAGGTCACGCCGAAGATCGTCATGTCGTTATCACGCCCGGGAATCAACCCGCGATAGAGCGCCCCGCCGCTCACCTGCAGCGGCACCAGCGCGATTTTCTCCTGCGGCGCATAGGTGAAAGTGCTGAACACCGTCAGCCCCTGATCACTCCCCGGCGTCTCCTGATACACCATCTGATCCGCATGCAGATACAGGCCAAAGGAATCATCCAGCTTCGAGGTCGAGCCAAATTGCGGGAACTGCCACGACGAATACCAGCCGCCGAGGAAGTAATGCCCCGGCATCCCTTTCATCTCCACCGCCGGCGCACTCGCGCTCTTCGGGTCCACGATTGATTTCCCATCCGTCGGTGCCGCCACCGCGCGTTTGAACAGCTCCGGCGTCCAGCCTACCTGCGCATGCAGCGTAAAGCCATCGCCGCTGTGCAGCCCGTAGTCGATCCCATGCCGGAACGAATCGTACATCGTGGACGAGGCCTGATAAATCCCCACCATCGCATTCCACTCCGGCGTCGGGTCGTAGCGCAGCCGCGCGCCCCACACCGCGAAGGGATAGGCCGAGAACCGCGTATCCAGCAACGCCGCGCGGATGTTCCCGTCGATGCCGTTGCTCAGGTAGTAGCCGTAGAGCGGCGAGGTCGCAAAGTCATCCCCCGCGCTCATCCGCCCGAGCTTGAGGGAGAATTGATCGTCCAAAAACTTCTGCTCCAGCGTGATCTGGTAGAGGAAAATCGTCTGCCCGCCGACCAGTTGCATCGGCTCATAAATGCTGCCCACCGTCGGCTTCACACTCGTGCCATCACGCTCCACGCCGGTGATGCTGAAGGTCGCGCCCTCCCAGTTCATCAGCTTCTGCAAGTCGAGCCGCAGGCCGAAGTAAAAGTCATCCGCATACGTGGTGCGGTGCTTCAGCCCGCCGACCGGATTGCCCGCGACGATCGCGTTGTAATTGCCGAAGAAGCTCACTCCCTTATCGGCGAGCTGCGTGCGCAAGCCGCCCCAGTCGCCGGTGGCGTAGTCGCCGTCCAGCCACGCGCGGTAATCGGTGGTTTTGGAAACGGGCGCGGTTTCGGTGCTGCCCGCGTGGGCACTGGCGGCGAGAAGGGTAGTCGTAAGGGTGAGCAGGGGTAGGGACTTCATGGGTTGGTTGGGTTGGGAAAAAGGGATTGGAGTTCAGTCTGCGTCTTGCGCAGGGAAATCAGGGCGGGTTCGTTGATGCCCGCGCCGAGATGGGAAATTGCATCGAGCGAAAATGCCGTCGCCAGGCGCGCGCAATCGGCCAGCGGCAGGTCGTCGAGCAGCGCGCCGATGGTTCCCGCCACCATCGCGTCGCCCGCGCCGACCGTGCTGCGCACCGTGATCTCCGGCGGCGTGGCCCGCAGCGCTTCCTCCGCGGTGACGAACATCGCCCCGTCCGCGCCCATCGAGACCACCACCATCTCCACGCCCCGCGCGATCAGCGATTGCGCCGCGGCCAGGATGGCCTCGGGGCTTTCCAGCTTCGTGCCAGTGAGTTCTTCCAGTTCGGAAATATTCGGCTTGATCAGCGACGGCCCGGCTTCGATCGCGAGCCGCAGCGCCTCCGCGCTCGCATCCACCGCCACCCGCGCGCCCCGTGCTTTCAGGCTCGTCGTCAGCTCCCCGTAAATCGTCGGGTCCACGCCCGGCGGCAGGCTCCCCGCCAGCACGAACCATTTCGCTTCGAGCTGGCCCAGGCTTTCGTTCAATGCGGTCAGGTTGTCCGCCTCCACCCGCGCCCCGGGGAAATTGATGTCCGTCGTCTCGTGCTGCTCGGGGTCGGTGATCTTGATCCCCACCCGCGTCGTCCCGGCGATCCGCACGAAATGGTCCGCAATCGCCTTCTCCGCAAAGAGCTGCTCGAAGATCGCGGCATTCTCGCCGCCGAGGAAGCCCGTCACCGCCACCTCCTTGCCGTAGTCCGCCAGCGCGGCCGCCACGTTCACGCCCTTGCCGCCCGCCGTGGAGCGCACTTCGCTCGCGCGGTTCACCGCACCGGTGCGGAAGTTAGGAATCGTGACCGTGCGATCAATCGCCGGGTTGAGCGTGATGGTGATGACGTCGAATGCCGTTTTCATAACTGGTTTAAGCAAGGGGGAGTTGATGCACTTCGGGCGCGGTCGAACAGGCCAGCGCCTTCCGGGCGAGCGTCTGCGCCTGCGCCAGCGAGAGCCGGCGCAGCGAGGCTTTCACCGCCGCGATGCTCGGCAGGCTCATGCTCAGCTCCGCCACGCCCAGCCCGCTCAGAATCGCCGCGCCCAGCGGATCGCCTGCGATCCCGCCGCACACGCCGGTCCATTTGCCCTCGGCCTTCGCCGCCCGCACCGTCATGTCGATCAGCCGCAGCACCGCCGGGTGCAGCCCGTCCACATTCTTCGCCAGCGAGGCGTGCAGCCGGTCCATCGCCAGCGCGTATTGCGTGAGGTCGTTCGTGCCGATGGAAAAGAAATCCACTTCCTTCGCCAGCTCCGCCGCCATCAGCACCGTCGAGGGCACTTCCACCATGATGCCGATTTCCACCGGCGGCACGTCGAGCTGCTTGCGCACTTCCTCGGCCAGTTCCTTCGCCGCTCGCAGGTCTTCCAGCGTCGAGATCATTGGGAACATGATCCGGATCGGCCCCGTCACCGAGGCGCGATAGATCGCCCGCAGTTGCGGCAGGAACAGCTCCGGCTGCCGCAGGCAGAGGCGGATGCCGCGCACACCGAGGAAGGGATTCTCCTCATGCGGCAGCGCGAGATACGGCAGCACCTTGTCGCCGCCGATGTCGAGCGTGCGGATGATCAGCGGCAGCCCGTTCAGCGCCCGCGTCATCTCGCTATACGCTGCAAATTGTTCGTCCTCCGTCGGCGCGCTGTCGCGGTCGAGGAACAGAAATTCCGTGCGCAACAGCCCCACGCCTTCCGCCCCGGCTTCCACCGCCGCCGCGGCTTCGCTCGCCTTGCCGATGTTGGCCGATACTTCCACCCGCGCCCCGTCGGTCAGCATGGCCGGTTGGTAGCGCGTTTCATATTCCGCATTGCGTTGCGATTGCTGGTCGCGCTGGTATTCCCGGGCGGAGCTCAGATCCTCCTCCGTCGGCTCCACATACAGCACCCCGGCCAGACCATCGAGGATGGCCTCATCGCCATTCGCCAGCTCCAGCACCGCCGCGCCCGCGCCGACCACCGCCGGAATATCCAGCGAGCGCGCAATGATCGCGGTGTGCGAAGTCGGCCCGCCTGCGGCCGTGCACAGGCCGAGAATCCGGCGCGGATCGAGCCGCGCGGTGTCGGAGGGCTGGAGATCGTCCGCGATCAGGATCACCGGATGCTCCGGCAGTTGCAGCGTTGCGTTTTCCGTTCCGGCGAGCAGGCGCAGCACGCGCTGGCCGACATCGTGAAAATCGGTCGCCCGCTCGGCCAGTCGCGGGTTGTCGATGCTCTTCAATTCCTCGACCCGTCGCTCGATCGACTGCTGCCAGGCCCACGCCGCGCTGTGCCCGGCATCGATCTGCGACAGCACCTCGGCCTGCATGTCCTCGTCGTTGAGCAGCGCGATGTGCGCGTGAAAAATATCCGCCTGCGCCTTGCCTGCGCGGGCTGAGACGGATTGGTAAATGTCCTCGATCTGCGTCGTCGCCACCGCGATCGCGTTCTTAAACGCCTGGTCCTCGTCCTCGATGCTCTTCGGTGTGTCCTTCACCACGATCCGCGTCGCTTGAAATTGAAACAACTGGCCAATCGCCACTCCCGGCGATGCGCTCACGCCCGTCACGGCGCGTCCATTGGAAACCGGTGCCCACGCCTGGCCCGCGCTCGGGGCCGCGAGTTCGTGCGCCTCTTCCAGATCACCCAGCCCCTCCGCGACGGCCTTCGCCAGTGCCTGCAAGGCCGCCGTGGCATCCGCGCCGTTGGCAAAGATGCGCAGGGTCGCGCCCTTGGCCGCGCCCAGCTTCAGCAACGCGGGCATCGACTTCGCATTCGCGGTCTTGCCGTTCACCTGCACTTTGATCTCGGAGCCAAAGCCGCTCGCAAGCTGTGCGAAAAACGTGGCCGGTCGCGCATGCAACCCGGCTTCACCGATGATCGTCGCCTCCACATAATCGCCCTCGATGCCTGTCTCCACGGTCGCGCTGCTCGGCGTGCGCCGCATCAGGCACGCAATGATTTCGTCGGGATTGCGCGTTGTCGCGAGCCGTTGCGCCGTCGCGAAATCGTCCAGCACATCGGTCAGCGCGGAGAGCACCGTGATGTGCTCGTCGGAGAGCGCCGCGATGCCGAAAGCCAGATGCACCGTCTGCCCCGGATTCCATTCCACGCCGCCGGGAAATTGCACCACCGAGACCGCCGTGCGCTGGATCGCTGCGCGGTCTTTCTGCATCCCGTGCGGGATCGCAATCCCGTTGCCGAGGAAGGTATTGGCCTGCTCCTCGCGGCCCAGCATGCTTTCCACATAGACCGGCGTGATCGCTCCGATCTCCACCAGCACGCCCCCGGCCTGGCGGATGGCTTCTTCTTTCGTTTTCGCCGTCGCGCCGAGGCGGATATTTTCTGCGGTCAATTCGATCATGGTATGCGAGGGGTGAGGGGAGTTAGTCGGCTTTCGCGATTGGACGCTTCAGGACGAAGAGCGCCGCCGTGGTGACGATAGTGCCCGCCACGATCGCGAGCAGGTAAGGGACGAGATGAGTGACTGCGCCGGGAATCAGCGCCGCGAAGATGCCGCCATGCGGCACCAGCGATTGCACGTTGCAGACCATCGAGATCGCCCCCGTCACCGCCGAGCCGAGCACCAGCGCAGGAATCACCCGTAGCGGATCTTTTGCGGCAAAGGGAATCGCCCCCTCGGTGATGAACGAGATGCCGAGCACCAGCGCCGGGGCCGCGGCCTCGCGTTCCTCTGCATCGAAGCGGCTGCGGAAGAGGAAGGCCGCCAGCGCCAACCCGAGCGGCGGGGTCATGCCCCCGGCCATTACCGCTGCCATCGGCGTATAGACCTTGCTCGCCAGCAGGCCCACCGCAAAGGTGTAGGCCGCCTTGTTCACCGGCCCGCCCATGTCGAAGGCCATCATCGCGCCGAGCAGCATCCCGAGCACGAGTGCATTGGAAGTGCGCATGTGCGTGAGCCAGTCGGTCAGCGCGGTGAGGATTCCATGCACCGGCGGCGCGATCACAAAGATCATCAGCAGCCCGACCACGATGCTGGAGAGAAAGGGCAGGATCAGCACCGGCTTCAATCCTTCCAGCGTGGACGGCAGTTTGATTTTGTCCGCGAGGAACTTGGTGAAGTAACCCGCGAGAAAGCCGGAGAGAATCCCGCCGAGAAAGCCCGCGCCCAGCTCCTGCGCCAGCATGCCGCCGATCAATCCCGGCGCGATGCCCGGCCGGTCAGCGATGGAAAAGGCGATGAACGCCGAGAACACCGCGACGAACAAATGGAAGGCCGTCCCGCCGCCGATCTGGCTCAGCGCCGCGCCGAGCGTCCCTTCCTGCTTGCCCGCATAAATGCCACCGACCGCAAAGGCGAGCGCGATCGCCAGGCCGCCCGCGATCACCAGCGGCAGCATATACGAGACGCCGGTCATCAAATGTTTGTAAGCGCCGGTCCGCGTTTTCGAGCGCGCCGCCTTCGCCTGCTCGACAGTGGCGGCCAAGTCCTGGCCAGTTGCGGCTGGTTGCGCCAAAGCTTTTTCAATCACCCCGCGCCCCGAGTGCAGCGCGTCCTTGGTGCTGGTGAGGTAAACCGGCTTCCCGGCAAACCGGGAAAGATCGACCTTCGTATCTGCCGCGATCACCACCGCATCCGCCGCCGCGATTTCCTCGGCGGTCAATTGGTTCTTCGCGCCGACCGAGCCCTGGGTCTCGACCTTGATCGTATGCCCGAGCGCTTTTGCTCCTTTTTGCAAAGCCTCGGCCGCCATAAAGGTATGCGCGATCCCGGTCGGGCAGGCGGTGATTCCGACCAGTTGCTTCCCGGTCGCGGTGGTAGCGGCGGGTGCGACCACTGGTGTCGGTGCGGCAGCGGTTGGTGGAGGTTCGGTAGCGGTCGGGTAGCGGTCCGGTAGCACTAGGTCGAGGGCGGATTCGATCACATTTTGCGTGTTGCGAATCGCGTCACTGGTCCGCGTGCTGAAAACGGGTTTCCCGGCAAACCGCGCCGTGTCCACCCGGATGTCGGTTGCGAGAATCACCGCACTAGCTGCGGCAATGTCTTGAGTGGTTAGTTCATTAGTCGGTCCCGCCGCGCCCTGCGTCTCCACTTTGATAGGAAGTCCGAGCACTTCGGCGGTTTTTTTCAAAGCCTCGGCGGCGAGCAGGGTATGGGCGATGCCAGTAGGGCAGGAGGTAACGGCGACAAGGGATTTCATGGTCAAGGGGGTTTCGATGAATAACGAAATATTGCGAAATCTTACGAATTGCGCAAGTAAAATCTTTCGATTTCTTTCATTTTCTCTTTCGTTGACTTTCGAAAGTGCGGAAATTAGCTTTCAAATCGAAAGATGACCGCTCCGCAAAAACCGCCTTTGCCCTCTGATTCGTCACCCATGACGATGCAACGCCGTAGCCAAATCGCCGACTGGGTCCGCGAGCGCGGCTCAGCGAGGGTGGGGGAGCTTTCGGAGTTTTTCAAAGTCTCCGAGGTCACCATCCGCAACGACCTTGCCCAGTTGGAAAAGGAAAACCAGCTCGTCCGCGACCGGGGCGGAGCCATCGCCAGTTCCGATAACCGGGAACTCACCTCCCTCCTCGCCGTCGAGCAGCGCGCCCATTTGCAAACCTCTGAGAAACAGAGCATTGCACGTCTCGCCGCCGGAATGGTCAAGCCCGGCGACACCATTATCATGGATGCCGGGACCACCATCGTGGAGATGGTCCCTTTCCTGAGTAAAATCACCCCGCTCCGCATCGTCACCAACGCCCTCAATGTCGCCCTCGAAGCTGGCGCGGCTACGGATGCCGAGATTATTTTAGTGGGCGGCTCCTATAATCGCGAAGCCTCCAGCACTCTGGGCCCGTGGGCCGAACGCGCCATCGGCGACCTGATCGTGGACAAGCTTTTCCTCGGGGCCCAGGCCCTTGATGCCGAGCACGGACTCACAGATACCACGATCGAAATCGCCCAGGTCAAGCAGGCCATGCTCCGCGTCGCCCGCCAGAAAATCCTCCTCACCGACTCCAGTAAATGGGCCCAGCACGGTTTCATCAAGGTCGCCCCGCTGACCGCCGTCCACACCCTCATCTCCGACCGCGCCCTCCCCGAAGCCGCCCAAACCGCCATTCAAAAGCTCGGGATCGAGCTCCGGTTGGCCTAATTGTTCTTCATCCCTGATTTTTAGACAGGATAAATACGATGAACCGGATGGCAGAATTTATCTTCGTGCCTTCGCGTCTTCGTGGTGAAGCTCTCTTTATTTACAGAGATTATTCTAAAAACGCCGCCAGCGGACTCGTTGCCTCCGCATAACGCTGCTGCATCCCCAGCCCTTGCTCGAAAGCACTCCGCCCCGCCTCGACTGCCATCCGGAAAGCCCGGCCCATTTCCGCCGGATTTGGCGCAATCGCGATCGCGGTATTAACCAAAACGGCTGAAGCACCCATTTCCAGAGCCGCCGCCGCATGACTTGGCGCGCCGATTCCGGCATCCACAATCACCGGCACGGTGGCCTGCTCAATGATGATCTCAATCTGCGCCCGCGTATCGAGCCCGCGATTGGAACCAATCGGCGCACCCAGCGGCATCACCGTGGCGGTCCCGATTTCCTCGAGTCGCTTCGCCAGCACGGGGTCGGCATTGATATAAGGCATCACGGTAAACCCTTCGCGCACGAGGATTTCTGCGGCCTTGAAGGTCTCGATCGGATCGGGCAGCAAATAGTGGGGATCGGGATGAATCTCCAGCTTCACCCATTGCGGCAAGCCCGCCGCCGCCGCCAGCCGGGCCAGGCGCACTGCCTCCTCGGCATTCATTGCCCCGCTCGTATTGGGGAGCAGCAGATACTTTTTCGAATCGATGAAATCCAGAATGTTCGCAAACGGATCCTTCTTCCCCGACAAATCCGCCCGCCGCAGGGCGACGGTCACGATTTCCGTGCCGCTCGCCTCCAGGGCCTCGGCCATCGATTCATTGGAAGGAAATTTCCCGGTGCCCAGCAGCAGACGCGAACTGAACTCGCGCCCGGCAATACTCCAAGTGGATGCAGATTGACTCATTTCTCGGTAAAAAACCCGGCTAGGCTGCGACCTGGGCTGCGGTAATCCGGACCGCATGTTTCTTGTCGAGTCGGAGAATCCCGCCGTTGCTGAAATCGAGCGTGGCCTTGAGATCGGTGACCTTTTCCCCATTCCACTGCACGCTGCCCTGTTCGACAAGGCGACGGGCATCGCTCCGGGAGCGGGTAATCTTGAACCCGGCCTCGAACGCCGCGACCACTACGGAAAGCAGGTCGTTTCCGATTCCTTCGACGGAAACATCGGGCAATTCGACTTTATCGAGATCCTTTTTGCTAAAGCGGGTATTGAAATCTTCCAGCGCGGCCTGGGCCGCTTCGGCGGAGTGATACCGCTCCACGATCCGCGTCGCCAGTTGCTTCTTGGCATCCATCGGATGGATCTCCGGCATCGTTTCGCCGAGCAGCAGGAGATAGTAGCGGGCCATCAGGGTGTCCGAGATGCTCATCAGCTTCCCAAACATCTCTGTCGGCGCTTCGCTCACGCCCACGTAGTTGCCGAGGCTCTTGCTCATCTTCTTTACGCCATCGAGCCCTTCGAGCAGCGGCATCAGGAAAACGACCTGTTCCGGCAGGCCCTCTTCCTTTTGAAGCTGGCGCCCCACCAGGATATTGAAAAGCTGATCCGTCCCGCCGATTTCCACGTCGGCCTTCACTTTTACCGAGTCCCACCCTTGGATGATCGGGTACATGATCTCGTGCAGGTGCACCGGTGCGCCCTTGTCCACCCGGGTCTTGAAGTCCTCGCGCTGCAACATCTGTTGCATCGTCACCCGGCTGGTGAGCTTGATCACCTCTTCAAACGACATCATCTCCAGCCACTCGCCATTGAAGACGGTGCGGGTGCGCTTCGGATCGAGCACTTTGAACGCCTGTTCCTGAAAACTGCGCGCATTCTGCATCACCTCATCATGGGTGAGTTGCTTGCGGGTGGCGGAGCGGCCGCTCGGATCGCCGATCATCGCGGTAAAGTCACCAATAATGAGCACGGCCTGGTGACCGAGGTCTTGAAACTGGCGCAGCTTCTGGAGCGCGACCGTGAAACCGAGATGAATGTCGGGAGCGGTTGGGTCCACGCCGAGCTTCACATTGAGTGGACGGTTGGTGGAAAAAGAATGGCGTAGCTTCGCCAGCAATTCCTCTTCGTTGAGGATTTGCGCGGCGCCGCGTTTTAAAATTTCGAGCTGGGACTCGGGAGGTTGCATCTTGCGCACTATAGAAAGCATCTGCCATTGTGCGAGGAGAAATCAAAAGGGCCGCGTTTTGCGGTGCCCCGCCTGCTTCCGAAGTGCTTCAGAACAAGGGTTCTGCAAGAATTTGCAAAATTTCAAAAACTTTTCTTGCTCAGAGTAGGGTTGTCACCTACTCTCTTAACCCCGCGCGATGTGGTAGAACCGAATTCGTGCGCCGGTTGAATAAACGCGTTAAAAAACGCTTGCGTGAACCACGGAAATAACTATGGTTCGCCTCCCCGCCGCCAGTGGGTTGTAAAACTGCCTGCTTACGCGGGGTTTTTCGTCCCGTGAAAACACGGTGATGCTGCGGGGTGAAGCCCGTGAAATTTTAGAAAAGACAATTAGCAATGCCTACGATCAACCAGCTCGTCCGTAAAGGGCGCCAAAAAGTGACGGTGAAATCCAAGTCGCCGGCTCTCGTGAACTGCCCGCAGCGCCGTGGGGTGTGTGTGCAGGTAATGACCCGTACGCCCAAGAAGCCGAACTCGGCTCTCCGCAAGGTTGCCAAGGTGCGTCTCACTAACGGTCAGGAAGTCATCGCCTACATCCCTGGCGAAGGTCACAACCTCCAGGAGCACTCGATCGTGCTCGTGCGTGGCGGTCGTGTGAAGGATCTTCCCGGTGTTCGTTACCATATCGTTCGCGGCACGCTGGACTCCCTCGGGGTTGATGGTCGTCGTCGCAGCCGTTCCAAATACGGTGCCAAGAAGCCAAAGCCGGGCCAGGAGGCCGCTGCTGGCAAAGGTAAGAAGAAATAATTAACCGCCTACTTTTCCCATGTCACGTCGTCGTCGCACTATTAAACGAATTGAGCAGTCGGATGCCCGCTACGCCAGCCCGGTGGTGGCGCAGTTGATCAGCACGGTCATGCAGTCCGGCAAAAAGTCAGTCGCGGAGCGTATTGTTTACGGCGCGATTGAAAAGTCCCGCCAGGGGACCGATGCGGTTGATCCGCTCGAAACCCTCCATAAGGCGCTGGATAACATCAAGCCTCGCCTCGAAACCAAGTCCCGCCGCGTTGGTGGTGCGACTTATCAGGTGCCGATGGAAGTGCCTCCTCGCCGTCAGCTCGCGCTGGCCATGCGCTGGATCGTCGGTTTCGCCCAGAAGCGCAAGAGCATCCCCATGGGTGACGCGCTCGCGAATGAAATTAAGGAAGCCGCTGCTGGTCAGGGCGCCGCGATCAAAAAGCGCGACGACACCCACAAGATGGCGCAGGCCAATCGTGCGTTCGCTCACTTCCGTTTCTAATTAACCTTTCTCATGTCGGCAACGCTTACCAAATCTATGGCCACGAACCCGAATTCGCCTAATCGCGCATTCCCGCTCGAGCGGACGCGTAACATCGGCATTGCCGCGCACATCGATGCGGGCAAGACGACTCTCACCGAGCGCATCCTTTTCTACACCGGCATGATCCACAAGATCGGTGAAGTGCACGAAGGTACTGCCACCACCGACTGGATGGAGCAGGAACGCGAGCGTGGCATTACCATCACTTCCGCCGCCACCACCTGCTCGTGGTTGCAGCGCAAGGAAGAGGGGATTTACAAGGTTTACGAAGGCATCAAGATGCGCGTGAACATCATCGACACTCCCGGCCACGTGGACTTCACGGCCGAGGTGGAGCGCTCGCTCCGCGTGCTCGACGGTGCAATCGCGGTGTTCGACGCGGTGGCTGGTGTGCAGCCCCAGTCGGAAACCGTCTGGCGTCAGGCCAACAAGTATGGCGTGCCGCGTATCGCCTTCATTAATAAGATGGATCGCGTCGGTGCGGATTTTAACAACGCCATCGACACCATGCGCAAGAAGCTCAATGCGAACGCATGGCCGGTGCTCATTCCGCTTGGCGCGGAAGACCGTCTCCGCGGTCAGCTCGACGTGCTCAACAAGAAGGCCGTCATTTACTCCGACGACGACGCTTGGGGTTCCACCTATTCGATCGAAGAGATCCCGGCGGACCACAAGGAAATCGTGGACAACGCTTACAATGATCTCGTCTCCGCCATCGCGGATCTCGACGAGGAAATCGGCATGGCCTTCCTTGAGGAGCAGCCGATCACCCCGCAGATGCTCAAGGCTGGCATTCGCCGCCAGACCATCGCCAACAAGTTCGTTCCCGTCGTTGGTGGTTCCGCTTTCAAGAACAAGGGTGTCCAGTATCTCGTTGACGCCGTCGTCGATTATCTCCCGGGCCCGCTCGACATTCCGCCGGCCAAGGGGCAAAACCCTGATAACGGCGAGCCGGTCGAAGTGCTCACCGATGATAACGGCAAGTTCTGCTCGCTCGCGTTCAAGCTCTGGAGCGATCCGTTCGTCGGCAAGCTCGTGTTCTTCCGCGTTTACTCCGGCATGCTCAACAAGGGCGACACGGTTTACAATCCTCGCACCAACAAGCGCGAGCGCATCAGCCGCCTGATCCAGATTCAGGCCGACAAGCGCGAAGACATCGACACCTGCTACGCGGGTGACATCGCGGCCATCGTGGGCATCAAGAACATCACCACCGGTGATACCCTCTGCGACGAAGATCACGCCGTGGCCCTTGAGCCCCCGTCGTTCCCTGATCCGGTCATCTCGATGGCCATTGAGCCGAAGACCAAGATCGACCAGGAAAAGATGGGCCTCGCTCTCCAGCGCCTTGCTGAAGAAGATCCGACCTTCCGCGTTTTCACCAACGAAGAAACCGGCCAGACCATCATCGCCGGTATGGGTGAGCTTCACCTCGAAATCATCCGCGATCGTATGCTCCGTGAGTTCAAGGTCGATGCGAACAGCGGCAAGCCGCAGATCGCCTACCGCGAAACCATCACCAAGAGCGCCCACGGCGTCGGCAAGCTCATCAAGCAGTCCGGCGGTCGCGGTCAATATGGCCACGTCGAAGTGGACGTCCGCCCGGCCGAGCGCGGCAAGGGGCTCGTCATCGAGAACAAGGTGGTCGGCGGCACGATTCCGAAGGAATACATCCCGGCTTGTAAGAAGGGCATTGAAGAAGCGGTTCTTAACGGTGTGGTCGGCGGTTACCCCGTCGTTGACGTCGAAGTGGACATCACTTTCGGCAGCTACCACGACGTGGACTCCAACGAAATGGCCTTCAAGCTCGCCGCCATCTTCGCGATGAAGGACGCTTTCAAGAACGCCAACTCGATTCTGCTGGAGCCGATCATGAAGGTCGAAAACAGCACCCCGGAAGAGTTCCAGGGCGACATCATGGGCGACCTCAGCCGTCGCCGTGCCAGCATCTCTGGCATGGACTCCAAGAACGGTCTCAGCATCATCAACGCCAATGTGCCGCTGGCCGAAATGTTCGGCTACTCCACGGCGATTCGTTCGCTCTCCAAGGGGCGTTCGTCTTACTCCATGGAACCCTCTCACTTTGAGCAGGTTCCGGCACAGGTGCTGGCAGCTGTGCTTGATCAAAAAGGCAGCTAATCCCGTAATTTAACCACGCTTTTATCATGACCAACGGCCAACGCATTCGCATCCGACTGAAAGCATTCGATTTCCGCATGCTGGATCAATCGTCGGCGGACATCGTGGAGACAGCCAAGCGCACTGGCGCCAAAGTGGCTGGCCCCATCCCCCTTCCGACTCGCATCGAAAAATTCACGGTGAACCGCTCCCCGCACGTGGACAAGAAGTCCATGGATCAGTTCGAAATCCGTACCCACAAGCGCCTGCTCGACATCATCGAGCCGACCGCCAAGACCGTGGACGAGCTCAAGAAGCTCAACCTCCCGGCCGGCGTGGACATCACCATCAAAATCTAACTACGACACGCACTGATTTATGAGAATCGGACTTCTAGGAAAAAAAATCGGCATGACCCGCGTGTACGACGAAAAAGGCCGCGCCACTGCGGTCACGGTCATCGAGGCCGGCGGCAACACGAAGCTGCAGGTCAAGACCGTTGAAAAAGACGGCTACTCGGCCGTGCAGGTTGGTTTCGATACACAAAAGCCCCAGCGCCTGAGCAAGGCGGAACTTGGCCACTTCTCCAAAGCGGAGTCGGAGCCCAAGAAACTGGTTCGCGAATTTCGTCTTGAAGACAGCGAAACCCCGGCGGCGGATCTCGATCTGAGCCTCAACCTCTTCAAAGCTGGCCAGCTCGTGGACGTCATCGGCCAGTCGAAGGGCAAGGGTTTTCAAGGTGTTATGAAGAAGCACGGCATGGCCGGCCAGCCTGCTTCCCACGGTTCCATGATGCATCGCCGCAACGGCGCCATCGGCAACCGCTCCACTCCCGGTCGCGTTTGGAAGAACATGGGCATGCCTGGTCACATGGGTGACGAAAAGGTGACGGTCCAGAATTTGAAGGTTCTCCAGGTTCGCGAAGCCGACAACGTGCTGCTCATCACCGGTGCCGTCCCCGGCGCCAATGGCAGCTATGTCGTCATCCGCCCGGCCATCAAGCATCCCGTAGGCACGCTCGCCAAGGAGCCCCAGGCTCCTGCCGCCAAAGCGTCCGGTAAGAATAAGAAGAAATGAGCGCTAAAGTCCTAACCATTGAAGAAGCCAAAGCCCAGTTCGACCTGATCGAAAATGGCCGCGGCACCCAGGCTGTCCACGATGTGGTCGTTGCGCTCCGCGCCGCCCGTCGCAGTGGCACTGCCAGCACCAAGACGAAGGCGACCGTGAATCTCTCCGGTGCCAAGCCCTGGCGCCAGAAGGGAACCGCCGCGCCCGCGCTGGTTACAAGTCCTCGCCCGTTTGGGTCGGTGGTGGCGTGGTCTTCGGCCCTCATCCCCGCGACTATTCCAAGAAGGTCACCAAGTCGGTGAAGCGCCTCGCGCTCCGCAAGGCCCTCAGCGAGCGGATCAAGGCCGGCGACGTTTTCGTTACCGACACCTTTGCGGTCGCGGCGGCCAAGACGAAGGATTTCGTCAAGCTCGTCCAGACCACCGTCAATGAAGAGAAGACGCTCATCATCGGCAAGTCCTTCGACGATACGACCTACCTCGCGGCTCGCAACGTGCAGCCCACCCTGCTGGTCACCGCCAGCGAAGTGAACACCGAGCAGTTGCTCGCGTTCAAGAAAATCATCGTCACCAGCGAAGCGCTGGCCGAACTGGCCGAAAGGACCTCCAAGTAATGAACGAACCTTTTGACATCATCGACACGGTGCGCCTGACCGAAAAGGGCAGTGTCCTCACGGAAAAGCATAACCAGTATGTTTTCCGCGTCGCCCCGCACGCGAACAAAATTCAGATCAAGCACGCCATCGAAAAGCTTTTCGGCAAAAAAGTGGTGCGCGTAAACACCTCCAACGTCTCGGGCAAGGCCAAGCGCCAGCGCACGGCTGCCTATGGCAAGACTTCCGACTGGAAGAAAGCCATCGTGACCTTGAAGGAAGGCGAAAAAATTGACCTCGCTTAAATCGTATGGCTCTTAAAACACATCGCCCGCTTACTCCCGCCGCCCGTTTCAAGGCCCTGCCTTCCTTCGAGGAAATCACGAAGAGCGCGCCCGAAAAGTCGCTCCTCGCGACCAAGAAGCGCACCGGTGGCCGTAACAACAACGGACGCATCACCACCCGTCACATCGGCGGTGGTCACAAGCAGAAATACCGCATCATCGACTTCAAGCGCAAAAAGCGTGGCGTCGAGGCCGAAGTCATCGCGATCGAATACGATCCGAACCGCTCCGCCCGCATCGCCCTGCTGAAGTACACCGACGGGGAAAAGGCTTATATCCTCGCTCCGATTGGTCTCAAGGTTGGCGCCAAAGTCATGTCGGGTGACAATGCTGCTCCCGAAGTGGGCAACGCACTCCCGCTCAGCGCGATTCCGCTCGGCACGAACATTCACAACGTGGAGCTCACTCCCGGTCGTGGCGGCCAGATCGGTCGCAGCGCCGGCCAGCAGGTCATCCTGAACAACCGTGAAGGTGGCTACGCCCTGGTGAAGATGCCTTCCGGCGAAATTCGCAAGATCAACGAAAAGGCTTACGCCACCATCGGCCAGGTCGGCAACATCGAGCACATGAACGTCTCGAGTGGCACCGCCGGTCGCAGCCGCTGGAAGGGCATCCGCCCGACCGTGCGCGGTATGGTGATGAACCCGGTCGATCACCCGATGGGTGGCGGTCAGGGCAAGTCCAAGGGCGGTGGCGGACGTCACCACCCGATGAGCCCCTGGGGCCAGCTCGCGAAGGGCTTCAAGACCCGCAGAAGTACAAGGCCAGCAACGCCTTCATCGTTGAGCGCCGCAAATCCAAGAAATCCAAGTAATCCGACCTCATTATGGGCAGATCATTGAAAAAAGGACCGTTCGTGGATCTCCACCTTCTCGAGAAAATCGACAAGATGGACGCCGCGAATACCAAGAAGCCGATCAAGACCTGGTCGCGCCGCTCGACCATCACGCCGGATTTCGTGGGCCATACTTTCCTGGTGCACAACGGCAAGATTTTTAACTCCGTCTTCGTGACGGAAAACATGGTGGGACACAAGCTGGGCGAATTTTCGCCGACGCGCGTGTTCAAGAAACACGGTTCGCATACCGCGAAGGTTACGAAGTAAACCGACGATTATGCGTTTTCCCGCGACCGCGGGCTGGTTGGCAGTAGTGCTGATGGCAACGTCAGCATTCGCCCAATCAAACAGTTCTTTGTCAGATCAGAATATTGAATTTACGGAAGCGAAGCTGACCCTGGAGTCAGCCGCCGCCGACAACGAGAAGTTGCGAGAGCAGCTCAAGACCGCCCAGGATCAGGTGAAATCCCTCACCCAGAGTCTGGCGCTGTCAACCAGTGAAAGTGAAGTCTTTCGCCGCGAGGCGACCGATCTGCGCCTGAAAATGGAGGCGCTCGGTTTGGACTCCGCCGATCCGGATCGCAGCAAGTTGGAGCAACGGCTGTTAAAGGCCGTGCGCGACCTGCAGATTGAGCATGAAAACCGCGACCATCTCTCCGAGGTCATCGTGAAATTATGCGATGCGGTACTCAGGTTTCTGAAAACCGCCGAGAGCAACGATGCCCAGGCCCGCAGTGATGTCGAGGGGCAGATGCGGGCGGCCAGTGAAGCGTTGGGAATCTCCGGCAGCAATGTCGCGGATGCCAGCGCGGTGCCAGCCAGCATCACGGATGGGATGGTGATCAGCATCAAGCAGGAATTGGCGCTGGTCGTCGCGAATGTCGGTAGCAAGCAGGGAGTTAAACTCGGCATGCCTTTTCAGGTCTGGCGGGGCGACAAAGTGATTGCTCTGGTGCGCGTCGTGGATGTCCGCGACACCATCTCCGGAGCCGTAATTCAAAATCTGGTCTCCAGTAAAGAAGCGATCAAAGTCGGCGACCTCCTCCGGGTGGATGCCCAACAGTGACATTTAAGACAATGCAAGTGATATCAACCTACAAACATGCGCGTATCTCGGCCTTCAAAGCCCGGGAAGTGACGCGGGAAATTCAGGGTCTGCCCGTGGCAGCCGCGCTGGATATCGTAGCTTTTAGCGCCAAGAAGGCGGCTGCCCTCGTGCAGAAGACCCTCAAGAGCGCGATCGCCAATGCAGAGAACAACAACAACCTGCGCGCCGACAAGCTCGTGGTGAAAGAAGCCGTCGTTGGCGAAGGTGCCACCTTCAAGCGCTTTCAGCCCAAGGCCCGTGGCAGTGCCGGTCCGATCCGCAAGCGCACCAGCCATATCCGCATTGTTCTTACCGACGAAGTCGAGATCAAGACTCGCGAAGTTAAAAAGAAAACCACCAAACCAGCCGCCAAAAAGTCGGCTCCAAAGAAGGCCCAGCCTGCTGTGGAAGCAGTGACCGAGGCCCCTCAAGCTGAAGCTGAAAAGGCTGAATAAAGTATATGGGACAGAAAGTTAATCCAATTGGCTATCGCCTCGCCGTCAATCGTGACTGGCGTTCCCGCTGGTTTGCGTCTGCGAAGGAGTTTCCTGAATTTCTCCACTCGGACATCAAGATCCGCGCTTACGTGAAGAAGAAGCTCCAGCTCGCCGCCGTCTCGAAGATCATGATCGAGCGCGCTTGGAACAGCATTCGCGTGACCATTTTCACCGCCCGCCCTGGCATCGTCATCGGCCGCAAAGGCGCCGAGATCGAAAACATGACCAAGGAAATCTCGTCGATGACCGGCGGCAAGAGCGTCAAGATCGACATTCAGGAGATCAAGACTCCCGAGCTCGACGCCCAGCTCGTTGCCGAGAACATCGCGCTCCAGATCGAGCGTCGTATCTCTTTCCGCCGCGCCATGAAGAAGGCGGTGCAGACGACGATGGAACTCGGTGCCGACGGCATCAAGGTCCGTTGCTCGGGCCGTCTCGGTGGTGCGGAAATTTCCCGTGCCGAGTGGTATCGTGAAGGCAAGATCCCGCTTCACACCCTCCGCCAGCCCATTGATTACGGCTTCGCCGAAGCGATGACCGTTTACGGAAAGATCGGGATCAAGACCTGGATCTGCAAGAAGGACGAAGTGCCCGGTGCAGAAAACACCCGTGAAGGTGGCCGTGAGCGTGAAGGTCGCGAACCCCGCGGGGATCGTGGCGACCGTGGCGATCGCCGCCGCTCGCAGCCGCAGGCTCCCGCCCCGGAAGCGGCTCCCGCCCCGGCCAACGCCTAATCCTTAACGAAGCACCAACCGGAGATTTTTTATGCCATTGATGCCCAAACGAGTGAAGTATCGCAAGACGCAGCGCGGCAGTCGCGCTGGCAAGGCTTCACGCAATATCAAGATTGATTTCGGTGAATACGGCCTCCAGACCTTGGAGCGCGCCTGGATTACCAGCGTGCAGATCGAGGCGGCTCGTGTTGCGCTCACCCGCAACATGAAGCGCAAAGGCAAGCTGTGGATCCGCATTTTCCCTGACAAGTCCGTCACCGCCCGTCCGCCGGAAACCCGAATGGGTAAAGGCAAGGGCCAGCCGGAATACTGGGTCGCCACCGTGCGCCCGGGCAACATCCTGTTTGAACTCGATGGCGTGCCGGAATCCGTCGCCCGTGAGTCCCTGCGTCTGGCCGCCACCAAGCTGCCGGTTCGCGTGAAGTTCCTAACCCGCCACCACGCCGTTTAATTATGAAGATCAAAGAAATTCGTGAACTCTCGGTTGATGAATTGCGTCTTCGTAAGCGCGAGCTTCGTCAAGAAAGCTTCCACCTCCGCCTGCAGCAGCAGACCGGCCAGTTGGAAAAGCCCAGCCAGCTCCGCGCCATCCGCCGCGAAGTTGCGCGTCTCGAGACCGTACTGACGGAAAAAACCCGCAAAGCCCAGGAGGCCCAATGAGCGAAGCAGCAGTAGCAGAAGAAACGAGCGCACGTAACCTGCGCAAGACCCGCGTGGGTGAAGTCGTCTCGATCAAGATGGACAAGACCGCCGTCGTCCAGACCGTGACCCGCGTTCCGCATCCGAAATTCGGAAAAATCGTCAAGCAGATCAAAAAGTACTACGTGCATGACGAGGAAAACAAGGCGCAAGTCGGTGATACCGTGCGCATTATGGAAACCCGTCCGCTCAGCAAAACAAAACGCTGGCGTTTGGTTGAAATCATCAAACACTAGTGTAAATTAACGACCCTTTTTCCTATGGTCCAGATTAGATCCAGACTTGATGTCGCAGACAACACCGGCGCCCGCATGGCGAAGATGATCGGTGTGATCGGCAAGCCCACCCTGGTGGCGCACGTTGGCGACATCATCACCGCGCATGTGCGCGAAGCTTCTTCCGGCGGCGCTGTGAAGAAGGGCGACGTGGTTCGTGCCGTGGTCGTCCGCACCCGCCAGCCCGTCAAGCGCGAAGACGGCAGTTACCTGCGCTTTGACAACAATGCCATCGTCATCATCGACAAGGATCAAAATCCTCGTGGCACCCGTATTTTCGGCCCTGTGGCCCGTGAGCTCCGCGAAAAGAACTTCATGAAGATCGTTTCGCTCGCACCGGAGGTGTTGTAATGAACAAGCAGAAATTTCATGTGAAAAAAGGCGACAACGTCGCCGTGATCAGCGGCAACCACAAGGGGCAGTCCGGCAAGGTGCTCCAGGTGTTGCCCAAGAAGCAGCAGGTTCTCATCGAGGGCGTGCGCATGATCAAGAAGCACCAGAAAAAGTCCCAGGATAATCCCCAGGGCGCGATCATTGAGCGCGAAGGTCCGCTCCACATCTCGAATGTGAAAGTGGTCGAAAAAACGGAGAAGTCGAAAAAGAAAGCGGCTTGATTGAATTATGTCAGTGGAACTTTACGAACATTACAAGTCGCACGTCATTCCTGCTCTGAAAGAGAAGCATGGTTACCAAAACGTGCATCAGATCCCGCGCATTGAGAAGGTCGTGATCAATACCTGCGTCGGTTCGCAGCAGGATGTGAAGACCGCGCTCGAAGACGCGAAGAAGGAAATCGAACTGATCACCGGCCAGAAGCCCGCGGAAACGCGCTCCAAGAAGAGCATCGCGAACTTCAAGCTCCGCAACGAGCAGCCGATCGGGGCCAAGGTGACCCTTCGCGGCGCCCGCATGTATGAATTCCTGGAGCGTCTCATCAAGATGGCGCTGCCCCGCATCCGCGACTTCCGCGGGGTGTCGCCCCGCGCCTTCGACGGCCAGGGCAACTACACCCTCGGCGTTGTCGATCAGAGCATTTTCCCGGAAGTCGAGCTCGACAAGATCAAGCGGAACATCGGCTTCGATGTGACGATTGTGACCTCGGCCACTACCAACGAAGAAGCGAAGTCGCTGCTCACCGAAATGGGCGTGCCATTCAGTGACCGTAAGAAGGCAGCGAAGGCGGCCTAAATTGAACTATGAGTAATTTATCCGATCCTATCGCCGATTTTCTGACCCGCCTGCGCAACGCCAGCCGCGTGTCCAAGGTGGACGTTGAAGTCCCTTATTCGAAGATCAAGGCTGAACTCGCCCGCATCCTCAAGGAAGAAGGCTACATCACCGATTTCGAAGTGGCGACCGAAGGCGTCGTCCCGCAAATCAAGATCACCAACAAGATTGTGAACCGCACGCCGGCCATTACTGGCCTCAAGCGCGTGAGCAAGCCCGGTCTGCGCCGCTACGTGGGTGCGACCGAAGTGCCCCGCGTGCTCGGTGGCATGGGCATCGCGATCCTGTCCACGCCGCGCGGTCTCCTGACCGGTCGCGACGCAAAGAAGCAAAATGTCGGCGGCGAACTGCTCGCCTACGTTTGGTAAGGAGCTAAGATCATGTCCCGTATTGGTAAAAAATCCATCGAACTGCCTGACAAGGTGAAGCTGAACATCGCCAACGATGGTCAGGTGAACGTCGAAGGTCCGAAAGGCAAGCTCGCCTGGCAGCTGCCCAAGCAGATCAAAGCCTCGGTTGACGGCAAGACCCTCACGGTCGAACGCGCCAGCGAAGACCGCAAGGTCCGGGCGCTGCACGGTCTCTCCCGCAGCCTGCTCAACAACATGGTCACCGGCGTGTCCGCTGGCTTCGTTCGCGATCTCGAGATTCAGGGCGTCGGTTTCAAGGCCGCCGTGCAGGGCAAGGTGCTCAACCTCAGCCTCGGCTTCTCGCATCCCGTTAATTTCTCGATTCCGGAAGGAATCAAAATCACCGTTGCCGACAACACCAAAGTGAAGGTGGAAGGCATCGACAAGCATCTCGTTGGCCAGGTGGCTGCGGACATCCGCGCCTACTACCCGCCGGAGCCTTATAAAGGCAAGGGCGTTCGCTACGCTGGCGAGCAGATCATCCGCAAGGAAGGCAAGACCGTCCAATAGTATATGGCTAAGATTAATCCCATCAAACTGCGCCATCAGCGCATCCGCAAGCGCGTGGAAGGCACGACGGAGCGCCCCCGTCTCGCGGTGCATTTCTCGGGCAAGAACATTTACGCCCAGGTCATTGACGACACGATCGGCAAGACTCTGGCCTCGGCCAATACGACGGAAGCTGACTTCAAGGACGGCAAGGCCGGTCATGCGAATGCGGCTACGGCAATCAAAGTCGGGCAGCTTGTCGCTGAACGCAGCAAAACCAAACAAATCAGCAAAGTCGTGTTTGATCGTGGTGGCTTCAAGTACCATGGCAAAGTGAAAGCGCTGGCCGACGCCGCCCGTGAAGGTGGTCTGGAGTTTTAATTTATGGCAGAACCTCGCAATCGTAATCGTCGGGATTCCGGCGACAAGAAGGAAGCCGACAAGTCCGGCATCACCGAAAAGGTGGTCTTCATCAATCGCTGCGCCAAAGTCGTGAAGGGCGGTCGCCGCTTCAGCTTCAGCGCACTGATCGTGGCTGGTGATCACAAAGGCAAGGTGGGCTGTGGTTTTGGCAAGGCGAACGAAGTTTCCGAAGCCATCCGCAAGGCCTCCGAGTCTGCCAAGAAGGACATGGCCAAGGTCTCCATCTCCGAGAACACGATCCCGCACGAAGTGCTGGGCGAGTTCGGCGGTGGCCGCGTGCTCCTCAAGCCGGCGTCCCCGGGAACGGGTCTCATCGCTGGTGGCGGCGTCCGCGCCGTCGTTGAAGCCGCCGGTATCCGCGACGTGCTCGCGAAGTCCCTCGGCTCCAGCAACCACGCCAACGTGGTGAAAGCGACGCTCGCCGCGCTCGGCGCGCTGCGTCATCGCGAAGAAATTTACAAGCTGCGCGGCAAGAAGCTTGCCGTCGCCAACGGCAAAGAAGCCTAAGTTATGAATCTGCACACTCTCAAACCGCGCCCCGGCGCGAAGCACCGCACCAAGCGCCTCGGCCAGGGTGAAAGCTCCGGCAAGGGTAAGACCAGCGGCAAGGGCCACAAAGGCCAGAAAGCCCGCTCGGGTGGCAGCATCCGCCTCGGTTTCGAAGGCGGTCAGATGCCCCTGATTCGTCGAATCCCCAAGCGTGGCTTCAACAATACCCTTTTCAAGATCCGCTACGCGGTCGTGAATCTGGCTGACCTCAATGAATTCGAGGACGGTGCCGAAGTGAATGAAGTGGCTCTCCTTGAGAAGAAGCTCATCCGCGGCAAATACGACGGCGTAAAGATTCTCGGCAACGGCGAGTTGACCAAGAAGCTTTCGATTACGGCAGACAAGGTAAGCGCCGCAGCTCGTGAGAAAATCGAGAAGGCTGGCGGTTCGGTCGTCGCCAAGTAACGGCGGCCTTCCTGCATGTTCTCCGCATTTTCGAACATTTTTAAGATTCCGGAACTGCGGAATCGGGTCATTTTCACCCTGCTGATGCTGGTGGTGGTTCGCATTGGTGCGGCCATCACCTGCCCTGGTATCAACGCGGCGGTGTTGCACCAGTGGTTTCTCACCCAGGTGAATGACAAGGCCGGTGGCAGCGTCGCCGCGCTTTTCAACCTGTTCAGCGGTGGCGCGCTTGAAAATTGCGCCATCTTTTCGTTGGGCGTCATGCCCTACATCAGCGCCTCAATCATGCTGCAGTTGCTCACTGCGGTGATCCCCCAGCTCGCCAAGCTGGCGAAAGAGGACGGCGGTCGCCAGAAGATCATGCAATATACGCGCTACGTCACCGTGGCGCTTTGCATTTTCCAGGGCTATCTCCTGGCGGTCTCTTTTCAGAATCCCGAGTCGAACCCGTTCCTGCCGAACATCATGGATACCATCCACAAGCTGGGCATCCCGCTGGTGGCGGATCCGGGGACGACCTTTATCGCTTTGACGGTGCTCGCGCTGACTTCCGGCACGCTGTTCCTGATGTGGGTGGGTGATCAGATCACCGATCACGGCATCGGCAACGGCATGTCGCTCATCATCACGGTCGGCATCGTGGCCCGCCTGCCCGCCGCGCTCATTCAGGCCTGGCGCACGTTCGTTCCCTCGGGAGCGCAACAGCACAGCCAGGTGAACGTCGGCGTGTTGCTCCTGATGATTGTGGTGCTCCTGCTCGTGATTGCGGCTGTCATTGCCGTGACCCAGGCCCAGCGCCGGATCAGTGTCCAATATGCCAAGCGCGTCGTCTGCTGCAAGTTTACGGCGGGCAGACGCAGTACATGCCGCTCAAGGTGAACTACTCCGGCGTGATGCCGATCATCTTCGCCCAGGCGCTGCTTTTCTTCCCGTCCACGATCGCCAACATGGCGTTCAAGAACTCCGCTACCGCGCAGAATATTGCGGCGATGCTCACCCATGGCTGGCTGCACTACACCTTTTACGCGGTGATGATTTTCTTCTTCAGCTACTTCTGGGTCGCCCAGATGTTCCAGCCCGCCCAGATTGCGGATGATCTGAAGAAATACGGCGGCTACATTCCGGGGGTTCGTCCCGGCAAGCCCACGGCGGACTTCCTCGACTTTTCCATGACCCGGCTCACCTTTGCCGGTGCGATCTTCCTCACGGGCATTGCCATCCTGCCGCAGATGCTTTCGCAGCAGTTGAATGTGCCTTACGTGACGGCGACCTTTTTCGGCGGAACCAGCCTGTTGATTTGTGTGGGCGTGGTTCTGGATACGATGCGGCAGGTGGAGACCCACCTGATCCAGCGTCACTATGATGGATTTTTGCGCAAGGGAAGACTGCGTGGTCGTTTCGACCGCAGCCCCGCTGCGATTGGTGAAGCGGTGCAACAGAGTGCGCTCATCTGGCTGTATGTCGGGATTGCGATTCTGATTGTGGCTTGGGTGGCGATCTCGGTTGCCGGACAAATGCGGTAGTGAAAACGCGTATCGTCTTGTTGGGGCCGCCAGCTGCCGGGAAGGGAACTCAGGCCGATAAAATCGCCGAGGTTTTTAAGATCCCGACGATTTCCACCGGAGCCATGCTCCGTGCGGAAAAGGCGGCGGGCACCGAGCTCGGTAAAATGGCTGAAGAGGTGACCAGCAAGGGGCATTTGCTGCCCGATGAAATCGTCATCGGGCTGGTGAAGAACTGGCTGATGAGCCATGACGGCAGTTTTCTCTTCGACGGGTTTCCCCGCACGATTGCGCAGGCCAATGCGCTGGATGATCTGTTGAGCAAGGCCGGCAAGCCCTTGGAAATTGCGCTTTCCCTGGAAGCCAGCTTTGAATCGATCCAGTATCGCGTTTCGCATCGGGTGGTTTGCACCCAGTGCGCCGCCAATTTCAGTCTCGGCCTGCATGTGCAGAACGAGATCGGGCCGTGCCCGAATTGCGGTGGCGTCCTCAAGCGTCGCCTGGACGATGACCTCGAAGTCCTCAAAAAGCGGATGCTCGAGTATCACCAGAAGAGCGAGCCGCTCGTCGAGTATTATGCCACGCGTGGCCTTTTGAAACGGATTGATGCAAACGGGTCGCTGGACGACGTATTTGCTCAGATCAGCAACGCCTTGAACGAGCAATGATTCCGATCAAAAACGCCCGCGAGATTGAAATGATGCGCCAGGCCTGCGGCCTCGCCAACGATGTGTTGGAAGAGGTGAGCGGTTTGGTTCGTCCGGGGATCACCACCGGTGAGGTGGATGCCGCGGCCGGCGAATTGATCGTCAAGGCCGGGGGAAAAAGCGCTTTCAAGGGGTATCGTGGCTTTCCGGGGAATATCTGCATTTCGTTGAACGAGGAAGTGGTCCACGGGATCGGTGGTCCGCGCAAGATTCAATATGGCGATATCGTGAAGCTGGATATCGGGGTGATTCTCAACGGCTGGGTGGGGGATACGGCGACCACGGTTCCGGTGGGAGCGGTGGATGCCGCGACGCAGCGTCTTTTAACCGTCACCGAACAAACTCTTTACAAGGCGATTCCCTATGCGACAGATGGGCGCCGCCTGGGCGATCTGTGCTCCGCGATCGAAGACGAAGTCGAGGCGCATGGTTACACCGTGGTCCGCGAATTTGTCGGCCATGGCGTGGGCCGGAACCTGCATGAAGAGCCGCAGGTGCCGAACGACGGTTGGCGCGGGACGGGGCCGAAGCTGAAGGCCGGGATGACCATCGCGATCGAGCCGATGGTGAATCTCGGACGCGCGGGCATCCGGATTTTGCCCGACGGCTGGACGGTGGTCACGACCGACGCGAAGCCCTCGGCCCATTTTGAACACACCGTGCTTGTTACCAAAGGAGAACCAGAGATCCTGACATGGCGAAAAAAGACGCTATCGAAGTAGAAGGCAAAGTCGTGGAGTTGCTGCCGAACACGATGTTCCGGGTGGAATTACCCAATGGACACCGAATTTTGGCACATATTTCAGGAAAAATGCGTTTACACTTCATTCGGATCTTGCCAGGTGACAAAGTTATGGTAGAGATGTCCCCCTACGATTTGTCGAAAGGCCGAATTACCTTCCGCCAAAAATAGAAATTTTAACATCGCACTGAAGATTCCGTAGGGCGTCTTCAGGGCGATTTTTTGTCCTCTCGTCCTGGACGCGCCCGTGAAGCGCGAATGCAGGCGCCGCGGACGCAAGGAAAAAACAAAAACAATGAAAGTAAGAGCCTCAGTCAAACGGTTGTGCGAAACGTGCAAGATCGTAAAGCGCAAGAACGTGGTGCGAGTGATTTGCAAAAATCCCCGGCACAAACAGAAACAAGGATAACGAATTATGCCACGACTACTTGGAGTTGAAATTCCGGGCAACAAGCGCATCGAAGCCTCGCTGCCATACATCTACGGGATCGGGCCGGCGACGGCGAAACGAATTCTCGAACAGGCCAACATCAGCCCCGACGTTCGCGCGAAGGATCTCACGCCGGAGCAGCTGAACCAGATCATCCAGGCGATTACCGCGAGCAAGCTGCCGATCGAAGGCGACCTGCGTCGTGAAATCCAATCCAATCTCAAGCGCTTGCAGGCCATCAACTGCTATCGTGGCATCCGCCATCGTCGCGGCCTCCCCGTTCGCGGGCAGCGCACTTCCACCAACGCCCGCACCCGCAAGGGACCGCGTAAGACCGTCGGCGTGCAGCGCGCGAAAGACGCCAAGAAATAACCATCGGAGCTCATTACCATGGCTGAAGAAAAGAAAGCAAAGGCCCCGAAGGCCGCCAAACCGGCAGCAGACGCTGCCCCCGAGACTGAAACGAAGCCCACGGCCACGGCCGAAGCTGCGGCTCCTGCCGCCGCTGCGACCGAAGCCGCTCCGGCGGCCACCGCCACCGCCACCGCGACCGCTGAGGCTCCGGCCAAGAAGGCTCCGAAAGCCAAGGCCAAGAAGGAAGTCGCTGCCGCTCCCGCGGCGGCAGGCGCTCCCGCTCCCGAAAGCTTCTCGCTCGACCCAAATGCAGTTGAGCCCATCAAGATCATCAAGGCCAAGGGCAGCAAGAACGTCCACACCGGCGTCGCGCACGTCCTCGCCACCTTCAACAACACGATCGTTTCCATCACTGACCTGAATGGTAACGTCATCGGCTGGTCCAGCGCCGGCAAGGTTGGCTTCAAGGGTTCCCGCAAGAGCACGGCCTACGCCGCTCAGGTGGTCGCTCAGGACGCCTGCCGCCAGGCCATGGGCCACGGCTTGAAGGAAGTGGAAGTTCACGTCAAGGGCCCGGGTGCCGGTCGTGAATCCGCCGTCCGCGCCTTCCAGGCGATCGGGCTCGATGTCACCATCATCAAGGACGTGACGCCGGTGCCGCACAACGGCTGCCGCCCGCCGAAACAGCGCCGCGTTTGATTCTCTGATTGTAATTTAACCATCCTTTTTTATGGCACGTTATACCGGTCCTAAAACCAAGATCAGCCGCCGCTTCGGTGTGCCGATCTTTGGCAACTCCAAAGCCCTCGAGCGTAAGAACTACCCTCCGGGCATGCACGGCCCCAAGGGCTCCCGCCGCAAGCAGTCCGACTACGCGCTGGCTCTCGCTGAAAAGCAGAAGCTCCGCTACCAGTACGGCCTCCTTGAGCGCCAGTTCCGCCGCTACTTCCAGACTGCACTCACCCGTCGCGGGGTCACCGGTCTCATCCTGCTCCAGCTCCTCGAAACCCGCCTCGACAACGTGGTCTATCGCCTCGGCTTCGCGAATTCCCGCGCCGCTGCCCGGCAGATGGTTTCCCACGGCCACGTCGCGGTGAACGGACGCAAGACCAACATCTCCTCCTTCAACCTGCGCGCAGGAGACAAGGTGTCGGTGAAGGAAAAGACGGGTTCCCGCAACCTCGCCGCCAAGTTCCTCGAGTTGACCCAGATCACCCCGGTGCCCGATTGGCTCGCGGTGGACAAGGACAATTTCTCCGGCACGGTGACTCGCATCCCGAGCCGCGAAGAGATCGCTCCGATCGTCAACGAGCAGCTCGTCGTCGAACTCTACTCCCGCTAGTCGAGAGTAGTCAGCATCAGAGAATTTTGTCAGCCGGTCTGGATTCCAGACCGGCTGATTTTTTTGCCTTAGAGCATTTCGATTAGAGCATCTCTCGAAAGGAATTTCCGAAGGAGTGAGGTTCGCCGCGGAGGCTTGAGGGCTGAAGGCCCGGCCTAACTCCAGCCCGGGGCAACGCCCCGGGGACCCCGGCCTCCCTTGATTTTTAGCCCTGAAGGGGCGTAAGAACCGCTCCATGGTTTAGACCGCCCCTTCAGGGCTGGGAAATGAAGAAGACCATGAGACCCGGGGCGTTGCCCCGGGCTTGGGCTGTGCCGCCCCGTTGGGGCTTTCGGAAATTACTTTCGAGAACCGCTCTAATTCTAGAGCCGCGTTTGGGCGAGCGGCGGCTATTTCAGAAACGGCGTTTCCTCCCCAAAAAGTCATTCTATTGAACCGCTCTAAAACACGAAAAGGAGCGCCTGCATTTTCGCCTGCTTCGCGTTTTTCGCGGACCTTAGAGTTCTTCTCCGCGTTTCAATCCCGCCCCGCGGATTCGCTATCATCAGAGATGATGCGACGGTTGAGCCGGGATGATTATTGCCTCTGGGGGGATTACCGCTGCCCTTCTTCCAAAAAAGCGAGCGCCTTGTCGTAGCTGCAGCGTTCGAGGTAATGCGCCAGCTTCGGGTCCACCTTGGGCGGCAGTTGCGCTTGGAGCGCGAGCAGGTGCTCCGAGACCGTCTTCAGCTTTTCGAGATGCGCGGCAGGGTCGCGATCGCGCCAGGCGTGGTCGGCGATCACCGCGAGGCGCTCCCGCAGGCTGCTGGCGAGTTGGGAGTAAATCCCGGTATTATCCATGCGGGAAATGTTTGCCGGAGACGGCGGATTGTCCATGGCGAAATGTAATCGCTTGCCAGTCATGGCGGGTTCCCGTATGCGAGAGACCATGAGCCTGATCGGAAGCAGAATACTCGTGGTGGACGACGACGTGGTCATCCTGCGACTCGTCCGCGAGGCGGTGATGGGTCTTACCCAGTGCGAGGTCGAGACCACGCCGAATCCCCTCTACGGATTCGAGCTGGTGCTGCGCAAGCCCTACGACCTGCTCATCTTCGACTACTCGATGCCGGGCATCGACGGCGCGGTGCTCTACCAGTTGCTGGGCAAGGTTTTCGCCGTCAATCCCCCCGAGGGCCGCAAGCTGCCGCCGGTCTTGCTCATGTCCGGCAACGCCTCGCAGAAAAAAGCGCAGGAGTTTCTCCGCGAGCCCGGAGTGCGAGGCTTGCTGGCCAAGCCATTCTCCCTGGAAAAGCTCACCAGCAAGATCGCGGAGAGTTTGCGGATGGGGTGAGGATCAGAGGGCGTGCCGGAACTCGATCAGAACCGTGCGAAGCGTAAAAAAGACTGGTTTTTCAACCGCGGATTTCGCGGGTGGTCGCGGATGAGCTGGTCTTTTATCCGCGCCTATCCGCGAAATCCGCGGTTAAATTCTGCTTTCAATGGCTTTCGGGACAACTCCCTTCAGAGAAAATCACAACCTCGCCAGGGGAACGGCTTTTATTTCGCTCTCATCGCGGCAGCCTACCGGAGGAGATCGCCGACCAGCGGGCCGGACGAACCGCCCAAAACGAACTTCCCGAGCGTTGACAGGATGGCGCCGCCGCTTTCCAGGCAGAGAAAAGGCCCGCCTTGTCGTGACAAAGCGGGCCTTGCCGTTGGCTGCGATTAATCTCGCTTACGCGTGGTGCCGGCGCGGGCGGGCGACCGCCAGCAGCGCCGCCCCACCGAGGAGGCAGAGGAAGGCCGAGGGCTCGGGCACAGCGGCGACGGTGGTCACGCCGACCGGACTGGTCGAGCTATAGGTCTGCACGTCGCTGAGCTTGTTGCTGGAGCCGATGTTCAGCAACACGAGCGAGGCCGTGTCGGGCGCGTTCGTGTAGATCTGCGGATTGCCGCTCTCGCTGTCGAGAATCGAAACCGCAAATCCGTCTGGAGTCGTTCCGACGATGGACTGGGTTGTCGTTACATCGAAGCTGATGCTTGAGGTGCTCAGGCTGAAGCCCTGGTAAAACTCGTTGAACGGCGAACTGGAAGAGTCGCTCAACGTCACGCTGGAGGACAGACTGCCGCTGGCGGTGCCGTTGGTATTGACGGTTCCTGCCGTGGCGCTGCCGCCCGCGAAGCTGAAGTTGCTCAGCGTGACTGTATTCGTGGCGCTGGCTCCGCCGGAACTCAACTGGAAGTCCAGGTAGAACGGGCCGTTGGCGGCGCTGGCCAGGGCGCTGGTGTTCAGCGTGAGGTGGAAGGTGAAGTTGGCGGCTTCAGCCTTTTGGGCGCTCACCAGCAGGCCTGCGAACAGGCCTGCGGTGAGAATGGACGTGCGGATGAACTTGATCATATTTTAAACGGGTTGGTTTTGCGTTGCAGTTGCGTTACGGAGTCGGCCCGCCGGAGACGGTGCGCGGGCTGTAGGTGATGCCGCCGAGCGACGGATCGTTGAATTGCAGGGTGAGGCTCGCCGAAGCCCCGGGCGCGAGCGCGCCGGTGGTGATGGCGATATACGGGCTGCCATTCGCGGCGGTGCCGGTGGCGCCTACGAGCGTGGCGTTCGAGCTCAGGCTGTCGAGCGCGAGGTAAACCGGCCCGGCCAGCGTGCTGCTCCCGGCGTTCGTGAAGGTGACGGTCTGCGTCATCTTCGCGGTGCGGCGGTTGTAGCTGAAGCTGCCACGGCTGAGCTGCTCGGTCGTGAACGAGTTCGCCAGCGTCGGCGCGGCGGCGTCCCGCGTGTTCAGCGAGGCGAGGCCGAAGCGATGCTCGATGGTGCTCAGGATCGAGGTGGTGTCATACTGCGAGTGATCCACGAAGCCGCGCTTGGCAAAGGGCGAGACCACGATGCAAGGCACGCGCACGCCCGGGCCCCAGATGTCGCGGACCGGCGGAGTGACGTGATCCCAGCGGCCGCCGTGCTCGTCATAGGTGATGATGACGGCGGTGTGCGCCCAGAGCGTCGGGTTCGCCTGGATGGCCGCGATGAGGCTGGCCACGTGGTTCTGGCCTTGCAGCAGCGAGGCGTAACCGGGGTGCTCGTTATCCGGGCCCAGCGGCTTGATGAAGCAGACCGAGGGCAGCGTGTTGTTCTGCACGTCGTTGAAGAACTGCGTTTCATCCTGCAGGCGGGCGGCGGAATAAGGATTCAAGCCACCGGGGTAGGCAGAAGGGTTCGCATTGTACGTGGCCACCGGGACGAACGGCGCGTAGTTGTCGTAGAAGGCGAAGGCCTGGTGATGCCACTGGAAGAGCGAGCTCACGCCCGCGGTTACAGTGCCATAGTGGGTCGGGTTGCTCGGAGAGCTGCCCACCGCGGCATCCCAGCCGCCGGAGTACCATTTCCACGACACATTGGCCGCGTCGAGGCGGTCGCCGATCGTCGGGATGTAGGGGCGGGTCGCATCGCTCGGGTTGCTGTCGTTCTGCGAAGGCAGGAAGCTGGCCGCCGTGGGGCTGCCGCTGTTCGCCAGGTTCTGCGAGAAGATGGTGTTCACCGCATAGTTCTTGTCGAACGTGGCACCCGCGATCGCGAAGACCTGGCCGCCGATCGGCGTGATGTTGCCATCATGCACGATCTTGCCGGTGGTCCCGTCGAGGCTCAGCGCGCCCGTGCTGTCGAGCGTGGCGACGCCGCTGGAGAGCAACGTGGCTGCATTCGGATAAACGGGCGCCGCCGCCGCGATCAGGAACTGGTGGTTCAGGAACGAGCCGCCAAACGCGCTGTGGAAGAAGTCGTCACAGATCGTGTATTGCTGCGCGAGCAGACCTTCCGGAAGGTTCGTCGCATCGAAGTGGCTCATCACGAGACCGGGGTTGTCGCTCCAGGTGATGAACTTGTCGTTGGTCCCGTCGTTGACCTGCAACTGCTCCTGCCAGTAGCGGTGCACGATGTCACCGGTCTTGTCGCTGGGCTGGAGGTAGGCGCTGATGTCGTACGGCAGCAGTGTGTTGAGCGTCGTCGGGAAACGGCTGTCCACGATGTTGCCGTTGTTCGTGTCAATCGGCTGCGGCCACGGCGCGTTGAGCGTGGGCGTGGTGCGCGAGGCAATGTTGAAGTTGCCGGTGAGCGACGAGAGCGGGCTGCCGCTCACGCGATCGAGCTGGTTCAGCGTGGCCGAGGAGGCGCCGCTGAGGCCATTCGCCCCGGGGAAGCTGCCGTAGAGCGCGTCGAAGCTCCAGTTTTCCTGGTAGATCACGACCACGTGATCGATGTTCGAGAGCGCGTCGTCCGCGGCATCGATCTGGAAGCTGAAGATGGATTGCTCGGGATTGTTGACGGAGTCGTATTCCGCGAAGCTGTTCTGCGCGGTGGACTTGATGCCGTAGCTCGTGATGGTGAGTGTCTTGCCATCGGCGGTGACGTCGAACGTGTTGTAGTTGAACGTATCCGGGCTGTAGAAGTCCGCCGGCTGGCGCAGCGTGTCCGCATTGGCATCGCCGAGGCGGGTGACGTTGTGCAGGCCGGGATAGCCTGCGAGGCCGATTGGCTCGAGACTGGCGGAAATCTGCGCATTGGCGATGAGATCCGAGGCGCCCTTGATGCTCGCGAAGTCGTGGTTCAGGAACAGGTCGGGGCCGGTGGCGCCGAGCGGCCCGCACACCACTTCAAAGCAATACGGCACCTTGGTGTAGGAGGACTGCACTCCCGTCTGGCCCGTGGGCGAGTAGAGGAGTTCGTTCACCCGGTTCTGGTGATCGTCGGTGGCAAGGAAGACGACGTTGCGGATTTTGTTGTCGGCGATGAACTTGAGGAGCGCATTGCGTTCGGCGCGATAGCCGCCGATCCACGATTTGCCGCCATCGGAAGCCACCGGGCTGTAGGCGCTGCTGCCGCTGTAGGGCTGCATCGAGGTCGCGGTGACGCCGGCGAGCGCGCCGCCGATCGGCCCGATCTGGTCGATCGGGTCGGAGATGACCACGAACTTCCATTTCGTGCCGATGTTCTGCGCATTGAGCAGGGTGGATTCCAGCCAGGCGAGCTGGGTGGCCCCGATCATCGTGCGGCTCGTGCTGTCGGCGCGGGAGCCGGTGTCGTCGGCATTGGCCGAGGTCTTCATCCGGATGTCGCGATACTGGCGGTCATCGACGGTGATGAAGATGGAGTTCTTGCCCCACTGCTGGGCGTAGTAATACTGCTTCGTGCCGTTGGTGCGGGCGTCGGATGGCGCGCTGATCACGCCGCCGCTGCCGGTGCCGCGGGTTTCCTTCACCGGCTGGTAGTTCGCCCAGACCTGCTGGAGGGTCTGGTAGCCGCCGGTCTGGTTCATGAACGCGCCGCTGGTGTTGGCATCGTTCGAGGAGACGCGGGCATCCACGCCGGCGCCGATGGTGAAGTCACCCACCGCGCCGCCCTGCGGGGCGCCGCCGTTGATGTACTGCTTGTTGCCGAGCTCATGGTTGTCGAGCAGCGTGTAGTTGCCCTGGCCGGCGAAGAAGGATTGGAGGCAGTTCTGCCCGCCCGAGTTCACCGCGATGAACTGCTCGCGGTACCTGCGCGAGTAGTCGGTGAAAAGCTGTGCCGCCGTGGCGCCAGTCGAGGACGGGGCCGGGAGGTTGCCGGTGCTGGTGGCCGCCGCCGAGCCGTTACTGGCGGTTTCGTAAATGGTGTCCCCGTCGAAGACGAAGAAGTCGAGCGCCTTGGCGGGCAACTGGCTGGCGAGCGCGTAGGGACGCATGAGACCGTCGCAATCGCCGCTGAAGGCGAAGTGCAGCGTGGCGCTGGTATTGGCGCTGGGCGCGGTCTTGAAGGTGCCGATGTTGCTCAGCTCGCCATTCGGGCCGACGAAGCGGTAGTAATAGCGCGTGCCGGGCGTGAGGCCGGTCACGTCGAGCTTCAAGGTGTAGTCCTTGGTGCTGTCGGTCGTGCCGTTCGCCGTGATGATGCCGGTGGTGAAGGTCGAGTCCGGCGAGAGCTGCAGCGTGAGCGCCGCATTGGCCGGGGCCGCGCTGTCAACCGCACGGGTCCAGAGGATGGCTTCGGTATCGGAGGTATCGCCTGCGGCCACGCCGGAAAAAGAGAGATTGGCGGAGGCAGTCAATGACGCCGAGAGGAGGCTGGCAAGGCCAGCGACGAGAATCGGAATTCCCGCCAGTCGGAGACGGTGGTTTTCTTTCATAGAGAGGATGATGATTTTGGTGACATCCCCGGGGAAAAACACGACGAGGCCCTGCACTGCGGCACCGCCTTGTTTTACGCCGGAGAACTACGATCCCATGATGGCGCGGCTCTATGACGGAACGATGGAGGCGAAGTAAAATATTTAGCCCGCCGAAAGTGCGTGAAAGCGAGGGGCTTGTAAAACGCTGTCAAACGGCTGTAACCCGAATGCCGTGGAAGGCGGGGATGAGGAAATCTCTAGCGTCTCTCGGAATCAATTTCCAAAGGAAGAGGGTGGATGGCTCTTTCCTCGGTGAATGGGGAAAAATCGCTGTAGCCACGGCCCTGTGGGCCGTTGGGGAAAGACGATGCTCTGGCAAAAATCCAGTTCCAAAGGGAGTGATCATTCCGCCGCAATTTTTGGCAGAGCGCTGCTTTTCCATGGCCCGTTCTTCCTCAACGGCCCACAGGGCCGTGGCTACAACGCGGCCCGGAAGCTCCGCAATGAAAGGTCATTCGGAAATTGATTTCGAGAACCGCTCGATCACCCGCCAGGAGGCCCGAAGATTGGAAACGCGAGCGCGTCGGGACGCGAAGAAACGGGCCGGGCCGCAGGCCCGCGCGCTGCCCAGGGGAAAGGGGAGGCCATGCTCCCCGCCAACCCGGCGCGCCGCCGGGAGCCTGGCTGGGAGGGAAAGGGGGATTACTCGGTGGCCTTGGTCTTCCTGGCCGGCTTTTTGGCCGTGGCCTCGCCGACGAGCTGGCGCTCGGCTTCGACCCAGTCCTGCGAAGAATCGCCGGGGAGGCCGAGTTGCTGGCGCTTCTCGGAGATGAAGTAGGCCCGGAGCGCGATGTCGTCGTAGGAGGGGGCCGGCGCGGGCGGCAGGGCCGCGGGCTTCCTGGCGGGAGCTTTCGCCGCTTTCTTGGGAGCCTTGGCCGCGGCGGGCGCAGCTTTGGTGGCGGTTTTTTTCGCGGCGGGTTTCTTGGCCGGGGTGGCCTTCGGTGCCGCAGCTTTCTTGTCGGTGGATTCCAGTTTGCCCATGGTAATTAGTGTTTAACCGTGTGTTGCATTGAATAAATCCCTGCAATGCGCCCGCAGCCTCTCTGGCTGTCCATCAAAACGGGCACGGTGCGCATCATAGGAAAAAGTGCCCTCCAGTAAATCCAAAAATCGCGTCTCCTGCGGGTGGACTGGATTTTGCCGGGCGAATGGAGTATGAAAAGGGTATGAGCCCTTTCATTACGCGCTGGTTGGTGACGACGATCGCGGTTGCGGTGGTGGCATATCTCCTGCCGGGAAGAATTGAAGTCCATGGCGCCAGCTCCCTCCTCCTGGCCGCTCTGATGCTGGGCATCGCCAATGCGCTGCTCCGTCCGATCCTCCTGTTGCTGAGCTTGCCCTTCATTCTGGTGACCCTCGGCTTCTTCATTCTGGTCGTGAATGCGCTGATGCTCTGGATCGTGGGGAGTGGGTTGATTCCCGGTTTTCAGGTGAACGGTTTTTGGAGCGCATTTTTTGGTTCGATTCTCATTTCGCTGGTGAGCTGGCCGCTGAGCGCATTTTTCAAGAGCAGCGACGGAAAAGTGCATGTGATCACCCATCACCCGCAGGTGAAGTCGGAGATGAAGCAAGCGCAGGCCAGGGTCGTGGAATGAGCCAGCGGACGCCATGGCCAGGAAAGCGAGTGCGCGTCAAGATCTGCGGGCTCACGAATGAAGCGGATGCCCGGCAGGCGATCGAGGCGGGCGCGGATGCGCTCGGGATCAATCTGTTTCCCGGCTCGAAGCGTTATGTCGCTCTGGAGACCGTGCTGCCGTGGGTGAAAGAATTGCCGCTCTTTGTGGAGCGGGTGGCGGTGATGGTTAATCCCACGTATGAAGAAGTGCTGCAGGTGATGGGCTCCGGTGCTTTTGGGCTGGTCCAACTCCATGGCGATGAGCCGCCCGGTTTTTGTGAAAAGCTGGTTGCGGATGAGGGATTGCGGGTGATCAAGGCCCTCCCGTTACGGGGGCGTGACGATTTTGAGAAAATTTTTGAATATGAGAAAATGGGCTTATCAGCCCTGCTTGTGGATGCCTATGTGCCCGGCGAGTTTGGAGGGACGGGGAAATTGATCGATCTCGAAGTGGCCGCCGAGCTGGCGCATCAACGGCTGCGGATTCCTCTGATTCTCTCTGGTGGACTCCACCCGGAGAATGTGGCGGGGGCCGTGGAAAAGGTGCGCCCGTATGCGGTGGATGTGGCAAGTGGCGTGGAAGGGGCGACTCCCAGAAATAAGGATTTTGCGAAGCTGCGGGCGTTCGTTGCCGGGGCCAATCAGGGGGCATTCGGGCCGGTAATTTAAAAAATTACAGAGAGAATCAAAGTTGCGGGCGGTTTTTTGCGGGGCGTAAAGGGGGTGTGGTCTGGTTTCTGCTCAGGGAGAGATCAACCCAGCTAAGCACGCTTCGAAATATGAAACATCTCTCCACTCAACTCTTCGCCCTCTGTGTGATCCCGGCGGCAGTTGCCACGGCTCAGACGACTCCCGCGGCCAGCCCTACGGCGTCGCTGGCGCCCATTACCGCGGCTCCGGCCGGCACGGTGGCTCCCACGACTGCGCCTGCTCTCGCGGGCACTCCCGTGGCCCCGGCTCCCGTGACCAGCGTGCCTGCGACGACCCCCGTCACTTCCGAAGCCCCGGTGGGGGATACGATGTCCACCCCGAGCCAGCCCGCTCCGATCGAGCCGCCGGTGCAGGAGCCTGTTTCCGCTCCTTCCACCGGTCAAGCACCAGCTGTTGCCGCTCCGGGGACAACCGCTCCCACCGCTCCCACTACGGCCTTGAACCTCGGCGCAATGTCTTCGAATGACGGGCATCCGGTCACAGAATTTCAAGAGCAGGAGATTGCCACCGCGATTCGGCTGCTGGCCCGTCAGGCAAAGATCAGTATTGCCGTAAGCGATAAGGTTCAGGGAAATGTGACCATCCGCCTCGAAGACAAAACGCCGCTCGAAGCGATCCAGATCATTTGCACCATGAAGAATCTCTACCTCGATCAGATCGAGGGGGTTTATTTCGTCAAGACGCAGGATGAGAAGGCAAAGGAGCCGACGATGAGTCAGAGCTATACCTTCAGCTACGCTCAGGCCAAGGACATCTCGCCGCTGCTCGCTTCCCAGTTCGGAGAAGCGTCGCCGCAGATTGACGCCCGCACCAACACGATTTTCTATCACATCACCAAGTCGAATGTGGATCTCGCGAAGATGTTCCTCGCGACCGTGGACAAGCCCACGCAGCAGGTGATGATCGAGGCGCGCCTCGTCGAAGTGACCGCCAATCCCAAGCAGAGCTACGGCATCAACTGGGGGGGCGTGCTCGGCAGTTCCTCCACGCCGCAGACCTTCCGCTACGGTGGCACGACGCTTGGCACCTCCACGCTGCAGACGGATACGAACCCCACGACCGGGACGACGACGACGAAGGTGGTCCCCGGCTCGCTGCCATCGGTGGTAACGGATACGGCGACTGGCGTCTTCACTCCGCAGGATTTCCTGCTGAATGGGCAGACGGGCGGCGGCTTCCTCGATTCGCTCGGTGGACAGTTTGCGATTCTTTCCGCTCCCGCGATGTCGCTCACGATGCGCTTGCTGAATGAAGACAGCGATGCGGAGTTCCTCGCCAATCCCCGTGTGGTCACGGCGAATAACGAAAAGGCCACGATCAAGATCACCCGCAACCAGCCGGTGCCGCAGTTGAACTTCAATGAACAGACGGCGACCGCGGTTTTCGGCGGCTTCGAGGACAAGAACTTCGGCAACACGCTGGAGGTGACGCCTTCGATCAACAAGGATGATTATGTGACGCTCGGCGTGAAGCCGGAGATCAGCAACAAGGTCGGGGATGCCTCCTTCACCTTCGCCGGTGCGACCGTGGCGAGCCCGATCATCGATACCCGTACGCTGGATTCCAACGTGTTGATCAAGAGCGGCAGCACGCTGGCGATCGGCGGCCTGTTGCAGGATGAAGTAACCAAGGGCCGCACCAAGGTGCCGGTGCTCGGCGACGTGCCGGTGCTCGGTTACATGTTCCAGGAAGCGTCTGAACTCCCGCACGAAGCGCAATCTGCTGGTCTTTGTGACGCCGACGATCATTAAGCAGGGCTACGGCACCGGCCTGGAAGACCAGGTCTGGGGGCTGAAGAACAGCGGCGATGAATACGCCGACCCGGATGGCTGGCGCAACAATGCGAAGGGCTCGATCCGCCTGGTGCCGACCTCGGATGCGCAACTCTCCTCGATCTATCCGGTCCCCGGGCAGACGACGGTGAGCTACCGCACCTCGGCGACCAGCCGCGAGAAGTAAGACTTTCCCACCATTTCCCCTACACCGAGAAGTGCCGATGCCCGCTACGAGCATCGGCACTTCTTTTTTTTGACGGGGCAAATTTGGGTGCGCGTTAAGGGGGAGACTGGTGTCGCGGGAAAAAGCGGCGAGGTGTCGCCGCAGTCCAGGGGAGTGGCGGTGCGGTAAAAGTGCGGTGGAGGTCCGGTAGCGGTGCGGTGGCGGTTTTAGGCCGCCGAAAGGAGCGGGAAAATCCAAGGAGCAGGAAGTCCCTCTTTTGTCTCTTTCGCGGGTTTCGCTGGCAGAAAGTTGGGATGAACTTCCGCTTGAAGCGGGGGGCCGAAACGCCGATGCTGGCAGCCCGTCATTTTTAGAAAACATGGCGGGTCTGATTATTTTCCCAGCCTACAACACCTATGTCTCAAACGTTCAAAATCGCAGTTCTCGCCGGTGATGGAATCGGCCCGGAAGTCATGAGTGAAGCCCTCCAGGTGCTCGCCGTGGTGGAGCAGAAGTTTTCGCTCAAATTCGAGTTCGAAGAGCGGAACGTGGGCGGAGCGGCGATCGATGCCGAAGGGCACGCGCTCCCAGAGACGACGTTGGAAGCCTGCCGTCGTGCGGATGCGATTCTTTTCGGCTCGGTAGGCGGTCCCAAGTGGGAATCTCTGCCGCCGGATCAACAGCCGGAGCGCGCCGCCCTGCTGCCGCTGCGCAAGCACTTCGGCCTCTTCGCCAACCTGCGTCCCGCAGTGTGCTTTGCCGAGCTCACCCATGCTTCGCCAGTGAAGGAATCGATTGTTGCCGGCGGGTTCAACGTGCTCTGCGTGCGTGAACTCACCGGGGGGATGTATTTCGGCCAGCCGAAGTTTACCCGTGAGGAAGAAGGTGATGTAACCGTCGTGGACACCATGGTTTACAAGCGCAGCGAGATTGAGCGGATCGCGCATGTGGCCTTCCAGGCCGCCCAGGGCCGCTCCAAGCGAGTGACCTCAATCGACAAGGCGAACGTGCTCGAAAACGGCGTGCTCTGGCGCAAGACGGTCACGGAAATCGCGAAACAATACCCCGATGTGACGCTGAACCACCTCTATGTGGACAACGCGGCGATGCAGCTCATTCGCAACCCGCGCGGCTTCGATGTCGTGCTGGCGGAGAATCTTTTCGGCGACATTCTCAGCGATGAGATGGCGATGATTGCCGGTTCGCTCGGGATGCTTCCCAGCGCGAGCCTGGGCGTGAAGGAAACCGCGATCGGCCGCTATGGCATGTATGAGCCCAGCGGCGGCACCGCGCCGGACATAGCGGGCAAGGGCATTGCCAACCCGATCGCGCAGATCCTTTCGGCGGGCATGATGCTCCGCTACTCCCTCGGCCAGCCGGCAGCGGCGGATGCGATTGACCGTGCCGTGCGCAAGGTGATCGAGCAGGGCTATCGCACCGGCGATATTTACACGGAAGGCACGAAGAAGGTCGGCACCCGCGAGATGGGGGCGGCCATTGTGGCGGCCCTGGAGCAGGAGCTTGCCTAAAGAGACGGCGGTAAACCCCGCCTGACAAAATATTTCTTGGGGAGCCTCGATTGAGCGGTTTCCCAGATGGTTTTCAAAGGGGCCAGCGATGGATAAAATGTCATCGCTGGCCCTCTTTTTCGCCCCTGTTCAGGGCATGCATTATGCTTTTAAATGGGGCTAGCATGCTTCTTGGAATTTCTAGAAAACACGGTCCCCACGGCTATACGATTGCCGAGGTATTGGTCGCTCTCGCGGTGATCGGATTGTTTGCCTCGTCCCTCATGTGGGGGCTCACGATGATGAATAATTACGCGGTGCTGGGCCGACTTTACTCTGGTGCGATGGAGGCAGTGCAGGAGCAGATTGATCTGGTGCTCACAGATGGCGCGTTCTCTCCCAATAACAATACTTCGGCTCCCGTGTCGGGGATTACTCCGAGGTACAATATCGAATTGCCGGTTTTGTCGAGTGGCTCATCTTCGAGCGCCACGGCCACCAGCGTGCCGATTTACCTGAGCGATTCCAGCAAAACCGTCGAGGTGGATGGCACGATGACCACCAAGGTTGAGAATACGGGCACGACGTACAACCTCATTTCTGGAAATTCTACCAATCTTAATATCTATCGGATCACGGTGACGATGATTTTCACTTACCGCGGCAAGACCTACTCAGTAACCAGCGCCACCATGCGGGCGCCCGATACGAACTAACATGCGTAATCCCTTTCATCGCTTCAGGACGGCTGCCTTTACGCTGGTCGAATTGATGGTCACCACGGGGATGGTTTCCGTGGCCGGACTGGTCATTTTCCTCATCTTCAACAATGGGATGATCCTCTTTGCGAAGAATTCTGCGATCAATCTGGCCCATCAGGATTATCGGCAGGCCGTGCAGCTGTTTCAAAACGATCTGCACAAGGCGGTGTCGGTTCCCTTTTACCTCAGTTCTTCCGCTTCGGCCTCTACCACTCTGCCGTCCATTACGGTGGACTCGGTGACCTATAATGGTGCGAACGTTACCACGACTGCCCAAGGGATTTCCTTTCAAACCTTCGGCGGAACATCTGGAGAAGGTTTTGAGATCGGGCGCAACATTGCTTCCGGCAGTAATCAAGTGGTGATTACGGGGAGTAACGCGACGCCGGTGGCCGGGCAACGTTTGATTATTCCAGCCTATCAGATCGAGGCTGATATTTCCGCAGTGAGCAGTTCGGGCAGCGGAACGACCGCCCTTTACACGTTGACTCTTGCTTCAATCCTAAGCTCTTCGAGCACCACGGGTACTTCGACTATCTCCGGAGATATCACCGCCTGTAGTGCGAGTAACTACACGACGACGGTGTACGGGAGCGGTATCACCGATTATCATATCATCTGCTATCTCACTAACCGGGTGGTCTATCTCGCGACCCCGATTTCGGGCACCAGTCCACAAGCATATCAGTTGCGTTATTACCCCTGCTACAACGCGACCTACAATACTAGCTATACAGTTTTTACCTTCAATCTCTTCACTTCGACGCCGTTTCAAATCGCCACCATTAATACTTCAACCAACCAGCAATATACCGCAGTCTCCATGTCCCTGCAGGATCGGCTGACTAATAACCGGGGCTACAAGGTTACGAACACGTATTTCACTACGAACGTGCCCTACCGCTACTCCCTTACCACCTATCAATAGCCTATGAAACTCAATGGCCAGATTCGTCGCAGTGAGTCGGGAATGACGATGATTATGGTGCTCATCGTAATGATCGTGATGCTCGTTTGCCTGGGCGGCGCAATGGAATACACCTCGACTATTCGCCGGAACGTCCAGCGCAGTAATGAACGCCAGGCAGCCGTGGCAATTGCGGATGGCGCCCTGGAAATTGCCTATGCCAACTGGCGGCAGATCGCAACCACGGCGGGGACCTCTTCCGCACCTACGGTTGCCAGTCTGAGCAGTCTTTCCAGCGTGACCATTAATTCCAGCTACTATCCCGCGCAAACGATCAGCAGCACGAGCTACGGGGTGCCCACCTACAGCGGAACCTATAGCGTGAAAGCAGTGGATCCCCGGATCAATCCCACCGCCTATCCCATCACCTCGGGCACGCCTCCACCCGCCTATGGGCAGGATGCCGCGGCCGCCTTTGCCAATACTGGCAGCGCGACAACCTATACTTCCAGTTACTATTACCTGGCTAACGCCAGCGTTACAATGAACACGCTGAAAGGATCGGTGTCCGCGAATGTGAATCGCATTTTCGAACTGCAAAAAACCTCTCCATGGAACTGGGCGATCTTTTATGCCAACGACTTGGAGATTCACCCCGGTGGCACCATGAATGTGACCGGGTGGGTCCACTCCAACGGCAACCTCTACACCGGTCACTCCTCGCTGAACTTTATCAAAAAAGTTACCTACGTTGGCAACTGGACCGTCGGTTTTTCTCCGAATGAGAACGACCATAGCGGGGAAACCCCAGCCTCACCCACTTATCCCAGCAATCTGCCCCCGACTAAAAGCCAGTCCTACGAGCCGTTCGGCATTGATACCTCCACCTTCAATACCACGAATACCAACCCCAACGACGACAGTTACCATGAAATCGTGGAAATGCCGACCGTGGGCTATACCGACCCCATGACGACTACCAGTGACAAGGCCCGCTATTTCTCCCAGGCGGGAATCAAGGTGGTCATCGGCACCGGGGGAAGCATGACCATTTACAACAGCACCGCGCCAACCACCGACAGCAGCGGAGTCATCACCAGTTTGGGAACCACTGTAAGCTCCACCAGCACCGGGAATGATAAGTTGATTTATAACGCGATCACTAGCGCCGTTTCGCCGCAGGCCTCCTCGATCCAGGACAATCGCGAAGCGGCTACGATGACGGTGACCGATGTGGATATTAGCAAGTTGGTTACGGCTGTAAACACGACGTCCAATTTGTTCAACGGTTCGAATGTGCTTTATATCGTGGATACTACGAACTCGACCACTTCCCGCAAAGCGATCCGTTTGAAGAACGGTGCCACGCTGCCCACCAATGGGTTGACGGTGGTGAGTGCCAATGCCGTCTATGTTCAAGGTGATTACAATACCGGCTCCACCTCCACGACCTATTCTTCCAGCACGCAGCCGGCTTCGAATGCCTCCACCAGTGTGCCAACCAGCAATACGGTGAGTGGTTACGACCTTGCTGGCCATCCGGCGGCCGTCGTGGCGGATGCGGTTACGATTCTTTCCAATGCCTGGGCGGATGCGAATTCCACCCTTGCGGTCGGATTACGTCCGGCGACCAATACGACGATCAACAGCGCCATCATCTCCGGCATCGCGCCTTCCAGTCTGTCCGGCTATAGCGGGGGCAACAGTTATAGCGGTGGGGCGGAAAACTTCCCACGATTGCTCGAGGATTGGGGAGGGAAATACTTCACCTACTACGGCTCCATGGTCGAGCTCTATCCCAGCAATCAGTCCACCGGTCGTTGGGGGAATAGCAATGTCTATGGCGTGCCCACCCGGCAGTGGTATTTTAACACCAATTTCTATACCAATCCTCCTCCCGGCACTACCACCCTCGTTCGATACAATCGCGGCCAATGGTTCGTTCAATAATTCTCTCCCTGTTCTTCAGTGCGGCTACGTTGCTGGCCGATCCGATTGATTTCACTCCGCATCAGGAGTCGATCTCCTTTGATGGCGGTCAGATGCAGCGGAATTACTTCACGCAGGGCAATCAACGCATCAGTTACGATATCCCCGGGGGGTGGACTGCCAGTGGCGGGGGAAGTCGTCTCACGCTTACGCCGCCGAACAAGGTGCAGGCCCAGGCGGTGATCGAATGTCTCCCGCTCTCCGCCCCGCAGACTTACAACGATGCCCAGGCGAAACTGCTCAAGGACAACGCCATGGCCTTCATCCCGGCCAAGGCGGAAAATGTGAAGCTGGTCGCAGAAAAGCTAAACGACTTTAAAGTGGACGGACACGAGGTTTACGAGGTGAGCGCTACTTATAGCTTTTACGGGCAGAACTTTGAGTTGGGTGTGATTTATATCAATATGGGGCTCAACCAGATTCGCTGCCACTTGGTATCGCATGCGAGCGATTTTAACGATCTTTACGCCGCCTTCCGCCGGAGCTTTTTCTCCTGGGGCACGATGTAGGCGGTCGTTTGCGAATGCTCTTTGCATCAGTCCCGAAGAGACGTTGGAAATCATGGCTGTAGCGGTGCTTCCTAGCTTTGGAGTGTCGAGATTAATAAGTGGGGGAAAATCTCTGTAAAGGTCGCTAAACAGCGTTTGACGGAAAGCTGGAGGAGGCGCAACTTGGTATTTATGAAAACGTTCCCCCTGTTTTTCGTGATGGCGGCCTTGGCGTTACCGGCTTGGGCTGCGGATATCGGTCAGCTTAACACGGAAGCCCAACGGGCCATGATGTCGGGAGATACGGATACGGCAAAGGCCAAGTTCGAAGAAGTGCTCAAGGTGGACCCCGAGAATATAACCGCTGAAAATTACCTGCGCATGATCAACGCGCAGGAAAAGAAGAGCAACACTTCCTCGCTCCAGGCGCAGCTCGACAAGCTCACTCTGGACCATGTGAAATTCAAGGACGCCACGCTGGGCTCCGCGCTTGATTACCTCAAACAAATGGCGGCTAAAAAATCCGTGAATGTGAGCTTTGTGATGCAGTTGCCCCAGAGCGCGGTGGATGAGACGAAGGTCTCCATCGATCTCCAAAACATCCCGTTTCTTGTGGTGCTCAACTACGTGAGCGATCTGGCTGGAGTCCAGTTCACCGTCCAGCAATATGCGATCGTCGTGAAAGCGAAACCAACGGCGGAGACGACTTCCAATGTAGGGGCCAATGCTCCGGCCGGGGATGACGCAATAGCGCTTTTTTCCCGAGTGGCGTGCAGTGGACTGAAGGTGAAACATCTCTGACTTTTCCGGGGCGGAGAACACTACGCTATGGTGAGAAGCCACGTCGTTTTCCCAGCGGGGAAAAATTTGAGGTTTATCACGATCTGTTGGAAGAAGGAGTGCGTGATCCTCTCCGCTGCGCTCCGGTTCTCGACTTCGCTCGGGGTGACGGTGTTACCGGGCGCGATTTATCGATTTACTTCCGCACGGTGCCGTAAAATACCCGGGCGAGGTAGAGTCCCTCGGCTGGCGCGGCGAAGCTGGTCCGCGCTTCGCCTTGGAGAATGCTTTGCAACCAGGTGAGCGGGGCGCGCCCTTGGGCCACGCGGACCATGCTGCCGGTGAGAAGGCGCACCATCTTGTAGAGGAATCCATCGCCAGTGAAGGTGAGCTCGATCAACGGGCCGGCGGTTTTGAGCCGAATGTCGGAAATGGTGCGGACGGTATCGTGGTCGGGCTTTCCGCGATTGGCGGAGAAGCCGCGGAAATCGTGTTGCCCACCAAGCACTTGGGCGCACTCACGCAGCAAGGCGGGATCGAGTGGAATTGGGACGTGCCACGAACGCCCGATTTCCAGCGGGTGATGCACCGGGCCGCACCAAAGACGGTAGCGATAGGTTTTTCCCTGCGCGTCGAAGCGGGCATGAAAATTGGCCGGGCACCGGGAGGCGCGGAGCAGGCGAATTTCAAACGGCAGGTGCGCATTCACCGCGCGGCACCAGGCCTCCGGGGTGAAGTCGGTGCGCTGAAGCTCCACGTGCGCTACCTGCCCGAGCGCATGCACCCCCGCATCCGTGCGGCAGGAGCCCTGGACGCTGACCTTGTTGCCATCAATGATCCCGAAGGCTTTTTCCAGATGGTCCTGCACGGTGTCGCCGCCCTCTTGGCTCTGCCAGCCACGAAAGGGGCGTCCATCGTAGGCGATGACGAGTTTCAATCGCATGTCCCTTTACCAATTAATCCACGAGTGGAATTTACCTTCGTACTTTCCGAGCAGGAATCCCGTCGCGATCAATACGCTGAGAACCAACCCAACAATCAACCAGAAACGTTCATTTTCATCTTCCAGAGGTGAGGAGCCCATTCGAGATTGTTTGCGTTGTGAGTATTGGAATCCCCAAGGAAACATACAGACCAGAATCGCAAATGCCATATCTCCGAGAGGAGTGGACTGGCCACCGGTAAGCAGGATGAAAAAAGGCAGGGTGGTGTTCACATCGCCACGGAATCGAGATACGTCTGGAGTAAGATCTGCGCGGCGGCCTGGTCGATCACGGAGCGGCTTTTCTTGGTATCGCGTCCTGCCTCGTGCAGGGAGCGCTGGGCGGCGACGGAGGTGAGGCGTTCGTCCCAGAGCTTGACCGGGCAGCCCGGAATCGCGGTCTTCAACTTCTCGGCAAAGGCGCGGGACTTCTCCGAGGCGTGGCCTTCGGTGCCGTTCATATTCTTGGGCAGGCCGAGGATGATGATCTCGATCTTTTTCTCCGCGACGATGGCGACGATTTCCGGCAAGGGCTTGCCCCGCGCATCAAGTGTCTTGAGCGGATGGGCGAGCATGCCGAAGCTCGTCGGAAATGGCCAGCCCGATGCGGGCGTCACCGAGATCGATGCCGAGGGCGCGTTTCATTGCAGCTCCTGCGGCAGGCTGCCGACGATTTGTTTGATGCGCTCGGCCTCCTCGCGATGGCACACGAGGATGGCGTCGCCGGTCTGCACGACGATCAGGTCGTTCACGCCCATTAACGCCACGCGCACCTTGTCCTTGGAAAACACGATGTTATTGGAGGCGTAGTGCGTGCTCAGGTCGGTATTGCTGCGGTTGTTCTTTTCATCGACCGGCAGGTATTTGGAAATCGCAGTCCAACTGCCCACGTCGTCCCAGTCGAAGGTCGCCTCGACCATCAGGACGCTGGGTGCCTTTTCCATGACCGCATAGTCCACGGAAATCTTGGGCAGCTCGGCGAAGCGCTCGGCGAGCGCGCGCTCGACATTGCGCTCCAGCAGCAGCATGTCCACGAACTTTTCAAGGTCGGGCGCATCGTGGATCAACACCTCGCGGAAGCTCTCGATTCGCCAGATGAACATGCCGGCATTCCAGCGGAAGCCGCCTTGCTGGAGGAAGAATTCCGCGAGCTCGCGATTTGGCTTTTCCCGAAATTTTTTGACATCGTGCACGGCGGGGGCGTTGGGCTTGGCACCGGAAATTGTCTGGAGGTCGCCCGCCTCGATGTAGCCGAAGCCGGGGCAGGCCCAGGTGGGCTTGATGCCGATGGTGACCAGGGCATCGGTATTGCGCGCGGCGAGGACGGCGGTGCGCAGGGTATCGCGGAAAGCAGCTTCGTCTTTGATGAGGTGATCGGCGGGGAGCACGATCATGGTGGCGTCGGGGTCGCGCAGGGCGATCAGCGCCGCTCCCAAGGCGATGGCTGCGGCGGTGTCGCGCTTGGCAGGTTCGGCCACGATGTTTTCGGCGGGCAGGGTGTGGGCAACCTCGCGCACTCCGGCGATCTGGTCCTTATTGGTCAGGATCAGAATATTTTCCGTCGGCACCAGCCCCTCGAGCCGGCTGATGGTGTCCTCAAGCAGGGTTTTTTCCGAGAACAGGGAGAGCAACTGCTTGGGGCGGGAGCGACGGCTGAGTGGCCAAAAACGTTCGCCACTGCCACCGGCGAGGATCAGAGCATAAGGAGCGGATTGCACAACTTGTGACTCTGAGGGGGCGGAGAGCGCGGTTCAACCCGAATTATGCAACAAAATCACGTGGTAATTTGTAAAGGCCGGGGCATATTGGGCGCATGGCTATGCAATCCGGCTCTTCCAAGACGCTTTCCGCAACTGCACTCATCAGCTTCGCCCAAGCGGCGATCGGGTGTGGGGCGGGGCTTCTCCTCGCGGGAAAACTGGGACGCAAGGCCCAGCGGATTACCGCGCTTGTGCTCGTCGGAGCCGGAGCCGCCGCCGCCATTCCTGCGGTAGTGGATTCAGTGAGCACACACCTGAATCAGACTGCCCGCGGTCAGCGCCGTCGGCTCGACAGCATCCGTCAGGATGCCGGCTTTCCGGAAGACGCGGACGTTTATTGATCCGTTCAGAGGATCATGGCAACGGCCAGGAGTGCCACTGAGATGGGAATCAGAGGATAGGGTGCGATTTGCAGCAAGGCCAGCAGCACGAGAACCAGCGCAATAATGGGGAGGATTTTTTTAGGTGCCATACCTAAGTATCGCAGCCCGAAGAGGAAACGCGGGTATTGCGGCACCAGATAGGGAATGCGGATACGCCATCGCTTGCGCATTAACCGCTCCCGGTGGATGAAGTGGCGATGCGTAAAATCATTCATCTCGACATGGACTGCTTTTACGCGGCGGTGGAGATGCGGGAGCGCCCGGAACTGGTGGATAAGCCCATCGCCGTGGGCGGAGGTGGGCGGCGTGGGGTGGTGACGACTTGCAACTATCCGGCCCGGGCCTTTGGCGTCCGCTCGGCGATGCCGGGCTTTATGGCGCGCGAGCGGTGCCCACAGCTCATTTTTCTCCCCGTGCGCTTCGATCTCTACCGGGCGGAATCGGCGAAGATTCGTGCCATTCTGCACGAATACACGGAGCTGGTGGAGCCCCTCTCGCTCGACGAGGCCTATCTCGATGTGACGGCGAGCGAGCGCTACGCATGGGAGATTGCGAAGGAAATCCGCACGCGGATTCGCCAGGAGACGGGCCTCACCGCCTCGGCGGGAATTGCACCGAACAAGATGCTGGCCAAGATCGCCAGTGACTGGCGCAAGCCGGATGGGCAATTCGCCGTCCTGCCGGAGCAGATCGACGAGTTTATGAAAACGCTGCCGGTACGGAAAATCTGGGGCGTAGGGCCGAAGAGTGCGGAGCGTTTCGAGCAGGAAGGCATTGTGACCTGTGGTGACTTGCAACGTATCCCGCTGGGCGAGCTGGTGAAGCGCCATGGGAAATGGGGGCAGGAGCTCTACCGCCGCTGCCGGGGCGACGACGACCGTGCGGTGGAGCCGCACCGTATCCGCAAATCGCTGAGCAACGAATCGACCTTTCTCGAAAACCTAACGAGCCGTGAACGCTGCCGGGCCGAGCTCAAGCCCCTGGCGGAGGAATTGCTGGCCGACCTCGCCGGGCGTATGCTGGAGCGCCCGATCCGAAAGGCCTTTGTGAAGATCAAATACAACGACTTCACGCGCACGACGAAGGAGTGCCTCTGCACGGAGCCCAGTGTGCCGGTGTTCCTGCAACTGCTCGACGAGGCGCTGGACCGGCGGGAATTGCCGGTGCGATTGCTGGGGACGGGGGTGAGATTTGCCGAGGAAGGGCAGGCGGCGGCCAGCTTGCAGATGGATTTGTTTGCGGAGACGTAGCCTTTCATTGCCCATGACCAAGTTGCCTTTGGTTGCGTCGGTCCTTGGCGAGGTTAAACTTCGCATGGGAGGGCGTTGCCAAGTGCAACTCAGCAACGAGTGGGATCGTTGGTTCTGCCGGTAGAGCTACTCGTGGGTGCTTTTTTTCGCGAAATCACAAAAAGTGGGTATGGTAGCCGGCCTTTCATGAGCCAGTTGTTGATTTTCATTCTTGCGGCGTTGTCCATGTTGGGCGCGCTTTCGATTGATGCTTATTTGCCCGCCTTGCCGGCGATCGGGCATGAGTTCTCGATGAGCGATGCGGCGGTGCAACAATCGCTGACGGCTTATGTCTTCGCGTTTGCAATCATGACGCTTTTTTACGGCACCCTCTCGGATTCCTTCGGGCGTCGGCCGGTGATCCTTGGGTCGCTGGTGCTATATCTGGCGAGCAGCATCGGTGCAGCGTGGTCCGATTCGCTGACGATGCTGATTGTCTTTCGTGTCTGCCAGGGACTTTCGGCGGGTGCGGGCTCCGTGGTGGGGCGTGCGGTGGTGGGGGATCTCGCGACGGGAGCGGAGGCTCATCGGGCGATGGCGTGGATGTCGGTCGTCTTTGGGCTGGCCCCGGCGATTGCGCCGATTCTGGGCGGCTGGTTGCAGGCGAACTGGGGGTGGCGCTCGGTTTTCTGGTTCATCTCCACTTTTACGTTTGTGCTGATGGTCATTTGCATCGTGGCGCTACCGGAGAGTCTGGAGAAATCCAAGCGGCAGCATTTTCATCCGGTGATCATTCTCAAAAGTTACCTCGCGGTAGGTGGGCATTGGGCCTTTATGCTGCGCAGCATGGCGGTGCCATTTGCTTTCGTCGGCGTGATGATCTACGTGGCGGGCGCATCGAATTTCGTGCTCGAGATCCTGCACCTGAAGGTAACGCAGTTTGGCTGGCTGTTCCTGCCCCTGATCGGTGGGATGACGCTGGGCTCGGCGGTGGCCGGAAAACTTAGCCATCAAGTAGAGGCACGAAAATTGATTCGCTGGGGCTTTGGGCTGATGGCGTTTTTCATGGGGGTAAATGTGGCCTACTGTGCGCTGCTTCCCATTCAGTTGCCCTGGGTGATAATCCCGCTCTTCGGCTACGCGTTTTCAATGAGCCTGATCATGCCGGCGATGACGGTGATCGCGTTGGAATTGTTTCCGGAGATTCGCGGGATGGCGTCGTCGATGCAGACGTTTCTGTTCATGATGCTTTTCACGGTTCTCTCCGGCGTGGTGGCACCGTTGATTTACGGGCATGCCCTTTATTTTGCGATTACTTCTGCCGCAGGCATGGTGCTGGGAGTCGGCTCCTGGAAGCTTGCGGACCTGATGGCGGAGCCGCAACCGGCGGGTGAGCCGGACGCGACCTAGCACAGTCGATGGATTGTGCTGGTCATTCGGAGGCGGGTTTCCCTAGCCTGCGCCCAAGGCAAAGCCAAAACAGGAACTACTGCACATGAAACCATTCGATCTCTCGCTCCATTTCTTTCTGCAATTGGCGTTCATTCTTGCTGTTTGTCGTCTGGTCGGCTGGCTGGCGGGCAAGCTCGGGCAGCCACAGGTGGTGGGGGAGATGATCGCCGGCGTGCTGATGGGGCCGTCGCTCTTTGGCCGCCTTGCGCCGGAATGGCAGGCGCAGATGTTTCCCGACGCCTCGAAGGGCGTGATCTTTTCCGTCTGCCAGGTGGGGCTCGCGGTTTACATGTTTTTGGTCGGTGCGGAGTTTGATCTGGGGTTGATTCGCAACCGGCTCCGCAGCGCGGCTTCGGTTTCCATCGCGGGGATTGCGGCGCCGTTCGCACTGGGGGTAATCACGGCGACTTGCACGTGGCAGGGGTGGGGCCTGTTTTCTGCCAAGACGACGCAGTTGGAGGCGATGCTGTTCATGGGCGCGGCGATGTCCATTACGGCCTTCCCGATGCTGGCGCGGATTATTTATGAGCGCGGGCTTACGGGCACCTCGCTCGGCACGCTGGCGCTTGCGGCGGGCTCGATGGACGATGCCGCCGCCTGGTGTGTGCTGGCGGTGGTGCTCGCGAGCTTCGGCAAGGACGCGGGGATTGCGATGCTGGCGATTGGCGGGACGGTTGCCTACGTGGCGGTGGTGATGGGCGTGATTCGCCCGCTGATGAAGCGGCTCGGCGACCATGTGGAGCGCGAGGGCAGGCTCTCGCACGGCGTGCTTTCCATTACGCTCGCGCTGCTGATGATCGGCGCGTGGTTTACCGATACGATTGGAATTTACGCGGTCTTCGGTGCCTTCATTATGGGATTGGCGATGCCGCGCGGCCTCTTCACCAAGAAGCTCAACGAGCTGCTGGAGCCTGCGACGACGACGCTGTTGCTACCGATGTTTTTCATCTACTCCGGGCTCAATACCCGGCTCGATTTGCTCAACTCCTGGCCAATGGCCGGTCTCGCACTGGTGATTCTTTTCTTCGCCATCGCCGGCAAGGGCGTGGCCTGCTGGCTGGCGGCGCTCTTCAACGGCGAGCCCAACCGGGAAGCCATGGCCATCGGTTCGCTCATGAATGCGCGCGGGCTCATGGAACTCATCATTCTCAACATCGGTCTCCAGCGTGGTATCATCACGCCCGCGCTCTTTACCATCATGGTACTGATGGCGATCGTGACCACGCTCATGGCGACCCCGCTTTTTGAGCTCGTCTATGGCCGCCGCCAATCCGCCAGGATGGCGCTCGATAAACAAAACTGCGTGGCCTGATTAGAAAACGTTTTTATGATGCATCATCTCATTTCACTTTGGTTCCAATGGGTTCAGGATTGGGGCTATCTCGGCATCATTGCCCTCATGGCGATGGAGAGCTCGATTTTCCCGGTTCCCTCGGAAGTGGTCATTCCTCCGGCAGCGTTTTTGGCGGCGCAGGGGAAGTTGAATTTCTGGGGCGTGATCGCTGCGGGGACCTTCGGTTCCTGGCTGGGCGCGGCTATTACTTACTGGATTGCGTTATGGCTCGGGCGGGTGGTGGTCGTGAAGTTTGGGAAGGTATTTCTCATCACCGAGGATAAGTTGCAGCGCGCGGAGCAATGGGTGCACCGCTACGAGGCGGGCGGCGTTTTCTTTGCGCGCCTGCTGCCGGTGATCCGCCATCTCATTTCGATTCCTGCGGGCATCATCCGCATGGACTTCAAGATCTTCAGCCTCATGACGGTGGCCGGCTCGCTGGCTTGGTGCCTCGTGCTGGGGGTCCTCGGCAAGCAAGCTTACCGCGTGCAGCCGGATTTGATTGCCAATCCCGATGCGCTGATGACGGTGATCAAACAACATTCTCATTGGATCATCCTCGGCGTCGCCGGACTGTGCGCACTTTACGTGCTGGTGATGAAACTTACGGACAAGAAGGCCGCCTAAGCGTGGCGGGGCTGGAGCTGGCTACAACTCCAGCGGCACTCCAGGCAGCGGGACGATGATCTCGCTCTCGGGCAGGTCGGCGCTGAGCGTGCCGCGGAACCACTCGATCGCGTTGGGATCGCCGTGGACGAGCACCACTTTTTTCGGACGCAGGCGGTTCACGTAGGCGCGGATGCTCTCGCGCGAGGCGTGACCGCTGAAGTTGAACTTCTCAATCGTGCACTGGATCGGAATCGGCGGCTCGCCCTCACGCAGGGCCACGGAGCCGCCGGGCGGGGTGGCGCGGATTCTCCCGGCGGGCGAAATCGGGTCGGCGTAACCGACGAAAAAGAGCGAGTGCTGGGGATTGGAAAGGATGCGGCGGGCGAAGGTATGGGACAGCGTGTTTTCCGTCATCATCCCACTGGAAAGGGCGTAGATGCGGGATTTCTGAAGCTGCGTTTCGCCCGCACTTTTGCCCGCGATGACGAAGGGCGCGACCTGGTCGAGAATTTGCAGATCGGGCTTCTGCCGCGGTGCGGTGTGCGCGAACTTGTCGTAGATTTCCGTGAGCTTGGTGCTTAGGCCGCCGATGTAGATCGGCACGTTGCCGAGCAACCGCTTGCGACGAAACTCGTAGAACATGGCGAGAATTTCCTGCGTCTTGCCCAGCGCAAAGACGGGGATGATCACGCAGCCGCCGCGCTCGAAGGCCGCCTTGAGCGCCTCCGCCAGCCGCTGCTCTTCCGTGGCACGGGAGTAGCCTTCCGGCGTGGGCGAATCGCCCCGGGTGGTTTCGATGACGAGGATGTCCACGTCCTGCTCTGGAAAGCGGGCGGCGCGGGAAATCGTCTGGTCCTCAAAATTCACGTCGCCGGTGTAGAACAGCTTTTTCCCTTCGGCCTCAATGCGGACGCCGACCGCACCGAGCACGTGACCCGCGTCGAACATTTCAAACGCGACCTCCGCCGGTTCATCGGGGCGCAACCGGTCGCCCTCGATCGAGACCCGCTGGTGCAGGGGGCAGCTCCGCCAGCGCTTCACCACCTGGTCCACCTCGCGGTGGGAAAAGAGCGGGTAATTCGCCAGTTCGAATTCCTCCTTCTGCCGCAGCATGACGTTGACGGAATTATGCAGCATCACCTCGGCCAGATTGCGGGTCGTCTCGCTCATCCAGGCCAGCGCATGCGGCTGGCGGCGCATCAACACCGGGAGCGAGCCCAGGTGGTCGTGATGAGCGTGGGTAAGGAAAATGGCATCGGCGGAGTCATCCCGCAGCAGATCGAAGTGCGGAAGGGCGTTCAGGCCGCGTTCGCGGGGATGCATCCCGGAGTCAAAAACCACCTTTTTACCGGCGACTTCGAGGCTGTAGCAATTCGCCCCGATTTCCGTATGTCGCGTGAGATTCGTAAACAGCATTCTAGAAATTTTTGTCCCCTTGCTTTCCTTATAGGCAGATTCGCCCGCGTTCGTCTGCGAAAATATTTCGCCAAGCGAGGAAACCTTTTGTAAAGTAGCGGAGTTTATCTTGTTGATGCTGACGCCATTAAAACCGGGCGATTGGGACTGGAACAAAGCTGCGCACTTGCTGAACCGTGCCGGGTTCGGGGAACGCCGGAGCAGATCGATGCGCTTTACCATGCGGGCTTCGACCACTCCGTGAACCGACTGTTAAGAGCACCGGACGATTCCGCGGAATTTCCGAAACCCACTTGGGCCACTCAGGATAGCAGCCAGCAAATGGCGATCCTGCACGCCGGACTGGAGCTCGGCGCCTCGGGGACGCAGGCCGACCAGGACGCGCGCAAGATGATCTTCCGCAAATACCAGGGCGACGTGCGCAAAAACATGCTCGACCTCGTGGGCTGGTGGCTGAACCGGATGGCGAAGACGCCCGATCCGCTCCGGGAAAAGTTAACTCTTTTCTGGCATGGGAATTTTGCCACCGGCGTGACCAAGGTGCGCGACAGCTACAAAATGTGGCTGCAAAACGAAACCTTCCGCCAGCATGCGCTCGGCGACTTCGGCTCGATGGTGCGGGCCATGTCGCGCGATCCCGCGATGCTGGTGTGGCTCGACGGCGCGGACAGCCTGCGCTCGAAGCCCAATGAAAACTGGGCCCGCGAGTTGATGGAACTCTTCACCCTCGGCATCGGCAACTACACCGAGGACGACATCAAGGCCTCCGCCAAGGCGTTCACCGGTTACAAAATCAATCCGGCGAACCAGACCTTCTTTTTCTCCCCCCTCCAGCACAACGACGAGCAGAAAACTTTCTTCGGAAAAACGGGTGATTTCAACGGCGACGACATCATCAACATGATCCTGGCCAAGCCGGTCTGTGCCCAATACATGGTGCGCAAAATCTGGCGCTTCTTCGTTTACGACAATCCGGCGCCCGGGCTGGTGAATGATCTGGCGGCCCGTTTTCAAAAGAGCGGCTATGCCATTCGCCCGTTGATGGACGAGATTTTCCGCAGCCAGGAATTCTATTCGCCCCGCGCGCTGCGAATGCAGATCAAGAGCCCCGTGGAATGGATGGTGCGCAATGCCAAAGTGCTGGAAACCGAGTTGCCGCCGACGATTCCGATGACGAATGCCCTGCGCCAGCTCGGGCAGATCCCGTTGGACCGGCCGAACGTCAAAGGCTGGGACGGCGGCAAGGCCTGGATCACCACCTCCACCCTCCTGGCGCGCTACAATCTTTCCAACTACGTCATCGGCAATGGCGGCATGACGATGCAGCCGGTGGCGAACAATGCAAAAAAGAATCGGTTCCCTCGCGAGGTGCCGAGCCGGGCTTCCATCGACTTTGAAAAAATCGCGCCCGCCGAGTTGCGCAAAGACCCGGTTGCGCTGGTGAAGAATCTTTCGCTGCGCCTGTTCCAGACGGAGCTGATTCCGTATGCCAGCCAGCGCTTTGTCGATTATCTTGAACCGCATAAAGCAGACCTCGACGACCACACGGTCCGCGAATTGCTGCATCTGATGATGAGCACGCCGGACTACCAACTCACCTAACCGTATGCACCACCACGACGACGATCACATCATCGAACCGCACACGAACACGCTGCACACGCGCCGCGAATTTCTGCGCACCTCCATGCTCGGTGCCGCCGCGGCCTGGACGCTGCCGGTCTTTTTGCAAAAAACGTTTTTCGAACTGGACGCGATGGCGGCGGATTCCGCCGTGCAGGTGGCGACCGGCAAGGACAACCCAATCCTCGTCGTCCTGCAAATGGCGGGTGGCAATGATGGTCTGAATACCGTCATTCCTTACGCGGATGACGTCTATTACCGCTCGCGCCCCGTGATCGGTATCGGGGCCGATAAAGTGCTTAAGCTAAACGATTACGTCGGGCTCAATCCCAAGCTGGTCGGGCTCAAGGGGCTCTACGATCAGGGGCATCTCAGTGTGATCCAGGGCGTGGGCTATCCGAATCCCAACCGCTCCCATTTCCGCGCCACAGAAATTTGGCAGACGGCTTCCGATGCCGACCAATTGGAGACCACCGGGTGGCTCGGGCGCTATTTCGACAGTTGCTGCAGTGGGGCCGATCCGACCGTCGGAGTGACCATCGGCAACGAATTGCCACAGTCCTTTGCCTCGCCGCATCCTACCGGCGTGGCCTTTTCCAACCCTGAGCAATATCGCTGGATCAACACCGATAAAAATGGTTCCGACCAGGTCTTCAAGCAGCTTAATCAGCCCGACGACGCCGGGGCGGACGACAATACCGGCGGCTCGATCGGCATGCTCAGCGGCAGCCAGCATAACAACGAAAACCCGCTCGATTTTCTCCAGCGCACCGCGCTCGATGCGCAGCTCAGCTCGGATAAGATCATCGAAATCGCCCGCAAGTACAAGTCGGTCGTGGATTACCCGCGCACCCACCTTGGTGACAGCCTCAGCCTGGTCGGGCGGATGATCGCCGGTGGCTTGCCCACGCGCGTTTATTATGTGAGCCAGGGCGGTTACGATACTCATACGAACCAGACCGGGACACACGATCGCCTCATGACCGAACTGAACGATGCGCTGGTGGCTTTCACCAAGGATTTGCAGGCGCAGGGCAATTTCAATCGCGTGATGCTGATGAGCTTTAGCGAGTTCCGGCCGCCGGGTGCAGCAGAACGGCAGCAACGGCACCGATCACGGCGCAGCCAGCCCGCTCTTCGTGATGGGCGGCGGGATCAAGCCCGGTCTGTATGGCAAGTATCCCAGTCTTACCGATCTGAACGCCGGGGATCTCAAATACAACGTCGATTTCCGCAGCATCTACGCCACCGTGCTTGAGAAATGGATGGGCGCCCCGAGCAAGAACATCCTCGGCCGCCAGTTCCCGTTCATGCCGATCGTGTAAATGGTCTTCACGGATTCTGAAAGTTCCGAAGGAACGATGGAAACATTGCTGTAGCGGCGGTCTATGACCGTCGCTATTATTTTTGTCGCAAATTTAGCGACAGCCGTTGAGGAGTGATTACGCTTTTCCAGCGGCCCTCCGGGACGCATGAATTTGTGAGCAACATGTGAATCCGGTGGTTTTTACCACCGGCTTATCTCCAATGCCCCTCCGGGGCAGGCCAGTCCATAATTCTGGAATCGGCCTTAGTAGTAGCTCTCGTGGCGCACCCGGCGCTGGCGGCGACCTTTTCTCGGCTTGCGCTTGAAGCGGAGCAGGGAATTGGCGAGCGCAAGCGCGAAGAGGACAAGCGGGGTGATAAACGGCAGCGTGATGAGCGTTGCCTCATACACCGTGAGCGCGATGACCAGGTAGAGCAGAAAGCCGGAGACGGTCCAGACTACCCCCTGCGAGCGCGGCCAGTGGGTCAGGCAGGCGGCGAACCAGGCGATCACCACGAAGAGTGCGATTTCCACCGCGAGCGGGAGCGTGCGGAGATAAACGCCGCTCATCATCGTCGCAATGGCGGTGGCATTGAGTTCGGCGGGCGAAACCTTGTTTCTCGACGCCATGGTGATGGTCCGGGCGGCGGCATCGGTGCGACCCAGCAGAGCGATCTGGCTGTCCCACGCGCCGGCTTTGACGGCGGAGGGCTGCCCGTTTTGCAGTTGATTGACGGCGAGCATCAAGTCGTCGTTGCCCATTCGGGCAAAGGTGACGTGGGGATTGGGCTGCACGTTCCCGGCGTCGTCGATGGGAATGTGCAGTTTGTCGCCGACTTCGATGGAAACTCCGGTCTGCACCTTCACTTCGTCGAGCGTCGAGGCCGACCACAGAATGATCGCTTGCAGGGCAAAGGAGGGCACCACCTCGCCATGGTAGCGATAGAGCAGCGGCAACGTTTCCACTGCTTGGGCCGGGGCGGGATCCGTAAGGCCAATCGCCGCGCTCAAGCGCAAATCCTCCGCCGGTTTTTCCGCGATCACCGGATACTCAGGGATGCTGTCGATGGAGCCTTGCACGCTGCGCAGCATAGGCACGGACTCCACCGGCGGGACGACATCCGGATCACTGGGGAATCCCGGCTTCTCCGCGAGCACGACCTTGGGCAGGGCCAGAATCTTGTCGTGCAGCAATTGCAGATACTGCGCATCGTCCGGCGAAAGCTGTTTGCTAAAGGTGAGCACGGGCTCGATCGCCGTCACTGCCGGTTTCAGCGGCTGGAGCGTGCTCAGCGAGAGCGCAAAATCGAGCGGAGCCCATGGCCACGGGTGATTATCGCCAAGCGTGGCATCGTTGATCTCCACCAGGGTTAGCGGAGCGGAAACCGCCTTGGGATTGGAGTTGGCGGAAAGCCACTCGTCAAATTCCCGCTGGGCCGGGTGCAGCCACGGCTCCCCGGATTCCCGCCAGACCAGGAGGCCCAGCAACAGCGCAAAAAGCAGTGAAGGCAGGGCGGGCTTGAACATGGTCCCGATTGTTAACCAGCAAGCGCCCCGGAGACCAAGGAATTTTGCCATCCCGGAGCGGAAGTTTTTTAATCACCGGCATCCGCAGCTGATGTGCCGGACAACAGGGTGGGTTGATGAATTTTATTATTGATCGCTCGGGGAGGGGCCGGGATTTGGGCGCAAGAATTAATGGGAAATTGCAAAATTTAAATATTCCAGATTGACCGCGGGCCGCATATTCCTAATAAACCTCCCCCTGTTATGGGACTAGGATTTGTCGGGAGAGTATTATTGGGACTCGGCTTTTTGTGGGTGACGATTTCACACGCGACGGCTCAGGATCAGCAAAAGTTTTATCCAAACCTTGATGTGCGGAAAAATTCCGCATCCGGGCATCCGCCTGCATTGACCGCGGGACGCTTGAGCACGGTCCATGGGACCGCTGCCCGCAAGCACCTGACCGACCGGGTGCCGGATGCTGCGCTGAGCCTCGATGCGAGGACGGGGGGCGTCCGCTATGTGGGAGCGAAGCATGGGTTTCTCACCGGAAAACAAGGGGTTGGACGCGGGGTGGATACGGCCACGGCCCTGGCGATTCCAGTTACGGATGCCGACCGGCCGATCAAGGCCTTTCTTAATGAGCATCAAGGGTTATTCGGTTATGGGGCGGAAGCCCTGTCCACCGCACGGGTGAAGCGCAACGAGGTTTCCCGAACCAATGGAATGCGCGTCGTCGTATGGGAACAGATGCTCGATGGTATCCCGGTTTTTGATGGATTGATGAAGGCTTGCGTGACCAAGGCTGGTGAGTTGATCAACCTTGGGAGCGGTTTTGTTCCGAATGCTGCTGGATCCGCCGATCTTGGAACTGCAAACCGGGCCGCGAAAGAGCAGGCACCGCCGGTAAGCGCGAGCAAAGCGATTGCCCTCGCGGCGGGGAACGTTGGGATTGGGGTGGGGGAGACCACCCTTGAGCCGGTCGAGAAACAGATCAAAAGCGCGGACCAGGTACGACATTACCGGCATCCCCTGTTGAACGAGGCGAGCGCGCAATTGGTGTGGCTGCCGATAGATGGCACAAGTATGCGTCTCGCCTGGGAGACCGTTTTGATGGGGAAGAAGGCAGGGGGAATGTACCCTGACGGTCGTGGACGCCGAGACGGGGGAGGTGATGGTGCGGCGATCATTGACTTCGGATATTACCCCGGCCACCTACCGGGTCTTCAAAAGCGAGAGCCCGACCCCGCTTTCGCCAGGCTGGAACACGCCGAAAAGCACCCAGCCGCCCCTCGTCTCGCGGCAGACGGTGACTCTCTCGGCGGTGGATACCACCGCTTCGCCCAATGGCTGGATCAATGACGGGGATAACGAGACCATGGGTAACAACGTGGATGCGCATCTGGATCTCGATGCGGATGATCAGCCCGATCTGCCCCGGCCGCAGGGTTCCCCTTTCCGGGTGTTCTATTTTCATCTCGATACCACCCAGCCACCCACGACCCCTTTTAACCGAAAGTCTGCGGTGGTTCAGTTGTTTTACTGGTGTAACTGGATGCACGACCGGCTTTACCAGCTCGGTTTCGACGAGGCCTCGGGGAATTTTCAGAACGATAATTTTGGACGGGGTGGGGTGGATAGCGATGCCGTCCAGGCCGATGCCCAGGATGGCAGTGGAACTGATAATGCAAACTTCTCCACGCCGCCCGATGGCCAGGCGGGGAGAATGCAGATGTATCTGTTCACGGCGCCCAAGCCGAAACGGGACGCTTGTTTCGATGCCCAGGTGGTGTTGCATGAATACACTCACGGCCTGAGCAATCGGCTGGTGGGTGGTGGGGTGGGAATCTCCCAGTTGCAGACGGAGGGAATGGGCGAGGGATGGTCCGATTTCTATGCCCTGTCCCTGCTCAGCAAGAAAGACGACAATTTGAACGGGGATTATCCCGAGGGGGCTTATGCCAGCTACCAGCTTCTTGGAAACGACGATAATTACTATTTCGGCATCCGCCGGTATCCTTACACGACCAACCTGCATCGGAATCCTTTGACCTTTAAGGACATTGATCCCGACCAGGAAAACTTTCATGCCGGGATTCCCATCGGGCCGGATGGAAGCATGGGCGATGAAGTGCATGCCCAGGGCGAGGTGTGGTGTGTCACTCTGTGGGAAGCGCGCGCCAATCTCATTCGTAAATATGGCTGGGCGATGGGGAACCAGATGATCTTGCAGCTCGTCACCGACGGAATGAAGCTTTCGCCGGAAAATCCCAATTTTTTGGAGGCCCGTGATGCGATTATCCAGGCCGACCTGGTGGATAATGGCGGGGCGAATCACGATGAACTGTGGGCTGCGTTTGCGAAACGTGGCCTGGGGGCGAGTGCTTCCTCGCCGGATAGCTCCACCACCAGTGGGGTGGAGGAGGCCTTCGATCTGCCCGATTCGCTCAGCGTTTCTCCGCTGGGACAGTTTTCCACTAGCGGGCAGGTTGGCGGTCCCTTTCCGGATACGCAGACCTATACCCTCGTAAATAACGGTTCCGCATCCCTTAATTGGTCGGTGGCAAAAAGCCAGAGCTGGCTGGATCTCTCGCCCAATCTTTCGAGCGGAACCCTTGCTCCTGGCGAATCCACCACCTTTACCGCTTCCATTGATTCCAGTGCGAATTCCCTTACGACTGGGATCTATACGGATTCCATCGTGGTCCAGGATACCACCACCGGCGTGTCCTGGTCGCTGCCAGTTACCCTGCAAGTCGGGACGATTGATTATTTCACCGAGTCTTTTGATGGCGAAACGCCGGCCAGTTCGATCCAGGACCTACAGCTATACTTTCCGGCCGGATGGCTCCCCGAATTTCTATTCGGTGCACCCGAAACACTTTAATTCGTTTCCCACCAATCCAGCCGGTGGCAACCCCCTGTCACTTTCCGATGACAGCTTTGAGACGGTTTCGCTGGCCCATTCAAAGAAGGTATCCCTCTACGGCACCAAGTATCGGAAGTTCTACGTCGGCAGCAATGGGTATGTCACCTTTGGCTCTGGCGATACCACTTATACCACGTCCCTGGCCACCCACTTCGCCTTGCCGCGTATTTCGGCTTTGTTTGACGATCTGGACCCGTCCCATGGCGGGCATATTTCCTGGAAGCAGTTGGATGACCGGGTGGCGGTGACTTATAAGGATGTTCCAGAGTACAACACGACCAATATTAACAGCTTCCAGATCGAGCTGTTTTTCGATGGCCGGATCCGGATCACCCTGCTGGAAGTTGACGCCACGAATGCAGTGGTCGGCCTGTCGGCGGGAAATGGCATTCCGGTCGGGTTCGAAGAGAGTGATTTTACGAATTACGAGTACCCACAACTCACGTTGAAGGTCCCTGCTCAGGCGACGGAAAATGCGGGAGTTCTGCAAAATGCCGGGGAGGTTCAGATTAACCAGCCGCTGCCGAATCGTTTGGACATCAGCCTCTCCTTCGAGCGATTCGAACTCGGTGGTGGTCCCCGCGACCGTCTCCATTCCGGCGGGACACACGAAGGCGCGGTTCAACATTACGATGGTGGATAACAGCGTGCTGGATGGCACTCGAGACGTCACCATCGAAGCGGATACCGGTGATTACGTAACCCAGACGGCAGACATTTCCGTGATCGACGACGAAACAGCAACGCTCTCCGTAAGCCTGCCTTCCAGTGTCACGGAAGGCGCAAGCGCGGGAACGGGAACCGTGACGGTCAGTTCGCCCGTGGCGGCGGATATTGAGGTGAATCTCACTTGCAGCGACCCGGCCCGGGGCTCCGTCCCGACCACCGTCACCATTCCGGCGGGGTCCACTTCGGTGGATTTTCCGGTTCAGGCCGTGGATGATGACATTATTAACGGGACGGAAAATGTGACCGTCACGGCACATGTTGCCAACTGGACAGATGGCTCCGCGAGCATGGACGTGTTGGACAACGAAACCACGAATCTCACCGTTACGCTTCCCACCTCCATCAGCGAGGGAGCGGGCACGGTTTCGGGAGGTGCGGTTTCCATTTCGGGAACCCTTTCCACCGATCTGGTCGTCTCCCTTTCCTCGAGCGACACCAGTTCGCTCACGGTTCCGACCTCTGTGACCATCCCTGCTGGAAAAACGTTTGCCAGCTTCCAGGTTACCGCCATTGATAATTCCGTGGTGGACGGCACCCGGCAGGTTACGGTCACTGGCACAGCCTCGAGCTTCACTCAGGGCCAGGCCGCCATTTCAGTGCTGGATAACGAGGTGGATCACTTTTCGATTTCCACCATTGGCTCACCGCAGGCCATCAACTCCAGCTTCCCGGTGACGATTACTGCGCTGGATGCCAATGGGAATACCGTCGCCGGTTTTACGGACAATCTGGCGCTCACCGCTTCTGGCGGAGTAACGATGACGCCTGCCACCACTGGCAATTTTGTGGGCGGTGTCTGGAATGGCCGAGTGACCATTTCCACTCAGGCCACCGGCATCACCCTCACCGCCACCGGCGCGGGAACCAGCGTGCAAAGCAACGCCTTCGATGTGATCGGCCACGATTACAACTACCCCGAGAACTGGCCCGCCTTCGGCAATGGCCCGGCCCACACCGGCTATCAGCCCGTTACTTTGGGCAGCGCGGCGTTTATCGCCGGATGGTCGAAGACCTATTCCCAGGTTGCCTACAATGGCTTGAACCAGGCGGCCATCTCCAGCGGTTTGGTTGCCGTGACCCCCACTTACAATTATGGCGGAACCTTCGTCAGCGTGCTGGATGCCGCCACTGGCAACGAGCTCTGGCAGCATGCGTTTAGCGACCAAATGTATATGAATGCGCCAACCATGGAGGCCGGAGCGCTCTATCTCAATAGCGAGCAAAATAGCTATAGTAGCTCGGGCACCGCCTCCACCCTCCGCCTGCATGCCTTGAGTGGCGGCGTGGAGTGGAAAAGCCCATTTGTAGGATACTACTCTTCCATCGGGCCTGTCGTGGATGGCAGCGGTGTCTGGTTTCAATCTTCCGGCAATCTGCTCGGGTTGAATACCCTGGATGGCAGCAGCCGGTTCTCCAGCAGCCTTTCCACCTATTATTCCCTCACTCCTGCTTCCAGCAATGGAGTGGTTTATACCTGGAACGGCGGCACGCTGGAGGCCTTTGATGCGATCAGCGGCTCTCTCCTTTGGCAATTTCTAGCAAGCTACTATAACTATCCCGATGGCCTGACTTCCCCCTCCATTGCCGATGGCAAGGCCTTTGTTACGTCAGAATATGGCCTGTATGCGATTGATCTTTCCACCCATGCCTTGGTGTGGAGCGCGAGCGGTGATTATCTCGATACCCCGTGCGTGGCCAATGGCGTGGTCTATGCCAGGAACTATTCGGGGGTGGTTGCTTTCGATGAAAACACCGGCACCCAACTGGGCGTCTATTCTACGACCTCCAATAGTTACAGCAATACCCAGCCCATCGTGACCGACGATTCGGTGATCTTCTCCGGCTATTCCAGTACCTACATCTTCGACCTGGCCTCCTATACCCTCCGCCAGACGATCAATGCCACTGGAAGCCTTTCGTTTGCCAACGGTGTGCTGTATATCACCAATACGAGCGGCGGCACCATCTCCACCTATTACCAGTCCAGCGCGACCTCCATCACCGTCACCGTGCCGACCTCCGTGGTTGAGGGAGCCTCCAGCGCCAGCGGCACGATCACCGTCTCCAGTGCCGTTGCGGCGGATACGACGATCAAGCTTCGCGCCACCGATCCCAATCAACTGACCGTCCCCGCCACCGTCACCATTCCAGCCGGCCAGACCAGCGCCGATTTCACCTTCTCCGTCCCCGACGACACGGTGCTGAACGGGGACCGCTGGGACGTGATCTCTGCGACGGCGGATGGGTATCTACGCGGTGGTTCTGCTGCCGTGGAGATTCAGGATAATGAGACCGCTACGCTCAAGGTCAGCGCCCCCGTTACGGTGGGTGAAGGGAGCGGATCGTTCCAGGGCACGGTTTCGGTCTATCCCGTCCCGTCCTCCGATATCATCGTTCCATTGAGTTCCAGCGATCCCACGGCGCTGCAAGTTCCAAGCACCGTGATTATTTCTGCGGGGCAGAGTGTTGCCACCTTCACGGCCAAAGTCATTGATGATCACAAGATCAACGGCCTGCACTCCGCCACCATTACCGCCCATGTTGACAATTGGACGGACGGCTCGGCGACGGTGAATATTGCCGATAATGAGAATCGCTACCTTTCAACGTGGTTTAGCTATAGTGTCGTCGAAGGCGGCACCATTTCCGCCACCGTGTATATCTCGGGCACCTTGCCTTCCGATTTGGTGATCTCGCTCACCTCTTCCGATCCTTCCCGGCTTTCCGTCCCCGCCACGGTTACGATCCCCGCCGGTTCCACGGGCGTGAACTACACCGCCACTGCCACGGATAACAGCCTTACCGATGGCATGGAAGTCGTCTCCGTCACCGCCACGGCTTCCGGTTTCATCAGTTCGCTGGCCTCCACCACGATTTACGACGATGATGTCCATCACTTCGATTTCTCCACGATTTCGACGCAGCAGATTCGGGGCGTTCCCTTCTCGGTAACCATCACCGCGAAGAGCATTGATGGCTATACCATCGGCGGTTACAGCGGCACCCCCGCATTATCCGCCACTGGCAGCGCCGGGGCGGTTTCCATTACCCCCACGACGCTCTCCTCCTTCAACTACGGCTCCTGGAGTGGAATGGTCACCGTCAACGACTTCGTCTCCAATGTGGTCTTGACTGCGACGGATGGCAGCATCACGAGCAACAGTAATCTCTTCTCCACGGGCGTGGGGGCCTTCGACCACTTCGCCTGGGGCGCAGTGGCCTCTTCCCAGCAGGCGGGGACGCCTTTCTCCATCACGCTCACCGCGGAGGATGCGGGGAATAACACCGTCACCGGCTATAGCGGCTCCGTGGCGCTGTCCACCTTGGGCGCTCCTCACACCACCGGCACGGGCACAATACAATCCTACGACATTTTCCCTTACTACGAGTATTCGGCCAGGGTGCAGAGTCTTTATTTGCCCGCCGAGATTGGCCATGCCGGGCAGATCTACCTCTCTGGCGTTGAACCTCTCAGGAACTTCTTCCTCTTCTTCCGTCACTTATCCGCGATGGACGATTCGGATGAAACAGACCAGTCTCACCAGCTATTCCACCTACGCTTGGGATTCATCCGGCTGGACCACCGTTTATCAGTCGAATCAAACCATCAATTCGAGTTCCGGCTGGGTCACCATCAATCTCACGACTCCGTTTACTTACGATGGAACCAGCAGCTTGATGGTGGACTTTAGCTATTACGGAACCTCTTACACCTATGGAACTTCGGTGCAAGCCACCGGGACGAGCAGTTATCGGAGCCTTTACGGATATACCTACTATTGGAACAATTCCGACCCGCTCACCTGGTCGGGAAGCAGCCCTACTGCATGGGTGGATGATTACCTGCCCAATCTCCAGTTCCGTTTCGGCCAGCCGGTGCCTGTCACTCCGACGTCCGTCACTTTGTCCGCCGGCGTTTGGTCCGGGCAAATCACCATTTCCCAGGCGGCGACGGATATTGATCTGCTGGCTACCGGTAATTCTGGAATCGCCGATGAAAGCGATCCCTTCGACGTCATTGGCTCATCGTTGTCCGTCGCGGCTTCTCTCTCCGGCACCGACCGCCTCTTCGCGGCTTGGATGACCAAATATGGCCTCAAGGAGGGCGAGAACGGCGACGACGACCACGACGGAAAATCAAACCTCGTCGAATACGCCTACGGCACCGACCCCACTGTCGCCGATGAGCTGCGCCTGCCGCAGACCCGTGTCGAAACGGATCCGAAGGATGGAAAGCAATACCCCGCCTTCACCTACCACCGCCGCCTTGATGACCTCAGCCTCGTCTATCGCATCGAGATTTCCCACGATGGGACCAACTGGGTTCCGGCTGGTACCTCCCTCGAAGCCATGGGGACTCCGACCCTCGATGCGGATGGGGTGACTGAGACCGTCTCCGTTCGCCTGAAAACCCCGGTCGTGCCCGATCAATCCACCTTCTTCCGCCTGCAGGTAAGCCTGCCCGCCCTGGGGCAAACCTCCAGCCAGTAAGCGCCTGGACAAGCCGCGCTTGCGAGATGGTAATCGCGGTTCATTCACCGCTTCCATGGCTTGAATGCTGCGGCGACGGGCGGGCTTGGGATCATGAGAAGATCGTCATTTGACGGCTTTCTTTCGCTCATGAACGGTGTTTCTGTTTCATGCAGCGCACCCCGTTCCAATTGAATCGCAGGCTCCCGGTGGGGCGGATTTTGCTGTGCGCGATTGTTTCCATGGCGGCCTTTGCCGGGACGGCGGCCGCGCTCCATGCCTGGCTGCCCGTTCGCGTTCCCACGGTGGAGGGGAAGCTACGGGATTGCGACCTTCACCGGGCGGAGATCAATACCATTTTCCTCGGCAGCAGCCGCTTCGATCACGGCATCGTCCCCGATCTTTTCGACAACGTTGCTTATGAAGATGGGGTGGTCACCTGCTCCTACAATTTTGGAGTGGATGGCATGAAGTCCGGGGAATGCCTCTATCTTCTGAAAACGATTCTCGCCTTGCGGCTTCCTCATCTGCAGCGCGTCTTCATCGAGGATCTTCGGTGCGAAACCGGCATCAACCCGAATGAAAAAGGCACGTTGCACGAGCGTTACTGGCATGGGCCGGAGGAAACCTGGTGGAGCCTGCGGGCGATCATCGCCGGAACCCATCTGAGCCGCGCCGGGCTTTGGGCCTCGGTCTCGACCATGGCGGATCATCTGCAGATTTCTGCCGCGGACAATTTGAATGTGGGAAGCGGATTGAGCTGGCTGGTGCCGCGAACCGGCCAGCCTGGGGCCGCCAGGCTGGCCACGAAAGAATTCACCGAGGCGGGCTTCGTTCCATTGCTGGGCAGCGAGCCCAAGCCGGGGCAATTCCAGGCGTTGAACAAGGCGGTGGCGGCCCTTCGCAAAAACCCGGAGGCGTTGAGCGTCACCGATCAGGTCTCCGTCGCCATGCTGGATGAGATGATCCGTCTCGTCCGCAAGGCGGGGCTGGAGCCGGTGCTCGTGCAAATGCCGACGCCCTATGAGCTGCCCCAGCTTTCCGACCCCAGGCTCATCGGCGTGCCAGTCTATCGGTTCAGTGATGTGGTTCGCTACCCGGCTTTCTACCTCGCGACGAACCGGCACAATCTCGACCACTTCAACATCGAGGGGGCGAGAAATTTTACGGAGACCCTCGCCGAGCAATTCGCCCTGCAGGATGATGGCTTTCGCTAGATCACAGCGACCATACCGTCCTGCCGCTCACGATGGTGCGCACGGCGCGGCCTTTGAGTTCCCAGCCGTGGAACGGCGTGTTCCGGCTGCGGGAGAAGCTGGCTTCCTTGTCCACCGTCCACTCGCGATCGGAGTCGATGAGCGTGACGTCGGCCGGCGCGCCGGGCGTGAGCGTGCCGCGGTCGAGGCCGAGCAACTGGGCCGGGTTGATGGTGTAGAGCGCGATCGAGACGCGCGAGATCGATGGCGCGCTTTCTTGTGGACGAGGATGTCGAGGAACAGGCCGAGCTCGGTTTCGAGCCCGAGGATGCCGAAGGGCGCCTGGTCGAACTCGACCTCCTTCTCGTAGGTGCAATGCGGCGCGTGGTCGCTGGCGAGGATGGTGATGGTACCGTCGGCAATGCCTTCGATGAGCGTATCCACATCCGCCTCGGTCCGCAGCGGGGGGTTCATTTTGAAATTGGTGTCGAAGCTCTGGATCGAGGCGTCGGTGAGCGCGATGTGGTGCGGGCAGATCTCGCCAGCTGAGCGGGAGGCCGCGGCTCCGGGCTTCGCGCAGGATGCGCACGCTGCCCCCGGCGCTGAGGTGCTGGCAATGAATCGGCGTGCCGGCAGAGTTCGGCCAGTTGCGCATTGCGCGAGACGATGATTTCCTCGCCCAGCGAGGGCCAGCCGGGCAGGCCGAGCACGGTGCTCCAGTAGCCCTCGTTCATCACCCCTTTGCCCACGAGATTGTAGTCCTGGCAGTGATCCATGACCACCAGGTTGAACATGCGCGCGTACTCCAGCGCCCGGCGCATCAGCTCGGGGTTTTGGATGCAATGGCCGTCGTCGGTGAGCGCGACAATCCCGGCCTTGTGCATGGAGCCGATCGGTGCCAGTTCTTCGCCTGCGATGCCTTTGGTGATGGCGCCGGTGGGCAGCACGTTCACCACGCCTCGTCGCGCGCCTTGTCCTTCACCCACGTGACCACACTCGGGTTGTCGATCGAGGGCGAGGTATTCGGCATGCAGACTACGGTGGTGAATCCGCCCGCGGCGGCCGCCTTGCGCACCGGTGGAGATCGTCTCCTTGGCCGATTGCCCGGGCTCGCGCAGATGCACATGGAGATCGATGAGGCCCGGGGCAAACGACCAGCCCGCTGGCATCGATATTTCCAGCCCCTCCTCGTGCCGGCGACCGGTGGCTTCGGCGAAATCGAGCCGCTCGATTCTGTCCATCGGAAAGATAGAGATCGCCGACGCGGTTGATGCCGTTCGCGGGGTCAATGATGTGGCCGTTGGTGATGAGCGTTTTCAATGGAAAGAAGAGTTACTGGTCCGCTGCCTTTAATTGTTTGATGCGGTCCTTGGTGAATTGTTCGAGCGCGGTGTAGTAGATGAGCGCGGTGCCATGCTGCCGCCGCGGGCCTGGTTGTCGGCGTCGATTCGGCCTGGGCATCGCGATAAGTGAGCCACGCCCGTTGGGCGGTTTTCAATTTGGCCTGCCCGTCCTTGTCGAGCGCCGCGATCGACTTTTTGTAAACCCGGTTCGAACTCGGCATCCGCCTTTTTGAAATCGGAGGCGGCCTGCTGGTTCATCTCGTTTTGCGACTGGGCATGGGCTGGAGCGAGCGACGAGCGCGGCCAGACAGTCAAGGAGAAGCAGCGGTTTGATGGCACGGTTCAGGCATCTGTCTCGCGCACGCCGGCGCAGAGGAAGAGAACCGCCATGCGGACGGCGAGGCCGTTGGTGACCTGATCGAGGATCACGCTGCGCGCGCTGTCCGCGATATCGCTGTCGATCTCCACGCCGCGATTGATCGGGCCCGGGTGCATGATGAGCGCGCCGGGCTTCAGCTTCTCGGCACGCGGCTTTGGTGAGGCCGAAGAGCGAGGTGTATTCGCCGAGGCTGGGGAAATATTCCTTCCGCTGCCGCTCATGCTGGATGCGCAGGAGGTTGACCACATCGACCTCGGGGAGCATGGAGTCGAAATCGTGCGTGACGGAGACGCCCAGTTTCTCAAACTCGCGTGGGACGAGCGTGCTCGGGCCGCACGAGGGTGACTTTCGCGCCGAGTTTCAGCAGCGCGTGGATGTTCGATCGCGCCACGCGGGAAAACAGGATATCGCCGACGATGGCCACGTGAATGCCTTCGACGCGTCCGAGTTTCTCGCGGATCGTGAAGGTATCGAGCAACGCCTGGGTCGGATGCTCATGCGCGCCGTCGCCGGCATTGATGATGCTGGCGTCCAGCCGCTCGGCGAGGAACTTCGACGCGCCCGCGGAGCTATGCCGCAACACGATGATATCGGCATGCAGCGCTTCGAGATTCTTCGCGGTATCCTTGAACGTCTCGCCCTTGGTCAGGCTTGAGGTGGAGGCGCTGATGTTGATGACGTCTGCGCTCAAGCGATAGGCCGCCAGTTCAAAGCTGACGTGCGCGTGCGCGTGCTCGGCTCGACGAAAAATTCACCAGCGTCTTGCCGCGTAGGGCCGGGACTTTCTTGATCTCGCGTGTGCCGACGTCTTTGAACGCGGCCGCGGTGTCGAGAATGTGCGTGATTTCCGCGGCGCTCAGCGAGGCGATGTCGATTAAGTCTTTGTGATTCCAGGAAGTGCTCATCTGATGAAAGTGAATGCGGGGCGAAATCCAATCATAATGTATTCCCAGATTCCCCAAAGCCCTGCGCCTGTTCCCAGCAATAGAAAAGCGGCGATCATCCAGTTGCTGAAGGTACAATGGATCATCCACAGTCCGGTTGCTGCCCAAATGACCGGGAACGACATCAGGCAAAATCCATAATGTCGGACGAAAAGCGCGCCCGAGCGAAAGGCCGTTTCCGGCATTTCATCTGTGCCATAGCCGTATCCTTTCATCGTAAAGAAAACGAAGCAGGTGCCAGCAATCACCACCCCCATTTGGAAAATGGTGATGACTGAAACCGCCCGGTGGACCGGTTCGATATAAGCCTCGTTAATCTTTGGAAATAGCATGGAGGGTTATTTTGGTTCCTTGTGACTCATCCAGACAGAATCGGCGATGCCGTCCACGCTCTTCAGGCGCACGTGCACGCGCTCGTTTTCGGCGGTCGGTAGATTTTTACCCACATAATCGGCGCGGATGGGCAGCTCGCGATGGCCACGATCCACCAGCGCCGCATATTGAATTCGCGCCGGACGTCCGAATGAGGAAATGGAATCCATGGCGGCGCGAACCGTGCGGCCGGAGAAAAGCACGTCATCCACCAGCACGATGGTCTTTTCCTCCAGCTTGTCGGGCAGAATGGTGCGTTCGACCCGGGGCGGGATGCGGTGCCGGTGCAGGTCGTCCCGGTGCATGGAGACATCCACCACGCCGGAGAAGACGGATTCACCCGAAAATTGGGTGATTAATTGGGCCAGATGGCGGGCCAGATCGACTCCGCGAAGGGGAATCCCGACCAGGGCCAAACGGGAAAGATCCGGGTTGCCCTCGATGATCTCGTGGGCGATGCGCCGAAGGGCGCGTTCGATGGCGGCTTCGTCCAGCACCAGGGTGGAGCCGGGCGGTAATATACTCGGTTGGGTCATAATCCTTGGCGGCCTCTCTGGACCACCCTTAAAGGACAGGGTTCAAAAAAACCGGGAACTTTGGTCCCGGCGGTGGGTTATTTATGCTGACGCTGCTCTCTCCAATGGGTGCGGTGTTTCATCACCCAATCGAGGAGTGCTTTGTCAAAACCAATGTCATGCCCTGCCTTTTCGCTCTCAATCCATTTGTGGCGGAGGATTTCCTCACGCTCGGCCAGTAGTTCTTTATACAACGACGTGCCTTGCATGAGTTCCGAATTTGCGGGGTGAAATTCTGTCATAGGCGACTTATTCTTTATGATAAATATACGCCTTCCGTCAATCCCCCGTTGGTATTTCCCTCTTAACCCGTGGCATACGATGGCTGTCATGATTGTAAGACGTTGGTAATCAACGCTCCATTCAAGATCGTTCCAAAAATATTTTTTGGATGCCTGCGGGCGAAAAATCCGCTTTGTGCACTGCACAACCTCACACTATCTCGCGACGGTGGCGGCAAGTTTTTCCGCAATGCCTATGAAAGTGTGCGCGACCAGGGTATCCGGCTCAGCCAGCACAATCGGTCGTCCTCGGTCGCCGGCTTCGCGGGTGGGGATGTCGAGGGGGACACTTCCGAGCAGGGGGACGCCGAGGCGTTTCGCCTCGCGCTCGCCGCCGCCGGTGCCAAAAATATCATACCGCTGACCGTCGCTCGGGCAGAGGAAGTAGCTCATATTTTCAATCAGGCCAAGCACCGGCACGTTGACCTTGGCAAACATGGAGGCGGCCTTGCGGGCATCGATGAGCGCCACCTCCTGCGGGGTGGTGACGATCACGGCCCCGGCCAGGGCGACGGTCTGCACGATGGTGAGCTGAATATCACCGGTCCCGGGTGGAAGGTCGAGGATGAGGTAATCGAGCTCGCCCCAGGCCACCTGTCGCAGGAATTGCTGCGTATAACGGGTGACCATCGGTCCGCGCAACACGGCGGGGGAATCGTCATCGAGCAGGAAACCCATGGACATGAGCTTCAGCCCATATTGTTCAATCGGGAGGATGCGCTCCTCGTCATCGGCCAGCGGGCGCTCGCGGGAGCCGAACATGAGGGCGATGCTCGGGCCATAAAGGTCGCAGTCGCAGAGACCGACCCGCGCCCCGGCTTTGGCCAGGGCGGCGGCGAGATTGGCGGCCACGGTGGATTTCCCCACGCCGCCCTTGCCGCTGGCCACCGCGATCACCTGCTTTACCCCCGGGATGGCCGTGGTGCCCGCGCCGGTGGGTTGCTGGGCCGGGGACTGAATGTCGATCAATACGCGCACGTTGTCCGCCCCGGGGATTTCGCGGAGCGCGGCCTCGCCCTGTTCCTTGATTTTCTGGGGCACCGCGTAGTCATTCGTCGCCACCACGAGCTGGGCCGTGATGCTGCCGCCTTCGATCCGGATTTCCTTCACCAGCCCAAACGAAACGATATCGCGGCTGAAGCCGGGATATTTGACGGTGGAAAGTTTTTCGCGAACGAGGGACTCAGAAATCATGCGGGCATTCTTCGATGGAAACGGGGCGGAACGCAACTTTCTATGCGGGGGCTTTTGCGCGAAGCGCAGCGGAGTCGGGCCTATGGGGGGCGAGTGTTGGGTGCGGTAATTTGCAATTCACACGGTCCCTCGAAAATGTCACCCCGCGCAACGCCGAGGGGCCTCAATTGCAGGGGAAGCTACACGCCACTAGGACGGGCTCCCTCGACTTTATTTCGCTACGCTCTATTCCGCTCGGGATGACGCCGGGTTGAGGGCGGCCCGCAGTTAAAACTTCGTGTCTTCGTGGTGAAACTTCTGCCTAGTAGCTCTTCCGCATGTTGCTCGGCAGAATATTCAGCTCGGTGCGGTATTTGGCGACGGTGCGGCGGGCGATCGGGATGCCGCGACTGCTCAGGATTTCCACGATTTCCTTGTCGCTGAGCGGGTTGCGCGGGTCTTCCTGCGAGACGAGCTGGGCGATCGCTTCTTTCACGCTGGTGTTGCTCATGTTCACGCCCTCGGCGGTCTGGTAGCCGGGGGTGAAGAAGAACTTCATCTCGTAAACGCCTTGCGGGGTGGAAATGTATTTGCCCGAGATGGCGCGGCTGACCGTGGTCTCGTGCACGCCCACCGCATCGGCGATCTGCACCATCGTCATTGGCTTCAGCGCCTGCACGCCGTGCTCGAGGAACTCCTGCTGCCGCGCGACGATTTCGTGCGCGATATTCGAGATCGTTTGCTGGCGCTGGTGGATGCTCTTGATCAGGAATTTTCCGCTCCGGATTTTGTCGCGGATGTAGTCCTTCACCTCGTTGCCATTCCCGTCCTGGGCCATCAGATCCTTGTAGGTGTTGCTGATGCGCAGATGCGGGATCTGGTCGCCGTTGAGGGTGATCTGGTAATCTTTCCCGATCTTTTCCACCTTCACGTCGGGCAGGACGTAGTTGTTGGGATCGGGCGTAAAAATCTGGCCGGGCCGCGGGTCGAGTGTGCCGATGAAATTCGCGGCGCGCTGGATTTGATCCACGGTGGTGCCGAGGCGGCGGGCGATTTCCGGGAAGCGCTTCTTGCCGAGGTCTTCGAGGAACTTGTCCACGATCCGGAACTCAAGGCTGTTTTCCTTGCCGAGACGGCGGAGCTGGATGAGCAGGCAGTCGCGCAGATCCTGCGCGCCCACGCCGACCGGGTGGAAGGTCTGGATGAGATCGAGCACGCGGCGCAGGTCTTCCTGCGGCACGCCGGTGTTCTGTGCCATTTCCTCGGGCGAAGTTTGGAGAAAGCCGATATCGTCGATATTGCCGATAATCAGCTCGGCGGTCTTGCGGTCCTCGGTGCTGAGGTCGCTGCTGCCGATCTGGTCCATCAGGTGCTGCTGGAGCGTCTCGTTGCTGACGATGCTGTCGAAGAAGAACTGGCGGCGCTCCTCGTCCTCTTGCGAGCGACCGGAGTAGGCATTGTTCTGCGACATGAAGTCGCGCCACTCGTCGTCGAGCTTGGAGAGGCGGTCGAATTCCTCCTGAAATTCCTCGGCCTCCCGCTGGCGGTCTTCAATGCTGGGCTCGGTGATTTCCTCCTCAATGACTGGATTGGTCTGAATCTCCTGCTGGATGAGATTCCGAAGCTCCAACATGGGAGCCTGCAGAATCTGGAGACTCTGCTGCAACTGCGGGGCGAGCACCTGCTCTTGCCGCATGGATAAATTTTGCTGCATGCCTTGGGCCATACGGGTGGTAAAGTATGTGCGAAATCACGTCGTCGGCAAGCAATATTCGCGCCAAATTGAAATTGGGAACAATTACTGCTTCTCTCGGAAAGGTATGAACGCTCAAAAACTGCTTCTCACACTGCTTTGCGCCAGCGCAATGGCCGGTGCGTGGTTGTTCCCCATCTCCTCTACGGCGCAGGCCGATTTGTCGGATTCACAATTGTCCGCGGCGCTGCTTGAGGTGCAGGCCCAGCAAAAGCTCATCTCGGACAACCAGACGGCCATCGATACCAAGCTTGCGGCGGTGCAGGAGCAAATCCGCGTCGCCCGCATCTACGTTTCACGTTCGGGAGGGAAAAAGTAATGAACCGCTATCTCATCGTCGCTCTCTTCGTGCTCGGCTCCGTCGGAGTCCGGCTCCATTCTCAAATGCCCACCCAGGACCCCGCCCTGTTGCTCCAGCAGATCAAGGCCAGCAATGCGGATACCATCACCAAGCAGACCGCCACGCTCCAGGCGCTCGACAACCTCGCGAAGGATGCGGATCAGGTGAAAATCTTCTCCAAGCGCGGGTAGGGGGGAAGGTGACATTTATGATTTAACATTTAGGAAATAGTAAATGCGGCCTGCGGCGCTGAGAAGATCAGGGCTACAGGCGTATCTTCGAGCTTTTTCGCCGCGTCCGCCGCGGGTCAAATCCTCTTTTTCCTCTGCGTCTCCGCGCCGCTGCGGTGAACCTACTTCGACGACGCTTCCTTCTTTACGTCGATCTTGCGGTAGAGCGTGGCCATGCTGATGCCGAGCATCTTGGCCGCTTTTTCGCGGGAACCGCCGCAGTGCTTGATCGTTTCCTCGATGTAGTGGCTCTCCTGCTCGCGCACAAATTCGTCCAGCTTTTTGCCGATCGGCAGCGTTTGCTGGGCGATTTCGGGAATACCCTGCATGGCCTGGCGCACCAGGTGCGGGGGTAGATCACTCACGCGGATGATGCCTTCGTCGCACAGGGCGCAGGCGCGTTCGATGGCGTTTTCCAGTTCGCGCACGTTGCCCGGCCAGTTGTATTTGGCGAGCATTTCGAAGACGGGCGGATCGACCTTCTTCGGCTCGGCCCCGGTCTGCGAGGCGTTCTTTTGCACGAAATGGTTGACCAGCAGCGGGATGTCGTCGGCGCGCTCGCGGAGCGGCGGCATCTCAAAGGGGATGACCGCGAGGCGGTAATACAAGTCCTCCCGGAAGCCGCCTTCCTTCGTCTTCTCCAGCAAGGATTCGTTGGTGGCGGCGAGGACGCGCACATTGATCGGGCTGCTCTTGGTCTCGCCCACGCGGCGGATCTGGCGCTCCTGCAGCACGCGCAGCAGCTTGGTCTGGAGCGGCTGGGCCATGGAGTTCACCTCGTCGAGGAAGATGGTGCCGCTTTCCGCCTCTTCAAACAGCCCCACCTTGTCCTGCACCGCGCCGGTGAAGGCCCCCTTCTTATGGCCGAAAAGTTCGGATTCCAGCAGGTTCTCCGGCAGTGCGGAGCAATTGATCGCCACGAAGGGCTGGTGCTGGCGGGAGCTGTTGAAATGGAGTGCCCGCGCCACCAGTTCCTTGCCGGTGCCGCTCTCGCCCTGGATGAGAATCGTGGAGTCCGTATCCGCCACCTTGGCGATCAGGTTGTAAATCTCCTGCATCTTCGGGCCGGTGCCGATGATGTTTTCGAAGCGATAACGCTCCTTTAACTCCTTCTTCAGATAGACGTTCTCGCGAACGGCGCTCTGGAAATCGAGCGCGCGCTGGATGGTGATCGTCAGTTCGTCGATCTTGAACGGCTTGGTAATGTAATCAAACGCCCCCTGCTTCATCGCCTCGACCGCCGTTTCCACCGAAGCGTAGGCGGTAATCATGATCACCTGGGGCAGGGGATCGAGCGACTGGCATTCACGAAGGACGTCGAAGCCGCCCACTTTCTCCATTTTGATATCGGAAATGACAATCTGGGGGGCAATCGTGGTGAATTGCTCAATGGCGCGCACGGCCGAATTGAATGGGAAAACCTGGTGGCCTTTGTCCCGGCAAAGAGTCGAAATGACCTCTACCATCGCGGGCTCGTCGTCAATAATGATAATGCGTGCCATAGATTGCGAGAGCCAATGTATCGCGATTTTGAGAAAAAGGGAAGCAATTTTGAAAAACTCTCAAATAAAAGAATTTCCAGCCCTCGACAGAAGGGGGCACTTCGTTCAATTTCCTGCCCATGAGCGATTCCGCACCTCCCGCCCCCGCTTCCACCCCCGTCGAGCAGCAGGCTGAAGACTTCCGGCAGACTTTTCGGCGGATTCAGGAGGAACTGGCCCGGGTGATCGTGGGGCAGCGGGAGATTGTCGAGGGTGTGCTCACCGCTTTTTTTGCCGGCGGCCATGTTTTGCTGGAGGGCGTGCCGGGTTTGGGCAAGACCATGCTCGTCCGCACCCTGGCCGATGCGATGAGCCTCGAGTTTTCGCGCATTCAGTTTACCCCCGACCTCATGCCGAGCGACATCATCGGCACCAATATCATTTCCGAGGATGAGCACGGGAAAAAGCAGTTCCGCTTCCAGCGCGGCCCCGTCTTCGCAAATATCCTCCTCGCCGACGAAATCAACCGCGCCACGCCCAAGACCCAGAGCGCGCTGCTGGAAGCGATGCAGGAGCATCATGTGACCGTCGGCGGCGCCCAGCACCGTATGCCGCAGCCCTTCCTCGTCCTCGCCACCCAGAACCCGCTGGAAATGGAGGGCACCTACCCGCTCCCCGAGGCCCAGCTCGACCGCTTCCTCTTCAAGCTCAAAGTCGCCTTCCCCAGTGCCGAGGAGCTCCACCTCATTGCCGACCGCACGACCACGAAGGAAAAAGTGGCCGCCGCTCCGGTCGCGCCCGATGCCGCGCAAATCCTCGCCCTGCGCGAGTTCATCCGCGCCGTGCCGATCGCCCGCGAAGTGCAGGACCGCGCCGTCCGCATCATCCTCGCCACCCACCCCGATGCCGCCGGCGTCTCCCCGCTCGCGAAGAAATACGTCCGTTACGGGGCCAGCCCGCGTGGTCTGCAGGCCCTCATCCTCGCCGCGAAAATCTACGCCCTCTTGGATCGCCGCTACCACGTCGCCCAGGCCGACCTCGAGCGCGCCGCCCCCGATGCCCTCCGCCACCGCATCATCCTCAACTTTGAAGGCGAGGCCGAAGGCAAGAGCAGTGACGAGATCATCGCCGAGGTGCTGGCGAAGACGGCGGGGTAGGGGAGTTGTCCGCAGATTTCTCCGATGATCTGCCGATAAACCTCTTCCTGAAAATCCGTGTCAAAAAACTCTTCTAAGAAATCGGTCGGTTGAATCGTCGTGCTGGTGAAACCCTCATGATTGAGCCTTCCAACGAAACCTGGATTCGCCAGGCGATGGCCGAGCACTCGGGAGCGCTGACTGGATACGTCGCGCACCTGCTCGGCGATCTCCACCGGGCGCGCGACGTGGTGCAGGAGACCTTCATCAAGCTCTGCGCCCAGCCGCGCGAGCGGATCGGCGATCACCTGCGGCCCTGGCTGTTTACCACGGCGCGAAACCGGGCGTTGGACGTGCTCAAAAAGGAGCATCGCATGACGACCCTCGACGAAACCCATGAGCCTCCGGCCCCGGAAGCTCCGTCCGCCCCGGACGACCGCACGGATGGAATCCTGAGCGCCCTCGACGGCTTGCCGCCGAACCAGCGCGAAGTCATCCGCCTCAAGTTTTTGCACGACCACAGCTACCGCGAAATCAGCGCCGTCACCGGGCTGAGCGAGGGCAACGTGGGCTTTCTCATTCACACCGGCCTCAAAACCCTGCGCCGCAAGCTGGCCGGCGGCGCCGACCTGGAAAGGAGTTCCGCATGAACCCGGAAATTGACGATCCCATTTTGACCGCCTACGCGCTGGGCGAATTGAACGCGCAGGAGCGCGCCGCCGTGGAAGCCCGGCTGGCTGGCGATGCCGAGGCCCGCCGTTACGTGGAGGAAACCCGCGCCTTCGCCGGGGAACTGGCGGGGCTCTTGAAAGCTACCCCCGCCGCCAACCTCACGCCGGAGCAAAAGGAGTCGATCCTCGTGGAAGCGCAGGCGCCGAATGCGGGCGGAAAGGTGATTCCGTTTTCGCGCTGGGTGGTGCCGCTCGGCCTGGCCGCTTCGGTCGCGGCGGCGTTGGTGCTCACGATCGATCATCCGCAAAAGCGGGGCAATTTTTTTGCCCAAAATGAGTCGGTGATCGACACGACTGCTCCTGCGAAAAAGCCGCTGCAGTCTCCCGTGCTGGACGCAAAACATGCGGCGGAACAGGCCGCGCTGGCGCAAGTGGAAGTGCAAAAATTGCAGGCGCAGTCCATTCTTCAAGCTCAGGTAAAAGCTGCGGGAGTGAAGAAGCTGCTGGCCGATGCGGACGCCTCCTCGAACGAAGGAAAATATGATGAGGCGTATGGCAAATACGAGCAGGCTTTGAACCTCGATCCTTACAATGTCGTGGCCCGCAAGGCGGAGGAAAAGATCACCTCCGATCAGGCGAAGCTCGCCAGCAACGATTACAATCACACCCGGGCACCGATCCTCGCCCAGGTGGACAAAGAGTGGATTGAGCCCGTCCGTCAGTTCAATCTTGGTCAGCCTGGATCGAGCGCCCTTGGGTATTCTACTGCTACGGGGGCGGTTTCTTCGGTCGCGCCAGCATCCCCCGCCACCGCAGGTGGAGTCGCCAAGGACGCGTCGGTGGATCAGCTGACGGTTGCGTCATTTGCTGACCGTGCGAAGTCGGTGGCGTTGAGCCGGGCCTATCCGACTTCGGAAGTCGTGGTCCCTTCGACGGTTGCAGGTTTGCCCGGCCTCGCCCAGCGCGAGCCCGGCAACACCGAGGCCTACGACCGCATCACGGACAACGAGTTCCTCGCCGTCCACGACCAGCCGCTCTCCACCTTCTCCATCGACGTGGACACGGCGGCGTATGCCAACGTGCGCCGGTTCCTCGACAGCGGCACCCTGCCGCCGAAGGATGCGGTGCGCATCGAGGAGTTGCTCAACTACTTCGAATACGACTACCCGCAGCCGAAGGGGGAGGATCCCTTTTCGGTGAATGTCGAGGTCGCCCGCGCACCGTGGAACGCCAAACATCTCCTCGCCAAGATCGGGCTGAAGGGCCGCGAGATCGCACCGGAGCAGCGCCCGCCGATGAACCTCGTCTTCCTGCTCGATGTGAGCGGCTCGATGGATGAGCCAAACAAGCTCCCGCTCGTGCGCCAGAGCATGAAGCTGCTGGTGGAGCGGCTGAAACCCGAGGACCGCGTGGCTATCGTGGTCTATGCGGGCGCGAGTGGAATGGCCCTGCCCTCCACCCCGGCCTCGCACAAAAAGGAGATCGAGGCCGCGATCGACTCGCTCACGCCCGGCGGCTCGACCAATGGCGCGGCGGGCATCCAGCTCGCCTACGACATCGCAAAGGCGAACTTCATCAAGGACGGCGTGAACCGCGTCATCCAGTGCACCGATGGCGATTTCAATGTCGGCGTCACCGATCAGGGCGATCTCTTGCGCTTGATTGAGGAGAAGGCGAAGAGCGGTGTCTTCCTCACCGAGCTCGGTTTCGGCATGGGCAACTACAAGGATTCCACGCTCGAAAAACTGGCCGATAAAGGCAACGGCAACTACGGCTACGTCGATACCGAGCGCGAGGCGAAGAAGCTGCTCGTGGATCAGCTCGGCGGCACGCTGGTGACGATTGCCAAGGACGTGAAGATCCAGGTGGAGTTCAATCCCGCGCAGGTTGGCTCCTATCGGCTCATCGGCTACGAAAACCGCCTCCTCGCCGCCCAGGACTTCAACGACGACAAAAAGGATGCCGGCGAAATCGGCGCCGGGCATACGGTGACCGCGCTCTATGAGCTAACCCCGGTGGGTGATCCGGGGACCGCGCCGGGCATTGATCCGTTGAAGTATCATGCCCCTGAAAGTGCCGATGTGGCGTCACCCGCGCTGCCCGATGAATTGATGACCGTAAAGCTGCGCTACAAGCAGCCTGATGGAGAAACGAGCAGGAAGATCGAGCAGCCCGTTCCGGGATGGCAGGCCAGTATCAGTGAAAGGGATGGCAAAAGGACGGTGAGTAAAGACTTCCAATTCGCCGCCGCGGTCGCCGAGTTCGGCATGCTCCTCCGGGAGTCGCCTTACAAGGGCGATGCCACCTGGAAATCCGCCTCCGATCTCGCCGAGAACGGCCTCGGGCCGGACCCCCAGGGCTATCGCCATGAGTTCCTGAAACTCATCCAGCGCGCCCAGCAAATCGGCGAATCGCAGTAGGTGGCGCTTATTGGATGGTGGGAGGTTGGGCTGGCTTCCGTGCCGGGAGTCAGCCCTCCGCTGCTTACTGCGAGTGCTTTCTCCGCGTCTCGCGGGAGCCCCTGGCTCAGGCCGGGCTTTGCGCTTCCAGCACTAGATCCGCCGGAGTATCCGCCAGTGCGGTCCGGACGACTTCGGTCAGTTCCACCGGCGTAAAAGGTTTTTGCAGGAAGTAATGGCCGTTGCCGGGCGTAAAGTCGGGGAGCGCGACCTCCATCCGGTAGCCGCTGATGAAGATGCAGCGAATCCGCGTGCGTGTGCCCTGGATCGCGTCGATGAGCGCGCGCCCGCTTGTTCCCTGCGGCAGCACCACATCGGTGATGATGAGCGCGATCCGGTGCGACAACTCCTTCCAGCGCTCCTGCGCCTCGTGGGCATTGGCGGCGCTGAAGACCTGGTAGCCATGATTCTGCAACGTCCGGGCGGTGGCGCGGCGGACCGCGGCCTCGTCTTCGACGAGCAGGATCACCGGCGAATGATCCGTCTGCTCGGGGAGTTCCGGCACCGGAGTGACCTTGGTCGGGAAAAAGATGCTGAAGGTCGTTCCCTTGCCGGGCGAGCTTTCCACGTCGATCGCGCCGTCGTGCTCCTGCACGATGCCATGCACCACCGAGAGGCCCAGCCCCGGGCCCTTGCCCACTTCCTTGGTCGTGAAAAAGGGCTCGAAAACGCGGCCGAGCTGCTCCGGATCCATGCCGATGCCGCTGTCGCATACGTCCAGCCGCACGTTCCATTCGGGATGGGTCCCGTTGATTCGCGGGCCTTTCGGCGGCTTCGCTTTCACCAGGCTGGTCTTGAGCGTAAGCTTGCCGCCCTCCGGCATGGCGTCGCTGGCATTGATCGCGAGGTTCATCACCAGCTGGCTGATCATGCCGCGGTCCGCCTCGATCAGCGGCAGGTTGGGCGCGAGATTGCACTCCAGCGTGATCGCCTCGCTCAGCGTGCGTTCCAGCATCGCGGTGACCGAGGAGACCACTTCGTTCAAATTAATCGGCGCGATGAACATCACCCGGCGGCGGCTGAAGGTCAGGAGCTGGCGCGTGAGATCGGCCGCGCGCTCGGCGGCCATCGCGATGTGATCGATATCCAGCTCCGCCTGCGAAGGCAGGTCCACCCGCGAGCGCAGCAGATCCGCCCGGCCCTGGATGATGGTCAGGATGTTGTTGAAATCGTGCGCAATGCCGGCCGCCAGTTGGCCGACCGACTGGATTTTTTGCGAGATGCGCAGCTCCTCCTCCAGTTGCAGGCGCTCCGTGATGTCGTGCCCGACGCCGGTGATGCCGATCACTTTCCCCTGCGAGTTGATCAGCGGCGTATTGTGCCATTCGCACATGATGGTGCGCCCGCTCTTGGTCACGTTCTCATTGATGTTGTGCGTCCCGCCGCTGAGCGTGGTGAGCTCGCGGAAGACCTTGCGCACACTCTCGCGGGCGGATTCGGGGAGCAGGATCTCGAAGAACTCACGCCCGATCACTTCCTTGGCCGTGTAGCCAAAAATCTTTTCCGCCTCCGGATTCCAGGCCGTCACCACGCCCTCCGGCGTAAATTCGATGACCGCCAGCGGCACCTGCTCGAAGTGCAGCGAAAGCCGCTCCTCGGAACGGCGCAGCTTTTCCTCCACCCGGCGCAGTTCCATCAGGTCGCCTTTCAAGACCGAGATCACGGTCACGCAGACGCCCGCCAGCACCATGATCGCGCCCAGGCAGGCGATCCGGGCCAGCCGCGCCTGGCTGTCCACCACTTCCACCGCAAAGTAGCCCGCGATCAGCAGCGCCACGCAAAACACCCACATCTCGGTGGGCAGGCGCAGGTTTTCCCTCACCTTCGGCAGGTACACCTGCAAAAGGCAAAGTCCCAGGAGGGTTGCACCCGCGAACACCCAATATTCTGCCATGTTATCCAGAATCCCAGCCATAGCGTAGGGAGAAGCAGCTATTTTCATGCGAGAGGACGGTTCCTAATGCTGAATTAATTGATAAAATTTCAATTCTTAGATCCACGCCACCCGGCGCTTTCTTCAATCGCAACCTGCCGGGCCATTACGCGTTCTTTTGTGCGAAATTTGGTGAAATCCCGGTCCCGTTCCATTTTTCGGTGCAAGAGGACTGCCGCCGCTGCTTTTCTCATCTCAACGGCGTTTCTCACGATTGCGACGGTGAGAGACGGATTTCCGCGCGGTTCAATCAATAGTATGGCCGCGGATAGGTTGCGTCCCGGGTAGGGTGGGCGTCCCGCCCGCCGGTTTTGACGTCTCGCCAAAACGAACTTCCCGCCCGTGCAAAAGACCGCGCCACCAGCTGCGCCACTCGGCAGGCGAGGACGCCCACCCGATCTGGGAAACCCAAGGCGCGCGGCTCTAGAATAAAGGGAATGGCTCTAGGCCGTGTCCACGAATTTCCGGGCAGGTCCTTCCGGTAATGAAAGCACTCCATTCTTTGCCCGCACTGTAGCCACGGCCCTGTGGGCCGTTGGGGAAAGACGATGTTCTGGCAAAAATCCAGTTCTAAAGGGAGTGATCATTCTGCCGCGATTTTTGGCAGAGCGCTGCTTTTCCATCACCCGTTCTTCCCCAACGGCCCACAGGGCCGTGGCTACAGCGCGACGTGGAAATTCCGCGCGAAAGGACGTGGGGTTTCGTCTCCAGTTTTTGCAATTCGTGAACACCGCCTAGCCGCCCATGGCAGGGATCATCAAATTACTTTTCCTTCGGATCCCCATGCTGCACCAGCGGACCGGTGAACCCGGTCACGTGAATCTCCCGCAGCGTCACGTTGCGGGTGTTGCGCAGGGTAATCGGTTTCGGGCTGGTGCCGGTGATATTGATCGCCGTCAGATCACTCACCCGCTTCTCCGGCACGCCGTACACATCGAGAATGCCCTTCCCATCGAGCTTCAGGTTTTCGAGCCGGATGCCGTTCACCCACGTCAGCCCCGCCTCGCCGGGGATCCCCTGGTTGTCGGGGTTTGCCTTGTAATCGGTGCGGATTTCCAGCGCTTTGCAATGAATGAGCGAGTCGCGCAGCGTGATGTTTTCCACATACGCCCCGCGACCCGCGCAGGTCTTGATGTAGAGCGCCGCCCGCCCCTCGCCGAACTCGCATTTCTCGATCCTGATATTACGGATGCCGCCCGAGAGCTCGCTGCCCAGCGCCACCCCCGCGTGGCCGTTGATGAATTTGCAGCCGCGAATCGTGATGTCCTCCGAGGGGCGCCCGATTTCCTGCCCCTCCAGGCCCTTGCCGGATTTGATTGCGATGTTGTCGTCGCCCGTGGTGAACGTGCAGTTCTCGATCAGCATCTTGCTGCACGAATCGGGATCGATCCCGTCCGAGTTCGAGCCCACCGTTTGAAACTGAATGTTGGAAATCGTCACGTCGGTGCAGAAGTTCGGATGCAGCGTCCACACCGAATCATTTTTCAGCGTCAGCCCGTCGATCTTCACCCCCCGGCATTCCACGGTCTCGATCAGCACCGGGCCGCGCGGTCGCCGCAGCTTGCCCACCGTGCCGCTGCCCTGGATCGTCCCCGCGCCGGTAATCGCGATCCGGCTCGCGTGATCCGCCGTGATCAGCGCGCGATAGGCCGGGCGCTCCAAGCCCTCCCAGCGCGCGGAGGAGAGCGGGTAATCGACGAGGTCCGCGCTGCCGGTGATCGTGGCATCCTTTTCCAGGTGCAAGTCGGTCTGCGACCAGAGGGCAATGCTACCGATGCAGTAGTTCCCTGCGGGCACCTGGACTGTGCCGCCGCCCGCCAGGTGGCAGGCCATCAGCGCCTGCTCGAAGGCTGCGGTGTCCTTGGTCGTGCCATCGCCTTTGGCCCCGTAATCGCGCACATTGTAAGTGCCACCGGGGGTGAGCGGGGCCGCCGCCTCTTTGGCCAAGCTAGGCGAAAGCGGAAGCAGCGTGAACAGCAGGGCAACGGCAGCGAGGCAGGGGGACACTGGGGTCATGAGCGTGGGGTTTCCCCCACGTGTAAATGGAGGTGCCGCCTGCCGTCAATGCGCGGGAAATGACTCGCTCCTGCGCTTTTTACCGCTTGCCGCAACCGGAGCGCTTTTCTAGCGTTTCATCCATGTCCCGTGCTCTCCGCGCGCGGGCGCGCTACCCCAAACGCATATGTCCCAACTTACCCGTCGTGATTTCGTCAAGGCCACTGCCGCCGCTGCCAGCCGCCCTGCAACTCCCCGCTGCCATGCGCTCCCTCGCGATGCCTGCTCCGGCCCCGGTCGATCAAGTGCCGAAGGAGGTGGACCTTCACTGGCTCGAAGGCACGCCGGTCGCCTCGAATGGCGCGACCTGGGGCGTGCCGTGGCCGCGCGGTGTCTTCCGGCCTGCGCAATCCTTCGCGCTCACGACCAGCGTCGGCGAGGCGGTACCGGTGCAGAGCTGGCCGCTCGCGATGTGGCCCGATGGCTCGCTGAAATGGAGCGCCCATACGATCGGCGCCGCGACCGGTCTCGCGGAAAAGCTCGTCCTCTCCGCTGGCGATCCCGCCGCTCCGAAGAGCGCCGTCACCGTGCAGGACAAGGCGGATGCCGTGACCGTTTCCACCGGCGTAGTGACCTGTGTCATCCCGAAGAAAGGTCACACCCTCATCGCCTCCGTCTCCCGCGACGGAAAGGAGATTTTGAAAAATGGCCGCCTCGTCTGCCTTTGGCAGAATGCGCCGCGCCTTTCGAGCGGCCAGGCGCTGGAGCAAAAATCTTTCGACGGCGTTCTTCATCAGGTGACCGTGGAGCAAAGCGGCCCCGTCCGCGCTGTGGTGAAACTCGATGGCCTGCACCAAAGCGGTGATCGCGAATGGCTGCCCTTTTCCGTGCGCCTTTATTTCTCCGCGGGCTCCGAGGCGATCCGCCTCATGCACACCATCACCTTCGATGGCGAGCAGACGAAGGATTTCGTGAGCGGCTTCGGCGTCCGCTTCGAGGTGCCGCTCCGCGATGCCCCCTATGACCGGCATGTGCGCTTCGTCGGCGAGGGGAAGGGGATGTGGGGCGAGGCGATCCTCAACTTCACCGGCCTGCGCCGCGATGCCGGGCGCCCGATCTACGATGCCCAGTTCAACGGCACGGCCTGCCCGCCGGTCGGGCAATTTCCCGCCGCGCTCCAGGCCCATTGGAAGGAGGTCGCGCAGTGGAACGACTTCACCCTTTTCCAGGCCACGGCGGATTCGTTTGAAATCCGCAAGCGCACCGGCGATTGGGGCTGCTGGCTGCACAACGGCTTTGGCAAGCGCGCCGCGGGCGTCGGCTATCTCGGCGGCGTCACTGGCGGCGTGGCTTTCGGCATGCGCGATTTTTGGAAAAAGCATCCCGCCCAGATTGATATTCGCAATGCGGTCAGCGACACCGGCAAGGTCACGCTCTGGCTCTGGGCTCCCGATGCCCCGGCGATGGACATGCGCCACTACGATACCAAGGGGCACGGCCTCGATCTCGCCTACGAGGATTACGAGGAAGGCTTTGCCACCCCGGTCGGCATCGCCCGCACCAGCGAGCTGATGCTCTGGGCGCTTGCCGCCACGCCTGCGCGCGATCAGCTCCTCCAGCTTTCCGATTCCCTGCAACTGCCGCCGCAGGTCGTCTGCGCGCCCGCGCGTTACAACGCCCTCGCCCTCTTCGGCGGTCTCTGGAATCTGCCCGATCGCTCCACGCCGGTGAAGGCGAAGCTGGAGGACCACCTCGACTGGCTCTTCGCGCTCTATCAAAAGGAGGTCGAGCAACGCCGCTGGTATGGCTTCTGGAACTACGGCGACATCATGCACACCTACGATGCCGAGCGGCACACCTGGCGCTACGACGTCGGCGGCTTCGGCTGGGACAACTCCGAGCTCTCGCCCGATCTCTGGCTCTGGTTCAGCTTCCTCCGCAGCGGCCGGGCGGATCTCTACCGTTTCGCCGAGGCGCTCACCCGCCACACCGGCGAGGTGGATGTGCATCACCTCGGGCCCTACGCCGGTCTCGGCTCGCGGCACAACGTGGTGCATTGGGGCGACAGCGCGAAGCAGGTCCGCGTGAGCCTGTCGGAATACCGACGCATGTTCTACTACCTCACCGCCGATGAGCGCATCGGCGATCTCATGCGCCTCACGCTCGATTCCGATTACAAGCTCATCGAGATCAATCCCGTCCGCAAACTGCCCAACCAGCCGCCGAATCCCTATCCGGCCAATGCCAGCTTCGGCCCCGACTGGTTTGCCTTTGCCAGCAACTGGCTCACCGAGTGGGAGCGCACCGGCAATACCAAGTATCGCGACAAGATCATCACCGGCATGAAGTGCCTCGGCGCGATGCCGCACGGCCTCTTCTCCGGCGAGCGCTTCGGCTACGATCCGAAGACCGGCATGCTCTACAATCTCAACGGCGAAAACCTCAGCGTCTCCCATCTCTCGTGCGTCTTCGGCGGCATTGAGGTCGCGGCGGAACTCATCTCCCTCCTCGACGTGCCCGAGTTCGAAAAAGTCTGGCTCCAATACGCCGAGCTCTACAGCGCCCCCGCCGACGAACAGACCAAGGTCTTCGGCCACAAACTCAAGCTGAACGTCCTCACCACCGCCCACTCCCGCATGACCGCCTACGCCGCCTGGAAAAAAGGCGACCCCAAACTCGCCGAACGCGCCTGGCACGAGTTCATGGAAGCCGACAAGAAAAACGACCAGGCCCACCGCGACCAGTTACTCAAAAAAGTGGAAGGCCCCGCTGTCCTCGAAACCCTCGAAGAAGTCCCCTGGATCTCCACCAACGACACCGCCCAATGGAGCCTCGCCGCCATCCAATGCCTTGCCCTGGCCGGCGACCACATCCCGGCGAACAGCCCATGGGGATAGTGATTCGGTTGTCCGGGCAACAAATGGTTTAGCTTTTATTAAAACCGTTCTTTGAGTTCGGCGCTTCTTCGCGGGGGGAAGTAAAGGATACGCGAATTTTTGATAGTGAATTGGATCGTTATTTATTCAACGAGAGGTGTTTATGAATATTTTAATTCATAAATGCTTTTTCCTCGACCTAACTACATTCAGTGGCCATCATGACCAATGCTATCAATATGTTGTGATACCCAGTAAGGGGAAACTGACTCATTGAAAGCTCAATTGCTGTTCCGCCCACGTACATGTAGGCGGAACAGCATATCGAAAACAAAAAAACACTGGGTAGTGATTTCTGAACCCGAAGACGTGAGAACCTTAAGGTCTAGGAATTTCGCAACCCGGTCAAACCAAAATGTGAAAAATTCACATTTCAAAAAGCCCTCCTGATGTACCAGTGAGCGCAATTGATCGAATATGCGAAAATCATATCTACCAAAGTTAAATGCAAAATTAGGGGAAGCAAAAGCTCTCGGATTAGTAACAGCTGATGAGATTGATGATCTATTGCCATGCGTTGTATTCGGGGCTGGCTTCGGTCATACAATTCCGAAACAACTCGCCAAGAATTGGGGTTCGAATGCGCCCATTGCTATTGATGCAACGGCATTAGCTGCGACCGAAGCAAAAAGCTTGTTCGACGAGTTTATGAAAATGGGTGTTTGCGTTGTTCCTGTCGTTCAAGCAAATCCCAAACGGCTCTCCTCGCCCGAAATTACGGCAGCAAATGCTTTTCAAAACGGCATTTGCATGAACATTCCGCTCAATCCTTCGGACGGTGTGTTGGTGAACCTGGCTCGTGTTCAGCATGCTTTTGCCGGTATAACCCTAGTGCCTGAAGACACTGACATTGTCCTCGATCTTGGTCATTTGACTGCTCAGATTGAAACTGTTGTAAGTGTTGTATTGCGGTGTTTGGATCGTTTGCCTTACGCGGATCGGTGGCGAAATATCTTTGTCGGTGGCTCTTCATTCCCTCATCAACCGCTTTACCAACTTATTGCTGAAAGGGGCACAAAGCGTCTTCCACGAATTGAATGGTATGTTTTTCAAAGATTGCTGGAATCTGATCCTAAAGTCGAAATTGGATTCTGCGATGAAACCGTTTGTCCGATCAATACAACTGTACCTGAGGTGCTACGTGGCCCATCTGCAAATCTTCGCTACTCCACTCCCGATGAGTTCATTGTCAGCAAAGCCAGAAAGAAAGACGGAAACCAAGCATTCTACAGCTTGTGCAAAACTATTTCTGAATCTGATGACTATTTTGGTCCTGCGTATAGTCTGCCAGATGAACTACTTGAAAAATACGCGTTGAAACAGACTCCTGGCCCTGGTCAGAGTACACAGTGGAGAATGGTGGACGTAGGCCACCACATCCTTATGACGCTTGAGCAGGTTCAGAACGCCAGTTAATTCGGGCTTTCAAAAGATCGCGGACTTCATCACGCAGTATATTTAGCGGAATTTTTTCTGCCAACATCTGCCAGAGAATCCGTTTTGGCTTACTACGAACGCCACGGTCAATCCCGTGGCGTTTTAGTAATGTGATTGCCTCTTCTCGCCACAGGAGCTGACAGAGTGAGAGTGGATCTATGTTCGCATTACGGCGTGGATTTCGTACTGTCCTTAAGCAATGACCAGTTCTAGATTTTCGCAGAGTCAAAAGACCGAACCATTTTGGCAAAATAGTTTTAGCAGTACTTAAGTGCTTGTCTGAGGCGACCAGAACCACACGGTCAAAAACTTGCGAGTAAAATTGAGCTTGTTGAGGTAGACGTGCGAGGGTGTCAAATTCAGATTTGATTTCGATTGCTAGCATCTCACCATTTATCACGCCAATATCTGCTCGTGCATCCCCGAGGCAGATTTGCATTTCTTCAATAATTTTCGTTTCAGAGTCATCGAGATATGGGCGTAAGTACCAGAATTGCGCAAAAGTTTTCTGATCTCGAGGTCGTTCATGGGAGGATTATTTGCTGCCTGTGTCTAAAAGCATCGACCATACCACAAGCACAAATATGGAGTAGGCGGGGGCATGATCAAATTTCAAATCGGTTTTGTTGAAGGCAAAAGGATGAAGAAAGAAAGTGCGGGATGAAAGTCGGATGCCAGTGAAAAGTATTTGTGCGCAAGGATTTATAATACTTCAAAAAATATAAGGACAGGCTTCTATCAAGGTTGGAGAGGTTGGAAATCTTCCCTCGAAGAGGAATCCAAGTTTTTTGCAATCGGTCCAAGCATTTTTACGTACGCATCGTTTGCCGGGAGCGTGGTTTGGCGGAAAAGTGAAACATGAAGTTGTTCGACTCCGCCCCCCGCGAGTCCATTGCGCCAGGACACTCCCGTCTTTGGCGAAACGACTCGAATACCTCCCCGATGCTCGTAGAAGATTCGTTTTCCGCCCTGACCGCCATCCGCTGGATGGAATGCTTTGCCAATGCCCTGATGCAGAACGAGGCGCGGCTCACCGAACTCGATGCTGCGATTGGCGATGCGGATCACGGGGTGAACATGTGCCGGGTCGCAACTTCGCTACTGGAGAAGCTGCAGCACCAGGAGGAGGCGGATCTGGAGACGCTCTTTCGCACGACGTCGATGGCCTTTATGTCGATCGGCGGTGGAGCGAGCGGGCCGCTTTACGGCTCTTTCTTTCAAGGGATGGGCGGACGCGCCACGGGGCAGAAGAATTTTTGCATGGAGGGTCTGGTCAATGCTCTGGAGGCGGGCACGCAACGAGTGACGACACTGGGAAAAGCCGTCGCCGGTGACAAAACGCTCGTGGATGTGTTACTGCCCTGCGTCGCGTCGCTGCGGGCTTCGAGCCTGAAGCGGCAGTCGCTGCAGGAATCGCTGGAAAAATGTGCGGAAGTCGCCGCCCAAGCCGCCCGGGCCACCATCGCCATGCAGGCGCACAAAGGCCGCGCCAGCTATCTGGGCGTGCGCAGCGTGGGCCACGAAGATCCCGGCGCCGCTTCGGCCCAGCTCCTGTTTGAGACGCTTCGTCAGGCCTTTCTGTAACCACTTTTTTCCGCACCGCTCCCTTCCTTGTAAAACGCCTCATCTTTCTCAAGTGCCCCTCATTCCTTTGCATCAACACTGTTTTAAAAATTAGCATACATTTGTTTTAAAATAAATCCTGCGCCCCCGGCATCGCCCTCCAAACCCTTTCTCCAACGACCCCCGAACCAGACCAACCCATTAACCCTCCATTCGTCCCATGAAATACATCCTCGCCCTTGATCAAGGAACCACCAGCTCCCGCGCCATTGTTTTCGATCATGGCGGCTCGATCCGCTCCGTCGCGCAAAAAGAATTTCGCCAGATTTTCCCGCAGCCGGGCTGGGTGGAGCACGATGCCAATGAAATCTGGGCCACCCAATCCGGGGTGGCGCTGGAAGCGGTGAGCAGCGCGAAGCTCCGCCGCGACGACATCGCCGCGATCGGCATCACCAACCAGCGCGAGACCACGCTGATCTGGGACCGCAAGACCGGCGAGCCGGTTTACAACGCGATCGTGTGGCAGGACCGCCGCACCGCCGCCTTCTGCGACAAGCTGAAGCAGGACGGCATGCAGGGGACGGTGCAGAAGAAGACCGGACTCGTCATCGACGCCTATTTCTCCGGCAGCAAGATTCGATGGTTGCTCGACAACGTGGACGGCGTGCGTGCCCGCGCGGAAAAGGGCGAGCTGGCCTTCGGCACCATCGATTCGTGGCTGATCTGGAAGCTCACCGAGGGCAAGAAGCACGTCACCGACGCCTCGAACGCCTCGCGCACCATGCTGTTCAACATCCACACCGGCGAGTGGGATGATGAACTGCTCAAAGCGCTCAAGATCCCGCGCGAACTCCTGCCCGAGGTCGTCTCGAACAGCGAAGTCTATGGCGAGGCCGAGATCACCGGTACGCCGATTGCCGGAGCCGCCGGCGACCAGCAGGCCGCACTCTTCGGCCAGGCCTGCACCCAGCCGGGCATGGTGAAGAACACCTACGGCACCGGTTGCTTCATGCTCATGCACACCGGCACCGAGGCGATTCCGTCGAAGAACAGCCTCGTCACCACCGTCGCCTGGAAGCTTGGCAACAAAATCGAATACGCGCTCGAGGGCAGTATCTTTATTGCCGGCGCGGTCGTCCAGTGGCTGCGCGACGGGCTCGGCATCATCCGCAATTCCGCCGATGTCGAGGCGCTCGCCCGGCAGGTGCCGGACAATGGGGGCGTCTATTTCGTGCCCGCCTTTGCGGGGCTCGGCGCGCCGCACTGGGACCAATATGCCCGCGGCACCATTACCGGCCTCACCCGCGGCGTCACTGCGGCGCACCTGGCCCGGGCGGCGTTGGAAGGCATCGCGTTTCAAACGTTCGATGTCATCGAAGCGATGGAAAAAGATTCCGGCATCCAGATGAAAGAGCTCCGCGTGGATGGCGGCGCGAGCCTCGACAACCTGCTCATGCAATTTCAATCGGACCTGCTGAATGTGCCGGTCATCCGCCCCGCCGTTTCCGAGACGACCGCGCTGGGGGCGGCTTATCTCGCAGGTCTGGCCGTCGGCTACTGGCGCGACCAGAGCGAAATTTCCACACAATGGAAAGTGGAGAAACGCTTTGAGCCCACGCTCGACCAGGCGGCCCGGCAGAAGCTGCTCGGCGGCTGGCGCAAGGCGCTGGAACGTTCCAAAGCCTGGGAGGAAAACGAATGAAGCGCGAGGATCTAGTCAGTCAGCTCAAAGGGGGAGACCCGTGGGATGTGGTCGTCATCGGCGGCGGCGCAACCGGGCTGGGGGCCGCTGTGGACGCCGCGGCCCGGGGCTATCGCACCCTGCTTCTCGAGCAGGAGGATTTCGCCAAGGCCACCTCCAGCCGCGCGACCAAGCTCGCCCACGGCGGCGTGCGCTACCTGGAGCAGGGCAATATCTCGCTGGTCTATGAAGCGCTCCACGAGCGCGGGCTGATGATCAAGAACGCCCCGCACATCGCGCACCCGCTCGCCTTCGTGATCCCCGTTTACAAGTGGATGGAAAAGCCCTTCTACGGCATCGGCTTGAAGGTCTATCAGACCATGGCGGGCAAGGAGAGCCTCGGCAAAACCCTGCTCCTTTCTGCTGACGAAACGGTGGAGCAACTGCCCACCGTCCAGAAAATGGGCCTGCGCGGCGGCGTCCTCTACATGGACGGCCAATTCGACGACGCCCGCCTCGCCGTGACGCTCTTGCGCACCTTCCAGGATCTCGGCGGCGTGGCCTTGAACTACGTGCGCGTCACCGGCTTTATCAAGGAGGCGGGCAAAGTGGCCGGCGTCCTCGCCGAGGATACCGAGGGCGGCGGCGCTTACGAAATCAAGGCCCGCGGGGTATTGAATGCGACCGGCATTTTCTCCGACGCCATGCGGCGGAGCGACAACCCGAAGGCGCACGAAAGCGTCGCCGTGAGCCAGGGCACCCACATCGTGCTCGACAAGAAATTCCTGCCCGGCACCAGCGCCCTCATGGTGCCGAAAACCGAGGATGGCCGCGTCCTCTTCGCCGTGCCGTGGCACCGGCACGTCATCGTCGGGACGACCGACCTCGGCGTGGACAAGCCGGTCCTGGAGCCGCGCGCGCTCGATGAGGAGAAGGAATTTCTCCTCCACCACGTGCGCAAGTATATCGCCGAGCGCGTGGAGCCGGAGGATATCCTGAGCATCTTCTCGGGCCTGCGTCCGCTCGTGAAAGCCGCCCCCGGGCAAAGCACGGCCTCGCTCTCCCGCGATCACCACATCGAGATCAGCGACTCCCATCTCGTCACCATCAATGGCGGCAAATGGACCACCTATCGCCGCATGGGCGAGGACGCGATCAATCACGTCGCCGAGACGGTCGGCCTTGAGCCGGTGGCATCGAAGACCAAAGACCTGCCCCTCCACGGCGCAAGGCCCCCGGGCGACGACGATTTCGCCAACCTGTATGGCACCGATTATCCCGAGCTGCAGAAGCTCTCGCAGGCCGATCCCGCGCTCAAGCAGCCGCTCCACGAGAAGCTGCCGTACCACGCCGCGGAAGTCGTCTGGGGTGTCCGCCACGAAATGGCCCGCACCGTGGAGGACATTCTCTCCCGCCGCACCCGCTCGCTGCTGCTCAATGCCCGCGCCTCCATCGAGGCCGCGCCCCTGGTCGCCCGCCTGCTCGCCGCCGAACTCGGTCGCGACGCCACCTGGCAACGTCGCCAGATCGATCAATACACCCAGCTCGCGGAGGGCTACCTCTTCCGCTGATTTTTTCCGCCTCAACCTAAAAACCAATCCAAATCAACAACCCATCCCCCTGCATGAAAGCAACTGTTCCATCCCACCTGTTCCGCCTCCGGGCGGTGCTCCTCGCCGGCCTCGGTTTCACTGCCGCCCAGGCGCTCGCCGGTCCGGCCACCCCGACCACCATGCTCACCCAGCCCCCGACGGAAAATTTCTGGACCCAGAAATACCTCACCGGCGACTGGGGCGGTGAACGCACGAAGCTCGAAAACGAAGGCATCAAGATCACCGGGAATCACGTGGGCGATTTCCTCGCCGACGTCGCCGGACCGCACACCCATCACGGCACCTGGTTCGGTCGCTTCCGCCTCTCGCTCGATGTCGATTTCCAAAAGCTGGCGGGCTTCGATGGCGAGTTCTTCGCCACCGCCATCTATCAGTATGGACAGAACCTTTCCGGCAAATACCTCGACGTCAACACCAGCACCAGCAGCATCGCCGGCACACCCAGCCTGCGTATGGATGAGATCTGGTATCAGCAGGGCCTCTTCGACGGCCGCGTGAAGATCAAGCTCGGCCAGGTTGCCGCCGTCAATGAATTCGGCTCCACCGATTTCGGCGACGTGATGATCAACGACGAAACCGGCTACGCGCCGAATGCGATCTTCCCGACCGCCCAGCCCTTCAGCCCTGCGGGCAAGCCGGGCGCGATTGTGAAGTTCGATCTGCGCGATCTCACCCCCGGCCTGTATTTCAAGGCGGGCGCCTTCACCGCCTATCGCGATGCCTATCACCCCGATCGCAACGGCTTTGATTATGCCGACGATTTCGATCGCGGCCCCGCCTACTCCGCGGAACTCGGCTACAACGAGCAGAATACCAACTACCCCGGCGTCTATAAACTCGGAGCCAATTACAACGACCTCAAGGGCTACCACGATCTCTACAGCGGCGAGCCGCTCCGCGACGATTACAACGTCTATCTCACGCTGGAAAAGACCGTCTATCATCCCACTCACACCGTGGTCAGCGATGGGAAATCCATCGTGGATGGCAAGACGACCGTCGATGGCAAATCCAGCAGCAGCCAGGAGCTCGATCTCAAGAAGGGTCTCGACCTCATGCTGGAACTCATCGGCGCGCCCGGCGATCGCAACCCGATTGAATTCGAGGCGCTCTTTGCCGCCCGCTACACCGGCCTCATCCCCGGTCGCGCGGCGGACAAGGTGGGCCTCGGCGTCATCTATTCGCAGACCGGCTACGCCGTGAGCGACGCCAGTAAGGCCGCGGGCGGATCGAGCCTCAACGGCGAAGTCGATGTCGAAGCTCAGCTACCAATACAACCCCACGCCCTGGCTCTCCATCCAGCCCAACGTGCAGGCCATCTTCAACCCGCGCGGAAGCTCGGATCGGAACGACATCGTCGTCCTCGGACTGCGCTCCGTCGTCACCTTCTAACGACTTCCGCTCAACCCAATCCAACTCAACCCCTCAGGAGAAATAAAACTATGTCACCATTCCTCGGCGAATTCATGGGCACCCTCACGCTCATTCTACTTGGCGACGGCGTCGTTGCCGGCGTTCTGCTTAATAAATCGAAGGCCCAAAACTCGGGCTGGATCGTCATCACCGCGGGCTGGGCCTTTGCGGTCATGGTCGGCGTCTTTGTCGCCCAGGCCTTTGGCAGCCCGGGCGCGCATTTGAATCCCGCCGTCACCGTCGGCATGGCCGTCATTTCGGGCGACTACAGCAACGTGGGAACCTTCATCCTCGCTCAATTCCTGGGCGCGATGGCAGGCGCCACGCTGGTGTGGATCCAATACCTGCCGCATTGGGGTGAAACCCCCGATCCCGGGTTGAAGCTTGCCTGCTTCTGCACCGGCCCGGCGATCCGCGCGGCGGGTGCGAATCTCATCAGCGAAATCATCGGCACCATGGCGCTCATCATCGGCGTCGTGGCGATCTTTTCCAAAGGCGCCTCGGTCACCGGTCCGGTTGCGGGTGTGGGGCCGTATCTGGTCGGCTGCCTCGTCTGGGCCATTGGCCTTTCGCTCGGCGGCACCACCGGTTACGCGATCAATCCGGCGCGTGATCTCGGGCCGCGGATCATGCACGCCATCCTGCCCATCGCGGGCAAGGGCGGGGCGGATTGGGGCTACGCCGGGATTCCGGTTGTCGGCCCGATCCTCGGCGCCGTCCTCGCCGGGTTGCTGGCGAAGGCGGTCATTCACTAGGCGATCTGCGAATTAACCAGGACACGTTTATGAAAAAACTCATCAACTCGCCGGAGCACGTGGTCGTCGATGCCCTCAAGGGCATGGAAGCCGCGCACGGCGACCTGATCCAGGTTCACTACGAGCCAAACTTCATCACCCGCGCCGATGCGCCGGTGAAGAACAAGGTCGCCATCGTCTCCGGTGGCGGCAGCGGCCACGAGCCCATGCACGGCGGTTTCGTCGGGCGCGGCATGCTCGATGCCGCCTGCCCCGGCGCGGTCTTTACCAGCCCCACGCCCGACCAGATGCAAGCCGCCACCCAGGCCGTGAACGGCGGCAAGGGCGTGCTCCACATCGTGAAAAACTACACCGGCGACGTGATGAATTTCGAGCTCGCCGCCGATCTCTGCCGCGCCGATGGCGTGGAGGTGGAGAGCGTGATCATCGACGACGACGTGGCGGTCAAGGACAGCACCTGGACCGCCGGGCGCCGTGGCGTCGGGGCCACCGTCCTCGCCGAGAAAATCTGCGGCGCCGCTGCCGAGGCCGGGGCCTCGCTCGCCGAAGTGCGCGACCTTTGCAAAAAAGTGAACGCCCAGGGCCGCAGCATGGGCATGGCGCTCACCTCCTGCACTGTCCCGCACGCGGGCAAGCCCACCTTCGCCCTTGGCGACGAGGAAATGGAAATGGGCGTCGGCATCCACGGCGAGCCCGGGCGCGAGCGCCTGAGGCTCAAGCCCGCCGATGAAATCGTCGAGCTGCTCCTGGAGCCGGTTATTTCCGATCTGCCCTACCGCTCCGGCGACGAGGTTCTCCTGTTCGTCAACGGCATGGGCGGCACCCCGCTCATCGAGCTCTATATCGTTTACCGCAAGGCCGCGGAAATCGCGAAGGCCGCCGGGCTCAAGGTCAGCCGTCGGCTCGTGGGCTCCTACATCACCAGCCTGGAGATGGCTGGCACCTCCATCACGCTGCTCAAGCTGGACGACCAGCTCACCAAGCTCTGGGATGCGCCGGTGCACACGCCGGCTCTGCGCTGGGGGGCCTAGCCATGATCACCATGACCGCAATCTCTTCCACCCAAATCACCCAGTGGCTCGAGCAGTGCGCCGCCGTTTTCGAGCGCGAGAAGGAGCGGCTCACCGAGCTGGATTCCGATATCGGCGATGGCGACCACGGCGCGAATATGGCCCGCGGCTTCACCGCCGTGAAGGCCAAGCTGCCCACCGTCGAGGGCAAGGATATCGGCACGATCTTCAAGACCGTGGCCATGACGCTTATCTCCACCGTCGGCGGCGCGAGCGGCCCCTTGTATGGCACGTTCTTCCTCCAGGCGGCCACCGCTGCGACTGGAAAGAGCGAGCTGTCCGGCGCCGAATTTGCGGCCTGCTTCGAGGCTGGCGTCAAAGGATTGGTCGCGCGCGGTAAGGCGGTCATCGGCGAAAAAACGATGGTCGATGCGCTGCTCCCCGCGGCGGAATCCTTGCTGGCCAGTGGCCACGAAGCCATTGAAGCCTCGTTGCTCAAAGCCGTCGAAGCCGTCCGCCAGGGCGCGGATTCCACCATCCCGCTCGTTGCGCGCAAGGGCCGCGCCAGTTACCTCGGGGGGCGCAGCGCCGGGCATCTCGATCCCGGGGCCTCCTCCTCCGTCTTGTTGTTGGAAACCCTCGCCGCCACGCTGGGGATTCAGGTTTAAATTCATCCTTCCCTTATCACCATGGTTGGTCTCGTCATCGTTTCTCACAGCCGCCCGCTGGCGGTTGCCGTTCAAAACCTCGTGCGCGCCATGACTGGCGACGGACTCCCGCTGGCCATCGCGGCCGGGGCGGGAGACGACCGCACCGATCTGGGCACGGATGCCGTGGAGATCATGCAGGCGATTCAATCGGTGATGAGCGAGGAAGGCGTGCTGGTGCTCATGGATATGGGCAGCGCGATCCTGAGCGCGGAGACCGCGCTGGATTTCCTGGAGGAAGCGCAGCGCGCCAAAGTGCGCATCTGCTCGGCTCCGCTCGTGGAAGGCGCGGTATCCGCCGGGGTCACGGCGAATCTGGGGCAATCGCTCGACGACGTGGCGCAGGAGGCGATGCAGGCGTTGCGACTCAAGAGCCAGCACCTCCACGCCGGCAGCCCGCCTGCTCCGGCCGCCGCTCCCGCGCCCAAGGCCGGAGGCGATTCGATCACCGTTTCGATCCGGAATCCGCACGGTCTCCATGCCCGCCCCGCGGCGCGGTTTATGAAGGAGTGCGGCCACTTCCAGGCGGAGATCGCGGTGGAAAATCTCACCCGTCATCGCGGCCCGGTTCCGGCCAAAAGCATGGTCGCACTCGCCTCCCTGGAAATTTTGCACGGGCACGAAGTCCGCATTAGCGCCAAAGGGCCGGATGCCGCCGCGGCCTTGAAGGCTTTGCAAGCGCTGGCCGATGATCAATTCGGCGAGGCCAGTCCGGTCGCGCCCGAACCCGTCCTCAGCGTCGTGAACAAAGATGGAAAACCGGCCGCCATCCCGGTGGCGACGGGAATTGCCATCGGCCCCGTGCATGTGATGACCAAGGCGGCCTTCGACGTCCCGCAAAACAAGGTGGAGAACGTCGAGGCGGAGACCGCTCATTTGAAGGCCGCCCTGGCCTCGGCCCGCGTGACCCTGCTCAACGAAGCCCGCCGGATCAAAGACCGTGCCGACGTGCCGACCGCCGAAATCTTCGAGGCCCAGGCCCTCGTCCTCGACGACCCCGATCTGCTCAGCCGCGCGTTTGCTTCCATTGCGCAGGACAAGCTGAACGCCGCGCTGGCCTGGGACCTGAGCCTGAAGAAACTGGAGGAGCAATATCGCAATTTTACCGATGAGTATCTGCGCCAGCGCGCCGCGGATGTGGTGGACGCCGGCGGTCGCGTGCTCAGCGAGTTGGGGCTGCAGGCCAAGGGGGAAGTGATTCCCAAAGACTGCGTGCTGGTCGCCGAAGACCTCTTGCCTGCCGAGGTCACGCAACTTAGCGCGGGCCGGGTCGCGGGCGTGATGCTGCTCGATGGAGGCCGCACGTCGCACAGTTCGATCCTGCTCCGCATGCTGGGAATTCCCGCCATCGCGCAGGGGCGCGCTTTCTTTAATGCGGAGCAACCGCCGCGCGTGCTGGCTTTCAACGGGGGCACGGGCGAGCTCTGGGCCGATCCCGCACCGGAAAAGCTCACCGAGTTGCGCCGCATCCAAAAAGCGCAGTTGGAGGAGCACGCGCGGGAAATCAAGTTTGCCAGCGAACCGGCGGTCACCCTCGAAGGGCACCGGGTGGAAGTCTTCGCCAACGTCACCACCGAGGAGGAAGCGCGGGCCGCCTTGCAGGCCGGAGCCGAGGGCGTGGGCCTGCTGCGCACCGAATTTCTTTTCCTTGAGCGCCCGTCCCCGCCCGACGAAGAGGAGCAATACCGGGCCGTCCGTCCCGTCGTGGAGGCGATGAATGGAAAAACCGTGGTCGTGCGCACGCTCGATGCCGGTGGGGACAAGGAGCTTGGCTACCTGGGCCTGCCCCGCGAGGCGAATCCCTTTCTCGGCGTGCGCGGGCTGCGCGTCTGCCTGCGCCAGCCCGGGCTTTTCCATACCCAGCTCCGCGCCTTGCTCCGCGCCGGGAGCAAGCGGGATTTGCAGCTCCTCTTTCCCATGCTCGCCGAGCCTGCGGAGTTCCGTGCCGCCCGCGAAGCCGTGCAGGCGGCCCACGATGAATTGCGCCGCCAGGGCATCCCGCATGCCTGGCCGGTGAAGCTGGGGGCGATGATCGAGATCCCTTCCGCCGCCCTCCTGGCCGAGCCCCTGGCCGAGCTGGCCGATTTCTTCAGCATCGGCACCAACGATCTCACCCAATACACCCTGGCCGCCGATCGCGGAAATCCGCAGCTCGGCAATTTTCAGGACGCGCTGCACCCCGCCGTGCTCCTGCTGATCCAGCGCCTGGTCGAGGCCGCGCATCGGAAGGGAAAGTCGGTCGCCGTTTGTGGGGAAGCCGCCGCCGATCCCCACACCGCCCTCGTCCTGGCCGGGCTCGGCGTGGATGAACTGAGCATGTCGCCGGGAGCGATTCCCAAGATCAAGGCCGCGCTGCGCCGCGTGAACTATGCGGACCTGCAACAACTCGCGCACCAAGTGCTCAAGCTCCAGGGCGCGGGCGACGTCCGGGGCGTGGTCGCCGGGTATTTCGACCACTACGTGGCCGCTCAGACCTCGGCCGCGTAAATGGCCTGGGGCCGCCCGTCGAGCTCCACCACCGTGCGCTCCACCGATTTGCGAAAATCGAGCGGCGTTTTGAAGGCGATCTGCTTGAACACCCGGCTGAAGTAACCGGGGTTTTCAAATCCCACCGCGAACGCAATTTCCGAAACCGTCATCGGTGTGTTGCGCAGCATCTCCATTGAGGCCTTGATCCGCTCGTTGTTGATGTAGGTGGTCAACCGCTTGCCCGTCTCACGGTGGAAGAGATTGGAGAGATAATCCGGCGAGCAATGGAGCAGGCTCGCCAGCCATTTCACGCTCAGGTTGGCATCGCCGAGATGTTCCTGCACCTGCCGCTTCACCTGCGAAATCTTGAGCCGCTCCACCGGCGGGGCATGGGCCAGGCGGCGCACCGTCAGTTCCAGCGTGCTGAGCCAGGCCATCAGAAATCCCTTCAATCCCAGCGTATGCCCGGCGGGCGTGCCGTGGAAAAGCTCGGCCGCTTCTTCGAGGTATTGCACGAGCTGTTGATATTTCGGCGTATCGAAATATTCGGTCCGCTGCTCCAGCGAGGATTTGGTCACCGCGAGCTGGTGCTGCACGCACACCGTCTGGTTGTAAATGCTGATCACGAGATTCTCGAACGGCACCCGCTTTTCCGGAAGGACCTCTTCGCGATGGGGGATGCCCGCCGGGATGATCGCCATCTCCCCCGGCTCCAGCGTGAACTGCTCGTGGATGAACTCGAAGCGGCTCCGCGCCTTGAGTGCGATCACCAGTTCCGGAGTAAAATGAAAGTGCAGCCCCGGATGCTCCATCACGTGATCGCGAAGCTGCGGTACGTGCAGGGTGAATTGGGAGCCATTTACTTTCCGGAGTTGCTCCAGAAAGATCTCCGCGCACCAGGACGATGGATCGTCGGGCCGCTCGGAACTGGTCGGAAGATGGTTCACGCCGCCGAAAACAAAGTCCGAAATCGGACCCGCGCAACTGCATTTACGATCTATTTACTTTGCGCGAGCTTGGCGGCGGCGAGGTATTTGGGATCGGTGAGCGTCTTCAGGAAGGCCACCAGCGCGCGTTTATCCGCCGCGCTGAGTTGCAGGCCGGTGGTGGGATGCTTGGCGAGATTGGGATCGAGCGTGGCGCTGCGATGGAGGCCGCTGTTGTAGTGCTCGACGACTTCCTCCAGCGTCTTGAACCGCCCGTCGTGCATGTAGGGCGCGGTCAGCTCCACATTGCGCAGGGAGGGCGTGGAAAACTTTCCTGCGTCCGAGCGCTCCTGCGTAATGGCACCGCGGCCCAGATCGGCGAGCGGCACGTCGTCGAGGCCGTTGTTGTGAAATTGATGGTCGGTGAAGAGCGGGCCGCCATGGCAGTGAAAACAATCCGCGCCGTACTGGCGCGTGCGCGGATCGTATTCGGTCATGAACAGTTGGAGCCCGCGCTTTTCCTCGTCGGTGAATTGCGCCTGCCCGCGCATCGCCCGGTCGAATTTGGAATCGGAGGAGGTGAGCGTGAGCACGTACTGCTCCAGCGCCAGCGAGATGCGCCCGACGCTGACCTCGGGCGTGCCATAGGCCGCCGTCATCAGGGCGGCGTATTCCGGCTTGGCGGCGACGTTTTTCACCATCTGCCCGAGCGTGGTATCCATTTCCCGATGGTCCTGGACCGGCATCAGGGTCTGGATGCGGAGCGAGGGTGCGCGTCCGTCCCAGAAGAATTCGCTCTTCCACGCCAGATTGAAGAGCGGCATCGCATTGCGGCGGCCCACGCGATTCTCCACCCCGTGGCTGAACGGGCGCGGCTCGGCAAAGGCGTAATCCTCCTGATGACAGGTGGCGCAGGAAACCGTGTGCGTGCGGGAGAGCGCATCGTCGTGGAAAAGTTTGTCCCCCAGCGAGACGCGCTCGACGATGAGCGGGTTGTCGCGCGGCAGATCGGGAATGGGAAAGCTGGCACTCATCTTGAACGCGTACGGAGTATAGGTCGCGGGCAGGTAGAGCGGCTTGAGCGGGCTCGGCTGGCTGATCTGCGGGAGCAGCGAGGTGACGGAGAGCAGACGAAAGGCGGTCGGGAGATTGCCCGCGAGGGTCGAAGCCACTGGATCGCCGGCGCGGGAATGGGTGGAGACGCCATCGCGGGTGAACGAAAGCGGATGCGGCGCATTCAGCAACGCTGCAAGATCGAAGCCGACCGTCACGGCTGCGTCGTGGGTGAGATCGAGCGGTGCCGCGAGATTGATGCGCGTGCGGTTCGCCTCATGGGCGAGGTGATACACATAGCCGCCGGGCTGCGCGTTGCCCTGGCGAAACAGGCCCTCCAGCGCGAGAAAGATGTAATTACCCTGCCAGCTCCAGTGCAGGCCGTTGAGCTCGGGATTGAGCGGATCGCCCGGCGCGAGTTTGCCGGGATCGGTGGCGTTCGCTTTCGCATCCAGCCCCACGTCGAAGCGCAGGGTGAGATAATTTCCCGGGGGCACCTTTTGCAAGAGGGCCGCGGTGCGATGCTGGTCCTCACTCATCCACGCCACCTGGCCCGGCAGTTCCAGCCAGGTGCCGTCGCTCTTCTGCAAGGCAAAGCCGCTGAGCAGATAACTCAGGCGGGTGACGGAAAGCGTTTCCTGCGCCGAATTTTGGTAGCGCAGGGAATCCAACCGCAGCGGTTCCCCGGCAAAGGTGTGCTGCATTTGCAATTGCAGCGTGACCCCATTCGCCACCTGGCTTGTGATCACGACCAGCCAGAGCAGCCACCACCGGTTGCGCGACCAATTCATGCGCGCCCTCCTTTCCAGATTCCGCGCCGACGAATCAGGACGCAGAACGCGCTCGTGAAAACCAGCAGGCTGCCACTCTGCGGCTCGGGAACCACGTAGAGCATCCCGGTCGTTTCGTTGAGCTTCCACGTCAGCCCGCCGCTGGTTCCGCTCCAGATCCCGTTGCTGTCGGTGAGCCCGCCGCTGTAGAGCCCGGCGAGGGTAACGCTGTCGAACGAACCGCTGAGCGTGCCCGCGCTGAAAAGCTGCATCGTCGTTCCGGCGGTCAAGGAACCGCTCAGGTTCAGCACCAGGTCTGTGCTGTTGAGCAGCAGGGTGCCCGCGCCCAGCAGGCTGCCGTGGCTCGACGCGCTGCTGATATTCACCACCGTATTGCTGGTGCTGCCGAGGGTGATGAGGGCTGTGGAAGCCGCCGTCACGGAATTGCTGAGCGAGAGGCCGCCATTGAAATTCAAATCGCTGGCAAAGCCGCTGATCGTGGTGCCGGTGAGATTCACGAACAGCGAGAAATTCACCGCATGACTGGAGGAACCGGTGAGACCGCTGGTGATCGTGAGTTGCTCGATTCCCGCATCGGTGATCTCCAGATCGCCGGTGAGTCCCGAGGCGAAGGTGAGCGTGGCGACGATATTCGTCAAAGTGCCCGTATCGACCCCGATGACGCTATCCGTGGGCTGGGTGGAAATGATCGCGGTATCGCTGCTGCCGGGAATGCCGCTGCTCCAGTTCTTGCTGTCCGACCACGAGGAATCCGCGCCGGTATTGGTCCAGTTGCTGGTGCCCGCCAGGGCGGAGAGACCTGTGGCCAGGATCACGAAAGCGGAGTGCACGAAGGTTTTCATAAGTGGAAAATCAGGGCGTGTACGGAAGGCTCACAGTCAGGAAGGAAGCGCTGCCGGTGACCTTGGTGCGTTTGGTGAAGACGATGGCGCTTCCCGCCGGGATCACCGTGGAATCCTGCGCGCCGGTGCCGCCCACCAGCTGCCAGCTCCCGGTGCTGAGCTGGTAGTAGGTGTTCCAGAGGGAGGTGGTGCCGTTGTAGATCGAGACGGTATCGGAGTTGAAAGCGGTCGTGCCCTGCTTCCAATTGCTGCCGAGGCTGAGCTGGGAAAGGGTGATATCGGCGGGCAGGCCGTTGCTGTAATAGCGCGGCGTGCTGCCCCCGGGCGTTTTCACCAACGGCGTCACGGTCGGGATGACTCCCAGCACGATGAACTGCGCCGCGACATGCCCGGCTGCGCGGGAGATGGCGATCGTCGCATTGGGCGGCAGTGGGAGATTGGTCGCGTTGGTCCCGTCGAACTTCTGCCAGGAGCCGGCGCTGGTGTTGAAGGTGTATTGCTCAAATTGGGTGGTCTGCCAGTTCCACAAAAACACGGTGTCCGGCGTGCCGGTGACGGTGAGGGGAATCGTGGCGATGCTGCTGCCGAAAAACGTGCTGAACGTGTAGCCCGGAAAAATCTCGAAGGTATCGCTGGTGGAAAGCGCGAAGCCGCTGGTGGTGAGGCTGGTCGTCTGCGTCGAGTCGTCGGTCGTATCGACGGTGAGCTGCGTGGTGGTATTGGCCGTGATGCGAAGAATGCGGCCGATTTCCACGCCGCTCTTCACGATCACGTAATAGGGCGTCGTGCTGGCAAAAGCGCCTGCCGTCCAGCTCGCGATATCCACCGTGATCGTGCTGCTGTCCACGGCGGTCGGGCTGCCGCTGAAGACGGCGGCGGATTTCAGCGGCACGCTGAGGCAGCTCATCGTCGCCGTGGTGGTCGCGGGGAAGGTATAGCTCATGAAGCCCACCGTGGTGGTGGGATTGGTGGCCCGGGCCGGATGCGCGACGGCAAACGCGGCGACCAGAGCGAGGGGAAGGAGGCGAAGTTTCATGGCGCGGCTCAGTTGACGGTAAAACCATTGGTGAACGACCACGTGTGTGAGTTAAACACGACGTTCAGCGTGTAGGTCCCGGTCGTGGCCGTACTCGGCACGCTGAAGACGCCGTAGATCGTGCCGGTGCTGCTGTCCCGCGTGGCGGAGCTGGCCGTGATCGTGGTCGCCCCGCTTTTGGTCAGGGTGATGCTGGTGGGGGGATTGGCGGCCGAGGGCGGGGCCGGGACATACGAGCTGTTCATCGTGATGGCCATGGCGATTTTCGTTCCCGCGCTGGCGCTGTTGGGGGAGAGCGAGGCCACTCCCTGCGTGGTGCTGGTGCTCGTGCCGGAGGAGGACGTGGCATCCGTGGTGGTGAGGTCGTGGCTGGCCAGGGCCGTCCGGGTAACTTTATAGTAGCGCTTGGTCGCGGTGGAGGCGCCACCGCTTTCCACGTAGCTGGTGCTCACGTCGTTGCTGGTGGCTGCTTGCGAACTGGTGAGGGTGGACCAGCTTCCGCTGGTGAGATTGCTGGTCGCCTGCACCTGATAAGTGCCGCCCTCCGTGCTGCTCCAGGTGATCGTGACGTCGCCCGAGGTCGTGTTGAGATTTGAGACGCTGGCCACTTCCTGTGCGTTTTCGCCGCCGGCGAAATAGCTTTTCACGGTCTCGGGGATCACTGTTTTGGTGCCGCCGGTGACATTGCCATAGAAGGCGCGGCCAATGTTGTTGGGGAAAACCGGGGTGCCGCTGGTGTCGATGCTCACGAAGTAAGCGTAGGTGCCATTGGGGAATTCCGGCGTCACACAGTAGCGTCCATTATAGACATCGAGATCGAAGTCCGTGCCCTGCACCTTGCCCAGATCGCCGAGATACAGGTAGTCCTCCATATAGCGTCCCAGCGGATAGGTGGTGGAGACATTTGGCCCGCTCTGGCTGGCGCTCACACTGTAAAGCCGCTGTGCCCAGGCCGGGATGGTCGTGCGTCCGGTGCTGGTGAGATTGTCGGAGCCATTGGTGCCATCGCGTAATTGGTAGCCGCTGATCATCCGGCGGACGCTGCTGGTTGCATCCAGTGCGCTGCTGTAGCCATAGGGGCCGTAAACCGGGTAACCATCGGCTACCCAACCAAGGATGGGCGAGTGTTTCGTCGCCGTGGTGGTGGACTCGGTGTAGGCCTTGGTCGAGGAATTGAAATCCACGTGATCGCCCAACTGGTAGCGCAACGCGATCGGATCGGCGTGGTAGTGGTAGGTCCCGCTCTGGTCCTGATGCGCGTAGCCGGGATCGAAGGTGACGCCCTCATTTTTATACGCTTCCCGATTCCAGTAGCCGGTGCCGCTGCTGCTTTCTGTGCTGCCGGTCCACACATAGCCGTCGCGGGAGTCATACATCGCCACGCCGTCCACAAAGTAGCCGATCGCGCCTAGCGTAGTGAGCGTCTTCGTCGAGGGGGCAGTCGTCAGCGTCGAGGTGCGGGGAATGCGAAAGAGCACGTCCTCATTGATCGGGTAGTTGGGAAACGAGCTGGTGTGCGCCGAATTCAAATACCACGGCCCCATGATGTGCGAGGCCATCCCGGTGGTTCGAAGATAAATCCACGAGGTGGAATAGTAAATATCCTGCACTCCGGCGTAGGCAGGGAGGCTCTGGTTCTGTGTGCCATTGGTCCAGGTGGTCACGCTGGTGCCCGACGTTTTGTTCGTGTCGGTGGTATAAATACGGGCGTATTTGGTGGAATACGTTTCCAGCCAGGAGGAAAGCTGGGGATCGGCCTTGGCCGGAGAGCCAGAGTCTGCCAGCAGGCCGATGAGCAAAATGGGGAGAGCGGCTTTCATGGAAAAGCTCAGGCAGCTTGCAGATTTTTGACGGAATCTGCCGTGGCGGGGTCCTGACGCATGGCATTGACCATGGCCGCGAGTTCACCGAGGTCGAAGGGTTTGCCCAGCAGGCGGCGAATTCCGGCGCGACGAAGTTTTTCCCCGTCCACCTGCTCCTTGCGACCGGTGATCAGGAGGATCTTGATTTCCGGGTTTAGTGCGCGGGCCTGGGTGGCCAGTTCCAGCCCGCTCATCTCCGGCATATCCAGGTCGGTGACGATCAATTCGTATTCCTGGGCCTTTGCCTGAAAAGCCTGCATCGCCTCCCAGGCGGATTGGTATTCCTCCACCTCGGCCGCATTCATTCGCCGGAGCACCATCGCGACCAGGCGCGCGAGGTGCGGGTTGTCATCGACCACCAGCCAGCGGGGACGAAGGGAAAGCGGATTCAGGGATACAAATGCCTCGTTCATGGCCGCACCGTGCCACGGCGAAGATTAAGCCATCGTGAAGACGGTGGGGATTTGCGAAAAAACTTTCTTCATCGTGGCTTAATGGAGGGCGTGCTAGAACAGTTCATCCATGCGCCTCCTCATTGTTGAAGATGAACCCGATTTTCTGCGTACCCTTGCCCAGTCGCTCCGCGAGGAGGGCTATGCCGTGGATACCGCCGGCGATGGCGAGGACGGTCTCTACAAGGCGGTGGAGGTGAACTACGATGCGATCATCCTCGATGTGATGCTGCCCGAATTCGACGGCTTCGAATTGCTGCGCCGCCTGCGTCGCACCAAACAAACGCCTGTGCTCATGCTCACGGCGCGGGTGAAGGTGAACGATCGTATTCACGGCCTCGACACTGGAGCGGACGATTATCTCGCCAAGCCGGTGGATCTCAACGAGCTTGCCGCCCGTGTGCGCGCGCTCATTCGCCGGGCCAATGGGAATGCCAGCCCGCTGGTGAAAATCGGCGGAGTGGAAGTGGACACCGCCGCGCGCACGGCCACTTTGAATGGCGAGGCCGTCGTTCTCACCGCTCGCGAGTATTCGCTGCTGGAATTCCTCGTCCAGCAGCGCGCCAAGATCGTCACCCGCACTCAGCTCTACGAGCACCTGCACGACGAGAACGACTCGCCACTATCCAATCTGGTGGATGTGCATGTTTTCAATCTCCGCAAGAAGCTGGGCGCGGATTTCATCGTGACCCATCGCGGGCAGGGCTACAGCGTCGGCATATGAACTGGTTTCCTCACTCCCTTCGCTGGCGGATTCAATTGTGGCATGGGTTGTTGCTCCTGGGGGTGATCGTGGCGTTTTGTTTCACCAGCTACCGGTTGCAACGCGAGGAGACGATTCGCCATGCCGATGGCGAGTTGGATCTGCGGCTGACGGCCTTGACCAATGCCTTGCAGCAGGGTGGTCGGCAGGCTCGACCGGAAGTTCCCCCGGCTCCGGGCGAAGAGGATGGTCCACCACCCGGAATGCCTGGCGCGGGCGGACCGCCCACGTTGCCTACGAGTTTTCAATCAGCCGAATTGACCAGCCTTTTCGATCCGAAAGATCCCAATCCTTTTTACTATGTGGTCTGGTCGCGGCGCGGAGAAGTGCTGGGGGGTGCAGATGCCGACATCAACGGTATTCCCAAGCCGCCAACGGAGCATCGTGGATTGACCCGGGTTGTTCGCGATCGACCAGGCGTGCACGAAATGTACGTGGTGACCCCGCCTGGCGAGTGTCTGCTCGTGGGCCGCTCGATCCGCCCGATTGACCGTGAGTTGAACCAAACGCTGTTGCGCTTTGTCGCACTCGGTGTGGCCGTGCTGGTAGTGGGGCTGGCTGGGGGGGGGGTGGTTGAGCTCCCGGGCGATCCGCCCGGTGGCGGATATCAGCCGCGCCGCGACGCGGATTGCTGCGGGAAATTTGTCAGAGCGTATTCACACGGATGAAAGCGCCGGGGAACTGAGTGAACTGGCCCGGGTGCTCAACGACACCTTTGCCCGGCTCGAGGCGGTCTTTGCTGAGCAGGCCCGCTTCACCTCCGATGCTGCTCATGAATTGCGCACGCCCGTTTCCGTGATTCTGGCACAAACCCAGCTTGCGCTCTCCCGCCCGCGCAGTGCGACGGATTACGTGGAGACGATTGAGACGGTGCAACGTTCGGCCCAACGCATGCAGGGACTGATGGAATCACTGCTTACGCTTGCCTGTCTGGATGCCCACTCGGAGCCGCTCCAGCGGCAGCCATGTGATCTGGCCGTGCTGGCCGCCGAGCATCTCGATGCGATTCGACCGCTGGCGCTGGAACGGGGAATTCCCTTGCACTCAGAGCTTGCTTCAACCGTCTGCGCAGTGGATCTGGATCGCATTGGCCAGATTCTCGATAATCTACTCACCAATGCCGTGAAATACAGCCGTCCCGGCGACGAGGTGCGCCTTGCGACGCGACTGGAAAACGGCAGCGCAATCGTGCGTGTGTCCGACAGTGGTCCCGGGATTGCCACCGAGCATCTGCCGCATCTCTTTGAGCGTTTCTATCGGGCCGACCGCTCACGCAATCGCTCCACCGGCGGCGCTGGGCTCGGTCTCGCCATCTGCAAGAGTCTGGCCGAAGCGCATGGTGGCAGTATTCAGGTGGAGAGCGAGCGGGGGAAGGGGACAGCCTTTACGCTACGGATTCCGGTTGGCGTGACGAGGTAGCGTCTTAGAAAATTGAGTGAGTTCATAAAATCCCGCCCATGGATGGAATAAATGAGCGAGTTGCCTCCTCTCATTTTCGAAGCACCTGCGAATTCCTTTGCCGGCTGAGCTTCAACAAACCATTCCCCTGTTGGGATCGATCAAAAACAAACCCTATGAAAATCACGACTAAACTCGCCCTTATCGTTGCCACCCTGGCCACCTTCGGAACCACGGCCGCCTTTGCGGACAGTCCTGAATTGCAAAACCGGCTGGCCTTGAATCGTCAGTTGGCAGCCAGCAATCAATCGCCTACGACGGTGGCCCTTTATGCCACGCGGCACGGCCTGGGGCAGCGTGCCATGGAGAGTCAGTGCATGAAACCGCAAGTCCAACTGCGGTATGACGCCCACGGGCAACTGCACGTGGAATCGGTTGCCTGCAATCAGTAACCGGCACTTCGGTTTTTGGTCTCCCCGTTTTTGCTTGGCAAGCGGGGAGACTGGTTTATTCCGCCGTGGCAGCGGCTTTGGCCGGTTTCTTTGCGGGCGCTTTCTCCTTCTTCGCGCGCGGTTCGAATTCAAAGCCGACCTTGTTCCCTTCCAGCTTGAGAAAAGCGGAGAACGGACGGCCTTTCTTCGAGATGAATTTCGGAATGAGATCCGTCTTGCCTTCGCGGAAAAGTTTCAGCGCCTGCGCGGCGGGGATTTCCTTTTGCAGGATCGTCTTGCCCATGCGCACGGGCTTCGCCTTGGCGTCGGTCGGCACGAAGATGAAGGCACTATCGGTCTCCTTCACCACGCCGCCATTGGCCTCGCCGAGCACCGGCGCGTTTTCCAGATCGGCCTTCGCGCCTTCGCTGGAGGCGGGTTTGTCGAACTCAAAGGTCACGCGCCATTCCTTGCCGCCTTTTTCCTCGTTCTCCACTTCGCCGATGGTTACCACCGCGTCAAAGGTGCGGCCCATCTTGCTCCGGAAGCCGGAGAGCGGGCCGACACGGCCTTCGGAAAGGAGCGTCTTCACTTCCTCGCGCTCGAATTCACGGTCAGCGAGCTTTTTCCAGACCCGCAGGCCGCAACTCGCGCACTCGAAGGTGCGGTAGTCTTCTTTGAACGGGCCGCCCGCGCACTTTGGGCACTTCACTTCAAGCGGCTGGTAATCCCCTTGGATATCCGTGCCGGTAAAACTTTTCACCTTGGCTACCAGATCGTTGGTGAGCCCGCGGATCTGCTGCATGAACTCGTCGCGCCCCAGCTTGCCACGCTCCATCTGCTTGAGCTTCGATTCCCACTCACCGGTCAACTCCGGCTTGGTGAGCACCTCGGCATGCAGGTTGCGGAGCAGGGTGATCAACGAAATGCCTTTCGCCATCGCGATCAAGTCACGGCCTTGGCGGTCGATGTAGCCTTCAAAGATGAGACCTTCGATAATCGACGCGCGCGTGGCCGGCGTGCCGAGTCCCTTCTCGCTCATCGCTTCGCGGAGTTCCTCGTCGTCGATCAGCTTGCCCGCGCCTTCCATGGCGGAGAGGAGCGTCGCCTCCGAGTAACGGGCCGGGGGCTTGGTTACGTTTTCCTTCACCTCGATCGCCTGTGTCTGCGCGGTTTCCCCGGCGCGCACGGCGGTGATCGCCTTGTCGCTCTCGCCGCTGCCCTCGGCTTCGCGGCCGTAAACGGCCAGCCAGCCCGGATCCACGATAATGCGGCCATCGGTCTTGAACGCCTCGCCTTCCACGCGGGTGATGCGGGTCGTTACTTCAAATTGCGCCGGCCGGGTAAAACACCGCAATGAAACGGCGCGCCACCATGTCGAAAATCTTCTGCTCCGCCTCGTCGAGGCTCTTCGGAGCCTGGCCGGTAGGGACGATCGCAAAGTGGTCGCTCACCTTCGCATTGTCGAAGATGCGCTTGCTCGGGCGCACCCAGCCGTTGCTGAGCGCCTTGGTCGCGTGCCCGGCCAGCGTAGGATCGGCAAAGCTGCCGAGCACATTGCGCGCGGTGGCAAGGTGGTCCTCCGGCAAGTAGCGGGAATCCGTTCGCGGATAGGTGAGCGCCTTGTGCTTCTCGTAAAGCGCCTGCGCGATTTGCAGAGTCCGGCGCGCAGAGAAGCTGAAGCGGCTATTTGCCTCGCGTTGGAGTGTGGTGAGATCGTAGAGCAAGGGCGGCGCCTGGGTGGCGGGCTTTTTCTCTTCTTCGACAATGCCGGTCTTGCCCTCGCACTTGGCCTTGATCGCGTCCGCTTTCTCGCGGTCCCAGATCCGTTCTGCGCGGGCGTCTTCATCGCCGTTGCGCTTGAACTTCTCGTCGAACCAGCGCCCGCGATAGCTTCCGGCACTGACGCCAAAATCTCCATACACTTCAAAGTAAGGCCGGGGCTGAAAGCCGCGGATTTTCTCCTCGCGCTCGACCAGAATCGCCAGCGTCGGCGTCTGCACGCGACCGGCGGTCGTTTTCTGGAAGCCGCCGATCCGGGAATTGAACGCAGTCAGCGCACGGGTGGAATTGATGCCCACCAGCCAGTCGCTCTCGGAGCGCGAGGTCGCGGCATCCGCCAGTGGTCGCATTTCCTCGTCGGTCCGCAGGCGGGTAAAGGCGTCGCGAATCGCTTGCGGAGTCATCGATTGCAGCCAGAGGCGTTTCACTGGCTTGTTCGTACCAGTGATGCGGGTCAGGTTGCGGAAAATCAGTTCGCCCTCGCGCCCGGCGTCACACGCGTTTACGAGCTCGGTGACTTCCTTGTTCTTGATCAGGCGCTTGAGCAGGTTGAATCGGGTCTCGGTCTTCTCGATCGGCTTCAGTGCAAATTCATGCGGGAGTACTGGCAGGTTTTCGAGGTTCCATTTGCCACGCTTGGGCTCCACGCCTTCCGGGGCGCAGATTTCCACCAGGTGACCGATGGCCGAGGAGATGATGGTGCTCTCGTTTTCAAAATAATCGCCATTACGCTCAAACTTGCCCAGAGCGCGGGCGAGGTCGGCGGCTACACTTGGTTTTTCGGCGATGACGAGGCTTTTTCCCATGTTCTATAATCGGGTTCCGTGGGAACTCGGTGGCCGGGGGGCCACCTATACAGCATCCACAAACGGGTCGGAAAATAGAGAACGTCGCGTCCGCGGGCAACAGACATTTTTGCCAATTTAATGAAAATTGGTGTTCGTATGACTACTGAATCTTTACAAAATGCCTCCCGGGAAGCTGTTTCACGAGCCGTTTAATTTCCAAAGTCAGCAGGCTGGAGGAGACGATCCCTGTCGGAAGTTGGGTTCGGGAGATGATTTCGTCCATCGCCATTTCTCCTTCGCCGAGGGCGTCATAGATCAGGCGTTCGTTTTCGGGGAGTTCCATGACTCTCGGGTTTGCCGGGGTCTCGGCGGGAGCTTCGTCGAAAAGCACATCGAGATCATCCAGAATGTCCTTTGCCGAGGTCACTAGCTTGGCTCCCTGCTGGATCAGGCGATTGGTCCCCGCCGAGGAGGGGCGGTCAATCGGGCCTGGCACCGCGTAGATCGAGCGCCCTTGTTCCAGCGCCTGGTTGGCCGTAATGAGTGCGCCACTGTTCAGCGCCGCCTCCACCACCAGCAGCGCGCGGCTCCAGCCGCTCACGATCCGGTTGCGCATCGGAAAGGTCTGCGTGCTCGCCTTCATCTGCATGGGGAACTCGCTCACCACCGCGCCGTTCTGCGCGATCATTTCGGCCAGGGCCGCGTTTTCGCGTGGGTAGAGCTGGCTCAAGCCCGAGCCGAGGACCGCGATCGTGCGTCCCTTGGCTGCGAGCGCGCCCTGGTGCGCTGCCGTATCGATGCCCCGCGCGAGGCCGCTCACCACCGTCATGCCCGCGTAGGCGAGTTGGAAGGAAAGCTTCTTGGCCGATTCGAGCCCATAGTGCGTGGCCTGCCGCGAACCCACCACGCCCACGCCATGGCAGTCGCGTTCCTTCAAGTCGCCCCACACGTAGAGCACCATCGGCGGATCGTGAATTTCCTTCAGCGAGGGGGGATACTCCGGCGATTCCTCGGTGATCACGTGGGCGCCGAATTCTTCGACCCGCTTCAACTCCTCCTCCAGCTTCACCGTTTCCTGCCAGCTCGCAATCGCCGCCGCTGTATCCGGGCCGATGCCCTCCACCGTGCGCAATTCGTGGGTTTTCGCGAGCAGGATGCGCTCCGCAGTTTCAAACACGCGCAGCAATCTGCGCAACCGGACCGGTCCCACGCCGGGGATGAGATTAAGGGCAAGTCGAGCCTCCGTGGAATTCACGGGATTGAAAGTAGCGGTCTCTGGGTTGGAAACAATCCCGGAAAAAATCTGCAAATTTTTTTACGCGAACCCCTTGCCATGTTCCAAGAAAGCTGCTTTCTTTGCGTCCCTTCACAACGGCTAAGTAGCTCAGTTGGTAGAGCAGAGGACTGAAAATCCTCGTGTCGGGGGTTCAATTCCCTCCTTAGCCACCATGTCAGGCTTCACTGCATGGTTTCTCTCGGCAATGAATCGCCATCGAGAATCGCCAATGCTTCACCCACCAGAAATAGCGAGCCGGTTACCAGGGATTTGGTAGCGGATTCTTTCGCCTGACTGAGCGCGGTTTTGATGGAGTCAACGCTTTCACCATGCCCACCTGCTTGCTGAACGATTTGAAGTAACTCGTCTGTGGTATGGGTCCGGGGATTGGCGGTGGGGACGAGCAGGAATTTTTCCGCCAGCGGGGCGAGGATGCGGGCCATTTGGACAACGTCCTTGTCGCGCAGTGCGCCGAAGATGATGAGCGGTTTTTCGTCGCCGAAGACTTCGTGCCAGGTGCGGACGAGGCGGTGCATGGCGGAGGGGTTGTGCGCGCCGTCGAGGATGATGCGGTCGATTTGCTGGAATCTGCCCGGCCAGTAAACTTCGGCGAGGCCCTGGGCGACGGCGTTGCGATCAAGCGAGATGCCCGCCTGGTAAAGCGCGGCAACGGCGAGGGCGGCGTTCAGCTTTTGATGACTGCCGACCAGGCCAACGGGGCTTTGCGACCAGGGAGCATCCACGACGGTGAGCTGGCTGTTCTGCTGGTCGGCGCGGGTGGCGATGACTTTGATCGCGCCGGGTTGCTGGGGCAGGCTGACGGTTGGGATGCCGCGCTTGATGATCCCGGCTTTTTCCACGGCCACTTTTTCCAGGGTGTCGCCGAGGATGGCGAGGTGATCGAGATCAATCTCGGTGAGCACCGAAACGGCAGGGGTGACCACGTTGGTAGAATCCAGGCGTCCGCCAAGGCCGGTTTCCAGCACCACCACGTCGGTGGCTGCCTGTTGAAACCACTCCAGCGCGAGAGCGGTGGCGATCTCAAAAAATGTAGGATGGTGTTCCCAGTCCTGCACCAGCTCGCGAATACGGGTGAGCCCGGCGGCGACTTCCGCGGCGGGCATGGGCTCGCCGTTGATGCGGATGCGTTCCTCGAAGCGCAGGAGATGTGGTGACGTAAAAAGACCGACCTTCAATCCCTGCGCGCGGGCGATGGAATCCATCATGGCGCAGACGGAGCCTTTGCCATTGGTGCCGGCGACGTGGAGGAATTTCGGACGCTTGGGATCGATTCCCAGCATGCGCAAGAGCTGTTGGATATTGCTCAGGCCCAGCTTGATCCCGTGCAGTTGCGTCGCATAGAGCCACTCGAGCGCCTCGGCGTAGTTCATGACAACGAACGGATGGGGACTGCAATCGGCGCGAAAACTCAGCGCGCGAGATAATCGATAATCGTGGAAAGCGTCTCCCGCATTTTCTTGCGATGGACGATCAGGTCGATGAGCCCGTGCTCTTCGAGAAACTCGGAGGTCTGGAAGCCCGGGGGCAGATCCTGGTGGGTCGTCTCCTTGATCACGCGCGGACCGGCAAAGCCGACCATCGCCTTTGGCTCGGCGAGGATTACATCGCCCACGGTGGCAAAGCTGGCGCTCACGCCGCCGGTGGTCGGGTGGGTGAGCACGGAAATGTAGGGGAGCGCTGCCTGGGAATGCAGGGCGAGAGCGCCGCAGGTTTTCGCCATCTGCATGAGGCTGAGCATACCCTCATACATGCGGGCGCCGCCGGAGGCGGAGAAAATGATCACGGGCACCTTGTCCTTCGTCCCGCGCTCGACGATGCGCGCGAGCTTTTCGCCGACGACGGAGCCCATGGTGGCGGCGATGAAATTGAAGTCCATCACCGCGAGCGCGACCTTCTTGCCGTTGATCTTGCCGACACCGGTGATCACCGCGTCATGCAGGCCGGTGCGCTGCTGGTAGGTCTTGAGACGATCGGAGTAGGTGGCCATGCCCTTGAACTGCAGGGTGTCCACCGAGATCATGTTCATATCGAGCTCTTCGAAGCTGTCCTCATCCACCAGTTGCTCGATGCGCTCGTAGGCGCTCTGGGTGAAATGATGGTCGCACTTTGGGCAGACCCGCTGGTTTTCCAGAAGGGCGAGCTGATGGATGACTTCGCCGCACTCGGGGCAGTTCTGCCAGAGGCCGGCGGGGATGTCCTTCTTCTTGTTATTGGTAAACGCTGGTTTTTTGAAAATGCCCATAGTGGTGGTGGTTCAGCCGCGAGCGACAGTGACTATGCAGACGGAGGCTGCCCCGGCATGGCGCAGCACGCGCGCACATTCGTTCACCGTGGAGCCGGTGGTAAAAACGTCGTCAACAAGTAACAGCCGCAGGCCGGTCATTGGGATATTCTGGTGCAGGTTGAAGGCATTGTGCAAGTTTTCCATGCGTTCCTCGCGATCGAATTGGGTCTGGGTGGTCGTGTAGCGAATACGTCGCAAAAGGTTGCGGACGGGGATTTTTCGGCGTTTTCCGACCAATTCGGCCAGTGCTTCGGCCTGGTTGAACTCACGTTCCCGCCAGCGCGCGGGGTGGAGTGGGACGGGAACGAGGGCGTCAAATCGAGTGGCGCTGAGCCGGCCGTCGTCGAGTGCTTCCTCCAGCCAGGCACTCAGCGTGCGCCGCAAATAGTAATCGTGCTGGTATTTAAAGCGGTGGATCAAATCGCGGACGACGCCTGTGCTGCGGTAGGCGCTGACTGCGCAATCGAAGTAAAGGCGCCGCCCGGTGCAGTTCGAGCACGTGAATTCCTCCTCCAGCGCGCCATCGTAGGGCTGGGAGCAGGTGTGACAGAAGGGGGCGCGGATGCGCTTGGCCGCCTTCCGGCAGGTCTCGCAGAGCTGGCCCTCGCGCAGGGCAATTCCGCACTGGGCACAATGTGGGGGATAAAAGAGGCTGCTCAGGGCGCTCGCGGTCCCTTTTGCGAGCGCCACTGTGGACTGCCAGGGCGACGTGGTTTTGGGGGGATGGGGCTCCGGCGAGTTTATGTGCTCGTGGTCCATCGTAAGTTCGGTTCAGCGGCAGCGGGCGGGATGCCGTTTGCGTTCATAGGTGAGATAAAGCCCCATCAAAATGCCCATCAACACCAGCGTGGCCAGGGGTACGAGGCCCACTTGGATGTCGGTCCCATTCCATGGCAGCGCGGTGATTTTGCGCCGGGCCAGCTTGCCCAAGCCCATTTTGAGAAACACGACCCCCGCATGCAGGCCGATACTCATCCACAGGCCACCGGTTTTGAGCCGGGCCAGCCCCAGCACCCAGCCCAGAACAAAGATCGTCGAAAACCCCGCCAGCAACAGCATCTTATTGGCAAACTGGTAAAACGAATGCGGGAGCAACGCGAAGCCGGAGAGCCAGTGAACGTTCGTGATTTCAAAGGAATCGTCTGGCTTCAGAAAGTGCAGGGCGGCAAAAAGTGTCGTCACTGCAAAGAGCGCGCTGAGCGGGCGCATCGAGCGCAAACACAGGCCAAGGAGCAACCCGCGGAAGAGCGTCTCCTCCAGCGTGGCGACCACGACTGCGGAGAGAAAAATCAACGGTAGCGCCGCCCAGTCCGGGTGACCGCGCAGTTGGTAAAAACCGGTGACAAGGAAGCCGGTTGCCATTGCGATTACGACCAGGCCGCCGATCACGAAGCCCGCAAACAGATGCGGCCAGCGCATGGGATCGTGCCGCAGGCCCAGATCGCGCCAGCCCGTCACGCGGAGGGAGCGAATCAGCGGCCAGAGCAGCACCACGGCCGCAATCAGTTCCGCGCGGTTGAAATATTTCTGGAATCCAAAATCCCCGAGCCCTTTCAAGAGCGGCCAGTGCGCCGCCCATTGGCCCAGCCAGAACAGCGGTGGCGCCAGCAGCGCCCCCAGCGTCAATACGGCGGCCAGATAAACGAGGATTTTTCCGATTTCTTTCAAGGTGGGGCGAATCCTAGTGGCGTTTTGCCATTTCCGAAACCGAAAAGCGCAGGCGGTTTGATGAAGGAGTTTTCATGCAGAAGGCGAACGGGAAGGGGAGTGGTTAACAAAATTTATCGGCGGATGACACGCGACTTTACAAATTTCCAGTTGCGCCGACTTAAATCTATACTAAATCACTGGACAAAATAAAACCATACCAATCCTATAGACATACACCTGACTTAAAATGACACACCCCAAATCGTTTGTTGTTGTATCCACCCCACCCCGGAACAAACGAACCCTGGCGCTGCTGGCCGCACCCCTGCTGGCCGCCCTCTCCGCGGCCTCCGCGTCGGCGCAGTCCGTTTGGAGCGCCAATGCCAGTGGCGATGCCAGCGGGAGCTGGGCCACCGCTGCCAACTGGAATCCGGCTGCGGTTCCCAATAGTAATTCGGCGATCGCCGATTTCAGCCAGCAGAACATCACCGCCGCCTCGACCGTCACTCTCGATGGCGCGCAAACCGTCTCGGCCCTGATCTTCGGGGACACCGATACTACTACGGCTGCCACTTGGACGCTCGCCGCTGGCTCCTCCGGCACGCTCACGCTGGCCACTGCCAGTGGAGCGCCTTCCATCACGGTTAATACTTCCACCGCGATCATCAGCGCCCCCATCGCGGGCACGCAGGGCTTTACCAAGCTTGGCAGCGGCACGCTCGCCTTGTCGGGCGCAAATACCTTCACCGGCGGTGTCACCGTGACCGCCGGAATTCTCACCCTGTCCGGAGTGACCGCGAGCTCCACCGAACTGGGCACCAATATCGTCACCTTGAATGGTGGCGCGGTGCTCTTCAACACGGCCAGCTCGACCTTTTCGCAGGGGTTGGTAGCCAATTCCGCGACCAGTAGCACGTTGACCTATAACAAAGGCAGCAATTACTTCAGTCCCACCTCGTTGACCGGTAGTGGACAAATCACCTTGAACCAGGGAACCGGCGCGTCCAACACGGTCACGCTGACAGGTGATTACACGAACTTCACCGGCACGCTGGTGCTGGCGAACAAAAACTTCCGCTTCAGCAGCACGACGGGAGCTTACAATCTGACCGGTGGCGCGAGCACCGCCTGGGTGCTGGGCGATGGAGCGCAGCTTTCCTCGCAAGGTGGCACCAATTTCACGCAGACTTACAGCCTGGGCTCGCTGTCGAGCACGGTCAGCACTTCCATCCTGAGCGGCGGTGCGGTCAGTGGGGCGGGGACCCTGTTTTACCAGATCGGCAGCCTCAACCAGGATAGGACCCTACGCGGGCTCGATTGTGGATGGCGCGACCAAAACGGGCCTCACCAAAGTCGGCACCGCCACGCTTACGCTCTCCGGTACGGCTTCTTACAGTGGTGCCACCAGCGTCAATGCCGGCACGCTAAAAGTGGCGGGAACTTTTACCGGCTCCACGGCGATTACCGTCAATGCGGGAGCAACGTTCACGGCGGCGACAGGTTCGAGCCTGAGTGGTGGTTCGTTGCTGGTGGCCAATGGGGGCACGGTGAATATCCTCGGCGGGGTTAATGAGAATACGGAAGTCCAGAGTGGCGGCTTGCTGAATTATGCGGGCACGGCGGGAACCTTGGGCAACCTGACCTTGGACGCAGGTGGCATTCTGGCGCAGAATGATTCTTCGGCAACCTTGCACCTTTCCAATCTTACCTGGAATGGCGGCGGGCAGATCAATCTCGCCTTGGGCACAGCCTTCAATTCCCTCTTGGTGGACTATTTTAATTTGGGCACCGGTACTCTGGACTTCAACTTCAGCAACGGCGGTGGCTTGCTGGCCGGGCAGACTTACACGCTGCTCACGATTTCGGGCACCTCGGTTTATGATACGAGCAATCTGGCCTACACCAGCAGCCTGAGCGGGTTCACCGGGCAGTTTCTTTACAACGGAAGCACACTGCAATTCCAGGTGCTTACCGTCCCTGAGCCGCGCACTGGTCTGTTTTTGGTCGTTGGGTTGACCGCCTTCATGTTGCGCCGCACCCGGAGGCCTCTCCTCTTGGAATAAACCAAAAGCTAAGGTTGCCATGGGAAAAGTGATCTCTTGCAAAATGTGGGGCTGCTTCAAGATCGCCTCGCTAAATGGTTCGTTCTTCCTTAGTGGCCTGGCAGGTCGTGGCTGCAGCGACGAACCACATGGATGCTTGGGAGACAGCTCGGCATAAAAATCAATTCAGGTTCCGATGGGATGACAAAATTGGAGAGTTTTGCTTTTAGCCATCGGAACCTTAAAAAGCGAAAGGCGGCGCCCGGTAAATCAGGCGCCGCCCTTCGTGGTAAAGATCGGATGCGGTTACGGAGTCAGCTTTTGCGTACCACCGGGGCCGGCGGGTTGAACGACTCCAGGCGGTTTCGCTGCGACGGCCATGGGCTTCAAGGCCGGCTTGGGAATGCCGGGGGCAGCGGTAGCGACCGGTTGCTTGAGCCCGGGGATGGCAGTCGGTGTGCCGGGAAGTTTGGCTCCGGGCGGTGGAGTTGCGGGCACGGAAGCACCGGGGGCTGCCGTGGGAGTCAGCGGCGACTTGGGCTTCGGACCGCCGATCGCTCCAGGTGGCGGAGCCTGAACCGGGGCTGCGGAGGCAGTGACCGGCACACCGGGCACGGAAGGACGTGGCGCTGAAGGTACGCCGGGAGTCGGGGCTTTGGGCTGGATGCCGAGTGCGGGAGCCGGAGCTTTAGGCTGGAGCCCGGGTGAAGGAGCTGGAGCTGCTGGCTTGAAGGCTGGAGTTGGAGCCGGTTTGGGTGAGGCCGGAACGGAAGGAACTGCCGTGACTGCTGGGGTGGCGGGAGTGGTTGGAGTTGCCACGGCAGGCTTGGGCTCCGGTTGCGGAGCTTTCGGTGGGACGCCCGCGAGCGGAGCCGGGAATCCAGAGGCGGGAGCCGTGGTCGTTGGGGCTGCCGCGGAAATGGTTTTTGCCGTTTCGAGCCCTTTTTCCAGCACGGCCACGCTGTTTCGGGTGACGGACAATTCCTTTTGCAGCTTCTCAATTTCCTGTTCGCGTTGGAAGAGTGCTTCCTTCAGCGAGGCAATTTCGGCGACCACCTTTTCATGCTCTTCCTGGGAGACGACCAGCGGGCTGCCATCGCCGCTCTGGGGCTTGAGCAGGTGGAGCGATTCAAGTTCGCCCTTGAGGGTTTCCACCTGGTTTTTGAGCGCCTTGGTTTCGGCCTGGGCTGCTTCCACATCGGCTTGGGTGGGCAGGACTCCATGCCTTCCGCACTTTCGGTACCCGCGACGGCGTCGAATTCACATTCCAGCGTGCCGAAGGTAATCTTGCCGCTCTCGTGCAGATGATAATCGCTCACCCGGTGCCCGTTGAAGTAGGTGCCGTTGGTCGAACCCGCATCTTGAATGCGATAGTGGTCACCTTCCTGCACCAGCTCCGCATGCCGACCCGAGACCGAACGATCGCTGATCTGGATGGTATTACTGGGCAGGCGCCCAATGGTGATTCGTGAGCCGCGCAGGACGATGGTTTGCGGATGGTCTTTTTCCGGGAATTGAATACGGATGGATGGCATATGGTTCTGGGTAATGGCCCTGCCTGGGGCAGCAAGTCCGTTTGGTTTGCATACGTATCTTCACTCAGAAATACGGATATTTCCAGTGTTTTGGCCGTGAATACGGGGTGAAGATGAATGTTTTATATGGTTTTACCCCTGCATTTTGTCTCTCTGATGGCATGAACGCGGCCAGAAAGGCGTTGTCGAACTATGTGACAATTCGGCGCATTCCGGGGGCACCTTACTTTTAGAGTGGCGAGGTTGCGCGTTTTGCGCTTCATTGCGTGCCCCGGTAAAAAACAGCGGGATACCCTTTGTATGGTCAACTGGCTAATTAAAAAAATCATCGGTTCCAAAAATGTGCGGGAAATTCGCGCGATGGGACCGATCGTGGAAAAAATCAACGAGCTCGAGCAGTCCTACCAGTCGCTCAGTGACGACGATCTGCGGGCAAAGACCAAGGCGTGGCAGGAACGCCTGAAAGCCATTGATGACTATGCCGAGCAACAGCGCGTGCTCGATGAGATTCTCCCCGAAGCCTTTGCTGCGGTCAAAAATGCGGCCCGCCGTTTTACCGAGCGCAAGCACAGCTTCACCGTCTGCGATCAGCCGGTGACATGGAACATGGTGCACTTCGATGTGCAGATGGTTGGCGGCATGGTGCTCCACCGTCGGCGCATTGCGGAAATGGCTACCGGTGAAGGCAAGACCCTCGTTGCCACCTGCCCGCTTTATTTGAACGCCCTCGCCGGTCGCGGCGCGCACCTCGTGACTGCGAACGACTATCTCGCCCGCCGCGACGCGGAGTGGATGGCGCAGCTTTACGGTTTCCTTGGCCTCACCACCGGCTGCATTCAGCACGACCAGCCGCCGAATGTGCGCCGCTTCATGTATGCGCAGGATATTACCTACGGGACGAACAGCGAGTTTGGCTTCGATTACCTGCGCGACAACGGCATGGCGACGAGCAAGGAGCAGCAGGTGCAGCGTGGCTATTACTTCGCGATTGTGGACGAAGTGGATTCGATCCTCATCGACGAAGCGCGCACCCCGCTCATCATCAGCGGCCCGGCGACCGTCAGGTACCCATCAGTACGACAAGTTCAAGCCGCTGGTGGAGCAACTAGTTTACAAGCAGACGATGCTGTGCAATCGCCTCTCCAGCGAGGCCGATGAACTGTTCAAAGCCGGCAAGCCCGAGGAGGCTGGTCGCCGCATTTTCAAGGTCAAGCTGGGCAACCCGCGCAACAAGGTACTCCTGCGCATGATGGAAGACCCGGAACGCCGCCGTGCCATCGATAAGGCCGAGCTTTCCTTCTACTCCGACGCGCAGAAGGCCGCGCTCTTCGAACTCAAGGAGGAACTCTATTTCACCATCGACGAGCGCCAGCATCAGGCCGACCTGAGCGACATGGGCCGGGAGTTCTTGAATCCGGAAGATCCGAATGCCTTCGTGCTGCCGGATTTGATTACCGAATTCGCTGACATCGACAACGATCACAATCTGAACGACGCCCAGAAGGCGGAGGCGAAAGCCCAGCGCCAGCAGGTGTGCGATAATCAGAGCGAACGGATGCACAACATCTCGCAACTCCTGCGTGCCTACTGCCTCTATGAGAAGGACGTGCAATACGTGGTCGAGGACAACAAGGTTGTCATTGTTGATGAATACACAGGCCGTAAAATGGCCGGTCGCCGCTGGAGCGATGGCTTGCACCAGGCCGTCGAGGCCAAGGAAGGTGTGCAGATCGACCGCGAGACACAGACGCTCGCCACGATCACCATTCAGAACTATTTCCGCCTCTACGCGAAGCTCGCGGGCATGACTGGTACCGCCGAGACCGAGGCGAACGAATTCCACGACATCTACAAGCTGGACGTCAATGTCATCCCGACCAACCGCCCGGTGGCGCGCATCGACAAGAACGACCTCATTTTCAAGACCCGCCGCGAGAAGTTCAATGCGGTGGTGAACGAGATCAAGGCTGCCACCGCCAAGGGCCAGCCCGTGCTGGTCGGCACCGTAAGCGTTGAGGCCAGCGAGGTGCTTTCCCGCATGCTCAAGCGCGACAAGATTCCGCACGCCGTGCTGAATGCGAAATACCACATGCAGGAGGCCGAGATCGTGCAGCGCGCGGGCCAGAAGGGCACCGTGACCATCTCCACCAACATGGCGGGCCGCGGGACGGACATCAAGCTGGGCGAGGGGGTGTCGGAAGTCGGTGGCCTCTACGTTATCGGCACCGAGCGCCACGAATCGCGACGCATTGACCGCCAGTTGCGGGGGCGTTGCGCCCGTCAGGGCGACCCGGGTATGTCGCGGTTCTACGTGAGCTTTGAGGATGACCTCATGCGCAACTTCGGCGCCGCCGATCGTATGACGAAGATCATGGAGACCTTCGGCATGAAAGAGGGCGAGGAACTCGAGCACCCGTGGCTCAACAAGTCTGTGGAAACCGCGCAGAAACGCGTGGAGCAGCGCAATTATCTAAGCCGCAAGCGCACGCTGGAATTCGACGACGTAATGAACAGCCAGCGCGAGGTCGTCTATGGTATGCGTAATGAGGCGATCGAAGGTCACGAGATCCGCACCCTCATCTACGAGATCGTGGACGAAGCCGTGGCCGCGCGCGTGCGTGAATATTACAGCGGTGGTGAAGCCGGCGAGCCGAACTACGGTGGCCTGTTGCAATGGGTGAACAGCACCTTCCCGCTCGGCCTCAGCGCCGAGAAGGCGCAGTTCGAGCAGAAGGATGCCGACGAAGCCGCTGCCTATCTTACGGAGCAGATCAAGAAGTCCTATGAACTCAAGTGCTCGCACGAGGAGCCGCTCGCCCTGCAAAGCCTGGAGCGTTACGTGATCCTCAACGCGATCGACCGCCTCTGGCAGGAGCACCTCTATGCGATGGACTCCCTGCGCGAGGCCGTTTATCTGCGCGCCTACGGGCAGAAGGACCCGCTGGTCGAATACAAGACGGAAGCCTACGACATGTTTGTGGAATTGATGGCCAACATCAAAAACGAGGTGCTCAACAACCTCTTCCGTAGCACGTCGAATCTCGCCGCCTTTGAGCAATTCCTCGCCAACCTGCCACAGATGCTGCTGCATCAGGACGCGCCCTCCTCCGCCCCGGTTCGTGAGAGTCTGCCCGGCAAACCGGTTGAGGAAGAAGCCATCACTCTCCCGCTCAAGCGCGAGCAGCCCAAAGTCGGCCGCAACGACGACTGCCCCTGCGGCAGCGGTAAGAAATTCAAGTCCTGCTGCGGTCGCAACGTGGGCGAGTAGAGGGCTGATGTGAGTTTTCGCGCGTGCAATCTTCACTTGGACGCGTGGATTCTTGTGGGATTAATACTGAACGCGTCAACTACGACTCCATCCCGCTGCGCTCTATGGCACTCAGAATGACTGCGCTTTTTGGATGAGCCTGACTGGCAGATGTGGCTGCAGCCACTATTGCGCGCTTACTTATGCTGATATCGCACACCGCTTTGCTTGAGCCACTGCTCCAGCACGGCCATGTTGCCGAGCGTGTCGTTCCAGCCCATGCGGGGGGATTCCTGGGCCGGTAGCGCTTCCGCGACGGCATCGGCTTCGACGGCATAAAGGTGCTTGGGCCAGGTTTTGGGCGCGATGATCTGGGGCGTCTTCTTTTTGTGCAGGTGCAGCTCGATCTGAGTCGGCGGAATCCAGAAATTGGGCACGTGCAGCCAGCCCTCATCGCCATAGACCCGCAGGTATTTCTCGCTCTGGAGGCCCACGCCGCAACTGATCTGCGCGAGCAGGCCGCCGGGAAATTGCAGGAGCGCCGCCGCCGCATAATCCACGCCGGTCTCGGCCAGCAGCGCCCGCCCGCTGATGAATTCGGGATTCTCAAACGCGAGTCCTTTTGCCGCGCCGGCCACCAGCCGGGAAACGGACGTCACATAGCACCCCACATCGAGAATGCCCCCACCGCCCAGCGCCTTGTTATAGTGGCGGTGATGAGAACTGAAGGGATTGAGAAAACTGAAGGAAGCTTCGATCCGTCGCGGGGCTCCGATCACTCCCTCGCGAATGAGCGACGCAATCCGCTGCGTCTGCGGATGGCAGCGATACATGAACGCCTCCATCAGGAAGACGCCGTGCTGTTGCGCCGCCGTGATCACCCGCTTCGAGTCCTTCACCGACATCGTGATCGGTTTCTCGCACAGGATATGTTTCCCCGCCCTGGCCGCGGCAATCGCCCACTCGGCATGCAGCGGATGCGGCGTAGTGATATAGACCGCTTCTACATTGTCGTCAGCCAGCAACGCCTCGTAGCTGCCATGCGCTCGTTTCGCCCCATATTTCGTGGCGAATGCCTGGGCGGGAGCCAGTTCACGACTGCCCACGGCGACGAGCTTGCCGGTCTTGGAAAAAGAGAGTTGCTCGGCAAAAGTGCGGGCGATGATCCCCGTGCCGACGATTCCCCAGCGGAGGGTGCGTTTCATAACGGTTAAAGATTGTAAGTGACCGCTTCCGCGCTGTCGAAGGAAACCAGCTGTACCTTTTCCAGATGGGAAATAATCGCCGAGATTTCTGTCTCCTCTAATTGTTTAGAAAAAGTTGCGGCGAGCATACTCAAGAGGGTCTTGCGCTTGCGGGGACGGGTTTTCGCCATGTCGGTAAGCCGCTGTTTTGCCAACTCGACCCGGGCGTTTAACGAAAGCGCCTTGAAATCCTTTTGATGAAAGAAAGGAGCCTCTGCAAAAGTATCCGAACGCGCGACCAGGAGTTTTTGCGATTTTAAATGCTTCACCAATGGATCGAAACCTTTGTCTTTGGAAATGATATGGATGAAAGCAGTTGGGCAATCGCGACTGATTTGCCCCGCATGAAAGGCGATATGGAAATCGAGTGCGTTTTTCCCGCTGCCCGCGCATTCCACGATGGTAATGTGGTCTGCATAACGATGGACCTCTTTCAACATCTGAACCGGCACCCGGGTCTGGTTTTCCCCGAGGAATAAATGTAGCCGGATCGATGGATCGACCAGCTTTTCAAAATCAATTTTCTGCGTGTTTTCGTAATCCACCAAAAAGTGATTGATGTGCGATGCCATAGGGACGGGGGACGAATATTTGTCTAGCTGCTTCCGATGGATAATGCCAGCTTTTGCACATCGGGATTGATTTTGTCGAAGCGCGATGGCACAACCCGCCTGTGCGTATGAAGGGTTTCTCGTTGTTTAGGGTTTTGGGTGCCATGGTGCTCTCGCTTTCGATCGTTTCCCGGGCGGCTTACCAGCCGCCGCCGAGCGAGGCGTTCAAGGGCTACGAGCGCAGTCCGCTAACCCTGCTGATGGTGCATAAAAAGGACGATGCGCGGGCGTATGCCCTGAATGTTTTCGTCGTGGCGGTGGAGATCAACGGGCACCCGACTTCGTTGCAGGTGGATACCGGTGGCGAGCACTCGGGGATCGGCGCTCGCTTTTTATTCCCGCTGGATCTGGACCGGGTGAACGAGCACTTCAACTGGCAGCGCCAATATGCCAATGGCATGCGCGTCTCCGGACTCAATTTGCAAATCCTCCGCATCGGTGGGGTCGCGTATCACAATGTGCCGGGCATGGTGGCCACGGGGGAAACGCTGGAGGTGCGTAGCGGGCCCTCGTCCGGGTTTAGCGTCGCGGGCTTGCTTGGTACCGATTTTCTACGTGACCACGATGCGGTGGTGGACTGCGCGCACCGTGGGCTTTTCTTGAAGGTGGACCCGAAGGCGGAAGTCATCACCGATAAACTCGCCGCCCAGGGCTGGACTGCCGTTCCAATCAAGGTGCTGAGCAGCGGTCATCTCGAAGTGCAGGGGATGATCAATGGCTATCGCGGCCACTTCTTCATCGATACGGGTGCGCCGTTCGATCTCTTCTGCGCGCCCGCCGCGAAGCGGGCGAAGGTGGTGGATACCGGGCACCATCGGAAAGCGAATGGAATCGGCGTGGTGGATCAACACGCGGACATCGGTCGTGCGGATCAATTCGTGGTCGGCACCTATCAAGCTCCGGCGCAAATGGCGCTCGTTTCCGATAAATGGGACGAGTGGCTGAAGATGCCCGGCGCCTACGGTCCCTGCCTGGGCCTGCTCGGCCTCTCCTTCCTCGGCGAAAACCAGGCCATCATCGATTACCGCACAAAGACGCTTTATTTAAGGGCGCGCCCCGGAGCAAAGAGTTAGAGCCGGGGAGAAATTAAGCCCGGTGCGTGGAAGAGAAAAACCAGGGCGGGCGATGGTCTGCGTCTTGAAGATCGACAAGTTTCACCTGGTTTGGTGAGATTCCCAGCCGGATGAATCGATGGATGCCATTGCTGGGGTTATGCCTTTCGGTTGCACTCGTTGGGGCTTCGACCGTGAATGGAGCCTCTCCTTCGGCGACGGAGCGGTTCCCTGCATCTTCCATAATTTCGTGCTTTGTCATCAGCGGCGATGCCGTCTTTGCCTCCACGGACGACGGGCTCTTTCAAGGCTCGTTACAACGGCAGACGTGGGAGAAGATGAAGACACCGCCGGGCCTGCTGCCCAAAGGGAAATTGCTGCTGATAGGGCGAGGCAACCCCAGGCTCTATTACTATCTCAGCGATCTCGCGGTCTTGTATTCCAAGCAATCCATTACTCCCAATACCGGTTCACTTTATGTCTCCGAGGATCTTGGCAAAACCTGGCAGGAAAAATTTCACGGGGTCTTCTTTCGTAATCTCTATGTGCATCCCAATGGCTCGCTGTATGGGAGATTGGAGGAACTGAGAATTCCTCGGTGGCCCTACTGGGCACCGGGAGATCGCGAAGAATCGATGAAAGCGCTGGGTTCTTTGGTGTTTAGTCCGGACTGGCCCGATGCAAGTTTTCGCGATCGCAAACTGGTCCTTTCTCACGATGATGGAAAGACGTGGGAAGACATCGCCAATGGAATCCCTGATGACTATGATCTCGGTAAATTCTTTCCCGATCCCGATCACCCGGATCAAGCCTGTTTCGTAGGAGCTTACAGTCGTCACCTTGCCGAACCCATGGTTTTTCAAGCGAAGAATGAAAGCTATGCCTGGGAGAAAACCCCTGAAAACCAATGGCATGGCGGGGTGAAAACTCGGGACTGTTTTGGAGGTTTTCGCGGAGGCTCGAATATTGACACCTTCGTTGACCTTTCGGATTTTTACCGGTTGCGATCTTACGTCTATGGTGGCAATTCCGTGCAGGCAGTGCAGATCGACGTGGAGAAACCCACCTACTCTTTTCAGATGGGGCGGAAAATGCCGGTGAAGGTTGAAGTCAAAGTAGTGCTGGAGGGGGTGAAGTGGTGGCTGCTCGATCACTTGGGCTCCGCCAAATTTTGGAGCCTGCAGATTGCTTCTCCCGAGGGGAAACAATTCTGGACCGAAGGTGGAATGCATGATTTGTCCATCCCACCCGAAGAGCGCAACGCGAAAATCGCACAGCTCTGGAAAGATCCGGCCTTGAAGACGATCACCATCGACGATGCCCATTCGTATTCGACCACGCTCGATCTGTCGCGGATCTATGCTTTTCCGAAGCCGGGTAAATACCGCCTCATGATCTCTCATGACGATGCTGCATTGACCAACCAAGGCGGAATTGCAGGACCTGTCATCGAGGTCACGATTCAGAAGTAAGCCCGCCCACCCAACGAAAAAGGCGGCGCACCCGATGGGCCGCCGCCTTCGCGTTTGATTTTGTTTGGACTAGCCCCCGGCAATCGCGGGAACGATGCTGATTTCATCGCCGGTCTTCACCGTGGTCGCGGTGTCTTCGAGGAAGCGGATATCTTCATCGTTGATGAAGATATTCACGAAGCGGCGGACGTTGCCGGCTTCGTCACAGATGCGGTCTTTGAGGCCCGGGAAGGCTTTTTCCAAGTTCTCGATGATTTCGCCGACGTTTGCGCCTTCGGCGGTGACGACTTCCTGCTCGTGGGTGAGCTTGCGAAGCGGAGTTGGGATGCGGACGGAGGTGGCCATAGAGTTAAAAATTAGGAGTTAAAAATTAAAAGATAGGTTGATGGTTTACGCCGTCTGGAGTTCGGAGCCGAGGGTGGCTTCGAATTCGCGGAGGCTGGGTTTGATGAGGCGCGGCTCGCCGCATTTGCCGATGATGGCTTCCTGCGTCTTGAGGCCGTTGCCGGTGATGCAGAGCACGATTTCCTCGTCGCGCGGGATCTTGCCCGTCTCGATGAGCTTCTTCGCGCAGGCGACGGTCACGCCGCCGGCGGTCTCGGCAAAGATGCCCTCGGTGCGGGCGAGAAGTTTGATGCCCTCGACGATTTCCTCGTCGGTGGCGTCTTCGGCCGCGCCGCCGGTCTGCTTCATCGCGTGGATCGCGTAGTAGCCGTCGGCGGGGGTGCCGATGGCGAGCGACTTGGCGATCGTCTGCGGATTCGGCACCGGCTTCACGATATCGGTTCCCTTCTTCTGCGCGGCGCTGATCGGCGAGCAGCCGGTAGCCTGCGCGCCATAGACGCTGAAGGAGGCTTCCTCGACGAGGCCGATCTTGGCGAACTCGCCATAAGCCTTGTGAATCTTGGTGAGCAACGAGCCCGAGGCCATCGGGACGACGGTATGGCGGGGAATGCGCCAGCCGAGTTGCTCGGCGATTTCAAAGCCCATGCTCTTGCTGCCCTCGGCGTGATGGGGGCGCAGATTCACGTTCACAAAGCCCCAGCCATACTTGCCGGCGATCTCGGAGCACAGGCGGTTCACCTGATCGTACGGGCCGTGGATGCCGATGACGTTCGTGCCATAGGCCAGCGAGCCGAGCACCTTGCCCTGCTCCAGATCGGCGGGAATCAGCACATAGCTTTTCAAGCCCGCCGCGGCGGCATTGGCGGCCACGGAGTTGGCGAGGTTGCCGGTGGAAGCACAGGCGACCACTTCAAAGCCCAATTCGCGGGCGCGGCTCAATGCGACGGAGACGACGCGATCCTTGAAGGAAAGGGTGGGGTAGTTGACGGTGTCGTTCTTGACGTAAACCTTTTTGACCCCGAGCGCTTCGGCGAGACGCTTCGCTTCGACGAGTGGCGTGAAGCCCACCTGGGTGCCGACGGTCGGCTCACCATCGATCGGCAGCAGCTCGCGATAGCGCCACATCGTCTGCGGACGCGATTCGATGACCTTGCGCGAGAGCACGCTCTTGATCGCGTCGTAGTCATAGGCCGCCTCGAGCGGGCCGAAATCGAAGTCGCACACGTGGATGGCCTCCTTCGGGTAGGCGCTTCCGCATTCGCGACATTTCAGATGGGAAAAATAAGGGCGATTCGTCGTGTCCATATACAGGGTTCCCTTATCGCGAGTGAGCTGGAGACAGCCCTTGAGCAGAAGACAATGCGACGGTGCGCTTGTATTCCCCCTCATCTTTCCCCTTCGCGGCTTGCGCTGCGAAAGAGCTGGATTTGGCACCTGGGCCTTGGAAGAGGGTTGATAGTTGAAAGTTGAGGGTTGAGAGGAAAAGCGAGGCGGCGGAGCCGCAACTTTGCCCATCAACGATCAACTCTCATCCATCAACTCCCGCCAACAAGCGGTTGCCGTGACTTCATCGGGCCAGTCCCTCGGTCACTCTTGATAAGAAGTGGGTGGAAAGTAAGGGCAGGTCTCCGGTGGCGTCAATGGAAAATTTGGCCAGGCCTGATTGCCGCCGCTCCGGAAATTTTATGGTGCGGATTTGACAAAGCTTAAGGTCGCTGATAATTAGGCACCTAATCAATTTTCGCATGTCGTTCCTTTTGCTGAAAAAACTACCCCGGTTCGAGCATCTGCTTGAGGCCGCGACTCAGTATCCGACGCTCGAACCGTCGGCGGTGGAGGCTTTTCTCAATGTGTTGTTCACCGGCGATCTGCTTTTCAATGCCGAGGGGGACCACCTTTCCGCGCATCGGATGAGCCAGGGGCGGTTTGCGGTGATGATGATTCTTTTACACCGCGAGGGCGGGTGCGGGGCGACTGAACTGGCCGACCGGGCGGGGGTCTCCCGGGCGACCATGAGCGGCTTGCTGGATATCCTGGAACGCGACGGTCGCGTGCAGCGGGAGCAGGAGCCGGAGGATCGCCGGGCCGTGCGCGTGGAGTTGACCGCTAAAGGCCGGGCGGAGATGGAAGCGCTCCTGCCGGGCTATTTTGGGCGGGTGGCGGAAATTTTGAAACCGCTGGACGAGCCCGAGCGAAAACAACTCGTTCACCTCTTGAAAAAATTGCAATCCGGGCTGGTTGCTCCGGGGGAGGCCGAAATGGACCATCCCTGTGCAGTCGAGGCCAAACTCACTCTTTAATCCTTAATTATTATGGCAAAACGAATGTTTCTGATGCTGGCGATCTTCTTCGGAGTGGTCGCGCTCCTGGTTGTGATCACGGTTTTTCGCATCAAGGCGGCGGCCTCGCGGGGAAAGATGTTTGCACCACCGCCGGCGGCGGTTTCCACGGTCATAGTGCAGGCGCAGACGTGGCAGCCCTATGTTTCGGCGGTGGGCTCGCTGGAGGCGGTCAACGGGGTGACCGTCAGCACCGATCAATCCGGGGTGGTGGTGAATATCCCGTTTGAGTCGGGCACCCCGGTGAAAAAAGGCGATTTGCTGATGGAACTGGATGCGAAGCAGGATGTGGCGCAACTGCACTCCGCCGAAGCGCAGCGGGATTGGATGAGCGTCTCGCTGGCGCGGCAGGCGGATTTGCTCAAGCGCAAGGTGGCCGCGCAATCGGATTACGACCAGGCCAAAGCGCAGTACGACCAGGCCGTTGCCGCCGTGGAGCAGATCGAGGCGGTGATCGATCACAAGACCGTTCGCGCACCCTTCGATGGCATGGCGGGGATTCGGCAGGTGAACAAGGGGCAGTATTTCAGCGCGGGGACGCCGATTGTCTCGCTGCAATCTTTCAGCCCGATTTACGTGAATTTTTCGCTGCCGCAGCAGAGCTTGAAGCTGGTAAATGTCGGCAGCGATGTGGCGCTGGCGGTGGACGGCTTTGCGAATGATAAGTTCCAGGGCAAGGTCACGGCGCTCAATTCCGCCTTCGACACGGCGACCCGAAATATCGAAGTGCAGGCCACGCTGGAAAATGCCGATGGCAGGCTGAAGCCCGGGATGTTTGCCAAGGTGCAGGTGCTGATTCCCAGCCACGAAGACGTGCTGGCAGTGCCGACTTCCTCGATCAACTACGCGCCCTATGGAAACTCGGTCTTCATCGTGAAGTCGATGAAAGGTGAGGACGGAGCGAGCTACCAGGGGGTGGAGGAGCAATTCGTGCAAACCGGGCAGTCGCGTGGCGACCAGGTGCAGGTGACCTCCGGCCTGAAGGCGGGCGATGTGGTCGTGAGCGCCGGGGTATTCCGGCTCAAGGCCGGGGCCGCCGTGCAGGTGAACAATCAAGTGCAGCCGGAAAATAAATTGAACCCCACGCCGCCGAATACCTAGGCCGGGCGACTTACGCACCATGAAAATTACCGATCTTTTTGTTCGCCGGCCGGTGCTGGCCACCGTGGTGAACCTCATCGTTCTCATCGCGGGGCTCACGGCCATCAAGGAACTGAACGTCCGCCAGTATCCGCGCAGCGACATCGCCGTCGTCACGGTTACCACGACCTATGTTGGCGCGGCTCCGGATCTCGTGCAGGGCTTCATTACCACGCCGCTCAAGCGCGTGATCGCGAGTGCGGATGGAATTGACTACATGGAGTCCTCCAGCACGCTGGGCACGAGTACGATCACCGTGCACCTGGTGCTGAACTATGACACCAACGCCGCCCTCACCCAGATCCAGGCGAAGGTGGCACAGGTGCGCAACGATCTGCCCACCGAAGCCGAGGCCCCGGTGATTGATGTGAAGAACAACGACGACCAGCGGGCGGCGATGTACCTCAGCTTCTCGTCGAAGGACCTGGCACAGAACCAGATCACCGATTATCTCACCCGTATCGTCCAGCCGAAGATCAGCGCCATCAGCGGGGTGCAGCGGGCGGATATTCTCGGAGCGCGCACCTTTGCCATGCGCATTTGGTTGCATGGGGACCGGATGGCCGCGCTGAATATCAGCCCCACCGATCTGCGAACCGCGCTGGCCGCGAATAACTACCTTTCCGCTCTCGGCCAGACCAATGGCTCGATGGTCACCGTCAACCTGGTTGCCAACACGGATTTGAAAAGCGTGGAGGATTTCAAGGACCTTGTAGTCAAGCACGCTGCCGGAAACATCGTGCGGCTGAAAGATATTGCCGACGTGGAACTCGGTGCCGAGAACTATACGCAAGACGTGCGTTTCGACGGCAAGAAAGCCACCTTCATGGGCATCTGGGTGTTGCCCACGGCCAATTCGCTCGACGTGATCAAGCGGGTGCGCGATGCGGTGCCGGACATCCAGAAGCAACTGCCCGCGGGCATGTTCGTGGAGATTCCCTACGACTCCACCGAATACATCCGCGATGCGCTCAAGGATGTGGTGAAAACGCTCACCGAGACCCTGTGCATCGTTGTCGCGGTCATCTTCCTCTTCCTCGGTTCCGCCCGCGGCCTCATCATCCCGGTGGTGGCCATTCCGCTTTCGCTGGTCGGCGCGGCGGTCATCATGGTCATCTTTGGCTTCACGTTGAACTTGCTCACCCTGCTCGCCATCGTGCTCTCGGTCGGGCTCGTGGTGGACGATGCGATCGTGGTGGTGGAAAACGTGGAGCGCCATCTGGCGGAGGGTATGCGCCCCTTCCAGGCGGCGATCCAAAGCGCCCGCGAGTTGTTCACGCCGATCATTGCGATGACGATCACGCTGGCCGCAGTCTATGTGCCGGTTGCGATCCAGGGCGGTCTCACCGGCACGCTCTTCCGTGAGTTTGCCCTCACGCTTGCGGGTGCGGTGACGATCTCCGGTTTCGTGGCGCTTACGCTCTCGCCGATGATGTGCTCGAAGCTGCTGCGCCATGGTGATGCGGACAAAGGCTTCGCGGGCTGGATCAACCGCCGCTTCGAGCGCGTCCGTTCCAGCTATTCGAGCATGCTGGGCAATACCTTGAAATACCGGCCCGTCACGCTGGTGCTGTGGCTTCTGGTCACGCTGCTTGTCGTTCCGTTCTACATGATGTCCACGCACGAGCTGGCCCCGGCCGAGGATCAGGGGGTGGTCTTCGGCATCGTCAATGCCGCGCCGAATGCCACCGTGGATCAGACCCAGCTTTTCACCGACAAGGTGTACGACGTCTATCACTCCTTCCCGCAGGCGGATCACATCTTCCAGCTCACGGGAGCGGGTAGTGCGATGAGCTTCTCCGGCATGGTGCTCAAGCCCTGGAGCGAGCGTAATGAAAAGGCGGCCCAGCTCGCGTTTCAAGCGGGGAGCAAGCTCTCGGGGATTCCTGGCGTGCAGGTCTTTTGCCTTACGCCTCCGGCCTTGCCGGGTGGTGGCAATACCTCGGTGGAGTTCGTGCTCACCGGCCCGGGAACCCCGGAGCAACTGCACGAGTATGCCGGGCAGTTGATGGACGCCGCGCAGAAGAGCGGTCTCTTCATGTTCTTTGATACGGACTTGAAGCTCGACCAGCCCGAGTCGGAGCTTGTCTTTGACCGCGACAAGGTTGCTTCGCTGGGGCTCAACCTCCAGCAGGTAGGCGCCGACGTCAGCACCATGATGGGGGGCAATTATGTCAACCGCTTCAGCATTTCCGGGCAGAGCTACAAGGTCATCCCCCAGGTGCAGCGTTCCGAGCGGTTGAACCCTGATCAATTGGAAAGCCTTTATGTCACCGGTCCCGGCGACCAGTTGTTAAAGCTCTCCACCTTTGCGCATATTGAGAACAAGGTGCAGCCGCGTTCGCTCAACCACTTCCAGCAGTTGAACTCGGTGAAAATCACCGGCCAGCAACTTCCGTTCGCGACGCTGGATCAGGCTTTGAAGGCGTTGGAGGAGAAGGCGCATGAAATCCTGCCCCGGGGCTATACCCTGGACTACGGCAGTGAATCCCGGCAGCTCCGCCTGGAAGGCAGCAAGTTCCTGCCTACCATGCTGTTGGCGGTGATTGTCATCTTCCTCGTGCTCGCCGCCCAGTTCGAGAGTTTCCGCGATCCGGCGGTCATTCTCCTGGGCTCGGTGCCGCTCGCGCTCGCGGGGGCGCTCATGTTCTCCTTCCTCGGGTTTACGTCGCTGAACATCTACAGCCAGGTTGGCCTCATTACGCTCGTCGGTCTGGTGGCTAAAAACGGCATTCTTATCGTTGAGTTCGCGAATAAATTGCAGGAAGACGGCGAGTCGAAATTGAAGGCCATCATGGATGCCACCAGCATCCGTCTGCGCCCGATTCTCATGACCTCGATTGCCACGGTCGCCGGCCATCTGCCGCTGATCTTCGCCAACGGCCCCGGCGCCGCTTCGCGCAACAGCATCGGCTGGATCGTGGTCACCGGCATGTTCATCGGCTCCTTCTTCACGCTTTTCGTCGTCCCTGCCATTTACATGGTGGTGGCCAAGGACCACTCGCGGGGCAATGCCGAAGAGGAAATCGTCGATGAACCCGAGGCGGAAGCCGATCTGGAACCCTCCGGCGTTTGATGGTGCGGTAAGAGCGTTCCCGGCGAGAATCGAACTCACATTAATGGTTTAGGAAACCACTGTTCTATCCATTGAACTACGGGAACGGGACGCGACTACTATCGACGTGCAACCTGGCGCGGCAAGCAATTTTCAAGCAAGGCGGCGGACGGGAAATGCTTTTCAAGCCGGGCGGAAAAGCCGATGGTGAATGGAGAAACCCTCTTGCTTGAAATGAACTGGCTGCTTGGAAATCTGCACTCCCTCTTGCCGACTCCGTGGGCAAATGCGCTGCTGGCACTGGCGGCGATTGCGTGCGGCTCCATTATCGGGGCGGAGCGGGAGCGGCGCGAAAAGCCAGCGGGCTTGCGGACGATGATTCTGGTGTGTCTTGGCTCGGCAGTTTTCACGATGGTTTCCGTTGCCTTTGCCAGCAATACCGGGGACTCGGGGCGGGTCGCGGCGCAGATCGTGACGGGAATCGGTTTTCTCGGTGCCGGGGTGATCATGCGGGACCGGGGCACCATCTCGGGGATGACGACGGCGGCGACGATCTGGGTCTGCGCATCGGTGGGCATGGTGGTGGGGGCGGGCTTTGCCGGAGCCGGGCTGGCGCTCAGCATCCTGGTGAGAATGGTATTGGTGGGGATTCTTCTGGTGGAAGCGTATGGGCTGGGAAAGATCAGCCATGTGGTGGCCACGGTGACCTATGATTCAGACCTGGGGAAAACCCGCATCCGGCTGACGCAGATTCTTTCCCTGTTCAATGTCCCCCTCCAGGGGATTCGCTGGCATGAGGAGAAAGGCGAGTCCTGGGTCGAACTCGACCTCCGCTTGCACCAGCATCGACTCTTCGATGTACTCGATCAGATCGTGCGGGATCCGGCGGTGCAGTCGGTAAAGAAGGCGGATCATTCCGGGAGTGCGACTTGATGATCACTCACCGCGCGGTGCGATCATCCTCTCCTCATCCTGTTTGAAAAAATAAAGCGGGTTCTTGGATTGGCGGGTTTGAGATTAGCACCCTGCGTGCCGCTGGCAGTCTTGCGGCCTAATCGTCATGGGGTGTTCAAAAAGCGTCATTAAGGCTGGAGCAAATGTAACCTTAGGCACGAGAGGGTAACTTGTTTAACACTGGTTAGGCGGCACTTTTCTTAAAACCGCTACTACCACCTATGAGCAACAAGCATACCGCCGCCTCTCTGCTGCTCGGAATGATCCTGATGGGATCAGCCTGCGCGCAGGAACAACTCACTAACGGAAATTTCGAATCCTTCACCAGCAATCATGTTCCGACTTCGTGGAACTTTGTTGCGGGCGATGGTTCTGGGAGCCAGGTGGTAGGTTCCAGCCCATTTACGAATATTTATCCAACCGGTAACTACTCGTTTCAACTTTCTGATGACACTGGAGCGACCGTGACGCCCTGGCTGCAACAGAGCTTTAACCCGCAGAGCGGGATGTTGCAGGTCTCTTTCGACTTCATGGTGCCGACGCAATATTACGGCAATACGTGGGCTTTCCTGCCCACTTCCAGTACGGCGGGTGGGTATTTCAGCGATTTGCTGATCGGTGGCAGCAATCAGACCTTTTCCCTGCAGGACGCTTCGGGAGTAGTGAATATCACGGCGCTGGCCTCCAATACCTGGTATCAGGTGACCACAACCCTCGATCTGAACAATTTCACCTACAGCGGCAGTATTTCCTCCTTCGGCGGCGGAGCGCTGGACACGCACACGTGGAGCGGTCGCAGCCTTTATTCGACGACCGGCAATCTCGCGTTGTCCCCGCAACTGGCTTCGCTGCTGTTTTCGGACCAGCCACAGGCCGGGACGAACAATCCGATCGATCTCGATAATTTCTCGGTCATGCCCGCCACGACCGCTGTGCCCGAGCCCTCGGGAACGATCCTGGGTTTTGTAGGCATGGCTCTCCTCGGCTTGCTTCGCGGTCGCGGACGCAAGGTTTGGGGCGGCAGGTCGGCGGTTCTGTCCGGCTGGGGATTATTCTAAATCCCCAGCTTTGAAGAGAAAGTCGGCGGCTTGGGCTACGTCCTTGTCGCCGCGGCCGGAAAGGTTCGCGATGATAATCTGGTCGGCTGCCAGCTTGGGCGCGACCTTGATCACGTGCGCAATGGCGTGCGAGGACTCCAGCGCGGGAATGATGCCCTCCCAGCGGCTGAGCTTGGCAAAGGCATCCAGTGCCTCGTCATCGGTGGCGTAGTCGTAATCGATCCGGCCTTGTTCGCGCAAGTTGGCATGCTCGGGACCGACCGCCGCATAATCGAGCCCGGCGCTTACGGAATGAGTGAGCTGGATCTGGCCATTCTCATCCGCCAGCAGCCAGGTGCGCGTCCCCTGGAGTACGCCCAGCTTTCCGCCTTGAAAACGTGCGGCATGTTCCCCATCGCGAATGCCACGGCCTCCGGCTTCCACGCCAACCATCTTTACTCCGTCGTCCTTGAGGAAAGGCCAGAAGAGCCCGATGGCGTTGCTGCCGCCGCCCACGCAGGCAACGAGCAGATTGGGCAGCCGGTTTTCCTTCTCCAAAATCTGCGCCCGCGCTTCCTCGCCAATCACCTTGTGGAAGTCGCGCACGATCATCGGGAACGGATGGGCGCCGAGCGCGGAGCCGAGGATGTAATGGGTGGTGCGGGGATTGGTGACCCAGTCGCGCAACGCCTCGCTCACGGCCTCCTTGAGCGTGCGCTGTCCCGCCGTCACCGGTACGACTTTCGCTCCGAGGAAGCGCATGCGGGCGACATTCAGCGCCTGGCGCTCCATATCCACCTCGCCCATGTAAATCACGCATTCGAAGCCGAAACGGGCGCACACCGTAGCGGTGGCGACGCCGTGTTGTCCCGCGCCGGTTTCCGCGATGATTCGCTTCTTGCCCAGCCGCCGCGCGAGCAGGATCTGCCCGATCGCGTTATTGATCTTGTGCGCGCCGGTGTGGAGCAGATCTTCGCGCTTGAGGTAAATCTTCGCGCCGCCGAGTTCCTGGGTGAGCCGTTCGGCAAAGTAGAGCGGGGTGGGGCGGCCCACATAATCGCGCAGGTAGTAATTCAACTCGGCCTGGAAGGCGGGATCGTTCTTGGCGCGGTCGTATTCCGCAATAAGCCTCGATGAAATTGGGCATGAGCGTTTCGGGCACGAACATGCCGCCATAGGGGCCGAAATGCCCGCGCGCATCGGGAAGTGAAACGAGGTCTTGAGTGGTCACAGGAATTCAGCCTATGCCGCCCCGCCACGTGGTGCAAACGCTAGTTGTTCAAAACAATTGCCGGCTTTCTCTTCGACTTGGAGAGAGGAAATGAAAATGGCGGGGCCGTGTTAAACTGCGCCCGCCACGGGGGAATACGGATCTGGAGGAGTTCCTAGGTCAACTCCTCAATCGTCAGGTAAGCGAGTGTTTGATTGAGCAACTGATAGGCAATTTCCCCAAAGGTAATCGGGCCGGTGATCCCACCGGTGGTTTTGCCCTCAAGCCCCGAGTAAAGGTAGTTGAGGATGCAATTGCATGAAAATGCCATCTGACTCGGGGAAATGTGCCCCAGCGTCGCAACGAAGTTTTTGACATAATCGCCAACCGGTGAGGCCAGCCGATATTCAATCCCAGGAACCACTGGGGCGTAGAACTCCACTTCGCCGTTTTGGTTCGCGGTTTTCTTGATGCTTACATTGATCATCGCGCCGGCATAATCCGCCACGAGAGGGAGGCGGGTATCCACGTTCTTTTCCTTGAGGTAGGTGGAGAAGCTCTGCGCCACGCCGTTGATTTGCGCGGTGTTTACCGCGAAGCCGCCGACCGGGAAGGTGATGGTGTCGCCATCGCCCTGATGGAACAAATTGATGATGTTGATCTGGGCAAATTTAGTGGGTGGAAGCTTGAGCCGCAGGACGACGGCAGCATCTTCCAGCGGCGTCGCGTTGCCTGCATAAACCTTGGGTTTGGTCTGGCTGGGGGCGTCAAGATCCACTCCGGAGATCCACCCGATGAGCGGATGGCTGGCAAACTCGGGAAAGCCCGGCGCATTGAGAGCGAAACTCTGGTGAGTGGAACAGCCCGCGGGAATAATGATAAAACTGACTTCGTCGCTTGCTCCTGCTGAATACAAGTGATCAAGCTTATGAGATTGAAAAACTTCGATGCGGGCGCCCAAAGCGCATTTCGGCAGTTCCGTGACGAAAATGAGGTCATTTCGTTTGCAGCCACCCTCTGCGGTCATGAAGTAAGGGATCGTGCCTCCAATCCATTGTCCCGAGGGGAGACGGTTGAGCAGGGCTTCGTCCCCGGCGAGCAGCAAGGGCTTTCCAATATGGATTTTTTCGGAAACTTGATCAGGAGTTAATAACATAGGAATCAGGCGGCTTTGAGGTGGGAGATTTTTTCCAGATCACGCTGGACGGCGGGAATGGCGGCGTGCTTGGTGAAGAAGGTCTTTAATTCGACGGCGCATTGGGAGGGGGTTGCGGATTTGGTCTGCAATCGCATCCGCAACGTGCCGAGTAGTATTTTCAAGGCCAGGAACTCAAAGCCTTCCTTGGTGGATGGATTGAGGGCTAGAATCCAGGTGGATTCGGAAATGAGGTTGGGAGTCATTATCTCGATGGAAAAGGGCTGGTAAATCTTCAATGGTTCTCAAGGTTTAAACCTTGATGATGAATTTATTACTCGTCGGATAAGGTGAGAACTTTAGGAAAATTAATGATGAGGTTAAAAGGCAGAGAGGTATCAAACGATCATTTCGGCGTGGACAAGGCCGGGGATGTTTTCCAAATTGCCCCTCTTTTCCATGTCGCAGCCGATTGTCGCCAGTTATTGCACGACCTTTTTGAAGCCGGAGATGCTCCATATCTACCGACAAGTGACAGGCTTGCGGCGTTACCACACCTATGTGGTGACCCGGGAGCGGATGTGCGCGGATCGCTATCCCTTCGACGACCTCGAAGTGGCGGAGAAGCGCAAGGCACGGAAGAACTTCCTACGCCGCTTCTGGCTGAAGCATGTGAAGAAGCTCCCGCCCATTTATTACCGGGGCGAGATGCTCTGGCTGTTGCGAATCGTAAACCGGCGACCGACCGACCTGATGCACATCTATTTCGGCCATACCGGCGTTCATCTGCTCCCTTTCATCAAGGAATGGGGGAAGCCGTGTGTGGTTTCCTTTCACGGTATGGATGTGCAGGAGCGGGCCGACAAGCCCGAGTACGGCGTGCAATTGCGCGAGCTGCTCCAGGTCGCGCCGCTGGTGCTCGCCCGGTCGCATTCGCTCATGGACCGCCTGCGCGCCCTCGGCTGCCCCGACGAAAAAATTCGGCTCAATCGCACTGGCATCCCGCTGGAAAAGTATCCCTACCTTGAGCGCACCGCGCCTGCGGATGGTGCCTGGCATTTTGTGCAGGCCTGCCGGTTGGTGCAAAAGAAGGGGCTGAAAACCGCGCTGACTGCCTTTGCCAGATTTCATGCGGAGCACCCGCGTTCCCGCTTCACGCTGGCGGGCGAGGGGCCGATGCAGGAGACCGTCCAGCAGCTTGTGCAGGAACTGGGAATTGGCCATGCGGTGACACTCACCGGCTTCCTCGACCAGGCGAAGCTGGCCGCTCTTTATCACCAGGCTCACGTTTTCGTCCACCCGAGCGAGATGACCGAGGACCAGAACCAGGAGGGGGTGCCGAATTCCATGCTGGAGGCGATGTCCACCGGCCTGCCTGTGCTGGCCACGCTCCACGGTGGCATTCCCGAGGCGGTGGACAACGGTCGCACCGGCCACCTCGTCCCTGAGCGCGATATGGAAGGGCTGCATGCGATGATGCAACGGCTCACCGGTTCCATTGACGAATGGCGCACGATGGGCGATGCCGCCTCCGCCTCCGTCAGCGCCGAGTTCGAGCAAAAGCGCCAGATCGAGAAATTGGAGTCTTACTACGACGAGGCGCGTGCCATCGGTGCGCCGAAGTGGAGCGGGTCCTCCGTCAAAACAGTAGCCGTCGGAGGTGTGACAAAGGTTAAAACACATTACGAAGACCCCGCGCTGGAAGTCATCGGTCGCGGACGCCACAAAGTGGCCTACCTGTTCGAGCGCTTCCCTTCCTTCCTCCAGATGTTCTGCGTGCGCGAGGTGGAGGAAATGGCCCGGCAGAAGATGAATCCGCTGCTTTTCTCCATCCGCGAGGCGGAGGAAGAGGTGCCCGGGCAATTCCCGCTGGCGAAACAAGTGAATTACCTGCCCGACGATGCCGTGCTTGCCGAGCGGCTCAAGGCCCTCCGTGCCGCTGGCAAAGTGCCGGGTCGCATCTGGGAAGTCTTCACTGGCTGGGGGGCGAAGGGTGACAAGATGCGTCTCTACCAGGCACACTATCTCGGGACCGCGCTCAAGCGCCGCGGGGTGAAGCATGTGCATGCCCATTTTGCTGGGATCGCTGCCCGCACCGCCTATTGGATCAAGCAATTCTTTGGCATCACTTTCAGCTTTACCGGCCATGCGAACGATATGTTCTGCATGGGCGATTTTCCGGTCACTTTCGAGGACCTCATGCGCGAGGCGAAGTTCGTCGTCACGGTTACCGACTACAGCGGACGCTGGCTCGAGGAGAAATTTCCACAATACTCCGCCAAGGTGCGCCGGGTTTACAACGGTATCGAAATGGACCGCTTCCCGCAGGCCCAACCAGCCCCCGGAAAGCCGCTGATTCTCTCCGTGGGACGTTGTGTGGAGAAAAAAGGCTTTGGAGTTTTAATCTCCGCCTGTGCGCTCCTGAAGCAACGGGGGATGGATTTCACCTGCCGCATCCTTGGTAGTGGCCCGCTGGAAGACGATCTTCGCCGCCAAATTGCCGAGCTCAACCTCACCGATTGCGTGGAAATGCCCGGCGCCGCCACCGAAGATGAAGTTCGCGCCCAGCTTGCCCAGGCCAGTGTCTTCAGCCTTGCCTGCGTCACCGAGCACGACGGGGGAATGGACAACCTGCCGACGGTTATCATGGAAGCGATGGCCTCCGGCCTGCCGGTCGTTTCCACCCCGCTCGCTGGCGTTCCGGAAATGGTGATCGACGGGCAGACTGGTCTATTGGTGCCCGAGCGTGATGTCGATGCCTTGGCTCAAGCCCTCGCCAAAGTATTGAGCAATCCCGCCACCGCCCAAGCTATGGGCACCGCCGGCCAGGCCTTCGCTGCCAAACGCTTTGCCCTCCAGCAAACCACGCAACAGCTCAAGAAGCTGATGAAGCGCTGGTGATTGCTCGCCTGCTTGGCGTTCCCGAAAAAAATGATGGAGCAAGCGAGACGTGTCCCGCGTGCAAAAGCGGCGACCTGTCGCCGCAGTCCAAAGCTTGCCGATGGCAAGCAGGGAAATATCACCACTCGGTTTTCCGAGATCTTGATTCCAATCTGCGTAAATCGGCGAAATCTGCGGACAAAAACCCCTTCCCCGCCGCGCGCGCCGCGTCCACCGCGGTTGAGTTTGCTCGTTCCCGTCAGGGGAATGTAAAAAATGAGGGATTTTTAAGATTTTTTTATATTCGTAGTTGCAGCGGGGTGGCGGATAAGATAGCGAAGAAGCCCCTGCCGTTTTGTGGACCCCAAGTTCCCCAAGGAAAGACGCCTTGTGAAATAATTCACAAAACCGCTTGCGAAAAAATGAACCACTGATTTAATGCCTGTCCACGTTGCTCCCGTCCTGTGCGTTTTCCCCTGTATTTTCGCGCATTTTGACTGTGGCAGCCCCCGACCCGTATGATACCCGTTTTGCCCTTAGCTGAAGGAACCGAAGGCATCTCGATGATGGCGCAGCCGCTCGAGTCGCACTCGCTGGCGTGGTTCACCAATTCCGTGCTGGTGACGATCGTTGTAACCCTGCTGATTCTCTTCTTCGCCCGTCGTGCGACGAAGGATATGCAGTTGATCCCGACCAAGAAGCAGAACTGGTTTGAAGCCTTGGTTGAAGCGCTTTACGATTTTCTTGAAGGCATCGTCGGTAAGCACATGATCTCGCGCTGCTTCGCCTTCCTTGCGACGATCGTTATTTTCCTGCTCGCGACCAATTTGTTCGGCCTGCTGCCCGGCGTCGGCACGATTGGCTGGGGTGAAAAAGTCGGCCCGCTTTCACTGGCTTCGGTGCAACATCCACTCTTCCGCCCCTCCGGGGCTGATTTGAACATGACGGCCGCGATGGCGCTGGTCTTCATGGTGCTTTGGCTTTATTGGACGCTGACCGAGGTGGGTCTTTGGGGCTTCGTCAAGCACACCTTTGGTCCCAAGACGGAAGCCAAGGGTATCGCTTATTTTGCATTTCTTCTATTGTTCATTGGTGTTGGTTTGATTGAGGTGATCTCCATCTCGATCCGACCGTTGACCCTCTCGCTGCGACACTTCGGCAACATCTCCGCTGGTGAGATCCTGCTGCACATCATGGGCTCCTTCGGTGAGCACATGCCCTTCATTGTGAAGGAGGCGATGGCGGTGGCCTTCCAGTTGCCGTTCTACGCCTACGAGCTGCTGGTCGCGCTCATTCAGGCCTTCGTCTTCACTTTGCTTTGCGCCAGCTATATCCAGCTCTCCACCTCGCATGAGGATGAGGGTCATAGCCATCGATGATTTTGAACCCTTTTTCCGCCGGGACCATCCTCTGAGCGTGGGCGGCTGGAAAATCCAAACTGAACCAGTAAACCTAAGACAACTATGACAGCAATGATCCCCGCAGTAATGGCGGCCGCCGAAGTGGCAGCTCCTGCTTTGAGTGGTAACGTAATGTTCGGCCTCGCCTGCACCGGTTCCGGTATCGGCATCGGCCTCGTGGGTGCCAAGATGGTGGAAGCCATCGGTCGCAATCCCGGCGCCCAAGGCAAGATCCTCACGATCGGCCTGCTCGGTATCGCCCTCGCGGAATCCATCACCATTTATGCGATGGTGTTCATGTTCCTCGGCAAGTAAGACGTTTTTTACCGGGGTTGTCGGCATAAAGCCGACAACCCCAAACTGCCCCTTTTGATATGGATCAACTTAAAGCTATTTTCGACACCTTTGGCATCGAGTGGTGGCGCTTTATCGCCCAGTGCCTGCTTTTCCTCATCCTTTACACGGTGCTGAAGAAGAAGGCGTTTGGCCCGATTGTTGACATGCTCGAGCAGCGTCGTCGTCGCATTGAGGAAGGGCAGAAGAATGTAGAGAAGATCCAGCAGCAGCTCGCCGAGGCGGAAGCCCACTACAAGGAAATCATCGGCAAGGCCAATACCGAGGCCCAGAAGTTGATTGACGAGGCGCACACCAGCGCCGCCGCCCTCTCCGAAAAGAAGGCGAAGGAAGCCCTCGCCGAAGCCGAGCGCATTATCGCCAAGGCGAACGAAGCGACTACCATGGAGCGCGATCGTCTGTTCGCCGAGCTCAAGCGCGAAGTCGGTCGCCTGGTGGTGGACACCACGGCCCGCGTCACCGGCAAAGTTCTCACTGCGGATGATCAGCGCCGCCTCTCGGAAGAGGCCGCGCGTGAGATTGCCGCCTAAAACCCTCTCCGCCGGAAGTCATGAAACTCTCGAAAGAATCCCGCAAGCTGGCCAAGCAGATGTATCAGGCGAGCTTTACCGATGGGCGGCTGGACAATGGTAAGATCCAGTCGCTGGCGGCTTCCGTCATTGAAAACAAGCCCCGCCACTTCGTGGAGGTGCTTAAAAGCTATCATCGCCTGATCCGGCTCGAAACTGAGCGTCACCATGCCCACATCGAGAGTGCGGCTCCGCTCGACAATGCGACCGTAGCTCAGATCACCAATGATCTGAAGACCCGTTTCGGTAGCGATCTTACCATCACTTTCTCTGTAAACCCCGAATTTATCGGAGGTCTGCGAATCAAGATTGGCAGCGACGTCTGGGATAACAGCGTCAAAAGCCGTTTGCAGCGCCTTCAAGACCAACTGACCCAAGCCTAACCCATGAGCACGATACTTCAGGAACTCGAAACCAAGATTTCGGAAATCAAAACCACTTCCGCGCGGACGAATGTCGGCGTGGTTCGCGAAGTGGGCGACGGCGTGGCCAAGGTTGAAGGACTGAGCGACGTCATGCTCAACGAGATGATCGAATTTCCCGGCGGCGTCTATGGTCTGGCGCTCAACCTCGAAGAGACCGAGGTTGGCTGCATTCTCCTCGGCAGCGGTGAAGGCATCGGCGAAGGCAGCGAAGTCCGTACCACCGGCAAGCTTCTCTCCGTCCCCGTCGGCATGGGCCTGCTCGGCCGTGTAGTGGACGCCCTCGGCCGCCCCGTTGATGGCAAGGGGCCGATCAAGTCGGACGTTTCCTATCCCGTGGACAAAATGGCCCCGGGCATCATCAAGCGTAAATCTGTCTCCCAGCCCGTGCAGACCGGCATCATGGCCATCGACGCGATGATTCCGATTGGCCGCGGCCAGCGTGAATTGATCATCGGCGATCGTGCGACTGGCAAGACGACCATCGCCATCGACACCATCATCAACCAGGCCAAGATCAACCGCCAGAACGAAGGCAAGCCCGGTTTCCGCCCGCTCTATTCCATCTACGTCGGCATCGGCCAGAAGAGCTCGAACATCGCCCGCGCCATCGGCGTGCTTGAGGCGAATGGCGCCATGCCTTATACGATCATCGTCACCGCCCCGGCCTCCGATTCGGTGACCAACCAGTACATCGCCCCCTTCTCCGGTTGCTCGATGGGTGAGTGGTTCATGGACAACGGTATGGACGCCCTCATCGTTTATGATGATCTGTCCAAGCAGGCTGTCGCCTACCGTCAGATTTCTCTCGTGCTGAAGCGTCCTTCCGGTCGTGAAGCCTATCCTGGCGACGTGTTCTATCTCCACTCCCGCCTGCTTGAGCGCAGCGCCCGCGTGAATGAGGAGAATGGCAATGGCTCGCTCACCGCGCTCCCGATCGTCGAGACCCAGGCGGGCGACGTATCCGCCTACATTCCGACCAACGTGATCTCGATCACCGACGGCCAGGTCTATCTCGAAACCGATCTCTTCTACCAAGGCATCCGCCCGGCGATCTCGGTCGGTCTCTCGGTCAGCCGCGTCGGTTCCTCGGCGCAGATCAAGGCCACCAAGCAGGTCGCCGGCAAGATCAAGGGCGACCTCGCCCAGTTCCGCGAACTGGCGGCCTTCGCCCAGTTCGGTTCCGATCTCGACGCCCGCACCAAGCAGCAGCTCGACCGTGGCCAGCGCATCGTCGAACTCTTCAAACAGTCCCAGGTACAGCCCGCTGCCCATCGAGCAGCAGGTCGCCGTCCTCTGGAGCATGCAGAACGGTTATCTGGACGAAGTCCCGGTCGCCCGGGTCAAGGAATTCCAGACCAAGCTGCTCGAATTCCTCATCACCCGCAAGGAAACCGTCCTCAACGCCCTGCTCGACAAGGGGCAGATTGACGATGACGTGAAGGGCCAGCTCAAGGCGGCCCTCGATGAATTCAAGACCATCTTCCGCTAATCTCCTTCCCTCATGGCAGCGAACACCCGAGATATCCGACGCCGCATCAAGTCGGTCAAGAATACGGCGCAAATCACCAAGGCCATGCAAATGGTCGCGGCGGCGAAGATGCGCAAGGCGCAGCTGGCCGCTCTGGCCGGTCGCCCCTACAGCGATTTGCTCTCCCGGGTGCTGGGCTCGCTGGCCGAGCGCGTGGATACCTCGCTGAGCCCGCTCCTGGAAGTGCGCCCGGTGAAAAATGAGCTCCTGCTCGTCATCAGCACCGACAAAGGCCTCTGCGGCGCGTTGAATACCAACCTCTTCCGCGAAATCGGCGCGCAAAACAAGGACGGGGCCCAGATTGTCACCGCCGGTCGCAAGGCCTCGCAATTCGCCGCCCGCAGCCGGAAGAACCTGATCGCCGATTTCGAGATCAAGGACACCTTCACCATCGCCGAGACCAAGGCCATCTCGAAGCTTCTGATCCAGAAGTTCCTCTCTGGCGAGGTTGATCAGGTGAGCGTCCTCTCGACGAAGTTCATCAACACCCTCAACCAGCAGCCGCTGCTGGAAAAGCTGCTCCCGCTCGATCCGGAGACGCTGCCCAAGGCTTCCGCCCACGCCAAGGCCGATGGCAGCGTGTTCACCTTCGAGCCGGGTGAGGAGGAAGTGCTCGCGTCCTTGCTCCCGCATTACCTGCACTACCAGGTTTACCAGAAGTTTCTCGACGCCCGCGCCTCGGAACACAGCGCCCGCATGGTCGCGATGAAAAACGCGACCGACAACGCCAAGCAACTCATCAAGGATCTCACCCTCGAATACAACAAGGTTCGCCAGGCTGGCATCACGACCGAACTCCTCGAAATTACCACCGCGCAAATGGCGGCCTCCTAATCGCTCAATCCAACCGAAACTATGTCAACTCTAACTGCCAATTCCAATCAGGGGGTGATCATCCAGGTGATCGGTCCCGTCGTGGACGTTGATTTCACCGGCGCCGCTGAATTGCCCAAGATTTACGAAGCACTTGAGATCGAGTTCGAAGTCGCCGGCGAAGCCCGCCGCGTCGTCTTCGAGGTCCAGCAGCACCTCGGTGAAAGCTGGGTCCGCGCCATCGCGATGTCCTCGACCGAGGGCCTGAAGCGCGGCCTCAAGATCAACGCCACCGGCGCTCCGATCTCGGTGCCCGTCGGCGAAGGCGTCCTCGGACGTATCTTCAACGTCACCGGTGATCCGGTGGACGAGCGCGGCCCGGTTCCCTACACCAAGAAATATCCCATCCATCGCGAGGCTCCTCCGCTCGTTGAGCAGGATACCAAGGCCCACATCCTCGAGACCGGTATCAAGGTCATTGACTTGATCTGCCCTTTCATTAAAGGCGGTAAAGCCGGAGCCTTCGGTGGCGCCGGCGTCGGCAAGACCGTTGTCATCCTCGAGCTCATTAACAACATTGCCAAGGCGCACGGCGGCTTCTCCGTCTTCGCCGGCGTGGGCGAGCGTTCCCGCGAGGGCAACGATCTTTACCATGAAATGTCCGACGCGGGCGTCATCAACCAGAAGGACCTCAGCAAGTCCAAGGTGGCGCTGGTTTACGGCCAGATGAACGAACCTCCCGGCGCCCGTCTCCGCGTTGCGCTCTCCGGTCTCGCCATGGCGGAATACTTCCGCGACGAGAAGAACCAGGACGTGCTCCTCTTCATCGACAACATTTTCCGCTTCTCGCAGGCGGGCGCTGAAGTCTCCGCGCTCCTCGGTCGCACGCCGAGCGCCGTCGGTTACCAGCCCACCCTCGCCGCCGAAATGGGCGGTCTCCAGGAGCGCATCACCTCCACCACCAAGGGGTCCATCACCTCGGTGCAGGCGGTTTACGTGCCCGCGGATGACTTGACCGATCCGGCCCCGGCGAACACCTTCGCGCACCTCGACTCGACCATCGTGCTCGAGCGCTCGATCGCGGAACTCGGCATCTACCCGGCGGTGGATCCGCTCGCCTCCGTTTCCAAGGCGCTCGCGCCGGAAGTGGTGGGCGAGGAACACTATGCCGTCGCCCGTGGCGTGCAAAAAGTGCTCCAGCGCTACAAGGAACTGCAGGACATCATCGCGATTCTTGGCATGGACGAACTTTCGCCCGAGGACAAGCTCACGGTGTATCGCGCCCGTAAGATCCAGCGCTTCCTGTCCCAGCCGTTCCACGTCGCCGAAGTCTTCACCGGCACCCCCGGCCAGTATGTGCCGATCGCCGAAACCGTCCGCGGCTTCAAGGAAATCCTTGAGGGCAAGCATGATGAAGTGCCGGAAGGCAACTTCTACATGAAGGGCGGCATCGACATGATCCGCGAATAAGCGGGACCCGAGCCATGGCTACATTCCAACTCGAAATCGTCACCCCGGAAGGGCTGATTTTCCCGAAGAAAGATTCGGACGGAAAAATCGGCTCCAAGGATGTGGACTTCCTCATCCTTCCCGGCAGCGAGGGCGAAATGGGCGTCTATGCGGGCCATACCCCGCTCATGACCCAGTTGAAGCCCGGCGAGCTCGTCTTTACCCAGAACGGCAGGGAAACTGTGATGGCCGTGGGCGAGGGGTTCGTGGAGGTGACGCAGGACGCCGTGGCGATCCTCACCGACATGGCCCTTGAAGCCGACGACATCGACGAAGCCGTGGCCAAAGACGCCATTGCCCGCGCCGAAGCCGCCTTGCAAAACCAGATCGCCGACGACCACGAAGTGGCCACCGTCAACGCCAGCCTCCAAAAGTCCCTGGCCCAGATCAAGGTCAAGCACCGCACGGCCAAGAAATAACGCCTCGCGAAGCAAAAATTTGAAAGGCGGTCCGCAAGGGCCGCCTTTTTTACGTTTTCCCATCGCGAAATCCCTGCCGGGTCTGATGTTTATGGGTGGTCATGACGATTCGAGATTCGGAGCCATGGGATGGGGCCAAACTGAGGGCTGAGGCCGTGCTTGCTGGCCAAGTGACTGGGGATGATCGTCCGGTGAAAATGCTTTGATCCGGCGGAAAGTGAATTGACGTGGGGGTGCTGGTGGGGAAATAAGCAGGCGGGCACTACCAGTCGGCCATCGGCCGCCGGTTGGCGGGCTTTTCTTATCAATCCCAAGCTTGTTTTACTTATGAAGGCATTCATCGCATCGTTGTTGATTCTGATCGCGGGCTTCATCACCACCGCCTCGGCGGTTACTTATCCCAGCTTCCTCGTGACCGTGAACGGCACGATTACCTACACCACCGGCATCGCGTCGAGCGGGACGACCGATTTTAGCAAGGCCCGCACGCATGCCGATCTGATCACCAACCAGAAGCTTTATGCCGAGTTTGGCGTGCAGCCGGGGGACTATGCGCTGATTTTCGATTTGAATACCTTTTACCTGGAATTCATTCCGCGCAGCGCCTCGTCGTCGCTGTCCACCATCGTCGTCTTTAAGGTGACTACATTTACCGGAGGTTCGATCAACGGGAGCACGGGGATTTACTTGAGCCAGAATGTGGTGGCCTCCAGCACCGATGCGGATGGCACCTACTTCCAGAACACGGCGGGCTATTGCATTAGCAAGTTGTTTTACAAACCTTCCACACTGACTAACTTTTCCACTGCGTATATCAAGGGTATGGACATGAAGGTCACCACCGGGGGCTACACCAGCACTTCCACGGTGAAGCAGCCGCCGATCATGCTGCACATCGTCACCGGCAAGACCTTCACGCAGGGCACCTAGCTGCGGGGCCCCGAATCCAATTTGCACCTGGTCGCATCCCCTCGTCTGCAAAATTGTAATTCACCGGGCGAATGGCGGAGCTTGAGATGGCAGACAATATTGGGATACTTGCGGCCATGAAAACTCTCGTGGCTGGTTTCTTCTTGCTCGTTTCCGGGGTCGTCGCTTCCATTGCCAGCTCGCCGCCCGACTTCTACGTCACTGTCTATGGCAAGGTCGATTTCACCAGCGGCTACCCCAGTGGGGGCGCTGATGTGAGCCACACTCACATCCAGCACACCCCGGTTTCCAACAACAGCCTGTATTCGGAGTTTGGCCTGCTCAAGCAGGACTACGCGCTGGTCTTTAGCCTCACGGACCAAGCGCTCGAGTTCATTCCCCGCAGTGCCTCCTCGGGCCTGTCCAAAGTCGTGGCGATCAAGCTTGGCGCTGGCAATCCAGCCATCGCGCTGGAGAGCACAACTGCCATCGAGGAGTTTCAGGAAGACGTCTCCTCCACCACTGATGCGGACGGCACCTACCTCAAAGGAACTGTCGGGCGTCTCGTCGGCGTGGCGAAAATTAAAAAATCCACCTTGGCGAATTATCTCACGTCGCAGATTACAGGGGTGAAGGGCACCATTTACTCGACGGGCTACAGCAGTTCCACCGTCAGCGACCCGCCCGTCACCATCCACCTTGTCACCGGCAACTTCTTTACCCAGGGCACCTAGGATGGGAGCCAGCGGGCGCGGGTGGGAATGCAGCGCCGCGCGGCGGGCCGTTCCCGGTTCTTTACAGGCCGCTCCTTTCAGGGTAACAACGGGTTCCATGAAAGCATTTATGGGATTTCTTTTCCTCGTGCTGGCGGGCTTGGGTTCACGGGCGCTCGCGGCCACGCCGGACTTCCTCGCCACGGTCAGCGGCACCATTAGCTACACCGTCAATCTCCCCAGCAGCGGCAACGACATCCGCCAGGTCCGAATCCAGACGGTGACGATTACCAACGCGAAGCTCTACGCCGAATTCGGTGTGCTCTCCGGCAACTACGCGCTGGTGATGAGCCGGACGGATCAGGCGCTGGAATTCGTCCCCCGGAGCGCCTCCTCCGGGCTCTCCAAGGTCGTCGTCTTCAGCGAGGGGAGCGCCGCCGCCATCGCCATCCAGGGCAGCACCGGCGTGGAGAAATTCCAGGACAACCTCACCTCAAGCACCGATGCCGATGGCACCTATTTTCAAGCCACCACCGGCCTGATGGTGGGCAAAATCCTCAACAAACCATCCTCCCTGGCCGACAGCACCAGCCTCGTCGGCCTCGGCTGGGACTACCAGCTTTACGCCGTCGGCTACACTGGCAATTCCAGCAACCCCACGGCACCGATAAAAATGCACGTGACCACCGGCGCAGCATTCACCCAGCAGCCGTGACCCCCCCCGGTCGGCTAATCAATCGCGCCAGCCGCAACGCGAAGGTTGCGCACGATGTGGGCCGATGCGACGATGCAGATGGATTCCCGGTATGATTTCTACGAACGGTCTGTAAGAAAAGAGGTTGGAGCTTGCCATTGACAGTAGCGATGTATTTCCGAAGAAGAGGAAAGAAGCCCGTGCTGACTATTAAGAGTCCATGCGGTTGTCAGTGGAGTAAGAGTGTCAATAGTAAGATCCGACCCCTGCCTCCTCAACCGGACCCCGCGCAACGGCGAAACCGTCATTGCCCGCACCGTCCACGGCGATGTCATGTGCAAGCTCTACCAGTCCCGATCCGGCGTGGTCGTCCTCTCCAGTTGGAACCCCGCCTATCCTCCCATCGAAATCCCCCGCGAAGAAATCGCCTGGATCTACCCCGTCGCCCAAGTCATCCAAAACCTGCTGAAGGATTGACCCATGAAACTCGCCGCCCTCGCCTTGTTATCCCTTACCCTTTCCGCTTTCGCTCACGACCCCAACCACGGCGACGCCAAACTGGTTAGCGACGGTCTCGACGTCTTCAGCAAGCCCACCCCGAAACCTGAGCCCACTTTGGATCCGCTTGCCCAAAAGCTCAGTGCGATCCATGCCGTCCAGCTCCGTGGCCTGGTCCTCTCTGTCCTGCCGAATGGCCGCGATGTCATCGTGGACTGTCCGGAGACCTTCGGCGATCACAGCCCCTCCTTTCGTCCGACCCTCTACACCGGCACCGAATCCCAGGTGATCGACTACAACCTGGTGCCTGGCGGACGCGTCTTCGGCACCTTCCTGCTCAAAACCCCCGCCGCCATGGGCCAGCTCGCCGATGGCGACCCGATCAGCGTTGTCGCCCTCTCCACGAACCAACTCTACCGCGACGGCATCAACACTTTCCATTCCTACGCCGTCCTAGTCCTCGCGCCGGCGGACTAGCCGCACCCTCATCGCCGGCCGCCCCGCGATCCCTCCGCGTCCCAGTCGCGATCATTTGGCGGTTACATATTTTCCACCCTTTTCACCCCACAGAAACACCTAACCCTTTTCTCACTTTCCCGGTTACCCTTTTCATGGGGGGGCAAACTTTTTGCGCGGTTACATTACATTCTGTTTGGTTTCGGCTCGTTCGTCAGCATCCTCAATTTCCACCTCTCGTTTGTTCGGCCAGCCATTTACCGACACCGAGGGCGCGGCGAGTATCGTTTCGTTTCCGGCTTTCCTCTGGTTGGTTCGCTCCTATTGGTCGGCTCGTTCTTTTTATTCCCGGTAGGCACATCCTCCGGCCTGTTGCTCTCGTCATCGCCCTGTTCGACACCGGCGGCATCCACTGGTTCTGTATTATGCTGGTGTATGACTTCTTCCGACGACACCGAGGTGGAGGAAAAAATGTGGCTTAACCAATCGCTGCAGCAAACCGCTCCGAAGGAGAGAGGGCAGTCCATGCATCCGTGCGAAGCTTTCCAATCGGGCTGTCTTTTGCAGGCCCTTTAATTCCTGCGGACGGCAAAACCTTGATTAACCGCCTTCTTGCCATTCCCCTAGTCGCCAAAATACTCTGGCACAAGGTGGTCGATGGCGAAGCTGGCATTCGGCCCTTCGATTCCGAGCAGGCGAATGATGCGGTGGGCGCGATGGAGCCGTAACGCTTCCAGCCCGGTCACCGGCGGGGTGCCGCGCGTGCCGCTCTTGACTGCGGCCTGAATTTCCGCGACGCGGGCGGTGATGAAGTCGTTGGCCCGACTGCCCGCGGCGACCATTTTCCACAGGGCATCGTCTGCCTGGATCGCATTGTCGCTGGCAAGGTCGTCCCACAAGCCGGGCAGGGCGCTGGTGTCCACGGTTGGCGGGGTGGTCAGGGTGGTGACCTCCAGGTCGCCGACTCCCCACGACTGGCGTTCACTCGGCGGATCATCGTAAATTCCTGCGAAATCGAGCACCAGCGAGGCGGCGGAGTGGGGGAAGATAAGGTCGATCGGATACACGCCATCGTTCAAATCGCGGCGGGTCGAGGGGCTGCTCATCCGGGGGGAGCCCAGCACATTTTTGTCCGCCGCCCCGGTCCACGACTTATGCTTGCCCCAGGGATATTCATCGGGAAAGGACTGCGCGTTGTTGTTCACGAAGTCGCCCATATTGCCAAAGGTGGTGAAGAACAACCGCTGCGCGCCGCGCACCTGGAGCGACCACAAATCCGGACCCCAGACCGGGCTGCTGCCATCCCACGAGCCCACAATGAAAAGATTGAACCGCACCCGCACCCACGAGTGAAGCGGCAGCCCGTTTAACGACAAAGCCACCGGCTGCGCCTGAAAAGGCCCCCGATACCGGCTCCCATCGCCCGGGGCCGTGGTGGTGGCACTTTCCGACCATCCATTCCCCGCACTATTGGCCGGGCCCAACTGATCGTGATAAACGACCTGCGTGCCATCCGGAGCCGAATCATCCGGCTCCGCTGCCTGGAGTGGGGAAAGCGCCAGCAACAGCGCCACCACGGAAAGCCGCCGCCAGCCTGAACTAATCGCGAAAAGAGAACTCGAACGTTGTTTCATCACCAAGGGCCTCGCGTTCATAAGGGATATGGGAGAAATGGTTATTCATAACAGGGCCTTTAGTCCAGTTCCGTTTTCCCTTATTCCCACCGCCACTTTTGGGGTTGGCTGCCATGCCTATCAAGGATAGGCTGCCATGAGCTTCCCTTATTTCTGTTCGCTCCATGATCAAACCGCCACCTTTGCCTGCCGCCAGTCGTGAGTCGCAACGTGTGATACGGATTGGATTGGGCATTGCGTCGATTGCTACCATTCTTGCGGGACAGATCATTACCAAAGGTGCTTTGTATGGATATTCGTTCATGGGGATATCCCTTGGGATTATTGCCACCCTCAAAAACATATTTAGCCCGACCGGAGGCGGTGGCTATCTCCTGATGATTGCAGGCGTAATTATCATCATTGCGCTCATGATTCTCTTATTCGTTGGATTGCTTCTTGGTTTTGGGGTGACCATTTATATCGCCGCCCGACGGCGCGTCTCTCCTGGAGCTGTCCGGCTCGCCAGTTTTTTATTCGCAGGCGTTGCCGCATCGACTTTTCTCGGTCTTGCCTTGTCTCGCTTACTTCCATCACAACCCGACTTTCACGGCGAGATTCACATCGAAGTATACTTTTTCATCTGGCCGGTGCTTTTCGCCGTCTTGTCATTTTCGTATGGGATGCTTTTCCGCAGCTACCGTAGCGCTTGAATTTGCAGAACGGCGGGTCCAGCGGAAGAGGAGCGCTTTTTATTTGGCTTGATGATCGGGAACAGGAATTAATGCAGCATGGATGAGACGAGCAACGGCATGGGGGAGGGCGGACGCAAAAAGGACGGCTTTATCCCGGCGCATGGTGGTTATGAAAACCTGCTCTCGTTTCAAAAGGCGCGGGTGATTTATGATGGCACGGTCTGTTTTTGTGAGCGGTTCCTTGATCGCTATGACCGCACGCGGGACCAGATGGTGCAGGCGGCCCGCTCCGGGAAGCAGAACATTCTGGAAGGAAGTCAGGCGAGCGGGACTTCCAAGGAGACAGAGATCAAGCTGGTGAATGTAGCGCGGGCGAGCCTGGAGGAACTGCTGGAGGACTACCGGGATTTTCTGAGGACGCGAAAGCATGTGCTTTGGGACAAAGATTCTCGTGAGGCGCTTTTCGTGAGAAAACTCGGCACTCGGAAAAATACGACCTATGAGTCCTATAGGACCTATATCGAGACGCGCCCTCCGGAGATCGTTGCCAACCTGCTTATCTGCGTGATTCACCAGACGAACTACCTGCTCAACCAGCAACTGCGCGCCTTGGAAAAGGCCTTTCTGGCCGAGGGCGGTTTACGTGAACGGATGACCAACGCCCGCCTCGTCGCACGAAAGCAGCCGTCGCTCCCCGGTAAACCCCGTCTTTCCTCGCAAAACTGACATTTTCGCATTTTTTCCAGAGGTGTCGCGTTGACATCAAAGGGCGTGCTCCCTAGTTTGCCCCGACAACCCCACAACAGGACCTCCCCGTGACAAGTAACGACGAATACATCAGCGAAATTCTTATTGATACCGCCTTGGTCAGCCCCGAGCAGGTCGAGCAGGCCCGGTCGGTGGTCGGACCCCATAAAACCCTGGTGGATGCGCTGGTGGAGCAGGGGGCGGTTTCCCAGGAAGACGTGACCCGGGCGGTGGCTGCACAGGCGAGCATGGAGTATGTGGACATCGACAATCTTGTCCCGCCGATTGAATTGCTCCAGTTGCTGCCCGTTGCCGAGGCTCGTCGCTATCGGGCGGTGCCGATCGGCCAGAATGACTCGTCGATCATCATCGCGGTCGATGATCCGCTGAATTTCGACACGTTCGATAATCTCAACTTTATCCTCAAGCGCGATCTTGAATTCGTCTGCTCGACCCCGCAGCAGATCAAGAGCGCGCTCGACAAGTATTACGGCCCGGAAGAGGAAGCCTTTTCTGGCGATGGCGGTGGCGAGATCGATATTGGCGAAGAGGTCGGCGATGCGCCGATCATCAAGATGGTGACGATGCTGTTGCTCGAAGCGCACAAGCTGAAGACCAGTGACATTCACCTGGAGCCGCTCGAAAAGCGGTTCCGCGTCCGTTTCCGCATCGATGGTGTGCTGGTGGAAATGCAGAATCCGCCGAAGAAGCTCCAGTCCGCGATCATCAGCCGTTTGAAGATCATGACCGGCTCGATGAGTATCGCGGAAAAGCGGCTCCCGCAGGACGGTCGTATCCAGGTGAAGATCGGCGGCAAATCGGTCGATCTTCGTGTATCCACGGTCCCGACGAACCACGGCGAAAGCATCGTTATGCGTATTCTCGACAAGACGAGCCTCTCGCTCGGCCTGCCGGAACTCGGCTTCCTGAGCGATGACCAGGAAACCTTTGAACGTCTGATTACTTTGCCCGACGGCATTTTGCTGGTTACAGGCCCAACCGGTTCCGGTAAAACGACCACGCTGTACGGTTGCTTGAACTACATCAACCGGCCGGACAAGAAGCTCATCACGGTGGAAGACCCGGTGGAATACCAGATGGCGGGCATCAACCAGGTGCAGGTAAATGCCGATATCGGCATGACCTTCCCGGCGGCGCTGCGCTCGATGCTGCGCCAGGCCCCGAACGTGATCATGATCGGTGAAATTCGTGACTTGGAAACGGCGAGCATCGCGATCAACGCGGCGCTCACCGGTCACCTCGTCTTCAGCACGCTGCATACGAACGATGCCCCAGGCGCCGTTGCGCGTCTCGTGGATATCGGCGTGCAGCCGTTCCTCGTCTCTTCCGCAGTCCGTGCGATCGTGGCGCAGCGCCTGGTGCGCAAGCTCTGCAACAACTGCAAGCAGCCGCACGAGATCACCGAGAGCGAGATGAATGCGCTCGGGATCGATGCCGGCCAGCTCGGCGATGCGACGATCATGCAGGCTGTGGGGTGCGACAAGTGCCGCCACCTGGGCTACAAAGGACGAATGGGCATCTTTGAAATTTTCGAGGTGGACGATGAAGTGCGCTTCATGATCAACGAAAAGGCCTCCACGATCGAACTGCGCGCCCGTGCTCGTGAGCTGGGAATGCGCACGCTGCGCGAGGATGGGGTGCGAAAGGTTCTATCCGGCCTGACCACGGCGGAGGAAGTCATCTCAACCACGATGGGCGACAGCGCCTAGGCCTAAAACGTCTCCCTCCCGACTATGCCATCCATTCCCATGTCCGATCTCCTCCGCCTCATGGTCGAGGAAAATTCGTCGGATTTGCATATCGCGGTTGGCGCACCGCCGACTTTGCGTCTCAAAGGTGGGTTGGTGAAGTTGAATGTCCCGCCGCTTTCGGCTGAGGACACGGAGGAGTTGGTGCGTTCGGTTTCCACCGAGGAACAGTTCGCGATGGTGAACCAGCAGGGGAGTATTGATTTCGGCATGACCTATCTGGACCGGAATCGTTTCCGGATCAGTATTTACCGGGAGAAAGGATGCTATGCGGCCGCCATCCGCTTTCTGCCGCGGCGCACGTTCAGCATCGAGGAAATCGGCTTGCCGCCCAATGTCCGGGAACTGCTCCAGCTCCCCCGTGGAATGATCCTCGTCACCGGCCCGACTGGAGCCGGTAAGACCACGACCCTCGCCAGTATGCTGGCGGAGATTAACAACACCTCGGAGTCGCACATCATCACGATCGAAGACCCGATCGAGTATTTCATCGACCACCGCAAAGGGATCGTGAACCAGCGCGAGGTCGGGACCGATGTTCCCTCCTTCGAGGAAGGGCTGCGCCGCGCGCTGCGGCAGGATCCCGATGTGATCCTCGTGGGTGAGATGCGCGACCTGATCACGACGGAAACCGCGATCACCGCGGCCGAGACCGGGCACCTGGTTTTCTCCACGCTCCACACCACCGGAGCGGCGCGCACGATCGACCGAATCATCGACGCCTTCGAGCCCGGCAAGCAGGAGCAGATCCGCATCCAGATGTCGGTGAACCTGCGCGCGGTCATTTCGCAACTCCTGCTCCCGCGCCGCGACGGCAAGGGCCGCGTTGCCGTTTTTGAATTGATGATCAATACGCCGGCCATCGCTGCGTTGATCCGTGAGAACAAATCGTATCGCATCCACAGCGAGATTTTGACCGGTTCGAAATACGGCATGATCGCGCTGGAATACTCTCTGGTAGAAAAATATCGCGAAGGGTTGATCAGCCGCGAAGACGTGTTGCTGATGGCCCAGGACCCCCAGATTGCCCGTCAGTTGATGGGTGAACCGGGTGAATTTGACAAATAACCGCTCAAACTTATGAACCCCAAACAAGTGCTCGAACTGCTCGTTGAACAAGGCGTCCTGGATAAAGGCCAGGTGGACGACCTGCTGCAGGAGATTTCCAGTTCTGGCAAGACTGTGATTGAGACGCTGGTGGACTACCAGATTCTGACGGAGGAACAGTTCTTTCAGGTTCTCGCGAACGCGTTGGGGACCGAGTATATCGATTTGAAGGAATTCGAGCCACCGCAGGAGGTGCTCCGCCTCATTCCCGCCGGTCTGGCCCGCCTGCATGGCGCGATGCCGCTGGGGCTTTCGGGGGATTCAATCACGGTCGCGCTGGTGGACCCACTGAATTCGCAAGTGGTCGAAGATTTGCGGTTTGCCCTGGGCAAGGACATCTATGTAGTGGTCAGCCCGATTTACCAGATCGAAGACCTGCTGAAGCGCTTCTATGGCACCGATGCGGCGAGCATGGATGAAATCCTCTCCCAGCTCGGCAACGAGGTGGCCTTCGGTGAAGACGGCGAGATGAGCATGAAGGATGTGGAGGCCGAAGCCAATGCGACGCCGATCATCCGCTACGTCGATCTGATCATCGCCCAGGCGATTGCCGACCGTGCGAGCGATATTCACTTTGAGCCCTTTGAGACGGAATTCAAAATCCGCTACCGCGTGGACGGCTCCCTTTACGAAATGGCCCCGCCGCCCCGCCACCTCGCGCTCCCCGTCATCTCCCGCGTAAAGAGTCCTCTCGAACCTCAACATCGCCGAGCGCCGTTTGCCTCAGGACGGTCGAATCCAGCGTTCGATTGGCGGCAAGCCGGTCGATCTTCGTGTCTCCACGCTTCCGACCCAGTTTGGCGAGAGCGTGGTGCTTCGTGTGCTCGATCGTAGCGCCGTCACCCTCGATCTCGAAACGCTGGGCATGCCGCAGTACATCTACGACTACATTCTCAAGACCATTGAGAAGCCCAACGGCATCTTCATCGTCACGGGCCCGACCGGTTCCGGCAAAACGACCACGCTCTATGCCTGCTTGAACAAGATCAACACGATTGATTCCAAGCTGCTGACTGCTGAGGATCCGGTGGAATACGATATCGAGGGGATCGTGCAGGTGCCGGTGAATGAAGGCATCGGGCTCACGTTTGGCCGGGTATTGCGTGCGTTTTTGCGTCAGGATCCCGACCGCATCATGGTGGGTGAAACGCGCGACGTTGAAACCGCCCAGATCGCCATCCAGGCATCGCTCACCGGTCACTTGGTATTTACCACCCTTCACACCAACGACGCCCCGGGCGCCGTCACCCGTCTTATCGACATGGGGGTGGAGCCGTTCATGATTTCCTCGTCGCTGGAGGGGGTGCTCGGCCAGCGTCTCATTCGTAAGATTTGTAAGAATTGCCGGGTTCCCTACGAACCCACCGAGGCGGTATCACGCAGCTCGGCCTTTCCCCCCATGAGATCGGCGATAAGAACTTTTATTACGGCAAGGGGTGCGATGCGTGCAACCAGACCGGTTATAAAGGCCGCAAAGGCATCTATGAATTGTTAAATATCAGCGATCCTATTCGCGAGCTGATCAACCAGCGTGCCCCCTCGGTGGTCTTGAAGCAAAAAGCCATCGAACTCGGCATGGTGACGCTGCGCCAGGACGGTCTGCGCCTGATTTACGATGGGGAGACCACCATTGAAGAAGTATTGAAATATACCTGATGAAGGCGAATTCCTGATGGACAATCCATCCTCCGCCTCGCTATTTTCCGCTATCACCTCAACCCTCCTGCAACATTTGTTATGCCCAAATTCAATTATGTAGCCCTTGACGCGCGTGGACAGGAATACAACGGCGTGCTCGACGCCGGTTCCGCCAACGACGTGGTCGCGCAACTGCGCCAGGCAGGCTACTTCCCCACCAGTGTCGTCGAAGAAGGCAAAGGCGGTCCTGCCGCCGCCAAGGGGGGGGCAAAGAAAAAAGACAAACCGGTTGCCGCAGGCAAGCCCAAGACGGCCGCGAAGAAGGGGGGCAGCATTACTTTGTTTGAAAAGAAGACCGTCAAGGCCAAGGTCCTGATGATCTTCACCCGCCAGCTTGCGACGCTGATCGATGCCGGTCTCCCCTTGCTGCGCGGTCTCACCGTGCTGGGCAAGCAGGAAAAGGATCTGGCGCTCAAGAAGACGATCAACCAGCTCGCCGACGCAGTGCAGGGGGGCAGCACCTTTTCCGAAGGTCTCGCGCAGCACCCCCGTATTTTCAACAAGCTTTACATCAACATGGTGAAGGCCGGTGAGCTCGGCGGTGTGCTGGAGCTGGTGCTCAACCGTCTCGCCGAATTCCAGGAAAAGGCGCAAAAGATCAAGAACAAGGTGGTCTCTGCCATGTTCTACCCGGTGGTGGTGCTCTTCATCGCCGTCGCCATTCTCGCCTTCCTGCTCGTCTTCATCGTTCCGAAGTTCCAGCAGATCTTCCACGACATGTTGGGGAACAAGCCGCTGCCGCTGCTCACCCAGTTCGTCATCGACGCCAGTAACGTGATGAAGGACAACATCCTGATGGTCATCGGGGTGATCGTCGTGATCGTCGTGTGCTATCGTCTCTTCGCCCGCACGCCGAAGGGCCGCGATACGATCGATCGGGTGAAACTCAAGATGCCGCTCTTTGGCGACCTCATTCGCAAGAGCTCGATTTCCCGCTTCAGCCGCACGCTCGGCACGCTGGTTACCAGCGGTGTGCCGATCCTGCAGGCGCTGAACATCACCAAGGAAACCGCCGGCAATTCGGTGATCGCCGATGCCATTACCAAGGTGCACGACAGCGTGAAGGAAGGTGAATCCATCGTGCAGCCGCTCGACGCCAGCCAGGTCTTCCCGCCGATGGTGATCAGCATGATCGACGTCGGTGAAGAAACCGGTCAGCTGCCGGAAATGCTGCTGAAAATCGCCGACGTGTATGACGACGAAGTGGACAACGCGGTGAGCGGCCTCACTTCGCTGCTCGAGCCGATTATGATCGTGTTCCTCGCCGTGATCGTCGGCACTATCGTGGTGGCGCTCTTCCTGCCGCTCATTACCATCATCAGCGGTCTGCAAAACCAGAGCTAGAAACTAGAGGCGCATCGTCTCGCAACGAGTATCTTGAGATTATGAAGAAGTCTTCCTCCCAGGCATTCACATTGGTGGAACTGCTCACCGTCATGGTCATTATTTTGATCCTGGCCGGGATTGTCATGAGTACGGTGGGTTATGCCCAGAAAAAGGCGGCCAAAAGCCGTGCCCTCTCGGAAATCAACGCCATGTCCTCGGCCTGCGAAAGCTACAAGACGGATAACGGCGGCTATCCGAGAAACGTATCCACCGATAAATTGGATCCCAACAATGCCTCTTACTCCAGTGCGGCCGCCCCTGCGACGTCTGGAACGTCTCTTACCCCCAATGCCTACTCCAAGGCCTCCATGTGGTTGTACGCCTGCTTGTCCGGCGATTACAATGGGGATGGGATGGTAAATACCAGCGACGGAGATGCCATGTATGCGGCACTGGGGCAGACTACAAAGCCGGGGACGATCACCCCGACGAAATACATGGATTTCAAGGACGACATGCGTGGTCGCTACTCTTCGACTACGGATCCGACTGCGGGGACCGATAGCTATACTTTCGATCCTTCAGCGGGCGCGGACGTCGCAAAAGGCAATGCGATTTGCTATATCTCGGACCCTTTCAATAACGTGTTTGGCTACTCGACGATCAAGAATTCGGTGATCGCCGCCGATAATGCGGCCGGGACGACCCTGGCCACCGGTTCCAAGATCACCCAGGGAAACAACCCCAGCTTCGACCTGTGGAGCACCTGCGGCAGCACGACCTCCGGTACCACCACTGCCCAGCAGACCTGGGTCAAGAATTGGTAGTTGATCTCGTCTTTTCAGATCGGCTGAACTTCTTTTAAATCGAAAACTACCGCGACTGATCGTTGCGGTAGTTTTTGCTTTTTCCGCCGGACTTCATTTTGTCTTCCGGGCTTTTCGCATAGTGCTTGCCCGTACGCTCGCGAAGATATCCGCCTGACGGTGCTTACGCTGGTCACGATCTTCCTTTGGGGTGCCTGTTCCTATCGTCAAGGCATTAGACCTTCACCGACAGGCAGGCCTCGACGAAGCCTTTGAACAAGGGGTGCGGGGTGCGCGGCTTGGATTTGAACTCCGGGTGGAACTGGCAGGCCAGGAACCACGGATGGCCGGGGATTTCGATCAATTCGGCCAGGGTGCCATCGGGTGAGGTGCCGGAGATGACGAAGCCCTTTTCGGTGAGCTGCTGCTTGTAGGCTTCGTTGAATTCGTAGCGATGGCGATGGCGTTCGAAGATTTCTGTCTTGCCGTAAACGCGATGAGCGAGGGTGCCCTCGACGATCTTCGTCGGCCAGGTGCCAAGCCGCATGGAAGCGCCCTTTTGGGTGACGTCGAGCTGTTCCTCCAGCATGCAAATGACCGGGTGCGGTGTCTTGGGGTCGAACTCGGTGCTGTCGGCATTGGTCAAGCCACAGACGTTGCGGGCAAATTCAATCGTCGCTACCTGCATGCCGAGGCAGAGGCCGAGGTAGGGAACCTTGTGTTCGCGGGCATATTGCGCGGCCATGATTTTGCCCTCCACCCCACGATCACCGAAGCCGCCGGGAACGACGATGCCGGCGACATCGCGAAGATGCTTTTCCGCGCCATCGGTTTCGATTTCCTGCGCATCCACACGGATTGCTTCGATGCCACAGTCATTGGCGGCGCCGGCATGCGTGAGCGATTCGTAAATGCTCTTGTAGGCGTCCTGAAGCTCGATGTATTTGCCGACGACGGCGATCTTCATCCGCTTCTTCGGGCTCACCACGCGCTTTACAAACGCCTGCCAGTCGCTGGTGTCAGGCGTGGACGTTTGCAGGGCGAGCAGCTTGCACACCGTCTCGTCGAGCTTCTCCTGCTGGAGCATGAGCGGGAGCTCGTAAACGGTGTGGTCCACGTCGCGGGCTTCCACCACGGCATGGAGCGGCACGTTGCAGAAGAGGGAGAGCTTCTGGCGCACATCCGGCTCGATGGGGTGCTCGGTGCGGCAGATCAGCACATCGGGGTGCAGGCCGATTTCGCGCAGCTTGGCGATGCTTTGCTGGGAAGGCTTGGTCTTCAATTCCCCGGCGGCCTTGATGAAGGGCACGAGCGTGACGTGCATGACAATCGCATTTTGCGGTCCGGCCTCGTGAATGAACTGGCGAATGGCTTCGAGGAACGGGAGCCCCTCGATGTCACCGGTGGTGCCACCCACTTCGGCGAGAATCACATCGGCTTGGGCTTCGGATTCCAGTTTGCGGATGCGGGCCTTGATCTCGTCGGTCACGTGCGGGATCACCTGCACCGTCTTGCCGAGGTAGTCGCCCCGACGCTCCTTCTGGAGCACGGTTTCATACACCTGGCCGCTGGTGAAGTTGTTGGAGCCGGAGAGCACGCAATTCGTGAACCGCTCGTAGTGGCCGAGATCAAGATCGGTTTCCGCGCCGTCGTTCAGCACATACACCTCGCCATGCTGGAACGGGCTCATCGTGCCCGGGTCCACGTTCAGGTAGGGGTCGAGCTTCATCATGTTCACCCGCAGGCCGCGATGCTCCAGCAGCGTGCCGAGCGAGGCCGCTGCAAGCCCTTTGCCAAGGGAACTCACCACACCACCAGTAACAAAGATGTATTTCATAAAATGGGTATAAAAATTGGGAAAAAAGGTCTCAGGCCAGCAGCTTGGCCGCCGCCTTTGCATCAGCGGGCGTATCCACGCCGACACTGGCATGCTTGGTCACCAGCACCTGGATGCGCGCGCCGTGTTCAAGCGCGCGCAATTGCTCAAGCTGTTCGGCCAGCTCCAGGGCGGTCGGCTTCCACTTTACCATGCGCAGCAGGAATTCACGCGAATATGCGTAAATTCCCTGGTGACGCAAATAGGGATAGGACGCCCCGGCATCACGAAGGAACGGGATGACACTGCGGGAAAAATAAATGGCCTCGCCCTGGGTATTGATGATCACCTTCACCGCATTCGGATTCTCCACCTTTTCGCCGGGCGCAAAAGGAGTGGCCGCCGTGGCCATGTCCGCGCCGGTTTTCACCAGCGAAGTGGCGAGGCGGTCGAGCAATTTTGGGCTCACCAGCGGTTCGTCCCCCTGCACATTGAGCACATGCGTGATGCGCTTCATTTTTTTCGCGACCTCGGCGATACGGTCGGTGCCGCTGGGATGTTTGTCGGAAGTCAGTGCCACTTCCGCGCCGAAGGCAAAGGCGGCCTCGGCAATACGCATGTCGTCGGTGGCGATCACGATTTCGTCCAGCTGCTTGGCTTCGCGGCAGCGCTCCCAGACGTGCTGGATGAGCGGCTTGCCCGCAATCATATGCAGCGGCTTGCCGGGAAAGCGGGTCGATCCCCATCGGGCAGGGATGATCGCGGCGACTCTGGCTTTCTTAGTGGGCATTGCTTGTTTTTAGAATGAACTCGACCGCAGCGACAACATCTTTTGCCACGAAGTCGGGGCCACAGTTGAGATGCCGCTTTCCGTAGCCCGTTTCGACGAGAATCGTCCGCGCACCGATTGCCTTGCCGCAGTTGATATCCGCCTCCTTGTCGCCCACGAAAAAGGAGCGTGCCGGATCGATCCCGTGCTCGTGAATCGCTTGTAAGGCCATGCCGGGCAGGGGCTTGCGACAGTCGCAGGGTTCATCGGGATGGTGCGGGCAGAAATACGAGGCATCGATCACGCCGGGGCCGATCAGTTCGTCGAGACGCGTTTCCACCGCCGTGTATTGCTCCAGCGTGATCCGTCCGCGACCGATGCCGCTCTGGTTCGTAATCACGATCACGGCGTAGCCATGGGCCTTGAGCTGGAGGAGCGCCTCGGTGGTGCCGGGAAACGGACGCACCTGGGCAGGATCGTTGCAGTAATCCACGTCCTCCATGAGGGTGCCGTCCCGGTCGAAAAACACGGCCGGTCGCAGGGAATTACTCATGCGCGTCTTGAAAGCTTTCGATCAATTCCTGCGCATTGACGGTGGCCGTGCCGAGCTTGCCGACAACGACGCCGCCCGCATGGTTGGCAATCTCCGCCGCTTCCACGGCAGTCGCCCCGGCGCACAGCGCGAGCGTGTAAAGTGCGATGGAGGTATCGCCAGCACCGGAGAGGTCAAACACCGTACGCGCCCGGGGTGGCGTATGATAAGGCTCGGCGTCGCGCTGGAAAAGCAGCATGCCCTGCTCGCTGAGGGTGATAAGCAGTTGGTCGCTCTGCCACTTGTCGAGCAGTCTGGACGCGACCTGAAACAGCGCCTCGTCGTTTTCCACCGGCGACACGGGATCGCTGAAGGGAACGCCGGAGGCGGTGAAGGCCTCGCCGCGATTCGGCTTGATCGCGGTCACCCCGCGCCACTGCAGCGGGTTGCCGGGATTCGGGTCCACGGTCACGATCTTGCCTGCCGCGCGTGCGCGTTCGCTGATCGCGTCCACCAGATCCTGTTGCAGGAAGCCCTTGCCGTAGTCTTCGATGATGATGCCATCCAGCAGCGGCAGCTTTTCTTCCAGTTGCTTGATCGCGTGCTGCTTTTGCTCGGGCGAAAGCGGGCGCTTTTTCTCACGGTCCACCCGCACGATCTGCTGCTGGCGGGCCTGGATGCGGGTCTTGACGATGGTCTGGTGCGCGGTGGATTCCTGCACGCAGGAGAGATCGATGTGGCGCTCGCGCAGCAGTTCCTTGAGGCGCTCGCCGCCGGTATCCACGCCGATCACGCCCATCATGCTTACGCCGCGGGTGAATTCGCAAAGATTGCGGGCCACGTTGGCCGCACCACCGGGGTAGCAATATTCCTCGGTGAATTCGACCACCGGCACCGGAGCCTCCGGCGAGATGCGCTTCACATTGCCCCAGACGAATTCATCGAGCATCAGATCGCCGATGACGAGGATGCGCTTGTCGGTGAATTGCGCCAGGATGTGCTTGAGCCGTTCCGTGGTGAGCGTGCCTTTGGTCATAATTGTTCGATGACCGCCGCGAAGAGCAGCGGGACGTTGATTTCGTGGTGCCCGACCACGTAGTAGCCCTGGCCGCCGAGCTGGGTCGGGGCGGCGCACCACGTTCTCGCTCGGGCGATAGTGGCGGATCATGTCGAAAGTCGCGGCGGTGAAGTGGGTCACGTCATGGCCGAGGTTACGCGCAATCGTGAGCGCCTTCAGGAAGACCTCGGGCATAATCACGTTGCTGCCGATGTTGAGCACCACGCCGCCCTCAAGTTGTGCGACCACCGAGGCAAACCGTTGGAAATCCCGGTAGCTGGCCTCGCCCAGCACATCGCCCTGGGCCGAAGGATGCTGGTGAATGATGTCCGTGCCGATCGCGATGTGAACCGTGACTGGTGCGCCGACTTCGAGGCCGGTGTGCAGGATGCTTAGGTCGCGCATCGGGAATTGCCCGTCGCGAATCGCCTGCCCGATGGATTCGCCGGCTCCGAGTCCTGCCGCGACGCCTTTGGCAAAAGCGGCATTCATCAGGCGCGAGGTTTCATCGACCATGCCGAAGGAGCCGTCGTTGAGTCCGCGCTGGACGTCTTCGCTCGTCTCGCCTTGGTAGGCGGTTTCAAAGTCATGAATCGCCCCCGCGCCGTTAAAGGCAACGGCGGAGATGATTCCGCGCCGCATCGCATCCACGATCACCGGATTCAACCCGCACTTGATGGAATGCGCGCCCATCATCAGGATCACCGGACGTTCATTTTTGACGGCGGTGGCGATGGCCGCCGCGATCTTCTTGAAATCAGCCACGAGGAAATTGGGCAACCGGTCGAGGAAGGAGGCAAAGGAACTGCCTTTCTCATGCACCCGGGCAAAATCCTCCACGCACATGCACCTTGCTGGGCCGCTCACTGAGCGGGAAGGTCTTGATTGGAAAAATAGAGCGGCGGAAAGTCCATGAGTATGAGCGGGGATTGCGTAGAAAAGGGCAGGGGGTGTCAATGCTTTAATGGGGCGGATGGGAGGAGCGGGAGTAACATTTAGTACAACGAGAACAGGATGACCGGAGATCAACCATTGGGAAATGGTTCGCGGATTGACGCGGGGGCGGGTCTCCACTATCCCTCCGGCCTGTGAAAATGAACCAGGAGACCCAGCACTGTGGCCGGAATTCATATTGGTGGACATCGTCCGCGTAACGTGGACTGGAAGCGTCCGGCGTCCTCCTCTATGGCAATTGGGGGACGGCGTAAGGCCTACGTCATCGGTCTGGCCTTGGTCGCAGATGCTGGATTCTCTGGCGTCTCGTGCCTGGCGTGCTCGTGTGCATCTTGCTGCGTGTGAGTGTGTGTGTGTGTGTGTGTGTGTGTGTGTCTGCGTGTCCTGCTGTTGTGCCTGTCCTGTCTCTCTCTGCTGTTGTATATATATATATAGTGTGTGTGTGTGCTGTTGCTGTCCTGTGTCTGTTGTTGTTGTTTGTCTGTGTGTGTGTGTGTGTGTGTGTGTGTATATATATATATATATAATGACAGCCATGTGAGTGTATATATATATATATATATATATATATATATATATATATATATATGGTGTCTGTCTGTGTGTGTGTCTGTGTGTGTGTGTGTGTATTCTATATATATATGTGTGTGTGTTCTGTTTGTGTGTGTGTGTGTGTGTGTGTGGCGTGGTGACCTGTCTCCTGCCTGCCTCTGTGTGTGTGTGTGTGTGTGTGTCACACACACACACACACACACACACACACACACACAGAGAGAGAGAGAGAGAGAGAGAGAGAGAGAGAGAGAGAG
>JASGKO010000005.1:0-44699 GCA_049840595.1 Chthoniobacteraceae bacterium
GTAGAAATGAAGCGGTCAGCAAGAAAGTTCCTGCTTCGTGGGCAGTAAAGGCGATTTCGCCGCACGGCTCGTCCGAAAGCTTACCAGCCGATATTGGATCGGATCGCCCTTTGCCTCAATCCGAAGATTGTTGTAAGGATGCAGATCCGGTCGAATCCATTGCCAGTCCACCTGCAAATCAGGGGTAAAGGTGGTGGAAGGTGAGTGGTTTCCAAGCTGAATTTGCGGGGCAGTGGAGGCAAGATGTTCGGCGCTTGTTTTTACGGCGATGTGCAGTTGGAGAGTATCGCCGAGGCGCATAAAGAACACCGGTTGGGATGCGATTGAGGCACCGTTGATTCCACCGGCGAGAAACCAGTCGTCGTCGGCCTTCGCCGGCGCCCACAGCGTAACAAAAATGGCCAAACCGGCACTCAGCCCTTTGATCACGAACGGACTCAATCGCTTCCTTTTTTGACTGGATGTCCGCAGATGTAGAGTTCCGTAATTGCCGTGTCGGCGAACTCGGTGCCTTTTTCCGCTGCGGTAATTTTAAGGCGGACTTTGCGGACGACTGGGTGGCCTTCGCCATTATCCACCACCCATTGGGCAAAGGCTCCCGGCAACTTGCGCAGTTGGGGAGAAAATACGGTGCGCCCAAGCTTTAAATCATCCTTCTGGCGCTGCTCCTCACCGTCCCATTTTTGAAAGGATTGAACTTCCATCTCCAGTACCTGCCCGTTTGTTTTCAATGCGGATTCGCTTTTGCAGTAACCGTTTAGCACACCGATGGCATTGATGATTACCTTCGGCTTAAAGGTAATCTCGATCCATTCGCCGACCCCCGGCCCTTTCGCTCCTTCGATCCACGCGGTGTCGAGGTTTCCATCGAGTAAATTCTCCACCTCATAATGCGTCTTTCCGGATGGTGAAGCCGGAGCGTCGAAGACGCCTTGATCGACTCAATGTAGCGCCGATCAAGCAGGTTTTTCATCACTTCGGCATGGAGTGCTGGAGGTGCCGTATCCGCTGTGAGCTTCAAATCGGGTGCCGTGTGTAAATCGTAATTTTCAAAATGCCAGGTCATCTTTTCACCATCAGATTTATAGCCGGATGGCTCAGTCTTCACCAAGGCGACCCCCGCGTGATTCAAAGCCGAAAGATTCGACCGTAATATCCAATTCCTTGACGGGCCCGCTCGTCACCCCAAGTTTGGGCTGGTTTAAACGTGTACAGAAATGTCCGTGGCGACTCGTCCCAGAAAAATTGCTTCGAGGTGCCGGAAGTCTTGACGGTACATGAGGACAGAATAGGACACATGCAGGTGCTTCGTTTCGCCACGAGCGAATGATAGTTCTGCAAAATACCAATTGCGCGTAGTCGATGTGTAAGGCTGCGAGGTGAGATCTTCCTGCTAACGATCCCCTGGCATTTTGATGACCTTGGTAATCGACATACGCGTGCCGTTGTCATCCATGGAAAATGACTTTATACCTGAATCACCCCCGTCATTATTTCCGACTAGGGTATCAGTCTGCGAATCCACCGGAAATCCGCAGGTCACTTTTGTTGCGCCACCATGGTTGATCAAAGTGTAATCCACGCCCACGGACGCACTGTCCGTGGAGAGCTCAATCGAGAGCGATTCTTTATCCAGTGAGATGTTTTGCTTTTTCGTGACCGCCAAATTGCCGGTGGCATAAACATCCGAGGTGCTGAATGTGCCTCCATTTCCGAAGGCGGTCGCTGAACCGATGGCCAACCAGCAAATAGGGATCAGCGCTTTCATTTCTCAATCGAGTTTAGACTACGATATTCACTAGCTTGCCGGGGACGACAATGAGCTTTTTCACGGGCAGTCCACCCATGTGCTCGATGGCTTTCGGCGCGGCAAGGGCGGCGGCTTCGATCACTTCCTTGGTCGCGTCTTTTTTCACGACGATCTTGTCGCGCAGCTTGCCGTTCACCTGTACGGCAACTCGATTTCGTCCTCGATGAGATAGGTCGTCGTCGAAGGCGGGCCAGGGCTGATTGGCGACGAGGCCCTCGAAACCGAGCGTTTCCCAGAGCTCTTCGCTCAGGTGCGGGGCAAAGGGATTCAACAGCACCAGCAGCGTCTTCAGGGCCGCCTTCGGGCGTGGGGTGGCGTTGATGAAGGCGTTGACGAAAATCATCATCTGCGAGATCGCGGTGTTGAAGCCGAGCGCCTCGATGTCCTCGCCGACTTTCTTGATCGTGGCGTGGATGACCTTGAGCTGCGCCTTGTCGGGCTCCACCTCCTGCAGGGCAGGGGAAAGTGCCCACGAGCCGTCCTGCTGCTCTTCCATCACCAGTCGCCACACGCGGGCGAGGAAGCGCGAGACGCCCTCCACGCCGGTCATGCTCCATGGCTTGGTCGCTTGGAGCGGGCCCATGAACATCTCGTAGCAGCGCAGCGAATCCGCGCCGTATTCGTCGATCACCACGTCGGGGTTCACCACGTTGCCGCGGCTCTTCGACATCTTCTGGCCGTCTTCGCCGAGGATCAGCCCCTGGTTTACCAGCTTCTGGAACGGCTCCGGCGTGCTCAGATAGCCGAGGTCGAACATCACTTTGTGCCAGAAGCGGGCGTATAACAGATGTAACACCGCGTGTTCGGTGCCGCCGATGTAGAGATCAACACCACCGTGCGCCCCGGCCTCGCCCTTGACCGCGCCGGTCATCCAGTAGCGCTCGGCTTCCTCGCTGATGAAGCGGTCCGCGTTCTTCGGATCGCAATAGCGCAGGTAGTACCAGCACGAGCCGGCCCATTGCGGCATGGTGTTGGTTTCGCGCGTCGCTTTGTCGGAATAGCGCAGCCATTCGGTGGCCTTGGCGAGCGGCGGCTCCCCGGTGCCGGTGGGCTTGAAGTCATCGAGCTCGGGCGAGGTGAGCGGCAACTCGCTCTCGGAGAGCGCGCGGTGCTGGCCGTCTTCCACACGACCGGGAACGGCTCGCCCCAATAACGCTGACGGCTGAACAGCCAGTCGCGCAGCTTGTAGTTCACGGTCTTTTTGCCAAGGCCCTGGGCCTCGAGCAGGCGGGTCATTTCCCGCTTGGCTTCTGCCGTCGGCAGGCCGTCGAGCGGGCCGCTGTTCACGGCGTAGCCTTCGCTGGCAAAGCATTCCAGCGGCGGCGCGCTACACGGGCTTTCGCCGCCGAGGCTCAAGCGCGCGGTCGCGGAAACCACTTCGCGCACTGGCAGATGAAATTTCTCGGCAAACTCCCAATCCCGCTCATCGTGTGCGGGTACGGCCATGATCGCGCCGGTGCCGTAGCCGGTGAGCACGTAATCGGCGATCCAGATCGGGATGCGCTCGCCGTTGACCGGATTGATCGCAAACGCGCCGGTGAAGACGCCGGTCTTTTCCTTGGCCAGCTCGGTGCGCTCCAAGTCGCTCTTGCGCGCGGTCTTCTCGCGATATTCGCGGATGGCAGGCCATTGCTCTTCCGTGACGATGGCATCGACCAGCTTGTGCTCGGGCGCGAGCACCATGTAAGTCGCGCCGAAGAGCGTATCCGGGCGCGTGGTGAAAACGGTGATCTGCTGCCCGGCGTCCGCCACCTTGAAATGTACCTCCGCGCCTTCGCTGCGACCGATCCAGTTCTTTTGCAGGAGCTTGATGCCCTCGGGCCAGTCGAGCCCTTCCAGCTCGTCGATCAGCCGCTGGGCGTAGGTGGTGATGCGCAGCATCCACTGGCGCATCGGACGGCGCTCGACGGGGAAACCGCCGACTTCGCTCTTGCCGTCGATCACTTCCTCATTCGCCAGCACGGTCCCGAGCTCCGGGCACCAGTTCACCGGCGCTTCGCTTACGTAGGCAAGGCGCACGCTATCCTTGTTCTCGCCCGTATAGGTGTCGATGGACTCGGCCTTGTTCGTCGCCGGATTGAACCAGGAGTTGTAGAGCTTCAGAAAAATCCACTGGGTCCACCGGTAGTAGCCGGGATCGGTGGTGTTGATCTCGCGCTGCCAGTCGTAGGCGAAGCCGATGCGCTGGAGCTGCTGCTTGAAGCGCGCCACATTCGTTGCCGTGGTCACCGCCGGATGCTGGCCGGTCTTGATCGCGTATTGCTCCGCCGGCAGGCCGAAGGCGTCCCAGCCCATCGGGTGCAGCACGTTGAAGCCGCGCATCCGCTTATAGCGGGTGATGATGTCCGTCGCCGTGTAGCCCTCGGGATGCCCCACGTGCAGGCCCGCACCGCTCGGGTAGGGGAACATATCGAGCACGTAGTATTTCGGCTTGCTGGCGTCGAAGCCCGGCTCACCGGGATTCGCCACGTGAAAGGTCTGCTCAGCGTCCCAGCGTGCCTGCCATTTTGGCTCAATCTGGTCGAAGGGATACGGTTTGCGTCGTTCGTTGCTCATGCTCGTGAAAAAAGGTGGGTTGTGAATGAAGCATGCCCCGGGGAATTTTGCCACAGAGATCACAGAGGGAACGGAGGAAAGGCATTTCGCGAATGGATCGTTTGGGGCAATGCACAAGGTTTGCCCCTCTCAGTGATCTCTGTGTCCTCGGTGGCTACTCCGGCCGCGCCGCGGTATGGACCGGGAGCTGGGTCGTGCTGTCGCGGAGGAAGCCGAGGAAATCCTTTTTCAACTGCTGCCGGGCCTCGGGCACGGTGTAGAGCATGTGACCGGCGGGGTAGTAGGTGAGCTTGATGTTCTCGCGGATCGACGGGTCGAGCTTCATCTGGCGGATCGAATACTCGGCGGCGTGATACGGCGTGGCCAGATCGTAAAGCCCGGCGCAGACCCAGATTTTCAGGTAGGGATTGCGGATCATCGCCTCGCGGAGCGAGTTCGCCGTGTTCACGTAGCGGTTCTCGGCAGGCTTCCAGCTCCAGGGGAAGACATTCGCGAGCGTCTCGTATTGCAGGTCGGTCTCGAATTTCAATTCCCCGCGCAGGTAGGCATTGATCGCTGCGCTGAACGGCCCGTTCACCGCCTCGAAGCTCGGGTCGTATTCGTAATCCTCCGTCCCCGGCTCGTAGCGGATGCCGGTGTAGCGCGAGTCGTAGCGGCCAATCGCCCGGTCCTTCGACATCAGCAGATCGGTGAAAAATTCTTCGGGCGTCACCCGCAGGTTGCGCTTGGCGATGAGCGGCGCGGGGATGCCGGTGAAGGCGGCCAGCTTGTCGGCAATCTGCGCCTTGTCGTTGTCGGAAAGCGCATCGCCCTGCGCCAGCGCGAGCAGGTAATCGTGATCCGCAAAATCCGCCGCCGCCTTGCGAAGGTCGTCGAGCGACTGGCTCTGCAATTCATCCGGCAGCCGCTTGTGATACCACGCGGCCGTGGCGTAGCTGGGCAGGAAGAGCGGGAAAGCTGTGTCGTTATTCGCGCTGAAGTCGATCGTCTGGAAATTCAGCACCGAGGAGACGAGCACGATGCCGTTGAGATAAAGGCTGTCCTTGTCCTGCAAATAATCCGCCAGCGCGGCGGCGCGGGTGGTGCCGTAGCTTTCGCCGATCACATACTTGGGCGAGAGCCAGCGCTCGTTGCGCGTCACGTAGAGGCGGATGAACTCGGCAATCGACGCGATATCGTTCTCGAAGTTGTGATACTCGTCCGGCTTCGTCCCCGGGGCCGTGCGGCTGTAGCCGGTGGAGACGGGATCGATGAAGACGAGGTCGGTGCTGTCGAGCCAGCTCGATTCGTTATCGACCAGCTTGTAAGGCGGCGGCGGGGCCTCGCCGAGTTCCGTCAGGTCCACGCGCCGCGGACCCAGCGCCCCGAGATGCAGCCACACCGAGGCCGCACCGGGCCCGCCATTGAGTGAGAAGGCAATCGGGCGCTTCGCCTGTCCGGCGTCATTCCCTTCCAGCGTGTAGGCGATGAAGAACACCTTTGCCTTCGTCTTCAGCCCATCCTTGTCGGTCGTCTTGCCGTCTTTCGCGTCCTTGTCCTTGGCATCATCGCCGCCGTCCTCGGTCTTGAGCAGGATGTAACCGGCGGTGGCCTTGTACTTCAGCGACTTGCCATTGATCATCGCCGTATGTTCGGTCACGGAAAGCTTCGGCTCCATGCTGTCGCTTTTATCGGCAGCGGTATCGGACGGCCCCTTGTCGGGCTTGGGGGAGGAATCGGCCGCGTGCAGCGGAGCGGTGGCCGCGAACAACAAGCCGAGCGCCGGGAGGAACGAGGCAAGCCTCGTGGGGAGCGAATTTCGAGTCATAGCCATGGTGGGGGAATTAAAAGTTAAAAATTCAAAATTAAGAATTTAAAAATTTGAATGCTTTGAGGGCTGCTTAGCGAGGCGGGGGATTTTTCACCACGAAGACACGAAGGCACGAAGAAGAGAGCCAGCGAAATATGCTAAACAGGCGAAAGAAATGAGCGGTCCTCCCACTTGCAACCCACGCCCTCCCTCCCAAATGTCACCCTGAGCGAAGCCGAAGGGCCTCAAATTGTTCTGCGCTGGGAAAGCGATGCAATTCCCAGCGGCCACGAAGCGCCATCAAGCCCCCTCGTGCCCACACTCTGTGTGGGTGCGCGCCTGTTTGCGACACTCCAGTGTCGAGTCTGGCGGCCACCAATCGGGACAAGCCTCCCGCACCACGACACAGAGTGTCCCCGACCATTGTGCTCCCACAGTCTCACGGTGGGAGCGAGGGGCCTTTCCGAACCTCTGCGCCTCCGCGCCTCTGCGGTTCAACCTCGTCTCCCCGCCGCGGTTCCATTCCTCCCCATCTTCGTGTCTTCGTGGTGAAAAATCACACCGCCTCGCGCAGGCGCAGGAAGCGGAAGAACTCCGCCCCTTCGCGCAGGCGGCGCTTCATCTCCTGCCGGTCGGTCAGCATCGTCCGCATGATCCGCCCGATCACCTTCGGTCGGAAATAGTAGTTCTTATAAAACTTCTCCACGTAGGAGAAAATCTCGTCGCGGGACAGCCCCTCGTATTCCAGCGCGGCAGTCTGCGTCCCGTTCTGGTTCACCAGGTCGAGCTTTTCGCTAAACCACCCATTCTCCAGCGCCTGCCGGTAGAGCTCCGTGCCCGGATATGGCGCGGCCAGGCTCACCTGGAGCGAAAACGGGTCCATCTCCCGGGCGAACTGGATCGTCTGCTTGATCGTCTCGTGCGTCTCCCCCGGCAGGCCGAGGATGAACGTCCCGTGAATCGTGATCCCGAGCTGCTTGCAGGCCCGGGTGAACTCGCGGGCCTGCTCCAGCCGCACGCCTTTCTTGATGTTGTCGAGGATGTGCTGGCTGCCGCTCTCGTAGCCCACCAGCAGCAGGCGCAGCCCGTTGTCGCGCATCACCCGCAGCGTGTCGTAGCTCACATTCGCCCGCGCATTGCAGCTCCAGGTCATCCCGAGCTGGCCGAGCCGCTTCGCGATCTCGCGGGCGCGCGGCGTGTAAGCGGTGAACGTGTCGTCGTCGAAAAAGAACTCCTTCACCTGCGGGAAGAGCGTCTTCGCGTGCTGCATCTCGCGAAAGACCGCCTCCGGCGATTTCGCCCGGTATTTATGCCCGCCCACCGTCTGCGGCCACAGGCAGAAGGTGCACTGCGCCGGGCATCCGCGCCCGGTGTAATGCGACACATACGGATGCTTCAGGTAGCCGATGTAATACTTCTCGATGTCCAGATCGCGCGCATAGACATCCATCACGCTCGGCAGCTCGTCGAAGCTGTGAATCAGCTCCCGCTCCGGATTGTGGACGACCTTCCCGCCCTGCTTCCAGTCGCGATACGACAGGCCGGGAATCTCCGCCAGTGGCTTGCCCAGCGCCACGTCCTGGCAGGTGTAGTCAAATTCCTTGCGCCCCACGAAATCCACCGCCTCGCTCGCCCCCAGCGTCTGCTCCGGCAGCACCGCCGCATGTGCGCCGACGAAGCCCACCAGCACGTCCCGGTTCTGGCTCTTCAGCGCCTCCGCCAGCCGCGCGTCGCCGTTCAGCGTCGGGCTGCTCGTGTGAATGATCACCAGCTCGTAATCGCGCGCGATCTTCAGAATGTCGTCGATCGTCAGGTCGTGCGGCGGCGCATCCACCAGGCGGCTGCCCTCCACCAGCGCCGCCGGCTGGGCCAGCCAGGTCGGATACCAAAACGAACGCACCTCGCGCTTGGCCTGATAGCGTGATCCGGCCCCCCCATCAAAGCCCTGCCACGATGGGGGATTTACAAAAAGCGTTTTCCGGAAAAGCATCATCGTGCGTTTAGCAGAGCCTCATGCGTCACACAACTGCCATCATTGCCCGGCTTCAATCCGCCCTCTCGGGTTTTTCCCCGAAGGAGCGCGCCCTCGTCGGCGTTTCCGGCGGGGCGGATTCCGTGGCGTTGCTGCATCTGTTGCGGGAGGCGGGCTATGGGCGGTTGATCGTGTGTCACCTTGATCATGGATTACGCGGGCGGCAGGCCCGGGCGGATGCAAAATTCGTGGAAAAGCTGGCGGGGAGTCTCGATTTGCCCTTCGTGGGCGAGCGCATTGATACCAAAGCCCTCGCCAAAGAACAGTCCATTTCCATCGAAACCGCCGCCCGCGCGGCCCGCTATGCCTTCTTCGGCCGGGTCGCCCGCCGCCGCCGCTGCCGCACCCTCCTCCTCGCCCACCATGCCGACGACCAGGTGGAAACCTTCCTGCACAATCTCTTTCGCGGCACCGGCCCCGCCGGCCTCGCCGCCATGCGCCCTGTCTCCGAACGCCGTGGCCTCACGCTCCTCCGCCCCCTGCTTAGCATTTGGCGCACCGAACTCCTCGCCTGGCTCACTGCCCGTCGCCTCAAATTCCGCGAAGACCCCAGCAACGCCGACCCCCGCTTCACCCGCAACCGCATCCGCCACCAGATGATCCCCGCGATCGAGGAAATCTACGGCCGCGAAATCCGCCCCGCCCTCTGGCGCGCCGCCGAACTCACCGCCGCCGACAACGAATACCTCACCATCCAAACCGGCGAAGTCGGTGCCGGTCCGTTGAGCGTAAAAACCCTCCGTGAAATGCCGCTGGCCATCTTGCGCCGCACCCTTCTCCTCTGGCTCCGTGCCGGAGGTGTGCCGGATGCCGGTTTTGCCGAGGTCGAGCTCATCCGTAGTCTCCTGGAGCCTGATCCCTCCATTGCCAAGGTTAACCTCCCCGGTGCCCGCTACGCCCGCCGTCGCGCCGGAAAGTTGTTTTTGGAATAAACGGACCCCCGCTCAAAACGGGGTTTCTCTGAGAATGCGGGTGACATTGGCCCGTTTCGCGCTACTGTAGCGCGCATGCTTTTTGGTCGCGCTAAAAAAGAAGAAGTGAAGGATACGGGCACCGTGCTCATCGTGGATGACGACGGGGATCTGGCCGATGCGCTCAAAGGGCTGCTCGAATTGCGCGGCTACACGGTGGCGACGGCGAACTCGGGGGCGGCGGGCTTGGAGGCAGTGCGCACCAGTGCACCGGATGCGATCGTGTGCGACATGATCATCAAGGACATGCGCGGGGACGAGTTTTTCAAAACAGTGACGACGGAGAAGCCGGAACTGGCGTCGCGTTTCATTTTTTCGACCGGGCATAGCGATCAGCCCCGGGTGATGGAGTTTTTCAACGAGTCGGATGCCGATATGCGGATTCTCTTCAAGCCCTTCGGTGAGGATGAATTGGTGGATAGCGTGCGGGCGGTGACGCAGGGGTAGGTTTTCACCACAGAGGCGCGGAGGTGCAGAGGGGGAGGGGTCAGCTAAATCATCGGAACCGGCGAAAGTGGTTTGAAACGAATAGGAGCGGACGAGCGCAACGAAAGTCCTAGCCATGGCCCCACGGCTCCATGGCTTCCTCATTTTCCCGGGCGGGTGGAATGGAAGGCTTTCCAGTAATTATAGATGACAAATGAGGGGAACCCCGCTTAAATTAGCCGAATGTTACCGCCTGTTGATGACGCAATGCCCGATTTGGAGATCAAGAGCATCCTGCTTTTGGATGACGATCTGGTGCTGGCGGACACGCTGCGCGATTTGCTGGAGTCGCGCAATTTTCTGGTGACCGTGGTCAGCAATGGCGCGGAGGGCCTCAAGCAGGTCATCGACACCGATTTCGACGTGATCATGTGCGACATCATGATGCCCTCGATGGCGGGCGATATGTTCTACCTCGCGGTGCAGAAGATGAAGCCGTTCCTGGCGGAGCGGTTTATTTTCATGACCGGCTTCAGTGGCGATCCGCATGTCACCAAGTTCCTGGAGAGCGTGAAGGCGCTGGTGCTGGAGAAGCCGGCCAAGATCGAGGACATCATCCGCATGATCTCGCTGGTGCTGCATCGCAACTCGCGCGCGCGGGTGAATTGAAGTTAAAAGTTAGGAATTGGAAATTAAAAGATGGGATGGTGGGGGAGTGGTTTTGGATGGGATCACCTTTCTCCCGAGGTGGGAGCGCGGGTCGTTGCTTTTTGAGAGAGCTTTGATTTCCCGGCACAGAAAAATTTGAGGCCTCCCGGCTTCGTTCGGGGTGACATATTTGGAAGAGGAGGCTCAGTTTGATTCAAGAAATTCACTCGATCTGAAGCATCCTGTTCATCTTGTCCATCCTGTCTAAAATCCTCCTCCTTGGCGTCTTTGCGTCTTGGCGGTTAACCCTCTTTACGTCCGGGCGTAGAGTTGCGGGTTTTCGTCGAGGTCTTTGATCACGGTGCAGAGATAGACGGGCTCGGGGTGGATCTCGCGGTACCTGGTGATCTCGGATTTGTTGAGCACTTTGAAACCGTAGCGCTCGAACATCTTGGCGCCGCGGCGGCTCTCGAAGACGACCATCTGGCCGAAGACGCGCTTTTCCCCGCAGGCGTGCAGGTAGGTGAGATAGGCGTCCATGAGGCCGCGGGTGGAGGCGACGTTGCGGGCGTCGGGCAGGAGATTGATGTGGAAGTGGGCGGTCTTGCGCGGGGCGGCGGGCACCTCCTTCCAGCCCTGGAACATGATCCAGTGGACGAACTTCCGCGAAGCGACGTTGTAGCGATGGTAGCGGCTGATCCCGCGCAGGAAGAGGCTGGCGTTCTGGTAAAGGCTGTGGAGCTGCTGGCGGAAAGGGTGGCGCGAGCCGAGCAGGTAGCCGTGCACCTCGCCATTGACCTCAAGGACGAAGGAGGACTCCGGTTCCCAATCGGTGTAGTAGGCGGTGAGGTAATCGGCGAAAAGCTCGCGATCCTCGAAGACGGGATCAATCGGATTGCCGAGGAAGCCGGTGTCGCAGCAAAGCTTGCGAATGATCTCGCGGTCCGCGCGCTGGAATTTACGAATGGTGAGGGAGCGGGCTTCGGACATGGCGGCAAGCTACTGCCTCTGCAGCGAGCGGTAAATAGCAAAGAGCCGATCGAAAACACCGGTCCAGGAGTAGCGCTCGTGGACGATCCGGCTGGCCTGGCGCCCCAGGGCGGCGCGGTCGAGCGAGGTCGTTTCGGCGATCGCCTGGGCGAGCGCTTCGGGGGTGTTCTCGCCCGCCCAAAAGGCCTGGTCGTTGTGGATGATGCGGTCCATGTAACTGCCGCGAATGCCGATGACGGGGGTGCCGCAGGCCTGGCTCTCCAGGGTGACGAGGCCGAAGGTCTCCTGCACGCCGGGGTGGACGAAGAGATCGGCGGCGCGGTAGAGGCGCGCGAGCTCGTGCGAATCGCCGCAATAGGGCAACCACGAGATTTTACCCGGGAGCCGGGCGCGGAGTTCCTCGAACTCGGGGCGCTGATTGCCATCGCCGACGACGAGGAGGTGGAAGCGATCGGGGCTGATCTGTTCCAGTCGCTCAAAGGCGCGGAAGAGGGTGAGCGTGTTCTTCTCGTGGGCGAGCCGGCCGACGTAGAGGAGCAGCAGGCGGTCGGGCGGGAGCTCCAGGCGTTCGCGGGTGGCGCGGGCATCGTCGGGCTCGGGGAGGAAGATGGCGGTGTTGACGCCGAGGTCGATATTCACCGCGTTTTCCACCCCCCAGTCGATGAGCACCTGGCGCAGCGCGGGCGAGGGCACCATCGTGCGCGCGAAGCGGTTGTAGAGATGGCACACGTAGCGCTGCGCGATATCCATCGCGAACTCGGTGAAGGTTTTCCCAAAAAACTTCGCGGCGCTCCGCAGGTAGGCCTCGGGAAAATGCGAGTGGTAAAAGCCGACGACCGGGATGCCGAGCGCGTCGCCCGAGGCGATCGCTTTCCAGGCCATCTGGTAGGGATCGCCGGATTCGATGACATTCGGTTTCTCGCGGACGAGGATGTCCTCCACCGCCTCGAGCCGGAGCAGGGCCCGATAGCGCGAGGTGCGGGAGATGAGCGGGGACTTGAGCGTATAAACCTTCGACCGCCCGTTGACGATCAGCTCATCCTTCGCGCCGGGGACGATCAGGATGTGCTCGTCCTCGGTGCGTTCGTGGAGGTAGATCACCTTCTCCGCGATATACCGCTTCACCCCACCGCTGACCGGCGAGTAAAACTGGGTGAGATCGCAGACTTTCACGGATTATTTACCACCAAGGCACCAAGGCACAAAGAAGAGAAAAAGACATCCTTTCGCAGCCTCGGCACCATCGCTAAAACTTGGTGTCTTGGTGCCTTGGTGGTTCATCTCATTCAAACTCGGCCAGGTATTTCTCGGCTTCGAGGGCGGCGGCGCAGCCCTGGCCGGAGGCGGTGATCGCCTGGCGGTATTTCTTGTCGGCGACGTCGCCGGCGGCGAAGACTCCGGGCACGTTCGTCTTGGTGCCGTCGTGCTGGATGAGGTAGCCTTCCTCGTCCATGTCGAGCTGGCCTTGGAAGGCCTTCGTATTCGGCGTATGGCCGATCGCCACGAAGACACAGGCGACTTCGAGCTCCTGGGTCTCGCCGGTCTGCACATTCTTGATCTTCAACGCGCGCATCTCGCCTTCCGCATTGCGCACATACTCCGTCGGCACCGTATTCCAGATCGGCTCCACCTTCGGATTCGCCAGCACGCGGTCCGCCATGATCTTCGACGCCCGCAGGCTGTCGCGGCGATGGATGAGATAGACCTTCGAGGCAAAGCGGGTGAGGAAATTCGCCTCCTCCGCCGCGCTGTCGCCACCGCCGATCACGCACACCGGCACATTGCGATAAAACGCCCCGTCGCAAGTCGCGCAGGAAGTAAGCCCATGACCCACCGACTCCTTTTCACCGGGCAATCCCAGCCATTTGGCCGAGGCACCACTGGCGACGATGAGGCTGTGGGTGTCCACCCACGTGTCATCCACCTGCACGCGCACAAAGCCATCCTTCGGCTCGAAGCCGTTCACGGTCGAAAACTGGAAGCGCGCCCCGAAGCGTTCGGCCTGCGCCTTCATGTTCATGATCAGTTGCGGGCCATCGATGCCCTCGGGGAAACCGGGAAAATTCTCCACCAGCGTGGTGGTGCTGAGCTGGCCGCCGGGTTCGTGACCTTCGAGCACGAGGGGATTGAAATTGGCGCGCGCGGCGTAGATCGCGGCGGTGAGGCCCGCGCAACCGGTGCCAATGATGATCATCTTTTCCATAGGAACGGCGAATTAAACACGAAAGCCGCCGCTTTGAAAACGAAGAATCCACCCCGCCGTGTCATCGCGCAAAAATGCCGGGCCTGAGTCATTAGAGCATCTCTTGAAAGAAATTTCCAAAGGCGTGGGGTTCGCCGCGGAGGCTTGAGGGCTGAAGGCCCGGCCTAACTCCAGCCCGGGGCAACGCCCGGGGACACCGGCCTCCCTTGATTTTAGCCCTGAAGGGGCGTAAGAACCGCTCCATGGTTTGGACCGCCCTTTCAGGGCTGGGAAATGAAGAAGACGATGAGACCCGGGGCGTTGCCCCGGGCTTGGGTTGTGCCGCCCCGTTGGGGCTTTCGGAAATTACTTTCGAGAACCGCTCTAACCGCCAGGACGCCGAGCGGGCAGGGATTTTCACCACGAAGACACGAGGACACAAAGGGGGAGCAGACAAATCACCGAATCGACCGCGCACCGCGCGCGCTATCGCTTCGATAAAAACGGGTTGATCACCCGCACGCCGTCATAGTCCTGACCATGGTTCAGGTCTTCCGAATAAAGCGTTTTGCATCCCAACTCCAAAGCCGCTGCGACGATGGTGGCATCCCAGTGGCCGATTTGGTGACGGCGGCGCAATGCGACCGAGCGAACGATCAGCGGATAAGTAATCGGCAGGACCGTCACCTGGCCTGCCAGCACTCCAGCATGGCGTCGATATTCGCTTCCGTGATTCCCAGCGATTTCTTCCGCAACGCATTGGCGATGAATTCCTGGATGACCTGGGTGGACAATGCAAAATCAGTTCCGAGGATCAACTCCTCTGCGCGCGCCCGTTTTGCTTGATCGGCGGGAGCGGTCGAGCTGGCATAAATCAGCACATTGGCGTCGAGAAAGCACTCAGCGCTCATAAATCTCGTCGCGCTTCAAGGGGGCCATCGGTTCCGTATTGGAAGCCTGCATCCGCTGGAGCAGTTCCTTAAATGCAACCTTGCGCTCCGCTGCCGCATCCCGTGCGGGATGGGTAATGGCATAATCCAGTCCCTGCAACACCAGTTCCTTCAGGGTGGTCTTTCTCTGTGCAGCCACGATCTTTGCCCGGTGGAGCAACTCTTCCGGAAAATCAATCGTGGTCTTCATGCAGCAACTAATACAGCGATACAGTAGTATGGTCAATGGACTGGCTCATGCTTCCGCGAAGTAGTCTTCGTCGGCCCGCTTGAGTTCGTCTGTGTCGCGACGCTGGCCGCCGGGTTCGTGGCCTTCGAGCACGAGGGGATTGAAATTGGCGCGCGCGGCGCGTGCGACCGCTCCTCGTGACGAGGCTCCAGCCTCGTCACGCACCTGTCTGCGAGGCTCCCGCCTCGTCTTCAAATAGCCCAACGGGGCAACGCCTCGGGGGTTCCTTACGGCAGCGGCGGCAACCCCAGCTCCTTCAGAAATTCATTGTGCTTGCTGGTGGCTTCTTTGATCCGGCTCTCGATCTCCAGCAGGCTGGCGTGATTGGCGGCGAGGTCGATTTCTTCCTCGCCGACGGCGGTGCTGATGTAGCGGGAGATATTGAGGTTGAAGTCGTTCTTCTCGATTTCATCCATTTTCACCCGGCGGGAATAGCGGGGCTCTTCCTTCCGATCTTGGTAGGTCTCGATGATCTTCGAAATGTGCGCTTTGGAGAGGCTGTTCTGGCGTTTGCCTTTGTCGAAGTGCTCGGCGGCGTTGATGAAAAGCACGTCGTCGGGTTTCTTGCACTTCTTCAGCACGAGAATGCAGACCGGAATGCCGGTGGAGTAGAAGAGATTCGCGGGCAGGCCGATCACCGTATCAATGTGGCCGTCGTTGAGCAGCTTGGTGCGGATGCGTTCCTCGGCTCCGCCCCGGAAGAGCACGCCGTGGGGCAGGATGATCGCCATCACCCCTTCGTCTTTGAGGAAGTGGAAGCCGTGCAGCAGAAAGGCGAAGTCGGCGGCAGACTTCGGGGCCAGGCCGTGGCTTTTGAAGCGCACGTCGTCGGCCATGCTCTCGCCCGGGTCCCAGCGGTAGCTGAGCCGAGCGGAGCAAGACAGACTGCCGCCAGGCAGCCCGAACGGGGGGACGTTCATCAACGGCGGATTGGCGACAATGGCGTCGAAGAGCGGCTTCTTGGCGGGGTTCAGCTCGCGCATCATGTCCCACTCGTTGAGCAGGGTGTCGCCGTGGAAGATGTCGAACTCCGTGTCCTTCACCCCGTGCAACAGCATGGTGAAGCTGGCCTGAGTGCTTTAGAGGGCTAGGCGTTGCTCAATTAGCGTGGCGATCTCTATGGCTGAGCGTGTTCCTATCGAAACATAACCATCACCGCTAAGAATGCCAATCTCAGGAATTGCAGCAATGGCATCAAAGCTAAGGAACATGATTCTAGCGTGGTCTTCGGTAGCGATTAGCTGCCGGATGAATCTCCACTCAAGCTTACAGAACCTCTTCCGTTCATAGTCTGAACAAAGAAAAATGCAAATCAGGTCCGAACTGGTGCGATACAAATTTGGCAGATACACATCCAGATCTGGACGAGCGAACTCCGCCTCGTGAAAACGGTCATAGAGGACCTTGTCCCTGCCGTGAACGCATTCGAGCAACGCTGCCACCTTCGCAATGTAGCTTCGCTGTTCCCCTGGAAATGATAATGCCACGCGAAATCTACGATGAGGGACTGAGTTCGCCGCTGTTTGGGTTGGAGCGGTATGAATCTGACGTGCCTGCGTGCCTCGAGTGTTCTCCGTCGCAGGTGTGATGTGATTGGGTGAGCCGTGAGACAACCCTGAGTAAAGTGGGCATTCGATATAGTGCTGGGGGATTACTGAGCACCAAGTCCACCTGGGATCATCATACGATGCCCCTTCCTTCGCCAATTGCTCAGCAGCGATGTCGCGATCAATTTCTCCGACGTGCCTACCCAAGAAAGTGGCAAAGAGTTTGAAAGTGTCATAGGCGACTTCAGGGCAGAAGTTGTGATACCCGGTTGGGCCATCGTTGCCACCAGAAATGGCAGTCGCCTGCTCTCCCGTTGCTGGCCACAGCGGATGCTTTTCCCATCGAGCCTTGAGTTCATCGTCCACGTCCTTCGGTATGCCTGTGCAGCCAGCGTTACCCAGCAAGGAGAGGCTTTGATAATACCGTGGACAGCCATGCACCGATGCAAATGGGCATCGAGGGGACTTCAGCCCAAACCGAGTGCTTTCGGCTAAATACCAAGCAAAGTTTGGAACAATTCGTGTCATTAAGTGCGAGCGGCTGTCTTTGAATCTTTCGAAATGTCGTGCTTCATGCCGAGCCGCGATGCCAGAGGTGATACACCGTGATGTCAGTGGCTGGGCCTTTGGCGTGGGGCCAGGGGAAGCTGCGGCGATGCTGGCTGATGTGAATGGCTTCTGCTTCGGCGTTGGCGGCAGCCGTGCTGGCTTGACAGGGTGTAGGAAGCTGGAGCGTGCCAAGAGAGGTCATTCGATCTGCTTTCGCCATTTCGGGAATCAAATGCCCGGCTATGGTTCTGCCATCGCGGGTGTAAGCAAGCATCATCGCTTCCTGCATAGCCCAAGCATAATCGCCACGAACGAAGCGGATCAGACCCTCAGCGCAGTAGTCGCTTCCTGCATAGTGCGTGGAGTCAATAGGCTTAGCCTCGACAAAAAGGCCATCGAACTCGGAGAGTACCAGCAGCACGCAGGTTCTCATCGTCGCGGAGTTTGAAAAACAGATCGGGTGTTTTGGTGAGGACCGTGCCGTTGTAGTTTTGCCATTGTCCCTGCCGCACCATGAACTCAAAGGTGCGCTTATTGAACCCTCTTACCTCGCCGCTTTGCCGGAGGTTGCTTTCGATTGTGCTGCGGAGTGCAGCGGTGACTTGATCTTCGGACGCTTCAGTGATGTTGTAATTCTCTTCACTCAGCAACTGGAAGGCACGAAGCAGAACGCGGCGGATGAGCAGGATGACCGGCAGACCAAGTCGTGGATGCGGGAGGTGATAACGCTCCGGCGAAACGCCAAGCGTGAAGAAGCCAGCTGTATCTGCTGCGCTCATGCGTGCTCGGGGAGACCGCACGCGCCGAGACGTTCGCGGATGATGTGTTGTGCGCAGAGACGGGCGCGGGTGACGGTCCACCAGCGACGCTGGTTGAGCAGGCCGACGAGCAAACCGCGCTTGCCGGGCGCGTGGACGATGATGCGGCTGCATCCACGCTGGTTGGCTGCCTCCATCGCTTTCTTCATTAGGCTGGGGTTGATGGGCACCGAGTCGGCCTCGCGTGAAACAGTGAGGAAAAACCAAGGCTCGCGCCAAGTGTCCGGCTGAAACTCCGCCTCGCGCACAGCGGCACGCTCTGCGCAAACATCAAAATATGGCTCCAGTTCGTCACGCAGCGTTGTGATGAAATCGGCGCGCGTGTCGCCCGTTGTGCGGTCGAGCGCAGCTTTGCCGGCCTTGCGATATGACGCAGCGGCGAACAGTGTATCCGCCGCAACCTGCACGGCATCAGCATCCAATCCGTAGAGGCTGAAGATGAATTCATTGATTTCCTTCCAGGGCTTTTTCGCGTCATGCTGCAAACGCTTCGCGAGATTTTTGATGATTGCCTTCTTTGTCGCGGGGAGCTTTTTGAGGTCGGGGAAAGGCAGCGCGTCGAACTCCTCCTTGTTGAACGTCTGCCGGTCGAAGCCGCTTCGGCGGCTGGTCATCAGGCAGAAGTAGGCGAACAGCGTCGAGTGCGGCAGCAGGTAGATGAGCGCGGCGAGGGTGTTCGCCTCGGGATGCCCGGCGCAGGAGTAGCCGTAGTAGCTTTTCGAGAAGGCCACAGGTCGGTTTGAGAGAAACGCGTGCGGTGCCTGCGGGTCATCACCGGGTGATTGAGGGATGATTGCCAAAGGTGGCTGAAATAGCTCTTCACGGCGCGGCATATTGGCTGATGACTCGCCCTTTTCATTAATCCCGTAGGTGTCCCCGTAGGTTTTCAGCGAGGAGTATTCGATTTCGTATCCAGTCTCAGGCACCTTGAAGACAGGCAGCTTGGCGAGGAACTTCACCCATTTCTGTGGCGAGCCCGGCGCTCGGTTATACCCCTCGCCAGTTTGAGTGCTCGTCTTGTCCCATTCCAGCCAGCGGTCGATGAGCGTCTTGGGTTCGGGATTCGCCAATCCCTCCACTACCTCCACGTCTAGCCATGTTCCGAGCGACAGCGTTTTGAGCAGCCACGGCTGCTTCTCCACGCGCGCGACGCTGAGAGGTTGGGCGGCATCATAGTCGATGCGGAAGCGTCCGCGTTCGTTGAGGCCGCGCTCGTAGCTCGGAGCGGAATAGTGGAAGCGGTGGTCGAGACCGGGCTTCGCGTTGCGAGCGAAGAGCACGCAGAACGGAGCATCCATGTCCTCCCACACAGGCGTCTTGCGCAAATCCGCGCCGTTGATGAGTCCCGACACTTCCACGCTGCGAAGCACGGAACGCCATGCCTCAAAACCATTCCCATTCGTGCGTCCGAACAGCCGCGCGTGCATAGCGAGGGCAATGATGCCGCCGGGCTTGGCCCATTCTAGCGTGCGCCAGAGGAAAGGCAGGTCGGGATTGTGGTTCGGATTCTGGTAACGCGCCGCCGCGTCATCAAGGCCGCGAGCCTTGAGCACACGCTGCGCGATTTGAGTGAATTGCTTGTTGAGTGCGTTGTCCTCGACTGGCGTCCACGGCGGATTGCCAATGACGATGTCGAACGTGCCGTTGAAGTCCGCCGAGACTTCCGGGCCGAGGCTGCCGAGAGGGAAGGCGGCTGACTTGGCGTCCTGCAGCTCGTCTTTGCCAAAACGATAAAGCACTTCGTCGCGGAGGTTGCGTGGGAACTTGAGCGCCTGCGGCGGGCGGGGGCTGGCGTTGAGTTCGATGGCGGTGATGTAGAGGCCGAGCGCGGCGAGGCGAAGGGCAGATTCGCTGATGTCAAAGCCCCGCACCTGCTTGTAGAGAATGTCTTGGATGACGGAGGTCTTGGGCCGTTCGCCACTATTCCATTGCTCACGGACGAGCCGACGAAAGGCGAGCACGAGAAAAATTCCTGCGCCGCATGAAGGATCGAGAACCTTGGCTTTAGCTTTGTTTTTCAGCGGCGCGAACGCCTCATCCACCATGAGCGAGGCGATGGTGCGCGGTGTATAGTGGACGCTCGTATCGCGCGCGGTAAGCGGGTCGGTGCGGTGGCTGAAGCTTTCATAAACCTGACTGAGAACGCCGACGGGGATGTGCGCGAAGTCGAGGTCGCCCCAGTCGAGGTCGGGTTGAAAGTCACCCCCGACAGCTTCCCAGCCGCGCAAGATGGCCTGGAGATGGCGGAAGATTCTGCGCCCAACTAGATGTTCTGTTCGCTTGTAGAAGCGAAGATACTCGGCCTCGCGGGCACCGCGGTTTTCGGCTGGAATGGTTTCGTCGATGAGCGGAAGGAAGTCGCCGTTGAAGGTCTTGTCGAGCCACGCGGATGTTTGCGCTGCTGCTTCCGCCGAGAAGAACGCGTCTTTCAGTTCCGCCGCAGCCGGGCAGATGTCATCGCGCTCGTGATCGAGCACGATACGGCGGTCTATGAGGAAGCGGAAGAATAGTGCTCTGCCTGCCATGGAAAGAACTTCGAGAGCATCAAGCCGACCTTTGCCATCCGTCGGGACAAACTCATTGGTTGTCTGCGTGAGCAGGTCAAAGATCTTTCGGAACACGTAATCCGTGCCACGCAGCCGGTGGTTTTCCTCAAAGGTGCCATGCACGAGACTTTGGAAGAAAAGCGGTGCCGTGACGCTCCCTTCTTCAATCGTTCTGACAGGGAGCGCGATCTCATTTTCGTGGAAGCCGATGGAAAAGATTTCCAGCGAGCCGGGACGCACCACGCCGAGCCAGGCCGGGTCGCTGCGATTAGCAAGCTGACGCCGCACAGCGGCCAGTGACGCCGCGTCGCTTTTCACGTCCCCACTTGCGTCCACCAAATATAGTAAAGCAGTGCCTTGATGCTCTGCGACAGCGGTGAGCGCTGGCGTATGGTTGCTCTGCTTGGGCAACAGGTCGAGGTAGTTGAGTTGGCTGGGGGCAGAGAGCTTTTCATCCAGCCGGATGATGACATCACTGGTGCATCCGTAAGCTGCGAGCCGCACGGGCAGTGGACGCGGATCAGCGGTGGAGGGTGCGGCAGCCATCAGGCGACACCTCCCTGCTGTTGGGGACTGCTCGTTGCCGCGTCAATCAAATGAGCTAATTCCGAGCGATGCCACAAAGTCGAAGCCGGGAAATCAGCCGGAACCGCATTCATGAGGAACGATCCTTGTTCCTGATGACGACGTTTGGATGCTTCAATGGCCTTGATTTTCATGGGCTCAGGATACCAAACACAGTTCGGTTTCACCATCAAACAAACGGGGAAGCTCGATTTCAGCAGATTTGTTGCGATCTCTGACGATGAAGAGCTGGAGGAAGCAGAGCAGTGCCTTGGTGTAGCCGTTGCCGGGGTCGTTTTTGTATTCGACGATCTGCGCCATGGCCCGGCGCGGACTGACGCCGAGGGTCTTGAGTTCCACTTGCACGACGGGAACCCCATTGATGAGGAGAAGAACGTCGTAGCGGTGGTGGCTGTAATCGGTATTGATGCGAAGCTGGCTGACGACTTCGAAGTCGTTTTTGCACCAGTCGCGAATGTTGACGAGGGTATAGGCAAGCGGCGTGCCGTCGTCGCGGGTGAAGTCGTTTTTCTCGCGGAGGCGGACGGAGTTTTTGAAGACATCCGCGGTGACGAGATCATCCAACAGGCGGGCAAACTCGGAATCGGTAAGGCGAACGCGATTGAGGGCCTCGAACTTTTCACGAAAATTACGCTCCAAGGTAGCGCGATCGCGAATATCACTGCGATAGCGATACTTGAGCGAGGTGAGCTTCTCGATGAATTCATCTTCGAAGTCCCGCTCTTTGAGGATCATTGAAGGGCGCGCGTCGTCTTCCACCATCTTCGTTTGATTGTCTTTGGCCGGATGAAAAAGGTCAAACGGGATTGCGTTCGGGCGGGCAGTTTTTCGAATTCACCAGATATTTTGGAAGTCGAAAGCCAAAAAGGCACTGAATGCTCCAAAAGCACCCAGCGCCATTCAGGAAGAGGGGGATATCTTTCTCCGCGCTTCCGCGTCTCTGCGGTGAATTTTACGGAGCCGGGGTGAAGGGGGTGGCTGGGCCGGTGATGAAGTGGCCGCGGATGATGGTGATCGCGCCGGAGTCGTCCACGCTGGCGTTGAAGTCGCCATCCCCGAAGCGGTCCACGCCGCCGTTGAAGACGTTGACATGGCCGACGGAGGTGCCGGTGAGGGTTTCGTTAATCATGGTCACGGCATCCTGGTAAACGTAGTGGATGGGGCCGCCGACTTTGTTGGGGGTGTCGAAGTTGAGGACGGTGCCGTAGGTGGTGGTGCCGTCGAGGCTGGTGAGGTAGATGGCCGAGTTGTAATAGACGAACTTGGTCTGCGAGGGGGCGACCGTGGTATCCGCGCCGAAGAGTTTCAGCAGGGTTTCGCGGTCGAGGTCGTGGGTGCTGGTGAGGGAACTGGCCGATGGCTGTTGCTTAACGACTCCGTTGAGGAGAACGATCACCGGGGTATCACCCGCGTAGCTGTGGGTGGCGGTGGCGAGGCTGAGGGTGGCGACGGCGGCAAGACTGGCGAATGTTTTCATAAGGATGGTTTGGATTTGGCAGGAGAGACGCCGCCGCCGGCCCTGTGGTTACACGACCTTTACAAAAATCTATAAATTGCTGGGGCAACCCGATCACGGAACGGGGGTTGCAAGGTTGATGTTGATGAAAATCAGTTTTCAGCTGAATACTTCCCCGGCTTGGCCGTCTGATTTTCAGATTCGCATGAAATATTCGTATCCTTACCTCGTGCAACCTCTGTCCGACCCTTTCTTGAAAAGGGGGATAATTTCGCCAACTTCCCGATTTCTTCCCGGTGGGTTGAACTGGTAGTATCCCTTTTCGAGCCATGCCACACCGTCCTCAACTCGATTCGCTGCGCGCTTTTGCGATTCTGATTGTCATGGTGCATCACTACATGACGCATCCCTTTGTGCTGGCGGGCTATGGGGTGATTCTCTTTTTTGTGCTGAGTGGTTATTTTGCCACGCGCGGGCTGCTGAAATCGCGGGACAAGATCGGGGAGGGGAAGACGGTGCTCTCCGAGGCGTTGCAGCTTTTCTATTCCCGCCGCTACCTGCGGATCATGCCCATTTATTATCTGGTGCTGATCGTGACGTTGCTCTGTGGGGTGGAGTATTCGCAACGGGCGTTTCTGGCGAATGCGACCTTTTTATCGAACTTCGCGATGGTGCACGACAATGAGTGGTATGGGCGCTACTCCCATTTCTGGTCGCTGGCGGTATTGGAGCAATTTTACCTGTGCTGGCCGCTGGCGGTGCTGCTCTGCCCGCGGCGCTGGCTGCTGAAGGCGACCATCGCCGTGGTGGCGCTCGGGCCGCTCTTTCGCGGGTATTGCCAGTGGTGCGACTACACGGATATGCACTGGACGCTGATGCCGCTCGGCTCGGTGGACTGGCTGGCGGCGGGCTGCCTGCTCGCAGTGTGCCAGCATGAGGGGGTGGAAGACCGGATCGCCAGGGTCGGAGCCTGGTGCGGACCGCTGGTGCTGTTCTTTGTGCTGATCCGCCGTTTTGCCGGCTGGGAAGCGCCGGGATATGCGATCTATGTGCCGACCCTGGGGGCGGTCTTTTTCCTGTGGCTCATCTCCCGGGCGCGCACCGGCTTCAACGGCAGTCTCGGCTGGCTGCTGGATCAGAAGTGGCTCGCTCACATTGGACAGATGAGTTACTCGATTTTCCTGCTTCATTGCTTCAGCGAGCTGGTGGTGCCGCATGTGGGCTGGCTGCAGACCATCCTCAGTACGGATGCCCGGATGTTCATCCTCATTCCGACGACGGTTGCGCTCGCATACCTCGCGTGGAAATTCATCGAGCAGCCGATCTGGCGACTGAAGGAACGGCTCACGGCCAACATGGTGGCCCGGGTGAATCAGAGCCAGCCTTGCCCTGATCCGGTGAATTAAGGCATCGTAGCGGGCATGTTCCTGCCGCTCCTTCCCATTGCTGTCACTGCCGTGAGCAGCCCGCCGCTGTGGCTGGTGGGGCCTTTCGTGCTGTTGCTGCTTTGCATCGCGGCGATGCCGTTTATCCATCCGCACTGGTGGGAGAAAAATTACCCTGTGGTCGCCTGCGGGCTGGGGGGATTCACGGTCATTTATTATCTCGTGGGGCTGCATCATGCGGAGCGCGTGCTCCACACCGCGCATGAGTATGTGAGCTTTATCGCGCTCATCGGGTCGCTCTACATCGTGGCGGGCGGGATTCATCTGCGGGTAAAAGGTGAGGCGCGTCCGCTGGGGAATGTGTTGTTCCTCTTCCTCGGTGCGGTGCTGGCGAATCTGATCGGCACCACCGGCGCGTCCATGCTGCTCATCCGGCCTTGGATTCGGATGAATAAATACCGCATCACCGCCTTTCACATCGTGTTTTTCATTTTCATCGTGAGCAATGCCGGTGGCTGTCTCACGCCGATTGGCGATCCGCCGCTGTTTCTCGGTTACCTGAAAGGGGTGCCGTTCTGGTGGGTGCTGGAGCATTGTTGGTGGCCGTGGGTGGTAATGGTGGGGGGATTGCTGGCGGCTTTTTGGGTGCTCGATCGCCGGAATTTTCGGCGCGCGCCGGAGACGTTGCGCGCGGCTGAGACGGGTAACGAGCAATGGCGATTCGATGGGTTGGTGAATGTCCTCTTCCTCCTGCTGATCCTCGGCTCGGTTTTCATCAAATCACCGACGGGTTTGCGCGAAACGGTGATGATTTTAGCTGCTTTTGGCTCATGGTTCTGCACGCCGCAGCGGATTCATGAGGCGAATGCGTTCAATTTTCACCCGCTCTTGGAAGTAGGCTGGCTGTTCATCGGTATTTTTGGGACGATGATGCCCGCGTTCGATTATCTGGAGGTGCACGCCCCCGTTTTGGGGATCGATTCGGCGGAGAAGTTTTACTGGCTCACTGGAGGGCTGAGCGGCGTCCTGGACAATGCGCCGACGTATCTCACCTTCCTCGCCGTAGCCTTCGGTAATGGCGGTCTGGTCCTGGATGATCCTGCCGATATGCAGGTCTTCCTCCAGCAGCACCCGGTGGAGTTGCTGGCGATCTCGCTCGGGGCGGTCTTCTTCGGCGCTTTTACCTACATCGGTAATGGCCCGAATTTCATGGTGAAGGCCATCGCCCAGCACGCCCGGGTAAAGGTGCCGGATTTCTTCAATTATCTACTGCGCTATTCCCTGCCATTTCTGCTGCCATTGCTGGCGCTCATCGCGCTGTTGTTTGTGCGGGGGGAGTGAGGCAATCATGACAGAAAAATGCTTCGTGCAGGGAGGACGGACCACGCTAATCTTTCGGGCATGTTCACCGGACTCGTTGAAACCACTGGCACGCTTTGTTCCTTCACGCCTACCGATGGAGGAGCGCGGTTGGAGATCAAAGCGTCGTTTTTTGAGGGCGGAGTGGCGATTGGCGACAGCATCGCAGTGAATGGCTGCTGCCTCACGATTACCAAAATCGACGGAGCGCAGCTGGCCTTCGATTTACTTGCCGAGACCCTGCGGTTGACGAATCTCGGAGAACTGAAGCCGGGCGCGCTGGTGAACTTGGAGCGGGCGCTGGCCGCGAATGCGCGGCTCGGTGGCCACTTCGTTTCGGGGCATATCGACTGCACCTCGGAAGTGCAGGATTTTTCTCCGCACGGGTCGGATTACCGGCTGGAGGTCACGATTCCGGCGGCTTCCGCGCAGTATGTGATTCACAAGGGCTCGATTGCGATCAATGGCATCAGCCTCACCATCGCGGAGGTGCGCGACGCCAGTGTGGTGCTCTGGATCATCCCGCATACGCGTGAGGTGACGAATCTTTCCGGCGTCACTACGGGTAGCCGGGTGAACCTGGAGTTCGACCTGCTCGCGAAGTATATGGAGCGGGCGATGTTGCTGGCCGCGAAGCGGGAGCCTTAATCCATCCCCAGCCGCTGCCGCCCTTCGGCAGAGATGCGGTCGGGGGACCATGGCGGGTCCCAGACGAGTTCGACGTTGGCGTCGTTGATGCCGTCGATGGTGAGAATGCGCTGCTGGGCGTCGTAAGCGATCGCAGGACCCATGCCGCAGCCAGGGGCGGTAAGGGTCATTTTCACCTCGGCGTTTTTACCGCCGTTGGCGTCCACCAGTTCCATCCCGTAGATGAGACCGAGGTTCACGATATCGACCGGGATTTCGGGGTCATAGCAATTCTTGAGCTGGGCCCAGACCTGCTCTTCCAGTGTACCTTCACCTTTTACTTTTTCAGGGGCTTGGGTCGGTTTTTCGCCGATCGCATCGGCATCCTTGCCTTCCACCCGGAAGAGGCCGCCAAGCTCCATGGCCGCGACAGTGTAGGTATTGCCCAGGGCTTGGGTGACGGCGATTTCCGTGCCGACCGGCAGGGTCACCTTTTCACCGCTTGGAATGCGGATCGCTTCAATTTCGCGGGTTAAGGAAAGGCTCATAAAATGGGTAGATCAGTGCCGCCGGACAAGGGCGGTGTGGTAGGCATCGTCTTCGGTTCCTCGGGACTAGTCACGGTTTCCTTCGGCTTTCTTTTGAAGCGCGCCCTGGCTTTTTCCATGGCCTCCTTGGCCCGCACCAGCAGCCGTCGGGCCCACGCAAATTCGAGTGCCAGAATACTCAGGCCCGCCAGGATCACCAGCGCTCCTGGTCCCGGCAATGGAATCATCACCACGCCGATGATGATCACCGTAAAACCGGCGATGGCGATCATGATGCGCTTGGCGAAACGGAGGGCAGGCATGCGGGATTTTTAGCGAGGTGAAAGTAAAATTAGAGGGTTGGGAGCAACGACCGGGTTGGTTTTTGGACGCGCATCCCTTAATTTTCGTTCAAATTCCCATTTTTTATAGCAGAATCGTGCACCCTTTTTCAGCCTCGTGCGTATGGTAAACCTCAAGTTATGAAGCTCGTCATTGCATCCACTGGTGCCAGCGGCGCGATTTACCTCCAGCGTTTGCTTGATTACCTGCCGGTAAAGGAGCACGAGGTGCATCTGGTCCTGAGTAATTACGCAAAGCAGGTAGTAGCGACGGAACTGGATGAACTACGCGTGCCCGAGGGGGTGATTCAACATGGCGACCATAGCATGCAGGTGCCGTTTGTGAGCGGCTCCGCCCGGTTCGATTCGATGATAATCATTCCCTGCTCGATGGGGACCGTGGGTCGGATTGCTGCCGGGACGAGCGAGACGACGATCTTGCGGGCCGCCGATGTTTTCCTCAAAGAACGCCGCAAGCTGATCCTCGTCCCGCGTGAAACCCCGTGGAGCCTGATCCACGCTCGCAACGTAACCGCCGTGACCGAGGCCGGAGCGATCGTGATGCCAGCCAGCCCGTCCTTTTACAACCGCCCTACCACAATCGAGCAGGTAGCGGATACGGTGGTATTCCGGGTGCTGGATCACTTGGGATTGCCGGTGCCTAAAGCACCTCGGTGGCAGGAAGAATAAATCCGATAGGACTTATACGACGATCCTAAGAGTAACGAACATCCTTACCAGGCTCCATCTCGTAGTCCAGTGCGAGCCGGTCAACCGTATTGGGCTTGATCACGTCCTGCACGTATTTGAGGTGAATTGGATCGTCCATATAGACGGCGAGCTTGTCCATGGACTCGAATTCGACCGCAATGAAGAAGGGCCATTCGTTGGAAGGATCAATCCGCTTGCCGCACTTCACGCTTAGCACTTCGGGGATTTTGAGCAGTTGGATCCGCGTGTCGCGCATCATTTTTTCGACCTTTTCCTCGGTGGTATCCGGATTGACTTTGAAAAGGACGATGTGCTGCACCATTGCGGCACATGTTCTAGGCTGGGAGCGGGTTTCGCGCAAGCGAAACCACAGAAAATCGCTGCTGGACGACCGGGATTACTTCTTCCAGTCGAGCACACCCTTGCAGATGGCGTAAACGTAACCCACCGTCACCAAGGTGATGAACCCGAGCATGCTCCAGAAAATGAGCGAGCCGTTCGTGCGGAGCAACTCGGTGTAATTGAGTGCCCACGGAAACATGAAGACGACCTCGAGATCGAATAGGATGAAGAGCATCGCTACGAGGTAGAACTTTACACTGAAGCGGGGCTGGGCGGCACCTTCGGGGATCATCCCACACTCATAAGCCATGTCTTTAGCTTTGGTGCGGCGCGCGGAGCGACCGAGAAGGACGCTGCCGATCAGGGTTCCTGCGAAAAACCGACGGCCACGAGGATCTGCAACAAGATCGGGAGGTAATCTTTTAGCATACGTAAAAAATGTAGGCCGCACCCGGGGGTGCGGCCAAGCAAATTTTTAAGTTAATTGGGACGACTGAAGAGCCCGGTGCAAATGTCCTCCCGCTGCCTTGGCAGGCGGATGGATTAGTTTTGCGCCTGAGCCGGAGCCGCTGCAGCCGCGACTGGGGCCGGGGTCGGAATCACCGTAGCCAGCGCGGAGGCGAGGCCCTTGTATTTCTTGCCGGTCTTCTTCACCATCCCACGAGCCACCAGGTTCTGCAGCTTCTCGTAGGCGCGCAGGCGGAGCATTTCCTCGCCACCGCTGGCGGCATTACGAGCCCGGAGTTTCTCATGAACAATGTCGAATAATTGCTTGAACTCAAAGGAGCTTTTTTGAGACAAAACGGACACCAACTCTTCAGTAACCAGATCAGGGACGCGTCGGGAAAAACCGTTCTTCTTTTGAATGGACATAGGAATGTTAGACTAGCACATTTTAACGGGCCGCGCGAGCGATTTTTTCTGGGAACCTCTCAGTTCCCACTCCCGGCGGGCATCGCCGACGTTTCCGGAGCAGCCGTCGCGGAAGGGGCGGGATTGGCCAAATTGGGTAACCCCGGGGTTCCTGGCGTGGATGCGCTGGTAGGAGGCGTTGCGGGGGTAGAGACACTGTGCGAGCTCAATCCGTTCAAAGCAGGTAGATAATTCTTCACGAAAGGAATGGCAATCGCCCCACCGATCGCTCCCAGTCCCACGGCGGCCTCGGGCATCGTTACCGGGCCCACGGATTCCACCAGGCTACCTCCGGCCACCTTGCTGCTGGAGTAAATGATCGGGGTGAGATGCTTGCTGATCACCGCCGCCTCGGGCAGCTTGCTGGCATCCATGTAGTCGCTGGCTTCTTTGGAGAAGCCGGCATACATCATAATCAACGGGCGGAGTTGGCCGTAAACTTTGTCCACCAGCCGCTTGGTATCCACGTAGCCGAAGCCAAAGGAGGCCGGTTTTACCGAATCGAGCGCAGTTTTGTAGTCGGTGGACTGGTCCAGTTTGTTCCCGGTGGCCTTGGCCGAGTCGAGCGCCTCTTTCACTGAACTGTAGGTGACTCCCGCCACGAAAAACCGGTCCGAAAGTGCCAGCGTGGGTTTAAGGAAGGAAAAGCCGTCCGAGGGCATGCCGTAGTAATCGACTCCATTTTCCGAGGTCTTTGGCCATGCTTGCCCGAAGGCTCCCCCGGCGATCAGCTCCAGCACTTTCTGCGCTTTGGTGTGGTCTTTGACATCCAGGGTGACCAAAGCCGACGGGTAGGGGGTTCCATCGGTCCAATCCACACTGAATGCGCCCTCGGGGCTAAACGCCTTGAGCGCGTCCTCCAGCGAAACGCCTTGCGCGGCGAGGCCGGCTTGCAGTCCCTCCAGCAACTTGCCGTAGCCGGTTACATCCGTCGCCGGATCAGGCAGCGTCAGCTTATCCGGCCATTGCAGCACGGAGGAGAAGAACATGAGCGTTCCTGCCGAGGTGAGCGCCATGGCGTGCTTCTCCAGCGCACCGTCCAGGGGCAGGTCTGGTGCATAGGAGAAAAAGGTATCGCGCATGACTGGGCCTTCAATCTTCGTCGTTCCGGCAATGGCGAGCACCTTGTCCAGCTTGTCGAAGCCCTGCTGGTTGACCGACTGGCCGGTGGCCAGCATCAGCATTTTCAGGCGGCTTACCACTTCCTTGGGGACAAAGTAAAACAGGGTATCCGTCTCTTTCGGCATCTGGGCCAGGCAGGTCTTGAAGGCATCCGCCGCCTCCAGTACCCCGGCGGCTGACTTGCCGTTGAATCGATCCAGCGTGGCCTTCATCTCGTCCACATCATCCGTGGCGAAGAGCCAGTTGTTGACGAACGCGGTGGCCACGGTCGCCTGCGACATGGCGTAAGTTTCAATCGTGACTCCGTTGTATTGGAGTAGATCGGCCCGACCTTCCGGCGCGGCTTTCTTCAGTTCGTCCTTGGCCTTGGCGAGCATGTCTTCCACTGTCTTCCGGTCGCCTTGGTATTCAAAGCCGGCGGAAGCCACCGGGAGGTTGCCGTTAAGCTTCGTCAGAGCCAGATAGCCGCGCACGGGCTGGATCTTGCCCCAGTCGTCCTGCGCCTGCTGGCTCTGCTTCGGTGCGCTGCCGAGCGGTTTTTTTAGAAAATCCTGCATTGCGGGCTCGGCGAGAATCTGGGCGATCTCCGTGCCTTTCCAGCGATCTTCGCTGCGGGGGATATCGCTCACTTGGGCGAAGAAAATCGTGTCAGCGGGGACGAGCGCCGTCATTTCCACCTCATGGTGCGCCTGCCGCTTAAGCCACCACCAACCGACCAGCGCGAGGACGACGACCAACACCAGCAAAAAGAGCTTTTTCATAGGAGAAATAGGAGGTTTTTCGAGTCGCACACGTATCGCCGAGAAGCCGTCCCTTGGAAAGGAGAATCGCGCCGCTGGGAGGTGAGAGCCATTGCATAAAACGACTCGCCAGAACTATGACGGTTTGTCATGATCCTGCTTCCCCCATGTCGTCCTCAACCCCCATTTTTCGTCCGATCTTCATTGCGGCATTCACAGCTACCCTTCTCCTGTTCGATAATTCCGGCTGGAGTGAACCGGCCCCATCCGCTTCGCCCGCTAGGGCGGAAGTGAGGCTGAATCCCGATGCCTCGGGGATCAGCGGCCCGGGCAAGCCCGTGGTCGGCAATGGCTGGACCGCTTGGGTGAGTGGCCGCGGCGGGGTGGCCCAGCGGGTGCCGAGTGCTTCCGTGGTCAAGGCCGGGCTGCTGCCTCCAATCAAGCCGCTCTGGGAGCTGCACCTGCGCGATACGGTGATCATCCTCGGTGGCGACGGGAATTACTACATGACCGGCTCCAGTGGCGACAATATCTGGGACTTCAATGACGGTGTGGAAGTCTGGCGCTCGGCCGATCTGCAAAAGTGGGATTACCTCGGGGTGGTCTGGAATATCCAACGCGATGGCACTTGGGAAAAGCAGCCGCGCGACCTGCATGGAAAACCCACGATCGCGATCTGGGCGCCCGAGCTGCATTACCTCAAAAAGCAGAAGACCTACGTGATCGTCCTGAGCATGGCCCCCAGCGGGATCACGCTGCTCAAGAGCACCACCGGCAAGCCGGAAGGGCCGTATGTCAACCCCGTCCCTGGGGGCAAGCCGCTCAGTAGCGGCATCGATCCCACGATCTTCGAGGACGACGACGGACAGGTCTATTTTACCCACAGCGGTGGCGGCACGATCAGCCGACTGAAGGACGATCTGAGCGGCTTTGCCGAGACGCATCAGGTGAAATTGCTGAACCCGGATCTGACCCCTAGTCATCACGCACAGAAGGTGGTGCAGCGCGGCATGAAAGGGTTCGGCCACGAAGGAGCGGTCCTGTTCAAAGCCAATGGCCGGTATTATCACGGTGCGGTGGACGATTATGAAGGGCGCTACTCCTCCTGCGTGGCGAGTTCGGACAAGATTTGGGGGCCTTACGATCACTGGCAGGAAACCGTTCCTTGTGGTGGCGGCACCAATTTTTTTGAAGACAAGCAGGGGCACTGGTGGTGCGCCTTTTTTGGCAACGACGGCCAGGCCCCGTGGCGTGAAAAGCCGGGTGCAGTGATGGTGGAATTCGACAAGGACGGAAAAATCCTCGTTGCCAAACAGCCCGCCTGGAACCTCGCACCAAACCCGCCGAAATCCTGATGGCGGGCGGAGTGAAAATGGAGGTTTGAAATCAGGAGATTTTTAACCGCGGATGACCCGGATGGGCACGGATGAAAAGGCAGCCCATCCGAGTAATCCGCGTCATCCGCGGTTAAATTGACTTTTCCAAAAGACTTTTGCTGCCGATCTAGGGCTCGTCGTAAACGCCGATCGCCTTCAGCCCGTCGTCCGTTTCTTCAAACACTTCCAGGCTCACTGGATACGGCGTGGCATGGAAGGCATCCAAAATCATCGGCGAGTATTCCTCATATTCGCTGGCGAGCTTGGGGAAGACGAAGACGGTGAATCGGTTGGGCATCACCACCAGCGGATGCTCGCCAAAGACCTCCGCCAGCTTCTTTGCAAAATCCGGCGCCAGCACAGCGGTGGCGGTCAGCGGACTGTCGGAGCGGAGCTGTGCGTATTGCACGACATCCTTACTGTCGCGCACGAGCTGGGTATTCAGCTTGTGGGTGGTCTTGTTCTGCTCAGCGCGCTTGGCGAAATCGTCCCAGGAAACCTTCAGCGCCGTGAATTTATCCTTCGAGAAATAGGCCAGACTGCCATCCGCCTCCATGTAGCCGGCCACCAGCACGGTCTTTTTGGCATTGGGGATGGGATGCGTCACCGGCGGGGACATGAAGGACGGCTCGATGAGCACATGCCACAGGGAGGCATCCTGCGCGTAAGCGCCAACCACCGCCGCCGACAGGGCGAATAATGACATAAATCGCGCAAAATTGCGCTTTGCACTTTGGACTTTAAACCTATCGTTCACGGCGAAAATGATTACTTTCCTCGAAGGCACACTCGTCGAGGCGTTGCCGACGCAAATTACCATCGGCGTTCATGGCGTGGGGTATCAGGTCTTTATTCCCCTGTCCAGCTTCGACCGCCTGCCTGCGCCGGGCGCTTCGTTGAAGATTCTCACCCACCTGCAAGTGCGTGAGGATGCCCATATTCTCTACGGCTTCATGTCCTCCGCCGAGCGCGATCTCTTCCGCCTGCTGGTGGAGCACGTCTCTGGCATTGGTCCCAAGATGGCGCTTGCGGTGCTCAGCGGGATGAGCGTGACCAATTTCAAATCCGCCGTCGTCAACGGCGCGGTGGATGCCATTTCCAAGGTCAAGGGTGTCGGTAAAAGGACCGCCGAGCGCATCGTGCTCGAGCTCAAGGACAAGGTAGGCGTCGCCGCCGCCTGGGAGGCCGCCAGCGCGGCGAATTCGCCGTCCGATTCTGACACGCAGATCAACGACGCGGTGCTTGCCCTCATCTCGCTCGGCTACAAGCAGCCCGATGCCCACAAGGCGATCCGCCAGATCCTCGACAAAGCCCCCGGCACGACGCCAACGGCGGACGAACTCGTCCGCGCCGCACTCAAGCTGCTCGCCTAATCCTTTCGCGTTTCTCCGCATGGCCATCACCGATCCGCTCGAAAAAGTCGCCGCCATCCGCGCGGCCATGCCGTCCCATGGTCTCTTCGCCGAGAAAGACTGGCTGACCTCCCCCGAGCCCTTCGCGATGACCAACCAGCAGGTGGACGAGCTGGAGAAACTCGGCTACCGCCTTGCCCTCTTCCAACGTGCCTGCAATCAGCTCTACCATCTTAGCGTCAAAGGCAAGCAGCCCGAGTGGATCGCGCGCTATCTCGATCTCGGCAAGCCACCGGAGCTGGTGGAATTCAGCCGCCGCCAGGAATTCCGCAACGACCTGCCGCTGGTCATCCGGCCCGACCTCGTGCTCACCGAGGAGTGTTGGACCATCGCCGAGCTCGACACGGTCCCCGGCGGCATCGGCCTCACCGCGTGGCTGAACCAAGTCTATGCCAGCCTCGGCTATGATGTGCTCGGCGGCGCGACCGGCATGCTGGATGGCTTTCGCAGCCTGCTCCCCGAGGGCGGCGATATCCTCGTTTCCCAAGAAGCGGCCACTTATCGCCCCGAGATGCAATGGATCGCCGATGAACTGGCGAAAAGCGGTTGTCGCCTCCAGGTGCTCGACGCGGAAACCTATCAACCATCAACGCTCAACTCTCAACCCGCCGCCTACCGTTTCTTCGAACACTTCGATCTGCCGAATATCCCCAGCGCGCCCGCCATCATGAACGCCGCCGCAGCTGGCACGCTGCGTGTCACTCCTCCTTTCAAGCCCTTCATGGAGGAAAAGATGTGGTTCGCCCTCTTCTGGATGCACCCACTGCGCGACTACTGGCGGCGCGAACTCCGAGACCACCATTTCAAGGAACTGCAAAAAGTCATCCCCTACACTTGGATCGTCGATCCCGCCCCGCTGCCACACCACGCGGTGCTACCGCATCTCAACATCCACCACTGGGGCGAGCTTGCTCATTTCTCCCAAAAGGAACGCGAACTGATCATGAAGATCAGCGGCTTCTCCGAGCTTTCCTGGGGCGGTCGCGGCGTGAGTGTCGCGCAAGACCTCCCGCAAAAAGAATGGGCCGCCACCGTTCAGCGCGCCCTCGATCATTTCCCGACTACGCCCCGCATCCTCCAGCGCTTCCACAAAGGCCGCATCGTCGAGCAACCCTACGCCGACTCCGCCACGCAAACCATCCGCACCATGCAAGGCCGCGTCCGCCTCTGCCCCTACTACTTCATCGAAGACGGCAAAGCGACCCTCCGCGGTGCCCTCGCCACCATCTGCCCGCCCGACAAGAAGCTTCTCCACGGCATGCGCGACGCCATCCTCGCCCCAGTGCAGATCGTAGAAATAGAGCAAAAATGAATCTACTCAGGTAAGTTGTGGGCAAAGCTGCTGCGTATCTACTGCATTTTGGACCAATTGAAACATTTGATCGGCCTTGGGTGTAATTGTGACTTCATACTTGCGAATAGGATTCCATTGCCAGCAGTTACTGCGGAGACGTAAAGCAGCCATTTCTGCCGCAAAAGTGGGGTTGAACTTTGATAGCTGTTGAAATTCAACACCGGGGCCATCTCCCCAGTTCTTTAGTCCTTTTAGGTTGTCCGGCACTCCTTCTTGAAATACGGGCAACCATGGATCCAATTTGCCACGGTAGCTTTGATACAGGTCCGATGCCAGTTTACTTCCATAAGTAATATTGAACGATGTTTGAAAGGCACCTGCTTCTGCAGTGTCATGCTTGGTATTGTCATCTGGTACGTAGATACCCTCATTCCATTTGCCGTCACTTTCCCGAATTCCCAGACCCAGAACAAGTACGTAGAGGTGACGAAGCATATCCACTCCAGGGCCAGTTAGAGAAAGTCCGACACTCGTAAAAATATCGCGATAGCGATAAAGCGCATCTTCGACCTCATTTTGGACTAAAGATTTCGCCATTTCCACGTAAAATGGATTATTTCTCAACAGCCCACAGTAGGCGCGGCCATAGGCGAGCGCCATACCTTTAGTATAACCAAGTGCACATACGCCGTGTCCAGGCCAGTCGAAATGTGCAATTTCAGAAGTTGCCGCGATCTGAATGATCTTTGCAGGTATTACCGTGCCCCGATCCGGTTGAGGATCGTTTTGTAACTTTGCTACCGCATTGTCTAACGCATGGATCGTGGGCTGGTCAACAACCCCGGTAATAGGTAACCCAGAGTCACTTTGAAATGCCATTATCGCTGTTCGGGTACGCAAACCAAAAAACCCAAGATTTTTAGTGCCAGGTCCATAATCAATGTAATAAGAGGGCTGCCTGGATGCGAGGCGGTTCAAGGCAAGTTGGATGCTTTTCACGCTATCTAATTGTAGTGGGCCACTAGCGAGCTCGGCGTGCCCATCAGCGATCGCTTCCAGGGTGGGATCACCTTGCAGCGACGGTGAGATCAGATTTAAGCCTCCTTCAACATTTTCTGAAGAAGCTGCGATTGCAATAGCAATCGGCGTATTGTCAAAAGGGCTTGGCTCGGGCACCCCTCCTTTGCCGCTTCGCTTGCTCAAAAAGTGAGCGAGCAGTGCGCCAAGCCATTTGAGCCGCGGTTTCAACCACTCAGCTTGCCGCTTGCTACCCAAATCGCCAAATTCGATCAGCATTTCGGCATCCGTCGTGCACCAGTATTTGTAGCCGTAATACTCTTCCTCGTCAGCGGTGAAATTATCTTCCTTCCAAAGTTCGGGCCAAGGCCAGTATTTTTGGTAAAGAGTTTTGAATTCCGTTGCGGCGGAATCGTTGCCTTTTCCCCGAGGATATCCTATGGAGGGGCCTGACTCCCCACTATCAGGATCATCAAAATGAACTGCGACAGCTAAGATGCAGTTCCAACCAATCCCACCCGCAGGGATACTTGCATCGTTCTTTATCGCTCGAACCCCCGCTTCTTTAAGAATGCGAATGGCTTCATCAGCAATTACCGGAGTCCAGTCAATCTCATTACCCTCCGGCCCAGAACCACCTTCATTCCAACCTTGGAGGTGATTTTGATGACCAGCCTGGACGATAATGTCGCAATCAATCCAAGTGGTAATGGGCTGTGACGGTTCTTTTTCTGGCATAAAGATCGTGCTCCTTTTCTCTACTTCTTGGTAGCCAGGTCTTTTTCTTCCGGGGCCCCACGGTTTGCCCGGATGTTGATAAAGCGTTGCAGCGTATCGAACCAGAACGGCGCGCCCAGGCTGGCACCCAGTGCCGTGATCAGCCATCCGCATACGGCGGAGAGCAGTAGCCCGTAGCGAATCGTCAGCCAGTTCTTTGTCTGCCGAAATTCGGTAAATCCCATATCCGGCATCACCTCACTTGCCCAGCCCATTGGAATCCCCGTTCCCCGCAGCACCCCCACGGCCTTCTTGTAACTCTCCATTCCCTCCTGTGGCGATTTCGCCTGCGTAGTGCCAGCCGCCCCGTTCCCCTGCTGTTCATTCACATACGTTTCCGCCTGCGCCAGCACCGCCTCACGCAGCTTCGGGTCGCCATACAGCGCCTGTGTAATGTGGATCGCATCCACATTCCCCGCCACCGCCAGCACCAGCCCGAGGATGAAAAGCCACGTCTGCGCATAGCGCTTATACCACCCCGTCACCCGGTCCATACTGTCATTGAACCACTTCTCCAGCGCTGCCTGATACTTCTGCATCTCCGTCTTCGTCGCATCCGCATCGTTCCGCGCAATCTCCAACAACGCCGCAAGGCTCTGGCGCAGCTTGTTATCGGGTAACGCCGAAATTCCTTTCCGCACGTCCGCAATCGTCCGCGGCACATCAGTCATGTTGGCGGGGCAAATGTGATCCAGCATCGCCGCCACGAACGCCCCCGGCGAAATATAGCTCGGCAGCCCCGCCTTCCCATGTCGCGAAAGCGCATTCACCAGCCCATGCTCGCAAATCTTTTTCACCATCGGCCCCTGCGTCAGCCGCAGCTTCCACCCCATCACCTGGGCAAGGAACGTCTCCACACAATTCGGTGCCTTGAACGTATTCTCTTCCTGCAACAACTCATGCAACCCCTCTTGCAGAAAATGCGCCCGCCGATCCAGAAACGACAGCCAAATCTCATTCGCCGCCGTCACTACCAGACTGAATAGCAGGAACACAAAGCTAAGGCCGATGAGAACGTCAAGGATGGCTGGCATTTCAGTAATATTTGTTAAGGTGAAGTGAGGCTCTCAACCGCATCTTCCCCGAGTTCTAGATCATAATGTCTCGATCTTTCACGCCCCGTAGGGACGCCCTTCGTAACACTTACATCAATACCAAAACCATCCTTTAAAGAAGTCGCTAAACGAGTGGCCTCTGAAAAATCTTCCTTTGAATAATAATAAATAGTCGCTGCATCGGAAGAGATGCTTTTTGACACACCTACGGAAGGGATTGCAAATCCATCCTTTCCGAGGGATTCAGCAAGTTCTTTGTCTACCGGAACTCGTTGGTCTTCTTCTGGAACCAATATATATACTCTTGCCTTTATTGTTTTAAGTAATTGTTGAGCTAGCTTTTTTTCCTCGGTTTCCTTGGGATTAGAGTCCTTGCTGGTCACAAAAGCATTAAGAGTGGGTTGAAAATCTGCAATTACTGCAGCTTTCACATCTGGAGATTGTTTATTTTCGCTTAAAGCTAACGCTAATTTTGGCGCAATGCTTTTACTGATTTCTAAAGCCTTTTGTCTTATGGAATCATCAAATGAGTGCTGCGAAATCATCTGCAATGTGTGTACCATATTCGTAATATTTTCATACTTTTCTTTATTGGTGTCTTCAGCCATTTTTGAAGCAGATTCCAATATTGCAACGGTAACATCTTGAGAGGTTGAGTCAGTAATTGGTGGAAGAAATGCGCTTGCTATTTTTGCAGCTGGATCATCCGATTTGCTTACTGTATAAAGTGCTTGTAGTAAAGCTAATGCACTCTGATCCTTCTCATGTAAAAGCCCTCCAGCTACGGCCACAGCCACTTGATTAGAGAGTGCTCCTCCTCCCACCAAATGATCCAGCAATTCATTGGCTCGATTTGTATTGCGTTGCCATTCTTGAGCCGCTTGATCTATTTTTAATCGTTCATCGGCGATAAGCTTTTCGTTATCAATGCGAACCTGATTTTGCTGGACGGAAATTACCGCAAACCACTTTACGGTTAATAAAAATAGACCAGCTCCCTTCTCTCCTTTGATTACTAAATCAAGCGCGCTTAACCACGTATCTGTTGCATCGGGTTCATGCTTGTTGTCAGTAACATCGCGACCCGCATGCTTAAGTAGAATCCAACTCCCAAATAAAAACGCAATGGTTGCTAATAATATCCCTAGAAGCCCAAGCAAATGACTGGGCCAAATATCTGCTCCATGCATGATTCAGGTCTATCTGATCCAAGCTTAGAAAAATCACACTGCAAAGTGCAACTGTTGCCACTATCCCCAGAATAAAATTCGGCCTTTTCATAAACTTTATGTAATTTGTATGCTTGTCACTCCGCTCTGCGCGCTTTCTCCGGCGGCGTTGAGGGCGGTCAGGGTTGGTTTACGGTGTTCCGGGTGGGAGGGTTTGGAGGGGGGGATTTGTGGGTCGCGCTTGAGTTCTTGGAGGATGGGGACGGTGCCGCGACCGATCACTTGCACGTAGAAGCGGTATTTCTGACCGTACAGGATGCGGCTACAGTCGACTACGAGGCGGGGGTCGGAGACTCAGGTGTCTCGGCGGTGCGAAAGCTGATGGTGAAAGGTGGCGATAGGCTGGCCACCCGGCATTTTGCGCATGAGAGATTGTAAGGAAAAAGGGATTCGCATGCGGGCGCATATTTATTTCCGATAGATTTTGTCGCGCAGGAAATTCACCGCCTCATTCGCGCGGATATAGCGGTGCCAGATAAAACTGAGATCAAAGATCAAGGCTGCCAACCGCCAGAGATAGAGAAACCCTAAAACAGCCAGGAGAAGTGGCCAGAGGGGGTTGTCAGTCCTGGCAAGATGCTCGGCTAATACGCCGTGAATTATAAATGCACTCGCCACCGTCGCAAAGACCATGAGCGGCAGCATCCCCCCGTTGGGCCAAAGTTTGCTGAATATCGCGCCCCCTATTGCAATGATTGCACCTGCAATAACGACTCGAATCGTAGGAGCAAATAAAGGCCCAAGACCAACAGCAACATCCCAGTGCACATGGGGATCAACCCCTGCGCAATAAACCAGTGAGCCGAGAACGAAAGCGCCCACTCCTACCAACCACCATTTCCCAAACTTTACCAACCGGGCAATGCGGCTCATGACCGTTATCCCCATGAGTAAACAACTTAATCCTATTACTGAACCAACCTTGGGCCAAAATCCTTGAATCTCTACAACGAAAGGCTCCAGCGTCTCGACTAACCAACAAACCCCAGCTACAAATAAAAGATAACAGATCACATAGGGCATGACCCAACTTGTGATCTGCCACCACCACTTGTTTCCCGGCGCATCCGCGTTAATTGGCTCTCCTCTCAAATTCTTGATGGACTCCATCTGGTCAAAAAAATGATTAAATACCCCAGCATCGTCCCAGTAGTCAGTATGTGCCTTCCCTGGAAAAGGATAGCGGCTGAAAAGAAGGTCTTCGCTTTTAGTGAAATTGAAATATGAATCCCACCCGTTATCCTCCAGCCATTTGCGTGTCGTATCCAACTGGAAGCCAACGGGGTCTCCTCTATCTGTATAATTCCACCAAGTTATGTGAGTTTTTTTAGGTTTATCTTCTTTTGTGTGCCCCTCGCCACTTTTAATAGAAGCTGGCTTTTTCGATTGATAGATTCATCCAAAGATGTCGCCATAACACGATATGCTTATCCAATGGTGAACCGAAGGTCATAAAGCCACGAACTTTATTGCTCCATCTATTATTAGTGACGAGCGCTTCCAGGATTGAACGCAAAGCCACCACCGTTCCCTCACTATGCGCAATGAGGTAGATTTCCTCCACGTCGGGATAACTTGTAAGCAAGCCAGCCATCGTGTCTTGCATGTGTTGAAATATTTTCCCTCCATAATCTGGAAAATCTGCCACCACTTGGACATCGCCCAAAAAGTTGTTAAGTAGATTATCGAGATCGAATTTGAATAGCCCCGCCTTTTCCGTAATGGTAAAGAGATTCCCCAGCGTCGCGATGGTTTCGATCATTTCCGCGAGAACCGCCTGGGTCTTCTGGTAATCTACGGATGGCGCTTCTCCCAGGTTTTTCTCCAAATCCTTTGCATGGAGTCGCTCAATGACGGTTCGCGCCCATGCTTTTGATTCCTCCACCGTGTCGCCGCTTCGTTCTGCCTCGTTTGAAATATCCGCCCAATAGACCTCTGCGAGACCAACTTTAGGTTCTGCATAGAATGAATAGGCAAATGATTTGCCCGAAGCATTCGGAACTGCATTAAATTCGGGATGAAAGGCACCCAAGGGCGCTTCTCCTTCGAAGCCAAGATATTTTCCAAGACGATGAGCGACAGCCTGAATGGTTTCGAAACGCTTCTGATCTCCGATGCCGTGAATGGCGACGATCAAAGTGGTGATTTGGTTGGTGTCTCCCGCTATGACCTTTAAGCGTTTTGGGGCACTGCCGGACTGGTTGTTTTCTATAGTTGGATGGGATTTGCCCGAGTTCATGCCACTTCCTTTCCTGCTGGTGCGAGGGGCAGGCACTCGTCCAGTTTCAACTTTTCAGCCTCTGGAAGAAAACCTGGCGGGAATCCTCCCATTTCGACTGCCTTTGGGTGGATCGCTTCAAAGGTTCCCTCTCCATAAGCGCCGAATTTTCGATAAGTGCCCCCTGGCTTTCCCTGGATCGCATCGAGGATCTTGTAGATCAATTTGAAGGAATCGTGGATTTTGGCGTTTGCCTTGGCCGGGAACCAGCGCCAGTCTTTTAGAAAAGCTTCCTGAAACTTAAGGCCATCGCCGTTGGATAGCTTTGCCTTTTCGATCATCCACTCGAAGGCGATGTTCGAGTATGTGCATTCGGCGTAGCCACCGCCGATGTCGGAGTGGGCGCCGGAGAACCAGACCTGCTCCAGCTTTTGCGTGGGGGGGGCATTTTTACTCTGGTTCCAGAGCGTGGGGAGAAATTCCGTGCGGTGTTCGTGGATGGAGAGGGCGTGGTAGGCGTATTCGGTGGTGCTGCTGAGCGTGGTATCGTGAAACTGCCAGTCCATGTGGAAGAATCGGGCCAGCCGGCGGTGGATACCGGGAACGCCGAGTGCACCTACCGTGTCCCAGACGCCGATGAATTTGATGCCAGTCTCCCAGGAGTATTGGTTGCGAAAGGCACGGGAGGCAGGGGAGTCGGGATGAGTGGGATCGGCTTGGTTGCTCTTGTTTGAGCGGTCGTGGTAGAGGGACATGGCCTTTTTTACCTTGTCCGCATGTTCGTGCCGGAGGATGCCGCAATTCCGAATCAACCCGGCAATGCTGCGTGCGGTATAGGCCCCGCGGCTGAAGCCGAAGAGCCAGATTTGATCGCCCGGCTCGTAATTTTCGACCAGGAACTGGTAGCCCTCGCGAATGTAGCGGCTGATGCCGAAGCCGAAGGCTCCGCCGCGTAGCCACTCCCCGCGATGGGTGCCAACCCCCTGCATATAGCAAACGACCTGCCGGTTGCCGTTTGCGTCATGGCTATCCAGTGCGGCGGCGAGCTTGCATACGTTGGTGGAGACACGCTGGCCACCGTCGAATTCTTCGACTTTGTTCCAGGTGCCATCCGCGCAGATGATGAGCTTTTTCACAGGATTTTAGAGGCAGCGGTAGAGGTGATCGCGGGACGGGGAGGTGGTGCGATTATCCCTTTTTCAGCTCCGGCAGGCTTTCGGAGAGGCTCTTGGCGACGGCTTCGAGGGTGGTGTTTACGTCGGCTTCCAGTTGGGCTCCCTGTTTGGTCAGCAGCTTGCCCGATGGAATGTCATTGCCACCCTCGTCCGGTGTGACCTTGGTAAGGTATGTCGCCATGTCTTTGCGGATTTCGCAGGCTCCGGCGCTGAAGAGTTCGGCGCGGGTCTTGGCGTTGAAGACGCCGCCGAGCTGCGGGGTGACGGCGCTGGCGAAGGCGAGCGAGGCGACGGCGGTGGTGCCGGCGCTGGCGAGGGCGGTGATGCCGCTGAGCCCGGCGAGGATGACCTGCGTGGTGCCGGAGACCTCGCGGGCGACGCGGGCGGTCTGGCCGCGCAACTCCAGGGTGCGCGCGACTTGGTTGGCGTGCTCGAAGATGATTTTGTCGGTGATCGGAAATGTGGTGACGGTGCCATCCTTGTTTTTGGTCGTCGCTATCTGGTAGATGCTGGGCTCGTAGCGGTAGCCTGCGGGTGAGGCGCAGCCGACGGTGAAGAGCGCGACGGTGAGTGTGAGTGCGGTGGCAGTGTGGTGGATGGCGGGTTGCTTCATGGTGGCCTTCGGATTGGTTTGGTTTCCTGATGATGGTGTAGTGGTGCTATTGCGGCGGGGGTGGGAGCGGTGTGCCCGCGAGCTTGGCGAGCTTGACGAGGTAGCTGCCGGGATTGGTTCCGCTGCCAAAAAGTTTGTCGCGCAGGAGATGGTCGCAGACGGGCTCAACCAGGCTGCCCCCCAGGCTGTTAAAAATAGTGGCGAAGGGGTTGCCTCCGGCGTGGCCGGAGATGAGGCTCGCGAACTCGTCCTTCATCAGGTTTTCGTGTGTGAGTCCGGCTGGTGGATTAAGGTCGCCGTTGCCGTTGAACCATTGGATTTCTCCGACGTGTTCGTAAAATGGGCGGGTGGGAACGCGAGGGACGATGTCGAGGTTGTTGACGATGCGCTGGTAGCGACCGCCGATTTCGCGACCGAAGTTAGTGCAGAGACCGGGGCCGGCTGCGCGGGGCTGGCCGTAGGTGTAGAGGCCCTGGATGGGGCGTTTAAGATGGCTGTCGTAGGTGAAGATGATGGCGTTGATGAGTGCGAGGGCGCCGCCGAGGCTGTGGCCGGTGATGAAAAGCGGGAGATTGCGACCGGCATCAAGCTTCCAGAGGGCGTTAACAATCGGCGCGATGACGTTGTGGACACCATTGGCGAAGCCTTCATGCACTTGGGCGTTGAAGGGGCCATTATTGGCGTAGTGGGAGAGCTCCACCGGAACGGCGGAAAAGTTGCGCAGCCAGTCCTGGATGCCATCGGGGCTCTTGGGTGCTTCGGAGCCACGGTAGGCGAGGATGATTTTTTGATCGTCTGCGGCGACGAAGCCTTCGGTGTCGCCGCGCTGGAAGGTTAAGAGATGCTGCGCGTCGCCAGGGATGCCGAGGATGCGCTGGAGGTTTGCCTTGATGGGTTCGGGGTCAAAGTAGGCAAGCTCGCTGGCGAGGGCGAGGTAGAGGGCGTTGGCTGCGTCGAAGCTGGTGGAAGCGGGATTGAAGGCCATGGCGGGAGCTGGGGGCTAAAGGGCTTTGTAGGTAGTGGTGAGGTTGTGGTTATCGCCGACGGTGCCGCCGTGGAAAGTGATGGCGATGGGGTAGCCGATGTGCTGGTAGCCGTAAGGGAAGAGCCGGAGGATGAGCCGGAGCGGGTCGGCGTGGGAGAGGAGATGCTTTAGGTCTGCCGGGGGTTCATCCATCTGCACGGTGGCAGGCGGAACGTCGGGGACGATGTCTTCGGTGTTGAAGATGCGCCAGGTGGCCAGGGCCGCCGTTTGATAGCTGGTTGCGAAGGCTGAGTCGCCGGTGCGTGGGCCGGAGAAAGTATAGCTGGTGGAATTAAGCGCTTTGGTTGCGTAAAGACCGGTCGCGACGAGGTGGGCAAGCGCAGCGCCAAGGCTGTGGCCGGTGATGTAGATATTGCTGAGTGGGTTGCCGGAGGCTTTGAGCTGATCCAATGCGGTGCTGATGCCGGGGAATATCTGGTCGTAGAGTGATTTAAATCCTTGCGTGGTCTTTCCCCACTCTGGCTTGCCCTCGATAAAAGGCGTGGGCTGGAATGTGAAGTCATCCACCCATTCGAGCTGGGTCTGTGTCCCGCGGATGATGATGAAGACATCGTTGCCTTTGGAGAGGACGAAGCCGAAAGGCAGCGTGGGGAGCACGTTGAATACATCCGGCACTGTGAATTTCCCGATGCCGAAGGGTTCCTTTGCTCCGAATACCGCGAAGGTGTCGTAGCCCTCCGGTTTTTTCCAATCCTCTATTTTGTGGGAGGCTTTGAGTTGCTCGTAGGCGTTGTCAATCAGTCCCCCGAGTTGTTTTGCGATCTCTTTATCGAAATTGGCTGGAAATGTGTAAATCATGGCGAAACCCTAGATGGCGGCATATTTTTATCGACGGCTGCAGGATTGTAGTAGTCGGGTATAACACTCAATTTTTGCGGAAAGGATAAGCGGTCTGGCCTGAGAAGGATTACCTATCGGTTATGAGGGTAGTTACTTAGGAGAGCTTGCCGGAGTTACTCACTGGCAAGGGCGCATCTAAGGATATTCCTGCCTTTTGGCAGAATTTTTTTTGCGATTGCCAACGGGAAAACAAACGGTATTCTCGGCTTGGTTAAGGTTCGGAAGATGTTGCAGCGAAGAGGCTTTGATGGCGTTTAGAAGCTGGCTGTGCAAAAGGAACTCCGGCCCGGACTGTGAAGGAATGTGCGACGATGAAGACGCAAAATTTACGGCAGAGGTTTTGGCTGGCGAAGATGCATTTGCCATTGCAGGAATTTCTGCAGCGCAAAGTTTTGCGGATGATGGCAGCGATTGATTGATGGAAAAAGCGTGGCATGAAAAAGGAAACGACAGGGTTGTTGCAGGAAGAGCTGGCAGATTCGCCGAAAGCGGCGGTTG
>JASGKO010000006.1:0-91073 GCA_049840595.1 Chthoniobacteraceae bacterium
AGACCAGCTCGGCGAAGCGGTAGGCTTCTTCAAGGTGCGGATAGCCGGAGAGGACAAACTCCTCGATCCCGAGCGCCGCGTATTCCTGCATGCGTTGTGCGACGATCTCGGGTGAACCGACCAGCGCCGTGCCCGCCCCGCCCCGCACCAGGCCCACGCCTGCCCACAGGTTGGGGCTGATTTCCAGCGCATCGCGGCGGCCATGATGCAGACGCGTCATGCGCTGCTGGCCGGCGGAATCGAAGCGCTCGAAAACCTTCAACGCCGCCTCGATGTCCTCATCGGTGACGTAGCGAATGAGCTCATTCGCCGCCTCCCACGCTTCGTGCTCCGTCTCGCGGACGATCACATGCATCCGAATGCCGAAACGAATCGTGCGTCCCTGGGCCTGCGCGAGCTTGCGCATCACCGCGATTTTCTCGCCGATCTGGTCCGGCGGCTCACCCCAGGAAAGATAGACATCGATATGCTTCGCCGCGACCGCGTGCCCGGCTTCCGAGGAGCCGCCGAAATACAGCGGCGGATAGGGCTCCTGCACGCCGGGGAAGAGCACCCGCGCCTCCTTCACCTGCAAATGCTGGCCGGTGAAATTCACCGTTTCACCCGCCAGGGTGCGCCGCCAGATGTCGAGGTATTCATCTGTGAGCGCGTAGCGCTCGTCATGCTTGAGAAACAGGCCGTCGCCCGCGAGCTCCACCGGGTCGCCGCCGGTGACGACGTTGATCAGCAGCCGCCCGCCCGAGAGCCGGTCAAAGCTCGCCGCCATGCGCGCCGCGAGGGTGGGGGAGGTGAGCCCTGGCCGAATCGCGACCAGGAACTTCATGCGACTGGTCACGGGAATCAGCGCGGAGGCCACGACCCAGGCATCGTCGCAGGAGCGGCCCGTGGGCAGCAGCGCGCCATAATAGCCGAGCTCGTCCACGGCCTGCGCGATCTGCTTGAGATACGCCAGCGAGGTGGCCCGGGCGCCATTGCCGGAGGCCAGGTAACGCCCGTCGCCATGCGTGGGAATGAACCAGAGGACTTTCATGTCAAGCGGCGGCCGTGGTTTCGCCAATGATCCGCCCAAACTGCCGGATCGCTTCCTCGAAGCGAATCCGCAACTCCGTCTCCAGCACGTATTCATCGGTCGCGAGGCGCTGGAATTGCGCATCGGTGACGAAGACGCCCTGGTGAATATCCGACGCGCCGAGCGTCGAAAGCACGGGCTTGATCGCGAAGTCGAGCGAGAGCAAATGCCCCGCCGTTCCACCGGTGGCGATGGGCAGCACCGTCTTGCCCCGGAACGCGCCCTGCGGCAGCACATCGAGCAGCGCTTTCAGGCCCCCGGTAAACGTGGCTTTGTAGAGCGGCGTCGAGATGATCAGGCCCGCGGACTCTGCCACCTCACGTTTCCACTCGGCGAACGATTCGCTGTCATATTTTGCGAGCACGAGATCCTCGGCTGGAAATCCCGCAACTCGAAGAAGCGGGTCGCGATGCCATGCTCGCTGAGAATTTCATCGGCCCGATTGAGCAGCGCGCGCGAGCGGGAACGTTCGGTGGGACTGCCATTCACCAGAAGAATTTTGGACATGATAATTATGAGTTAGTTTTTTTGGATGGAAGAGTGGTTCAGGCCGCCTGCTGCTTGGTTTCCTTTTCCAGTTCGCGGACGAGCGGTAGGTACGTGTTTCCCGAAGTATTCGACCTCCTCCTGGAAGTGCAGGAAGGCGGTGAGCACGAGATCCACGCCGATGGATTTCAGATGCACGATGCGCTCGGCGATCTGACGTGGCGTGCCGATGAGGTTGGTCTTGAAGCCGTCGTTGTATTGCACGAGGTCTTCGAAGGAAGACTTGGCCCAGTTGCCTTCGCCTTCGGGCGAGGCCTTGCCGGCATTTTTCACCTCGTGGGCAAAGCCGTGCACCGCCTCGGGGTTCGCCTTTTCGATGATCTCATCGAGCACCGCGCGCGCCTCCTCCTCGGTATCGCGGGCGATGACGAAGGCATTCACGCCGATCTTCACCGAATGCCCATTCTGCGCGGCTTTCGAGCGAATGTCGGCGATTCTGCGCCGCATGGCCCTCCGGCGTGTTGCCATTGGTAAAATACCAGTCGCTCACGCGGGCGGCCATGTCGCGGGCAGCCGCGGGCTGCCGCCCTGGAAGATTTCCGGGTGCGGCTTCTGCAGCGGCTTCGGCTTCAATGAATAATTGCGGAAGCGGTAGAAGTCGCCGCGAAGGAGAAGCTCTCCTCCGTCCAGATGCCCTTGAGTGCGCGGATGAATTCCTCGGAGCGGCGATAGCGTTCATCGTGCTCCAGCCACGGTTCTCCGATCGCTGCGAACTCGCCGCGGAACCATCCGCTCACTACGTTGATCGCGACTCGACCGCCGGTGATCTGGTCGAGCGTGGCGAGCTGCTCTGGCCGCCAGCGCCGGATTCCACGGCCCGGGCAGCAGCGCGACGATGAGTTTAAGCGCTCCGTCGCCTCCAGCAACGCGTGGTGAAAATCACCGGCTCGTGCTGGTACTCCGCGCCGTAGCCGGCGGTGAAGCGGATCTGGCTCAGCGCATATTCGAAGCCGTTTTGTTCGGCGATCTGGGCCAGCTTGCGGTTGTAATCGAGGTCCCAGCTCTGTGCGCTGCTCGATGTTGCTGATGACGAGGCCGCCGCTGACGTTGGGCACCCAGTAGGCGAATTTGATGGGATCGGAATGGTTGATGTGAAATGGAGGTCGGGTTGTTGATTTTGGTGCAGTTGTCGCCGGAGCCATCTGCCCGCGGTCCCGATTCATTGCCCTTCCCGAGGGGTTGGCAGGGCGTCGAGGAGCCGCGGAATTGTTTCCAGAACAACAAAGCTTTTTCTCCCGGCGCTCTTTCAGCAGCGGCTGTGCGACCGGATATAAACTGCTTTGAATCAGTGGGTTGTGATAAATGAGGGCGGCTGCCCAGTTGCTGCTTGGGGCACAGATTGCGCGGGAATTGTTGCTGGAGCAGCAGTCGTGAAAGGGTTTGGGCGAAGGGGCGGAATTTGTTTCTCCAGCAGCAATTCGGTTCGCAGAGTGTTGCGCTCGCAACTCTTTCCGGAACGGGTGATTTTTCACATAAATACGTAACTGCTTGATGGAGAGTGAGAAATGGATGGTGGCACGGGCGTTGCTAAAGCTGGGGCGAAACCTGCATCCACCATGAGTCCCAGCGCATTCACTGATTCTCTCCCATCGCTCTTCAGCCGGAGCCGGGGCGCACGCTTTTGGCTCCGCCTGAAAGCACCGTCCGGTCTTCTTCTTTCAACCCCCAGGGCCCGGCCCTGCGGCTGGAGGGGATCACGCTTTCCTTCGGCGGCGTGAAAGCGGTTTCGGAGATCGACCTCGTGGTGCAGCCCGGTGAAATCCGCGCCATCATCGGCCCGAACGGCGCGGGAAAAGTTCGCTCATCAACGTGATCAGCGGCATCTATCAACCCGACGAAGGGCGCGTCTTCATTGACGGTCTTATCGCCGGGTGCCCACGCAGCGGCTGGCCCCGCCCTGGTGTGGCGCGCACGTTTCAAAACCTCGCGCTCTTCAAAGGGCTCAGCGTGCTCGATAATATCGCCACCGCCCGCGTGGCCTTCCGGCGGGCGGGGCTTGCTCGGGCAGCTTATCGGTGTGGGACGCGCCCGGCACGAGCAGGAGGATGCCTTCCAGCGCGCGGCGGCGATCATTGATTTCGGCACCCGCGCGGCTCTTGGCCACCGGCTGGTGGGCACGCTCCCCGATGGCTTGCAAAAGCGGGGTCGAACTCGGTCGCGCCCTGGTCGCGCGGCCCTGCTCGTGCATCTTGTTCCTGCTCGACGAGCCGATGGCGGGCATGACGGCGACGGAAAAGGCACGAGATGGCGCGCTTTGTGCGCGTTGCCCGCGACGAGTTCGGCCGTTCACGCGTCATCCTGATTGAGCACGACATCGGCGTGGTGATGGGGCTTTCCGATCAAATCGCGGTGCTCGATCACTGACGCCAAGATCGCCGATGGCACACCGGAGGAAGTGTGGCGCCATCCAGGCGGTGATCGACGCCTACATCGGTGTGGCCCACGAAGGCCGGGCAGGACGTGGCATGAGCGGTTTCGACTGCAGTTCTTCTTCGTCGAGGTGCTGGTCGGGCGGGCTGTTGTTCCGGGTGATTTATTCGCTCGTGGCGATCGGCTTCGTGCTGATCTACAAGACCTCGGTGTGCTCAACTTCGCCCAGGGCTCGATGCTCCTCTTCGCGGCGCTCACGTTCGTGAGTCTGGTGGAGCATGCATCTTTCCCTTTGTCGCCTCGCGCTGGTCGTCGACGCTTCGCCGCTGATGGTGGCGCTCGGGTTCGGCGATCGAGCGCGACGGTCTTGCGCCCGCTCGTGAACCGCCCCCCGATGACCCTCTTCATGGCGACGCTCGGGCTCTCCTATATCATCGAGGGCGCGGCGCAGTCTCCCTCTGGGGCACCGCAGGTCCATGCGGCTCGATCTCGGCATCGTTGAACACGCCGTTCGAGATCGCGGCGGCGTGTTTATCATCGAACTTCGATCTGTTCGCCGCCGGGATCGCCGGCGTGATGGTGGCGGGGCTGACCGCGTTCTTCCGCTTCACCCGCATCGGGCTCGGCCTTCCGCGCGGTGGCGGATGACCAATTTGCCGCCTCGCCGTCGGCCGCAGTTCCGGGGATCTGCACCGGTGGTGTGAATCGCGGCCGGCTTCGGCGCACTCGTAGCCGGCCTGCTCTTGGGCGCGCGGCTCGGGGTGCAGTTCTCGTGTCGCTGATTGTGCTCAAGGCGCTGCCCGTGCTGGTGCTCGGCGGTTTCGATCTCGATCCTCTGGCGCAATCGTCGTGGGCTGCTCATCGGCGCCTCGGAGAAGCTCGCCGAGGCTTTATGTCGGGCCGTATCTGGTCAACTGGCGGCATCGAGAGCTGGTCTGCCTATGTGGTGGCGCTCGGCTGTCCTCCTGATTCGTCCCTCGGTCCTCTTCGGTGAAAAACTTGCGGAGAGGTTCTGATTTGGCCATGCTCAGCTCCCGCCGTCGTTGCCAATTCCTATCCTGCGCCTCCGGGACGGTTGCCGCCGGTCTCTGCTGCTTCTGCCGTTGCTTCGGGTCGTGTCGTCCTTCATCGCCGCGGCACCCACCCCTTCGAGGCGATCCTGCATGCCGTTCCTCGTCGCTGTCGCTTGCGGCGTTGGGCTCGACCTTCTCACCGGCTACGCCGGCTAGCTCTCGCTTGGGTCCGCCGGCCTTCATGGCGGTCGGGGGCCTTCGCCGCCTACAACTTCGACCTGCGTGTTCCCGGCATTCCCTGCTGGCCGCGTCAGCATTCTCGCTGGCGGGCTCTGATGGGCGCTGCCTTCGGCATCGTCTTCGGCCTGCCGTACTCTCCGGCTCGCGCGGCTTCTATCTCGCCGTCTCCACGCTCGCGGCCCAGTTCTTCGTCCAATGGGCGTTGAACAAGTTCAACTGGTTCTCGAACGATAATCCCTCCGGCGTCATCGATGCGCCCGCGCTCGTGTTGTTCGGGATCAACTTCGACAGCTCTGCAGGACGTTATCTGCTCACGCTCACGATCGTCACCCTGCTTACCGCGTCGGCCGCCGGCCTGGTGTGGATGTAGAATCTGGCTGACAACTTCATCGCCGTGCGGGACAACGAACTCGCGGCTCGTGTGGTCGGAGTGCCGGTGTCTTAAACCAAGCTGCTCGCTTTCGGGATCTCTTCGTTTCTACATCGGCATCGCCGGGGCGCTCTGGGCCTTTGCCTACCTGCGCACCGTGGAGCCGGCGGGCTTCGATCTCGACCGCTCGTTTCAAATCCTTTTCATCATCATCATCGGTGGCCTGGCCTCGATTCGCGGCGCGTTTCTTGGCGCGGCCTTCATCGTGGTCTTCCCCGCTGGTCCTTTCGCGATTCGGCAGCTTCCTGCTCGGCAACGTCTTCGACTCGGGCGTGCTCGACATGAGCCAGCGCATCGTGGTCGGCGCGCTCATCATTTCTCTTCCTCATCGCCGAGCCCAACGGCCTCGCTTCGCTCTTCGCGAGAATTTCCCACCGCTCCCTCAAGCCTCTCACCCCCGAAACATAACCAACCAAAAAACCCTAAAATGAAAACCACTCCACCGATCACCGAACTCCCTCGTCGGCAGCGCCTGCTGCCCTTCCAGCCTCTGCGCAAGACGGTCCTCGCGGCCACGCTCGCCCTGGGCGCCGTCCTGTCCGCGCCGCTCGCCACGCTGCATGCGGATGAACAAAACTTCCCGCTCCAAAGCTACCGCGTCGGCCCCTACGCCGCCGGCGGCACCGGCTTCTTCGGCGGCTTCATCGATTACCTGAACCTCATCAATCTCCGCGACGGCGGGGTGAACGGAGTCAAGCTCACCTGGGAGGAAGGCGAGACCCAGTATGAAGTGGAGCGCGGCGTCGAAGTCTATGAACGCCTCAAGAACACCCCCGGCATCGCCGCCTGGAATCCGCTCTCCGTGGGCATCGCCTACGCGATGATCGATCGCATCTCCACCGACAAGGTGCCGCTGATCACGATCAACCACGGCCGCACCGATTCCACGGACGGGCGCGTCTTCCCGTATGTCTTCCCGCTGCTGCTCAATCCCTACAGCGAGACCTCCGCGATCATCAACTACATCGGTGGCAAGGAAGGTGGGCTTGAGAAGCTCAAGGGCAAGAAGATCGTCGTGCTCTACCACGGCTCGCCCTATGGCAAGGAGACGATCCCGATTTACGAACTGCTCGCGCAGAAATATGGCTTCGAGCTCCAGCAGATCGAGGTGCCGCATCCCGGCAATGAGCAGCAGTCGCAGTGGCTCACCATCCGCCGCGCGCGTCCCGATTACGTGGTGCTGCGCGGCTGGGGCGTGATGAACCCGGTGGCGCTCAAGACCGCGCAGAAGGTCGGCTTCCCGGCCGACCATATCGTCGGCAATGTGTGGTCGAACTCCGAGGAAGACGTTCGCCCCGCCGGGGATGCCGCGAAGGGCTACGTGGCGATCACCACGCAGGCGTCCGGCACGCAATATCCGATCGTTCAGGAAATCGTGAAAACCGTTTACGGCGCGGGCAAGGGCAACCTGGAGGACAAGAACCGCATCGGCAGCGTCTATCACAACCTCGGCATCGTGAATGGCATTCTGAATGTGGAAGCCATCCGCGTGGCGCAGGCAAAGTTCGGCCACCGCACGCTCACCGGCGATGAAGTGCGCTGGGGCTTCGAGCATCTCCAGCTCTCGACCGCCCGCGGTGAAGGAACTCGGCGCGGAAGGGCTCTTCCACTCGATCAACGTGACGTGGGACAACCACGAGGGCGACGGCTACGTCACCTTCCAGCAATGGGATGGCAGCCAGTGGAAAGTCGTCTCCGACTGGATCGCGCCGGATTGGAAGCTGCTGCGCCCGATCATCGAGAAATCGTCGGTCGCCTACGCCACCGAGCATAACCTGAAGCTCCGCACCGCCAGCGATGCGGAAAGTGCCATCGGCCCGAATGGCGCCGTCGAGCAGACGGCTGTCGCCACCAAGTAAACCTGTAACCCGCGAGGCGAGGGGCCGGTCTTTACCCGGCTCCTCGCCGAGCAAAACCAGAGCGAAACTAAAGCCACCTGCCATGTCCGAATCCGAGATCCAGCTTTCCGTCGAGAACGTGGAGGCGATTTATCATCATTCCATCATTGCCCTGCACGGGGTGAGCCTGTCGGTGCGCCGCGGTGAAGTCCTGGCCCTGATCGGCGCCAATGGCGCGGGCAAGACCACCACGCTGAAAGCCGTCTCCAATCTGCTGCCCGCCGAGCGGGGACAGATCACAGCGGGCAAAATCACCTTCGAGGGCCTGGACGTTACCCGCACTAGCCCCACCAAACTGGTGCGCAGCGGTCTTGTGCAGGTGCTGGAAGGGCGGCATTGCTTCCGCTCGCTGACGATTGAGGAAAACCTCATCTCCGGTGGCGTCGCCCGTGGCTCGGGCCGTCGCCAGATTCTGCAAGACCTCGAGCGCATCTTCGAAATTTTCCCACGCCTCGTGCCCAAGCGCAAAACCCTCGCCGGCCTCGCCTCCGGCGGCGAGCAGCAGATGACCGCCATTGGCCGCGCGCTGATGTCGCACCCGAAGCTGCTCGTGCTCGACGAGCCCTCGATGGGCCTCGCCCCGATGACGGTGCAGAGTATTTTCAAATCACTCAAGGAACTGAATCGCCGCGAAGGGCTTTCCCTCCTCGTCGCAGAGCAAAACTCCACGATCGCCCTCCAATATGCCGATCGGGCCGTGGTGCTGGAAACCGGGGTGGCCGTGCTGGAAGGCCCGGCCAGCGAACTCCGGCAGCGCAGCGACATTAAATCCTTCTACCTCGGCGAAGGTGCCCGAAAGTCGGCCGGGACCTCGCTCGGCGAACTGGCCCCAGCCTGAAGCAACCTCCTCACTTTTTCCAATCATCAACCAACCCAATTCCTATGAGCACTACCCTCGAAATCGAAGAACCCATTACGCAAACCAACGGGACCCATCCGCAAGGCATTCCCGGCGTGCCCCGTCCCGTTCAACCCGCGCACCTCATCAAGACCGATGCCGAGGCGATTGAAATCGCCGAAAAGCTGGCCCGCGAATTTGCCGCCGGAGCCTCGGAGCGCGATCTCCAGCGCCGGTGGCCGGTCCAGGAGCTGGACGCCTTTTCCCAAAGCGGACTGTGGAGCATCAATGTGCCGAAGGCCTTCGGCGGTCCGGAGCTTTCCTATGTGACGCTCACCAAGGTGATCGAAATCATTTCCGCCGCCGACCCGTCGCTCGGGCAGATCCCGCAAAACCACCTCGGCGTGGTGGCGGCGATTCGCACCGTCTCCGATCGCGCGCAGCAGGAGCTGCTCTTTGCCGAAGTGCTCAAGGGCACGCGCTTTGGCAACGCCTTCTCGGAATTCGGTTCCAAGCGCGCGGTCGATTTTGAAACGAAGTTCGAGGACGCGGGCGATCATGTGATCGTGAATGGCCGCAAGTTCTACTCCAGTGGTGCCTTGCTGGCGCATTTGGTGCCGATCGTGGCGCTCGATGACGAAGGCCGCGCCTGGTATGCGATTGCGGATCGCAATGCGCCGGGCCTCACGGTGATTGATGACTGGTCGGCCTTCGGCCAGCGCACCACGCTTAGCGGCACCGTGCTGCTGGAGAACGTGAAGGTGCCGAAGACCCATCTCGTCCCCGGCTACAAGGGCTACGACCATCCCACGGCGGATGGCGCGATCTTCCAGATCATCCAGGCCGCGGTCGATACCGGCATTGCCAAAGCGGCGATTGACGACACGATCAAGTTTGTGCGGGAAAAATCGCGCGCCTGGGTGGATAGCAATTTGGAAAAGGCGTCGGATGATCCCTACACCATCCAGGCGATTGGCGATCTCTCGCTGCGCCTGCACGCCACGCAAGCGCTGCTGGAGAAGGCCGCGCTGGCGGTGGATGTCGCGGTGCAAAACCCGACGACCGAGACCGTGGCCCGGGCCCAGATCGCCGTGGCGGAATCCAAGATCTTCAGCACGGAAACCGCCATCGCCGCGACGAACAAACTGTTCGAACTCGGCGGCACCCGTTCCACGCTGGCGGAATTCAATTTTGATCGGCACTGGCGCAATGCCCGCACCCACACCCTGCACGATCCCGTGCGCTGGAAATACGCGATCCTCGGCAACTACGTGCTCAACGGCATTAACCCGCCCCTGCACGCCTGGAGCTAGTTGCGGCCCTCGTTCCTTCGGTATTCTTGCCACCCGTGGACCCGCCTTGCGCGGTGTTCCCGGGTGGCTTCACCCAGGCCTGCAATGATCCGGGCTGCCGTGAGCGTTTGCAGGATGGAAATCAACGACCTGTAGCGGCGGTCTATGACCGTCGCATTCTTTGCGGGATCATTGTTTGCGACGGTCATAGACCGCCGCTACAGCAGCAAAGGGCTCGCAAACCATGGCGTGATCTATCGGAGACGAGGCCCGAGGGGAAAGCCTCCCGACACGCAAAGCATTCCGGGGATTTTTTGGGCATCGATTCGCAAGCCCGACCTAGTGAACCAGGCTGACCTGTCGCCGTGACGACGATGCGGGCGTGTAACTGGCGCGCGGGCTTGGAACCGGGGTTTCCGGGTCGAAATGCAGGGCGGGGTCCTCTTGCTCGAAAATAGACATGGCGTTGCCGATGTCGCGAATCTGGCCGATGACTTCGCTGATCTTGCGAATGGCACTGACCGCCTGGTCGGAGTCTTCCTGAATGGCGCTGATGCGCTGCCCGATGTTTTCGGTGGCGTTGGTGGTTTCGCGGGCGAGCTCCTTCACCTCGTTGGCCACGACGGCGAAGCCCTTGCCTGCTTCTCCCGCCCGGGCCGCCTCGATGGTGGCATTGAGGGCGAGCAGGTTGGTGCGCTGCGCGATGCTGGTGATGAGCTTTACGACGACGCCGATTTCTCCGCTGCTGCTGCCGAGCTTGGCCACCGTTTCGTTGGCCTGTCCGGCAATGCTTTCGGCCTGCTCGGCGATGCGGGTGGATTCGGCGGCGTTGCGGGCGGCGCCTTCCTGCAGGCGGCGTCGGGCATGCTCTTCTTTGACCGCCACCGCTTCGAGGGTTTCGGACTTGCGCTGCATCTCGAGTTCGAGATCGTGCTGGCGGGCTTTTTCCGCTTCGGCGGCGAGTTCGCGGGCTTCGATCTCGCGCGACTCCGCCTCGCCAGCCGCGGCACGGGCGTTGCGCAGGGAGAGGACGGTGCGATTGAGCGCCTGGCAGAGGTGTTCCACTTCTTTGGTGGACTGGACTTCCAGTTGCCGGGTGAGGTCGCCTTCGCAAATGGCATCGAGCACGGCGACGGCTTCGTTGATCGCCTCCTCGGAGCGGGCAAAGACGAACTTGCCAAAGCTGTGCGCGATCCAGGCCGCCGGGACCGTTTCAAAGACCACAAACGCCGCGTGCAGCAGGACGATCCCGAGCGAGGCCTGATAGTTGAAAACCGAAGCCGGCAGGAGGAAAAAGAAGGAGAGATGATGCACGGCAATCACCGCCGCGGCCGTGACCACGACCCAGGGATTTCCATACACGATCAGCAGCGCGATCATGGTGAAAACGTGGAAGTGAAATTCGATCATCCCGCGCGAGGCATGGACCAGCAGGCCGCTGAAGCTCATCGCAGCCACGGCGATGGCGTAGGAGATGGTTTTTCCATCAAAGCCGATGAGAACCATCACCGCCGGTCCGGCAAAAGCGAGCAGGCCCACGATCAACGAAAGGAAGATGCCCGTGCCGAAGAAGGCACTGACCGTCATGGCCACCGGAATATGAGCCGCCAGTGCCCAGAGAAAGTAGCGATTGCATTTCTGGAGGTAGTTTTTTTCGAACGTGGTCATGATGGTACGGGAGGATGGTTGCAAAAATTTATCGACCCCATGACCCGGCAGTTTAGGCAGAATTTTCTCAACTAGCCTGCCGAGGGGGGGCCGATCGGCGCGAAGCGGGTTTCCTAAGGTGTTCAAAAGATCGCCCGATGGGCGGAGTGCCCCTCGGGCTCGAAAGGGCCTTCTTCGCAGCGGCTTCTTTTACTGAATGGCGCTAGACGGTCGCCAGGTCCGGGACCTGGCCGGTCGCGGTGAGCAGGGCTTGCTTGATGGAATTTATCCCTTCCTCGGAACGAATTTTATGGCCGCGCTCGGTGATATAAAAGGTGTCGATGGCGGCCCCTTTTTCGGTGGTGATGCGGGAGAGCGCGATATCCATCTCCAGGGTTCCGACGGCGCGCATGAGATTGTAGAGCAAGCCGAGCCGGTCCGGCGTCTGGATATCCACGAGGGTATAGACCGGGTGGGCGCGGTTGTCGATATTGATGCGGGTGGGGAAGTCGTGTTCCTGGATCAGCCGGGAGTTGCGCTTGCGGAGCTGCTTTTCGAGCAACGGCGCAAAGTCGTAATCCTCCTCGATGAGGGACTGGCGCAGGTTTTTCTCCACGGTGGTGAAATCCTTCTCATCCGTGACCGCCTGGTGCTTGGTATCGCAGACGCGGAAGATATCCAGCACCAGATCGTCGGACCGGGTGTAAATATCGGCGCTGAGGATGTTCAGGTTGGCGAGCGAGATGGCGCCGGCGATCTCGGCGAGCAAGTGCTTGCGATCCCAGCTCACGACGAGCAACTCGGTGTGCCCGCGCTCGGGCCGCTGGACCCAGCGAATGGCCGGGGCGAGCGCCAGATCCTCGCTATCCTCGCGCATTTCCATGAAGGCGCGGAAGAGGCGGATGTGGTTGACGATATCCTGCTGCGCCGTCGTCTGGAAATAACGCGCGGGCATGGAGTGGAAGTGCGCTTCGATTTCGTCGGAGAAATCGCGGGCCATCTTTTTGGTGACCTCCGCGAGCAATTCCTTGATCGCGATTTCGCGCTCGCGGAAGAAGGAGATGCCGTCCTCCAGGAAGCGCGAGCTGTTGCGATAAAGCTGCCAGACGAGGGATTCCTTCCAGTCCGACCACGTTTCCTCGCCGAGCCCCTGGCCATCGACGAGGGTGAGGAGCATGAGGGCGTCGAGATTGGTCTGGTTGTTGATCACCCCGGCAAACTCGGAAATGGTCGCGCTGTCCTCAAGATTGCGGCGCTGCGCGGTGCTGGAGAGCAGGATGTGATTGTCCACCAGCGAGATCAGCGTCCGGCGCCGGGCGGAGGAGAGCTGCAGGCGGGCGGAGACGCGCTGGGCCATGAGGGCGCTGGCCTCGGAGTGGTAGCGCACGTTGGCCGACTTGCCGGTATCGTGCAGCAGGAGGGCGAGATAGAGCACGGCGGGGTCTTCCAGGCGCTGGAAGAGGGCCTTGTAGTCCGCGAGGCGGTGCTGCTCGGTATCGATCAACTCGTCGAGCTTCTCGATGCAGACGAGGGTGTGCTCATCGGCGGTGTAGCGGTGGAAGAACTCATGCTGCACCAGGCAGGTGAGCTCGCCGAACTCGGGGATGTAGCGCCCGAGAAAATCCGTCTCGTGCATGAGCCGCAGGATGCGTCCCACCTGTCCCTTGCGGGAGAGAATCGCCATGAAGGTCTCGCGGGCGGTGCGGGAGTATTGGAAAGTGCGATCGACCAGCCGCACGCGGCGCTGGATGAGCTTGCTCGAGCTCGGGGCTGAGCCCGAGCCCGCGCATTTGCGCATGCTGGAAGACGCGCATGAGGCGATACGGGTCTTCGCGGAAAATTTCGCGGGAATCGGGGTAAATCAGCCCGTCGAGGCTGTGGAAGCCGTCGAAGGAAACCTTCTTGCTGCGGGCCTTGGGCAGCAACCGCCGCAGGCCGCTGGCGCTGGCCGGAGTCTCCAGGCTCATGCGCCCCGCCACCAGCTCGGTGATCTGGAAAATATTGCGCGCGTGGCTGTAGTAGTCGCGCATGAAGGTCTCGGCGCGCCGCAGGATGTCCTTCTGCGGGTAGTTGAATTTATTGGCGACCTTGAACTGGTAGGCCAGCGTGAGCACGTCGGTGGGCCGCTTGTTCAGGTAATGCAACTCGGTGCGCACCCGCAGGAGAAAGTCGTAGGCGGCATCCAGCTTGCGCCGCTCGGAATCGGACAGGCGCTTTTTCTCGACCAAGCTCGGCCATCGTGCGGGCGCGGTCCTTGAAATTGCCGACCCAGAGCAGGTTCTGGTAATCGCGCAGGCTGCCGCAGCCGTTCTTGATATTCGGCTCCTGCATGTAAACGGTGCCGCCGAATTTCTGGTGCCGCTCCGCCTGGTTGTTCACGCGCTCCTTGATGTAGGCGGCTTCGTGCCCTTTGAGGCAGCGATTCACAAACTCGGTGGTGAAGTCCTCGAAAAGCTGTTCGTCGCCGACCAGGAAGCGCGCTTCCAGCAGCGAGGTTTTCGACTGCATGTCGTCATTGGCCTGCTTGATCGCGGTGGAGATCGAGCGGGTGGAGTGCCCCACTTTGAAGCCCACGTCCCAGAGCATGTAGAGGATGAGTCTCCATGATCTCGGTCATCTTCGCCGGCTCGCCTTTTTTGGTATCGGCATGGAGGAACATGATGTCCACGTCGCTGAGCGGGTTCAACTCCCCGCGGCCATAACCGCCGATCGCCAGCAGGGCGAGGCCGGATTTCACCTTGGGCTGGTTGTAAATCTTGCAGGCCCCGTCGAACAGGTGCTGGAGAATCAGATCGATCAATCCCGCGCGTTGCCGGCAGATGTCGCGCCCCCCGCCGCCCGCGTTGTGTTTCAAGCGCAGGCGGTGCTCCTCGATTTTGAGGAACTTCTTGTAGAGGGCGATCAACTCCGCCGAATTGCTTTTGCCCCGCATCAGCAATTCGCGTTCGGCGTGTTCCAGCACCTTCTGGCGGTGCCGGAGAACGAGGGTTTTTTTCGGTTGAGGCAAGTGACGACTACTTTCTAGCTCGCGAGGGTTTTGATCTTTTCCACGAGCGCCTTATCGGTCGCATTGGCCGTGAGATGAGTCAAAACATGGAATACGTCCTCGGGATCGGCTTCCAGCAGGCTGGCCAGGTCTTCCAGGGAGCCGGAGAAGCCATCCTTTAGCGCCTGGGTGGTGGCGAGCTGGAGCTGGAGGACGCGGGCGGCGGCCTTTTTGCCGGCTTCCACGCCCGGCTGGTGGTAGGCGTTGATATTGACCAGCGTGGCATAGAAGCCGACCGCGCGTTCATAGAGCGCGATCAGCGCGCCGACGATGAAGGCATTCACGGTGGGGATGCTGATCGTGATCGAGTCGCGCCCGCCCTCGTAAAGCGCCGAGCGGGTGCCGCGCAGGAAGCCCTGCAGGTAATCGGCGCTGGTGACGCCGGGCTCGACTTCCACCACCTCGGTGGCGCGGCCCTGGCGCACTTCGACAAAGGTCGCGAAGAAATTCGGCACGCCGTCGCGGAGCTGCTGCACGTAGGCATGCTGGTCGGTCGAACCCTTGTTGCCATAGACCGCGATGCCCTGGTCCACTTCCTGGCCGTCGAGGTCGAGCTTCTTGCCCAGCGATTCCATCACGAGCTGCTGGAGATATTTGCTGAAGAGCACGAGGCGGTCCTTGTAGGGGAGGATCACCATGTCCTTCTTGCCCTTGCCGTCGCCGGCGAAATACCACATCAGCGCGAGCAGCATCGCGGCGTTCTGGCTCGCGTCGGCCACGCGGGTCTTTTCATCCATCGCTGCCGCGCCGGCGAGGAATTGCGGGATGTCCAGCCCCTGGAGGGCCATCGGGACGATGCCCACCGCGCTCATCACCGAGGTGCGGCCACCCACCCAGTCCCACATCGGGAAGCGGAGCAGCCAGTTTTCCGCGATCGCCACTTTGTCGAGCTCGCTGCCCTCGCCGGTCACGGCGACTGCGTGGCTGGCAAAGTTCAGGCCGCGCTTGGCATAGGCCCGCTGGGCCTCGATCATGCCATTGCGCGTTTCCTTGGTGCCGCCGGATTTGGAGACGACGACCACCAGGGTCTGCGCGAGCTGGTCGCCGAGGGTGGCGAACACGCGGTCGAACCCATCCGGGTCGGTATTGTCGAGAAAATGCACCTTCATCGGATCGTTGGTGCCGCCGAGGGCATCGGCGATAAATTGCGGCCCGAGCGCGGAGCCGCCGATGCCGACGAGCAGGACGTCCGTGAACACGCGTTCCGTGTGCACCTTCTTCGCGAAGGCGAGGATGTCGGCGTTGGTCTTTTCGATCACCGCGCCGAGGTCTTCCGGGGCCAGGCCGGGGAGCGCAGCCAGTAGTGGCCGACCATGCGCCCCTCATCGGGATTGGCGATCGCGCCTTTTTCCAGCGCGGCCATGTCGGTAAAGGCCTTGGCCACCGCCGGGGCCATTTTTTCAAAAAAGTCGTCCTCGAAGCGCATGCGGCTGATATCGAGGCTGATTCCCAGGTCGGAGTAATTTAAAAAATGTTTCTGAAAACGGTTCCAAAGTGACGTTGCGCTCATGGAAGCACATCGAAGCTGGAAACGGCGGAAATTTCAATCTACTAAACGGATCGGAGGAGTTTTTTAACCGCAGCGCCGCGAAGACCCGGAGCCGGGCGGAGAATTGCGAAAGCGAACCCCGGTGCAACCGGGGTTTGACAGAGAGCCGCGAGGTCTTATTCTCCCGTCACCCCGCATGATTGTGACCGCCTTCCCTGTAACCAAGAGCCGCACTGGCAAGACCTTTGTCGTGGCGATGAGCGTGCTGGGAGTGGTGGGCGCGGCGCAACTGGCGGCCCTGGGCTGGGCGATGGCGACCCATCAGCCCAGGCCGGCGGCGATTGCCCCCTCGGTGGAGCCTTCCGTCACCGTGACCCAGCCCGCCCCCTTTGCCAATCCCACGCCCAGCAGCGGCGTGGCGACGACCGCCGCTGCTCCGACCCGCATCGACATCGGCCTGGCCGCTCCGACTCCAGCCGGCCCGATTCCCACGGAACTGCCCAAGCCGACCCCGGTCCAGGACGAAAAACCGGCCGTGACCGCCGAGGGCCAGGTGAACGACATGGTGGAGCAGGCCAAGGAATTGCGTGACCGCGGCGACACTGGCACCGCCCTCATTCGCCTGCGCGAGGCACAGGTGATCGCCCCGCAAAACCCGCAGGTGATCGCGGAACTGGCGACCACCTACGAGAGCATGGGGCAGACGGAGAAGGCCATGGAATACTGGCGGCATATTTACGACATGGGCGACCAGGCCGGCGTCTATTACACCGCTGCCGCGGCCAAGGTGAATCCCGCCCCGACCGCCGCCGCCACCGAGGACGTGCCGGGCATCCAGCCGGGAATGACCCTCGGCCTGCTCGACATCTCCACCGACGACAAGGACGATGCCGATTCCGCCCGCCACCTGATCGCCCACATCCCGATCAAGGCCCGCCCCGGCACGCTGGTGGATGTCCGCGACGTGGCGGTGCAGGTGCTCTTCTACGACATGCTCTCCGATGCCTCCGTGGTGCAGACCAATGCGAACATCAACTATCGCTGGAGCACCGCCCCGGTCGATTGGGCGGACTCCAGCATCGAAGTGCTCGACGTGGAATACGTGCTGCCCAAGGGCAAAACTCCCGCCGATTCCCGCCAATACTTTGGCTATATCGCGCGCGTTTATTACAAGGGCGAGCTCCAGGACTGGCGCGCCAACCCGCCCAAGCTCCGCCAGATGTTCCCGCCGCCCACCACGCTGCAGCAGGACGGCAGCAGCGACCAGTAGGGCGCTGGAACGTTTCGGGAGCGTTGGGATATTCTCACTCACCCCGCGCAGAAAAATACTGATCCGAAATCGGACTCCGGCTCCCCATCCTTTTCCGGGCTCCTTCCCAAATGTCACCCTGAGCGAAGCCGAAGGGCCTCAAATTGTTCTGCGCTGGGAAAGCCACGCCTTCCCTCCCAGCCCCGATCCGCTAACCAGCGCAAAAAAATTGCCCGGCGCAAAACCGGGCAATCTTTTCATAATCTTGAATCAAGCCGCATCCCCACCCCTCACGGCGTCGCAATCTTCGCCGCCTCCACCGCCTGCCCTTCGGCGCTATAATACTTCTCCAGCGGATCCGGCGAAAGCGTCTTCAACCCCGCCACCACCGCCGTCGCATTGAACTTCGCCCCCGCCGGGCTGCTGTGCGTGCCTTTATCGGCAAAGAGCGGCTCCACCGCCGGCTGCCCCAGCTTCTCCAGCCGCTCGGCCACGATTTCATTGAGATCGATATACAGCGCCCCGCTCTTCTCCGCCGCCGCCTTCGTCCACGGGACGAACGTCGCGCGTTCGCCGCGCTGGATTTTTCCATCCTTCCAGTTCTTGTGCGGCACCATCGAGCAGAAGATCGCCGTCACGCCCTTCGCCTTCGCGTCGTTGCCATACTTGCGCATGTACCAGCCAAAGGTGTGCACCGTCTCCGTCGTGCCATCCGGCTTCGTCACCGACGCCGTATCCTCGCCATCCCCATGCAGGGAAGGCCGCCCCTTCGCCGCCGGATCGAGATAATTTCCCACGTCATTGTGGCCAAACTGGATGAGCATGAAATCGCCCGATTTCATCTGCGCCAGCACCTTGTCCCAGCGCCCTTCGTTTTGGAACGTGCGGCTGCTCCGCCCCCCGATTGCATCGTTCACCACGTTGATCTTGGCCGGATCGAAAAAGGCCCCGATCTCCTGCCCCCAGCCCCGCAGCGGCATATTGCTCTTCAGCGTGGAATCACCCACGATGAACAGCGTCGGCAGCGAAGCATTCGCGGCCACCTCGGCTTTCGCCTTGGAATCGTCCACGACCGGACGCGCGTCCTCCTGGGCGCGAAGAAATGGAGCGGAGAAAACGGCGGCAAGCGCCAGAGTACAGGAGCAGGGTGTGCATGGGGTATGGGTTTGGGGTTAAAGCGTAAGCATTTAATTCCGATGGCAACGAAAGGGCAACTTGAAATCATTCAAGCACCCCGTGGATAAACCCGGAAAATGGGCGAACGATTCACAGATTCTACCGATCCACGAAAAGTGACCCCCCTCATCGTCTCCACGCCCTTGGACTGCGGCGACACGTCGCCGCTTTCTCCACGCGAGACAAGTCTCGCCCCAAAGGGCGCAGCCCCATTGATTTCCCCCCCCCAAAAAAATCCCTACTCCTCGTCCCCCCAGTCAATCTCCGGCAGGTAACGCAACCCAGCCACATAATCCGCATACCCATAGTCATTCCCCGCCGCCGTCTCATTGATATAAATCAACAGGATGACCGACATCATTTCCCGCGTCTCGGCATCACTATATCCCTGGCTCCGGAGGCGATTGTATTGCTGCTTCACCTCGGGCGTTTCGGGATTGGAAAGTTGTTCTTCCAGGATGGAACGAATGGCTTCCCGGGCTTTGGCTTCTGAATCTTTCCTGGACATGGGTGAGGATGCGTTTCGCCCAATCTGAGATCCCCGCGCGAAAAAACAAGTGGTTCTTTCCCCGGCCATCATCCATTAAAAAGGAAGAAATATGAAGAAGCTCGTCTTGATGCTTGGAGGAATCGCGCTGGTTGGCACACTGGCTTGGGCGAACTGGCCGGAACGATGCTTATCAAAGGAACTGGTAGCGAATCGGGTCGTTGTCGATAAAAGTGACGGGACATTGACGCTTTTTCGTGGAGACAAGGTATTGAAATCTTATTCAGTCGCCCTGGGCCGTGGCGCGGCTGGAGCCAAGGCGCGGGAAGGGGACAATGAAACCCCCGAGGGTAATTACCGGATCGTGGCCCACGTGCGGGACAGCCAGTTTCATCGGGCCCTGCGCGTCTCCTATCCCAACGCCAGCGATGAAGCTCATGCCCGGCAGTTGGGCCTGGAGCCTGGGTCGGACATTATGATTCACGGGATCAAAAATGGTCTTGGCTGGGTGGGGAGAATGCAACGCTGGGTCAACTGGACGGCGGGCTGTGTGGCCGTGACGGACCCGGAGATCGAGCAGATCTATGCTGCAGTTCCAGATGGGACCGTGGTTGAAATCAGGAAGTGAAAGAAAAACTCCAGATGAGGCGTCGGGCGAAGGGAGAGGTTGCGGATTGCGCTCAGCCTTTAGGCCGGGCGCAGAAGAAAAGCGTGCTCGCGTCCTTACCGTGGGAAGGATTTGGCGAGCGCGGAGAAGAAAATCGAGCAGCAGCGAGCAGCCGAGCGTGCAACTGGCGGCGGAGAGGTGGAGGAAGAGGAGGATGAGATTACAGCGCTCGGGGAAGCCGAGGCGCTGCAGCAGCAGGTAGAGCAGGGCGGAGAGCGTGGTGAAACTGAAGAAAAGAGCGATTTGTCGCGGAGCCGGTGGCGCTTTGACAACGTTGCCAACTTTGGCAACGTCGCGCGCCGCTGGCGACGCAGCGGAGAGAGCAGTCTTTTGGGCTTTGGTGCGCAGCCCGGGTCGGGTTTTGCGTTTCATCATGGCGATGATCCTTTCGCGATGGGTAACCCGACGCCTCATCAGGAGCCTCACTGCTTTTCGCAGTGGCCGCCTGCAGCGGACCTTCCGGTGTTTCAGGCACACCTCACGCCTCCAGCACGCTGGCAAGATACTGGAAATTTTATTCGGTGTCAAAAAGCCAGCACGAGCCAGTGTGAGGCGAACGGCTTCGTCGGGGTAAAGCGCCCTCCCTCAACCGGGGCGCAAAAAAAATGCAGATTTTTGAATCCAAATCCCGCGCGGAGTGCATCGAACCCTATGAAACCAGGAGACTACTGATGAAATTTCGATTCCTCTTTAATACCGTGATGTTTGTGATTCTCTTCGCGATCGTGCTGGCCTCGATCGCTTTGTGCGTACGCACGATGGTGCAGTTTGCCGCGCTCCTGCCGGAGCCGACGCCGGGCCTCACCCAGGTGATTCAGGGAGGGATGGCCACCCCGGCGAATAAAGGGTAAACCCTCAGGCCACCGTTCTCATCAAGCTTCCGTCTATGAAAAACCGATTATTCCTGATCGCGATGTGCGCTGGCTGGCTGGCGCTGTTGGGCAGCCCAGCCCCGGCCCAGCAGGTGGGTTCGTCGTCCACCCCATCGGCTGCCGATGATCTGCCGAAGCCAGCCGCCTCACCCGTGGCGAGCGTTGCCACCCTTTCTGCCGCGAGCGCTACTCCGGCTGGGGAAGCCACGGTCAAGCCCCGCAGGCATGTAAAGGCCGGCGACGACTCCGATCTGGATATCAACGAAATCGTCAGGCAGGCCCTGGATCATTCCGCGAACCGTGACCGGGGCGGGAACGGTGGAGAGATTCCAGCCGTGGAGATTCTCGCCGTGCTCGTTCCCATTCTGGTTCCCTTGGGGTCGTTTGCGATGGTCCTGGGCATTATTGCGCTTTCGGTCTGGTCCAAGGCCAAGCAACGACGCATGACCCACGAGACGATTCGCATGATGGTGGAAAAAGGGCAGCAAGTCCCGCCGGAGTTGTTCATCACGCCCAAGACGGTGAAACCGCGCAACGACTTCCGCACCGGGGTTATCCTCATTGCGGTCGGCGCCGCGTTGTTGGTTTTCCTCCGGCATAATCACGACTCCGGCGTGGGCTGGATTCCGCTGATCATCGGCATCGGCTACCTCGTGGTGTGGAAAGTGCAGGGTGGTTCCAATGCTGGCTCCACTGGCGGGGGCAAGGCACCCTAGCGTTTAACCACCTGTGGAACTCGATGACGCCGAGCTTATTCGCCGCACACTCACCGGGGCCGACCTGCGGGCTTTCGATGAACTTGTGCGCCGTCATCAATCCCCGGTGCGTTGTTTGTTGCGGCGCCTGGCCCGCGGTAACGAAGCGCTCGCCGATGATCTGGCGCAGGAAACCTTCGTCATCGCATGGCGGCAACTCGGCAGCTTCCGGCAGGAGGCCCGGTTTGCCACCTGGCTGCACCAGATCGCCTATCGCGCCTTCCTCGGCGATTGGCGTCGCCGCCGCGAGCACGAGCCGCTGGAGGAGGATGCCGGGCGCGGCCGCGTCGAATCCACGGCCCGGAGCAGCGATTTCCACCACGACCTGGAGCTCGCCATGCTGAAACTTTCTCAACCCGAGCGTGCCGCCGTTACCCTCTGCCTCGGCTCCGGCCTCACCCACGAGGAGGCCGCCGTCGTTTTGGAAATGCCCGTCGGCACCGTGAAAACCCACCTCTTGCGCGGCCGCCGAAAAGCTGCGCACCTTACTTGCAGAATGGCAGCGATGAATACCCCCGATCCACTGGACTCGATGCTGGAAAACGCCCTCGGCGACGCTTCACAGAAGCTCACCGGCCTGGCGGGCGTGGAATTTCGCGCCCGCGTGGCGGAGCAGATCGCCCGAGAGCAGGAGCGGGCGAAAGTCTGGCGGTTATTGCCCTGGGCGATGGGCCTGCTGGCGACCATGGCCTTCTGGTGCCTCGCCCCCCATCAGCTCCCCTCCACCGTTCCATCCATCGACGCCCCGCTCGCCTCGGAGACGTTGATTGCGTGGTGGCTGCACCTTTTCTCCACCCCCGCCGGAGCGCTGTGTTTCTCCCTCGGTCTCGGCCTCGTGGCGCTCATCACTACCCGACTCGTCAACCGCGACGCCGCCATTTTCCGGCTCTAAAACAGCACCCCCGATTTCGCTTGGAGCATCTCTCGAAAGAAATTTCCGAATGAGTGAGGTTCGCCGCGGAGGCTTGAGGGCTGAAGGCCCGGCCTAACTCCAGCCCGGGGCAACGCCCCGGGGACCCCGGCCTCCCTTGATTTTTAGCCCTGAAAGGGCGTAAGAACCGCTCCATGGTTTGGACCGCCCTTTCAGGGCTGGGAAATGAAGAAGACCATGAGACCCGGGGCGTTGCCCCGGGCTTGGGCTGTCCCGCCCCGTTGGGGCTTTCGGAAATTACTTTCGAGAACCGCTCTAATTCGCTTAACCCCTCCTTCGTCTCTGCGCCCTTGGAGTGCGGCGACACGTCGCCGCTTTTTCCACGCGAGACAAGTCTCGCCTCCCAACGCGCAGCCAAACCTTTCCCCCTCGTGACCAGACTTGTCCATTGCTGCTAGTGCGACGGTCCTGGAGCCCCTCCCAAAATTAGAGCATCTCTCGAAAGAAAGTTCCGAATGGGAACTGGCAGCGAAGGTGGAGAACCCTGACAGGGTTCAGAGGTTTTTGGGTTAGTTCCCAGGGTAGGCGCTCCTAAAGTCGCACCAACCCCGGGCTGATGGAAGGAACGCCGTTGGCGTTCTTTCACCATCGTTTCGGAAATGATTTTCGAGAACTGCTATAATTTCCAAATGAGCAGGGTTTACTGCCGTTGGCTTGAGGGCTGAAGGCCCGCCCTAACTCCAGCCCGGGGCAACGCCCCGGGGACTCCATTCCCTCCTCAATTTTTAGCCCTGTAGGGGCGTGAGAACCGGTCTGCGGTTTAGACCGTTGCTACAGGGCTGGAAAATGAAGAAGATCACGAGACCCGGGGCGTTGCCCCGGGCTAGGGTTGGGCCGCCCCGTTGAGGCTTACGGAAATGATTTTGGAGAACCGCTTAAACCGCCTGCAATCAGCCCGCTCTGCTAGTTCTCCATCCGGTAATACCCGTCCGGATTGTAGAGGTAATAGCAATCCAGCGGCGAGAGCCGCGGCAGCAGCATATAGCGATGCCCATTCGGATCGGCCTTCTCCTGCAGCGTAGGCGGCAGGGCCGCCGTGGCGTTGGGCTGCGTATCCGGGTTCTTGTCGTAGGATTCGTCGCGAATCGTATTCACGATCTGGTCCACCCACTTGATCTTCTGCGCGTGGTCGGCGAACTCCATCCAGTCGCCGGTGCTGCGGTGCTCGTACATCTGCTTGATGAATTCATCGAGGCTGATTCCCATCTTCGCCGCGACCGGCTGTTCCAGGCGGCGCCACCATTCATCGAGTTCCTTCACCGTTTCCCGCTGCTCGGTGAGATTGCCGATGCTCCCGGCGATGATCTGGTGGTGCAGGATGATCGCATTCGGGTAGGCAAAGGATTTCACCGCCTGGGTCGTGATCCCCGCCGCCATGCTCGCGGCAAACGATTTCACCACCACATAGACCGGGGCCGGGCTGCCCTGCATCGCCTTCAAAATCTTGTAGCCCGCCATCACCGAGCCGCCGGGCGAGGAGGTGATGACGATGAAGATGGGATAATCGGCGCTCTGGTTGTTGAAGTAATCGATCCGCTCCGAGATGTAGGTGGCCGTGTCGTCGGTGATGATTCCATCCAGCGCGATCTTGCGGTCGCTGATCGTGAGCACACCGTCCTTGAACGGTTCCTTGGTGTAATCGATTTCACGATTGACCCGGTTTTTCCACGTGTCGCGCTTGTCGCGGAGGTCGATCTCGGCGTTGAGCTTGGCCAGGCCGCTTTCCAGCTTGCTGCGGTCGAGCATCAGTTCCTTCTGCTCGACGTCGATCTCCTGGCTGCGCTGCTGCAGGGTCGCGAGCTTGGAGGCCATCTGGGCCGCGGCGAGATCGTTCGCCGCCTGTTGCTTGGCGAGTTGCGCGCGCAAGTCGGCCAGCTCGGGATCGAGCTTGGTCCGGCGATCCATGTCCTTCTGCTCCAGTTGGGAGCGCATCAGCTCGGTCTTCTTGTCGATCTGCGCGATCTGGTCCTGCAAGGCGGTGAGGCTGGCCTGGGTCTGCTGCGACTTCAGCCCCGTCTCCGCATCGAGCTTCATCCGCTGGGCGTTGACGTCGGCCAGGTCCTGCTTGAGCTGCTGGTCGGCCACCGCGTTTTCGAGCGTGAGTTTTTCGAGATTCTTCCGCAGATCGGGATAATCCGTGCCGGGCGGCGTCGCTGAGACATTGGGGGTGAGGGGAGTCGCCACCGGCTTGGGCGTCACGAGCAATTTCGGAGCCGGGGCCGGAGTGGCGCTCGGCGCCGGAGTGGGCGTGAGCGCATAACTGCTGGCGCAAACCGAGACGAACAGGGCGGGCAACACCGCGAAACGGGATTTCATGCACCGCGACTCTGCCCTAATTTGGACGCCGGTCAATGCCCCGCATGGGACACCCCCCACGAATTTCCTCCACCCCCGTCCCCAAGCGACGCCGAAATTTGAGCGCCTGGAGCTTGGACCGAAAGTCATAGGAATCAGAATTTAACCGCGGATGACCCGGATGAACGCGGATGGGCTGGTCTTTGATCCGCGTCCATCCGCGAAATCCGCGGTTAAAAATCAGTCTTTCCCGTCGTGACCAGTCTTCGACTGGTTACCCCATTGCTCGCGAGACTTGTCTCGCCCTTAGTTCCAGCAATTGCTGTAGCGGCGGTCTATGACCGTCGCATTCTCTCCCCCGCGCCCCGAAAAAATTCAAAACGACTGCATCCGCAAATCGCGAAAGGCCGCGCCGAAGTATTGCGGCAGATCGATCGCCGAAAGACTCTCCTCGCTGCGATCGTGCTCGAAGATGGCGATCTCCGCCGCCCGCCCGCAAATCCACGCCCCGATCCGCGCGGCATCGTAGGGCGATTTTTTCTGCCCCATGAGCGCGGCGCAGACGCCGGTAAGAATATCGCCCATGCCGCCGGTGGCCATGCCGGGGTTGCCGGTCGAGTTCCAGGCGGGCACGCGTCCGCGCTCCCCAATCACCGTCCGCGCGCCTTTGAGCAACAGCGTCGCCGGATATCGGCGCGTAAACTCCCGCAAAGTATCGAGCCGCGCGGCCGGATGATCGGGCATCAGCCGCGCCATCTCCCCGGGATGCGGGGTGAGCAGCCGGAGCCCGGCGCACTGGTGGAGCGTGTCGATCTTCGTCGCCAGCGCATTGAGCGCATCGGCATCCACCACCATCGGGATTTCCAGCGCGGCGATGCAGCTCAAGGATCTCCTCGCGCCGGGCGAGGCCGAGACCCGGGCCGAGCGCCAGCACGTCGAGCCGCTTTTCACGCACGTCGGTCAGCTTTTCAATCGGCGCCACCATCACCTCCGGCGGGGCCTGCATGGCTACCAGCGGGTAAATATCCGGCGTGGCAAACAGCGTGATCAACCCCGCGCCCGCCCGCAGCGCCGCGGTGGCGCACATGATGGCCGCGCCAGTAAACCCGGGCGAACCGGCCACGATTCCCACCCGGCCAAAGTCGCCCTTGTGCGAATCGAAGTTGCGCCGGGGCAGCAAGGCTTCGAGGCCGGCTGGCGTGATCAGTTCCCCGTTTTCGGCGGGCGCCTGCAATTCCTCCAGCGGGAGCAGGCACAGCCGGCCCACATGGCCGGTGGCCTGGTCGGCGAGCACGCCGCTTTTGAGCAGCGCGACGGAGAGGGTGAAATCGGCGCGCACCGCATCCGCATCGACCTCGCCGGTCTCGCCATCGACCCCGGTGGGGACATCGGCGGAGAAGACGTAGGTATTGAGCGCGTTGCGGTATTGGTTGATCTCCCGGGCGGCCGCCCGCACCGGATCGCGCAGCGGGCCCTTGGCCCCGATGCCGAGGAGGCCGTCGAGAATCACCTTGCGCCGGATGCGCGGCGCGCTGATGGCCGAGACTTCGCCGAGCTTTTTGCGGGTGAGTTCCGAAAGCTGTTCGTTGGGGAAAGCGGGCCGCAAGCGCACGCCCCAGCCGGAAAGGGCGAGCTGCCGGGCCGCGACCAGCACGTCGCCGCCGTTGTTGCCTTTTCCATAATAGACCCGGACCACCCCGGGCTGGGGGAAGAATTGCCGGACGGCCTGGGCCATCTGAATCCCGGCCCGTTCCATGAGGTCTTCCGCCGAGGCGCCGTTGGCGAAAGCCCGTTCCTCGATCAGCTTCATCTCCGAGGCGGATACGATCATGTGCTTAGTATCGTTTAACGCCCGCTGGCGCGCAAGACCGCGCTGGCGATCGCCCGGGCGAGGCGGTCGAGATATTCGCCGCTTTGCGCGCGGCGGGCCTCCAGGGGATTGGTCAGGAATCCGCACTCGACCAGCACGGCGGGAATCCGGTTCTTGCGCAGCACGTAGTAACCCCGCACCCGGAGGCCGCGATTCGGCGTGCCGGCGGCGCGAACGACCGCGCTGTGAATCGCCGTCGCCAGGGACCGGGAGCTGCGCGAGTAGTAATAGGTCTCGATGCCCATCGCCCCCTCGCGGGTGGCGGAATTGAAATGAATGCACACGAAAACGGCGTGCCGCTGGGCATTGGCGATCGCGACCCGTCCGGGCAGGGAGACGAAGTAATCGCCGGAGCGCGTCATCACCGTATGCAGGCCATTGGCGCGCAGGATTTTCTGGAGCCGCAGGGCCACGCCGAGGGTGGCCGCTTTTTCCGAGGCCCGCTGCCCGGGGATGCCGCCGCGATCATGCCCGCCGTGCCCGGCATCGATGACCACGGTGGAAAAGGAGGCCTCCGCCCCGGTGGCCGTCATCAACAGCAGCGCGAGGACGAGCCCGCAGAGGAACTGCCAGCGTCGCCCGGAAAACAGCATCGGTGGGTTGGAAACGCCGGCCCTCATCGGTTAGTCAATCGGCATGCCGGCGGGGCGGTCGGAAAGCTTCGGCGGCGGGGTGGCGTTGGGGCCCTGCGCTTCGGCGAGGACCGGCTGGCCACCTTGCACGTCCACGTCGCCCGTGGCGGCTTTCACCAGCCGCGGCGGGTAGTGCAGGGTGGTGTAGGATTTCTGCTCGAAGAGCTCTCCGTTCAAGCCGATGACCGAGCTGAGGTAGGTCTTGGGGCCGACGAGTTGCAGGACGTGCAATTGATTCTGGCTGTCGAACGTCTTCTGGGGTTCATCCGCGTTGATGAGCCGCCCGAGCGGGATGGTGCCGTAGATGATGCCGGAGTCGTGATCTTCCACCCGCACGTAGAGCATGTCGTCATCGGGCTGGCGGAAGGCCAGCATCGTCATCGTGCGCGTGCTGCCCGCGCCATCCGAGCCGGCGGGCACGCCCACCGTCTGCTGCCAGAGCGTGCGGCCATCGGTGACGAGGATCGTCTGCGGCTGCGACGAAAAGTATTTGCCCATCCCGGCGAAGAAGATGGAGGTCTGGATGCGATACTGGGCATACTCGTTGGCCGGGTAGAGTTGCAGCACATTGATCGCGCGGGCCACCGAGGCCCCGGCGGGGATCACCAGCGGGGGCAGGTGATAACCCGGATCCCGCGGCGGGACCAGCGTGTCGTCGCCGGTCTTGATCTGCAGGCTGAACCAGCGTTCCTGGTCGGTATCCTGCAGGGTGATGTCGCGACCGGCGAGGTTGGTGATGGTGATTTTGGCGATCATCGGCTCGTGAGCCAGAAAGACGTGGCGGGGGAACTGCAGGCGCACCTGGAGCTGTGCATGCACGGGGACGGCCACCAGCAGGGCGGTCAACGCCATGAGAAAGGCCAGAAGGGAACGGCGAGTGAACATGGCGCGAAAGTAGATTCGGCTTGGCTGGAGCGCAAGCGGCGAGAAAATGAAAGATCGGGGCCGGGCGCCCGCCTTTATTTGCTGGGCTGGGCGGGCGGCGTATCGCTCACCGTGCGGAAGCCCACGAACTCAAAGGACTGCTCGGGGTAGATATCCGTCGCGCGCCGGGTGACCAGGCAATCCTTGGAATGGTAGGAGCCGCCCCGGATGATCGGGAACTGATGTTTCTCATCCCAGCTATCCGTCCACTCGCTCACGTTGCCCGCCATATCCATGACTTTATAGGGGCTTTCGTCCCCCGTCATGGCATCCACAGGTGACCAGCAGATGTAGCCGTCCACCTTGCCCTTGGAGTCCGGGCCCGGTTGGTCGATGTAGTCCGCATTGCTATTGCAGTTCTTCGGGTTCCAATCGTTGCCCCACGGGTATTGCAGGCCCAGGGTGCCGCGGGCGGCCTTTTCCCATTCCTGCTCGGTGGGCAGGCGGCGGCCCTTCCACTTGGCATAGGCGTAGGCGTCCCACCAGTCCACGTTGAAGACCGGGCAGTTCACGTCGATCGAGACGTAGCGCACGTTGCGGTCCTTGGGCAGCAGCGCGCTGGCCCGGCCATAAAAGGTGTCCCAATCCTTCGGAATATGCGATTTGCCCGGGGGCTGGTTGGGATGGTCGAACTTCGTCGCCTCGTCCGGATGCGCCTTCAGGTAGTCGAGGAACTGGTTGGACTGCGCCATCGTTACCTCATACTGGTCGATCCAGAAGGTTTTCAGATTCACCTTCTGGCCCTCCTGATAAATGAACTCGCCCTCGGGGATCTCGATCATTTTGACAAACTCACGGGCGACGGGACGGAAGAACTTCCAGTAAACCACGCCGGCCACCAGCCAGAGCATGACGAACAGGCCGACGATGGAGAGAATGAGGCTGCGCTTCTGTTTCTGCCGCGCCATTTCCACCGCGCGGATGGCGGTGATTTCCTGCTCGCGGATCTTGGCGGCATCCGCCGGGACCACGCGCGGCTCCAGGGCCTTCACGGCTTGCAGGAGGGCGGGCCACGATTGGAAGCCTTCCGGGCCGCCGGTGATCATGCGCTGCAGCATGGCCTGGAACCCGGCGTCCTTCGTCTTTCCCCCCGGGAGCAGGGCGAGGATGGTTTTCGCCAGCTCGCTCATTTCGGTCTGCATCTCGGGGGTCTGCTCCGTGGCGACCGCGAGATTGACCACGCGGGCGCGCTGGTCCTTGCCGAGGAAGAGGTTGGGGGCGCCGAGCGGTTTGTGGAAAATGCGGTTGGTCGCAAAGTGGGCCATCGCCTCGCCGGCGACCTTCACCGTTTTGAGGGCGACCGGCTCGTCGATGGTCGCGCCCTTTTTGATCAGGGCCTGCAGGTTTTCACCGTCCACGTGCTCGTGGGTGTAGAAGGTATAGCCATTGGCCTCGCCCGCTTCATAGACGGAAAGGATGTGCGGATGCTGCACCGCGGCGCGGGCCCGGGCGTCGGCGACGAATTGCATCTTGGCTCCCATGTCATGGTTGAGCGCGGGGGCGAGCACTTTGAGCGCGACCTTGCGTTTCATCGCCGTCTGCATCGCCTCATACAGCGAACTGCGGTCGCCGTGGGCGAGCTCACGCAAAATTTGATACGCCCCGACCATCGTGCCCGGCTGGAGATCGGTGCCGGGGTTCTGCGGTATCGCCGGAGTAGCGACGGGCGTCGCCACCTTGACCACCGGGGTCGCGGTAGGTGGCGCTGGGGTGGCGGTTGGTTGCTCCACCGGTGGTGGCACCATGGCGATGGCCGGAGCGGGTACGGCGGCCCTGACCGTCTCCAGCAACTGGGCCGGGTCCACCGGCTTTTGCAGGACGAGATGCCCCTCGGTTTGTGTGGCGTAATCGCTCAGATCATAGCCGGTGAGAAAAATCGTTTTTACCTGGGGAAACCGCTCCTTGATCGCATCGCGCAGGGTGAATCCATCCGTAGGGTCCATCACCACATCGGTGATCATGAGCTCGAAGGTGCCCCAGCCTTCCGCGTGCTCCATTGCTTTCTGCCCCGTGGTGGCCACGCGCACCTCGTGTCCCCCCTGGTCCCGCAGGACGGGGAGAAGGGCTTGAATGATGGAGGAATCATCGTCAACCAGCAGAATTTTCATGAGAATGCCGTTGTAAGGGGTGACGGAGAAATAGGCAAGAGCGGGGGAGGGGGGGCTGAGCAGGAGCGCGGGTGAAGTTTTTTTAAGTTGCATCCGGCATGGGGAGGACGAGCGTTTTTTGAATAGAAAGGAGAATTAAGCGATGCCCACTGAACTATCGCAGTTGTCCGAACCGTCCACGACTTCCGCGGGACGTTGCCCGTTGTGCAATACCGAGCTGGATGCGGTCCATCCCAATGAATGCCCGCATTGTGACTGGGTAAGAGGCTACCGCCACCGTAAGCTGGAAGGCAACAAGCGCGACAAAATTGCCGCCGTGCTTTCCATAATTCCCGGGGCGGGTCATTACTTCAAAGGTCACACCCTGGCGGCCTGGCTCTTCCTGCTGGGAACCGTCCCTGCGGCGGGGTTTGCCTTCATGGTTGGCCTGCCTACTATCGGTCTTGGGTTCCTGTTGCTGCCCGCCTATATCGCGGCGGTCTCGTGGCAGGCCTACTGGCTGGAGGACTGGAAAGACCCACTGGCGCAAACTTGAGGTTGAGCAGGGAGCCGGGAAAGCGTAGATAAGCACTCCGCTTGTTTTTGAAAAACCCGCAACCCACTCCATACCATCATGCTTAGCGCTGGAATCGTAGGACTGCCGAACGTCGGCAAGTCCACCCTCTTTAACGCCGTCACCCGCACCCGCAAGGCGCAGGCGGCGAACTATCCTTTCTGCACCATTGATCCGAACAACGGCGTCGTCACCGTGCCCGATCCCCGGCTGGCCGTGCTCTCGAAGCTTTCCAGCTCGAAGAAGCTGGTTCCGGCAGCGATTGAATTCGTGGACATCGCGGGCATCGTCAAGGGGGCGAGCGAAGGGGAAGGTCTCGGCAACCAATTCCTGAGCCACATCCGTGAAGTGGACGCCATCGTTCAGGTGGTGCGTTGCTTCGACAGCTCGGATATTCACCACGTGAGCGGCACCGTGGACCCGGTGCGCGACATCGAGGTCATCAATACCGAGCTCATCCTGGCCGACATGGCTTCGCTGCAAAAGCGCGCCGATCGCAACCAGAAAGCCGCCCGCAGCGGTGACAAGGTGGCCAAGGCTGAGATCGCGGTGATCGAAAAGCTCCTCCCGGCGCTGAATGAAGGCAAGCCCGCCAACACGGTGACGCTCTCCGACGAGGAGGCCAAGCTCGCCAAGGGCTTCTTCCTGCTCACCTCCAAGCCGACCATTTTCGCCTGCAACGTCGCCGAGAGTGAACTCGCGACCGTTACCGCCCTCGTCGAAGCCGCCGGGGATAATGAAGGCATCCCCCCGTCGGACAACGTGGAGCTCACTCCGTCGGCTCGCTACGTGCAGGCCGTTCGTGATTACGTGCGCGCCCATCTCAATACCGAGGCGATTGTCATCAGTGCCCAGATTGAGAGTGAACTGGTGGACCTTTCCGAAGACGAAGCGACCGAATTTCTTAAAGATCTCGGCGTCAGTGGTAGTGGAGTCAGTTCCCTTATCCGTGCCGTCTATCACCTGCTCGGCCTCCGAACCTATCTCACGACTGGCGAACAGGAAACCCGCGCCTGGACCATCCGCGTGGGCGACAAGGCCCCGGCGGCGGCCGGCGTTATCCATAGTGATTTCGAGCGCGGCTTTATCGCGGCTGAAGTCGTCCATTTCGATGACCTCGTCCGCCTCGGCACCCACGGCAAAGCCCGCGAAGCTGGCAAGCTCCGCATCGAAGGCAAGGAATACGTGGTGCAGGACGGCGATGTAATCGAATTCCGCTTTAACGTGTAGTTTTTCACCGCAGAGGCGCGGAGGCGCAGAGGAAAGGCATTGGACAATTGCGTCTATGCAGTTTTCTCAAAATCCTCCGCGCCTCTGTGTCTCTGCGGTTTACATAGCCAGAACATTGGCTAAGGTTGCGGCCACTCATGTTCAAGGTTGCTGTTTGCTTTCTTGTTTCCGCCCTCATGGTTGTAATGGTTCGAGCCGATGAACCGGTTTCCCAGGTGAGGAAAAGCTTGGTCCGCATTACCAATACCTTTGTCGATCCCGACTACCGCGTACCGTGGAATGGCGGGGCGATGAATGGCGCGCTCGGCACCGGCTTCGTCATCAATGGCTCGCGGATCATGACGAACGCACACGTCATCAGCAACACCCGCTTCCTCACCGCCGAGCGCGAGAACGATCCCAAGAAATACGTCGCCCACGTCGAATTCGTCGCCCACGACTGCGATCTCGCGGTGCTGAAGGTGGACGACGCGAATTTCTTCAAAGGCATGGTCCCGCTCGATTTCGGTCCGCTGCCGGAAATTGAAAGTGCGGTGTCGGTCTTCGGTTACCCGATTGGTGGCGACCGGCTCTCGGTCACTCGTGGCATCGTTTCCCGCGTCGATTTCCAACTCTACACCCACTCCGGGGTCGATTCCCATCTCGCGGTTCAGATCGATGCTGCGATCAATCCCGGCAACAGCGGCGGCCCTGTGCTGCAAAACGGGATGGTCGTCGGCGTGGCCTTTCAGGGCTACAGCGGCGATGTGGCGCAGAATACCGGCTACATGATTCCCACCCCGGTCATCCGCCGCTTTTTGAAGGATATCGAGGACGGCCACTACGATCGCTATATGGACCTCTCGATGGGCACCTTCAATTTGCAGAATCCCTCGCAGCGAGCCGCCCTCGGGCTGCCCGATGACGTTACCGGCGTGATGGTCAGCGACGTCCAGGCCGGCGGCGTTTCCCAGGGCCAGCTGGAGATCGGTGACGTATTGCTCAGCATCGACGGGCATCCGATCGAAAGCGATGGCACGGTGAATCTCGACGGCTCGCAGGTGCTCATGTCCGAGGTGGTCGAACGCAAGTTCAAAAACGACCTCGTGAAGCTCGGCCTCCAGCGTGCCGGGCAGAAGAAAGACGTCACGATCAAGCTGGCCGAGGCGTGGCCCTACAACCTCCAGGCCAGCGAATACGACCACCTGCCGCGGTATGTGCTTTTTGGCGGGCTGCTCTTCCAGCCGCTTTCCCGCGATTTTATGGATGCCTACCAGCCTGATGATCTGCGGCTTCGCTATTTCTACGACTATTACATTAGCGACCAGCTTTACCTCGACCACCCCGAGGTCATTGTGCTCAGTGCCATCCTGCCCGATCCGATCAACGCCTACCTCGGCGATTTTCAGAACGGCATCCTCGACGAAGTGAACGGCACAAAAATTCGCACGCTCAAGGACGCGGCCTCCGCCTTTGCCAAGCCCGCCGATGAATACGTGATCAAGCTGCTCGGCCAGGGCCGCCCGCTGGTGCTGGAAGCCGCCGCCGTGAAAGCCGCGCACGATCGCATCCTCACCCGCTATCACGTGCCCGGCGAACAAAACCTTGGAGACAACCAATGATGATCCGGCCTCTATTTACCATCCTCACCGGCCTGGCCGTGCTCACTGTCAGCGCCACCGCCAAGCCGCCGAAGAAAGCCGCTATCACGCCGCAACCCGCGCCGACGCCCAGCGTCGTCACCGCGGTGAAGGATGCGGACGCACCGCAGTCCATCATTCGCGTGGAAGTCACCGCGCAACCGCTGGGATTTCACCACCCGTGGTCAAAGAAGGCCCCCGAGAGCCGCAGCGGCATGGGGGCCGTGCTGGCAAATGGCGAGGTGCTCGTCACCGGCGACCTGATTGCCAATGCGAACTACGTGGAATTCGAGCGCGCCGAGACTGGCGAACGCATGGCGGCCGAGGTGGACGTCGTCGATTACGAGGCCGATCTCGCCCTCTTGAAACCTGCCGATCCCGCCTTTCTCAAAAATCTCCAGCCGCTGGAAATTGGTGACGCCAAGGTGGGTGACCGCGTGGACGTGCTGCAACTTGAGGCCACCGGTGCGCAGGTCGAGACCGCCGCGCTAGTCACCACGATTGCGGTCGTTCCTTACACCACCGCAGGCACCCAATTGCTCGCCTATCGGTTGTCCTCCTCGCTGCAATACCGCGATGGTAGTTTCACCCTGCCGCTGCTGCATGGGGAAAAGCTCGCGGGTCTGCTGATGCGCTATGATTCACGCGCGCAGACGATTGATGCCATTCCCGCGCCGGTCATCCGCCACTTCCTCGCCGCCGCGAAGAAGCAGCCCTACGTTGGCTTCCCGCGCGCCGGGCTCGGTTTCGCTCCCTTCCGCGATCCCCAGCTTCGCCACTACGCGGGCGCCAACGACAGCCCGGCAAGTGGGGGCGTTTACCTCACCTCCGTCGAGCCCGGTGGGCCGGCCGACCAGGCGGGGATCAAGCCCGGCGACGTCCTCCTTTCTATCGGCGGCAACGCCGTGGATGCCGATGGTAACTATCGCGACCCGCAATACGGCAAGCAGGCCATCCAGTACCTCATTTCCATGGCCACCTCCGGCTCCAGCCTACCGGTGAAGCTCCTTCGCGCGGGCAAGCCAGTCAGCGTCACCCTCACCGTCCAGCACCGCTCCGCCGCGGACTACGTGGTCGAGCCCTATATTATCGATCAAGCGCCCAAATTTTACGTCGTCGGTGGTCTTGTGCTCCAGGAGCTCTCCCGCCAGTATTTGAAGGAATGGGGCGCCGGTTGGGAAAAGAAAGCCCCCGAGAAGTTCGTTTATATGGATCGCTTTCAGGACGACGTTGCCACCAGCGGGCGCAAGAAAATCGTCTTCCTCAGCCAGGTCCTCCCGACCCCGCTCACCATCGGCGACGACCAGCTCAGCGGCACCACCGTCACCAAGATCAACGACCATCCCATCACCAGCCTAGCCGACGTTCCCGCCGCCTTGGAACACCCCATCAACGGCTTCCACAAAATCGAATTCGCCGAGTCCCCACACCTCCTCTACCTCGACGCCACTCAGACCCAGGCCATAGAGCCCGCGCTGATGCGGAACTATGGGCTGCCCGCGATCAAGAGTTTGTAGTCAAGTCGTGGTTGGTGAATTTTGCTAACGCTTATTTAACGCCATGCCTGTCGCAAATTTTGGAAGAAAGGGGAATGAATGATTAAGAACTCGCTGAGGAGCTTATACGTGACGGACGTTGCTTTATGAAAAGAGCTCTTTTTATTTTATCGATCTGTCTTCTGTTATTTATCGCGTACAATTTGGGTTCATATTTTGAGGGTTCACAACGCGAATATGAAGATAATCGCCGTTGGAATCAATTGATAGCTCTCGATCAGGCTCTTTTTGCTAAAATCACTACACGTCCCAGCAGGCTTGTAACTGGAGACTATGTCTTTGAGATGATTTTTCCGGATACGCCAGTGCGGACGCACACCGTTTCATTGACTTTTGTTAACGGCAAATTCGCGCTGCCAAAGAGCACTCTAGCGAAGCCCTCCGATATGGCAGATACTTTGGAGCAACACGGGAGTGTCGTAACTTGGCGATATGAAGGAGTGCTCTACGAAGGTGATGCAATGTTCGTAGGCATTATTGATGGAAATACAATTTGGGGTCGCGTCTATGGATTTAATCCCGAAAAGGAATCAATCGGTGAATGGCGAATTTACCCCGTGCAAACGAAATAAACGATTATGAAGATTGAGCGGCCTTCGCTTCGCTGAATCGCCCCGCGTTCTTGAATTGAGTTGAGTAGGCTTTTCTGTTTTAGGTTAGCGGATGGAAAGACGGTCAATGCAGGAACGAAGCGCGGTTGTTTGGGCGTCCTTTGTGGTTGCGCTCTACGCGATCATGTTGGTGATCGTGATGGCAGCGCTGGGGTTTTTGCCGCAGGCGTTTAAGGGGGATTCGTTCCAGTTCGTGACCGGGGTGGATAACCGGTTCTTTTACTGGGGATGGTTCGTGTGGTGGCTGGTTTGTCAGGCGGTGTTGCTGTTGATTCCGGTGCGGGTGGTGAGTCGGCGTCCGGTCACGCGACGGTCGTGGTGGGGGCCGTTGGTAATGACGGGAGTTCTTACATTAGTCCTGCTGACCTGTGCCTTCTTTATTCTGGCGGTGGTGTTTTCTGATCTGCTCAAGGTGAATGGGGATTACTGGCCCTGGCTGGGGCTGGGCTTGTTTCTCGCGATCTGGGTGGGCTGGGCGGTCGTCTTTTTTGGGCGCAGTCGGCGGGTGCAAAACGGGGATCGAAAATCCGGGTTGCTCCAGTGGTTGCTGACGGGCAGTATTCTGGAACTGTTGGTCGCGGTGCCGACGCACATTTGGGTCCGCGAAAGCGATGATTGCTGTGCGGGAATTTTCACGCTGTTCGGGCTGGTGATGGGGATTCCGATCATGCTGCTTTGCTTTGGCCCGGGCGTTTTTTATCTCTTTGTGGAACGGGCGAAGCGCTTGCGGCCCCGGGTCGACGAAAGTGGGGCGCAATGAACCCTGCTCCATCCGTCATCCGCTTCCGCGAAATCATCCACGGCTCCGAGGACTACCATCGCGAGTGCGAACTCCGGCAGGCCGTTTTGCGTCGTCCGCTCGGGCTGGATCTTTACGACGAGGACTTACACTATGAAGCTACCCAGCTACACTTTGGTCTGTTTGAGGGGGCTACGCTGCTCGCCTGTATCGTTACGGTTCCGCTTGCGACCGCTACGGTCAAGCTCCGCCAGATGGCGGTGGCACCGGATCGGCAAGGGCAGGGAGTGGGGCGTCGGTTGATGGAGCACGTCGAGGCGGAACTGGTCCGCCGTGGGTACGTCAACGCTTCGCTGCATGCCCGGGCGACGGCGGTGGAATTCTACACCCGGCTCGGCTACGAGGGCGTCGGTGAGGAGTTTCTTCGAGGTGGGGATTCCGCATCGGAAAATGGAAAAGCGGCTGAAATAGTTTTTCAGCCTTTTGCTGCTCGCCTGAAATTGCTCCGTTGTGCATTCTGCCGCGCGATGCTGTTTGAATCGCTGCGCCAGATGCGGCTGCCGATGGTGGGGCTCGCGGGAAGCGCCATTGCCGGGGTGGTGATGGCGGACTGGCATCCGCTCCCGATCTGGTGGGGCACCGGGGCGACGCTCTTGCTGGGCTTGCTCACGTTGCGCTGGAGCCGGGGGATCTGGCTGTTTGCGGCCGCGTTTTTCTTCACGTTGCATGGGCAGCGAATGATCGATGCGCCGGGCGCGGCAATGGCGGGGCGGCTGGAGGAAAAGCCGCGGGGAGCCGTGATCTCCGGGATGGTGGACGACGAGCCGCAGGCAGGCAATGACGAGGGCTGGCGCTTCCCGATGCAGGTGCGGGAATTGCAATTGGACGGACGGCATTACGCATGGGCCGCGCCCGTCCTGGTCTATTGGAAAGGCGACCGGCCCCGGTATGGCGACGTGGTAGAAATTCGTGGCTACGTGGCAAAAATCCGGCGGGCACGAAATCCCGGTGAGTTCGATTACGCGGGCTATCTCAAGCGGCAGGGGATTTATGCCGAGGTGACGATGCGCGGCCCGGAAGGCGGCGAGACCCTCGCCCACGGGCAGGGGAGCGGCTTCTACGCGATGGCGCTGGGCGTGCGGGAGTGGATGCAAAACGCACTCCGCCTCGGCCTCGGCGATGCACGCGACATTTCCGGCCTGATCCAGAGCATGACGCTCGGCCTGCAGGACGACACGCCGCCGGATATGGCGCTGCTTTTCCGCGAGACCGGCACCATGCATCTCTTCGCGGTGAGCGGGATGAATGTCGCCATGCTCGCGATCATGCTCTGGCTGGTGCTCAAGCCCTTTGGCCTGCGCCGCAGCCGCGCGGTGTGGGTGATGGTGCCGCTGGTCTTTTTCTACGCGGTCCTCACCGGCCTGAGCGCCTCGGGCGTGCGCTCGGCGCTGATGGTTTCCGCCGTGATGATCGCCTATTCCTCGGAACGGAAATCGCAACCGATCAATCAACTTGCCGCCGCCGCCGTGCTCATCCTGCTCTGGGATAGCAACCAACTTTTCCTCGCCGGTTTCCAGCTCTCGTTTGGCGTCGTGCTGGCGCTGATGATCCTCGTCACCCCGCTGCAAAACCGCTGGAAACGTCTCGTCGCGCCCGATCCCTTCATCCCGCGCAAGTTGCTGAGTCTCGGTCGCCGTTTCACCCACTGGGTCGCGGAAGGCGTGGTCTCGTTTCTCGCGGTCACCTGCGCCTCGTGGCTGGGCTCGTCACCTTTTGGCTGGTGGTATTTTCACATGGTCTCGCCGGTTGGCGTGGCGGCCAATCTCGTGGCGGTGCCGCTCGCCTTCTTCGTGATGGCCCTCGGTGCGCTGGCGATCGCGACCGCGCTGTTCAGCAACGGGCTCGCGATCATTTTCAACAATGCCAACTGGCTGCTGGCGAAGCTTATCCTCTGGTCGGTGAGCTTCTGCGCGCACCTTCCCGGCGGCCATTTCTACGTTGCGATGCCGCAAGGCCCGGCCCCGGCGCTCGATCTCACCGTCTTCGATTTTGAAACCGGCGCGGCCTCGCTGTTCTGCCGCCCGGGGGCGAGCTGGCTCGTCGATGCCGGGCGCGACCGCGATTTCCAATGGACGTTGCGCGGCAATCTGCAAACGCGCGGGATCAACACGCTCGACAGCCTGTGGCTCACCCGCTCCGGCACCGGCAGCATTGGCGGGGCGCCGGTGGCGATTGCGGAATTTTCCCCGCGCCAGATTTACGATCCGCCGGTGCGGGAACGTGGTATCGCGTGGAAAGCCCTGCAACAGGCGCTCGCCGCGGCGCAGCGCACGGATACGCACCTGGCCCGCGGTGACGAAATCCGGGTCGATAACGAAACCGTGATCCGCGTGCTCTACCCGCCGCGCGATCTCGTGCGCAATTACGCCGATGACCGCGCGCTGGTCCTGCAAATCGTTCGCCCGCATCTGCGCATTCTCATGATGTCCGGCAGCGGCTTTCTCACGGAGACCTGGCTCTTGCAACAACCCGACGACCTGCGCTCCGACATCCTCATTAAAGGCCTCAATGCGCACGATATTTCGGGGACCGAGGATTTCATCATGCGGGTGCGGCCCCGGCTGGTGATCGCCGGCTGGGATGGCTATCGCAACGACCACGGCATCCCGCCCGACTGGGCGCAAATGCTCGCCCTGAAAGGCATTGCTCTGTTTCGACAGGATGAAACCGGCGCGGTGACCATTCGCGAGGCTGGCACGGGATGGTCGGCCCAGGCCTTTCTCACCGACCAGAGCTTTTCCGCGAGTCGGTCACCGTAGAAAATGAAGGCCCTTCTCTCAACTACTGCTTCAGCCCCATCTTCTTCAGCTTCGGCGAGATGACGTAGCTGCAGTAGGGGTTCCGGTCCTTGTTCAGCTTGTAGTAATCCTGATGATAGTTCTCGGCGGGCCAGAACTTGCTGGCCGGGGTGATCTCGGTGACAATCGGCGCGAAGAATTCCTTCTGCGCGGCGGCCTTGGATTCCTCGGCGATCTTCTTCTGCTCGTCGCTGAAGTAAAAGATGGCCGAGCGATACTGCGGCCCGTGATCGTTGCCCTGGCCGTCGAGCTGGGTCGGGTTGTGCATGTGCCAGAAGGCGGCGAGCAATTCCTTCAGCGAAGTCTTCTTCGGATCAAAGACGATTTCATCGCACTCCGCGTGGCCGGTCTGGTGGCTGCACACCTGCTCGTAAGTGGGGTTTTCCTCCTTGCCGCCGCTGTAGCCCGAGGTCACGGAGACGACGCCCGGCAGTTGTTGGAAAACGGCTTCGGTGCACCAGAAGCAACCTGCCGCGAGAATGATCTTGTCGTCCCCGGCGGGAATGGTGGGTTGAGCAGCGGGTTTATTGGCATCGGGTGCATTCATAGGATCGTCCTGGGAACAGGCGGTTAAAGTGGTGGCGACAATCGTCGCAAGGGAAGCAAGCAGCGTTTTCATAAGCGGGCAAGGAATGGAATGACTTCTGTGAACGTAAGAGCACGGGGCGGGGGATTTATTCCAACCGATTTCTTTTTTTAGACAGGATGAACAGGATGGGGATTTCCAGCGAAACACGCGAAATAGACGAAATCAGAAATCCTTTCGTTTCTTTTGCGTATTTCGCTGGCCTCATCCTCCGTGTTCTCTGTGCCCTCGGTGGCTCATTTCCCAGCCTGGCGTCCGGATCGTTAAAACCGCGCCCAATTCGTTGACAGCCACTAGCTGCCGACTACGCTCATGGCCCGATGAAAAAAGTAATTGCTACACCTGATGCCCCCAAGGCAGTTGGCCCCTACTCCCAAGCGGTGGCCGTGGGAAATCTCCTCTTCTGCGCCGGTCAGATCCCGCTTGATCCGGCCACGGGCGAACTCGTCCCCGGCGACACCGCCGCGCAGGCCGAGCGCGTGCTCAAGAACATCCAGGGCGTGCTCGCGGCCAATGACATGACTTTCTCCGACGTGGTGAAGACCACCGTCTTCCTCGTCGATCTCGCCGACTTCGGCAAAATGAACGAAGTCTATGGGCGCTATTTCTCCGAGCCGTTCCCGGCCCGCTCCACCATCCAGGTCGCCGCGCTGCCCAAGGGCTCCAGCGTCGAGATCGAAGTCACCGCCGCCCGCAGCTAAGAAAAATCATCCGCCATGTCCGAGGAATATCTCCAACTCTTCCGCGAGACGCACGCGCTGCTCGACGGCCATTTCCTGCTTCGCAGCGGGCTGCACAGCCGCCAGTTCTTCCAGTGCGCGATTTTGCTCCAGCATACGAAGATCGCCGAGCGCGTCTGCGGCGGGCTGGCGGAAAAGCTGCGCGACATCGAGTGCGAGAGCGTGATCTCGCCTGCGCTGGGCGGCATCATCGTCGGCCAGGAAGTGGGGCGTGCGCTCGGCAAGCGCCACATCTTCGCCGAGAAGGAGGAGGGAAAGCTCGTGATGCGGCGTGGTTTTCAGATCGCGCCCGGCGAGCGCTTCCTCGTGATCGAGGACGTGGTGACCCGGGGCGGTCGCGTGCAGGAGACGATTGACATTGTGCGTGGCCTCGGTGGCGTCGTGGCCGCCGTGGGCGTGATCGTGGACCGCAGCGGTGGCAATCGCCCCGATTTCGGCTGCCCGTTCGTCAGCCTCGTCGAGCTGCAATGTCGAAACCTTCGAGCCGGACAATCTGCCGCCCGATCTTGCCGGGACGAAAGCGATCAAGCCGGGGAGCAAGTAGGCGGTAATCATTCATGCAAAAGGGCCGGAAGCGGAAAGCTTCCGGCCCTTTTTTGTTTTTTGAGCGATGGTAGCGGCGGTCCATGACCGTCGCTGAATTTCGCGAACCAAGTCGGCGACGGTCATAGACCGCCGCTACAGGTGGTTGTTTTGAATCTCTGCGCCTCCGCGCCTCGGCGGTGAAAAATCAGATCTGATGCTCGCGGTTGTCGGAGCGGAGGTGGATCGTCTTGGTGGCGAGATCGTGGTGCGCGGTGATGTAGCGCACGGTCTTGCTCTTCGCGCGCATGAGGATCGAGTGCGTCACCGCCGTCCGTCCCTTCATCCGCACGCCTTGCAGCATCGGGCTGTCGCTGATGCCGGTCGCGCAGAAGATGATGTTCTGCCCGTGGGCCAGATCGTCGGCGTAGAAAATCTTCCCGATGTCGTCGCCGTAGCCGTTGGCAATCAGCTCCTGCTTTTCCGCTTCGTCGCGGGGCCACATCATGGCCTGCATATCGCCGCCCAGGCACTTCAACGCCGCGGCGCTGAGCACGGCTTCCGGCGCGCCGCCGATGCCGAGATAAAGATCGATGCCGCTATCCATGATCGAGGGGGCAATCGCCGCCGTGATGTCGCCATCGGTGATCATGCGGAGCGCCGCGCCCATTTCGCGCACCTTCGCGATCAGTCCATCGTGACGCGGGCGATCAAGCACCAGCACCACCAGATCCTGCACCCGCTTGCGAAGGGCGCGGGCGACGGAGATGAGCGTTTCCTCCACCGGGTTGCGCAGTTGCACCGTCTCCAGCCCGGTGCGCTCCATGTAGCGGACCACCTGCGGGCCGTAGGCGAGCTTCATCATGTAGAAGCTGGGAATGTCCTTCAACGCACCTGCGACGCCGCTTTCCGGGCTCGCGGCGGTGATGCAGGAGATCGAGTTGTTGCGGCCCTTGGCGATGTTTGTGGTGCCGTCGATCGGATCGAGGGCGATCTCAAATTTCGGGAAGCCGGGCATCCAGCGGCCCAGGTGCTCGCCCTTGAAGATACCGGGCGCATTGTCCTTGATGCCTTCGCCAATCACCACCTCGCCGCAGATGTCCATGAGATCGAACATGCCGCGAATGGCGTCGCAGGCAGCCGCGTCGGCGAGTTCTTTTTCGCCACGTCCCAGCCAGGAGATGGAGTTGAGGGCAGCGGCTTCGGTGGCGCGAACGAAGTCGATTTCAACGATGCGTTCGATGTCGGCGTAGTGTTCTTGTGGTGTTTTCATTGAGACCCGTTGGGGTGGGTAGGATAGCTAGGGTTGTACCAGGTTGGAACGATCACGCATGGGACGGAACGAGATCGTGTTCGGGAGAAATATTCCAGCGGGAGGCGATGGCGGCGAGTTCTTCGTTCACCGCCCAGCGGTCGGGCAGGGGCTCGCCCTCGTGCTGCGGGTTGCCGCCCTTGAGCGTCATGCAGCCGGTGTTGTCGCCAATGGAGTGGATCGCCTCCACCTCTTCGCGCGTGAGCGTGATTTCCGGCAGCCTGGCCAGTTCCTCCACCTTTTCCTCGATCGGGCGGCCGCCGAGCTCCTGGATGAGCGTCGGCACCACGCTCTTCACCATTGGGTGGGCGAGGTTCCACAGGCTCGCCAGTTGCAGCATCGTCAGCCCGTGCCGGGCCGCTACTTCGCGCATCTTTTCGATCTTTACGTTACCCGCTTCCACCCAGCCGGCGGGACGGAAGGTGCGATGGTCTTGGGGACCAAAGCGGTGCCCGGGCTTCACATCGTCATGGAAGAGGCCGCCGTAATCGACCACCCGGGTAATGATGTCCACCCCATGCTTTTCCGCCGCAGGCAGGCACAGATGGCCCGGCCATGGCTCAAGTGGATTGAGGATGATCATGGCCCAGTCGATGAACGCGCCGAATTTTTCAAAGCACTGGAGAATATCGAGCGTGAAGCCATTCGCCGGGCCGGGCGCGATGCCCAGCCGGTCGGTCAAGCCCGCTTCCTTCACCGCGTTGAGGGCCTGCCACACCGCTTCGCTGGAATAGCCGATGGAGTCCGGATTATGCAGCAGCAGCAGATCGAACTTCTGCGTATGGCAACGCGCGAGCGATTTTTCCACGGCCATCCGCACGTATTCCTCATACTGCTCCGGCCCGCGCAGGCGGGGATCGGTGAAGCGGGGGAAGCCCTTCGCGCCCTCGCGCTTGCCGGTGTAAAAATCGTGGCCGATCATGCCGATCAGGCAATAAGTATCGCGCGGGATGCCTGCCAGCGCCTGGCCCAGCAACGTATCCGCCTCGCCGCTGCCGTACACGTCCGCCGTCATGAAAGTGCGGAGGCCCCGGTCGTAAGCCTGGCGTACCAGCGCGAAGAAACGCTCGTCCCCGACCGGTTCGCCGAAGTGCATGAAGCGGCCACCGCTCCAGATTCCAAAGGCTGTACCAGAGACATTCATAGAAAGGAAAAAAGGGTTAAGGAACCAGTCTCGCGCAAACTCCCCGCAAAATGCAATCCGAGTTCCACGGGATTTCGCCCTTTCACAGGCGGCGACGCAAATTACCCGTGAATCATTCGAAAATGCGCAACTGGGGCTGCGCTGGGTTCCATCCGACTTGCCGGGCTTATTTTTCGCATGCATTGCGGCCCGAGCCTTGCTACGTAAGTGCCGCAATGTCCGCCCGTTTTTACCTCCTCCCTCTGCTGGCTCTGCTGTTGCTCCTTGGCGGCTGTGCGGTCACGCCGCCCTACGTTTATCATTACGTTCCGGGGCGGACGGCGATGGTGGCCAACGGGGTCGCCTACGCTCCACCTGCCGCCCCGCAAATCGTGCGGGATGCCATCGCCGCCGGTAATCAAATCGCCGGGATGCCTTATCGCTACGGCGGCGGGCATGGGACATTTTACGATAGCGGCTACGACTGCTCCGGCGCCACCTCCTATGTGCTGCATGCGATCGGGCGCCTGCGCACGCCGACGACTTCCACCGCTTTCCGACACTACGGCGAGAGCGGCTACGGACGCTGGATCACCGTCTATGCCCGGCGCGGCCACGTCTTCCTCGTCGTGGCCGGCCTCCGCTTCGACACCGGCTGGGATGGCGATCAAGGCCCCCGCTGGACCACCCGCAGCCGCCGCAACGACAGCGCCGTGCTCCGGCATCCCTACGGCTTGTAACCCGATTTTTTCGCCGCGTGTTTCCTGCTTTACATTGCCACCCGGTGCGGTAATTTCCCGGCCATCAGCCCGGGTGTTGAGGGGCGAAATGGCAGGGTATGAGACCGATTTTCAATTATCTAATAATTATCGCGGCGGGGGTGATGGTGGTGCATTACTGGCCCACGATTCGCCCCTATTTGTTGGCTGATCCGCTGGGAGATCTGCAAAAGTTTTCCCAAACGCTGCTCGTTCCGATCGAGAGCCCTGAAGTCCTCGATCCGGGAGACGCGCAGGACGAACTGGCGAAGCTCACCTCCGAAGTGGAGAGGCAGCAATCGACGGCAACCTATCCGCGTGCACACCGGGCCCTGCAATTGCTCGAACAGGCTTCGAGCGAGCGGAACCTGTACCTGCAACGAGCCCGCACCGACACCAGTCACCATGCGCTCGATGAAGTCCCCGGGGAATGGCACGTCGCAGGGCATCCCGAGCAGCATCTCGACCTGAGCCAGGCTAATCGTGAGGTCAACTCCTCCTTTTGGACCCAAGTCGCCCGCAAGCAATGGCGGGACCGCTCCGAGCAGTATCGTGCTGCCCTGGCGCCGATCTTCAATTCCGAGGGCAACTAGGCGAAAGGCTTTTTTCCACTGCGGCGCCTCGTCGCGCTGGGGAAGCTATTCTAAACCGCCACGCTTGCCGGGGTGCCGTTCGCCCGGGGATTTCCCGTCGGCGAAAGCATGCGCAGCGTCTGCCAGCCGTACTGCTCGAAATAGATGCGCTTGAGCTGATACTTCACATACACGCGCCGGTCGGTGGGCAGCACGGGCGGTTGGACATGAATTTCCGGCCCGGTCGGGGTCTGGATAATCCGGCTCTGCCGCAGCGAGATGGCGGCCGATTGAAAGGCGCCCTCATCATCCTCCCACGCGAAAAGGATATTCGCCCGGTGCCGCAGCACCACGTAGGGATGCATGCGCAAAATCAATTCGCCGCCATGGCCGATTGCGCTGTGGAATGCCTCCGGCGTGCTGTCGCCGGTCTCCTGGTAATACGCCTCGCCCGGGCTCGCGTATTGCAGGAAGCGCTTTTTGCTCAACGCCATTTGGGTGAGGTGCGCGAGAATCGCCTTCCGCTTCACCAGTTGCTCCTGCTTGGTGAGCGTGAGAATCAGCCGTGGGGCCACCACGGGGATGCCGTTGCCGTGGATTTTGTAAAACAGGGCGCGCGGGGCCAGCGGTCCCATCCCTTGCAGCACGTGCTGCAGCATGACATGGATCGCACAGTGATCGGGGTGCACGTCTTCAATGCAGGGCGCGATCACGAGGGTCGGCTGCCAGTTCTGAATCGTGGTCGAAAGCGGGTCGATCAACTGCGCGGAGTTTTCCAGCAGGATTTTCGTCAGCCCCTGATCGGGCAGGGAAAGGAAGTCCGCGCAATCAGGCGGTGCTCCGAGTTTGATCAACGCGTCGATCGCTTCCATCCGGCGGCGTTTTCCCCAGCGCAGGCGGTCGGCCCGGCTCACGTTCCAGCGAAATTCCAGGTAACGCTGCGGCCACGGATTGTTGTCTCCATCGGTGATGAAGATCACGTTCAACTCTGCGCCCGCCGCGACGGCCCGCTGGATGAGGCCGCCCGCTCCGAGCGACTCATCATCCGGGTGCGGGGCAATAATGAGTAGTCGATCCTCCGCCGTGAGCGTAATTCCATTGAGATTATTCATCCCCGAGATCCGTCTTGAATTCGTGCTTGCCGTAAGGAGAAAAGCCCCGGTCAATCGCCCGGTTCCACACCACGGCGGCGGAAGCCGTCGGCTGGCTGGCGACGAGCGTATGTGCTCCGGCCGGGGAGTTCCATCCCGGGATGGTAGGGCTGTCCGTCGATCGTTCCGTGGAAGGAGCCGGTGGGCTGCACCACGTCATACTGCGTCGGGATCACGGTATTGAAGCTGATTGGCTGGCCGGGCTGGGGCTGGGGGAACAGCTTGCCGGGGACATACAGCTTGAAGCCGATGTCGATATAGTTCTGCTTCACAAACTCCTGATCCTTGCCGTGCAGACGCGTCAGCTTCGCCACACAGGTCCGGGTCGCGATCATGCGCTCGGGGATGTTATCCTGGATCAATCCCATATACATTCGTTTCAACGTCAACAGTTCCAAAGCGTAATAAAAGGGGCGGGGTCTGTAAACCGTTTCCCCTTTGCCGTCCATAATATATTCACCCGGATTGAGCAGGCGCAACGCCGCCGCGCGGATGCGGAAGGAGTCCGAAGTCTGGTCCTGCCAGGGGGGGTGAACATACACGATGAAGGCCATTCCTCCCACGATCGCCGTCGCCCCGAGCGGGGCCGCCAGCTTCCACGGCAGTTCCCAAAGCAGCGCTACCAGCAGGATGCCGAGCAGGGGATAAAGCGGCAGGTAATCCTGCGCGGTCACCACCGGCCAGATATTGAAGACAAAGGCAAAGAGGGCCGTCGCGGTGAGGAAGAGAAAGACCAGGCTGCCCATCTGGGGCCGCGAGTTAAAGCGGCGAAGCAGATATCCACCGGCCCAAAGCGCCAGCCCGAGATGGACGATGAAGCGGAGGATGTGACTGAGCGGATGCTTCATGGTGCCCATGCCGCTCAGCATATTGTGCTGCACCGTGCAGTAATAGAACTCTTTCAGCGCGCCGTGGCTGGCGAAGAAAATGACGAGCGCGACCGGGATGATCAGCCCTCCTGCGATCAATGCGGTGGCTCTGGAGACGAGCCACGAAGCCGCAGGCAGCCGGAAGCTTTTCCAGTAAAGAAGGAGCGTGCCCAGCCCCCCGGCGACCAGGGAAAGCAGGAGCAGCGTGGTCTTCATGGAAGTGCCGAAGCTGGCTCCGATCGCCAGGCCCAGCCGCAGGGCCGCCATCGGCGTAAACGGGCGCTGCAACGCAAACAGCACGCAGAGCATCCACATGACCATCCATAGGTCATCGGTGCGAAATTCCTCCGAAGTGAAGAAAAAGCCCGGCATCGCCAGGGTAAAGAGCGCGGCCCAGAGCCCGGCCCGCTTGCCCACCAACTGCGCGCCAATCCGGGCGGTAATCCACAGAGTCGCCGCGCAGATCGGGAACATGAGCAGCCGCATCGGAATCTCAATGTCCGGGCGCTCGTGGATCATCGCGAAAAACGGCGCGCACAGCATCTGGAAAAGCGGCGTGTGATTGTCGAAGACATCGCGATATTGAAGCAGCCCATTTGCCCAGGCCCACACGACGTGGAGATGCTGCGGCTCATCGGAGTCCACGCGATAGGCGCGAAGGTCCAGCACTTTCAGGGCAAAAAAGAGCGCCGCGACGACGAGCAGGAAGAGGGTTTCAATGACCGATTTTCCCCGCCAGTGCAGGGGATCGGACTCTGCGTTGCCCTGGGAGGAGGAAGCGGGGGGCGATTGCAGGATTAGGTCAGGCATTCTGTAGGTAAGGGTAGAGGGAAGAGACGCTAACAAAACTACGTTTCCGCCGGATTGCCAGCGCGTTACAGTTTCGCAACGATTGGCTGCGAAGCAACGGTAGAATGGACCGCAGCAGGCAGATGGAGAATGAACCGGGAGCCGGCACCGGGGGCACTGGTGAGTTCCACCCGGCCCTTGTGGGCTTCCACGATCGCTTTCACAAAGCTGAGGCCCAGCCCGAGCCCACGTTGCGAGCGGCTCTTGTCTCCGCGATAGAGACGCTCCCAGATGCGGGTGAGCTCCTCCGGGGCAATCCCCGTGCCGGTATCGCTCACCGTGAGCACGATTTCCCCGCCCTGGCTTTGGGCACTGATGTCCACCCGTCCCTGTTCGGGGGTATATTTCAGGGCGTTATCCACCAGATTGGCCACCGCCTGGTGGATGCGGCTGGGATCGGCGTAAAGGGTGAGATCGGCCGGAATATTCGTCGTGATCTGCTGCTGCTTTTCCTCGGCGACGATGCTGTAGATTTCGGTGATGACCTCGACCAGCTCGGCCACGTTTACGGCCTGCATCTTGAGATTCATCGCTCCGTTCTCCGCCTCCGAGATGTCCATGAAGGTATTCAGCAGCGTGGTCACGCGCTCGCCCTCTTCCAGGCACTCCGCCAGGGCGGCCCGGGCGCTCTCGGGATCGTTCTCCCGCAGGGCCAGCTCCGCAATGCCGCGCAGCCGGGTAAGCGGGGTGCGCAGGTCGTGCGCCACGTTGTCGAGGGTGCCTTTCATCGCCGTCATCAGGTTTTCGAGGCGATGCATCATGTCGTTGAACGAGGCAATCAGCCCGCCGATTTCATCCGACGAAGAAGGGTGGATATCCAGGCGCTCGGTAATGATGCCCGTCTGCACGATGTGACGGACGGCCGCGTTCAATTCCCGCAGGGGCCGCAGCATTCGCGAGGCGAAAAACGCGCCCAGCATGATGCTGATGCCCACCGTGGGCAGCATGATGTAAGCCCACGTTTCCTTGAACCGCAGGAGAATGCCCTCCCGCGTGGCACTGCTGTAGCCGACCTGGAGCACATAATCCTTTACGGCGGCGCTCTCGAAGTCATACGGCGCTCCGCTGGGGACCATCAAAGAAAAATGGGTGCCCGGACGGCTGGCGCTGCGCTCTTCCAGCAGCGCAATGTCCTCGGGATCGGAACCATCGGCCGGGCTGACAAAAATCGAGTGATTTTTTGGGTCCGCGACCCGCACGAAGAAATCGCCCGAGTCCTTCTGCTCGCAGAGTTTGCGCAGTTCCTTCAGGCCGCCTTCGTTGAGTTCATCCCGCATCTGGGCGAACTTGGTCCGCACCAACTCCGAGTCCATCTGCCGCAGCGAGCGGTCCAGTTCGAGCTGAACGATCAGGAGCAGGCCGATAAACCCCGCGACGAAGAACACGGCGTACCACACCGTGATCCTCCAGCCCAGGGTCGTGCGCAGTCGTTCACTCAGGGGAAAGGACATAGCCCACGCCACGAATCGTCCGGATCATCTGCCTGGAAAAGCCTTTGTCGATCTTCCCGCGCAAGCGGCACACCAGCACGTCCACCACATTGGTCTGCGGGTCGAAATGGTAGTTCCAGATCGCTTCCAGGATGAGCGTCTTGGAAACGGCGCGTCCGGCATTGCGCATGAGATACTCGAGCAGCGCAAATTCACGGGGCTGGAAGCTCGATGGGCTGGGCACCGCGTTCCACCCGGCGCTTCACGAGATCCATGCTCAGATCACCAGCGGTCAGCTTCGTTGGTTCGCCTTGCTCGCTCTTGCGGCGGATCAGCGCCTGCACGCGGGCGAGCAGTTCGGAGAAGGCAAAGGGCTTGGTGAGATAGTCGTCGCTGCCGGCCTGGAGGCCGATCACGCGGTCCTCCACGCTGCGCTTGGCGCTCAGGGTGAGGACAGGCGTGCGGACGTTGGCCCGCTGCATTTCGCTGATGATGCTCAGGCCGTCGCGCTTCGGCAGCATCACGTCGATGATGGCGGTGTCGTATTTTTCGGTCAGCGCAAGGTGGAGGCCGTTCTCGCCATCGCTGGCGTGATCCACGGAATAGCCCGCCTGGGTGAGGCCTTTGGTTACGAACTGGGTGATCTTCGGGTCATCTTCAACAAGCAGTAGGCGCATATAAGGAAATGTTGGTGAATTAGACCGCCGTTTGTAATGTTCTGTTCATTAAACCGGTGTAATGTTTTTATCGGCGGTCGATCCGTGGAGGAAAAGTGACGTTTTCCGGCAAAGGAACGGTCGGCCACAGTTTGCAGTTGCGTTCAGGGCCGGGCGATGGTGATTTGAACGTTCCTATGAGTCAGCAAAAAGAGACCCCCTTGATGGAAAAAATCGTGTCGCTCTGCAAGCGCCGCGGCTTCATTTTTCAGAGTTCCGAGATTTACGGGGGGATCAATGGCTTCTGGGATTACGGTCCCCTCGGCGCGGAGCTGAAGCGCAACCTGCGCGATACCTGGTGGCGCGCGATGACTCGCGAACGCGAGGACGTCGTCGGCCTCGATGCCACGATCATCATGCACCCCGCGATTTGGAAGGCGAGCGGTCACGTGGATACGTTCAGCGATCCGATGAGCGACTGCCTGCTCACGCAAAAGCGCTTCCGGGCCGACCATGTGGAGCCGCAATCGGGCGTGGTTTACACCTTCGAAGGTGCTACAAGCCAAGATCTTGTTGAGGCATTTGGAGGATTGCTGGGATTGGATCCGATTGCCACCTCTTTAGAAAAGCTTCGCGAAAAGAAAGCAACTGGTAAGGCGCAAAAAATTCGGGGGCAAGAGGAGCTTCCTCTAGTTACCGAATCATTTAGTGTTCTTCTTCAGGCAGGGAAACCACCTGAAAGTGCTCGAAAAGTTGCAGTTCAATTTTACGAAGCGCGGGGATTGAGTCGTCCTGTGCTGCTCGGCGAGACCACGTCCAAAGTGGAGGGCAGCCGGGCCTTCAATCCCGAGAACGGCGCGCAGCTCACCGAGCCCAAGCCGTTCAACCTCATGTTCCACACCTACGTGGGCGCCACCGCCAAGGAAGAGGACAAAGCCTATCTCCGCCCCGAAACCGCGCAGGCCATTTTCGCCCAGTTCAAGAACGTGGTCGATTCTTCGCGTCAGAAGGTTCCCTTCGGCATCTGCCAGATCGGCAAGGCGTTCCGCAATGAGGTGACGCCGCGCAATTTCACCTTCCGCTCCCGCGAGTTCGAGCAGATGGAGCTGGAATTTTTCATCAAGCCCGACGAGGCCATCGAGGCCGTCTGCGGTCAGGTCGCCGCCTGGAGCGAGGGCGCTGATCTCTCGGTCCCGCAGGACAACTGGGGCTGGGAAATGTGGCACCGCTACTGGGTCGCGCAGCGCACTGCTTATTACAACGGCATCGGCCTCGGCACCGAAGTGCTGGCCTACCACTGGCAGACGAAGGAGGAACTCGCCCACTACGCCCGCGCCTGTGTGGATATCCTGTGCAGTTTCCCGTTCGGCACCGAGGAACTCGAAGGTATCGCCGCCCGTGGCGACTTCGATCTTTCCGCCCACCAGAATGGCAGCAAGAAGCAGCTCGAAGTCTTCGACGAAGAGGTGAAGGCAGCTTTTGCGAAATGGACCGACGAACAGAAGGCCGCGCTCATTACCCGCAAGCAGGCGGAGAACCGCGCCAAGGGCGATTGCGCCCTGCCGGATGCGGCCATCGATGAATGGTGCCAGAAGTTGTTCAAGGGCTTCTTCCTGCCGCACGTCATTGAGCCCTGGCCGGTCTGGATCGTCTGGCGCTGGCCGTGCTCGCCAAGGCGTTTACCGAAGTCGAAAAGGTCGATGCCAAGGGCAACAAGGAAGTGCTCACCGTAATGCGCCTCCATCCGCGCATTTCGCCCGTGAAGATTGGCGTTTTCCCGTTGCTCAAGAACAAGCCGGAACTCGTGGCCAAAGCCCGTGGCGTTTACGACCTGCTCAAGCCGCTCATGACCGCCTTCTACGACGAAGGCGGCAGCATCGGCAAACGCTACGCCCGCCAGGACGAGGCAGGCACGCCGTTCTGCGTGACGATCGACTTCGAGACCCTCGGTGAAAAGGGCGAGGAATTGCTGGATACCGTGACCTTGCGCCATCGCGACGACGGCAGCCAGGAGCGCGTGAAGATCAGCGACCTGCCCGGCAAGCTGCTGCCGCTGATTTCGTAAAGCAGTCTTGAAATCACCAACTAGTTGAATAAACTAGTTGGTGGTATGAAGGCGAAAAAGAAAACTGCAAAAACAGTAGCGGCGGCACCGGTTGAGCCGTCAATGCGGCTTCACGAAAGCGCGGTGATGCCGATTGAAGAAATCGGTGCCTTTGAAGCAAAGACGCACCTTTCCGAAATTCTCGAAAAGGTCGCCAACGGCGCTTCCTTTTACATCACCAAACGCGGCAAACGGGTCGCGGAACTCAAACCGATCGAAGTAAAACGCAAACGCCCGATTCCAGGCCTTCTGCGCGGTAAAATCTGGATGGCGGATGATTTCGACGCGCCTTTGGAAGAGTTCAAGGAATACATGTAAATGAGTTACCTCGTGGATACGCATGCCTTGATCTGGTTTGCCCAAGCGCCGGATCTGCTCAGCGTCAAAGCTTACGATGCCATTGCTGCGACCGATGAGCCGAAATTTATCTCGGTCGCCAGCCTGTGGGAGATTGGGATCAAGTCTTCGCTGGGGAAATTAAAGCTCGGCATGCAAATGAGAGATTTTGCCCAGGCCCAGCTCGAAAATGCTTTCCAGCTTCTACCCATCCACTTGGATCACATCACGCACATTGCCAGCCTTCCTCATCACCATGGCGATCCCTTCGACCGCATGCTCATCGCCCAGGCCGAGATCGAGGACCTGCAAATCATCACCAAAGACCCTTCGTTTTCCCGCTATGGAGTACGTTGTGTGTGGTAATCCGCCGAAAGCCGCGCTTTATTCCTTTTCATCGCTATGAATCCTGACTCCAAGAACTTTCTCAAGACCCTCGTCGAAACGCCCAGCCCCTCCGGCTACGAACAGGCCGTGCAGAAGCTCGTGCGCGAGCGCATCGCGCCGTGGAGCGACGAGGTGAAGACGGACCTCATGGGCAACGTCTTCGGCATTCGCAACCCCAAGGGCAAGCCCCGCATCATGCTGGCCGGGCACTGCGATCAGATCGGCTTTTTGATCAAATACATCAACGAGGACGGCTTTCTCTACGTGGAATTCATCGGCGGCGTGGACCCGACCGTCGCCACCTCGCAGCGCGTGCAGATTCTCACCAAGAGCGGCCTGCTCCCCGGCGTGCTCGGGCGCAAGGCGATCCACCTCATGAACGAGGACGACCGCAAGCGTGTACCGAAGCAGGAAGACCTCTGGGTGGACATCGGCGCGAAGAACAAAAAGGAAGCGCTCAAGATGGTGCAGCTCGGCGACGCCGGCGTCTTCGTGCAGCCCTTCACCGAGCTGGCGAATGAGCGCGTCGTCTCGATGGCCTTCGACAACAAGATGGGTACCTGGATCGTGACCGAAGTGCTCCGCCGCCTGCACAAGAAAAAGCTCGAAGCCTGCGTGATCGGCGTCTCCACCGTGCAGGAGGAGATCGGCCTCCGCGGCGCGACCACCAGTGCTTTCTCGTCGGAAGCCACCGTCGGCATTGCGCTCGACGTCGGCCACGGCACCGACACTCCCGGCATCGATGTGAAAAAGGCGGGCGACTACAAAGTCGGTGGCGGCCCGAAAATCTGCCGCGGCGCGAATATCAATCCCCGCGTGTTCGACCTGCTGGTCGAGACCGCCGAGAAAGAAGGCATCACCTACCAGATCGCCCCCGAAGCCCGCGGCACTGGCACCGATGCCAACGTGATGCAACTCTCCCGCGGCGGCATGGCGGTCGGCCTGCTCTCCGTCCCGCTGCGCTATATGCACACGCCGAACGAACTGCTCTCGCTCGAAGACCTCGATAATACCGCGAAGCTCCTCGCCGCGTTCTGCGCCCGGGTGAAGGCCTCGCACGACTTCACACCGTAAGGCGGTATTCGCTGCCTTCTGAAAGTTTCGAAGGGACGCCGGAAGTGGAGATACGCGTGCTTTAGAACGGTTCCATAAAGCATGAGCGGCAGGATGCTTGCCGTTCTGCTGTCGGGGAAAGTAAGCGAAGACAGGAATATTGGGCTGCGCGTTGGGAGCGAGACTTGTCTCGCGCGGAGAAAGCGGCGACGTGTCGCCGCAGTCCAAGGGCGCGGAGACGAAGAGCGTTTCCTGACACCCTATTCGGAAATCTAATCCCGCAGGAGCTTTGCCACCAGCGCGAGGCTGTTCCGTTGCGAGACCATCAGCGGATGGGCGAGGGAGAAAAGGCAATAGTTGGCACCCGCCGGCATTTGCGAGCTGGTCGCCGGGATGATGATGAGATCCAGCGGCGTCCAAAGGGAAGCGTAGCGCACCTTTTCCAGCATGGAGGAGTCGGCATTCAGTGCGGCCAGAAAAGGACTGCCGATGCGCATCTGGGCCACGCCGGGCGAGTTCGACAGCCACGCGAAGGCGGTCCCATGATTGGGGGCGGAAATGGTAATGAAATGCGTGACCCGGTGCAGGCCGCCCAGCCGCTGCACGTAGTAGCGACTGACGATTCCGCCCATGCTAAAACCGATGAGCCGGAACGGCTCGGTTCTGCCAATCTGCGCGTCGATATAATCGCGGAGTTGCAGCGCCAGCTGGTCGAGCCCTGCTGCGCCATTATTCGGCGTGAGGGCCGGAGTGAAGGTGCGATAGCCTTCGGCCTGCAAATACGCTGCCATGCGCTGCATCTTTTTCGCCGTATCGTGGATGCCATGCACGAGGACGACGTTCCTCGTCGGGAGGTCGCTCATTTTCGCGCGGCCTTGGTGCCCTCGTTGTAAATCTCGCGGATCGGACGGTTCCAGTCTTCATCTTTGAAGAAGGCTCGGAAGAGCAGGATGTCCCCGCGCCGGACCCCGGCGACGATTTCTTCTTTCCGCTGTTTGATCGGCCCCTCGGTGGGATTGATGATGCTAAAGGCTTTCGGGTAAATATTGAGCGTGGATTGCGGGGTGGCGGCGAAGCCGCCGAAGGTATGTTCGCGCAGTTCTCGATAGGGCGCGCACACGCTCCAGCCAGCGGGGGTGGGGAACTCGGGGATGAGCAGCACATCGGGGTGCAGCTTTGCGAGCCGCTTCCACTCGGTGGCGGAAATGAGGCGATCGGAAACCTGACCGTCGCGCTTGTAGAAATAGTGGACCGAGGAATCGACGTAGAAGAGCGTGCAACCCCAGCGCTTTTGCGCGTAGTCGATCTTCTGGCTCATCTCGGCGATGAAATCGAAGCCCATCTGGTCGTGGGTCCATTTTTTGGGATCGTTCCAATCCGGCACGATGCGTGAAGGACGGATGCAGATGCCGGTGCGCAGTCCCGCCTTGCGGAAGAAGGCGAAATACTCATCCGCCGCCGCGTCCATCTCCGGGGCGAGCTTGGGCAGCACGCGCGGGTCGCCGACGTAGTTGATATTTGCATACTGCTCGCCCTCAATGTTCCACACGATCATCCCCTGGGCGTTCATGCTCTTGAGGATGGAGAGATGATACTTCGCCTCGGCCATCAGCCGCTTGGCAAAAGCTTTCCGCCCTTTGTCGCTTACCACATCGAGCAGCGGATCATTGAACCAGCCGCGCGGGTTCTTCGTCGTCTGGTGCACATTCGTCGCCAGCGACAGCATGCCGACCGGGCGGCGATCCGGCCAGTTGAGCTGGAACGGGATGGCCGTGGCGAGCTTTTGCATGAGGTCGCCCGCGATGGCAGGAAGGGGCGTCCCTGGCTTGGCGAAACGGAGTGAGAAATCGTATTCCTTGGTCGCGCCCGGCCCGATCTTCGGATCATCGGCGGAGTTCCACACGCAGGTCGTCATGCGGATGCGGTAGGTGTTGATCCCGATGGGCGAGGTGAAGCCGAAGCGCAGTGGCTCGCCTACGCTGTCGTTGCAGGCGACCAACACGCCTTTGCCGTAGTCGGCGGGCAGGGCGGTAAGGTCGTCGAAATTGTCGCCCACCACCTCGAACTTGCGATCCCACGGGACACCCTTGGGCTGGGCCGGAAAAGTGACCTCCAGCGGTGCGGCTTCAAAGATGGAAATGGTATCGGGCGAGGTATTGGCGACGGTGAGGCGAATCTTGAGCATATCGCCCACGGGCTGATACACGCACTGCATCGTCCCCCAGGGCGCCTTCAGCGTGCAGGTGCCGGTCTTGGGGTCGAAGGTCTGCTCGTTGCTGCCGGGAAGCGTGACTTCCTTGCCGATCGTGTCGGTGAGCATGACCTGCCCGGGCTGAAAGACGCCCGTATGAAGCAGTTCCACGCCATTGTAGCGCAGTGAGGAAAGTCCCTTGTCGTCGAAATGAACCGTTAACTCCGCTCTCGCCAGTGTCAGCATTGAGAGCAGAACCGCACCGAAGGCCGTAAATCGTCTAGCCACCCTCCTGTGGTGCCCGGGTGCGGGTCTCAAAGCGAGTAAATTCCTTCAAGAACGACAGTGCGACTTCGCCCACCGGGCCGTTACGCTGCTTGGCGATGATGAGCTCCGCCTCGTCACCGGCTTCCTGCCGTTGCTCGTCGTCCTCGGCATAGGTACGCAGGTACGAACGAGTAGTCCGACCAGGTCGGCGTCCTGCTCAATGGAGCCGGATTCACGAAGATCGCTCAGGCGCGGCTTGCCGCCGGTGCGTTGTTCCGGGTTACGGTTGAGCTGGGCGAGGACGATGATCGGCAGCTTCAACTCCTTGGCGAGTGCCTTTACGCCCTGGGAAATCTCCGCGATTTCATGCTGGCGGTTGTCCTTGGCCTTTTTGGAATCGGATTTCAGGAGCTGGAGGTAGTCGATGACGATCAACTCAATATTGTGCATCGCCTTCATCCGGCGGGCGCGGGCGCGCAATTCCAGAATGCTCAGGCCGGCGGTGTCGTCGATGAACAGCTTGCTGGTCGCGAAGGCCGAAGCGGCCCGGGTGATCGGCTCGAACTCATGCGCGGCGAGGAAGCCGTCGCGGATTTTTTTCAAGCTGATTTTGGCCCGTGAACAAATCAGACGTTGCACGAGCTGCTGGGTGCTCATTTCCAGGCTGAAAACGCCGACGCCGCGGTTCAAATCCACCGCCACATGCTCCGCGATATTGAGCGCAAAGGCGGTTTTGCCCATACTCGGGCGGGCGGCGATGACGATCATTTCCGCCTCGTGCAGACCGTCGGTCATCGCGTCGAGATCGCCAAAACCAGTCGAAAGGCCGCTGATCGCTCCCTTGCGGGCGAAGAGTTTTTCGATGGATTCGATGGCCTCCATCACCTGATCGCGGATGTTGCTTTCCTTCTTCTGCCGGCGCTTGTCGGCGATGTTGAAAATGCTCTTTTCGACCTCATCGAGCAGGCCGTTGACCTCCCCCTGATCCTCGTAAGCGCGCGACGCGCACTCTGTGCAACTCTTGATAATCTCCCGCAGGACGTGCTTTTCCCGCACAATCTCCAGGTAGTAAGTGACGTTCGCTGCCGTGGGGACGAAGGAATACAAATCCGCCACAAAACCGGGGCCACCCACCTGATCGAGAACCTTTTTATCTTTCAGCGTCTGGGTGAGCGTGATCATGTCGATCGGCACTCCTTTGTCGTGGAGCGCGATCAGCGTCTCATAGACGGTGGCATGGGCCGGGATGTGGAACGACTCGGCGGTGACGCTTTCGATACAGGCTCCCACCACGTCGGCAGTGGGGGATACGAGCAGGGACCCGAGAACACCCTGTTCGGCCTCGGCCGAGTGGGGGAGCACCCTGTGAATATCTGGTAAATAACTTCCGGTTTTTGTCCCGTTATCCTGTTTCCTTCCCGCCGGATTGCTCCCGGCAGGTCGCCCGTTTTCTGCCACCATGGATGGTTGCCCGTTCGACATGAATGAATACTGCTTGCTGTTCGATGCCTGCACAAAGAAACGGCCGATGCTTTAACATCGGCCGTTGACTTTGAAAATTGAAAAACCGCGGCGGCCGAAATTACTTCGTGTGGCGGGCCTTCGGCTTGGCCTTGTAGCCTTCCGTCTTGGCTTCCGCGCCTTCTTCCTCGGCACCTTCTTCCGCTTCGGCGTTGGCCGACTTGACGGTCAGGTTGAGGGTGGCGGTTACGTCGTGATGCAGCTTGATGGTCACTTCGTGGTTGCCGGTGGTCTTGATCGGATGCTCGAGGACGATGCGATGACGATCGATTTCGACGTTGAGCTCACTCTTGATCTTGTCGGCCAGATCCTTGGCGGTGATGGAGCCGAACGCCTTGCCGTTCTCGCCGGTTTCCAGCGTGAGGGTGAGCTTGAGCTTGTTGATCTTGCGGCCCGTTTCCTCGGCTTCGTTCAGTTCCTTGGCTTCACGCTCGGCGCGCTTGGCCTTGAGGGTGTTGATCTTCTTGAGGGTGGTAGGCGTCACCTCGTAAGCCTTGCCGAAGGGGATGAGGAAGTTGCGGGCATAGCCAGCCTTCACCTTCACGACATCGGCTTCCGCGCCGAGGCCGGGAATGTTTTCGATCAAAATTACTTCGGAAGTAGGCATAAATGTTAAAGTTTAAAAGTCTGCGTTCGTTAAAGCGGGTGGGATGGATACGCTGGAACCGATAGACTGTCAACCGAAGAATCTACACAAGATGCCCCAATCGATTTTCCGTTCCCTGGTTTTGGGCGGGAATGACCGGCAGGGAGGGCGATTAGGGCGTGAATTGTCCTTAAATCACCATCGGTTTTACCTTCGGCATGGAAGCTGCTGAATCAATTTTGCAATCCAAGACCGATTTTTATCGTGCCCGTCCTTTTCCATAACGCTCCGCTCCCGGAACAAGAAAGCGCCCGCCTGCGCGCGCTGCGGCGTTATGAGATCCTAGACACGCCGGCGGAAAAGGTCTTCGACGATTTATTGAAGCTGGCGGCGCAGATTTGCCAGACCCCCATCGGCCTGATCACTTTCGTGGATGGCAATCGGCAGTGGTTCAAGTCCCGCATTCGCTTTTACACCCAGGAGATTTCGCGCGACATCTCCTTTTGCGCCCACACCATCCTGCAGGACGACGTGATGGAAGTGCCGGATGCCCGGGCGGATGAACGATTTTCCAGCAGCCCGATGGTGATTGGCGGCCCGGCGATCAGCTACTACGCCGGGACCCCGTTGCTGACGCCCGATGGGCATGCGATTGGGACGATTTGCGTAATGGACCGTGTCCCGCGCAAGCTGCTCCCCGAGCAGCAGGAATCGCTCAAGATTCTGGCCCGGGAGGTGATTACCCATCTCGAACTCCGTGTGCAGGCGGCCGAGGCGGCCAGCTACATGGAGGAAAGCGAGCGCTCCGAAATGGCTCTCCGCGAGAGTGAGGAGCGTTTCCAGCGCTTCATGGACTACGGCCCGGTGGTGGCCTACATCAAGGATGAGGATGGGCGCTTTCTCTACGTCAACCGCCGTTTCGAAGTCGAAATGGGCGGCAAGCTGGAAAAGATCCGTGGCAAGACGGGCGAGGCATTTTTGCCTTCGGAGTACCGTCAAGCCGCTGCATGTGAACGACCGCCTGGTGTTGCAGGAAAACCATCCGATGGAATTCATCGAAACGGTGCCCGACAAAAGCGGCGTGGTGAAGCAATGGCTTTCCTTCAAGTTTCCCATTGAGGATGAACTGGGGCGCCGTTTCCTGGGCGGGGTGTCGCTGGATGTGACCGAGAAGCGCAAGGCGGAGCTGCTCCTGCAGGAGAGCGAGGCGGCGTTTCGTGAGCTTTTCGACGAAGCCCCGGTGGCCTACCACGAGGTGGATACCCAGGGTTGCCTGACCCGCGTCAACCACACGGAGCTTTCCCTGCTCGGCTATACGGCGGAGGAAATGGTGGGCAAGCCGGTGTGGACTTTCATTCAAGATCGCATGTCTCCCGAAGCCATTCGGGCCAAGCTGACCGGTGAGATGCAACTGAAGACTTACGAACGCACGTTCCGGCGCAAGGACGGGACGCTGGTCCCGATGCTGATCGAGGAACGTCTGATGAAGGACTCCGACGGCAAGGTCAGCGGCATCCGCTCCACGTTGCAGGACATCAGCCGGCGTAAGGAAATTGAGAACGAACTGGCCGAGGCGATGGACGTCGCGCTCGAATCCGCCCGCGTGAAATCGCAGTTCCTGGCGAACATGAGCCACGAAATCCGCACCCCGATGAACGGCATCATCGGCATGACGGATTTGCTGCTCGATACCCAGATGAACGCCAAGCAGCAGGATTTTGCCCGCACGATCCAAGCGAGCGCCGCCGGCTTGCTGCACATTATCAACGACATCCTCGATTTCTCGAAGATGGAGGCCGGCATGATGCGCTTCGATACCGTGGAGTTCGATCTGCGCGAGGTGGTGGAGAGCACGGTGGAAATGCTCGCCTGCCGCGCCTTGCAAAAGGGCATCGAGCTGCAATCCCTCGTCGATCACAACCTGCCCGAGCGGGTCTCCGGCGATCCGGGGCGTCTGCGCCAGGTCCTGGCCAACCTGACTGGAAACGCGATCAAGTTTACCGACCGCGGTGCGGTGCTGGTCGAGGCCACCCGGCGCCAGGATGAAAAGGGCCAGGTGACGATCTGCTTTTCCATTCAGGATACCGGCATCGGCATTTCGGCCGAGCAGCAGGACCGGCTCTTCCAGCCCTTCAGCCAGGCGGATGGCTCGACCACCCGCAAATACGGCGGTACGGGTCTGGGCCTCGCCATCAGCAAGCAGATCGTGGAGCAAATGGGCGGGGAAATCGGTGTGGAAAGCAGTGCCGGCATCGGTTCCCACTTCTGGTTCACCGCGCCCTATGGCCGCGTGGATTCCAGCCACTCCCGGCTGGCCAACTGCCTCGCCAGCCGGCGCGGGCTCGTGGTGGCGCCCGGGGAATGGCTTCGCCGCACGGTCATCATGGATCTGGGCGGTTGTGGCATGGAGATGGAGGGGATTGCCGATCACGGAATGGCCCTGGCGACGCTGCGCGGGAAAAAGACCGATCTGCTGGTGCTGGATTTTTCCCGGGACTGGTCCGCCTGCTCGGATCTGGTGCGGGAAGTCCGCGATGATGAAACTTTGCACGGCACCCGCATCGTGGCGCTGGCCCCGCTGGACCGCGTGCCCGATACGCACGATGCCACGATCGACGCCTGGGTGGACAAGCCCCTGCGCATGCGTGCGCTGGTCGATGCCGCCTCCGGCGAGACGGCGGGATCGGCCAAGGCCGCCGAGGTGGAAGAGCCCGCCGCGAGCGAACGCGGGCCGCTGAGCAGTTCGCTGCGCGTCCTGCTGGTGGAGGACAATCCCGTGAACCAAAAAGTGGCCCGCCAGCTCCTGCGCAAGCGCGGCTATCAAAACGTGGTCGTCTCCAACGGGCTGGAGGCGCTCGCCTTCCTCGGGGCCAATGACTGCGACATTATTTTCATGGATTGCCAGATGCCGCTGATGGATGGCTACGCCACCACCACGGAGATTCGCCGCCGCGAAGGCCGCGACCGGCATACCTGGGTCGTCGCGATGACCGCGCACTCGCTGGATGGGGATCGCGAGAAGTGCATCGCCGCCGGGATGGACGATTACATGAGCAAGCCGGTGAAAATCGCCACGCTCGACGCCGTGATGGAGCGCTATCGCATGGTCATCAAGGAGCCCGTCGTGGAAAGCGCCCTGGCCAGCCTGCGCGAGATGGGCGACGAGGCCATGATCGGGGAGCTGGTCGAGCTGTTTTTACAAAATGCGCCGGAGCATTTGCTCAACGCCCGCGAAGCCTTTGCCGAGGCCGATCTGCCCAAGCTGGCGCGCTCCATTCATTCGTTGAAGGGCAGCGCGAGCAACTTCGGCGCCCAGCATCTTTGCGAGTTGTGCGCACGGCTTGAGGCGGTGGCCCATGGACACCAGGGGGGCGAGCCCGCCTTTTTACTTGATGCCATTGATCATGAGTTCCAGTGTGTAGCGCGTGCGCTTGAGCCGTCGCGCCAACACGTTTCATGAAAATTCTGATCGCCGAAGATGATCCCGTCGCGTCGAGGATCCTGCAACTGACCCTGGAGTACTCTCGGGCACCAGGTGATCGTCGCGGAAAACGGCCAGCTCGCCTGGGAGCGCTTCGACAAGGAGCCCGTCCGCATCATCGTCAGCGACTGGATGATGCCCGACGTGGACGGGCTGGAGTTCTGCCGCCGCGTGCGCTCGCGCCCGAAGACGGACTACACCTATTTCATCCTGCTCACTGCCAACCATCCGGCGAAGGACAACCTGCGCAAGGCGATGGATGCCGGCGTGGACGACTTCCTCGCCAAGCCGCTCGATCGCGAGGCGATCTGGATGCGCCTGCGGGTGGCCGAGCGCATTCTCGAATACACCAAGCAAATCTCCCAGCTCCAGCAGCTCATCCCGATCTGCATGTTTTGCAAAAAAGTCCGCGACGACGGCGACTACTGGGAGCAGCTCGAGACCTACATCTCCGCCCAGACCGGCAGCAGCTTCACCCACGGCATCTGCCCCGATTGCTACAAGGATCAGATGCGCAAGCTGGGCTTGTAAATCCAGCGAAGAGGAGCCAGCGAAAGACACGGGATAAACGAAAATTTCAGAATTTTCCCTTTTCGCATTTTTCGCGTATCTGGCTGGAAAATTCTCCTGCTGGAATCGCTGCGTAAAAATGGTGAGGGAGTATAAAAATGCGCATTAGCCGGTTCGGGCGGTTTGTAGCGTGGCAATTTTGGGATTATTTATTCATAGTGATTCCTCCCAATGACCACTGATTCCGTTTTTTCCAAGATCGCCGCCCCCCATCATTCGCTCACTGCGGCCGAGGTCGCCGAAATCGTCGCCGCCGCCTGTCCGATGGCGGATTACGAGGGCCAGCGCGTGCTCGTCATCATTCCCGATGCCACCCGCACCGCACCGGTCGGGCTCGTCTTCAAGGCCCTCCACGCGCAGATCGGCGCCGCCGCCAAGGCTGTGGACGTGATGGTCGCGCTCGGCACACACCCGCCGATGACGCAGGAGGCGATTTGCGCCCGCCTGGAATTTTCGCCCGAGGAACGCGCCGGAAAATACGCGCAGGTGCAGTTGCTCAACCACGAGTGGGACAACCCCGAGGCCCTCACCTCGCTGGGCGTGATCCCCTCCGCGGAGATCAGCGAGCTTTCCCGCGGCCTGTTCGCGATGGATGTCGAGGTGAAGGTCAACCGGCATCTCTTCGAGTACGACCGGCTCATTATCATCGGCCCGGTCTTCCCGCACGAGGTGGTCGGCTTCTCCGGCGGCAACAAGTATCTCTTCCCCGGCGTCGCGGGCGAGGAAATCCTCAATTTCTTCCATTGGCTGGGCGCGGTGATTACGAACCCCATGATCATCGGCAACAAGTGGACGCCGGTGCGCAAGGTGGTGGACCGCGCGGGCCGCATGGTGCAGCTGCCGAAGCTCTGCTTCTGCCTCGTCGTCGAGCATGGCAATCTCGCCGGTCTCTTTGCCGGCTCGCCCGAAGGCGCGTGGGACCAGGCCAGCGAGCTGTCGCGCGCACTCCACATCGAGTTCAAGGAAAAGCCCTTCCACACCATTCTTTCCTGCGCCCCGCCGATGTACGACGAACTCTGGGTCGGCGGCAAGTGCATGTACAAGCTCGAGCCCGTGCTGGCCGATGGTGGGGAGCTCATCATCTACGCGCCGCACATTCACGAGATTTCCGTCGTCCACGGCCGCCTCATCGAGGAGGTCGGCTACCATTGCTGCGAGTATTTCCGCCAGCAGTGGGACCGGTTCAAGGATTACCCCTGGGGGGTAATCGCCCACTCCACCCACGTGCGCGGCATCGGCAGGTTTGAGGATGGCGTGGAAAAGTGCCGCGCCAAAGTCACGCTCGCCACCGGCATCCCGCGCGAGATTTGCGAGAAGATCAATCTCGGCTACCGCGATCCGGCGACGATCAATCCCGCCGATTACGCCAACCGTGAGGACGAAGGCGTGCTGCTCGTGCCGAAGGCCGGCGAGATGCTCTACCAGTTGCGCCAGCCCGCGCCCTGGGCCGATCTCTCACAGTTCCAATCCACGCAGGACTGATGAAAGCCCGCTCCTCCACCCCGCGCGTGCGAACTGGTGCTGGCGATCGATCTCGGCACCTCGTCCACCCGCACCGCGCTTTTCGATCTCCGGGGGCGCCGCCTGCTGGAATCCACCGCGCAGCACGGCTATCCCTTGCTCACCACGCCCGAGGGCGGGGCGGAGCTCGATCCGCGCGTGCTGGAAAAGACCCTGCACCGCTGCCTGCGCGAAACGCTGAAGCATGCCGACGGCGCCCGGATTACCGCCGTCGGCGGCTCGTGCTTCTGGCATAGCATGATCGGGGTGAACGAGCGCAACGAACCGCTGACCCCGGTTTACACCTGGGCCGATTCCCGCTGCCGCGAGGATGCCGCCCGTCTGCGCGAAAAGTTCTCCGAGAAAAAAGTCCACGCCCGCACCGGCTGCATGCTGCGCGCCTCCTTCTGGCCCGCGCGGCTCGCGTGGTGGAAACGCACCCAGCCGAAGCAAAAGATCGCCCGCTGGATTTCGCCCGTGGAGTGGCTCTACGGCGGTCTCGTGGGCCGCGGCACCACCAGCCTCGCCATGGCCAGCGGCACCGGCCTGTTCCAGCCCGGCCCGCTCACCTGGGATGGGGAAATGCTCGAAGCCGCCGGGATTAAAACGTCGCAGTTAAACGAAGTTTCCGATGCTCCGGTGCCCGGTGCGCCTTCCCCATTTCCCGCGCTGCGTGAGGCGCAATGGTTCCCCGCGATCGGCGACGGCGCGGCGAGTAATCTCGGCTCCGGCGCCATTCACGATGGCCTGGCCGCCCTCAACGTCGGCACCAGCGCCGCGCTGCGCGTCGTGCGCCGGTCCGGTCCGGTCCGCGCGCCCTTCGGTCTTTTCTGCTACCGCGTGGATGCGGAGCGCTTTCTCGTCGGCGGTGCGGTGAGCAATGCCGGTAATTTGCGCGCCTGGGGCCTGCGCGAGCTCCGGCTCGATTCCGCCACGCTGGAGCGTCAGCTCGCGGCGCGCCCGCTGCCGCAGCATGGGCTCACCGTGCTGCCCTTCTGGTCCGCCGAACGCGCGCCGACCTGGAACGAAGAACAGCCAGGCGTCATTCTCGGCCTCAACCACGGCACCACCGCCGTGGATTTGCTCCAGGCGATCACCGAGGCCAGCTACTACCGCATGGCGCGCATTGCCTCACTGCTCCGGGCCTCGCAAAAGGAGTCCCCGCAGATTATCGTTTCCGGTGGCATCCAGCGTTCCCGGGTGGCGTTACAGCGCCTTGCCAACGTCCTCGACGCCCCGCTTTACGCCAGCGAAGAGCCGGAAGCCTCCATCCGTGGCGCCGCCGTCTTCGCCCTCGAAAAGCTCGGCCTCACTCCCGCCCCGCTCCGGTTTAAGAAGCCACTCCAGCCCGACCCGGTGGCGGCAAAGGGGTACGCGGCAGAAATCGAGCGCCAAGCCCGGCTGGAAGAACGACTCTAGGTCGTGTTCACGAATTATAATCTGTACGCGAAAAAGGATGGCTGATTAAAGACTTGGGATGCAAAAACATCCCGTGCGCAAGATCATCAATGACCGGCTCTGGCAACAGTTGGAAGTGGCCCTGACGCAAGCCAAGCATTCGGCGGCTGGAGCGCCCGGGGAACTCAGCGACCGGGCGTTTCTGGAGGCGGTGCTTCATCTCTTGCGACGGGAAGTCCCTGGCGAGATCTGCCGCCAGAGTCTGGGGTATTGGCACGCGGTCTATATGCGGTTTCGCCGCTGGGAGGCGCGAGGCGTCTGGCAGCGCCTCTGGCAAAACCTGCAGCGCGAAGCCTTTGCTGATGCGCGGAAGTTACTTCTGGACTCGACGACGGTGCGCGCGCACCCACATGCAGCTGGCGCACCCAAAAAAAGCCCGGCGACGACCAGGCTCTGGGCCGCTCTCGCGGGGGGCTAAGCACCAAGATCCATGCGGCCACCCTGGATGAGAATTGTGCGGTGGCTCTGCATTTGACGGCGGGACAAGCCCACGATGGGCGCCAGTTTGAAACCCTCTATGAAAGCCTGCCAGCCGATAACGTGCTCGAAGCTGCGCTGCTGGATCGCGGCTACGATGCGGACCGCATCCGGGAACGACTGGCCTGCGATGGGATTGAGCCCGTGATCCCACCCCCTGCCCGCCCGCAGCCAGAAACCACCCTTTGACAAGGAGCGTTATCGAGGCCGTAACCGCGTCGAGCGGTTCTTCAACAAGCTCAAACAATTCCGCCGGATCGCCACCCGCTACGACAAGCTCGCCTCCATCTTTCTCGCCGCAGTCCACCTTGTCGCCGCTTTTCTCATCCTTCGTAATTCGTGAACACGGCCTAGGCCGGGTTCAGGATAGCCCCGCCATCCCACCCGGAACAGGGCTGCCGCCAGTGGAAAGGGGTTTGAAGATGCGATGCCTAAAGTCCCTGCATTTTTTCCGCGTAAAATCTATCTGCGCGGGGTTCATTCCTAACATGAGAGACCCGAAGGCCCATGGATGTGGACGGCATGGCTTGGATCAACGGAACCAGCCCGGCTTTACCTTGATCGAATTGCTGGTCGTCATGGCGGTGATTGCCGTGTTGGCGGCAATCCTCTTTGCCGTTTCCTCGACAGTGTTTTCCAAGTCCCATTCCTCCAATGCGCTGGCCGATCTCCGGCAGTTGGGCGTGGCAATGGCTCTTTATACCGGGGACCATTCCTACAACATCCCCGGTCGCATCACCGGCAAGGGCGAGAGCAAATGGCCCATGTTGCTGGCGGATTATTTGAAAGACCCCCGCGTCTATGCCGCGCCCGGGCTGCCCAACTACCTCACCGAAAACGAAGACCCGCTGAGCAACGCGAAGAACTGCACCAGCTTCATCCTCAACGGCTTCAACGACCGCGGCACCTATAACAATGAAAACGTGCGTGTCCGCATCAACCAGTTCTCCCAGCTCAGCCAGGTCATCCTCTTCGGCATGCAGATCGATACCAGCAACTTCTACATGGACTTTGTGGAAAAGAACCAGGATGGCGTGCTGAAGCTCGACGCCTATGACAATGCCTCGGTTTACCTTTTCGCCGACGGCTCCGCGAAGCTCATTTCCAAGGCCGATTACACCGCCCTCATGCCCAGCACCCGGCATCCGCTACGGCGACTGGCTCTGGCTGGCGGATAAGAATTCCGCGATCTTGCAGTAGGGAGGAGCCGGGGTAGTTCCGGAGCGGTTGAGCGTCTCGTTGCCTTGAGGAGGGTCTTGGTTTTCCCCGCCCGGAAAAATTTGAGGCCCCTCGGCGTGGCTCGGGGTGACATGATGGGGTGGGGAGGACGTGTGAAAGCAGAGGGGCTGTCGGCGCGCAAACGGATTCGGGTTGAACGATTGCTTTTGAGCAGGGAGTGCCCCTCGCAATTAAATCGCGAGCAGCAATCGCTCTGGACTCGACGATGGCTGAAAGCCGTGTTTAGTTTTCCGCATGTTCGGGATGCAAACATCCAGTGACTATCAACCGCTCACGTGGTGGAAGCGGGTGCCGATTTATGTAACGACGATTTTCGTCGCCCTTAGCGTCGTTGGGATGTTTTTGACGAAAATTGGCTCGACGGCGAATGCCGATGTCACGGGGACTTTTGGATTTTTCACGCCGGTTTTTATCCATGGGGCCGTTTGGCAGCCAGTGACGGCGCATTTCGTGGATTTGCCGAGTTTCTTTTACGCCTTCAATGTCTTCTTTCTCTACCTGGCTGGGATTGAGGTCGAAAAATATCTCGGACGCCGACGGTATTTAAAAGTCCTCGCCACCTTCATGCTCACCCCGGCGGTAGTGTGTTTGGTCTGGTATTACCTTGGTCACAGTGTTTACGGGTTCGGCGGGCCGGGCCTGGTGGCCATCGGGTTGTTTATCGCATTTGCCACCTTGTATCCGAACCTGGAAATGTTTGGCTGGGTGACGCTCAAGTGGCTGGCCTTTGCTGGCCTGGTCCTTAATTCGATGGTTTTTTTGCCAAAACATGACTGGATTGGGCTGAGTATGATGCTGGTGGAATGTGGAGTGGCGTTTGGAACGATCCAAGTGGTGCGACAGGGGGGGATTAGCGAGTTCACTCAATGGATTCCCAGGCCGAAGCCGAAGTTTCGCGTGGTGCGCGCGGAGGATCTCGAAAGCTCTTCCACGAATGACATCCAGGAATCGATCGACCCGCTGCTGGACAAGATTGCCAGGCACGGCCTCAACAGCCTCACCGCCAAAGAGCGCGCGCGCTTGGAAAAGGCGAGCAAGGATCTTTCCAAAAAACGGTAGGGTAGCGCCAACTCGCAAGTGCTAAAGTCCCGGAGGGACGCCGGAGATAAGCCGGTGGTAAAAACCACCGGAAGCGAATGATTCAAAAGCCCCTGCGCCCCGGAGGGTCGCTGGAAAATGGCCGTTTCCTCGTTCCAAGGCTCCAGTCTTGGAACGAGGATCATGTGACCAGTGGCTCATCTTTTGTCGGGATGGTTGCTTGTGGTTTGGAATGCGGTTATCACCACAGCACGCATGAATCCCGCACCCGACCATCCCGATCCCATCGTTCGCCTCATCCAGATCGTAGCCCGGTTGCGCGCGCCGGATGGGTGCCCGTGGGACATCGAGCAGACGCATGAATCGCTCTGCCCGCATTTGCTGGAGGAGGCCTACGAGGTGATCGATGCGATCGAGCAAAAGGACGATGCCAATTTCCGCGAAGAGCTGGGCGACTTTCTGTTGCAGGTGGTCCTGCACAGCCAGATTGCGAGCGAGACGGGACGCTTTGATCTCAACCAGGTGGCCGAGGGGATCTGTGAGAAGCTGGTGCGGCGGCACCCCCACGTCTTCGGCGAGGGCAAGCTGGACGACTCGGGCGCGGTGCTCAAGCAGTGGGAAGTGATCAAGCGGGCGGAGAAGGGGGATAAACAAACCTCCCTGCTCGATGGGGTGGCCCGTGCCCTGCCGGCGCTGATGCGCGCGGAGAAAATTCAAAAGAAAGCGGCGCGGGTGGGCTTCGACTGGCCGGATGCGAAGGGCGCGCTGGAGAAGCTGAGCGAGGAAATCGCGGAACTGCGCGCGGCCTTCGAGTCGGGCCACGCCGGGCACGTGGAAGAGGAACTCGGCGATCTGCTGTTTTCGGTGGTGAATGTTTCCCGCAAGCTGAGTTGCGAGGCGGAGCTGGCCCTGTCCCGGGCGACCGACAAGTTCAGCCGGCGCTTCCAGAAAGTGGAGGCCGTGCTGGCGGAGCAGGGGAAGACGCCCGCAGATTCCACGCTGGAGGAAATGGATGCGATCTGGAACCGGGTGAAGACGGAGGTCTAAGCCAAGCGCTTTTTTATCCGCGAAATCGGCGGATAAACCTTCTCGTTTTGATCCTTCGTGGGGAAGCCCCCGAAGGCCATTCTCACTTCACGCTGCTGCCAGCTTCGGTGCCCGTGTCAGGTGCAGGTAGATGCCTTTGTCCGCCAGTTGCACGAAGCCGAGGCGCAGGTAGAAGAGCAGGGCCCGGTTGTGCTTTTCCACATGGATGGAAAGGGGCCGCGCGCTCGCCTCGGATTCGACGATGAGGTCGTTCATCAACCGGGTGCCGAGACCTGCATTGCGATGGGCGGGCAGCAGCGCAATCTCCACCACGCCGATCTCGCCCGCCCGGCGATGCACATAGAGCCGGCCCACGGCTTCGCCATCGCGCTGGATGATTAGAAAATCCGCCCCGGCGAAATGCTGATGATAGTGCCGGTGTTGCGCCTCGAACTGCATGCGCAGAAACATTTCCTTTTGCTCCGGCGGCCAGGGGATGCGGGCCAGCTGCCTCCTCCCGCGTGCTGGCATACACGCGGAAGAGAAAGGGCTGATCGGCATCCGTCGCCGGTCGAAGCGTAAGGACGGGCTCCACGACGATGCTCGCTAGCTGCGCGGTGGAAAGATGCCCTGCAACGCGATGATGAAATTCAGCCCCAGGTAGGGGGACAGGTTGTTGTGCGGCAGGCTGCCGCCGGTGATGCTGGTGGCGAAGGGATTCATCTGCACATTCGTCGCACTCGCCGACGGGGTATAGGTGAAAAGATCGCGGTCCGCGGAAGGTGAGGCCCAGACGCCGTTGGTCGCCGGGTCTTGCGTTCCGGTCTGGTCGCCGGAGATGCAGTTGGCGGTATGGGTGTGAACGGGCATCTCGGTGCTGAGCAGCGTGACGCTGCTGGAGCCGCCCGTCTGGCCCAGATCGTAGAGACTGAGCCCGGGGCCCTGGCCTTGGTGGATGGGAGCGGAGCCCTGGAGATTGGGCAGGGCAAAATTGGTTTTGCCATCCCCGCCGTAGGTGGTGCCCAGGAGGGAGAAAAAGAGCGGTGTTTTGGGAAATCGCCAGGATTTGGCCATTGCAAAAAGCCCAGCCTTTCGGAGCGAAGTTCCCGGCAAAAATGCGAATCTCAGCGACGTATTGATCGGACATGGCGGTGGTTCCTTAGTTTTGGGAGGGGAAGATTCCTTGCAGGGCGATGATGAAGTTGAGCACGAGGTAGGGCTGCAGGTTGTTGTGCGGCTGGCTGCCCCCGGTGTTGCCGATGCTGGCGGCGTTCATCGTGGTATTGGAGCTGGTGGCGTAGTTTTGAAACCCACCGTTGGCCCAGAGCTGGCCGGTGGGATCGTCGAGGGTGGCGGCGCCGCTGTTGCCGACGGGCACGTGGTTGTGCGCGGGCATTTCGGTGACGAGGAGCGTATGGCTGGCTTCACCGCCGAGCTCGCCAAGGGTGATGCCGTTGCCGAAGTGGACCGGAGTGCGGCCCTGGAGATTCGGCAATCCAAAAGTGGTGACGCCGTTCCCGCCGTATGTGGTGCCGAGCAGGGCGAACAGCGCCTGGTTTTGGCTGATGGCCAGGAGCTGGCCGTTGCAAAGCGCCCAGCCTTTGGGGGCGAAATTGAAAGAGGTGATTCGAATCTCCGCGAGATATGGTGTGGACATGGCAGTGGTGCGTGGGTTTCGGAGTTACGATTGGGAGGGATAGATGCCGTAGAGCGCGATGATGAAGCTGATGGTGGTGTAGGGCATCAGGTTGTCATGGGGCTGGCTGCCGCCGGCGGAGCCGAGGGCATTGGCCGCCATCGTGCCGGTGGTGGGAGGCGGCGCGTATTGCGTGAGCGTGGTGTTGCCGGGCTGGGCCCAGACGTTGCTGGCGGGGGCGGGGGCGTTGCCCGCGGTGCTGGCCTGCGGGATGTGGGTATGCGCGGGGATCTGCGAGGTGATGAGGGTGACGGTTTCCGTGCCGGACGCCTGGCCGATGACATAGGTGCTCCCGGCCCCGGTGCCCATGTGCATGGGAATGCGGCTCTGCAGGTTGGGCAGGGCGAAGGTGGTGACTCCATCGCCGCCGTAGGTGGTGCCGATGAGGTTGTAGAGCGCGTCGTAATCGGAAATGGCGAGTAACTGGCCATTGCAAAACGCCCAGTCAACGGGCGCAAAGTTGCCAGCAAACATTCGAATTTCACCGATGTAGGGTTCAGCCATGATTTTGTGGATGGGTTAGTTGAAGACAGCTTCGAAATGGGAGCCCTGCGCATCGGGCGCGATGGGAACGAGGAAGATTTCCAGCGCGCCCATGGCCTCGTGTTCCAGCCGGTAGATGCCCTGCGGCAGGTAGAGCCCGGATGGCCCGCGAAAGGTGAGCGAAAACGGCGCGCGAAAGCCGCCCTGGGCCTGGGGCGAGAGCAGCACCGCCTCGGCGAGGACGAGGGTGATGGATTTCCCGGGCCCCACCGGCACACGAAAAGGGGTGCCGGCCTGCGCCGCAAATACGCCATGCTCCAGCTGTGGTGGGGCGATGGAAGTGGATTCGGGAGCTCATGGTGGAGGCGGGGTTAGAAATTTGAGCGCAGCCGGGTAAACGAGGCGGTGGTGATGATCGACCGCGCTTGCCCGAGGGCTTTCCGCGCGCTCAGCGTGCGACTGCGCGAGGTGGTCTCGATCCACGGGTCCACCGTGTTGTCTTCGATCTGCGGCGAGAGGGTGAGTGCGAGCCAGAGCGCGGCATCGGAGGTGTCGCTGCCGGTGCTGGAACGCAGCGATTTGAACTGGCTGATCACGCGGCCCGTCCGCAGGCCAAACGCTTTCGTGAACGCGCTGCTGAGCAGCGGCGTTTGCAAGAGATTGATTATGAATTGTGAGCTAACCATATCCGCCATCGCCACGACATTTCCTGTCAACACCGTCATCACTTCACTGGCGGTGTTAAAGCGGTTCGCTATGTTTTCGACAAGTGTTTTTTGGTGAATTTTGAAGGCATCATCAGGCTGGAGGCCGAATTGTTTTGTGGCGAGGTGTCCGTTGATCACATCCGCCAAACGAGCGGCCAGGCTCTTGCGCGAGCGAAGCAGTGTTAGTTTGTTCTGCGAATGCAACGGGTCGGAAATTGTTCCGCTGGCGGGCGAAAATTGTTGCGCCTCGTGGGCGAAAGTGAGGTCGCGGCAGGTCGTGAAATTGGCGCGGCGCGCCGCAAAGGTATCGCTCGAAAGATTCTCCACCTCGAAGCTGCGCCCGCCGAGCGTGAAGGCCACCTGGCTGCCCTCGGCATAAAGACCGCCGAGCGCCTGGGCGTCGCTGCCGGAAAGCGTATGGGCGAGCAGCGCGAAGTCTTTCACCTCCGCAATCAAACTGGTGGATGCGGCCGTCAATCCCTGGCGTCGCGCGGCCACGCTGCCGCCGGTGAAAATCGTGTTGGCGGTATAGCGGCGGATGAAGGCCAGGGCGGCGGCGTCCGTCGCATCGAGAGAAAAGGAGGACGCTTCGCCCGCCAGTGCGAGTGGTCCGGATTTTAGAAAGAGCGCGGCCCCAGTGGCGAGAAGGCTGCGGTGAATGAACTGACGACGACTGGAAATCATTGGCGGTACTTCGGTGGTTGAGCAGCCGTGCGTCCGATCATTCGTGATGGAAAATCATGACCGATCGAAGTGGCCGCTGGTGGGGTGTTGCTGGAGCAATTTGTGAGCCTTCACCCGAGGTTTTTGCGCCTACAGAGGGGAGGGTTTTTATCATGCTCTCAAACGCGGCCGCGCGTTTTCGCACTTGTGCAAAACGCAATGATCTCGCATAAGTCGCCACGGTAATTTTGGACGGCTGGTAACGAATCTCGCGGCATGACGACAGGATGGCACATCTCTAGCTCAAACTTTTTTTCCTTACGGAGGTATCTATGAACGCACCCTTTTCTTTTGTAGTTTCGCGTCCCTTTTTCTTTCGCCGCTGGCTGGTGGGGCTGAGCTTTCTCATGCTCCTCGGCACGGGAGTGGCCTTGCAGGCGGCGTCGTTCACGGTGAATACGCTCAGCGATACGAACCAGGCGTCGAGTGGGACGAATGCCGCGGATAGCAATGGCAACATCTCGCTGCGCTCGGCGATCCAGGCGGCGAACAATACTTCGGGGAGCAGCACGATCACCTTCAGCGTCACCGGGACGATCAGCCTCACCCTCGGCCAGCTCGGCGTGGGCGTGGCGGCGACGGGAAATAACATCACGATCACCGGCCCCGGCGCCGCCTCCGCGCTGGTCATTCACCAGACCACGGCGAATCGCATCATTTCCACCGGCTCCGGCGCGGTAACCCTTCTCATTCAAAACGTGACTCTCGAAAACGGGGCAAATATCTCGGGCTCCGGCGCGGCGATCAACAGCGGCGGCAGCGGCTCCTCGACGACGGCGGTCAATTGCATCTTTCAAAACAACAGCGTGAATACGACGACCGGTGGCAACGGCGGCGCGATTTCCGACAGCTCGAATTCCACCAGTCACAATCTTACGCTCACCAACTGCCAGTTCCTCAACAATCTCGACACGACTGGTTCGGGCGGCGGCGGGGGCGCGGTCAACTACTCGGGCAACGGTACGCTCACCGTGACGGGTTGCACCTTCTCCGGCAACCAGGCGGCGCTCTCTGGCGGTGCGATCGCTGCGAGTGGCGCCACCGGTGGCACTTATAACATCACCGGTAACACGTTTTTAAATAACGCGGTGACCGCGACCAGCGCGGCCGGTGGCGGTGCGATCGCGGTGGTCAACGGCACGGCGACCGTGTGTTACAACCGCTTCAAGGGCAACACCTGCAACGTTGCCGCCAATGGCAATGCGGTGTACGAATCCATCAGCGCGGGCACGACCACGGCCAACTTGAATTGGTGGGCCTCGAATACCGGGCCGGTGACGAACGACACGTATAACACCACGGTTTCGAGCTACTTGAAGCTGATCGTGACGGCGAGTGCGTCGCCGATTCTGGTCAATGGCACTTCGACGATCACGGCTTCGTTTACCAAAGACTCCACCGGGGCCGCGGTTGCCACCTCCAATCTCGGCGCGCTGATCGGGCTGGCGGATGCCTTTGGCGGCAATGCGCTGACGGGCAGCAGCTATACCTCGGCGCAGACGACGATCCAGTCCAGCGGCCAGGCGACCGCGACCTATAATGCCGGAAGTACCGGCGGCGTGGAGACGCTCACGAACACGGTGGACGGCGTGGCGGCTTCGGTGCAGCTCACCGTCAACCAACCGCCGGCCATCACCAGTGCCAACAGCACGAGCTTCAAAGTGGGCACGGCGGGCTCGTTCACGGTGACGGCAACGGGTTATCCCGCGCCGACCTTCAGCACGGCGAGCACGCTGCCCAGCGGCGTGACCTTGAGCAGTGCGGGCGCGCTGAGCGGAACACCGGCGGCGGGCACGGGGGGCAGTTATGCCATCACGCTCACCGCGAGTAATGGCGTTTCGCCGAATGCGACGCAGAGTTTTACGCTCACGGTGAACGATGTTCCGGCCATCACCAGTGCCAACAGCACGAGCTTCAAAGTGGGCACGGCGGGTTCATTCACCGTGACCGCGAGTGGTTATCCCGCGCCGACTTTCAGCACGGCGAGTACGCTGCCGAGCGGGGTGACCTTGAGCGCGGCGGGCGTTTTGAGTGGGACTCCTGGCCGCGGAACCGGTGGTTCTTACGCCCTCACCATTACGGCCAGCAACGGCGTTTCACCGAATGCGACCCAGAGCTTTACGCTGACGGTGAATGAAGCCCCTTCGATCACCAGTGCGAACAGCACGACTTTCAAAGTGGGCACGGCAGGAACTTTCACGGTGACCACCGGCTCGCATTATCCGGCGGCGGAAACTTTGAGCAAAACGGGCAGCCTGCCTTCCGGGGTGACCTTTACCGATAACGGCAACGGGACCGCCACCCTCGCGGGAACCGCCACCGCTGGCACGGGCGGATCGTATCCGATCACGATCACCGCCGCCAATGGCACCACGCCGAATGCTTCGCAGAGCTTTACCCTGACGGTGAATGAACCGCCCTCCATCACCAGCGCGAATAGCACGAGCTTCACCGTCGGAACGGCGGGGACTTTCACGGTGACCACCGGCTCGCACTATCCGGCGAGTGAGACGTTGAGCAAGACGGGCAGCCTGCCCTCGGGCGTGACCTTTACGGATAATGGCAACGGCACGGCGACCATCGCGGGGACCCCGGCGGCAGCCACCGGTGGCAGCTACCCGCTTACAATCACGGCGAGCAATGGCATTTCCCCCGACGCCTCGCAGAGCTTTACGCTCACGGTGAATCAGGCCCCGGCGATCACAAGTGCGAATAACACCGCCTTCCAGGTCGGCACGGCAGGCAGCTTCACGGTCACCGCGACCGGATCCCCAGCCGCCACCTTTAGCAAAACGGGAACGTTGCCCAGCGGGGTGACCTTGAGCAGCGGCGGCGTTTTGAGTGGCACCCCGCCGCAGGCACGGGCGGCAGTTATGCGATCACGATCACCGCGACCAATGGCGTCTCGCCGGATGCGACGCAGAGTTTCACGCTCACCGTGAATCAGGCCCCGGCGATCACCAGCGCGAATGGAACGACGTTCAAAGTGGGCACGGCGGGCACCTTCACTGCGACTGCGAGCGGCTATCCCGCGCCGACCTTCAGCACGGCGAGCACGCTGCCCAGCGGCGTGACCCTTACCACGGGTGGCGTTCTGAGTGGCACCCCGGCGGCAGGCACGGGCGGCAGTTATGCGATTACGATCACGGCGAGCAATGGCATTTCATCGGATGCGACGCAGAGCTTCACGCTCACCGTGAATCAGGCCCCGGCCATCACCAGTGCGAATAGCACGACCTTCCAGGTGGGGACGGCGGGCACTTTCACCGTCACGGCCAGCGGCAGCCCGAGTGTCACTTTCAGCGAGACCGGCTCGCTCCCGAGCGGGGTGACCTTGAGCACCGGCGGGGTTTTGAGCGGCACCCCGGCGGTGGGCACGGGTGGCTCGTATCCCATCACGATCACGGCGACCAATGGGGTTTCGCCGGATGCTACGCAAAGCTTCACGCTGACGGTCAACGAGGGCCCCGTGATCACAAGCGCGAATCACACCACTTTCCAGGTGGGGACAGCGGGCACTTTCACTGTTACGGCCAGTGGCAGTTCGGCTTCCACGTTTAGTGAGACCGGGGCCCTGCCCAGCGGGGTGACCTTGAGCACCGGCGGGGTTTTGAGCGGCACTCCGGCGGTGGGGACGGGTGGCACTTATGCCATTACCATTACGGCGGCCAATGGTCATTTGCCGAACGGAACCCAGAGCTTCACCCTCACGGTGAATGAGGCTCCGGCGATCACCAGCGCGAACAATACCACCTTTAAAGTTGGCATCGCCGGTACCTTCACGGTCACGGCGAGTGGCACGCCCGCCTCCACGTTTAGCGAGACCGGTTCACTGCCCGGCGGGGTGACTTTGAGCTCGGGCGGGGTTCTCAGTGGCACCCCGGCCCCGGGGACGGGTGGGGTCTATCTCATTACCATCAAGGCCAGCAATGGCGTCTCGCCGGATGCGACCCAGAGCTTCACGCTGAGCGTGGATGCCCCCCCGGCGATTACCAGCGCCAGCAGCACCACCTTCAAGGTGGGAACCGCCGGGACGTTTACCGTGACTACGGGCAGCGCCTACCCCGGCGCAATCACGCTTGGCGAAACGGGGGCCCTGCCTTCTGGCATAACCTTTACCGATAATGGCGACGGCACGGCCACGCTGGCCGGAACTCCTGCGGCAGGCGCTGGCGGCAGCTACGCGATTACCATCAGCGCTTCCAATGGCGTCTCGCCCGATGCCTCGCAAAGCTTCACGCTGACGGTGGATGAAGCGCCCTCCATCACCAGCGCCAGCAGCGCCACCTTCAATGCAGGCACTTCCTCCACCTTCACGGTGACGACGGGGACTTGCTACCCGGCGATTAGTTCGATCACGGAAAGCGGTTCGCTGCCTTCCGGACTTACCTTTACCGACAACGGCGATGGCACAGCCACGCTCTCCGGCAACGCCAGCACGGCTGCCGGGGGCGATTTTCCGATCACCATCACCGCCAGTAACGGCATTTCTCCGAATGCCACCCAGAGCTTCACCCTCACGGTGAATGTCCCGGCAGCCAAGCTTTCGGTGACGGGTGCTCCTTCCACCACCTCGGCAGGCACCTCGTTCAACGTGACCGTTACCGCGCTCGATGCGTCCAATGGGATCGTTCCGAACTATGCGGGCACGGTTCACTTCACCAGCACGGATGGCAGCGCCATTCTTCCGGCGGATGCCACGCTGACCAATGGCACAGGCACCTTTGCGGTTACGTTGAAGACTGCCGGAAGCCAGGCCGTGACGGCGACGGATACCGTGCAAAGCTCCGTGACTGGCACCTCCGGCTCGATCAGCGTCACGGCGGTCGCGGCCACGCACTATGCGGTGAGTGCGCCGGCCAATGCCACGGCAGGCAGCCCGGTTTCGTTGACGGTCTCCGCGCTTGATCCTTACGGCAATACGGACCCCAGCTACGCCAGCACCGCGCATTTCACCAGCACGGATGGAACCGCGACGCTGCCTGCGGATTCCACCCTGACCAATGGGGTGGGGACTTTCAGCGCCACCTTTACCACGGCGGGAACACCAACCGTTACCGCCACGGATACCGTGACGAGCTCGATCAGTGGCACCAGCAGTGCAATCACGGTCGGCGCTGCTGCGGCGGCACAATTCACAGTCAGCGCTCCGGCGACGGCCACCGTGAATAGCGCGTTCGATTTTACCGTGTCCGCGCAGGACGCCTTTGGTAACCTGAGCACGGGCTACTCGGGCACGGTCCACTTTACGAGCACCGACTCCTCGCCGTGCTCCCGGCGGATGCCACGCTGACCAATGGCACCGGAACCTTTAGCGCCACGTTGGAAAGCGTGAACGCCACCTACACAATTACCGCCACGGATACGGTGAGCAGTTCGATCAGCGGCACCAGTGGCGACATTGCGGTATCCTACGCGCTGCCTGTAGCCGTGGATGACACGGCTTACACCACCGACCATCAGCCGGTGACGATCGACGTCCTCGCTAACGATACCGACCCGAGCGGCCTCACTCTCACCGTGATCTCCACCACGCAGGGCAAGAAAGGCAGCGTGAGCATCAACCAGGATGGCACCGTGCTCTACACGCCCAATGCGAAACCCAAGGGGCTAAAGACCCAGCCCAACGATCAGTTCACCTATACGATTGACGACGGCTTTGGCAACACCGCCACCGCGACGGTCTCGGTGCGCGATACCTTTGTCGCCTCGGCGGGCTCGTATGACGGCCTGCTGGTCAACCTCGCGCCGACGAATGACGACACCGGCTATTTGCAGGTGAAGACGGATGGCACAGGCAAGTTCAAGGGCACCCTTTATGTGGGCGGCGTGAAGTTCCCGGTAAAGGGCGGCTTCTCGGACAGCGGGGATTATACCGGTTCGGTTACCCGCCCGGGTTCTTCGGCTTTGGCCGTGCAATTGCATCTCGATCCCGGCGCCAGCACGATTTCGGGTCCCATCGCGGATGCCTCGCCGAATACCTTTACCTCCAGCGTCATTGCAAAGAAGCAGGTGAAAGCTGGTTCGCTGGCCGGGTCCTATACCGTGATCCTGCCCGCCAGTAGCAACTTCACTGGCCCGAATTATCCGCAAGGCGATGGCTTTGCGACGATGAAGATCTCGAAAAAAGGCAAGGTGACGATCAGCGGACGGATGGGGGATGGCACGGCGTTTTTGAGCAAGACGTTCCTGCATGCGGATTCCACCTTCGATCTCTATGCATCGCTCTATGCCAGGACCGCACCTTTTGCGGGCAGTGTTTCCGGGGCGCTGACCTTTGAGGACATCACCGGCGTAAACGCCAGCGATGCCGACGGCGCGGTGGCGTGGTTTAAGCCAGCCTCGATCATCGATCCGATCTATCCCTCGGGCTTTGCGATGAACACGACAGCCCTGGTGTCGCACTACCAAAAGCCGAAGGCCGGGCATAGCGTCTTTACGCTGGTGAGCGGGCCGGACAATGGCCAGATCATCCTGGCGGATGATTCCACGGTGGAAGCTTCGTCCACGGTGACGATCAAGGAAAACAACCTGGTGACGGTGAGCCTGCCGAATACGAACAAGATCCAGCTCTCGATCATCCCGGCAACGGGGCGGATCAGTGGCAGCTTCCTCGACCCGGTGAGCCAGACGAAGCAGTCCTTCCAGGGCGTGGTCTTCCAGAAGCAGAATGTGGGGGCGGGCGTCTATACCTCTGCTCCACAGAGCTACTACTTCGTGTTGACCCCGAACTAGGTTTAAGGCGAGGGACGAAGCAGTGCCTCACGAACAAATGCGTGACCAAGCTGGAACCTGTTCACGAGGAGGAAAAGACGCAGGCTTGAGCGAGGACGTTTTTGTCCGCAGCTTTGGTAGATTGAGGGCAATCCGTAGGAGCCCTTTATCCATTTTAAAACCTTCGTGCTCTTCGTGTCCTTCGTGGTGAAAACTCTTCTTCGCCGCGCTCGCGGCGATTCAGAATCCGGGCAAAAAGAAAGGAGCCTTGGTCAGGCTCCTTTCCCACATGGAATTTGTCGCTAAATCCTAGCTCACGCTAGCTGGCATTGGCCGGGGCTCCGGCGTCGCCGGTGGCGGTTTCCGGCACGTGGAAGACCAGCTTGGTGCCTTCCACGGTCACGGAGACGGTGTCGCCGGCCTTGACCGTGCCGCGCAGGATTTCTTCCGCGAAGGGGTCTTCGAGGTAACGCTCCACCGCGCGGCGCATCGGGCGCGCACCGTAGGTCGGGTCGTAACCCTTCTCGATCAGGAACTCCTTTGCCTTTTCGTCGAGCGTGAAGTGGATCTGCTTCGCTTTGACGCGGGCTTCCACTTTGCTGACTTCGAGGTCCACGATCTTGATGAGATCGGGCTTGCCGAGGGTGTGGAAAACGATCAGGTCGTCCAGGCGGTTGATGAACTCCGGCTTCAGCACGCGCTTGGATTCCTCAAGAATCTTCTCACGCATCACGTCGTAGCTGGCCTCGTCGCGATTGGTGACCCCGAAGCCGAGCGAAGTCTGCTTCTTGATCAAATCGGCGCCGATGTTCGACGTCATGATGATGATCGTGTTGCGGAAGTCGATCTTGCGACCGAGCGAGTCGGTCACCTTGCCCTCTTCCAGAATCTGGAGCATGAGGTGCATCACATCGGGGTGGGCCTTTTCGATTTCGTCGAAGAGCACTACGGAATACGGGCGACGGCGCACGGCCTCGGAGAGCTGGCCGCCCTCCTCGTAACCGACGTAGCCGGGAGGCGAACCGATCAGGCGCGAGGCGGTGAATTTCTCCATGTACTCGGACATGTCAATCTGGATCAACGCATCGCGATCGCCGAACATGAATTCCGCCAGCCGCTGGGCGAGGAAGGTCTTTCCAACGCCGGTCGGGCCGAGGAAAATGAACGAGCCAATCGGACGGCGCGGGTCTTTGAGATCCGCCCGGGAGCGGCGCAGGGCCTTGCTGATCGCGATCACGGCCTCTTCCTGGCCGATCACGCTGCGGCGGAGTTCCTCCTCCATCTTGAGCAGCTTCTGCGTTTCCTGCTGTTCCATCCGGTTGAGCGGCACGCCGGTCCACTTGGAGACGATGTGCATCATGTCGTCATCGGTCACGAGCACTTCCTTCTCCTCGCGCTGTTCGCGCCATTCGGAGACGATGCGCTCGAGCTTTTCCTTCGCCTGCTTCTCGTTGTCACGGAGCGCGGCGGCTTTCTCGAAATCCTGGGCTTTGATCGCACCTTCCTTGTCGGCACGGATGTCCTCGATTTCCTTCTCGATGTCCTTCACATCCGGCGGACGGGTCATCGCGCTGATGCGCGCCCGGGCGCCGGCTTCGTCCATGACGTCGATCGCCTTGTCCGGCAGGAACCGGCCGGTGAGATAGCGGTCGGAGAGCTTGGCGGCGGATTCGAGCGATTCGTCGCTGTATTTCGCCTTGTGGTGCGCCTCGTATTTCGGGCGCAGGCCTTTGAGGATGAGAATCGTTTCATCCACGCTCGGGGCTTCTACCTTTACCGATTGGAAGCGGCGCTCGAGGGCGGCGTCCTTCTCGATATACTTGCGATACTCGGTGAGGGTGGTGGCACCTACGCACTGGAGCTCACCGCGGCTGAGCGCCGGCTTGATGATGTTGCTCGCATCCATCGCGCCTTCCGCACTGCCCGCGCCGACGATGGTGTGCATTTCGTCGATGAACAGGATCACGTTCTTCGAGCGGCGAATCTCGTCCATGACGGCCTTGATGCGCTCTTCGAACTGCCCGCGATACTTGGTGCCCGCGACCATCAGGGCGAGGTCGAGGGTGATCACCTTTTTGTCGCGGAGAATTTCCGGCACATTGCCCGAGATGATTTCCTGGGCGAGACCTTCGGCAATCGCCGTCTTGCCCACGCCCGCTTCGCCGAGCAGTACGGGGTTGTTCTTGGTGCGGCGGCAGAGGATCTGGATCACGCGCTCGATTTCGTTGCGACGGCCGATCACCGGGTCCATGTCGCCCTTGCGCGGCCATCTCGGTGAGATCGCGGCCAAAAGCGCGGAGCGCGGGAGTTTTGACGTCCTTCGCACCCTTGCGGGCCTGCAGGGTCCTGTTGCGGATTCCGGCTGTTCCGCTTCAGGCGGGGTGAAGTTCGGGTCGAGTTCCTTCAAAATTTCATTGCGGGTGCGCTCGATATCCACTTCGAGATTTTTGAGCACCCGGGCGGCCACGCCTTCGCCTTCGCGGAGCAGGCCGAGCAGGATGTGCTCGGTGCCCACGTAGGAGTGGTTGAGTGACTTGGCTTCCTTGCCGGCGAGCGCGAGCACCTTTTTTACACGGGGCGTGTAGGGAATGTTGCCCACCATCTTGGTTTCGGGGCCGGAGCCGACCTGCTTTTCGACCTCCAGTGCGGACGGTTTCGAGATCGAGCCCCATCTTTTGGAGGACATTCACCGCCACTCCTTGCCCGAGCTTGATCAAGCCGAGCAGGAGATGTTCGGTCCCCACATAATTGTGGTTGAAACGATCCGCTTCCTTGCGGGCCAGAGCCAGAACTTGTTGAGCACGTGGAGTGAAGTTATTCATCATTCTTGGATGGGTTTGTCTTCGGTTGCTTCGAGTGAAGAAATGTCCGGGGCCGGAAACACCTTTAACTTGGCGCGGATGATTGCCGCGCGCAAGGAGTCGCGTTCCTCCGCAGCCAGTTTTTGCTGGCTGTTCTTTTGGAGGTGCGCCGGTTGGGTTTCCATGAACAGTTCGTCAATCGCACTCTGGCATTCGACCGGGAAGAACCCCAGGTCAACACCGAGTTTCATATATGACAGCAAGTTCAGGGCCTCTTTTGAATTCATTGAGTGCGCATGCCCTAAAATTCCATAGGCGCGACCAATATTGTCGCACAAGGTGCCGATGCGTTTTTGCAGCAAAACCTGCCGGGCGTTCTGCTCGTGCTCGATGATTTTCTCGATGGTCTTGCTGAGACTGCCGATGATTTCCTCCTCGCGATCGCCGAGGGTGGTCTGGTTCGAAACCTGAAAAAGGTTGCCCAGCGCTTCAGTCCCTTCGCCGTAAAGACCGCGCACTGCGAGGCCGATTTTGTTCACCGCCTGGATGATCTGGTTGATCTGCTCGCTGAGCACGAGGGCCGGCAAGTGCAACATGGCCGAGGCGCGCATTCCCGTTCCAATATTGGTCGGGCAGGCCGTGAGGTAGCCGAGGTGAGAGTGAAAGGCGAAGTCGAGCCGGTCCTCCAGCGAGGTATCCACCTTGTCGATCATCTTGTAGGCCGTCTTCAATTGCAGCCCGGAGCGAATCGCCTGCATGCGCAGGTGATCCTCTTCGTTGATCATGATGCTCAGCGTCTGCCGCTTGTTCATTACCACCGCGCTGCCGTAGGTTTTTTGGGCCTGCTCACGGCTGATCAAATGCCGCTCCACCAGCACCTGTTTTTCGAGCGGGGTGAGGTCGGGCGATACCGGTGGAAAAAGATTCGGCCATTTCCGGCAACGCTTCCACCGCCGGGCGGATCTGCTCAAGAATCTGCATTCGCTCGGCTTTTTTTGCCCAGCCTGGAAAGGCGTGATAGCGCAAATTACGGGCGAGCCGGACGCGGCTGCTCACCACGATCTGGTTGTAGGGCCCTTCATTGCGGGACCACTCACCGGGGGTCGAAAATATGCTGGAAAGTTTCATGTCTCCTGGGTTTCGAGCTGGCGCAACTTGTCTCGGATCTCCGCCGCGCTCTCATAGTTCTCTTCGGCCACCGCAAGATCGAGTTGATCCTGTAATGCACGAATTTCTTGAGTTCGCTGCATGGATTTCCAGAGTCGCGCTGGAACTTTGCCCACATGTTCCATTCCTCGATGCATGGGCTTGAGCATCTCCGCCAGTCCATCGGCAAAAGTATCGTAACAACGAGGGCACCCGAAACGGCCGGATTTCTTGAAATCCGCCTGGCTGAGCCCGCAGGCGGGGCACTTTTGAGTACCCCCTCCGCGCTCGATCTCCTGGGCCGCCCCGAGCCCCAGCAGCAGGTCTGCGAGTGCGAAACCAGTGGGGTCGGTCACCCCTTTTTCTTTGGAGCAAGCATCGCAGAGATTTACCTTCTGCATCTTGCCGTCCACGATTTGCGTCAGAAACACCGTGGCCTGATTCGATTTACAGACGTCGCAGATCATAAAAGTTCGTATGCTCCGGTTCCTCAAGGGGCCGTTGGCGGCCTAAGGGGAGTGCCCGCCGGAGCGCGGGTCTTCTTATTCATAAATCGGCGTGCCGGAACTCTGTGTCAACTCGCGGAAGCGGGTAATAAAGCGATGAGTCACTGAACCGGGCTTGCCGTCGCCGATCGGGCGGTAATCCAGTTGCACCATCGGGATGATTTCCGCCGCCGTGCCGGTGAGGAAACACTCGTCCGCCGTGTAGATATCGTAGCGGGTAAGATTGGTTTCCGAGGCCTTGATGCCGAACTCCACCGCGATCTCCAGCACCGCCTCGCGGGTGATGCCGCGCAGGCCGCCCGCGCTCACCGGCGGGGTGAGGAGTTCGCCGCGCTTGAGTACGAAAATATTGTCGCCCGTGCACTCGGCCACGTAGCCCTCTTCGTTCAGCATCAGCCCCTCGCCGGCACCCGCGCGGTCGGCTTCGATCTTGGCCATGATGTTGTTGAGGTAGTTGAGCGACTTCACAGCGGCGCTCAGGGCGGCTGGGGAGGTGCGGCGGGTGCCGCAGGTCACCACGTTCAGGCCCTTTTCGTAAAGTTCGGCCGGGTAGAGCGCGATGTTGGCCGCGATGATGATCACGGTCGCCTTTTTGCAAAGCTTGGGATTGAGTCCCAGGTCGCCCACGCCGCGCGTCACCACGAGGCGGATGTAGCCATCGCGGAGTCCATTCTGGCGGATGGTTTCGAGGGTGGCTTCGGCCAGCTCCTCCTTGGTCATCGGGATGGTCAGGCAGATGGCGCGGGCGGAATCCCACAAGCGGTCCAGATGGTCCTCAAAACGGAAGACGCGGCTGTTGTAGAAGCGAATGCCTTCAAAAATGCCGTCGCCGTAAAGCAGGCCATGGTCAAACACCGAAACCTTTGCCTCGGATTCCGGGAGGAACTGTCCATCAATGTAAATTTTCATACGAATCGTAGGGTAAATCTCATGCGGGAACGCAGGGTTGCAAATCCTCGCAACGAAATTCCCAAAATATCCGCCCCGCCCCCGGTGAAAAGCCCAATTTTTAGGTAGCTTGTTTCTAAGAATTAAACCGCGGCGGACGCGGCGAGCGCGGCGGAAAAGCTGAGGTAGATCGCGAACTCCAAAGGGATTGCCTTTCCATTCGCCGCGTCCGCCGCGGTTCAATTATTCCCCGGCCAGCCGTCCGTCCAGAATGACCAGCCGCCGGTCGCCGCGGTGGGCGAGCTCGTTGTCGTGGGTGACGACGACCAGCGTTTTCTTTTGCTCGCGCACGAGATTGAGCAGGAGATCCACGATGCCGGAGCCGGTGCGGGAATCGAGGTTGCCCGTCGGTTCGTCCGCGAAAATGATCGAGGGATCGTTCATCAGCGAGCGGGCAATCGCCACGCGCTGTTGCTCGCCGCCGGAGAGTTCGGTGGGGAGGTGGTGCAGGCGATCGGCGAGGCCCACTTTTTCGAGCGCCGCGGCGGCGGCCTCGCGTTGCGGCTTGCCACCGATCATCCCGGGCAGCATGGCATTTTCCAGCGCCGTGAGTTCCGGCAGCAGGAAGTAGCCTTGGAAAACAAAGCCGATGCGCTGATTGCGCAGCCGGGCCTGCCCCGATTCGCTGCCGACGTAAAGTTGCGTGCCTTCGAAAGTCACCGTGCCCGATTCCGGCTGTTCCAGTCCCGCCAGCGTGTAGAGCAGGGTGGTCTTGCCTGCGCCGGAAGCCCCGCAGAGAAACACGGCCTCGCCCTGGGCGATCTCAAGGCTGATTCCCCGGAGGACTTCGATGCTGCGCTGGCCCAGCTTGAACGAGCGGCGCAGATTTTCGGCACGTAATTGCGGACGATTCTTCTCCAACATATTCCCTCCATCTAAGGCCGGGGAAACGCATTTGGCAAAGCCCCATTTTTACAAATCCATTCGGTGACGATGGTGTAAACGAAGTGTTAACAAAGCGATGATTGTCGGTGGATGATTTCGCAACTTCGCGAAGTGGTCGGCGATCGAACAGGCCGGGGATTCCTCTGTGTCATTACCGCCAAAAACACGATTTCTTCACAAATTCCTCTTTGACAACCCGGGAAAATACTGGAAACTTCCGCCAAGTAACCGGGGCTGCATGGTAGTTCGTCGCTCTCAGCGAATCCTTCCCTCTCTCGTTCCCGGTAAATTCAATCTCTCAGGACTCTGTCCGTTGAGTCAGTAAAAGTCAGTTAACTCGTTAATTCACCTTTTTGTAAGGAATTTTCATCCCCATCTTTATGGCGGGTCATAGTAAGTGGTCGAAAGTGAAGCACATCAAAGCTGTGCTCGATGTCAGACGCGGGAAGCTTTTTAGCCGACTGTCCAAGGAAATCTCCATGGCGGCAAAGCTCGGAGGTGGCGATGCTGCCATGAACCCGAGGTTGCGCTCCGCCGTGCTGGCCGCTCGCGCTCAGAATGTGCCGAACGACAACATCGATCGCGCGATCAAGCGCGGCACCGGTGAAATCGAGGGCCAGGCCTATGAGGAAAGTGTTTACGAGTGCTACGGGCCCGGTGGGGTGGCGATTTTGGTGGAAGTGGCGACCGATAATCGCAACCGAACTGCCGCCGACCTGCGAAGCATCTTGACGAAGAACCACGGAACCCTCGCCACCAGTGGCAGCGTGGCCTACCTCTTCAAGCGCAAAGGCCAGATCGCGATTGCCACGTCCACGGTGGCGGAAGACCACCTGCTGGAGGTCGCGCTGGAGGCCGGAGCAGAGGAAATGACCGAAGATGACGAAAATTTTTTAGTGACGACGTCGCCAGATCAGCTATATGCCATTGCCGAAGCGATGAAGGCCGCGGGTCTGGCCACCGAGTCGCAGAAGCTGGTTTACCTTCCTGAAACCACCACGTCACTCACGGACGAAGGCATTGCCGCCCAGGTTCTGCGGTTGTGCGAAGCGTTGGAGGATGGCGACGATGTGCAGGAGGTCCACGCCAATTTCGTAGTTGCCGATGAGGTCATGGCCGGTCTCGCCCACTAAGATAGCGGCGCGGCCCCCTCGCAGGCTCCTTTCCGTATGCCCCGATGAACGAACCTTTTGAACCAGCCCTTTTTGAACAAACCCAATTTGCTATGAACGATACGAACGAAAACGCAGCCCTCGAATCCGCGCCTGAAGCGGAAGCGGCTGCGACTCCCAGAAAAACGGCCAAGCCCCGTGCCCCGCGCAAGACCGCCGAGGCCAGGGCTGAGGCCCCGAAAACCACCCGCACCCGCAAAACCAAGGCCGCTGCCGAGCCGCAGCCCGAGCTGTTGGAGGCGCCCGTCGCCGAGGTGGTGAATGCCCCGACTGCGCCTGTGGTGGAAGCCGTGGCAGCGCCTGCCGAAGAAGCGCCCACATCCGCGCCGAAGGCGAAAGTTTCCCGCACCCGTCCGCCGAAGGCCAAGCCTGCCGCCCCTGCCGCTGAAGAAGTGGACGTGGCGAAAGTGGTGGCCGAGGCGGTGAAGCCGATTGCCGACGACACCTGGTCGCCCTCGCGTTCCGCGGCAGCTCGTTTCGAGCCTGCGATCGCAACTCCCGAGATGGTGGCTGCAGCGAAGTCCGCCGCCGAAGAGGCGATGCTGGCCGTGGCCAAAATCGGAGCCAATGCCCGCCATGCGGCAAAGCCCGTGGAAAAGCCGGCGCCCGCGGCCAGTGAAGCCGCGCCCGCGCCTGTCGCGCCCGCTTCGGCTCCCGTCTCCGAGCGGCCGAGCTATCCGATGCGCGAGACCATCGTGGTCACCCCGCAGGCCCCCGCGCCCGCGCCCGAGCCCGTGTTTGCCGAAGGCATTGTCGAAGTATCCGGCAAAGGCTTCGGTTTCCTGCGCGACCCGAAGCGCAGCTTTGTGCAGAGCCCGCAGGACGTGTTCGTCACGCCCGAAGTGGTCCGCCGCTTTAACCTGCGCGATGGCCAGTGGATCCGTGGCGAAATTCGCCGGGGCAGCCGGGGCCCGCAGTTGTTCCGTCTCGTCGAGATCAACGGTGACGAGGCCGATGCCACGCGCACACTGCCGGTCTTCGATGAACTGACCGTCATCAGCCCGAACAAGCGCATCCGCCTCGAAACCACGCCGGACCGCTACACCACGCGCATCATGGACATGATGACCCCGCTCGGCAAAGGCCAGCGCGGCCTCATCGTCGCCCCGCCGCGCACGGGCAAGACCACGCTGCTCCAGCACATCGCCGATGCGGTGGTGAAGAACCATCCCGAGATGAAGCTCATCATCCTCCTCATCGACGAACGTCCCGAGGAAGTGACCGAGATCAAGCGCACCGTTCCTACGGCCGAGATCATGGCCAGCTCGAACGACAGCGACATCAAGAGCCATACCCGCATCGCCCAGCTCGCCGTCGAGCGTGCCAAGCGCATGGTGGAAGCCGGGAAGGATGTCTTCGTGCTCCTCGATTCCATCACTCGCGTTGGCCGCGCCTTCAACAACGCCATGGGGGGCGGTGGCCGCACCATGAGCGGCGGTATCGATGCCCGCGCCCTGGAAATTCCCCGCAAGCTGTTCGCCGCCGCGCGGAATACCGAGGAAGCCGGTTCGCTCACCATCGTCGCCACCGCGCTCATCGAGACCGGCAGCCGCATGGATGAACTCATCTTCCAGGAGTTCAAGGGCACTGGTAACATGGAACTCGTGCTCGATCGCAAGATCAGCGACCTGCGCATCTACCCGGCGGTGGATATCTTCAAGTCCGGCACCCGCCGCGAAGAGCTGCTCCTGCCGGCGGATCAACTCCACAAGATCAACGTCATTCGTCGCGGCCTCGCCGGCCACAAGCCGGAGGAAGCGATCGAGCGCCTGCTTACCTTCGTGCGCCGCTTCCCGACCAACGAGCAAATGCTCCGCGAAATCCCGGGCTAGGCTGGCTGAAGCTTTGGTAAAATTTGAAAGGCTCCTTTCGCCAGAAGGGAGCCTTTTTTATTGCTGCCGTGGAGATGCAAAGCCGCAGGATTGGAGGATTTTTGACCATGAGGGGCTCGGAAGCTCAAGAAGGGAGGGGACCGCCGCCAATGCCATGGATGCAGGCAAGGCGATAGCTCCAGGGATCACTTTGAGTTTTTATCCTGCGTGCTCTTCGCGAGGATGAAAAAAAGCCCCGCTGGTGAGGGCGGGGCTTTTCGAAATGCTGATTGGAACGGAGGCTAGAGACCGGTGATATCCGTCACCGGAGTGCCGGAACTGCCGCCAGTGTAGGTATAGTCGGCGATTCCAGCGGCACCGGCACCGAGCGTGATCTGTGCGGAGGTGAGGCCATAGGCGATGGCCAGGCTCTTGCCGAAGTTCACGGCGTCGCTGATGTATTTGGCCTTTGTCGCCCCGACGGTTCCGAAAGCGGCCTTCACGGCATTGATGATGAAGCCGGCGGCGAAGGCATTGGCCCCGCCCGTGTTGCTCAGCCCGAAGACATAGGCCGCGGCCTGGGCCGCAGCTTGGGCGATTTGCAGGTAGTCGGTCTTATCGGCCTTCACCGCATTCTTGACGATGGCGGCCACGACCGAATTACTCTTGGTTGTGCCGAGTTGGTATTGGGAAACGAGCCCCGTCACCACGCCTGCGGCAGCCTTGGAGGCACCGAGGCCGTCTCCGGCGGTGCTGCCCAGCGCATTGTCCACCGGACCATTTTTGGGCACGGCGATGTCCGCGCCATCGGGAATGCTGATAACCGCTGCTTTGATTGCGGCTGTCACTGCGGCATTGCGAATCGGGCCGATCAGGGCCTTTTTCGCGACCGCTTTTTGGAGACCATTGAAAATGCCCGAAGAAAGGAGCGCGGCGATCGCCGTATCATCGGAGACCGAGGAAAGGACGCTGCCAATGTTGGAGGCGGAGAAGGCGGCGTTTACCGCGACAATGACCTGGGCTTTGTTCCCGCCGACCTGGGTGAGAAGCGACTGCACGACCGCGCCGTCGGCGTTCCGGTAATCAGTGCCACCCGTAGTGGCGGAATCGAGGGCAAAGGCGGCGGCAATCGCTCGGTCTGGCGTAAGGGCACTGGTGGCCACGGCAGCCGCAGTTGCATTCGCCAACTGGTCGTAAGTGGCATAGGGAGCTTGCTCAAGGAACACTCCGGTGGGGAGGAGATTCTGGATCGTGCTTTGATCGGCGGTCAGGGTAGCCATCGCGCTTTGCGTAAGGAGCAAGCCGCCGGTAAGGATGGCCGCCAAGGCGAGACGGGTGGGAGTTCTTTTCATAAGGAGTATGCTTTCGGTGGTTGGGTAAAAACGGTCAGCAGCAGTCGGCGTCGGAACTGAATTCCTCCTTCCCGTAGGCAGGAATCATCCCCGTTCAGACATAAAAAGTAGGTAGTTTAATTGCAATAAAGTGCAAATTAATAATTCTGATAATATGTGCATAAAAATTGGTGATATTGAAATCACCATAAATAAATAAAAAAGCCCCGCCGATGAAGGCGGGGCTTTTTCGATCAATACTCTTGAAGAAAATTACAGACCAGTGATGTCCGTGATCGGAGTGCCGGAAGCAGTGGTGGTGTTGAACGCATAGTTCAACACACCCGCTGCACCGATTCCGTAGGTGCTGCCCGTGTTGTTCAGCAGCGCCACCGCGTTATTCGCGCCAGTGGTGATCGCGCCGGTGATATCGAGGGTCTTGAAGATCTTGTTGCCCACCGCAGTCTTGATGGCAGCCGAGATGGCAGCCGCATAGTTGCTGAGGACCGTGCCGGAGATGCCATAGGCAACCGTGCCAGTCGTGTCACCGAAGACATAAGCGCCCGCTTCCGCAGCCGCTTCGGCGATATCTGTCGCCTGGCTCTTGGCCTTGCTGGCAGCAGCCGTGACGATCGCCTTGATCAGAGCAAGGTTCGCCTTGACCTCAGCCTTGGTTGCGATCGAGAGCGAGCTCTGGGTGGCCTGGGCGAGGGTCACCGCACCGGTCACAACGCCCGTAGCGCCTTCGCTGATGATCAGGGAACCCTTGACCGCAGCCGAGACCGCAGCCTTGATGGCAGCCGTCTTCTTGGCGGCAGTTGCACCGGTCACCGTGGAAGTTTGGATCCCAGCGATGGTGGAGGCCGTCAAGCAGCGACGACAGACGCATCATCCGTGGTAGTGCCGGTGATATTGCTGGTCGCGCTGAGCTTGGTGGTGTTGAGCGTATTCTGGACCGCGGCGAAAGCAGCCGTCACGGTGGAAGTGAGTGTTACCCGGGCTCTTTACCTGAGCCGCGCCAACGGCTTCGAGAATGAACACATCGGCATCACGAGCGTCGCCGTTGTAAACTCCAGGGCCAGCACCCGCGTCGGTGAGGCTGAAAGCGGCCGTAATCGCGCGATTCGCAGGCAGCTTGGGAGCGGTGGTAATGGCCGCGGCGGTGGCCGTGGCGATTTGCTCGGCGGTGGCCGTGGCGATCGTTACACCATTGGGAAGATGGGCGATAATGGTAGCTTCGTCGCTCGTCAGGGTTGCTGCAGCATGCACGGAAGGCGTAGCGAGCAAAACGCTGGCTGCGACCGCAAATGCAGTGAGAATGGTCAATTTTTTCTTCAT
>JASGKO010000007.1:0-62007 GCA_049840595.1 Chthoniobacteraceae bacterium
GCGCGGTGGCGGATTGGGCCCGAGGCAAGCGGGTGCTCGATTGCTTTTCGAACCAGGGGGCCTTCGCGCTGGCTTGTGCCAAAAGCGGGGCGACCGAAGTGACGGCGGTGGAGATCAGCGCCGACTGCTGCCAGCTCCTGCGCGGCAATGCCGAGCGGAACGGGCTGGCGATCAATGTCGTGGAACACAACGTGTTCGATTACCTCAAGGCGGAGGAAGTGCGGGAGGCAAAATACGATTTGATCATCCTCGATCCGCCTTCTTTCACGAAGTCGAAGGGGAAGCTGCAGGATGCGATGCGCGGGTACAAGGAGATTCATCTTCGCGCACTGAAGCTGCTCGCCCCGGAAGGGTTGCTGGCGACGTTTTCGTGCTCGCATCATGTGAGCGGCGAAGGGTTCCGCGAGATGATTGTGGAATCGCTGGTCGATGCAAAGCGGAGTGCGCGGGTGTTGCAGACGTTCTCGCAGGCGGCGGATCATCCGATCCTCGCAGGGATTCCAGAGACGGAATATCTCAAAGGCTGCCTGCTGGAATTGGCCCCGGGGAGATAACTCAGGGCAACCGGTTGGAGCTTATGCCGGGCCGGTCGTTTGGGTGAGGCAGGTCCAGAGCGTTTCGCCAAATTCAGCGGTGGCGCGGCTGGGGAGGGATGTGCCGTCCGATTTCAGCAGAGCGAGGACGGTGGCGCCGGAGCCGGACATCATGGCGGCCGCGACTTCGGGCTGGGCGCGGAGCCAGTTTTTCATCACGCCGAGGAGGAGGTATTTTTCGAAGACGGGACGTTCGAGATCGTTGACCAGTTCGTGACCGCCGAAGGTTTGCGGTCCATAGGAGAAGGACGGCACCTCCTGCGATTCGCGCCAGCGCTGGTAGGCCCAAGGCGTCGGCACGCCAAAGGGCGGCTTCATGAGCAGGATGGGTGTGCCAGCGGGGAAATCCGCAGGCTCGACGATTTCGCCACGTCCCTTGCAGAGCGCCGGGCCGCGGACGATGAAAAACGGGACATCAGAGCCGAGCTGCGCGGCCATTTCGAGGAGTTCGGGCTGTGAGAAGGGGCGACCGAGCAGATCGTTCATTCCCATCAAGACGGTCGCCGCGTCGCTGCTGCCACCGCCGAGCCCTGCGCCGTGCGGGATGCGTTTTTCAAGATGGATTTTCCAGCCGCCTTTGGCTTTCGACGTGGAGAGGATCAGCTTGGCCGCGCGGACGGCGAGGTTGTGGTCGTCGGTCGGAAGTGAACTGTCGGTGCAGGTGAAGGTTACACCTTCTCCGTCGGTTTTTTCGAGATGTACCGTATCAGCCAGCGCCAGCGGCACCATCAGCGTTTCGAGTTCGTGAAAGCCGTCGGCGCGCTTGCCGAGGACGCGGAGCGAGACGTTGGTTTTGGCGGGCGCGGAAAGTTCCATCCGCGCCTTTATCCCGAAAAGCTGGGGGCGACGTCAAGCGACGCCGTTACTCGACCATGACAGGCTCCAGCTCGCGCTTGGCAGGGGCGGGTGCTTTCTTTCCGCGCGAGACGATCAGCGTTACCGCGCAGACAATCAGCGCGCCACCGATGAGAATGCTGGAAGTGATCGCCTCATGGCCAAATGTGCAGCCGAAGAGCACGGCAATGAGGGGATTGACGTATGCGTAAGTGGACACATGCGCGGGCGTGCTCACCTGCAGCAGCCACGCATAGGCGGTGAAGCCGACGATCGCGCCGCCGATGACGAGATAGGCAAAGGCCAGCAGCGAAGCCCGGCTCAGCGCTGCCCAGTGAAATTCGGAGCCTTCGCCCAGGAGCGTGCCGGTGAGCAGTTGCAACGCGCCGCCCGCGATCATCTGCATCGCGATGAATTGCAGCACGGACTGCGTTTTTTTCGCATGCCGCGAATAGAGCGAGCCGATGGCCCAGCAAAAGGAGGAGGTCAGCAGGCAGATGACGCCAATGGGCTCCGCCAGCATGCGGCCATGTTGATCGCGACTGAGCGCAATTAAGGCGATGCCGCAAAAGCCCGCGAGGAGCCCGGCGAAAAGCGTGCCGCGGGGGCGTTCCCCGCCGCGCAGCCACTCGAGCAAAATCATCCAGAGCGGCACGATGGCGACGATGAGCGCGGTGAGCGAGGAGGGGACGCGCTGCTCCGCCCAGGCGACGCCGCCGTTGCCGATGAGGAGCAGGAAGAAGCCGATCACGAGCGCGTCTTTCCACTGGGCGAAAGTCGGGCGTTCGCCGCGCGGGCGGACGAAGGCGTAGAGCACCAGCCCGGCCGACATGAAACGCGCTCCGGCCATCAGGAAAGGCGGGATCGTTTCAATCGCGATGCGAATGAAAAAGTAGGTAAGACCCCACGTGACGTAGAGGGATGCGAAGGCCGCAATCACCAGCCACCGGGGCGAGGGGGATGTGGGTGTGCTCATGGCAGGCGGACCTTTCTACGCGGCCAGTTGCTCGAGGCAACTGAAGCCGCACCGGTAATCCGCCAGCGCCGCCAGCCGGGCTTGTCCAAAGTTCAAGCCGGCCCGCAAATACGCAGCCTGCAGCAAAGCCAGCCGCGCCTCATCATCGCAAGGGCCTGCCGGGTTCCGCCGTTCATTTCTCTGGTTCATGGTGTTTTTTCCTTTCGGTGGTTTTGCTGACCTGCGGCGGATGGGAAAAATAAAACCCACCGCCGGATGCCAGCGGTGGGTTTCAAAAATCGTTGTCGTATTTGGATTCTAGAACTTTTTCCCACTGGCTGGCCCGTCCTTGCGGACGGTTTTGCTAATGCAAACGGCATGACGCTTGACCATGGCGAGGACCTGCCATTTGGCGGCCTGCATGGCGACGGAAGCGTTGGAATTTGCCGGGAAATAGTTCATGCGACGCCGGACTGGTAATGGCGAAGTGCTGCGGCGTCAAGGGGCGTCATGCATTTTTGACAAATTGTTCGTTGCAATTCCCGGCTATCGGCGATACATCGCAATTATCACTTCTCCGGCGACTCCAGTGTTTCATTTTAATCGGAGCACCTTCTGCTTCCATGGGGCTCCTTGCACGTTTGCTCCCCGCTTTGCATCCACTCTCAATGAACCAACTCGATCCACTCCACGACACCTCCACCCTCGCCACGATTGGCAGCCCTAACGATTTGGACACCCCCGCTCCCCGCGTAAAGAAAAAGCGCCCGAAACCGAGCAACCCGGGCAAGCACTTCATTTTGGATACGAACGTGCTGTTGCACGATCCCACCTGCCTGGGCCGTTTCGAGGAGAATCATGTGCACATCCCGGTGGACGTGCTCAGCGAGATGGATCGCTTCAAAAACGAGCAGTCCGAGCGTGGCGCGAATGCACGCAAAGTACATCGTACGCTTACCGAGATGTTTTCCAAAAACGGCGCCTCGGTGCTGAATGGCGTGCCGACCGCGGGGGGCGGCAGCGTGCGCCTGACGGTGTTCGATTTCGGCGGGGCCAATGGCAAGACGCTCGAAAAGTTTCATCGCGTGTTCCCCGACACGGAGCGCGTGGACCATCGCATCCTGGCCTGCGTGATTTTGCTCCAGGCCGAAATCAAGACCCGCGTGATCCTGGTCACCAAGGACTTGAACATGGCGCTCAAAGCCCGGGCGGTGGGGCTCCAGTGCCAGGATTACCTCAACGACAAGGTGGAAGCCAAGGACGTGGAGAGCTACGACCTGCGCGTGATCGAGGTGCATCCGCACGAGTTGCAGCGCTTCGCCAGTTCCGGTGAGCTGGAGCTTTCCAGCGAACGGATTTCGACGCTGATGTTGAACGAGTATGTGCTGCTCACCGCCGGCGAAAAGAAGACGATGCCCGCGCGCTTCAGCCGCGAGCGGGTGTTCCGCCGGCTGGTCATTCCCGAGACCCTGCACATCCCGCGGGGCATTGATCTCCGCCCGGCCAACCTTGGCCAGCAATGCTTCATTGATGCGTTGCTCGATCCCACGATTTCGCTGGTGACCTGCTATGGCCAGGCCGGGACGGGCAAGACCCTCCTCGCGGTGGCGGCCAGGGTTGCATCAGGTGTTTGGCAAGTCGTTTAACGGCCTCACCGTCAGCCGTCCGATCGTGGCCATGGGCGAGACGCTGGGCTTCCTGCCCGGCACGCTGGAGGAAAAGATGCGCCCGTGGCTGCAGCCCATTTACGATGCGTTCGACGTGCTCATGCCCCCCGCCGTCGTCCCGGTGAACGATGGCAAGAAAAAGAAAAAGCACCCCGCCAATCTCCCGCCGGCAGCCGCGCATGCGGCCAATCAAAACGGCGCCACCCCGCGCAAGCCTTACGAGCATCTGCTCGAGCAGGGCATCGTGGAGATCGAGGCGCTCGCCTATATCCGCGGGCGCTCGATTCCCCGCCGGATTTTCGTGCTCGACGAGGCGCAGCAGCTCACCCCGCTTGAAGCGAAGACGGTGGTCACTCGAATGTCGCGCGGTTCCAAGCTCATCCTGGTCGGCGATCCGGCGCAGATCGACAATCCGTATGTGGACAGCCGTTCCAACGGCCTCGTTTACACGCGCAACCGTCTCAAGGGCGAAGCGATTGCCGCGCACGTGAGCCTGAACAAGGGCGAACGCAGCGCCCTGGCGGAAATCGGTGCGCGGTTGATGTAGTGTTACCCGCGTATCCTAACGGGTAAAACGATACCCTTCACCGCGAACGGTGAGGATGTGCCGCGGAGTCTGGGCGTTGTCTTCCAGCTTTTGGCGCAGCCACGCGATGTGTACATCCACCGTGCGCGGGGTAATGAAGGGCTGGTTGGCCCACACCTGTTTCAGGATCTCCTCCCGGGTGAGGACCTGGCCGCGATGATTGACGAGGAGGCGAAGCAACTCGATCTCCTTGGCGGCGAAGGTGAGGGGCGCGTCGTCTTTGAGAAAGACCCCGGTGGTGAAATCGAGGGAGACCTTTCCGAACTGGAAGCGCGTGACTGGCGTGAGCTCGCTCTTGTGAATCCGCCGCAACAGCGCATGGATGCGGGCGAGCAGTTCATCCGGATCGAAAGGTTTTACCAGATAATCATCCGCGCCGGTCCGCAATCCCTGCACGCGATCCGGCACCTGGCCGCGCGCCGTGAGCATGAGGATGGCGCCCTCGAAGCCGCCCTCGCGGGCGGCGTGACAGATTTCAAAGCCGCTCATTCCGGGCAGCATCACATCGAGAATAAGCAGGTCGAAGGGGGTCGTGCCGATGCGCTGCCGGGCGGTGTTCCCATCCGTCGCCGTTTCCACGAGATAACCTTCGGCGCGGAGCAAATCGGAAATAATCAGCAGGACTCCGGGCTCGTCTTCGACAATGAAAATGCGGGCATTCATGGGACGACCTCGTTCTTCATGGCGGGCAGGCGAACGAGGAAGGTCGCGCCGCCGCCGGGTGTTTCCTCGATGGTGACGCGGCCCCGGTGGGCCTGGACGATTTCGCGAACGAGGTTGAGCCCGAGCCCGCTGCCGCGCGTCTGTTTTTCCCGGGCCAAGGTGCCGCGGTAGAACGGCGAAAAAATCTGGGCCCGTTCACTCTCGGGAATGCCCGGCCCATGATCGCGGACTCGAATCTCCACCCAGCGCCCCGCCTTTTCATCCTGAACCCTGGCCGTGATGAGAATGCGGCCATTCCCAGCGGCGGGCGTGCCGTGCTTGGCCGCATTGGTAATAAGGTTCTGGAAGACCCGCCCCAGCGCGGTCGCATCGGCGGCGATTTTCGGGAATGCCCCGGGTGGTTGGAACTCGACTATGTTTCCACTCGCTTGCACGTCCTGCGCGGTGACGGCGATTGCCTCGTGCAAGACCTCGGCGATGGCGACGGGATGAAATTTTCCGATTCCCCGGCTGCTGCTCGCCCCGGCGAGGGCCAGCACCTGCTCCACCATCTCGCCGAGCTGCTCGGCATGCTGGACGATCAGGCGTGCATATTGCTCGACCCGCGCGGGATCGCGGATCACCCCCCGCGTGAGATTATAGGCCGCGCCGCGAATGACGGTGAGCGGCGTGCGCAGCTCATGGGACACATTGGCGACGAAGTTCATTTGGGCGGCGGCCAGTTCGCGCGAGCGCCGGGTGTGGCGCAGCAGCGCAAAACCGCTGATGAGGATGAGCCCGTTCACCACGCAGGCGAGCGCAAAGTTGCGCCGACGATTCTCGGTCACGACCACCTTCAGCGCCCCGGGCATTCGATGCGCCTCCAGGAGCCAGCGAAAATCATCCGGTCGTGCCCGGGGATCGTCGAGGGTCAGGCCCCCATGGTTGAAGGTGAGGGAAACGATCTGTTCGCCTCCGGAGGCAGCCTTTGGAAGGTCGGAAAAAATGATCGTGCCTGGAGACGCCGTCGTGCGGATCTCGATGTGAGTCGGCGGCTGGGATTCATCCGTGGCAAGGTAGGTTTTTACGAGTTCCGGAATCCAGGTCTTTGCCAGATAGTCGCGATCCAGTTCATAAATCATCCATTCGTTTTCCCCGGGAGTGGAGCCGCCGAAGACCGGGGTCTGGAGGAGCAGTCCTTGAGGATCTTCAAAGGGACGGAACTCGCTGCTATGCGTGGCTTTTTGCCACAGGTTATCATGCAGCGAGCGCCACTCGGCGGGCCATGGCATGGGAGAGGAAGCGCCCGTTTTTTGATCGAGCTGGAAGAGCTGGAGTTCGCTGTCACCCGGCACGGCGACCGCCAGGCGCTTGAAAATGGGGCGTCGATTCTGGCTGGCCCAGTCGAGCAGGCGCCGGGCATGTGCCTGCTCCCGCCCGCTGGCCGTGAGCTCCCGGCCCGCCGGCGCGAGGAGGCTGCAGCTTTCGGAGAGTTCCGCGTCGAAGGCATTTGTCAGCGCTTGAACCTGCTCGCGCAGGCTGGCATGCAGGCGCGTTTCCTCAGCCGTGCTGACCTCGCCGGTCCAGCGGTATTGCAAGATCGTGATCGTGGCGCACAAAGCCGTCATCAGGAGGATGAATCCCCATTCGACGAGGGTGGATGGACGACGCGCTTTCACGAGATGGGAAGGATTGAGGCGATGATAACGTCGTGGGGAGCGAGGTCAATCGGGAGCAGGGCTTCTTAATACTCCTTAACATGACTTCCGATCGTGGCTGGAGGTTGTTGCCGCGTGGCAGTTCATTCCCGCTGCCGTTATTTGAAACCCGAAACTCCCCTTTGCCATGAATAGAAAAGATCGTTCCATCAGACCACGTGGGGTGACCAAAAAAGCCGCCCGTCCCAGCCTTGGCCGCAAGGTTTTTCAATATCTGAAATTACGACATCGCCTGGGGTGGCTTTGGTTGCTGGTAATGCTGCTCAGCCTTTTTACCAACCGCTCTTTGCAGGCGGATACTGCGAGTGTAGTGCAGGCAGCCACGGCTTTTGAAGCAACTTTGAGCACCTCGCAAATCAGCACGCTGCAACTGAGCTACACGCTGGCGAATGCGGAAATATGGTCCAACCTGCCGGTCGGCATTGCCTCCCGGAATGGCCTGGAATTTTCCAGCCTGAGCTTCCACGCAGCTGACGGCCGCGCTCGCGGTGGCCAAGGCGGCGTTGAGCAGCACGGGCTACACGCTCTTTGCGGAAATTCGCAATGCGGATGACAAGCTGAGCTCGGTCAATTCCAGCGAATGGGGTTCGGGCATGTATTACATTGCGTTTCTTGGCACGCCCTCGACGACTTCGCCGTGGATGCTGCAACTGGCCGGGCATCACATTGCCTACAACATCACCTACAACGGCAAATACGTGAGCGCGATGCCGATGTTCGACGGCGTGGAACCGCCGAACTGGACGGATTCCTCCAATGTCGCCCACGCCCCGCTGGAGACGCAGCGGGCGGCGGTCTCCGCGCTCGCCACCGCCATCCAGGCGGACAGCGCGGTCTCGTCCTCGGCGAAGCTCAGCGGGACTTTCACCGATGTGGTGATGGGCGTAGCCTCCTCGGGGCACGATACGAATTTCCCGCAGACGTATCCCACCAGCGGGCGCGGGGTCATTTATACCTCGTTGAGCAGTGCGGAAAAGGCGGAGGTGAAGACACTGATCGAAGCGTGGGTGAACAATCACTCCAGCGACATCGCGGCGGCGTTGCTGGCGGATTACGAGAGCGATGCGGCGCTGGCGCAAACTTATGTCGGCTACGGAGTGGATAGCAGCGGAGTGGCGAGCTTTCCCGCCAGTCCCTCCGGCACGAGTACCCAGCACTCCTACCTGCGGGTGGACGGGCCGCGGGTGTGGATCGAGTTCGTGGTGCAACAAGGGATCGCCTATCCGACGCAGGTGCATTATCATACGCTCTGGCGCGACAAGGTGGCGGATTACGCCGCGGAATTTGGTGCTTCCTTGAGCGCTACCCCGCCTTCGATTTCCGCGGATCCGGCTTCCACCACTGCGGCGGCAGGTTCCACCGCGAGTTTCAGCGTCACGGCAACGGGAAGTGGCACGCTCACCTATCAATGGTACAAGGATGCGGCGGCGATCTCCGGGGCGACCAGTTCCAGCTATTCGATCGCGAGCACGACGACGGACGATGCCGGTTCCTACGATGTGATGGTGACCAGCGAGTATGGAGTGAGCACCAGCGCCGTCGCCACGCTGACGATTAGTTCCTCCAGCGGCACCACGCCGGAAATCACGGGTGAGCCGGAGTCGCTCACGGTGAACGAAGGCGATAGCGCAGCCTTCAGTGTTACCGCGACGGGCAGCGGAACTTTGTCCTATCAATGGTACAAGGGAGATGCCCCGATTGATGGCGCCACCGGTGCCACCTATAGCATTGCGAGTGTCTCCACCACGGATACGGGTTCATATTACGCGGTGGTGAGCAACGACGTGGGCTCGGCTACGAGTACCGTGGCATCCCTGGCGGTTTCCACCTCCAGCGGCACCAGCCCGGCGGTTTCCACCGATCCGGCCTCGCTCACGGTGGTGGCAGGCAACAGTGCGACTTTTACCGCGGCCGCCAGTGGCACGGGCACCCTCTCGTGGCAGTGGTATAAGGACGATACGGCCATTGATGGCGCCACTAACTCCAGTTACACCATCGCCGCGACGACGACGGATGATGCCGGTGCCTACTACGCCATCGTGAGTAATGACGTGGGCTCGGCCCAGACCACCACGGCCACGCTCACCGTGACCGCCAGCCTGCCGGTCGTGACCGTGAAAGCACTGGGCAATCATTTGCTGAAGGAAGGTGGAAAACGCGGGCGCTTCCGCTTCACCCGCACTGGAGACACTACCAGTGCGCTCACCGTGAACTATACTCTCGGCGGGCGGGCAAAGAATGGGACCGACTATGTGGGCACCGATTCCGCTGCTCTGAGCGGCAGTGTGGTGATTCCCGCAGGAGCGAGCACTTATACGCTGATCGTGGTCGCCGTGAACGACCGCAAAGTCGAAGGGACCGAGGTTATTCGGCTGACTTTAAGCAGCAGCGACACTTACACGCTCGGCGGGAGATCCCTCGCGCGGCTCTGGATTTTGGACAACGACTAAAACTTTTCCGCCATGCCAAGCCAGCGCGGGGTCTTTTACCAACCGGTCAAAAAGGCCCCGCGCAAAGGCGGAGAGACTCTTACTTCGCGTAGAGATCGTTCAGCAAATCCGCGAGACGGTAGCCCGCCAGGGCGATGCGCTCGCAGCAGAGCGCGTGAGTGCGGCCCACGTACTCGGCGGAGAGTGGAACGACCTGCATCGCATCCGGATGCGCATGCAGCGGGTAGGAAAGGGCCGAGGCCCAGACGTAACTTTCACGGGCCCAGTCGAGCGCGGTGCTCGGCTTTTCCATCTGGAAAAGAGCGGCCCGCGGATAGAGCGCCACAATCTTGTCGGCCTCTTCTTTGATCAGACCCTGATCGGGCTCTGCCGGGCGCTGTTCCGGCAGCTTGATTCCCTGGTAGAGCTCCACGGCCTGGCCGTCCTTCTCGTCGAAGCGAAAGGCGCGATCCCAATAGCTGTGCAGGTTGGGCACTTCGCCGGGGCGCAGATCGCTCATGGGAATGCCCGAGATGTGATAGGTATTGCCGCCCTTGTCGTTCCAGTCGGTGCAATGCAGGGGCTGGTGGATGTCGCCGACAAAGTGCAGCAGCATGGTGACGGCGAGGCGTTGCTGATCCTCCGTGGATTTCGGGTCTTTGAGCGTCTGCAGATTTTGATCAATGGCCCAGATCACATTCGGCGGCGGTGGCACCACGGCCGGGTCCGCGGCATCCGTGTGCTCGATATCGACATAGTGCCAGGAAGACCAGACGTTCACCGTTTTGTCGGCGCGAATGTCGTCCATCCAGCAGGCGGCGGTGAGGAAGTTGTAGTTGTTGTGCGCGTTGAAACGGTTGTCCAGCTTGGAGACCAGCTCGGTCACCTTCTGGCGGGCGGTGGGCTTGGTATTCTGCCAGGCGATTTCCGCCACGAGCATGTGGCCGGTGGCATCCCAAGCCCAGGCCGCGCTTTGCGTAAGGGCCAGCACCGCAGTCGCGGCTACGGCGCGAAATTTATTGGACGCTTTCAATGGAGGTCGGGGAGTCGAGTTTGATTTCCAGTTGATCTTTGTAGAGCTCCAGCTTGCCGGTTACTTTGACTTGCTTGCCGACATACTGCTGTAGCGAATCCAGGGTGGGCTCGCCCGATTTCGCGAACAGAACCAGGGAGAGGGAGGAGTTCCAATCCTGGGCGAAGTGGATGAAGAGGACGCTGCCGGTCTTGCTCGCATTGACCGAAGTGACCTTCCCCGCGACGGTCACCGTCTTCCCGATCATCGGCTTCAAGGCCGCCGCATCGGTGGGGTCCAGTTCCGCACTTGCTGTAGCGGAAGGTGAGGGGGAGGGATCGGCCGCTGTCGCGACCAGGGGGTGGATGGTAAAAACCGCCAGACAGAAGGCCGGCAAAGTGAAGGAGGCAATGGATTTCATGATCGTGGGATTCCGGTTACGACACAGGCTGCCCGTAGTTCCTGCAGTGTCTGGGCGCACACCATATTTTGCCGGAGGGAAAGTGCAAGCGCGTAATTTCCGCGTTGTAATCTTTATCGAATTAGAACGTTCTTTCTGCTGCCGCGTAGAAGGGTTTCAGCTCGTGCATGAGCTCCTCGAAGGCTTTGAAATCGACTTGCTGCTGGCCGTCGCTCATCGCTTCGGCGGGATGGGGATGGACCTCGATCAGGAGCCCATCCGCGCCCATCGCCACCGCGCCGCGGCACAGCATTTTTACCAGGTCCGCCCGCCCGCAGCCCTGGCTGGGATCAATGATCACTGGGAGATGCGATTCCTTCTTGGCAATCGCGACCGCAGCCAGATCGAGGGTATTGCGGGTATAGGTTTCAAAGGTGCGGATGCCGCGCTCGCAGAGCATCACCTTCGCATTTCCATGGGCCAGGATGTATTCCGCCGCCAGCAGCCACTCCTCCACGCGCTCGCTCAGGCCGCGCTTGAGCAGGATCGGCTTGCCCGTCCGGGCGCACTCGATGAGCAACTGGAAATTCTGCGCATTGCGGGCGCCGATTTGGAAAATATCTGCCACCTCGGCCACGCGATCCACATGCCGCTCGCTCAACACTTCGGTGATGATTTTCAGTCCCGTCTCCTTTTTCGCGAGCGCGAGCAATTCCAGGCCCTTTTCTCCCAGGCCCTGGAATTCATACGGCGATGTGCGCGGCTTGTAAGCGCCCCCGCGCAGGATCTTCGCGCCCAGTTTTTTCACTTCATGCGCGGTGGCCAGGAGTTGCTCTTCGCTTTCCACCGAGCACGGCCCGGCCATCATCACGAACTCTGCGCCGCCGACGATCACGCCATCGACATCGACGGTGCTGTTGAGCGGATGCGACTCGCGACTCACCAGTTTGTAGCGCTTTTGCACCGGCATCACTTGTTCCACCTGCGGCAGCACGCTGAGCGAGGTGAGGGGAGCGTTAGTCGTTTCATCACCGATCGCGGCGATCACCGTCTGGTAGGTGCCAAAAATGGGGCGGGGATTGTAGCCCAGCTTCTGCACTTCGGCGATGACTTCATCGACTTTCTCGCGGGGAGTATTGGGGCGAATGACGATAATCATAAGCAGGTCAGGGTTAAGGTTCTTTCCAAGGAAGAGGCGGTTTAAACCTCAATCTAATTTTGCCCCTTGCGCCGGGGCCTGCAACCACGGAATTTTCTCCATGCCTCCTGACTTTACCGCCACCAGTATCGGCCATTCGTATCTCCCCAGCATCGGCGACGCAGAAATCGACCGGCAGATTTCCGAACTCCTCGAAAAATCGGGCGTGGATACCAATACGCTGCTCATCCAGGAATTGATTGTCACCGCGCTCAAGATCGGGCGCGAAAATTACAGCGTGGCCGATCTGAAGCTCTTTAATCGCGCGCTCAAGGAGATGCGTTCCGCGGCCAGGATGTTTGCCCCCTACACGGGACGGAAAAAAGTGGTGGTCTTCGGCTCGGCGCGCACCAAGGCCACCGAGCCCGCCGCCATCGCCGCCGAGGAGTTTACCGCCAGGATGCGCGAGCACGGCTACATGACGATTACCGGTGGCGGCGACGGCATTATGGGCGCGGCGCAAAAAGGGGCCGGTCGCGATTTCGGCTTCGGCCTCAACATCAAGCTGCCCTTCGAGCAGCGCGCCAACGAGACGATCCACGGCGACCGCAAGCTGGTGAACTTCAATTACTTCTTCACCCGCAAGCTGAATTTCGTGAAGGAATCCCATGCCATCACGCTCTTCCCCGGTGGCTTCGGCACCATGGATGAAGGCTTCGAGGTGCTCACGCTCATGCAGACGGGCAAATCCCGCATCATTCCCTACGTGCTGGTGGATACCCCCGGCAGCACCTTCTGGCAGACCTGGCTCGATTTTCTCAAGGACCAGCTCTTGAAAAGCGGGCTGGTCTCCGAGACGGATTTCCATCTTTTCAAACTCACGGACAGCGTGGACGAGGCCGTCCAGGAAATCCTCCAGTTCTACAAGAACTTCCGTTCCTATCGCTGGGTGAATAAGAAGATGGTGATCCGTCTGGAAAAAGCGATCACCGACCATGCTTTACAGGATTTAAACACCCGTTTTTCCGATCTGCTCCAGGTGGGCCTCATCGAGCAAGGTTCCGCCCTGCCTGAGGAAATGAACGAGCCCGAGCTCGCCCGGCTGCCCCGGCTGATCCTCACGCCGCACCAGCGCGATTACGGGAAGATCCGGCTGTTTCTCGACGCGATCAACCAGGCCCCGGTCGTGGAGTAGTTCCCGCCACCGGGCGCAAAAAGTGGGACACTTTGCGCAAGTGTCCCACTTTTCAAGAGTTTGGATCCCCTTAAGGGTTATACGGGCTGTAGTAGTAGTAAACGGCAATGGAGTCGTTGCCGCCACCGCCAACGACGTGCGCCACATCACCGTACTCGGCGTAGAGGGTGTCGTTGCCCAGTCCGCCATTCATGCTGAGGTTGCCCACCTCGTAAGCATACAAGGAGTCGTTGCCCCCGCCACCATTGATGGATGCTTTGGAGGCATATTCGGCATAGATGGAGTCATGGCCAGTGCCCGTCAATACCTTGATGGAGGTGGCTTCTTCTACGTAAACATAGTTGTTCCCGTTGCCGAGGTTGACGCTCACCTTTCCGCCTGTACTCGACATAGATGGAGTCATCTCCATTGCCAGCGGCTACTTTCACATCCCCCGTCTCATCGGTGTAAACGGTATCCGCACCCGTGCCTGTCACGAAGGAGACATCGGCGGTATAATAGGCATACAGGCTGTCCGTGCCATTGCCGGTCACCGCCTTGATATCGCCACTGTATTCTGCATACACCGTATCGTTTCCATTGCCGCCGGTGAAGTTCAGGTCGCCACCGCTGTAGAAGTAAACACTGTCGGATCCGCCGGAGGAGGTCATCTTGAGGTTGCCGCCGTATTCCAGATAGACGGTATCGTTCCCAGTTCCTGGCCGCGTAATTCAAGGTGCCATAATATTCACCGTAGATGTAATCATTGCCGTCTCCGCCAGTCACTGTGGCCTTGCCGCCTTCATACGTGTAGTAGGTGTCATCACCATTGCCTAGGTCAACGACCGCTTTGCCGCCTTCTTCGAAGTCAATCGAGTCATCCCCGGAGCCAGCTGCGATGGTCACCTTGCCACCGTAGTCATCGTAGAAGCTGTCATTTCCGCTTCCCAGATTCACATTCATCGTGCCGCCATAATACATGTACACGCTATCATCGCCTCCCCCGAGATTTGCCACGGTATTGGCCCCATACTCTGTTCCAAGGGTGTCAGCCCCGTTGCCAGTGGTTACAGTGAAAGTTCCCGATTCAAGAAAGACGCTGTTGTTTCCGTTGCCGGTCGTGATATTGGCGTTGGCATATTCCACTTCCACGTAATTGTTGCCTTCACCGGCGCTAATCTTGTAGTTGCCGGAGTAGGCATAAATACTGTCGTCACCACTTCCGGTGGTGATGGTGTCATGGCCGTATTCCACATAAACGTAATCGTTACCGCCATTGCCATTGATCACGGCGCTCTTGTTATAAGCTTCCAGGGTATCATGGCCGGTGCCTCCCTGGATGGTGGAGGCTCCCACGTACTCGCCGACGCCGAGGAAGTTGTTAATGCCACTCCCCTGGACCTTCAGGACGACGTTCACATTGGAAAAATGGGTGTCATCATTCCAGTTGACCTTCACCGTGTTGGTCCCCGAGCCGGTATTGTTGAAGGTGATTTCCTTGAGCGTGCTGGTGTTGGCACCGGACACATCGGATCCGTTGACTTCAAAAAGATGGGTCGAGGTGTCGAACTCGACATCGACACTGACGGCGGAGTTGTCGGAGTTGTTCAGGGACAGAATGCCACCGGAAAAGCCGATGGTGACTGCGCGAACCCGCCGGGATTCCAACTGCTCGATGCGTTGCTCGAGTGCGCTGGTTGAGAGTTTGCGAGCCTGTTCCTTTTTCGCCCGGCAGCGGGCGAAATACCAATCCTTCACGGGGAGTGATTTCATGGGCCTAGGTTTAGCCTCTCGATGAGCGGACTAGCAATCTTAAAATGTTCGCAGATTTAAAAAGTTGGAAAGGGCGCGGAATCGCCCGACGGAACTTCGCCTGCGGGAAAATGGGCGTTGCATTCCGCACCGATTTTCCTTTCTAAATGGCCGTTCTATGAAGGTCCTCATGGTCAACTCCCCGCTGGCAACGAAATTCAAAGGCGGCGACTCGACGCAGATGCGGAAGACCGGCGAGGCGTTGCAGAAACTGGGGGTGCAAGTCGCGGAATGCTACGAGCGCCAGCCCGACGCGCACGGATACGATGTCGCCCACATTTTCAATCTGCGCACGCTGCCCTATGTGCTGGAGCAGGTGCAGGCGTTGAAGGCGCAGGGGATTCCGATCGTCCTGTCCCCGATCTACCTGGACTCATCGCTGGCGTTGTGGGCGAACCGGTGTATGGAAGTGACCTTTGGCGACGGGAGCGGAAAAGATCCCAAGCGGCTGGAGCGAAGTCTTCGCGGGATCGCCGCCCGCGACATGGTGTTAACCTTCGAGGACAAGTCGGTGCTGGCCGCGGGGACGAAAAATCGCCCGGGGGCCGACTTCGACCAGCGACAGCGCGAGGTGCTCAAGCACGTGGACTATCTGCTGCCGAACAGCTTGCTGGAGCACCGGGCGCTGGTGAGGGCCCTGGGGGACCCGGGCAAGCCGGTGACCGTGGTGCCGTATGCGGTGGATGCCAGGATCTTTGCCGATCCCGATCCGGAGCCCTTCGTCAAGCGCTTTGGCGTGCGGGATTTCGTCCTGCAGGCCGGGCGGATCGAGCGGTCGAAGAACAATCTGTTCCTCGCCATGGCGATGAAGGACCAGGGGTTGCCGCTGGTGTTTGTTGGGAACAACCTGCAGCCGGAATACCTCGCGGCCATTCGCGAGCACGGGGTGAAGGATTTTCTTCACGTGCCCCATTTGCCGCCCGAGGAGTTGCGCTCGGCGTATGCGGCGGCCCGGGTGCATGCGCTGCCCAGTTGGATCGAAACGTGCGGGCTGGTGCACATGGAGGCGGCGCTGGCCGATTGCACGCTGGTGCTGAGCACCGCCGGCTTTGAGCGGGAGTATTATGGCAACGATGGCTATTACTGCGATCCCGGCAATTATCTCTCGATCCGCCATGCGGTGAAGCAAGCCTTTGCCAACCACGCCGCGGATGCCCCGATGCGGAAACGTCTGCGGGAGCGCATCGAGCGCGATTACACCTGGGAACGCGCGGCGGAACTCACTTTGCAAGCCTACCAGAGTGTGTTGACCAGCCAGCGCACGCCGGTGGCCGCCGTGCCGTCCCTGCTCCGGCCCGAGGCCGGGCATCCGCGTCCGGGCCCGGTCCGGGAGAACGGGCCGCATGTGCTCTACGTGCACAAGAATTTCCCGGCCCAGTTCGGCCATATTGCCGCCCGGCTAAGGCGGGAGCATGATTTTCAATGCACCTTCGTTTCCGAGCTGCCCCCCGGTTTTCCTAGCGGCATCCGGCGCATTCAATACCAGGCAAAAGGCGGGGCCACCGACAAAACCCACTATTGCAGCCGATCCTTCGAACTCGCCACCTGGCATGCCCACGGGATCTACGAGACGATGAAGAACTTCCCCGAGGTAAAGCCGGATCTGGTGGTGGGGCACAGCGGCTTTGGCTCGACGCACTTCTTGCGCGATCTGTACGACGATTGCCCGATCCTGAATTACTTCGAGTATTTCTATCGCAAAAACGGCGGGGACATGAACTTCCGCCCCAACAGCCGGAGTGAGATCAACGACCTGCGCGCCCGCACTCGCAATGCAACGATCCTGCTCGATCTGGATACCTGCGATGCCGGTTACTGTCCCACGCAATGGCAGCGCGCGTTTTTTCCCGAGGTTTATCAGCCCAAGATCGAGACAATTTTTGACGGAGTGGAGCGCGATTGCTGGCATCGCAGGGGAAATGTGCCGCGTCAGTTTCAAGGGCGGGAGATTCCGCCCGGCACGCGCATCGTCACCTACGTGTCGCGGGGATTTGAATCCATTCGCGGCTTCGACATTTTCATGAAGGTGGCAAAGCGGATCTGCGATGCGCGGCAGGATGTCCTCATCATCGCGGTGGGCTCGGATCGCGATTGCTATAGTGGTGATACGGGGCGAATCAAGGAGCAGAGCTATCGCGAGCACATTCTGGCGCAGGATCAGTACGATCTGGAACGAATCCTGTTCCCCGGCATGGTGCCGCCGGAGCAACTGGCCGATCTGCTCAGCATCTCCGATCTGCACATTTACCTCACCGCGCCCTTTGTCTTGAGCTGGTCCATGCTCAACGCCATGTCGTGCGGGGCGGTGGTCCTGGGCTCGGCCACCGGCCCGGTGCAGGAAATCCTCCGGCATGAGGAGAATGGACTGCTCGCCGGGTTCTTCGAGGTGGACGAATTGACGAAGCAGGCGCTCCGCGTGCTGGACGATCCCGCCGCCTTTCGCCCGCTCGGCGAGGCGGCGGAGAAATTGATCGAGGAGCAATACAGCCTCGATGCCGTGCTCCCGCGCCTGCTGGCGATGTACGAGCGGTTGATCGCGAGGAAATAGCCGCCGGGAAAACCGCTGGCTTCGTTACTGCGCCGCTCCGCCCTGGTGGGTCGTCACGTATTCCGCGATGGAATTGACGGTGGCGAGGGCTTTCTGGGCCACTTCGGAGTTCGGCACCGAGACGCCGAATTTCTTTTCCAGCGAAACGACCAGTTCCAGCGCGTCGATGGAATCGAGCCCCAGGCCCTCGGGGCCGAAGAGCGGCAGCTCGTCCGCAATTTCGTCCTTCGTGACCCGGAGCATCAGGTTCTCGACCATCATTTCCTTGATCGTGTTTTTTAGTTCGTCGGTCGCCATGTTTTGCAAGGGAGAGGGTTATTGTTTTGAACTCGGACGCAAGGCAAGCATTATTTAATCACTTGAATATGAAAACTGCCAGAGAACGCCTCGATGTCCTGCTCGTTGCCCGGGGACTTTGTGAAAGCCGCGAAAAGGCCCAGCGGGCCATCATGGCCGGCTTGGTCAAGGTCGGGGAAAACCGGGCCGACAAGCCCGGGATGCGAGTCGCCGCCGGGGTCGAGCTCTCGGTCGCCGCCGGGGACAAATATGTGAGCCGGGGCGGCTTGAAGCTGGAGGGCGCGCTGCAACATTATGCCATCGATCCCACCGGGATGACCTGTCTGGACATCGGTGCCTCCACCGGCGGCTTCACCGACTGCCTGCTCCAGCACGGCGCGGTAAAGGTGCATGCGATCGATTGCGGCCACAGCCAGCTCGACTGGAAAATCCGCAGCGACCCCCGCGTGGTGGTGAAGGAAAAGCTCAACGCCCGCTACCTCACCCGCGCGGAGGTGCCGGATGAAATCGCCCTCGTCGTCATCGACGTCTCCTTTATCTCGCTGACTTTGATCTTGCCTCCCGCCTTTGAGTTGCTAAGTCCAGCAGGCGTGATTCTGTGCCTCATCAAGCCCCAGTTTGAGCTCACCCCGGAGGATGTGGACCGCGGAGGGATCGTGCGCGATCCAGCCGCCCATCAACGTGCGGTGGATAAAATTCATGATTTCGTGGTCAACCGCCTGGGCCGGCGCTGGATGGGGGTCACTGATTCACCCATCCTGGGCACGGAGGGCAACCGGGAGTTTCTCGCATGTCTGCAGCCGTAATCGGCATCATTGCCCACATTGGAAAAGCCGGCGCCCGTCGGGTGGCCCGCGCGTTGAGTGAGGAGTTTGCAAATCGCGGCGTCCAGGCGCTGCTGGAGGCCAGGACTGCCGGGGCCATGGAATTGCCCGGGGGCGTGCCGCTGGTGGAGCTGGGCGAGCGCTGCGAGTTGCTCGTCGCCCTCGGTGGCGATGGAACCATCCTGCGCATCGTGCGCGATCTCGGCGAGGTCATCCCGCCCATTTTCGGCATCAATCTCGGTTCCCTCGGTTTTCTCACCTGCCTCAGTTCGGCCGATGCCATGCTGGCCGTGGGCAGCATCGCCGCCCGCGATTATACGCTCTCCTCCCGTCAATTACTGCACCTGCGGCTGCTGCGCGAAGGGCGGGAAATCGCCAGCCAGCGCGCCTTGAACGATGTGGTGCTCAGCCGGGGCGCCGTTTCCCGCATGATCAATATCGAGGCACGGGTGAACGGTCGTTTCCTCACCTCCTACCATGCCGATGGGTTGATTGTCGCCACGCCCACCGGCTCCACCGCCTACACCCTGGCGGCGGGCGGTCCGATTCTCGATCCCGATTCCGGGGCCTTCATCATCACCCCGATCTGCCCCCATGTCCTCACGAACCGCCCCATGATTGTCGATGATACGGCGGAGGTGGAAATCCTGCTCGGTCCCGACCAGCACGAGATTTCGTTGAACGTGGACGGCTCGGAGCTCGCCCGGGTCCATTCCGGCGATCGTATCGTCATCCGCAAGTCGGAGCAGATGCTCAAGCTGGCCATGCTGCCCGGCGTCGATTTTTTCGAAGTCCTGCGGCAAAAGCTCAAGTGGAGCGGGAGCGCCCTATGATTACCCTTTCCGACGTCCTCACGCCGAAGTTCGTGGATCTCAGTGTCAAAGCGTCCAATGCCCAGGAAGCCATTCTGCACATTGCCAGCCTGCTCAAAGGCGACGACCGGGTGCTCGACTGGGCGAAGCTTTACGACGGCGTGCTCCAGCGCAACCCCTGTGTCTCTGGCGGTGGCGATTTCGAGATCAGCATTCCCCACGCGCGCACCGATGCGGTGAGCACCATGGTCATGGCGGTGGGTCGCTCCACCAGCGGCATGCTGCCCGACGGCACGCCCAGGGTGCACTACATTTTCGTGATCGGGGTGCCGGTGCCGATGGCGGCGGATTACCTGCGCATCGTCGGCGCGCTCGCCCGCATTTTCCGCGATCCGGCGGGCGAGAAGAAACTCCGGGCCATGACCGATCCCGCCGAGTTTATCCACTATCTGGTGGCCCGGGAGATTCCGCATTGATGCGGGCGATCCTGGCCTGAGCGGACGCACCCCGGGACTTGATTCTCCCCATTGCGACTGCGGCCCAGGCATGCCATAAGTCTCCTCCCCAAATTTATCCCCCCTAGAACTTCCGATGTCCTTCAATGAACAAGTGCTGCAAAAGACCCAGCGGCTGGAGCAACTCCTGATCGAGTTGGGCGGCACTGGCGAAGGGGTTTACGACCTTGCCCGCAGCATCAATCCGCCGCTCGATCAGCGCCTGCTCTCCCGGCTGGGGATGATTGCGGCCGTCCGCAACAAGATTACGCCCGATGAGGAATACGCTTACCCGCACGATGAGGAGCAGTTCATCGCGGGTTGCGATGCGGCGATTCTTCAGCTTTGGGAACTGCTGGAGAGCGGGCTTCAACTGCCGCTCAGCGTGGACGTAAAGAAGGCGGAGGAAGAGCCGGTCGTGCAGGGGCGTTCCGTTCTGGTCCTGGTTGGCGTCATCATCTGTGCCCTCCTGGCGGGAATGCTCGCCCTGCGATTTTTCAATTCCGGCCACCCTGCGGGAGGCGCGGTCGCCAGCGCACCGCCTTCCGCGAGCGCCAGTGCCGTGGCCAGCGATGGAAAGGCGAGCCCCTCCGCCAGTGCCTCGGCCAGCGCGCAAACCTCGGCCGCGCCGAAGCAGGAGCAATTTGCCACGGTGGAAGAGGCGAAGGCCGAGGCCGTGCGCCGTTACCCGAATCTCGGCATCGAAGGCACCGATTTCAACCTCGCCTTCATCGAGCGCTACCAGATTTATAAAATCCAAAACCCCGACTTCCTCAAAGACCCCTCCTGGCCCCTGCGGATCGCCGAGGAAATCGCCAACGACAAACACGTCCATCAGTAAGCCCGTTGTCCGAATCTTTTCGCCGCGACCGCCGCGTTCGCCGCGGTTCCCAATCATGGCGAGTCCGCCTCGTTGACCAGAAAACCCGCGCTGTAATTTGCGGCGGTTGGAAACGGCGCGTATAGTGAGTTCATCGCTCATGCAAGACGACGAATTTTTTGCGGACCGTCCTGACGATGTGGAGTTGACCCCCACGGAGCGGGTGGACCGTCTCATGGCCATGCTGCCGCCCGGCGATGCCCTGCGCAAGGAACTCACCGATCTGCGCATCTCCGTCGGCGAGCATGAGGACATCATGGCCGAGGCGCGGGAGACGATTGAAAAAATGGAGCAGGTGATCCGCAAAGTCACCGCGCCGGCCAACCGCATCGGCACCTTTCTCGAAGCCACCAGCCGCGAGCTCGCACGCATCGTGGTCGCCGGGCAGGAATACTACTGCAACGTCGATCCACGCCTGCCGCCGGGGCGCCTCCGCAAAGGTGTGCGTGTACTTTTGAACGAGGCTTATGTGATCATCGGCGAATTGGGGTTCGACCCCGGGGGCCCGGTGGTAAAGGTTTCCGAACTGCTCGGCGAAGACCGGCTGCGCATCGGGGCCGAGCACGGGATGCAATCCACCATTCTCGAACGCGGATCGCCGCTTTTGAAACAGACGGTCAAGGCCGGCGACGAGGTGCGGGTGGATGCCCACTACCGCGTGGCGATCGAGGTGCTCGCCAAGCCCCACGCGCAGGAATACTACCTCGATGCCGTGCCGGAATTGCCCTGGGAAAAAGTCGGCGGCCAGGACGAGGCGATTCATGCGATTCAAGACGCGATCGAGCTTCCGCTCCTGCATGCGGAGTTGTTCGAGCGCTTCCAGCATGCGACGCCGAAAGGCTTCCTCCTCTACGGGCCGCCCGGCTGCGGCAAGACGCTCATCGGCAAGGCGACCGCCTACAATCTCACCACCAAGCTGGCAAGCCAGAGCGGCCGGGGAATGCGCGAGTATTTCATGCACATCAAAGGGCCGGAAATCCTCAATATGTGGGTGGGCGAGAGCGAGCGGATGGTGCGCGAGATTTTCGCGACCGCGCGGGAAAAGCGGCGCGAGGGTTACCTGCCGTTCCTCTTCATTGACGAGGCGGAGAGCATTCTCGGCACCCGCCGCGCCTCCCGGTTTGCCAATGTCCTTTCCACGCTCGTGCCCATGTTTTGCACGGAAATGGACGGAATCAATTCGCTCCACGAGGTGGTGATCATTCTTGCGTCGAACCGCGCCGATTTGATCGACCCTGCGATTTTGCGTCCGGGGCGCATTGATCGAAAGATCAAGGTGAACCGCCCCACCCGTGAGGGCGCGGGGGAGATTTACAAAATCTATCTCGCGCCGAATCTGCCCTACGATCCGCAGTTGGTGCAGGAAGCCGGGGACGTGCCCGCGGCGATTGAAAAGCTCGTGCAGCGCGTGGTGGAGCACCAGTTCGGCCATCGTGAGGAAAACCGTTTTCTCGAAGTGTCGCTGCGCAGCGGGCGCAAGGAGGTGCTCTATCGCGGCGACTTGATCAGCGGCGCGATCATTGCCTCCATCGTCGAGCGGGCCAAGGGCATGGCGATCAAGCGCGCCATTTCCAGCGGCCAGGAGGAAGGCATCAGCGAAAGCGATCTGCTCGTTTCCTGCGATGCCGAGTATGCGGAGAACGATATTTTCCCGCCCTCGGACATCACGGAGGATTGGTTGAAGCTCATCGATTATGAATCCGAAAACGTGGTGAAGGTCGCGCCCTTCCGCGCCGGAGCGAAACCGCGGCTCCCGGCGGGAGGCGTGATCTAAGGTGGCAACGATATGAAGCGAGTCTTTGGCCTGGAGACGGAATATGGCATCACCGTGGATGGGATCGACGACGTGGATGTGGTGCATGAATCCATCCAGATCGTGCGCAGCTACACTGAGCATGGCTCGTTGATGAAATGGGACTATTCGCTGGAAGACCCGCACCTCGATGCGCGGGGCTTTCGGGCCGAGGAACTGTTGCAGGACACGGACGAGGCCGCCTACTACGAGATCGATAAGAGCCGCTCGCTCAGCTACGTGGAGATCAAGAGCGATCTCGTGCTCAGCAACGGCGCCCGCTTTTACAACGATCACGCGCATCCCGAGTATTCCACGCCCGAGTGCAGTTCCTTGCGCGAGCTGGTGGCGCAGGACAAGGCCGGGGAGCGGATTCTGGAGGAATGCGCGCGCCGCCGCACGAAACAATTGCACGCGGATCAGGCCGCCCGGCTCTACAAGAACAACACGGATTTCATCGGGCACAGCTACGGCTGCCACGACAATTACCTGATGAGCCGCGACGTGCCGTGGGACCGCATTGTCACCGAGACGGTGCCATTCCTGGTGACCCGCCAGATTTTTGCGGGCGCGGGCAAGATGGGAATCGAGGGCGAGGATGCGCGCTCCGTCCTCGGGCATTTTCAAATCTCGCAGCGGGCGGATTTTTTCAGCGTCCTCGTGAGCATCGATACGATGAACCGCCGCCCGCTGGTTAATACCCGCGACGAGCCGCACGCCGATGCCCTGCGCTACCGGCGCTTTCACGTCATCATCGGCGATGCGAATATGAGCGAGATCGCCACCGCGCTGAAGGTGGGAACCACCGCGCTGGTGCTGGAGTTGATCGAGCGCGGCCATGCCCCGCAACTGGCGCTGGCGAACCCGGTGGAAGCGGCCAAGGCGATCAGCCGCGACGAAAGTTTCCAATGGATCGTGGAGTTGCAGGACGGCCGCAAAATCTCCGCGATCGAGATCCAGCGTCTCTACCTGGAGGCCGCCCTCAAGCATTGCGAGATTTCCAACCAGGAAACGAAGTGGCTGCTCGCCGAGTGGGAGAGCGTGCTCAACGATCTCCAGCGCGATGTCACGCTCACGGCGGACCGGGTGGACTGGGCGGCGAAGCGCTTCCTGCTGGAAACCTTTCGCGAGAGCGAAGGGCTGGAGTGGAGCGATCCCTGGCTGCAATCCATCGACCTCGAATACCACAACGTCTGCCGCGAAAGCGGGCTCTACTACGAGCTCTTACGCGAAGGCCGCATCCGTCGCCTCTTGGTGGAGGACGACGTGAAGCACGCCATTTTTTCCCCACCCGAGACGACGCGCGCCTTTTTCCGTGGCCGCTCGGTCGCCCGCTTCAATCCACAGATCGCGAGCATCCAATGGGACGAGGTTTCCTTCCAGCAGGACGGCCTCCGCCGCGCCGTCCCGCTTGGCACAGTGGCCTTCGACCACGAACTGGAGCACTGGAACAACCTCATCCGCAAAGCCGAGGGCTTCGCCGATTTCTGGAGCGCGCTGCCCAAAGGCTCCGCGTAAGCAAATTGCGGCGGCGCTCTCAAATTCTGGAAGCCCCTTCGGGGCTAATTCCCGGCGTAATAGTTTGGTCCGGCCTACGGCGAACTGGTCGTAATGATCAAGCGCAGGAAGCGGCGGCTTGCCCCGGACCCCGCGGTGTCCGTGACGGTCACCGATCCCGCCACATTGGCCGCGCCGGTGCTCGTCCAGATCGTGCTCCAGGTTCCGAGATCGTTGGTCGCCTGCACGGTGTAGGTCAAATCGGGATCGGCGATTTGATTGAAGGTCAGCTCCAATAGCCCGCTGACTGTTTCCAGATCCACCGGATTGCTGGTGACCGTGAGCGGATTGGTGCCCAGCGCGTATTCTTCCAGATTCGGAATGCCATCGCCATCGGGATCGGCCGTGTTTGCCGCCGTGCCCGTATTGCTCGTGGTGCTGAAGTAGGTCTGCCGCCAGTTTTGCTGGTTCGACAGCGGCGTCGCCGAGGCCTCGGTGGAGGCCGTCACTGGAGCCCGCGGTGTTGCTGGCTTTTACCACATAGTAATAGGTCGTGCCGTTGGTGAGGCCCGTATCCGTGTAAGACGTGGCGCTGGTGTTCGACGCCACGGTGGTATAGCCCGAGCCGCTGGTGGTGGAACGGAGCACCGCGTAGCCCGTCGCCGAGGAGACGGAACTCCAGAGCAGGCTCACCTGGGCATTCCCCGCCGTCGCAGTGAGGCCCGTCGGAGCGGCAGGGGTGGTATCCGCCAGAACGAGCTTCACCACGCCGGACGTGGAAGTATCGAAAGTTGCCGTAAAGCCGGAGCCCGAGTCGTCGCTCCAGGTAAAAGTCGGCGAGCCGCCGAGCGTGCCCGAGTAAGTGAGCAGCGTATAGGTGCCTGCGGTCAGCGTGCCGCCCAGATAGGCGGGCACCACGGTAATCGCGCCCGTGAGTGTCGCCGCGCCGGTGACGCTGGGGCCTTTGATCGAAGAACTGCCGACGCCGAGCACCAGCCTCGATCCCGAGGCCATCGAGAGACTCCCGGCGAGCGAACCATTGCCGCCAAACGTCGCGCCCGAGGCCACGGAGACCGCCGTCGCCGCCAGCGAACCCGTGACATACAACCCGCCCGCCGAAACGGTCGTCGCGCCGGTGTAGGTATTCGCCCCCGAGAGGGTGAGCGAGCCGGTGCCCTGCTTGGTGAGGGCGACGGTGCCGTTGGTGGAATTGCTGATCACGCCGGAAAACACGGTGGCATCTCCGCGCGCCCCCACGAAGAAATTGGTGGAACCAGCGGGCGTATTCGTCTGGCCCGTGACACTGCCCGAGCCGGCCAGCGAGCCGATGAGAATGCCGCCGCTCCCCGCGCTGTTGCGGCTGTTCAGCGTGCCGTTGACGACGAAGGCCGTGCTCGCGCCGCCGTTGCCATTCGCCCCGCTGGTGGAGGAGTAGCGCAGCCCGCTGCCCGAGGGGATGGTCACGCTGCCCAGCATCCCGCTGAACTGCGCGCTGGCGGTCTTGCTCAGGCTGATCGAGCCGGAGAGGGTGAGGCTCGTCGTGGCCGTGCCGGAAACGGCACCGCTATAGCCATTCGTGGCACTGGCGGAGGAGAAGGTCGCGCTGGCTCCATCCGAAAGAACGATCGCATTGGAGGGAAAATTGTACCCGGCGCTCGCCATCCGGAAGGTCGTGCCGTCGTCCAAATCCACCGCCCCGCTTCCCAGTGAGCCGCCGGTGGAGCTGATCGCTCCCAGGTAGAGCAGGCCTGCATGAACTTTCCAGTCGCCGGTATTGGCGTTCACGTTGTTCACGGTGAGCGTGCCGCTGCCGGATTTCGACACCGTCATGGTCCCGGACAAGCTGCCGGAGCCATTGAAACTGTAGCTGTTGGTCCCGGCGACGATGACGGCAAACGGGGCGAAGGTCGCAGAAAGCGAAACCGAGGTGACGGAGGAAGTGGCGTCGAAAGTAACCGTGTCGCCGTCCGCATAATTTGTCGTCGCCCCGGTATCCGTGGCGGCCCAGTTGGTCGTCGTCGTATCCCACGTCGTCGAAGTGGTGCCAGTCCAGGTGACGGCCGGCGGTGTGAGTGCGACCGATAGCGAGGCGGGCAGCCCGGCGCCGCTCGTATTCTGGGCCGTTACCCGATAGTAGTAGGTCCCCGGGTCGGTGTTGCTCGAGTCGGCGTAACTCGTGGTCGTGAGCCCGGAGGCGAGCAGGGTGAAGGTCCCGCTGGCCGAGGTCGAGCTGAAGACATTGTAGGAAGTCGCCCCGGAGACGGCACTCCAGCTCAGGCTGATGAGATGGGCGGAAGGCGTGGCGGTGCCGGTGAGGTTGGACGGCGCGGCCGGCAGTGCGAGGGTAGAGCTGCTCTGCGTGAACTCAGCACAATCCAGCGAATACCCCGGGCTGAGATAAGTGGTGCCGCTGCTCCCGCTGATGACGGAGATCGTGAGGGTATTCGTGCCGACGACCAGCGCGCTTGCCGGGACGGTGAAGCTGTAGGTCGTATTATTGCCACGAAAGGTGCCGACCGTGAGGGTGCGGGAGCTGGGCTGCGTCGAGGCGCTCGGGAGATTCGTATTCGACCACGAGTTCACCGCGATATTGGGCCGCCCGCCCGCATACGCGGTGGTAATCCCGATGCGCACGGTGGAGGAGACGATCTGCGCCGAGGTCAGCGTGAACTGGATGGCCTGGCTCCCATTCACGCTCTTCCACTGGTAACAGGGGATGCCGGTCGCCGCCGTCGAGGTGCCCACCACGTAGGTGCCGGGAGACCACGCCGTGGTGCCGCTGGTGCCCACGATGCGGACGTCCGAAGGATGCATCCAGGTGACAAAGCTGCTGTAGAGAAACTCATTCGGCGTACCATCCCAGGTGCCGACCCGCCAGATCGGGATCACGCGGTTCGGGTCCGCCGTAATCGCGATGGACGAGACCGAGGTGGTGGCCCCGGCGCTGATGGTGACCGACGTGCTGTAAACCGACAACTCGTTCTTATACACCTGCAGGGTATAGGTGCCGGGGATCACGCCGCTGATGGAGTAGGCTCCAGTCAGCGCATCGGCGTTGCCGTAGTATTGGGCGGTGGTGTTGGAAAGGCCCACCGTGTAGGAGAAATTCGTATCGCGCCCGGTGATGCCCGCCCCGCTCACCGTGCCCCGGCCGGAGGAGGCGATATAGCCCGTGAGGCCCATGTTGGGGAAGAAGGAGGTATCCACCGCCGTCACGTCCGGTTCCGAGCCATCGGTGAAGACCAGGGTGTAGTTGTTGAGGATGCCCGGGCGGAAAGCCTCGGTCTGCCCTTCTCCGTAGTTCACGATGTAGGTGATCTCGTCATCCGAGCTGGTGCACTGGTTGAGCAGGCAGCGGAAGAAGGGGCCGCCGGAGCCGCCTTCCTGGCCGTCGCGCACAATCCAGCAGCCGACCGTCGGGGCCGTATCCGAGTCGGTCGCACCGATATAGCTCCAGTCCTTCAATCGCATCCCCGAGTAATGTTTCGCCCGCGTCGTGCCGTCGGACATCCCAAAGACGTCGCTCGACTCGATGGCCCCGGTGTTGTTCCGGATATCCGACGGGCGCGGCGTATGATCGTAAACGTTGTACGGGTAGGTCAGCTTCGAGGAGAGCGTCCGCAGGATGTAGCGGCAGAGCCCGAGCTGCGGCTCCGCCGTGAAATAGGTGGCCATGTAAATGCGCGGCTCCCCTTTATGCACCATGTAGTAATGGGTGAGCACCCCGCCGCTGGAAGCCGTGTCCGTGACCGTGATCTTGATGTAATCCGTGCCCACCGTCGTGGCCGTCACCGCCACCGTATCGCTGTCCGACATCGCGAAATCGAAGCCGGAGTTGATCTGCGAGCCGCGCGAGGAATCCTGATATTCGACGCCGTTATAGACCAGGCTCATGATGTCGCCCGGCGAGGTCGTGCTCGTATCGGTATAGCCGGTGCCGCGGATTTTAAAGACCAGATCTGGCGTCGAGCCGCAATCGACCGTGAAATAGCTGCTGTTGCTGCCGCTGAGGCCGAAGGCCGCCCACGCCGAAGAAAGCGGCGCGAGAAGCAGGACGCCAAACAGTAACGTGCAGGCGAGGGAGGCGAGTTGACGGAAAGACCGCTGGGGGTGGACAGGGGATGAAAACATAAGGGATTCACTCTTGAATCCGCAAAATGCGCCGAAACTTAGCAACGCAGGGTAAAAATATTTTTCCCGAAAGCGGCATTCACTCGCGGAGCCAAAGTATTTTTGCTAAGTTTCCACCCACTTTCCCGATGAAGCAATAGGATGTCTTCCGATATGCCCCCAGATCAAGTGGCCCACGTGCAGGGACTGTTTGTCCAGCACCTGCCCGCGCTGCGTGGCTTCGTCCTGTCGCTGGTGAGCAATTACAGCCTGGTCGATGATATCGTGCAGGAGACGTTCATCGCAGTCACCACCAAAGCGGGTGACTTTACCCGCGGCACCAATTTCCGCGCCTGGGCCTGGACGATTGCCCGTTACAAGGCATTGCAGGCGATCGAGAAACAGGGCGCGGCGAATGAGCATTTGTCCCCCGAAGTCATCGAGGCCCTTTGCGCACACGAGTCGGCGCAGGACTGGCCCCGGGAAGAGCTGCTGAACCAGCTCGGCGATTGCCTCCACCGGCTCGCGCCCAAGGCCCGGCAGGCGATCGAGCTGCGCTACCTCCAGGCGCAGCGGCCCCCGGAGATTGCCCAGGCGATGAAATGGACGGTGGACGCGGTTCATGTCGTGCTCGCCCGGGCCCGAATGGCCCTGCGCGATTGCGTCACCGGGAAAACTAGGGAGGCGCACGGCGTCTGATTTTTTTCTTATGGCCACGGAAAGGGATCGTCTCGAGTTTTTGCTCAACCGCTACTTTGACCAGGGGCTCTCGGCTCCGGAAAAGCAGGAGCTTGAGCTGGCCCTCCTGGCCTCGCCCGGGGCCCGGGAAACTTTTTGGCAGCTTTCGCACTGGCACGGCGCGATTCGGCAATGGGCGGAAGAGGAAGCCGGTCGCCGCGAGGTGGTCGAAGACATGCCGGCGATCAAGATCGCGCACCCGCAGCCCCGGCCAAGGTATGCACCCGCGGCGGCCAGCAGGCGGTCCCGGGCGGTTCGGCGCTCGACTGGCAATTCCGGCTGGTGGTGGTCGCTCGCGGCGGCGGCGATGCTGGTGCTCGGCTTTTTTGTCTGGAAGCCGCGCCCGGTTCAGGCTCCGGCCCGGCTGGCAGTGCTTGCTCACGCCGCCAGTGTGGTCTGGGCGGAGCATGCGACCGCTTACCATGAGGGCGAGCCGTTGCCGGGTGGGACACTGGAGCTGAAGTCGGGCGCGTTGGAGATCGAGTTTGCGCGTGGGGCGCGGGTAGTGCTGGAGGGGCCGGCGGAGTTTGAGCTGCTCTCGGCCAATTCCGGAGCTTTGCGCCGCGGCAAGCTGGTCGCGACCGTGCCGCCCCCGGCCCATGGGTTCATGGTGCAAACTCCGGGTTTTTCCGTGACGGATTACGGCACGCAATTTGGCTGCAATGTTTCCCAGAGCGCTCCGGCGGAGGTTCACGTTTTCCAGGGCACGGTGGGAGTCGAAACGGCCGGCCCATATTTTGACCAGGCTGCACGAGGCCCAGGCGGTGCGGATCGCCGACGCGCAGTTGCAGGAGATTCCCGCCGACCAGAATGCCTTTCTCACCGAGGAGAAGCTGGCCCATTACCAGGAGGCACGGGCTCTGGACGACTGGCGGCAATCCAGCCGGGTGATCAGTCAGCGCCCGGGCATGCTGGTCTTTTATGATTTCGAAAAGGACTCCCAAAACGGTGGAGAAAGCACGCTGGTAAACCGCGTGCCCAACGCGCCCGCCGGGACGAATGGCAGCATTGAAGGATGCACGTGGGCGACTGGCCGTTGGTTCGGCAAAGGCGCACTCCAATTCGGGCGCGACCAGAGCGTCCGGCTCACGCTCCCCGGCTCGTATTCGGCGCTCACCCTGGTTGCTTTCGTGAAAGTGGGCGACACGCCGTATCCCGAGAACAGCCTCCTCCGGGCCGAGGAGGAGCGGCAGATGGGCGGCGTCCAGTGGTATATCTCCAAACAAGGCGCGCTCACCTGGAGCGCGCGCACGGCCCCGCGCGGAGCGGCTTCGCAATGGCTGCGCATCTTCTCCGCTCCAGTCATTCGGGACGCGACCCTGAGCTCATGGCACATGGTGGCGACCGTTTACGATGGCGCCACGATCACCCATTACCTGGATGGAAAAATCATTGGCACGCGGTCGGTGGGCGTGCCGGCGGAGATCAGTCTTGAGCACTTGGTCCTCGGCAACGGCCATTCCACCCTGGTCGCGAAACTGCCGGGCGAAGAAGAGACAAACTTCTCCGGGCGCATCGACGAACTGGCGATCCTCTCCGTGCCACTCAGCCCCGAAGATCTCCAGCACTGGTGCCAGCAAGGGCTACCCAGCGCCGAGTAAGTTTTCCAATGTACCGCGCTCGCGGTTGGTGGAACCAATTGTTAAGCTAACCATGTCACCCTGAGCGCAGCGGAGCGGAGTCGAAGGGCCTCAATCTATTTCTTCGCTGGGAAATCCGAGGAAATCCCAGCGCTACCGAAGCGCTCAAGAGGTGCCGTATGGTTCCGCGCGCAATCTGCGTTACAGCCGATGCTCGCGAAAATTGCCCTACTTTCCGTCGGCCTCGATCTGCAGGTCGATATCCACCTCATCGCCGACCATCGCCACGCCTTCCACGACCTTGTTCCATTTCAGGCCGAAGTCCTCGCGGTTGATCTTCGTCGTGGCTTCCCAGCCACTCACCTGGCCACCTTGCGGGCCAGCCCCTTTGCCGAGGAAATCCACGTTCAACACCACTTCCTTGGTCACGCCATGGAGGGTGAGATCGCCGGTCACTTCCAGGGATTTGGGATCAGCCGCCTTCACGGACTTGCTCTTGAAAGTCATCGCCGCGAACTGGGCCACATCGAAGAAGTCGGGGCTCTGCAGGTGCTTGTCGCGCATGCCGTTGGCGGTGTCGATGCTGGTGACGGGGATCGTCGCTTCCACGCTGGAGCTCTCGGGATGCTCGGCATCATAGACGATGGTGCCGTCCACTTTCTGGAAGCGGCCGGTCACATTGGAAAACAGGTGTTTGACCTTGAAACCGATCGTCGAATGGACGGGGTCGATCTTGAAGGTTTCGGGGGCGGCCTGGAGCGGGAGGCCACTGAGCGCCGCGAGAGCGGCCGCAAGAACAAGGGTGGATTTATTCATGGCAGGGAAACGCTAGAGAGAATCGGGGCGCGTGCAACTTTTGTTGCAGTAACGTTTCCGAGGCGGGGCCGGCCCCGGGTTGCCGAACTTTTTCACCGGCTCTTATAAAACTCCGCTTTCCCCTCCGGCGGATTACCGTGTAAGATAGTGCCCTTATGGTCGCACTCCGTCTCGACGAATCCTTGATTGATAAAGTGCTCGCCGGCCAGCGCATCTCGCGCGACGAAGCCCGCGAGCTCTATCATCTGCCGCTCGAAGAACTGGGGCAACTGGCCGATTATCGTCGCCGCCTGGCGACCCAGGGCCGGTTCGACGGGCGTGGTGAAGAGGTGGTCACCTACATCATCGACCGCAACATCAATTACACGAACGTCTGCGACACCTATTGCAAATTTTGCGCCTTTTACCGGCTGGAAAAGGATAGCGACCATTACGTGATCAGCTTTGAGGAGCTGGACCGCAAGCTGCGATGAGCTCAGCGCGATCGGCGGGGTGCAAATCCTCATGCAGGGCGGGCATCACCCGAAGCTGGGGATCGACTGGTATCTCGACCTGCTCACGCACATCCGGGCCAAATATCCGCACATCAATATCCACGCGTTTTCCCCGCCGGAGATCAATCACTTCGCCGAGGTCTTCAAAATGCCGTTGCGCGAGGTGATCGGGAAATTCAAGGATGCCGGGCTGGGCTCCATTCCCGGTGGCGGCGGGGAGATTCTCGTGGACCGGGTGCGCAACCAGATCGCGCCGCTCAAGTGCATGAGCGACCAGTGGCTGAAGGTGATGGAGATCGCGCACGAGCTGGGGCTTTCCACCAGCGCGACGATGATGTTCGGCCATGTGGAGACGCTCGACGACCGGCTGGAACATCTGCAGCGGCTGCGCGACCAGCAGGATGCCACGAAAGGTTTCACCGCCTTCATTTGCTGGACTTTCCAGCAGGGGCTCAATCGCGCGGGCAACCTGATGCTGCCGGGCCTGAAGCCGCTGGGCAGCGCCGAGTATCTGCGCATGCAGGCGCTTTCCCGCATCTTCCTCGACAATATCCCGAACCTGCAAAGCTCGTGGGTCACCCAGGGGCCGAAGATCGGCCAGGTGGCGCTGAAGTATGGCGCGAATGATTTTGGCAGCGTGATGATGGAGGAAAACGTGGTGAGCTCCGCCGGGACGAGCTTCCACCTCGCGAAAGGGCAGATCGAATCCCTGATCCGCGATGTCGGCTATGAACCCCGCCAGCGTAACAACTGGTATCAGCTTTTGAATTAACCAAGATGGACGGAGACCCCACGGCAATTGCCGTCACCAGTCGATATGTGCGCGGGCGCGATGCCCTGCTTTTAACCGCGAGTTTTGCCGAGTTTTATGTGGATTACTACCTCCACTGGATGGACCTCTGCCGCAAGCTGGACCCGGTGCTCGATGAGTTGCTCAAGGACGCGCTCGCCGCGTTGACGCTGCACCTCACCGCGCGCCCGATCCAGGAGAGCATCGCGTGGACGGTGAATTTCCAAAACCCGCTCGCCAATCTGTTCGTGACCGGCGACAGCATGTCGCAGACGGTGATTGGCCGCGTCTTTACCGAGGATGTGAAGGAGGCGGAAAAAAGCCTCTTTTACTCCACGGTGAACCGCCCGGGGCAGCCTTCACGGCGCAGTATCATTGAGTTCGAGGAAACCGATTTTTTGGAAATCGCGACCCGTTTTTACGAGCAGAGCGAGCAGATTGCCGCGCGCTACTTCCGGCTGCCGGAGGATTCCTTTGCCCTGCTGGTTGCGACCCCGGGGTGCGACGTCGCCTGGCTGCAATCGCTGACCAATGAGGACGTGGAGAAGATCGAAACGACCGAGACGCTCAGCCTGATGGAAAAGCGCGAATTTCGCTTCCTCTGCGGCTGCAGCGTGAACCGGATTTTACCCGCGATCGAATCGATGGCTCGCTCGGACCTGGACGGGCTGTTCGCCGGGGAAGAGACCCTGCAAATCACCTGCCCGCGCTGTGCCCGCCGCTACAATGTCTCGCGTGAGTTGGTGGAGGCATTTCTGATCCGCAGCAAGTAATCGAGTCTGGCCCTTTGCGAACGCGCTTTAATCGTGTTTATCAATTCATTGAAGCTGGTCGTGGTTGGGCTTGCCGGGCGAAAAGGAGAGAACGAATTGATCAACTGAAGCGGCTTTCCCAAGCCGTGAGTCTTGCCGCGACGCGCAGCGCTCTGGAGAGCGCATCCGTCCCGGGGGCTGGTTTCGGCGGGGCTCAAGTTCTGAAGGGGTTCCCGATTTTCAAATCCCTTTCCGCCAGAGCCAGCCTCGTTCCGGGTGGAGCACTCCGCTGGAGTGCGCGGTCCGGCGGCTCGCCGGACCGAAAGAGGGAGCGGGTGATTTTCACTCGCAGCATGCTTGAAGATGGAGACCGTTCTCCGGTGTCCTCGGCGGGCCGCCGAGGACGGCACTCCGGCGGAGTGCTCCACCCGGAACGGAGTTGATACTCACGGTGAGCGCCTTGGCCATCGGAAGGCCGACGAAAGTTCGTTCCAGCAGGGACACCGGCACCGACCCGCGGGACGCATGTGCTCCCCAGAGTCGCGGTGCGAATGTCTCCCGGGATTTCGGAGCCGCTAATTCGCAAATGCGCGTTAACCGTTGCGATTGGGCATGCTCTTCCCATCGACCCACCGCCCGGAAATGAGCACTTGGCGGAAGATATCCGGGATGCCTCGGTGGTTGTCATTGATCAGCGAAATCGCGACCAGCACGGAGACGCGACCGATTTCCTCGGGGTTTTGGTCGATCCCGGCTTCCGCATCCACGTCGAGGATGCTGGTGCCGGCGAGCCCGATATCGCTCGGAACCTTGTAGCCGATCCGCTCCAGGCGCTGCCGCAAGTCGGCGTAGTCGGTGATGATCGCATCCGGCTTGTGCTTTTTCACCCATGGGGCGAGCTGCCGCTCCAGTTCGGTGAGGTTGTTGTTTTGAATCTGCAAGGCGGGGACGCGCTGGGACTCCGGGATGGCGGATTGGGCGACGAAGAAACCGCCGGCAAACATGCGGGCGATCGTCTGGGTGCCGACGAAGCCGATGCGTTGATAACCCAGCGTGCGAATCTTGTTGAAGGCGAGCACCATGTTCGACGCCTGGTCGCTGGCGACGAGGTGGGCATTCGGGCTGGAGACGCCACGGCTGAAGCGCACGACCGAGAAGTGGTTCCAGTTAATGTCGTCCCAGTGCGGCGGCAGCGAGCCCTGGATGGGAGGCAGCAGGACGCCGCGCACGCCGCGGGCGACCAGCACCTTTTCCAGCCGGTGCACGGGCATTTTGTCGTTTACGACGAATTCCTCAAGGTGGTAGCCGAATTTCTCCGCCGCCTGCGAAGCCCCGCGCCAGTAGGCGTCGAACTCTTTGTAGGTGCGCAGGAGTTTTGGCTTCTGCCAGCAGTTGATCCACGCGATGGCGGCCCGGACCGAGGTCTCCACCCGGCTCTGCCGGTAATGGGCGAGGGCGGCGAGCATGGGATCGGGGCGGTAGCCCATTTCCTTCGCCGTTGCCTTGATCAGGTCGCGCACCGACTTCGAGATGCGCGGGTGATCGCGCAGGGCGAGGGACACGGTGACGTGGGATACGTTGACGCGCTTGGCGATATCACGCAGGGTGACTCGTAAATTGGACGGAGCATCGGACATCGGGATCGAAAAAGGGCGGGGTGGTAAGGTGAACGGGCGGGCCTGTGGAATTTGCGTGTGGTGTGGTGAAGAAAAAAACACACAAAATCAGGATTTCTACCTTGATTAACAGGGAAACTAACGCCGGGCTAGCAAAATCCGTCGGATTCGACATTTTCTCAGCAGACGAGTTCATCTGTTATCGCCGATTGGGGTCGGCTGGGGAACACGGTGAAAATCGTTTAATATCGCTGCCGTAGTGCATTTGGGGTGTGCTACGGCAGCATTTTTTTGCCCGGATCGTTTTTCCGATCGCCGGTGGACACAAAAAAACCGCGCGGGCGAACCGGCGCGGTTTTCAGGATTTTTTAAAGTCGGAGCAGGGGATTAGCCCTTGAAGTTGAGCGGAGCGCCCGCCTGCATGGCGGCATGCTCGGCATCGGTGCAGGCCGAGTTGATCGGCACATTGACCGGCGCGTCGCTATTCTGCACGAGGTTTTGCTTCAGCAGGTAGGCTTCCAGCTCTTCGCCGCTGATGTCGGCCACCATCACGCCATTCACTTCCACGCAGGGCGAAAGGGGTTGGCCGCTCTTCTGTTCCATCTCCCAGCGGAAAGCGGGGTTTTTGATGATGTCCTTCTCTTCATAGGGAAGGTCATACTTCTTCAGAATGGCCCGGACGCCGTTGCTCCAGCCACAAAAAGTCTTCAAATAGGCGGTGATCTGCGGTTTTTCCATAGTGTGGCGGAAAACGTATCACAGAACCCGGCGGCACCAAACGCTTTTTACGGGGCTGCAAAACGGGGTGGCGTTCCCCGGCTGGCTCACTATATTTGCCCCCCTATGTCCATTTGGGATTTTGCCAACGAACAACTCCGCGAACTCGTTTCCTACGAACCGGGCAAGCCGATCGAAGACGTCGCCCGCGAGCTCGGGCTCCAGCCTTCCGAGATCATCAAGCTCGCCTCGAATGAAAACCCGCTCGGCCCTTCGCCGAAGGCGCTGAAGGCGATGCAGGAGGCGCTGGAACGGGCGCATTTTTACCCCGATGGCGGCGGCTTCTATCTCCGCGAGGCGATTGCGGAAAAAGTCGGCCTCAAGCGGGAGAACATCATCCTCGGCTGCGGCTCGAATGAGATTATCGAATTCATCGGCCACGGCTTCCTCAAGCCCGGCGACGAGGTGGTGACCGCCGAGCACGCCTTTGCGGTTTACAAGATCATGGCCACCCTCTTCGGCGCGAAGACGGTCGAGGTGCCCGATCCCGGCTTTGTGCACGATCTCGATGCGATGGCCGCCGCGATCACCCCGCGCACCAAGGAGGTTTTCGTCGCGAATCCGAACAACCCCTCCGGCACGCTCGTGACCCAGGAGGCGATCGACCGTTTCGTGGATAAGGTGCCGTCGAATGTCATCATCGCCTTCGACGAGGCCTACTATGAGTTCCTCGACAATCCGCCGGACACGCTCAAATTCGTCCGCGAAGGCCGTCCGAACGTGATCGTGCTCCGCACCTTCTCGAAGATCCAGGGCCTCGCCAGCCTGCGCATCGGCTACGGCATCGCGTGCAAGGAGCTCGCCGACGTGCTGCAAAAGACCCGCCAGCCCTTCAACGTGAACGGCATCGCCCAGGCCGGCGCCCTCGCCGGATTGCAGGACGTGGAATACCAGGAGATGACCCGCCGGATTACCAATGAAGGCCGCGACTACCTCCAGCGCGAGTTCGAAGCGATGGGCCTCGAATATATCCCCAGCTTCGCGAATTTCGTCCTCGTGAAAGTCGGCGACGGCAACGACGTCTTCAAAAAGCTCATGGCCCGCGGCATCATCGTCCGCGCCATGGCCAGCTACAAGCTCCCCGAGTGGATCCGCGTCACCGTCGGCACCATGGAGCAAAACGAGCGCTTCATTGCGGAGCTGAAGAAGCTGGAAGCGGTGACTGCGCCAGTCGGAGCTTAGTAGGAAGCGACCGATATCCGGCACTGACTGTTCCCACTAAGTTTTAGGAACAGTCTTGCTGGTAGCTGGTGAAAATGGTTCATTTGTTCCATGAGCACGCTGGACGAGATTGAGAAAGCGACCGAGCGGTTGTCCCAGGAAGAGAAGCAGGAATTGCTTTTGTTCCTGGCGGTTCGCTTGCGCGAAGACTCAAGCCAGACCCCGGAGCCTCGCAAATTCACCAAAGAAGAAATGGACGCCTGGATCGTCGAGGATGAGGCCGATCTGCGTCGTTTTCGCGAGGGCGCGTGAGACTATTCCTCGACGCCAGTGTTTTGCTTGCTGCGGCCGCTTCGGAAAAGGGAGCTTCGCGACAGATCTTCGAGATGGCTCCGGCCAATCAGTGGCAGTTGATTACGACCCCTTATGTCGTTAATGAAGTAGTGAAGAATCTGCCCGATTTCCCTTTCGTTGCGACTGGGAAGTGGGCTTCGTTACGCACCCAGTTGTTGGTAATGGACGATGTTCTCACCTTGAGTTTGCCCGTGGATTTCCCAGCCGGTAAAGACCGGCCCGTCCTTTTCGGTGCTTTCGCCTGGGCCGATGTGTTGCTGACTCTGGATCGCAAAGATTTCGGACGATTGCTCGACTCCTATTTTTACAAGCTGCTCGTTTTGAAACCGGGGGTCTTTATCGAACGGGAGCGAGCAGCGGGGAGGTTGAAATGAATGACACGATCGCTGCCCTTTCTACGCCTGGAGGCGAGGGGGCGATTGCGCTCATTCGGATCAGCGGACCGGGGGCGGTTGCCGTGGCCGGGGCGATCTTTCGCGGGCGGGTGAAGCCGGCCGAGGCAGCGCCGCGGGTGCAGCATTTCGGTCGCATCTTCGACGGCGACGCCCAGGTGGATGAGGTGATGCTCACGGTCTTTCGTGCTCCGGGCAGCTACACCGGCGAAGACGTCGTGGAGATCAGCGGCCACGGCGGAATTCTCGTTTCGCGCCGGGTATTGCAGACGGTGCTGAAGAACGGGGCGCGTCTGGCCGAGCCGGGGGAGTTTACGCAGCGGGCTTTCCTCAATGGCAAGCTGGACCTCACGCAGGCCGAGGCGGTGATGGACCTCATTCGCGCCCAGACCGAGCTCTCGCTCCGCGCCGCGCAGGAGCAGCTTTCCGGGCGGCTCGGCGGGCGGGTGCGCGAATTGCAGGACGGCCTGCTGACCATCCTCGCCCACGTGGAGGCGTATATTGATTTTCCCGACGAGGACATCGACCCGGCGACGGGCCACGCGCTCCAGCAGCAGATGCAGAGCGTGGCTGACTCCATCGCCTCCTTGCTGCGAACGGCGGAGCAGGGGAGAATCCTGCGCCATGGCGTGCGCACGGTGATCTTCGGCGCGCCGAATGCCGGGAAGTCCAGCTTGCTCAATACCCTCCTGGGGTATGAGCGGGCCATCGTCAGCGCCATTGCCGGAACCACGCGGGATACGATTGAGGAAGTGATCAATCTGCGCGGGATTCCGCTGCGGCTCATTGACACGGCGGGCTTGCGGGAGTCGAGCGACATCATCGAGCGCGAAGGCATTGCCCGCACGCGGCAGCAGGTGGAGCAGGCGGACCTGGTGCTGCATATCTTCGATGCAACAGCAGAAGTTTTTCACCACGAAGACCCGAAGGCACGCCGGGAAATAACGATTCTCAACAAGACCGATCTGGCCGTCCACCCGAGTTGGAATGAAGTCGAAGCGCTCCGCATTTCCTGCAAGACCGGGGAGGGGATGGAGGCGCTGGCCGACGCCATTTTTGAACGGGTGATGGGCGGCGGCTCCGAGTTTCGCGATGTCAGCGTGGCCATCAACGCCCGACATCAGGATGCCCTCCAGCGCACGGCGCGCAGTCTCGATGCCGCGCGGAATGCCTTTGGCCAGGGGCTTTCCGCCGAGTTTGTCGCCGTGGACCTGCGCGAGGCGCTCGAAGCCATCGGCGAAGTGATTGGAAAAACCGACACCGAAGATTTGCTGGGCAAAATCTTCAGCACCTTTTGCATTGGTAAATAATGAAAGCCGCTTACGAATCCCTGTTGAAACCCCTGCTCTTCAAGCTGAGCCCCGAGACCGCGCACCATCTCGCCATGTTCTGGCTGTCGCGGCTGCCCTCCTCGATGGTCCGGCTGCTGGGCGCGAGCGAGACGTGGAATCCGCGCGAAGTCTTCGGGCTCAAGTTCGCGAACCCCGTCGGCCTCGCCGCCGGCTTCGACAAAAACGCCCTCGCGCTCACCGCCTGGGAGGCGCTCGGCTTCGGCTTCGTGGAGGCGGGCACCATCACCGCGAAGGCCCAGCCCGGCAATCCGTTGCCACGCCTCTTCCGCCTCCCCGAGCAGCAGGCGCTCATCAACCGCATGGGCTTCAACAACGAAGGCGCCGATGCCATCGCCTCGCGTCTCTCCGCGCAAAAGCAGGCGGGCGACTGGCCGCACATCCCCGTGGGCCTCAATCTCGGTAAATCGAAGGTCACCCCGCTGGAGGAAGCCCCGGCGGATTATCTCCACTCCTTCCAGCGCCTGTTCCCGCTCGGCGATTATTTCGTGCTCAACGTCAGCTCGCCCAACACCCCCGGCCTGCGCGATCTGCAGGCGGGCTCCGCGCTCGATGAGCTGCTGCGGACGGTGCAGAAAGCCAACCTCGCCAAGCCCGTGCCCAAGCCGCTGCTCGTAAAGATCGCCCCCGATCTGGAGTGGTCGCAGATCGACGAAATCCTCGCCCTCGCCGGCACGCACCAACTGGCGGGCCTCATCGCCACCAATACCACCATCGACCATTCCTCCGTGCCCGAGCCGAAGCGCCAGCAAGGCGGCCTCAGCGGTGCACCATTGCGCCAGCGCGCCACGGAGATCGTAAAATACGTCGTCCAGCAGACCAGGCTTCCGGTCATTGCCGCGGGCGGAATCATGGATGGCGACGCGGCCCGGGAAAAACTCGATGCCGGCGCCAGCCTCATCCAGATCTACACCGGCTTTGTCTATCGCGGCCCGGCCTTGCTATCGGAAATCTCGAAGGCTCTGTCGCGACGATAGAATATAAGGGGCTCTCGGAAGGTCTTTATCCGTGCCCATCCGCGTCATCCGCGGTTAAATTTCTGGATGGTGAGGCGATTTTCCGGGAACTGATGCTTCGCGCTTGAAAATCGCCGTCCACTGGCGAAGCATCCCAGTGCGATGGAAACCCTCCGTATTTTTCGCCTGCTCCTCTGGGTGCATTGGCGTTCTTTGCTGGCCCGGGTGCGCGGGGTGCGGCAGCAATCGCGGCTCATGCTCTTTGTGCTCGCCCTCTTCGTCGCGGGCTATCTGTTGCTCGGCTACTGGCTCTTCAAGATCGGGCTGGGATTTCTCTACCACTTCGCCATCGTCGGCAGCCTGCTGTTGCAGCGCATTCTTTTTCTGATCTTTGGCTTCGTCTTCCTGATGCTGATTTTTTCCAATCTGGTCATCGGCTACACCACCCTCTTCAAGAACCGCGAGACCTCCTGGCTGCTCACCCTGCCGCTCACGCACAAGACGATCTATCGCTGGAAATTTCTCGAAGCCCTCTGCATTTCGAGCTGGGCGCTGATTTTTCTGAGCGCGCCCATGATGGTGGCCTACGGGCAGGTGCGCGAGGTGCCGGGCTGGTTTTATGTCCAGGTGATCAGCGCCTATTTCCCGTTTGTCGTCCTGCCGGCCCTCATCGGCTCGTGGCTCATCCTCGTGCTGGTGCGGGTCCTCTCCCGCTCCTGGGTGCAAAAGACCCTGCTCGCGCTGGCGGGCCTCGGTTTGCTCGCCCTCGTCTTTTGGATCAAGCCCATCACCGACGAGGATGCCACCACCGGGCAGGATGTGATTTCCTTCGATCAGCTCCTCCAGCATACCCGGATCACCCTCAATCCCTTTCTCCCGAGCGCCTGGATGGCCCGCCTCGTCCTCGCCTGGAGCGAGGGGCTGGACAAGCAGGGCATCTTCTTTTTCCTGCTCCTGCTCAGCTATGCGCTGATGGGGCTGTGGATCGGCTTTGAATGGGTCGGGCGCGCTTTTTATCCCACCTGGACCCGCACCGCCAGCCTCCGCGCCCGGCAGTTCCAGGAGCAGACGGAAAAGCGGCGCACCCAGGTGGCCCGGATGACTTTCGTCGAGCGGATCATCCACCTCTGGCCCGGCGCTTCGCGACCGCTCCGCGCGCTCGCGCTCAAGGATTTTCGCACCTTCTGGCGCGACCCCGCGCAGTGGACCCAGTTCATGATCTTCTTCGGGCTGCTCTGCATCTATGTGCTGAATTTGCGGAACAACGCCTTCACCTTTCGCAACGAGTTCTGGGAGACCATGATCAGCTACCTGAATCTCGCCGCCGCCTCGCTCACGCTCTCCACGCTCACCACCCGTTTCGTCTTCCCGCAGTTCAGCCTGGAGGGGCGGCGGCTGTGGATCATCGGGCTGGCTCCGATCAGCCTTTCCCGCGTGCTCATGCAGAAGTTCTGGATGGCCTGCATTGCCTCCATGTCCATCACCGTCACCCTCATGATCGTCTCCAGCCTCATGCTCCATCTTGAGACGGTGAAGGTGATCTTCTTCGCCGCCGCGATTGCGATGATGAGCGCCACGCTCTGCAGCCTCGCGGTCGGCCTCGGCGCCCTCTTTCCCAATCTCAAGGAGGACAACCCCTCGAAGATCGTCTCCGGCTTTGGTGGCACCCTCTGCCTGGTCAGCAGTTTCATCTACATCGCGTGCTTCGTTTTTCTCGCCGCCATCCCGGCCGTGCGCAAGGTGGCCCCCGTCGATTTCTTCGTCGGAGACGAGCTCGCCCTCACCCTCGCGGGGCTGCTCAGCATCGGCATGTCCTTCCTTCCGCTTTTTCTTGCCAGTCATCGTGTGAAAAATCTGGAGTTTTAGCGCGCGCATCGTACGATGGCTAAATCATGACTGACCGACCGAATCCCACCGAGCCGCTGCTTGATTTGCAGGAAGAAGAAGGTCTCGAGCACCTCGACTCGCAGGTTCAGAAAGCCCAGGAGCAATTACTCGCCCTCAAGCGTCAGCAGGAGCTGATTGAGAAGCAGAAGCGGGAACTGGAAGAGCTCAGCCGCCGCCAGGAGCAGCTCCAGCAGGGCCGCGCCGAGATGATCGAGCAATTCACCCGCGCGCTCGTCGTGCTCGAGCGCGAAGGCTACGATGCGCAAAAGCGGGTGGAACAGCTCCGCGGCATCCACGAATCCTTTGTCCAGCACCTCGACGTCCTCGACGCGATCAATCCCAAGAACTGGGAGAATTCCGACATCAACAAGGAACTGAGCAAAGCCCTCAGCGCCGTGGACGATGCCCGCACCGAGTTTTCCAAATCCCGCGCCGCGATCAATGCCGATGCGAAAGAGGAAGTGCTGGAGCCCGTCGCCGCCGACGGCTACCAGATGTCCTACGCCGCCGAGGGACAGCACGATTTCCTGTACCTGGCTCAAGAGCGGATTCGCCTTCACGCTTCCCTTGCTGATTTTGGGGCTGTGCATTCTGGCCGCCTTGATTTTCATGGGGAAGTAATCGGGCCGTAATCGATTTCCATGCGTAAACCACGACCGAAGAAAAGTGCCTCGAAGAAATTTACCTTCGAGAGCCCGCTGGACGCCAAAAAGCGGGCCATTCAGGACCAGGAGCGCGCCCTTCATGAGAAAGTGCAACGCGCCCAGCAGTTTATTGACGATGCCCCCCGCAAGCAGGAGGAGCTGGAAAAGCGCCGCCGCGAGGAATTGATCTCCCGCAGCAGCAAGAACCTGCGCCGGGTGGATGCCACCACGCTCCTCGATCGTCGCAACTACGAGCACCGGCTCAACAGCACCTTTGCCATCGGTCGCCCGCGCGTTTTGAAGTACGAGAAAAAGCAGGCCCGCATGAAGTTTTTCACGCTCTGCTTCGTCCTGGCCTTGATCCTCCTGTGGCTGTGCTTGAAGTTCGTGCTGTAAACACCGCCAGTCTTTCCGCCCTTGGACTGCGGCGACCTGTCGCCGCTTTCACCCGGCGGGACAAGTCCCGCCTTTAACGCGCAGCCAATAATTCCCTTCGCGATCACCCTCCGGCCAGCACGGATCATCCCCCGTCTTCACGAAATTTTTCATTTCCCTTCCGGTCTCAATTCGTTTCCAATGACCAAACCATGAGTGCTGATTTTGATGTGCGCTACGTTGCGCAACTGGCCCGCTTGAACCTGTCGGATGCTGAGATCGAAAAGTTCCAGACCCAGCTTTCGCAGGTGCTGAACTACGTGGAGAAGCTCAAACAGGTGGATGTCAGCCACGTGGAGCCGACCGCGCACACCAGCCCGGTTTTCAATGTTTTCCGCGAAGACGCCGAGCGCGACTGGTTCACGTCCCGGGAGGCGCTTTCCAACGCCCCGCGCCAGGCCAATGGCCTCTTCGTCGTCACCAAAGTTGTCGAATAACGCATGGACCTCACCGCCCTTTCCATTTCCGATTTGCAGTCCCAGTTCCGCTCCGGTGCGGCTTCGCCCGTGGACGCCCTGCAAGCCCTCGAATCCCGCATCGCCAGGATTGACGGCGAGATCCATGGCTACTTGAGCCGCGATTTCGACACCGCGCTCGCCGCTGCCAAAAGCGCCGATATCTCCTTGCCGCTCGGCGGCGTCCCGATTGCGATCAAGGATGTCATCAACGTCAAGGGCGAGCCCTGCACCTGCGCCTCGCAGATTCTCAAGGGCTACACCGCGCCCTACGATGCCACCGTCATCAAGAAGCTCAAGGAAGCCGGCGCGATCCCCTACGGCCGCGTGAACATGGATGAATTCGCAATGGGTTCCTCCACCGAGAATTCCAGCTACGGCGTCACCCGCAATCCGTGGGACCTCTCCCGCATCCCGGGCGGCTCCAGCGGCGGCTCGGCGGCCATCGTGGCGGCGGATGAAGCCTTTGCCGCGCTCGGCTCCGATACCGGCGGCTCGATTCGCCAGCCCGCCGCGCTCTGCGGTTGCGTGGGCTTGAAGCCCAGCTACGGCCGCGTCTCGCGCTTCGGCCTCGTCGCCTTCGCCTCGTCGCTCGATCAGATCGGTCCCTTTACCAAGACGGTGCGCGATGCCGGGCTGTTGCTCAATGCCATTTCCGGCCGCGATCCGCAGGATTCGACCAGCCTCGATGCGCCGATTCCCGACTACACGAGCGGGCTCACCGGCGACTTGAAGGGCGTCAAGCTCGGTATGCCGAAGGAGTATTTCATCGAAGGCATCGACCCGCAGGTGGATGCCGCGGTGCGCAAGGCGATTGCCCATTACGAATCGCTCGGCGCGGAGATCGTGGAAGTCTCGCTGCCGAATACGGAGCACGCGGTCGGTGTTTACTACATCATCGCCACCGCGGAAGCCTCGGCGAATCTCGCCCGCTTCGACGGCGTGCGCTACGGCCATCGCGCCGAGAACATCACCGGCCTGCTCGATCACTACGGGCGCTCCCGCGCCGAGGGCTTCGGCCCCGAAGTGAAGCGCCGCATCATCCTCGGCACCTACGTGCTGAGCAGCGGCTACTACGATGCCTACTACCTCCGCGCGCAAAAGGTGCGGACCCTCATCCGCGATGATTTCACCGCCGCCTTTGAGAAAGTGGACGCCATCGTGTGCCCCACCTCACCGGAACCCGCCTTCAAGATCGGCGACCGCAGCGACGATCCGCTCAAGATGTATCTTGCGGATATCTTCACCATCGCGGCCAACCTCGGTGGCATCTGCGGCCTCTCGCTCCCGTGCGGCTTTGCCGAGACGGATGGCGTCCGCCTCCCGGTCGGCCTCCAGCTCCTGGGCAAGCCCTTCGACGAAGTGAATCTTCTCCGCATCGCCCACGCCTACGAGCAGAGCACGGAATGGCACCAGGCCAAGCCTCCAGTCATCGGCTAGCTTCCGCGCCACTCTCCACTCCTTCTTGCTCTCGCGTCCAGGCTCCCGCCTGGGTGCGTCCTTGTCTGCGCAGTTCCAGCCACTCCAGATTGGCGTTCACCGCCACGCCGTTCCCATTTCCTCACGCGCCCCCGCTGCCGCTTCCCCTCCTTCGTGGTCTTCGTGTCTTCGTGGTGAAAATCTCCTTCTGCGACTCCTTCCCAACCCGCCCTCCGCAAAAAAAACATCCCCGACGCAGGCGCATCGGGGATGCAAGGGGTTACGGCAGGGGGGATGGAAACTCCTAGCAGCGGCGGCGGCGGAAGAGCGCCAGCGTGCCCGCGCCGGCCAGCAGGGCCAGCGAACTCGGCTCCGGCACCACCAGCAGGGCCACGCTGGTGCCGCCGCCATCGAAGGCCCCGCCCGTCGTGGACGCCGTGTAGCTGATTTGGAAAAAGGTGCTGCCCACGCCGAAGATGGAATCCTGGGCGATCCCGCTGCCCACGCCATTGACCGTATCGAAGGTCCCGCTCACGGCGCTGCTGCCGTTGTTGACGATGAGATAGAGTTCATCCCCCTGGGCGAGCGTGTAACCGGTCGCGCTGAGCAGGGTGATCTCCAGATCACCCGCGAGGCTGATGCTGCCGGTGACGGTCACGCGGTCCGAAACGTCATTTGTATCGGTGCCCGCCGAAGTGCGGCCGACGGCCAGTTGCAAGTGCGCGCCCGAGCCGCTGGTGATGGTCAGGTTGCCATTGACCGTGAGCAAAGCGCCGAGCGCCCCGGCTCCGTTGACTCCGTTGCTGCCATTGCCGGGGGATAAGGTTGCCCCGGTATTGCCTGCCGCCGCGCCCAGGACCACCGGGCCGACGTTGGTCGTGCTGCCACTCGTATTGGCCGCGAGGACGGCCGCCGTGGTGAGATTTGCGGAGTCGCCGATCGTCACCGTGCTGCTGCTGGAGAGCGAGCCATTGATGATGAGCGCCCCGGCCTTCACGCTGGTGGCTCCGGTGTAGGTGTTGCTGCCCGAGAGGGTCACCGTGCCGCTGGTGGTTTTATTGAGCGGGACCGCGCCCGCGAGCCCCACGCTCACCGTGCCGCTCATCGCCTCGATCGTGCTGCTGGCAATGGTATTGGTAGCAAAGGAGTTGTAGTTGGCGGAGACGGTGAAGGTGCCGGTCCCGGAAAGATTTCCGTTGGTGGTGCCGTTGCCGATGGTCAGCTTGCCCGCCGTGTCGCTGACCCCGTTCATATTCAGCGTGCCGTTGGAAATGCGCACCTCATCGGCATCGGACAGCATGTTGGTGCTGGTGCCGCTGTAGTTTACCGTGCTGCCGCCGTTGATGATTAATCCGCGGTCAATCGCGATGAGTGTCCCGGTCATGCCCAGATTGACGGTGCCCGCTTCCACATCCAGGGCGAGCAGGTTGTCATGATTGGTCGTGGACGCGTTGCCGAGATTGAGCGTTCCCGCGCCCTGCTTGGTCAAGGTGAAGATTCCGCTGCTCTGCACCCGTTGCAGCGTCAGATTGCCCGCCCCGCCGACCGTGAAGCTGCTGGCTCCCGTGATGTCCGAGGTCAGCGCCCCGGCGGTCGTCGTATTGCTGTTGAGCAAGGCGCCGCCATTGCTGATGCCGGAGCCCTGGACGGTGAGGACATTGCTAATCGTCTGGCCATTGAAATCGAGCGCCGCGCCGCTGGCGATCGTGGTCGCACTGGTCCCGAGGGCGGTGGCGCTGCCGAGCTGGATGGTTCCCGCGTTGATATTCGTCACGCCGCTGTAGGTATTGTTCCCGCTCAGGACGAGCGTGCCGGTGCCGTTCTTGGTCAGGGCCAGGGTTTTGCTGGAGCCGTTGGCCAGCACGCCCGAGTAGGTGCTGGTGCTGCTGTTGCTTTCCACCAGGGTCACGTTGGTGCTACTGCTGTTGTTGGTGATCGTGCCGCCGGAGCCGCCGAGCGCGCCCACCGTCACGCTGTTGCCGTTCAAGTCCACCGTGCCGCCATTGACGGTCAGCGGGCTGGTGGAGGCTCCAAAGGCGGTGGAACTCCCGGCGGTGAGTGTGCCGGCCGTATTCGTGGTGCCGCCGGTGTAGGTATTGGTTCCCGAGAGTGTGAGCAGGCTGGAATTGGTGATCGTGCCGGGACCGGCGATATTGGCGCCGAGCGAAACGGCACCGGCGCCGCTGGCCACGGTCAGCCCACCGCTTTCGATGGTGAGCGTGTTGCCATCGCTGGTGGTCGTCGTGGTGCCCGCGCCGCTGAAGGTGAGGCTCTTGATGTCGAAGCCGGTGCCGAGCGTGTTGGTGACGCTCGCGCTGTTGGTGAAGAACACATCGGTCGTGGAACTGGGATAGGCCGAGACGAAGGTGGAGCCGCCATTGGTGGTGGTGAAGTTGCCACCGACTCCATCATTGGCCGCCCAGGTGGAGCCCTTGGCCCCGGACCAGTAGGCGGTGGCCGGAGCGCTCGCTCCCGAGGTGACGAGCTCGATCATGTTGCTGAGGACGGTCAAGGTGCCCGTCACCCCAAAGCTGATCGAGGGATTGGTGAGGGTGAGGCCGCCCAGGACTGCCGCGCCGGAACCGGTGACGAAGCCCGCGCCGCTGCCGCTGCCGAAGCTCATCAGCGTATAAGTCTGCCCCGCCACGACCCCGAGGCTGGTGATGGTGATCGCGGCGCCGCCGGCATTCAGCGTGAGGGCGTTACTGCCGAGCGTGATCTGGTCGGAGGTGCTGGAGCCGACTTCGAAGTTGAGCAGCGAGCTATTGCCGCTGGTCCCCCCGAGGGTGAGCCCGGCGGCATTGCTGAGCGTAAGCGTGCCGAGTGCGCCATCCACGAGATTGATCGCGCCCTCGGTGGAAGCGGTGCTTCCCGCCGCCACCGTGACCGCCCCGCTGACGGTGCCCGCCCCGCCCAGTGCGCCGCCCCCATTGACGGCCACGGAGCCGGCGACCGTGCCGCCCGATCCGGCGATCAGCGTGCCGCCATTATTGATTGCCACCGCGCTGCCCGCGGCGAGGCTGCCGGTGATTTTCAGCGTGCCGCCGTTGACGGTGGTCGCGCCGGTGTAGGTATTGGCGCCGGAGAGGATCTGCGTATTGGTGCCGGTCTTGGTGAGCGCCACCGTGCCGCTGCCATTGCGGATGACGCCCTGGAAGGTGGCGGCCGTGGTATTCGTATCGCCGAGGGAAAGCGTGGCGGTGGTCGAGGCGGTGGCATCTTCAATGATGCCGCTCATGGTGGACCCCACCGAGCCGCTGTTGAGGTTGTTCAGTTCACCGAAGGTCAGCGTGCCGCTGCTCGTTCCGCCGTATTGGACGCGACCGGTGCCGCCATTGGAGCCGTTGCCAAACCAGAGCAGGTTGGTATTGGAATTTCCCACCGCCGAGCCGCCGAAGGAGATGCCGCCGATATTGGTGGTATCGATCGCCATCGTCCCGCTGAAGGCGCTGTCATCGCCGGTGAATTTGAGGATGTTGGTGTTGCCGGAGTTGCTGGCCACCATCACGAACGTGCTCGCCGTACTGCTCAACGTCCCGGAGAAGGTGGTCCCATTGACCTCGGCATGAATGACCCCGCCGCGGGCGGTGACCGAGATATTATTGGTGATGGCGCTGACCCCGGTGATCGCGAAGAGCTGGCCGTTGTCGAGCGCGATGCTGCCCGTGCCAAGCGCCGCGCTGCTATTGATCCGCAATCCTTCGGTCCCAGCGCTGGAACTGCCGGTGGCCAGGCCGCCCGCGGTGGCGAGATTGCTGCTGCTGAGCGAGGAACTGCCGCTGCTCTTGATCGTAAGACCGCCGCTGAACGTGTTGTTCGCATTGGTCATCTGGTAATTGTTCGAGCCGCTGCTGGTCAGGTTGGTGCCGCTGATGGTGAGCGCGAGCGTCCCGGTAAAGCGGGTGCCGCCGAAGGTATTGCCGCTGGTCGTGCCGCCCGTGATCGTGAGGGAACCGCCCGCGGCACTGCTGGTAATGAGGCCCGCGCTGTCGGTGGTGTTGCCGGAGGTCAGCGTGCCGATGGTTTGGGAGAAACCGGCCAGGTCGAGGATATTGGTGATGCCGCCGGTGCTGAGGGTGACGTTGCCGGTGGTGGTGAGCGCATTGTTCGCACCCAGCTTGAGCGTGCCGTTGCTGATCGTGGTCGTGCCGGTGTTGGAATTTGCGCCGGAGAGGGTGAGCGTGCCGGTGCCGCTCTTGGTCAGGGCGACCGCGGTGGCCCCGCCATTGGCAAGGCTGCCGCTGAGATTCGTATTGCCCGCGCCGGTCACCGTGAGCGTCTTGGTGCCCGCGGTGCCGCTGCTGCCGCCAGTGAGATTGCCGGCGAGTGTCAGCGTGTTGGTCGTGCTGTTGTTGGTGAAGGTGTAGGTGGAGGTCGTGGCGTCGGTGCCGAGCACGATCGCGGCGTTGATGAGTTGATTCGCCGCGACGGTGGAGTTGAGGGTGATCGCGCCTGCGTTGTTCAGCGTGAGCGTCTGGCTGTTCACGGCTCCAGCTCCAATGGTGTAGGCGGCTGCGCTGGAGGTGTCGAAAAGGAGGGTGCTCACGGTAACGCCACTGCCGAGGCCGAGCGTGGTATTGCCATTGCCGGAATTATTGAAAACCGCGGTATCCCCGGTGGCCGGAGCGGCCCCGGTGCTCCAATCGGTGGTCGTGGCCCAGAGTGCATCGGTCGTGCCGTTCCAGGTGATGCTCGCCGCGGGGCTTGGGCGTGGGGTGAGCAGCACGAGGGCCGCGGTGGCGATGGTGGTGGCGAGGATTCGGGCGGGGTGACGGTGGACCGAAATGCTCTGGGCAAGTTTCTGGCCACGACGCACGGAAAGACGGCAGTCCGACTCTGATGGGTTCATAAGGGGGGCGGGGTAAACGCGTTAAGTATTAACGCACGGCTAAAGTAAGAATTATTACGGACTGGTGTCAAAGTAAGTTAAGCGCATATACTTATTTGTAGGGGAGGTTGACCGGTCGGGGGCTCCTTTTTCGCTGATTTCGCAGGGTTGACAGAGGGGGGGAGCCCACCACTGTATGGCAGGTAAATTTGTGTTTCGGACGACTTCTTTGGGCCGTCGATGCACGGTGCCCTTTGTTTTTTTTCATGATGCCTTTTCGTAAAACATTTTTCGTCGGTCTCCTGTTCGCCTCTTTCGTGGCGAAAGGGGATGAGCTTCCGCTCAAAGTTTCTCAGGCGTGGGTGCAGGCCGTCCCGCCGGTGGCCAGCGCGACGGCGGCTTTTTTCGCGATCGAAAACACCGGCAAAAATCCGTTGAAACTCACCGAGGCCGCCACGCCCATTGCGGCCATGGTCATGCCCATGATCACGACCACCAAAATGGTGAATGGCCAGAAGGAGATGGGGATGGAGGAGGTAAAGGAGCTCTCCATTCCTGTCGGCGGAAAGCTGGTTCTGGAGCCGGGGGGAAATCACCTGATGCTGATGGATCTGAAGCAGCACCCGAAAATTGGGGAAGTGGTGGAAATCACTCTCCATCTCGAACCGGGTAACCAGTCGCTCAAAATCAAAGCGCCCGTCTCCATGCGTGAACCCGGGGCCGCCCAATGAAACTGCGGCGCCTGCTTTCCCTCGTCGTGCTGGGGTCGCTCGGCTTTGGCGCGCTGCAATCCTGCCAGCGCGGCGGAGCGGCGGATGATTTCCATTACTCCGGCCAGCGCATTCCACCCAATACCCCGGCATCGGATTTCCAACTCACCGATCAAGACGGGAACCGCTTTTCGCTGAGCGCGGAGAAAGGCAAGGTGGTGGTGCTCTTCTTCGGCTTTACCCATTGTCCCAATATCTGCCCGACAACCCTGGCGCGCCTGGCCTCGGTGGTCCACGGCCTGCCCGCCGGGCAGCAGCGCAAGGTGCAGGTGGTCTTCATCACGCTCGACCCCGAGCGGGACGACGTGGCCGCGATCAAGGGCTATGTGCCGTTTTTCGATCCCTCCTTCATCGGCCTCACCGGCAGTACGACCGAGATCGCGCAAGTCGCAAAGGACTACGGCGTGAGCTATGAAAAGACGATGCAGAGCAGCCAGGTCGCGGCGAACAATTACACGATCAGCCACTCCAGCTATACCTATGTGGTGGACCCCGCCGGGCACTTCGCGATTCTTTACGAGGATAAGAATTTGCTGCAAACCGATGCGGTGACCAGGGATTTGCAGCACTTGCTCGAGGAGGCGGGCTCGTGAAATGGCCGTGGCTGCCCGGTATCGCCTGCGTAGCGGTGCTGTCGCTGTCCGGTTGCGGTCAAAGGAGCGCCCCCGATGCCACCTCACCGATCGAGACTAATGATCCAAACTCCACCGACGGTCGTCAGGTTTATCAACTTCAGTGCGCAGCCTGCCACGGAGCGGAAGGGCAGGGGATGCCGAATCTGCACCCGCCGCTGACCGCGCAGGAATGGGTGAACGCGCCGTCGAAACGGCTCATCGCGCTGGTCCTCGACGGCATGCAGGGCGACGTGACCGTGAGCGGTGCCGTCTATCGCGGCGTAATGCCCGCCTGGCGCAGTGCCTTGACCGACGGCCAGATCGCCTCGGTGCTCACCTACGTGCGCCAATCCTGGGGCAACCAAGCCCCGCCCGTGCTTTCAACCGATGTCGGCACGATCCGCGCCGATTACCTCCAGCGCAACGCCTTCTGGACGCCGAGGGAGTTGGAAGCGGTGAAGTAACGGATTTGGCTATTTACGTCGATTAAAACGTTCGCTTACTAAGTTGTTCGGAGGCCAAACGCAGTGTGAGAGAGGCCGTGATCTTCACTACCTATCTTTGTTGGATAAATTTTTGTATTTATCCTTCTCTTTCTGAAGAGATTTTAGATCGGCTTTATATTCCACGAGTTCTCTTTCGAGATTCTCCGAAATGCTGTCACCGCACATTAATACGTAGCCCTTGGGAGTTTTCGCCAAGAGCTTTTTGTAGTCTTTTCTGGACTGTTTGAGTTTGGCCTGAATCGTAGGAATTTCGTCGCGCAGCGTGGCCATTCGCTCATCGACGACGGATAGAACTTGCCGGGCTTCAGAAACCTCGTTTTTTTCATCTGGCCCGGAATAAGCCGATTCACTGGCAACAAGCATTATGACAAGCAGCCACCTAGTGCGCTTATTCATGGCGAAAAAGAGCGAATTCCGCAGGCTGGATTACGCCCCTTGGCTCAAGCCAAACGCCGCATGCGCAAGGTTGGCGGCTTCGGCGAGCTTGCTTTCCTCAATAATGACGGCGGTCTTGATCTCGCTGGTGGAGATCATCTGGATGTTGATGCCGCCCGAGCTGAGCGCTTCGAACAACTTGGCCGCCACGCCGCTGTGCGAGCGCATGCCGATGCCGACGATGCTGAGCTTGGCGATTTCCTTTTTGCTGATGAAGCCCTTCGCGCCGATTTCCTCGACGATCGGCTTGATGAGCGCCTCGGCCTTCGGCAGGTCGTCCTGGTTGAGCGTGAAGGAAATGTCCGTGCTGCCGTCGGTGCTGACGTTTTGCACGATCATGTCAATGATGAGATTGGCGGCGGCGATGGCGGTGAAGATGCGCGCGGCAACGCCGGGCTTGTCGGGCACCTGGCTGACGGTGATTTTTGCCTGGTTCTTCTCGAGGCTGATGCCGCGAACGACGACGTTTTCCATGCTCATGGTTTCTTCTTTGACAAGGGTTCCGGGATTGGTGTTGAAGGAGCTGCGGACTTCAAAGAGCACGCCGAATTTCTTGGCGAACTCGACCGAGCGCGACTGCATGACTTTGCTGCCGCTGCTGGCCATTTCCAGCATCTCGTCGTAGCTGATCTCGTGGATCTTGCGGGCGTCTTTGACCACGCGGGGATCGCAGGTGTAAACGCCGTCCACATCGGTATAAATCTGGCATACATCGGCCTTGATCGCGGAGGCGATGGCGATGGCAGTGAGGTCGCTGCCGCCCCGGCCAAGGGTGGTGATGCGACCGTCGCTGGTCTCGCCCTGGAAGCCGGCGACGATCACGATGTTGTCCTCATCGAGGAACTTGTGAATCTGGCGCGGGGTGATGTTGGCGATCTTTGCCTTGGTATGGAAGCCGTCGGTGATGATGCCGGCTTGGGCGCCAGTGAGGGAAACCGCCTTTTTGCCCAGCGCATTGATGGCCATGGCGGTGAGCGCAATCGTGGTCTGCTCACCAGTGGAGAGCAGCACGTCCATCTCGCGTTCGCTTGGGGAGGTGGAAACTTCTTTCGCCAGCTTGATGAGCCCATCGGTGACCCCGCTCATGGCGGAGACGACGACGACGACTTTGTTTCCGGCTTCCTGGGTGGCAATGACGCGGCGCGCGACATTGAGGATGCGCTCGGGATTGCCGACGGAGGTGCCACCGTATTTTTGGACGATCAGACTCATGGATACACTAGGAAAAGGGGGCGCAATCTGGCGGTGGATGGATAAAAAGTCAATTCCCGCGCTTTCAGGAAGCTGAAAGGGGAATTTTTAAGACAGGATTTACCGGATGAACAGGATGGAGGGGGAAGCAGCGCGAAAGTCGGTGCCTAGTCTTTAAAGCGGCCCACGAATTTTACAAAACCCTCCGCCTGGGCGTGCAGGCGCTTGCGCAGGTCTTCGCTGGTGAGTTTTCCCTCATCGGAAAGGTGATGGCCGATGCCGGGAATGAAGACGCGCTCAGGAAAGAGATGGGCATTGCGATAGCTGAAAATGGCCTGCAATTGCTCGACGGGACGCAGTGCACCCCACATCCCGGCGGCGATGCCGGTGAAGGCGACCGGGCGATGCTCGAAGCTCTCGGGGAACTTGAGCATGTCGATGAAATACTTGAGGATGCCGGGCAGGCCGCCGTTGTATTCCGGGGTGACGATGTGCAGGCCGTCGCTGGCGAGAATCAGGTCGGTGAAGCGGGCGAAAGCGGCGGGCTTTTCCCCATAGGAAGCGGCGGCGAAAATCTCCACGGGCAGTTCCGCGAGGTCGAGCACAGTGGCTGGGGTGCCGAGTTCGGCATAGATGGCCTCGAGTTCGGCCACGATCTTGCGGGTATTGCTGCCGGGGCGGTTGGTGCCGGAGATCAGGGTGATTTTCATAAAATGGATGGTGAAAGACGCGGTGAGTGTGCCCGACGCCTAGGAAAAAGGGAGGCGAAAAATCGGGAAAAAACAATCCGGTGCCCCGCCCTCGAACGAATAGTTGGTGCTATGAAAACGCAAACTATGTCCAAACCAGCCCATGCCGGGAAGGAGGCGATTTCGATCGGCCTTTCCGATCAGCAACGCAAACATTCAGCCAAGCTGCTAAGCGCCATTCTTTCCGATGGCGCGGTGCTCTACCAAAAGACCCGCAACTACCACTGGAATGTCACCGGGCCGCACTTCCGCAGCCTCCACCTGCTACTGGAGGAGCAATACACCGCGATCGCGGAACATGTGGACGAAGTCGCCGAGCGAATTCGTTCGCTGGGGTTGAATGCCCCCGGCACCTATGCGGAATTTCTGGAGCTCTCCCAGTTGAAAGAAGATGCGCCGAATGAGCATCCCGATGCGGAGACGATGATTCGCAATCTGGTGAGTGACCACGAGACAGTAATCGACGCCTTGCGCAAGGCCGTCGAAGAGCTCGATGAGCATGTGGACGACCAGGGGACGGCGGATTTCGTGACCGGCTTGATGGAAGCCCACGAAAAAACGGCCTGGATGTTGCGCGCCCATCTGGAGTAGTCTGTTTCCGATTCAATTGACTTTGGAGTGGTGGAAACCCGCGGAGCAACCCTCCGCGGGTTTTCAATTTTTCGGGTGGTCATTCCCGGGAAGGCCGCTATTTTTCGCGGCATGACGGACTGGCTTTCCTGGACGCCGAAAGAGCGCGCCACCCTTTGCTTCATCATCACTGATGGGCAGGTGCTGCTTATTCGCAAAAAGCGCGGGCTTGGAGCAGGGAAGATCAATGCGCCGGGCGGGAAGATCGAGCCCGGCGAATCGCCGGAAGACTGCGCGGTTCGCGAGACTCGCGAAGAGGTGTGTGTGGAGGCGCTCGGAGCGCGTGAGCATGGGGAGCTGTTTTTTCAATTCACGGATGGCTACAGCCTGCACTGCCATGTTTTCCGGGCCTCGGGTTGTATTGGCCAACCGCGGGAAACGGACGAGGCAGTGCCGCTCTGGACTGATTGCACCGCGATGCCCTACGAAGAAATGTGGTCCGACGACGAGAAGTGGCTGCCGCTGCTATTGGGTGGAAAGTTCTTCCGCGGCTGGTTCGATTTCGATGATGACAAAATGCTGAGTTGCCGCGTGGAGGTCGTGGAGGAGGCGTTCTTTAACGACCGGACTTTTGCCTTATGCCCGGCGTCCTGATTGCGGGCTGCGGCTTTGTCGGTGTGGCGACGGCGCGGCTCTTCCACGCGGTCGGATGGGAGACGACGGGAATCGTCCGCTCGCCGGAGACGGTGGCGGAGCTGGCCGCGGAACCATTCCGGGTGGTGGCGGCTGATATCACGAATCAAAGCACGCTGACGGCAATCGAGGGAAACTTCGAGGTGGTGATCAATTGCGTAAGCTCGGGCAAAGGCGGTGCCGAGGCTTATCGGCTCGCGTATTTGGAAGGCTCGCAACGGTTGCTGGAAGTTTTTAAGCCCCGGCTGTTCATCTTCACCAGCAGCACCTCGGTGTATGTGCAAAACGATGGCTCCGTAGTGACGGAGGAAAGCCCGGCGCAACCGGATCGCGAGACGGGACAAATCCTGCGCGAGGCCGAGGAACTGGCCCTGCGCCATGGCGGTGCAGTGGCACGGCTCGCGGGGATCTACGGGCCTCATCGCTCCGTGCTCCTGCGTAAATTTCTCGACGGCACCGCCGTCATCGAAGGCGACGGCCAGCGCTGGATCAACCAAATCCACCGCGACGATGCGGCCAGCGCTCTTTTCCAAATCGTCTCGTGTGGTGCGAAAGGCGTTTTCAACGTCGCCGACGACACCCCGTTCACGCAGCGTGACTTTTATGCCCGAATGAGTGCCCATCTTCAAAAGCCACTGCCTCCCGAAGGACCGGTTGATCTAAATCGCAAGCGCGGTGTGACCAGCAAACGGGTGAGCAACGCCAGGCTGCGGGCGCTGGGATGGACTCCGAAGTATCCCTCGTATTTCGATGCCCTTGCCGCGTTGCTGGTTGCTTAGAACATCTCTCGAAATCAATTTCCGAATGGCCTTCACTCATGAGGTCATCCCGAGCGGAGCGCAGTCAATGGATTCCGTTCTAGTGACGGGTGACTTCATCTGCAATCCAAGCCCCACCAAAAATGTCATCCCGAGCAACGCCGAGGGATCTCTGACTTTGCCTGGGGCTGGGAGCGTTTCGTTACCGCGAGAAGCCCCCGCGCAGAAAAATTTGAGGCCTTTCGACTTCGCTCGGGGGGGCATCGCAGTGGGAATGGACGCATTAAGCTTTCTCCGCAGTGGATTCGAAAATCTATTTTGAGAGATGCTCTAGATAAGTCCTGCTGGATTGAGCGAACGGAGAAAGATAATGAAAAGGAATGTGCATCCCCTTTGCTGTGCGTTTCTGGATATTCGCCTTCTTTGTTGGTGGGGTTGGCTTGCCCTGTTCGGGAGCGAATGAATTCGCCATCATGTATTCCAAGCCGCCCGAGGTTTCTGGACTCGGGGTGGAATTGGTTCTGGAGCGACCGAGTTATGAAGTGGGAGAGCCGGTGAAGGCGAAAGTCCGTTTTACTTACACCGGCAGTCAGGCAATGAAGGTCGGTTACCATCGCGCCATGTTTTCCAAACGGATCAGGGGGATATCCATTATTGCTCGGGATCAATATGGTAAGCAGGTCGATGATTTATTGGCTGGCGATGGGGATGCCTCGACGAGAGCACTGCTGATTACGATGGCCGATTTAACCCCTGCAAAGCCGTGCGAATTGGAATTGGTCATCAACGACTGGGCCACTTTCAAGAAACCGGGGAAATATTTTCTCTCGGTGAGCACATACTCTTGTGTAGATGTCGCGGACCGCTGGGAGTCTTTCAAAGCACATGGGCGGCATATGAATGTCTCTGCAAGCCAGAGTGTGACCGTGGAGATCAAGCCGTTGGTGGCGGAGCATCGTCAGAAGTTGCTTCAGCAGGCGGCGGTGGATCTTTCGAGTCTCAATGCCCAAACCCGTGCCAAGGCGATTCTTGGTCTGCGCTATTTACGTGATCCGCGTTCTGTCCCTTGGTTGATACAACATTTGGAGGATTCAGATTATGAAAATCAGTGTGCTGCTTATGTGGCGTTAGCCATCATGCCTGACCTCAAACCGGTGGCGCAAAGTTTGGTGAATCGATTGGAAAAAGATGGATCAAAGCTCCCGGTCTCATCGCGAGTTTACTATGGAATGCTGCTCACGGCTGCTTATTGGAAGAATGGAGCGACAACCTCAACTCATCGAGAAATTGGAAGCACACAAGAGCAATGGGTGGACTACGTGAAGGCAAAAACTGGATGGTGAGGAGAACGTTTATCCCAAGGGAGATGCGATGCGTTTTGATTGACCAAGGGCAGGGCAGGGGATTTGTGTAGGTGGTGATGAACGACGCATTTCAACTGGCGGTGCTGAATGCCGCGGGGCGTGATCCGCGCCAGCTCTTTCCCGACGCTGCCGGGACGGTGGATGATGGGGTGCATGCGCCGGTGAATTACCATGCCTATGCTGCTTGTACGCGAGGAGGCTTTTATCGTGAAATTGCGGAACTGCCCGCAGGGCAAAAGGCCGTGCTGCTTCTGCTGCGTCGGGACTTGAAGCCTGCGCTGGTGGCTTTGAAAAAGCTGAAGGAACGCGGCTGCACGGTGGCGATTTCGTGGAAGGAGTCGGGGTTGCATCAGGTCGCGTCGCAATTGGCCGAGCCAAAGGCGATGGTGCGGTTTCAGGAAATTTGCGGATTGGCCGATGGCGGGCTCAGCAGCACGGGCGATTTGGTGCCGCTCTACCGGGCGGCGGGGGCGAAGGTGGTGGAGTTTATTCCGACGCCTTATCCGGTGGAGGATGCGCGCTGGGATTTTTCAGAACCGCTGGCGGAGCGGAGCGGGATTTTCATCGGGACGCGGGAGTTTGAGGTGCCGTCGCGGAATCATCTGGCCGCCCTGGCTCTGGCCAAGTTGGCCGGTGGACCTGTAACCGTTTTCAATGTGGAAGGACGCAGGGATCGCCTACGGTTGGAATCGCTGGGGATTCCGCAATTGCGGATCATCGAGGGCAAGCTGCCCTATTCGCAATATCTGCGCGAAATGGCGAAGCACCGGGTGGTGTTGCAACTCGACCGAAGCGGAGTGCCGGGGCAGGTGGCGGGTGATGCGCTGCTTTGCCGGATGCCGTGTGTGGGGGGGGATGGTGCGGTCGAACAGGCGGTCTTTGAGGAAACCTGTGGCAGTGGACGGAGCCTGGAAACGCTGGGGGATGTGGTGGCTTCCTTGCTTCAGAACGATGGCGAATGGCAGCGTGTGGTGAAGGCTTCGCAGGTGGTGGCCGGGGAGCGGTTGTCGTTTGTGGTTGGGGCAGTTCGGTTGCGGGAGTTTTTTGATCGGCTGGGATTGTGATCGCTTCGTAGTGGTCGGGATTTTCTAAGCGAACCCAGCACGGAAAAAATTGAGGCCCTTCGACTCCGCTGCGCTCAGGGTGACATCGGTTAGTGGAATGGACATGGGCCAGCCTTCCCGAGTTTGGGGCAAATCAGATCGGTTTAGAAATTATTTGGGCGATGCGGCAAGCAACTCAGCGACCAGTTCGGGAATGATCCTTGTAGCGGGGCCGATGCGTTGCTCTTCAAAGAGCGGGCTGTTGCTGGCGGCTTCAAGGTTCGCTTCAATCGTGCGGGCACCGGCTTGGGCGGCTACTTCGACAAAGCCCGCCGCCGGATAGACCTGCCCGGAGGTTCCAATGGCGATGAAGAGATCGGCGTGCTCGAGCGCGGCAAAAATCACGTCCATTTCCAGCGGCATTTCACCAAACCACACGATGTGCGGGCGCAGTCGTCCGACCGTGTTGCAGGCAAGGCAAATGGATTCGGAGGCAAGATCGAGAGACCAGTCGAGGACTTGGCGACAGGCGAGGCAGCGGGCTTTTTTCAATTCACCATGCAGGTGAATGAGCCGTTGCGAGCCCGCCCGCTCATGCAGGTCGTCCACATTCTGTGTCACGAGCAGGAACTTGCCGGGCCATTGGCGTTCCAGTTCCGCGAGGGCGAGATGGGCCGCATTCGGCTCCACTTTGCTCAAGTGGGCGCGGCGGAGGTTGTAGAACTGCTGGACGAGTGCCGGATTTCTCGCAAAGCCCTCCGGCGAGGCGACGTCTTCGATACGGTGCCCTTCCCACAAACCATCCGAGCCGCGAAAGGTCGGGACACCCGACTCCGCCGAAATCCCGGCCCCGGTGAGGATGACGAGGTTTTTCATGACAGGGTGGCACAGGAAAGTCCCGGTCTAAAAAGATGCAGGGCTTAAGTTAAAAGTGCCTCGCGACCGATGCCGTGCAGCTCGAAAATCCGAACAATTGTTTCCTCGATGAGGTTGTTCGGGCAGCTCGCGCCGGCGGTGATGCCGATCACGACCGGGAGCTGGGGCAGCCAGTTTCCGGTGCTGACCTCCCGCTTCTCGTGCAGGCTGTAGTGCGTGATCCGCTCGTGCGATTCGATGCGGGTCGCGTTGCGGATGAAATAGGTGGGCAGCTTTTGCTCGCCCATTTCCGCGAGGTGCGAGGTGTTGGAACTGTTGTAACCGCCGACGACGAGCAGCATGTCCATGGGCTCCATGAGCATGTCCTTGAGCGCGTCCTGCCGCTCCTGGGTGGCACCGCAGATGGTGTCGAAGAAGCGGAAGCTGTCGTTGACGCGCTCGGCGCCGTCGCGGTCGCGGATGGCGACTTCGATGCGGCGCTGCACTTCCTCGGTCTCCCCGCGCATCATCGTGGTCTGGTTGGCCACGCCCACGCGCTTGAGATGCACATCGGGGTCGAAATGGTCACTGTAGGCGCCCTGGAATTTTTCGAGGAAGGCGCGCTTGTCGCCGCCGTGGCGGATATAGTTGCACACGTAGTCGGTATCCTCGAGCGTGAGGACGACGAGATAGTGGCCCTTGCCTTCGAGGATAGCGCGGGAGGCAGTGGCCTTGGTTTCCTCGTGGGAGGCCTTGCCGTGGATGATCGAGGTCACGTCGTCCTTGGCATTCTGGCGCACGCGCTTCCAGACGCTCATCACGTCGCCGCAGGTGGTATCGACGATCTGGCAGCCGCGCTCCTTGATCCGGGCGAGGGTGGTGACGTCGGTGCCGAAGGCGGGCACGATTACTACGTCCTCGGCGGTGAGCGATTCGACATCGGCTTCCCGGTCGTCGCCGATCAGGTTCTTGATGCCCATGGCGCGGATTTGCTCGTTCACCTCGGGGTTGTGGATGATCTCCCCGAGGATGAAGAGGCGGCGCTCATCGGCAAAATATTTGCGGGCCGCGTAGGCCATGTCGATGGCCCGCTCCACGCCGTAGCAGAAGCCGAATTGCTTCGCGAGGCGGATGGTGATGCCTTTGGCGCTGAAGACGCCGCCATTCGCCCGCAGGCGCTCGACGATCTCGCTGCGATAGTGGGATTCCACCTCGGCGAGAACGGCGGTCATGATCTCCGGGGTGCGGAGATTTACACGGGCGGGTTTGGCGGCAGTTTCAGCAGACATTCGTAAAAGGAGTTTATTCTTCGATCAGCAGCGGGCCGGGCGGATCCTTGAAATAGGTGTCGGACATCAGCACCGAGGCCGGCGGATTCGGGTCGTTGCGCTGGTCGAGCGTGCGCACCGTCTTTCCGATGGTGGCGTCTTCGGGCTGGGTGCTGGCGATGTAAACCGGGGTGCCGATGTGGGTCAGCGCGAAGAGACGGGCGGCGGCCAGCTTATGCAGGCGGATGCAGCCATGGGTGCGGGGGATGGACCAGACGAAGCCTTCATGGAAGCCATAGGCAGGCGCGAATTCCACCCAGAAGCCCATCGGGTAGCCCACGGACACGGACTGCCCCTTGTCGCCATCGGCCGGAGCGCCGCTACGGGTAAAGCCGAAGGAGCCGGAGCGCTTGTTGCGGATCTTGTTTTCCACGGTGAAGTGACCCTTCGGGGTCTTGCCATTTTCACCGACGCAGCCCTGCACGGCCATGAGGCAGCGGGTGCCTTCCATCACGTAGATGTGCTGGGTGGAGGTGGAAACTTTGACCACGACGTTGGCCGGATTATGCGGCTTGTAGGCGCGGACGGCGTAGGGGGTGGATTGCTGCAGGGTGGTGCAACCCGTCATGAAGGCGAGGCCCGCTGCCAGGAGGGCGAGCAGGGAAAGTTTTTTGGTCATAGGCTGGCCATGAGGATGCGCGAGACAGGGGGATTGTCAATCACGCGAAGCGGAAAATGAACGATGGGGGAGCCTGCATTTCCGTTGCGGAGGCGCTGGAAATAAGCCACGCAAGAAGGGCGATGATCCAGGCCATCTTTTTCGACGCCACCGAAACGCTGATTCACATCCCGAAGGGCGTGGGCTGGCACTATGCCGAGGCGGCACGGGAAATGGGGATGCCGCTGGAGGTGACGGCCATGAATGCGGCTTTCCGCCAGGTCTTTCGCACGATGCCTGTGCGCCCGGTGGTTGATGGACCGCGGGCTGATGATGACCGGGGCTGGTGGCGGAACTGGTCTTTCGCGTGCTGGATTTGATGCCTGCCCATGGGCTGGATCGGGAAGTTTATTTCGAACGGGTTTACGAGGAGTTTGCCGACCCGGCGATCTGGGCCGTCTATCCCGACACGGTGCCTGCCTTGGCGGCACTGGCCGGGAGCCATCGGCTGGGGGTGATTTCCAATTTCGACGGACGGTTGCACCGGATTCTGGAAGGACTGGAGCTTACCAAATACTTCGAGCACGTGATCATCTCCAGCGAGGTGGGGGTGGATAAACCGCAGCCGCGCATTTTCCAGATCGCGCTTGAGCGCTTCGGTGTGGTGGCGGAACAAGCGCTGCACGTCGGCGACAGTCCCGTGCATGATTGGGAAGGCGCGGCGGCCGTGGGAATGCACGTCTTCCGGCTGCACCGGCCGGAGAACTCGCTTATGGAGTTGAGGGAGTGGGGGACGGCGTTGCCGACGAATCGCCCGCTCCACCCAGGCGGTTTTGAGGTGCTGTTCGGATTCTATCGTGTTTCCCTATTAACCTT
>JASGKO010000008.1:0-294459 GCA_049840595.1 Chthoniobacteraceae bacterium
TTGTGTTATGTACGTCCTTCGTTCAGTTGCGTATTGCTAGGGTTAATAGGGAAACACGATAGAATCCGAACAGGCACCTATGAATTGCTGGTCCGCTATCCCGCCGCTGCGACGGAACGGGAATCGGCGATGTATGCCAAGATGACGGTGCTGGCGGAGGCGAACCAGCCAAAGCTCGCACAGGACGTGGGGAATGAATACCTGAAGGAATTTCCCAATGGTGCGAATGTGGACACGGTCGGATACCTCCTTGGGGCGACGGCGTTGCAGCAGAACGATGCGGCGGGCGCGGAGACTTATTTCGGTCGGATGCTGGGCAGTCACAAGGCGAGCCCGCTGGCCAATGAGATGCGCTTCATGCTGGCGAACGCGCGGTTTGCCCAGGAGAAGTTTGCCGACGCAGTTGGCGATTACGAACGTTACTTGAAGGATTTTCCCAACGACGGGCATGCGGAGGAGTGCCTCTATCGGATCGGGCTCGCCTCGGTCTTTTCCGGCAAATACGAGGAGGCGATTGGGAAGATCAATGCGTACCTGGCGAAGTATCCACAGGGGAACTTTGCCACGGATGCGAAATACCGGCTGGCGGTGTGCATGTATGCGGCCTCGCAGTATGACGAGGTGATCGCCCGGACCCAGGCCTGGCAGAAAGAATACCCGAACGATCAATTGCTGGGCGAAGTGCTGGCGCTGCAGGCGGATGCCCAGGCGGCGCAAAACAAGAACGACGACGCGATTGCGAATTACCTCCGTTCCTGGAAGACGGCGACCAGTGCCGAGGTTCTCAATTACTCGCTCTTTGCTGCGCAGAAGCTATTGCAGAAGAAAGGGGACTGGGAGGGGATGGGGAAGATGTTCCAGGATTTCCTCGACGCGAAGCCGGGCGATCCCAATGCGGTAATGGCGGTCTATTGGATCGCCAAGGTAAAGGTACGCGAGGGCAAGGCGGAGGAAGCGCGCGCATTTGTGGCGAAGACGATTCTGGAGAATCTGGACGATCCGAAGAACGATGCGGTGGAACAACTGATCACGCAATTTGTCACGCTGGTGGCGCACCAGCGTCCGGTAGTGGTTGCAACACCTTCACCGTCTCCGATGGCCTCGCCCGGCGCTTCGCCGACGGCGGTGGTCAGTGCGACTCCAGTTGCTACGCCTGCTCCCACCCCGGTGGATGTGCTGGCGGAGATCAACCAACTCCTCGGCGCGAGTGCCAAAAGCGATCCGGCCCAGGCCCGCCTGCATTATGCGCGGGCCGAGCTGGCGCGATTGAAGAAACAGCCCGTCCAGGAGGATGCGGAATACCAGGCGATTGCCGACCAGATCAAGCCGGAGGCGCTCAGTCCCCTGCTGCTGGCGCGAACGGCGGATTATCTGCTGGGAAAAAATAAAAACGACCAAGCGGCCTCCGATTACAAGCTGTTGATGGAATTGTATCCCAAGGCTTCCGTGCTCGATTATGCCTACAATGGGCTTGGGCGCATTGCTTATTTACAGCAGCGCTATCAGGAGGCCTTTGGCTATTACGACGACGCGATCAACAAGATCGGGGCGACGGAAAAGCTCAAGGATGTCTCGCTGGGGCGGGCGCGGGCGTTGCTGGCCTTGGGCCGCAAGGATGAGGCGCACCAGCAATTCGAGCAGGTGGCCTCCACCCGCGAGTGGCGGGGCGAATGCACGGCGGAGGCGGTTTATTCGCTGGGCGAAATTCAATTTGCCCAGGGCAAGTATGCCGAGGCGAATGCGTTCTACCAGCGGGTGTATGTCGCTTATCAGCGTTTCCCCGAGTGGATGGCGAAGGCTTATGCCCGGAGTGCGGAATGTTTTGAAAAGCTTGGGAAAAAGCAGGAGGAGATCAACACCTATCGCGAGATGGTGAAGAACGACCGGTTGAGTGCACGGGAAGAGACGACGGCAGCCCGAAAGCGGTTGCAGGAACTGGCGGGAGGAACGGCGGAATGAGACGTCGTGCCTTCTGCCTTCTGTTGGTTGTGATCTTCGGCGTGTCCTGGACACAGGCTGCCTTCGCCGCGGAGCCTGCGCTTTCGATTTACTTGAAAGATGGGCGGGTCATTGCCGTGCCGGCGTTCGAGCGGCAGGGCGATACGCTTATGGTGAATGTGGTGGTAGCTGGGGCGGCTGGAAAGGTGGGCTATCCGATCGCAAATGTGGCGAAGCTGGAATCGCCCGAGCCGCCGGCCTTGCAGGAAGCGGTTCAACTGCAGGTTTCCGGCAAGCTGATTGATGCCCTGGCCAAGGTGAATGGCGTGGCGAAGGCCGAGGAACCGGTGCGCGACCTTCCCGGCTCGTGGTGGCCGAAGGCGGTGGCGATCCGCCTGCCGCTCTTGATTGCCCTGCATCTGGACCGCGAGGCGGCCGCGTTGACGAGCCAGATGCTGGCCTGCAAGGCGAGCTCCGCCCCGGTGCAACTGGCCCAGGCGGAGCAGGCATCCGACTGGATTCGTCGCGGGCAACCGCAAAAGACCCTGGACATGGTGGAGCCGATCATTGCTGCTTCCAAATCGCCGGACGTGCTGGCCCCGGTCTGGCTGGTGAAGGCGGATGCCCTCTTGGCGTTGCGCCAATATCCCCAGGCGATCCTGGCCTACTTGCGCGTGCCGGTGCTTTACCCGCACCAGCAGCAGTTCATCCCCACCGCAATGCTCGGTGCGGGGCGTAGTCAATTTTTTGCTGATGATGCGCAGGACGGAACGAATACCCTCAAAGATCTCCTCCGTAAATTTCCCGATGCTCCCGAAGCCGCCCCGGCGAAGGACGAATTGAAAAAGAGAAAGGCTCTCTAATCCCGCCGTCGCCCATTCCCAACCTCCACTCCCTTCCATTCATGAAACTCAAATATTGGTATCACGTCGTCTTGCTTGCTGGCGCATTTTGTCTGTTGGGCAGTTCCCTGCAAGCACAGTCTCCTTCTCCGGAGTCCTCACCTGCGGCTCCAGCGGTCGTGCACAAGACGCTGTGGATGCAGATTGCCGAGGGCGGCTGGATCATGATTCCGATCGCGGTCTGCTCTATCTTCACGGTGTATTTGATTGCCGACGGGGTCATGCGGACCAGCCGCCAGAAGACCGCGCCGCCCGAAGCCGAGGAGGCCATCCAAAACCTGTTCCGCCAGGGGGACTATGTGGGGGCCTATAACTACTGCCGCGAGAATCCCTCGCCGCTGACCAATGTGCTGCGGGTCGGCATCAGCCTGCTTGGGGATGGCAAGCAGGTGGTGGAGGACGGCATCATGGGCGAAATGGCGAAGGAGAATTCCGGCCTGCAGACGTGGATCAGCTATCTCTCGGTGGTCGGTGTTTGCACGCCGATGATCGGTCTGCTCGGCACGGTGACGGGCATGATCAAGGCGTTCAGTACCCTCGCGAGTTCCGGCATTGGCGATCCGTCCAGTCTCTCGGCGGCGATCGGCGAGGTGCTGGTGGCCACCGCGAGCGGTCTTATCATTGCCATTCCCGCCTTCGGTGCCTTTTACTTCCTGCGCAACCGTGCGGCGGGAGCCATCCATCATATTCAGGACGTCATCGCGAGCCTGTTCCGCAAGATGCCTTATGAAGCGCTCGCGGGTGTGCACATTGGTGACGAGGAGCTTTACGCTGCGCTGCCCAACTGGCTGCCGCAGGCGGTTTCTGAAACCGAGCAACCCTAATAGGCTTTCACCCGAACTTTTCCATGCAAAGGAGCATTGATTAACCATGGCTGGTGGCGGCGGTGGCGACGGCGAACCGGAATTCCAGGTGGCACCGATGATCGATGTGCTGCTCACGATTCTCGTTTTCTTTATGACGATCACTTCGGCCCAGGTGCTGAAGGTGGACAAGACGATCAAACTGCCGGTCGCGCCCGATGCGCAGAAGAAGGATAACCAGCGCGCCGAGGTGGTGGTGAACGTGCGCTGGGTGCCGGAGACGAAGACCGCGCGCTTCGTGATGAACGACACGGTGTATAACAAATTCGAGGACCTGCTCCAGCCGCTAAAGGACGCGAAGGTGGCGGGCGAAAAGAAGATCACTTCCGATCAGAACCCGAAGTTCCGCCTGGTTATCCGTGGCGACCGCGAGGTGCCCGCGCTCTACATCTCGCAGGCGATGAACGAGGGCGGCGAGGCGGGGATCTCCGACATTTCATTTTCCGCTGTGAACAAGGACTGATATGCGCCGCTTTGAAGTCAACCTCAACGAAGGAACCCTCGGTTTCCAAATCGCGCCGATGATCGACGTGGTCTTCGTGATCATGCTCTTTTTCATGGTCATGGCCGGGCAGGTGAAGGTGGAGCGGGAACTGAACTCGCAGCTGCCTGGCACGGCGGAAACCTCTGGTGCGCAGGATTTCGTGGACGAGCAGATCATCACGATTTCCGACGTGGGCGAGATCGCGCTCAACGATGAGCCGTTCGATTCGGTGGAGAGTCATGATCTCCCACAATTGAAAGCGACGCTGCTGCGGCTCAAGCAGAATGCCGATGCGGCGCATACGCCGTGCGTGGTGACGATCATCAGCGATCAAGCCGCGAAGTACAGCCGCACCATCGACGTGCTCGACGCACTGGCGGTCGCGAAGATCGACAGCGTCACCTTCACCATCAACGACGACGAATGATCACCCCGCCTGAACCGGCTCCGGAACCGGAAATTCATTATGCCAAGCCGCCCGAGCTGAGCTTCTGGGCGCGGCTGAAGACGCGGCGGACGCTGTTCATCAGCATCCTGGTGCACGTGGTGGTGGCGATCATTGCCACCGTCTTCGTCGTGCAAACGATCACCGCGAAGCGCAAGCTCACCTTCACCAGCGCGCCGCCCTCGCCGAACCCAAGCACCCGGGCGCTGGAGCATCAGGTGCAGATGGCGAAGAAACAGCAGACGATGAGCGCCCCGGCAGCGGCGAAACGGATCACCACGACCGCGCTGACCAAGATCGCGCTGCCGGATATGCCGACGGTGCCCTCGATGAGCGAAAGCACCACGCCGGGTCGGATGGGGATGGCGGGAGCGATAGGGCTCGGCACCAGCCTGGGTGGAATGGGGGGCGGCGGAGGCGGAGGAGGATTGACTGCTTTCGGCTTCCGCAATCCACGGGAGGGCATGCTGGCCGGGCGTTTCTATGACTTGAAGCAAACCAAGGATGGCAAGCCGACGGCGATTTTGAAAGGAGGCGAAAAAGCCTACAGCGACCTGCTGCGGAGTTACGTCCGCAACGGCTGGAACGAATCGGTTTTCGATAACTACTATCGTGCTCCCAGCCTCCTCTATACACCGCAGATTTATGTGCCAATCGGCCAGTCCGAGGAGGCGCCAAAAGCGTTTGGCGTGGAAAAGCAGGTGCAGCCCAACTTGTGGGTGGTGCACTATAAGGGACGCGTGACCGTTGCAAAAAGCGGCCGTTTCCGCTTCGTGGGGGTGGGGGACAACATTCTCGTCGTCCGCCTCGATGGGCAAAATGTTTTCGACGGTTCCTGTGTGCTGACGGGAATTGCCGGGGAAAAATGGGAGCCATCGAATTTGATCGATCCCGGAGCAATGACGGAACACAGCCTCGGGCTGGCCAATGTCAACGGCTGGCAGCTTCGGGCCGGCAAGTGGATGGATCTTCGCGGAGGCACTCGCTTGGATATCGAAGTGATCATAGGGGATTGTGGCGGCTGGTTTTCCGACTACCTGTTCATCGAAGAACAGGGCGCGACCTATGCGCAACGCAAGGATGCTCCTGGCAAAGCTTACCCTGTCTTCCAGACCCTGAACTCACCAGTGCCGAAGGCCAGTCGCTTTGGAGGCAATGGCTATAATCCCGAGGTGGCAGCCGAACCGGTTGTCTTTCAGGGAGTCGCCGGCAATGGGTTCAGCACCTTTCCCTGATGGTTTGCCAAGACCTCCTGCTCACCACTTTAAGTCCTTAATTTCTGTATGAAGCTCTTACCACTCCTGCTTATTGCGACCACGATTTTTGCTTTCCCTTTTGCCCGCGCTGACGAGGGGGGAAAATTCACCGATCCGAATCGGATTCGTTACGACCGTCAGTGCCTGACGATTGATGGCAAGGATACCTTTATCTACAGCGGTGCGTTTCATTACTTTCGTTGTCCAAAAGAGCTCTGGCCGGACCGCTTTCAAAAAATCAAGGAGGCCGGGTTCAATGCGGTGGAAACCTATGCCGCGTGGAACTGGCACGAGCAGGAGATGCCGGCGTCGGTGAATGATTTTTCAAAAATTACCGACCTCCAGGACTTGGACGACTGGATGACGATGGCCGAGCAGTTTGGCTTCTACATCATCATCCGGCCCGGCCCTTATATTTGCGCGGAATGGGATAACGGCGGGTTTCCGCGCTGGCTGACGGCGCGGAAGCAGCCGACCGGCTGGAAGGGGCCGGGGCCATGGCTGCGCTCGGATGCGCAGGATTATCTGGCCTGGTGCAAGCACTGGTACGATGCAGTATGCCCGATCATTGCGAAGCACCAGATCACGCATAAGGAGCCCGGCCAGCCGGGGGTGATTCTCTTTCAGATCGAGAACGAGTACAACTACTGGAAGGCCCCGGATGATGTCAAAGTGCGGGACTTGACCGCGCTCGCGAACTACGCCCATGCCGACGGGATCGATGTGCCCCTTTTCACCTGCAACACCCGACAGATTCGGGGCCAGAAGGATGGTCCACTGCGGTCGATTTTCGACTCGTGGAATTTTTACCCACGCTGGAATGTGCAGAAAGATCTCACCACTCAGTTGACCAAATTGCGGGCCGAGCAGCCTGATGCGATGCTGATGTCGATGGAACTGCAGGCGGGTTGGTTTGCTGGCGTGGGCGGTAAATTGAGCGAATTCCAGGACGGCGTGAACGCGGCGCAGATCCAGAATCTGACGCTCTTCGCCTGGCAGATGGGCGAGACGCTGACGAATTACTACATGCTCTTCGGAGGCACTAATTTCGATGACTGGTCTTCGCGCCAGTTGATTACGAGCTACGACTACAATGCGCCGATTCGCGAGCATGGCGGGGTGGATGCGCGCTACCAGCGCGTGTGGGCGCTCGGTCGCATGATCCGTGAGCATGGCGCGAAACTGGTGCGTGCGGAGGCGGTGCCCATCGAGGCGACAGTTTCCGACAAGGACGTGCAGGTTGCCGAGCGGCGTGCGCCGGACGGCAGCCGCTACCTTTTCGTCCGCACGGACAATCACGACCATCCGCGTAATGGGCAGGCCCAGGTGAAGGAAAAGGATGGCACGGAGCTTTCATTCCACTATGAACTCGAGCCCTTCGGCTCCTTGGTGCTCTACCTGCCGCCGGGGGAAAAGGAGGCCAGCCGCGGAGAGTGGCTGCCCAAGCCTGCGCCGGAAATTCAGCGCCCCACCGACTTGCCCGCCCCGGTGGCGATCCACGAAGCGGGACAACGGTTGGAGCCCGTTCCGACCGGCACGAAAGACTGGGGAACTCTGGCCCCCGGGGAATCCATCGAGAGTCGCGGGATTTATGGTAGTCATTTTCTTTATTATAAAATCGCGGCAAGTGCCGGAAGCATGGTGACCCTTGAAGTCCCCGCCGGCGACGCGGTGATCGCCAGCGCCTCCGGAAGCCTTTTGCCGGCGACGATGGACAAAGACAAAAAGCACTTTGCCTTTACGCTGCCGCCGGGCGCAAAGGAACTGGTCGCGCTTTACGAAAATGCCGGCCATGCCAATTTTGGCGACAAGCTGGGCAGCCCCTCGGGGATCTTGTCCGTGAAGTTTGGCGGTGGAGCCCCGCTCGCTCAAGCGCCCTTGGATGACCACTCGGGGTTGCGCTTTGCGAGCGGCAAGGTCTTCCAAGGGGATCGGGCTTATGGCGAGGCAATTTCCAACCCCGGAAAAAGCCCGGGTGAATCGGCGTGGAAGAAAGTCTCGATTGGCCGGGATGCATCTTCGACCTCGCCGGCCCTGCTCACCTGGTTTCGCATGGGATTTGAATTGCCGCAACCGAAGCCGGGGGTGTGGGTGCCGTGGCATCTCCATCTCGAGGCCAATGGCAATGGATTCATTTACGTGAACGGCCACTGCATCGGTCGTTACTGGCAGGCGGGGCCACAGCACGACTTTTTTCTTCCCGAGTGCTGGCTGAACTTTGGTTCCGGCAAAGCGAATGTGGTGGCGCTTGATTTAAGGCCCGTGGACAAGGGCGTATCGATCCAATCCGCAGCCGTCGCTCCTTACGAAAAATTTGCGGAGCAGCGGTGAGTCAAATCCAATGATTTATTGCGATGTGCCATCGGTGCTTTCACTCCGGATTAGCTTTCCGTTTTTGCTCTCTTTGATCTCCACCGAAATATTCGGGCTGTTGCCTTCAAAGTTTTTGATGACGAAATCCTGCACGCGCCCGTCGGTGAGTTCCACATGCAGTGAATCGGGATTCTCGGCGGTAGCGGATTTGATCATGGCCCGGTTTTCATATGGCTCGATGATGGTGAGGAAACGCGCCGAGGTGCCCTGGGTGCGGTAAGCAAGCACCTTGCTGCAGTCGCTTTCATTTCCGAGCGGATAATCCCCGCCGAGAGTGGCTTTGAAGCGGACGGCGGTTTTACCCGCGAGCGAAAATTTCAGCAGCGCGGATTTTGCCGCGGTTGCGGGCTGGGCTGGGATGGCGTTGGGATCGGGGGTTCCGGCAATCTTGATGGGACCGCCGTAGTAGTCCTGGCCTGCTTTTGCCGGGGCGACTATGTTTTCGGATGCCGCCGCGGTGATGGGGATTTCCTTTCCATCGGCCATGATCAGGCGGGGGTGCGAGAGAAAGAGGGTGTTTTTTCCCGAGTGTGCGTCGGTGGAGATTTTAAGGAGTAGTTCCTGGATGCCGTCGATGGGAACATCGAGCTCCATCGAACCGAGAATCCACACGCCGCTTTCTCCCTTGGCCAGCGGCTTGCCGTCGCCCGTGACCTCGTAGTTGACCCACTGCCCGGTTTCGGGAGTGTCGGGTGCCTGGGCAACCATGATTTGCTGTTGGCGCGGCCAGAGGGAATGGACGTCGATTTTCAGCGGCCCCAGTTCGTTGTGATCCCGGCTGCGGTCGGGCGAGGGTTGGTAATTGGTCGCAAAGCGGGTGAGGGAGGGAGCGGTGGCCGTATCCCAATCACAGTCGGTGATAAACTGTGCGGCACTGTGCGGGTCGGCATTGAATTGGGCCTCGTGGCGAAGCGGTGTTTTCCCTTTCGCTTCCAGCGAGAGAAAGCCTTTGAGTTGGAACAGGTTGTCGAAAGTATGCGGCTGGTCGCTCTTCAAATAATCGGCGACCACGATGTAGTCATCAGTCACCATGCCCAGACGGCGCTGGAGCACCCGGTCGCTGAAGGGGCCCAGTTCGCCCCACTGGCGATCGGCGACAAGCGGAAAGCTCGCATGGTTCTGTCGCATGCGATCGGGGAGCGTATCCACTGCGCCACCGGCGGAGGTGGCATCGGGTTTCAGGCCTCCGTAGGGCGGATCACTCCAGCGGGCGTTTGTTTCCTGCACCACGGCCTGCATCATTTTTCCGGAATGAAAAAGCAACTGCGACGACGGTACCGCCTCCTGTTGCCGTTGGTCCACGACCACCATGTTATGCGCGACCGAGGTTTGGACAAAAAACTTGTACATGAAATTCGCGTAGCCGTACCAGATGTTTTCCGGGTCCCAGAAGCTGCGGCCATAGCGCATAATGGTATTGAGCGAAACGCGGTCGAAATGGCCATGGTAGCCGCCCTGGGTGCCGATCTTGAAGACGGCGGCGATTTGCTCGCGCGGCGGCCGATTCTCCGTCTGCGAACGAAGCAGCGCGAAGCCAAGATTCTCGGCATAGCTGGACTTCAGATAAGGCTGGTCCGTCGTTTTCGGGAGATCGGGGACCCCGTAAATGAGATCGCGCTTTCCTTCGCCCGCGAGAATGAGCGGCACATAAGCCGGATCGCGGAAGGCGTAATAAGCCAGCTCGATCCGCGGGCCGCTGACGGATTCCTCATGGCCATCGTTCATGCCAAAGGCGATGCCACGATAGTCGGCGACGGCGGGAACGGCATCCCAGAGCTGTTTGACCGAGCGCGTATTGCGATGGTTGGGCCCCCATTTTTCAAACGAGATGCCATAGGGCGGTTTGAGCGCCCACGGAGCGATGATCGCATATGGGGAATAGCTGGCCGGAACCTCGTGGTGAAGTAAATCGATTCCCCATGGACGGCAGGCCAGCGCGCATTGGGTGAGCTCGGAAGCCACCCAGAAGTTGTAACTTGTCGAGCCCTCCCACCACCAGCCGTCGTCCATCACGCCTTTGCTCAGGTAGTCGTTAAACCCGGACGGGCCCTCGATATAGCGCTGCGCGGAGGCCAGATCGCCCATCGCCAGCGCGCAGAAGAGCCCGGCGGTGGTGGCGGCGACGGACCAGTTGCCCATATTGCCGACGTTGAGATCCATCTCATAAGTCTCCATGAAGAGGCGCATGGTGTGGCAAATGGATCGTTGATCCTCCGCGGTGAGGACGCCGGAGCTTATGATGGCATCGTAGGCGATCGCCACGGCTTGGAAGTTGCCACCCTCCTGTGGGCTGCCCATGTTCGTGCCAGCATAGGTGGAGGGGTAGCCGGTTTTTTCATCCGCCAGTCGGCGCAGAAAGAGGGCGAGCTTTTCGGCGTATTTTTTGTCACCCGTAAGCTGCCAGGCGAGAGTGATCTTGGGCAGCAGGTTAAAATCATCGTTCCTGAAAACGTAGAGGTGGCCCTCGGGATTCTTTTGACGTTCATCCGCAGTGGATACCTTCGGCACCTGCCATCCGTCGGCGGCCTTGATGGCTTCATCCTGCTGCTGTCTGGCCCACTCGGAGTGCTTCACTTTTTCGCGCACTTCACCCCAGCCCTCGGGACTGAGCTGTATGCTGGGGCGGGGAATGTCGCGCGCCGTGATGAAATCAAGCTCGGCCAGCGTCGCTCCATCGCCGTTGCCGATCGCGAGCAGCTTTTGCGTTTCATGGCCGCCAGATGGAATGCCCTCTTTGGGAACGGTGACTGAAAGCGTGGCCCGGGTGGTGGACCCCGGCGCGATTTGCAGGGAAGAGGGTTCGATAATGGCGGGCATGGCCTCAAAGCCATATTTTTGGATGGAGAGGTTTACGGCCTGCGTCGTATCGGTGCAGTTGGAAACAGTGATCTCATAGTGGGCCGTTTCACCGGCTGCCACCGCCTGGCCATGGAATGGAGAATCGAGTGTCACCGCGGCCCCATGCACCAGGCGGATATTTTTAAGAAGAAGCTCGCCCTCGCTTCCCCCGGCAAATTTCGCAGAAAGTTGCAACGATTGGATGAAAGCCAGCATTGAGCCCTGGGTGCGATTGAAATCAAAAAGTGTCCATGGCAGCGTGAGGTGCTGCCACTGGCCGGTTCCCTTGATGGTGAGGGTCGCTTCGCTGCTGGTGGGATATTGGTTTTGGGGCGGAGTGGTGAGGGTCACCCGCAATTCCACGGAATGTCCCGCTGGAGCCTGGGCGTCGAATTGCAGGCCGTAATCATCCCGCCAGTCTCTCGTCCCATCATTCAGCGAACGAAATCCAATATCATGCCAGCCTTTGAGGCCTTGCGGATAACGGAATTCTGCCGTGCCCGGCGTCTTCAAGCGGTAATGATCGCCCTCGGGCTCCAGGCCGGTCCATCCTTCCCTGGCGAGCGGTTTGATCGGGACTGGCCCGTCGGTCTGAGCTCGCAGCGGAGACACCAGGAGTAGGAGCGGAAGCAAGAGGAGGAGGCGGGAGGGCATGAGGGTTGTGGTAATTTGAGAAATACGGCGAGAGTGACGTCCCGTAATTTAACCAGCATTTGTGAGGAGGTTGCAGTTGCTGGAGGTTACGCTGTTAACTTCACGAGGGAGGATGATTCTAGGCAAGGTGGCCCACCCGCCGGTGAGTGCGCACAAATTCCATCGGGGAGCAGCCAAACGTGTTTTTGAAAAGCCGGGAAAAATGGTAGGGATCGGGATAGCCCACATCGGCTGCAATCGTTTTAATGGGGAGAAGCTCCGAGGCTAGCATTTCGGCCGCCCGGTTCATTTTGCGTCGCGTCAGGTATTGGAAGGGACTCGGCTGGGCGTGTTTCTTGAAAAGACGGCAGAGATGTTCCGGGCGCATGTGTAGCTCTTTCGCGATGCCAGCGAGATTTTGCAGCCGGATAAAATGGGTATCAATGAAGTCGCGGCCGCGAAGGAATGCCGGATCGGGAAGCTGATCGCCAGTCGCCGCTGGCGGCAGTGCCGCGGTCCCTTTCATCAAGAGAATCTGTAAGTAGCAGCAGCCGATTTCAAAAGCGGCGTTGGAATGCCCGTTCCCTTCCGCAATGATTTGCTCGAAGAGCCCTCGGAACAACTCGATCTCTTCCGTGTGAACAATCATTCCCGGGCGCAAGTTGCCTTTCTTCAGCAACGCCAGTGCCTCCCGGCCGGTGAACATGGCAAAATACTTGACCAGGGGCTGGTTGGGATCGGTCTGGATTTGATGTTCAATCCCTTGCCCGTAGCAAAACATGCTGCCCGCACGGATTGGGTAAGAATGTCCATTTAGCGAAAGTGTCCCGCACCCGGAGAGAACGTATTCGATACTGTGATAGGGGAATTTTTTGCGCGCAATCACGTAGTCGATATTGCAGCGCTCAAAGCCTGCGCTCAAGATTTGGAGGCTTCTTTCATCGGTTGGTTTGAAATAGGCGTAACGGGCGTCGGAGACCTGCCGGGAAAAGGGAGGAACCGCCGGGCGTTTTTTATGAAAAGCGGGCATAGCGGCAAGAATGTCCATCAGGCAGTTAGTTTTGTCCATTGTGGTTTGCGGTCATTCGCCGCAACTTTGCTTCATTCCCGCCCGGCATGGTGCGGTCCCCTTGTTACCATGAAATATCGCCAACTCGGCCAAACGGGCCTGCAAGTATCGGTCCTGTCCCTCGGTGGATCCTCCCTCGGTTCCGTGTTCCATGACATTGATGAGGCCGAAGGCATCCGGACGGTTCAAGTGGCGGTGGATCACGGAATTAACCTGATCGATACCGCACCCTTTTACGGGCTTACCAAAGCGGAGACGGTCCTGGGCAAGGCGCTCCGGGAGATTCCGCGCGACAAATATCTGCTCGCGACCAAGGTGGGACGCTACGGCTACAAGGAGAAGGATTTCGACTTTTCCGCCGAGCGGGTCACTCGCAGCCTGGATGAGAGCCTGGCCCGGCTCGGTGTGGACTACGTGGATTTCATCCAGGTGCATGACATGGAATTTGGCAGCCTCGAGCAGATCATCCACGAGACGATTCCGGCCTTGCGGATGGCGCAGGCCGTCGGTAAGGCGCGCTTTGTTGGAATCACCTGCCTGCCCGTGAAATTATTCAAGCCGGTCATGGATCTGGCGGAGGTGGACCAGATCCAGTCCTATTGCCATTACTGCCTCAATGACAATGCGCTGGCCGATCAGCTTCCGTATTTCCAGGAAAAGAAGGTCGGCATTTTCAATTCAGCTCCGCTGGCCATGCGGCTGCTCAGCCTGGCTGGACCGCCCGCCTGGCATCCCGCGCCCCAGGCCTTGCGTGAGAAATGCCGGGAGGCGGCGGAATACTGTGCGAAGCACGGCACCGATCTGAGTCGGCTTGCCCTGCAATTTGCCGTCGCCCATCCCGGGATTCATACCACGATCGTTGGCACGGCTGATCCAGCGCAGATCCGGCAAAACATAGCCGAGGTGGAGGAGCCGCTGGATCCGGAAATACTCGCCGACGTCCTCGAAATTTTGAAGCCGGTGCACAACCTCGCCTGGTCGTCGGGACGCCCTGAAAACCATTGATCGATAACTTCCATGCGTAAATCCGGCCTCCTCAATCCGACCATTAATTCGCTGCTCAGTCGGGTGCGGCATACCAACCTGCTCGTTATCGCCGATCGTGGGTTTCCTTTCTGGCCCACGATTGAGACAGTGGATATTTCGCTCGTGGATGGCGTGCCGACTGTCCTGCAGGTGCTCGAAGCGCTGCGCGCGGAGTACGTCTTTGGCCAGGCCTTCATGGCCGAGGAATTTCTGGCACAGAATGGCGAGGAGATCAAAACCGCTTTTGCCGGTGCCCTGGCGGGAATTCCGGTGACCCACGAGCCTCACGAGGCCGTTTTCAAAAAACGCGTGCCAGGCGCGATCGGACTCATCCGTACCGGCGATACCACGCAATACGCCAACGTCATCCTCGTTTCCGCCTGATCTATGAAAACCATTCGTTTGGAAAATCCCGGCCAGTTGGCCTTCCTCGAAACGGAGGACCCCGTCGCTCCGGCGGCAGGCGAGGCGCTGGTTCGCGTGCACCGAATCGGCGTCTGTGGGACGGATCTTCACGCCTTCGGCGGCGAACAGCCGTTCTTCAGCTACCCACGCATCCTGGGGCATGAACTCGGGGTGGAGGTGCTCGCCGTCGGCGATGGGGTGAGCAATGTGAAGCCGGGTGACCGCTGCTCGGTCGAGCCTTATCTCAACTGCGAAAAGTGCATCGCCTGCCGACGCGGCAAGCCGAACTGCTGTACGAATATCCAAGTCCTCGGCGTGCATGCCGATGGGGGGATGCGCGAGCGGTTCCGGTTGCCAGCACGCAAGCTGCATACCTCCGCCGTGCTTTCGTTTGAACAGCTCGCGCTGGTGGAAACGCTCGGCATTGGCGCGCATGCGGTGCAGCGGGCACAAGTGGAGGCGGGTGAGTTTGTCCTCGTGATCGGTGCCGGGCCGATCGGGCTGGCCAGCATGCAGTTCGCCGTGGAGGCCGGGGCGAAGGTCATCGTGCTCGATATCAACGAAGACCGCCTGAACTTCTGCCAGCAGCAGCTTCAAGTTCCCTATGCGATCAATGCCTTGAAGGAGAATCCGCTGGAGGCCCTGCAGCGGATCACCGCCAGCGATCTGCCAACCTTGGTGATTGACGCCACTGGCAATCCGAAGTCCATGCTCTCATCCTTCGAATATCCGGCCCATGGCGGGCGTATCGTCTTCGTCGGCCTGTTCCAGGGCGATGTGACGTTCAACGATCCGAATTTCCACCGCCGCGAGCTCACCCTGATGGGCAGTCGCAACGCCCGTCCCGACGATTTCACCCGCATCATCCAGTCTCATCGAGGCCGGGCGGATTGATACCGCCCCGTGGATCACCCACCGCGCGCCGTTCGATGCAGTCGTTTCGGAATTCCCCACCTGGACCCGCCCCGAGACGGGCGTGATCAAGGCCATGATCGAAGTCTAACCCTCCACTACAAAAAATACCCTCATGAACCCATCCACCAAACCAGGAATGTTCACCGGTCCGAACGGGCGAAATCTCGTCTTCACCTTCATCCTCGTCAGCTCGCTCTTCCTGCTCTGGGGCGTGTGCAACGGCATGATTGACGTGATGGACAAGCACTTTCAAAACGAGCTCGGCCTCACGAAAGCGCAATCGGCCAATGTACAGTTCGCGCATTACCTCGGCTACTTTCTCATGGCACTGCCCGCTGGTTGGCTCGCTCGTCGCTTCGGCTGGAAGGGCGGCATCATCGCGGGGTTGTTGATGGTCGCTGTTGGCGGCTTCTGGTTCATCCCGGCCACTCACATCCAGGAAGCCTCCCAGGCCGGCCACGTATCGAAGGAGACGGCGTTTCTGGCCTACCTCGCGGGGGTATGTGCGATCGCGGCGGGGCTGACCTTTCTGGAGACGGTGGCGAATCCTTACACCACGGTGCTGGGGCCGGCCCGCTATGCCGCGACCCGCATCAATCTCGCGCAATCCTGCAACGGGGTGGGCTGGATCTTTGGCCCGATCATTGGGGCGCAATATTTCTACTCCAAGAATCCGCAGATCTATGTGCCCTATGTGGCGGTCGCCATCGTAGTGATCGTCCTGGCTGTGGTCTTCAAATATTCCTACGTGCCGGATATTCAGAACGAGGACGATTTTCATCTCGACGAAAAGGCGCCGGAGATTTCGCACTCGCTGCTCAAGCGTCCGCATTTCTTGCTCGGCGTGCTGGCGCAGTTCCTCTACGTGGCGGCGCAGGCCGGGATCTTTGGCTTCTTCATTAACACGATGACGGTGGATCGGGTGACCGGCTTTTCCATGATGCCGCATATCTCCGAGTCGCTGGCGACCGGTTTCCTCAAGGGGCTGTTTGAGCTCGGCAAGGACGGTGCCTATCACGTGAGCGATGCCGGGGCCTCCACCCTCGCTTCCGCCGCTTTCTTCTGCTTCCTCATCGGTCGAATTTCCGGCGCCGGTTTGTTGAAGAAATTCCCCGCGCACCGGGTGCTCGGTCTGTATGGCGTGCTCAACGTGGCGGTCTGCCTGTTGGTTTTCCTCAATCTCGGCTGGATTTCGATCATCAGCGTTTTCCTGAGCTACTTCTTCATGTCCATTATGTTTCCGACGATTTTCGCGCTCGGCATTTTCGGCCTCGGCAGCAAGACGAAACAAGCATCGGCGTTCATCGTCATGGCGATCATGGGCGGTGCTTTGCTGCCCAAGCTCATGGGGGCCATCGCGGATGCCTCGAATATGGCTCATGGCTTCATCGTTCCGGCGGCCTGCTTCGCCTTCGTCGCCTTCTACGGCTTCTTGTGGCCGAAGTTCAGCCAGCACGATGGCAGTACGGTGACTCCGGTCGGAAGTCACTAGCCATCATCTCCATTTTCCAAATTATGAAAACCACCCCTTTCATTTTTACTCATCCTAAAATCGGCATCCGCCCAACCATTGACGGCCGCCTCGGCGGCGTGCGCGAGTCCCTCGAAACGCAGACGATGGACATGGCGAAAGCCGCTGCACAGCTCATTTCCAGCACCCTCCGTTATCCCGATGGGCAGCCGGTGGAATGCGTGATCGCGGATACGTGCATCGGCGGCGTCACCGAGGCCGCTGCGTGCGCGGAGAAGTTTTCCCGCGAAGGCGTGGGCGTTTCCCTCACCGTCACCCCGTGCTGGTGCTACGGCTCGGAGACGATGGATATGGACCCACGAATTCCCAAGGCCGTGTGGGGCTTCAACGGCACCGAGCGCCCCGGCGCGGTCTATCTTGCGGCCGTGCTCGCCGGGCATACGCAAAAGGGGCTGCCCGCCTTTGGCATCTACGGGCGCGACGTGCAGGATGGCTCCGACAAGAGCATTCCCGCGGATGTGCGGGAAAAGCTCCTGCAATTCGTGCGGGCCGGGCTTGCGGTGGCGTTGATGCGCGGCCAGAGCTATCTCGCCATGGGCGGCGTTTCCATGGGCATCGCCGGCTCGATCGTGGACCAGCCGTTCTTCGAGAACTACCTCGGCATGCGGGTGGAAACGATTGATATGACGGAATTCCTGCGCCGGATGGACAAGGAGATTTACGACCTGGATGAATTCACCCGCGCGCTGGCCTGGGTGAAGGCGAACTGCCCCGAGGGCCGGGACTACAATTCACCAGCCACCACACGTGACCGGGAGCAGCTCGAGCACGAGTGGGAGACCTCGGTGAAGATGGCGTTGATCGCGCGCGACCTCATGGTCGGCAATCCCAGACTCGCCGAGCGCGGTTTTGGTGAGGAGGCGCAGGGGCACCATGCGATCGCCTCCGGCTTTCAAGGCCAGCGCCAGTGGACCGACTACCAGCCCAACGGTGATTTCCTGGAGGCCATCCTCACCACGTCCTTTGACTGGAACGGCGTGCGCGCCCCCTACATTGTCGCCACTGAGAACGATGCGATGAACGGCGCCTCGATGCTGCTCGGCTACCTGCTGACCAATACCGCGCAAATCTTTGCCGACGTGCGCACCTACTGGAGCCCGGATGCCGTGAAACGGGTCGCGGGCTATGAACTGGCTGGCCCGGCCCGGGACGGCATCCTGCACCTTATCAATTCCGGCCCGGCCACGCTCGATGGCACCGGTCGCCAGTCCCGCGACGGCCAGCCCGCGCTCAAGCCTTTCTGGGAGATCAGCGACGCCGAGGCGAAAGCCTGCCTGGAGGCCACCACCTGGCACCCTTCGATTACGGAATACTTCCCCGGCGGCGGCTGGAGCACCCGCTATCTCACCCGCGGCGGCATGCCCGTGACGATGTGCCGGCTCAACCTCGTGCAGGGCCTGGGGCCGGCCCTGCAAATCGCCGAGGGCTGGACGGTGGACCTGCCCGAAGAGGTCCACGCCATCCTCGACGAGCGCACCAATCCCACCTGGCCAAGCACCTGGTTCGCTCCGATTCTTACGGGCGAAGGTGCTTTTCGCGATGTTTACAGCGTGATGAACAACTGGGGGGCCAACCACGGTTCGATCAGTTATGGGCACATAGGCGCGGATTTGATCACGCTCGCCTCCATGCTGCGGATCCCGGTTTACATGCACAACGTTGCCCGCGAACGCATCTTCCGTCCCAGTGCCTGGGCGGCCTTTGGAACTCAGGAGTTGGAAAGCGCCGATTACCGTGCGTGCGCAAACTTCGGCCCTCTCTACTAACCACCCGTCATGAGCACCGTTTCAGAAATTCAACCCTTGTTAATCGCCCTGTCGCATCAGCTGGGTGTTGAGCAACGTCATCTCGCCATTCTAGGGGAAGGGAATACCTCCGCCCGGCTCGATGCGGAAACCTTCCTCGTGAAAGCCAGCGGCAGCAGTCTCGGGACGCTCGGTGCGGACGATCTCGTGGCGTGCCGGTTCGCCCCCCTGGCCGCGATGCTGCAGCGCAGTGATTTAAGTGATCAACAAATCGAGGATGAATTGTTTGGGTGCCGCGTGAATTCGGCGGCCAAAAAGCCCTCGGTGGAAGCACTCTTCCACGCCGATCTGCTCAGCCTGCCCGGCGTGAACTTCGTGGGCCACGTGCATTCGGTGGCCGTGAATCAAATCCTCTGCTCGCCCCGGGCGAAGGATTTTGCCACGCACCGACTATTTCCCGACGAAGTGGTCTGCTGCGGCGTCGCTTCCGTGTTCGTTCCTTACTGCGATCCCGGCTTACGGCTGGCGCAAACCATCCATGCGGAGGTGGCAAGCTTTCGTGAAACCTATGGTACCATCCCGCGGGTGATTTTGCTGGAGAATCACGGGATCATCACCCTCGGCGCGTCTCCCAGCGCGGTCTCGGCTGCCCTGTTGATGGCCGACAAAGCGGCACGGATCTTTATCGGAGCGGCCAGTCTGGGCGGTCCGAAATTTATGAGCGCCGCCGATGTGGATCGTATCGCCAATCGGATTGACGAGCACTACCGCCAGCGCGCCTTGAAGCTTTGAGGCTTCAAATTTGCAGCAAAACCGCTCGCACGGGCGCGCCGGAGAAGCCCGGCAGGTATAATGGGAGTGCCTGGAAAAGAGCGCCTTCCGCGGCGCTCTGCCACCCTTCGCGGAAGCAAAGTTCCTCGATGATCCAGATCTGCGCGCCGAGCAGGATCTCGTGAGTTTTGGTGTTGTCGGGATCGCGGGTGCCTCCGATGGAAAAATGATCGATCCCCACGCCTTTGACCTTTTGAGTCACCAGCCATTCGGCGCCTTCTGGTGAAAGGAAAGGGGAGTGGTAAAGCCATTCTTCAGTTTTGGCCCGCTTCAATCCCCAGCCGGTATTGAGCAGGACGATTCGTGGCTCGTGAGATTCCAGGGGAGGAAGCGCTCTTGCCAGATCTTCCGCCGTGATCGAGTGGCCGGCTGGCACCCACGTAAGATCTGCAATGGCGACAGGGCCCAGAAAAGCTTCCAGTGGAAACGCATCGATGGCTTTTCCTTCCGCCAGTTTGTGGAGCGGCGCATCCAAATGCGTTCCCGTGTGGGAGGCCAGGTGAAGCATTTCCATGCGCCAGCCATCGGCTGGATGATCCGCCGTCACCGGTGCTTGCGGCGAAGGATGCGCCGGACAATTGGGACATCCATCAAATACCGGCTGGGAGAGATCAAAGATTCGCATAGGAAAAAATTGCGCGACGCAATGGTCCCAATATTACCGGCCAGGATTTTTGATGGAATGGCAGATTTTACCCAAATGATGGATATTCCTGAGGGCCTCCAATCCTTTTCTGGAAGGTCTTGACGAGCATCCCGTTCTGCCCCTTGGCCTATCGCGGGCCGTAAAAAGAACGCCTAGTTGCTGCTCGGGCGGGTCACGATGTTGTGGGTCACATCGATCGCTTGGTCGGGGTAGGACGCCTGGAGCTGGGTGATGATCGTGGACGAAGTGGTGGACGGATTCGTCATGTCCACACCGCTCGGGAGGTTCACCGCGCTGAATTTGGTGATCGCGGTGGGAGTTGGCGTTGCCGTGGGAGTGGGGCTCGGAGTCGGCGTGGGAGCGGGCACATTCTTTTTGAAGGAAATGATCACGCTTTTGCCGGGTTTGATCGGAGCGATGTTATTGACCGTTACCTGGACGATTTGCGTGTCGGTGCCGTCGTCGTAAAACGCATCGGTGGAGTAATACAAGGTCGCGGTAGCGCCGATGGGGCAGTCAATCGTTCCCTTGTTGGTCACTTTGAACTGGCCGATGATATGACCGACGGAGACACCGTTTTCCACGGTGTTGTAGGTCTTCATGCTCAGCCATTTGCCCTGGAGATCCACATTGCGGAAGGGGGGCAGGGAGGTAGCGGTCCCGCTGACGATCAGGCGACCATAGCCGTAACCAGTCATGCTATCGCTCTTGCGGACGATGCGGGTGGCAATTGAGTAGGCGTCGGAATCGGTATAGGTGTGCTGGCCGGTCACGGTGAAGCCGGCCGTGGAGCTACCATCAATGGCGCCAGTGCTGAGCGTGCCATCGCCCCAGTCAATCAAGGCATCGTAATCAGTGGTCGCGGCGGTGTTGGTGGCATTTACATCCTTGAAGGTGGCCACCTGGCCGTCAAAGGCGGAGGACGGGGGGGTGCTGCCGGAGACGGCCTTGGGCTTGGCGACGGTGAGGGTAAGGCCCTGGATGGCGAGCGGGGCGCTGGTGGCATCGGTCACACAGGCGGTGAGATCCAACTCCCGGGTAACACCGATCGCGCTCGTCTTGGCAAAGATATCGTAGAGCGAAATCCGCACGGGATAGATGCCCGCCGTGGAATAGGTGTGGCTACCGGAGATGACGAGCTGGCCATTGACCTTGGTGATCGTGGCGACGCTGATATTTGCCGCATGGCTGGTGCTGTCGCCCCAGTTGATGGTCGCGCCGAAGTGAGAAGGATTCGCCGTGCCGCTGTAAGCGATCTTCGCAAGCTGCAGGGTGAAGGGGGCGGCGGTTTCCTCCGTAATTCCGCTGCCGACCATGCTTGTCATGGTGTAATTGGAGTCGCCGACGGACATCTTCACGAAATCGGTATCCGCGAGAGCAAGCAGCGAAGTCTGGGCGCCGCTGCGGTATTTATCGCCAATCTCATAAAAGCCGAGCTGCAATTCCAAAGGGCCGGTGAAGGAAGGGGGAGGGAGAAGATAGAAGGCCTTGAGGGTGGCGATGGTTTGCGTAAGGCCGGGATGGGAGCTAATCCACGTGCCGGTGGCGGCGACCGCGTCATCTTCCAGATCGATGTAGCTCATCGGAATCTTGATAAGGGTGTAGGCGGGCGAGATCTTGTCCAGCAACGGAGCGGCGAGGATGGGCGGGTCGTCGGTGGTGTCCAGCGTGGGGGTGGCGACAAAAGTTTGCGTGTCGGTATTCCCATTCCGATCGCTGACGCTGACGGTGATGGTGGAGGAAGTGCCGCCGCCTGCCACCGCCGGGGCGCTGAGTACGAGCATGGCATCGGAATTGAGATCGCCCGTCCGAGGGAGAACGGTGGCGGAGGTGATGGTGACGGGATTGTAGGGGCTGGTCGAGTTTACTGCCGTGCCATCGAACATCGACGTGAGCAGATCGCGATTGCGCGTGAGTTGGCCGAAGATGGTGTAGTCGAAATCGAAAAGACGCGCGGTGCCAGAGGTGAGAAAGAATTGCGAACCGTTCGTATCATGGCCGGAATTGGCCATGGCTAACTGAGCATCTCCGGCGAACATTAATTGTGGGACGAACTCGTCGGAGAAAGTAAAGCCGGGACCTCCCTTGCCAGTTCCGAGGGGGTCACCGCCCTGGATGATGCTGTAGTCGGACGTCACCGCGAGGCGGTGGAAGGTCAATTCATCGTAGTAACCGCTCTGGGCGAGGCCACCGATGATCTGCGCGGTATGGGGTGTCCAGTCGCGGAAAAGTGCCATGGTGATGGCTCCGTTGTAATCGGTGTCACCAGTCTGGGTGCTTTTCGAGTGGGTGATATTAAGCTGAAGAAAGGAGAGACCACTTTTGACCCGGGCAATGACACAGGAATCGCTGCTGGTGACGGCGAAGGAGAGGGGGGTGCCATCCGAAGCGCTGGCCGTGAGGGGAATGACGAGGCTTTTGCCTGCGGGGACGCTTTGATCGGCAAGGGAATCAAGCTCGACGCTGCTATCGGCAAAAGCAGGGAGGACGCTGAGGGCAAAAGCGACGCTCAGGGCGAGCGTGGTAAGAAATGGGCGGGACATCATAGATTACGCGGCCACTCTTTAGCCCAGCCTCGCGCCGCCCGCAAGGGGGCGCGGCGTTACAAAGACCTTACAGCCTCTGAAATCGCCGTTGAAATGAGGCGGAGAAACTTAAATCGACTTCCGCTCCGCCGCTTGCACGGCGTAGGAGTTCTGGATCACGTCGTGGACGCGCTGGGCGGGTAGCACCTTGGTGGTCTCGTAGTCCACATTGCCATCCTTGCCGATGATCACGATGGTGAAGCCGGGCTTGGTGCCGTAGCTGGCGGCGACCTGCGCGCCGTTGTTTACGGTGGCGAAGGGGATGTTGCTGCGGATGACGCCGCCTTCTTCCGTAAAGGCTGCGGCAAAGACCGCACCCCGGCTGGCGAACTGCTGGTAAATCTTCTGCAGATTCTTCGCCTGCTTTTGGAAAGCGCCCTCTTTCGGCGATTTCGCGATCAGCAATACCACCGGCTGGCCCTTCATGCTCGCCAGGCTGGTGTGGCCGGGCGCGCCGACCCAGGTGAAATTCGGAGCCGGGCGCACCACCCCGGGCTCGCCATGGGCATAGAAACTGGAAAGGGCAGCCAGGGCGGCCGCGATGGCCAGGACGAACAGCAGTTTTTTCATAGGGCGAAAAGAGGTGATGGATCGAGCGGGGTTTGGCCGGAAAGTTAGACCTTCATGATGTCCGCCTCTTTGATCGCAAAGAGGTCGTCGATCTTTTTTACATACTGGTCGGTGAGCTTCTGCACTTCCGTTTCCATGCTTTCGAGATCGTCTTCGGTGATCGAGTTTTCCTTCTTGAGCTTCTTGAGGCCGTCGATGCCGTCGCGGCGGCAACTGCGCACGCGGACGCGGGCTTCCTCGGCCATTTGCTTGATCGTCTTCACGAGGTCGCGGCGGCGCTCCTCGGAGAGCTCGGGAATGGGCAGGCGGATGATCTTGCCATCGACGGCTGGGGTGATGCCGACCTTGGATTCCTTGATCGCTTTTTCGATGTCCTTCGTCGTGCTCGCGTCGAAGGGCTGGATCACCAGCAGGCGCGGCTCGGGCGTGGTGATGAGGGCGAGCTGCTTGAGCTTCATCGACGAGCCGTAGGCGATCACGTCGATATTTTCGACGAGCGCCGGAGAGGCCTTGCCCGTGCGCACGCCGGAAAATTCATGCCCCATGTAATCCACGGCCTTGTCCATGGAGTCTTCGGTTTCCAAAAGGATGTCGTCGGGAGTCGTCATAAAAATCGGGAGAAAAAGTTTCGAGTCGGAAGAGTAATGTAGTCGGTTTTTCCGCTTCGTCTATGCGGTGACGAGGGTGCCGACTTTTTTGCCGCACACGGCGTCGCGGATGTTGTTTGGCTGCATCATGTCGAAGACGATGATCGGCATCTTGTTGTCCATGCAGAGGCTGAAGGCGGTGGAATCCATCACTTGGAGGCGACGGGTGAGGGCATCGACGAAGGTGATGCGGTCGAATTTCTTGGCCTTCGGGTTTTTCTTGGGGTCGGCGTCGTAAATGCCATCGACCTTGGTCGCCTTGAGGATGACCTGGGCGCCGATTTCGTTCGCGCGCAGGGCGGCGGTGGTGTCGGTGGAGAAAAAGGGATTGCCGGTGCCGGCGACAAAGATGACGACGTGACCGTTCTCGAGGTGCGTCACCGCGCGGCGGCGGATGAAGGGCTCGGCGATCTGCTGCATATCAATCGCCGTCTGCACCCGGGTGCTGACCCCAATGGCTTCGAGACCGCTCTGGAGGGCGAGGCCGTTGATGACGGTCGCCAGCATGCCCATATAATCTGCAGTGGTGCGTTCCATGCCGCGATGGCTGGCGGAGAGGCCGCGCCAGATGTTGCCGCCACCGATCACGATGGCGATTTGCACGCCCATCTTGTGAATGTCGCGAATTTGCTTGGAGATATCCTGGACGATCTGGGGCGAAATATTATCGCCGCTGCCATGCTCGCGGAGCGCTTCCCCGCTGAGCTTGAGGACGATGCGTTGAAATTTCGGGCGGGCAGAGGTTTTAGACATGGTGCGCCGCGATGAAAAACGAACCAGCGCGCTTTGGAAAGCGGAAACTGGCGGGGAATTAACCACGGAGGACACGGAGCGCCGCGAAGTCGGAGGGGGGCCGGTCTGATCACGCTTTGAGTAGAAGGCGGGCTGCATCGAGGTGGAGCCGGGTGCCGAGGAGTAACAAGCGATCGCCAGTGCAGAGTTCCTCATCCGGGCCGGGATTGATGATATTTTCACCATCCCGCTCGATGCCTACGATACTCGCGCCGGTGGCGGAGCGGAGACCGAGCTCGGCGATCAATTTGCCTTCGCCGGGGGAACCGGAAAGAATGGTGATGGATTCCAGTTCCGCCTCCCGCAGGAGCGGTGGAAGCACTGGAGCGGGAGCATGATGAGGCTCGGCAGGCTGGGCGAAGGTGTCGTGCAGGGCCGCCTGGGCGCGTGAGTAGAGGCGAATAAAGGTGCGTCGCAGGATGATGATGGCGGCAACGAGGATCAGAGAAAGCATCAGCAGCACCGGGCCCGAAGGCATGATGGTGGAACTGAGGACAAACACAAAGGGCAGCAATCCTGCGCAACCGACAAGGACGATCGTCGTGGTGATGATTGCGCGGTAGGCGTCCGTCTTTTCCCCGGCAGCCGCGCGGGTGACGCTGAGCTCGGAGATCAACATGGCGAGCGCCTGCAGCTTGCGAATCGCCGCGATGAAAAGCGGGAGGCTGAGCAACATCGCGCCCAGCCAGAGGATGGCCTTCATGCCTGAGAGACCGCCCGGCACCGTGGGCCAGAATTGGAAGGCCGCATTGCGCAGCGCGGCGACGGTGAGGAAGATTGCGGTGATGAGGAGGAGATTGAGCGCGATCTGCCAGGCCCACTTGCGCATGAGCTTCGCCGCCATGCCGCCGCGCCCGGCTTTTCCGGCCTGGCCGACCCATTGGGTATAGGAATCAAGCATCCCGGCGAGTGGTCGTGGCGCGAGCCGGTCGAAGAGGCCCACCAGCGTATCCGACCCGCGAATGAGATAGGGCGTGGTGAGGGTGGTCAGCGCCGAGACCGCCACCGCGATGGGATAAATGAAATCACTCGTCACCTTCAGCGACAGCCCCAACGCCGCGATAATGAAAGAAAATTCGCCGATTTGCGACAGCCCCATCCCCACCCGCAGCGAGGTGCGCTGGTCGTGCCCCGCGAGAAACGTCCCGAGCGAGCAGGTGATTACTTTGCCAACGATCACCGCCAGCGTGATCCCGAGGATCGGCCCCGCGTATTGCACCAGCATGCGCGGATCAATCAGCAGCCCGATCGAGACGAAGAACACCGCGCTAAAAAGATCGCGCACCGGATGTGTGAGCGCCTCGATCTTCGTGATCTGCCGGGCCTCGGCGATGATCGCGCCGATGAGAAACGCGCCGAGCGCCACGCTGTAGCCGAGCTTCACCGCGAGCAGCGATACGCCGAAGCACAGCCCCACCGTGGTGATGAGCAGCATCTCGTTGCTCTTAAATTTAGCCACGTAATTCAAGAGCCGCGGCACCGCAATCAGCCCGCCCACCAGCAGCACGCCGAGGAAGGAACTGAGCTGCAAGACCGTGCGCCCGATATCACCCACCGCCAGCGAGCCGGTGGTGGCGAAACCGGAGAGCAGTGCGATCATCACGATCGCGAGGATGTCCTCCACCACCAGGATGCCGAAGATGAGCCCGGCAAAGCGTTCGCGCGTCTTCCCGACCTCCTCCAGCGCTTTCACGATGATCGTCGTCGAGGAGATCGAGAGAATAGCGCCGAGGAAAATGCAGTCCATCTGCTTCCAGCCAAAGAGCTGGCCGAGCTCGTAGCCCACGCAGAGCATCAGCACGATCTCCAGCGAAGCGGCGATGAAGGCCGTCGCCCCCACCGTCTTGAGCTTCCGCAGGCTGAATTCCAGCCCGAGCGAGAACATCAGAAAGATCACCCCCAACTCGGAGAGCGTCTCAATCGCCTGCTCATCGCGGATCAGCGGAAACGGTGGCGTATGCGGCCCAATGATTACGCCCGCTAGGATGTAGCCGAGCACGACCGGTTGCTTGAGCTGACGAAACACCACTGTGACAATTGCAGCGACGATCATCACCACTGACAAATCCTGGAGAAAGGTCAGCTTCGGAGAACCATCGGCCATGGCCAGCGTGGTGGCAAAAATGGAGACAGGTGCCATCACGGCGACACTGTGCCGGAGGTTGACCCGGTTTTCATGCAAGAAAATGTGAAAATCCTCCAAAGGCCGCCAATAAAGGTCCAGCCAGCGCCCGGCCTGCGATTAATCGCTATGACAACACTCGAACTCAAAGGCCAGTGGAACGAACTGAAAGGCAAGCTGAAGCAGAAATACGGTCAGCTCACCGATGACGATCTCACCTTCTCCGAAGGCAAGGATGACGAACTTTTCGGCCGCATCCAAAAGCGCCTCGGCAAGACGAAAGAAGAAGTGAGAAAGATGATCGCAAACCTGTAATCGGTTTGCCGAAAATATCAAAACTCCAAGGAGGCTGCCTGACTCTAAACGACAGCCTCCTTGGAGTTTATCGGGAGAGGTTATCCGCAGAATTTTAAACTATCCCTCTACCCGGCGTCATCCCGAGCGGAGCGCAGCCAAGTCGAGGGAGCCCGCAAGAGTGGTGTGCGATTCCACCTGCAACCCGTGCTTATCTTTTAATCTGCATCAATCTGCGGACAAGAAAAAAACTGGTCACCAAGGCCATCGGGTCGCTAGCGTTCTGAGCCAGGGATATGAACTCAGCATCGCAGGCATCCACGTTGGCGGACCGTAACTGGCGGCGGTTTGTATTGTTCCGCGTGCTCTTCAATTCACGGTTCTACTATCCCGTGCTTGCGGTGCTTTTTCTCGATCTCGGCCTGAGCGGTGCGGAATACACGCTGCTCAATTTCGCCTGGGCGCTGGCGATTGTTTTCACCGACCTGCCCGCCGGAGTGCTGGCCGACCGCATCGGACGGCGACCGCTGGTCGTCGGTGCTTCCATCCTCATGGTGCTGGAAATGAGCCTGCTTGCTCTGGCGCCTGCGCATGGCGGTCTCGTGCTCTTGCTCTGCTGCCTGGCGAACCGCATTCTTAGCGGCATGGCCGAGGGCATGGCGAGTGGCGCGGACGAAGCACTGGTTTTCGATTCGCTCGCCGAGCAGGGGCGTTCGCAGGAATGGCCACAGGTGCTTGATCAGGTCATGCGCTGGCAGGGCGTGGGAATGGTCATCGCCATGCTCGTGGGTGGCGCGGTTTACGATCCCATCTTTATGGGGCGCTGGCTTTCCTTGCTTGGCCTCCATGTTCATCTTACCCAGGAGATCACGCTGCGCTTCCCGCTTTACCTCAACCTCCTTAGCGCACTGCTCACCCTCTGGACTGCCCTCGGTCTCCGTGAGCCCACCCAGCGCATCACCCAGGTCGCCCCGGAAAACGAAGCGGCTGCGACCACCACCACGGCGGGCGCCGAGCGCACCGCCTGGCATCTCGCCCGTCGTGCTGGCGGGTGGATTCTGCAAACCCCCGTCGCCCTTTTCGTCATCGTCGCCGGGGTGATGCTCGATAGCGTGGTCCGTCTCTTTCTCACGCTTTCCAGTTCCTACTTCCGCATCATCCACCTGCCCGAGGCGACCTTCGGTGTCATCGGGGCCACGATGGGAGGCATCGGCATGATCGTCTCTCCCATCGCCCGCCGCATGGCCACCAGCCAGTCGCTGCTTCGCAACTACCTCGTCCTCGGCGTGGTTGTGCTCGGGGGCTTGATCGGCGTCGCCTGCCGTTGGAACTACTGGGGAGCCCTCTTTCTCTTCCCCCTTGCCGCCACCATGATGGCGCTCGGCTACCTCGTTTCCTACTACCTCAACGCGATCGTGGATTCCGGCCACCGTGCCACCGTGCTCTCCTTTAAGGGCATGGCCTTCAATCTCGGCTACGGCTTCATCAGCCTCGTCTTCGCACTGGTCTTAAAAGCCCTCCGCGATGGCGGCGACCCGCAGGCTGCGGTTGCCCACGGCTTCACCTACCTCCCGCTTTGGATCATGCTGGCTGGCCTGATCGCTATCGCTGGCTTCGCCCGCCACCGCGCCCTGCTTGGCCGCGTGATTACGCCCGGGAGCGAAGTTGCGACGTAAGAATGCTCAAATCTCTTTGCCATCGGGAAGTCCTCGCGCATAGTATCCGCCTGATTTTTGGTGGCTCGTTTGCGCGGGTTACCACTTCTTCCAAGCACCCGTAGCTCAGCCGGATAGAGCAACGGATTTCTAAAAGATTCCGGCCACTTTTTCACAAGTCATCAGAATTCGTCATAAGTCCGAAAACCCTTGTAAATGCTTGCTTGGCGGGTGATTGGATTTCATCACGAATCGTTACGAGTTAGCTGAAAGTTTGTCGGAGGGTTACTTTTTTGGGTTACCAAATTTCCCGTATGCTTCCGAGTCGGCGCTAGATTCGATAGCTTTAATCACCCCTCTAATTCATGTATGTCTCTCTTCCAAGTGGTCCGAAGCCATTTAAACATATTTCGATCATCCCCTTGTGGACCATAACCAGACCAGTGGTCATTTCCCGAAATTTCAATTACTAAAACATGAACTTTTGGATGGGTTATTTGGAACTGATCGCGAAGGCTCTCCGATGTTTGCAGACCATCAGGATCTGTAAGCAGCCACGATGATTGGAGCCAGTGCCAGTATCCCATTCTGGTTTCCTTGACATAGGCTCGAAACGCTTGAATCTGTTCATCAGTTTCAGAATTAACCAAGCATACAAAACGTTTTTTAGGCATCCTGTTCCGCTCCGTTTTTGATTTCAGGGGCATTTACAACAATCGGATTTTGAATCCGCATAAATCCGGTAGTGTCATCGCCTACTAAGCCGTTTTGGATTGCGAGCTTTTGGATGGAGTATTTTTCGCTTCGAAGGCAATCCTTGTCAGTTATGGCAAAATATACGTAGGCGGCAAGATAGGCCACTACCGAAACGGCAGCCAACACTGCGACCAAAATCTTGATCCATGAGTCTGCTTTGCATTCGACTGCTAGGATCGTTGCCGTCAGGGTAAGGCCAACGAGCCATCCCAGAGGGCGAACCGTTGTTGACCTCGAACCCGTCGAGAGAGCTTGCGCTAGAAGTGATTGAAAATCGGGCATGTAATACTGAGACGTGCTTGATACAAACATCTTACTCAAAAAGGAAGTGCCATTTTTTGGAGTCGTTCATCGTGCAAAGACCAAGCAAGTTCTATTGCCCGCGCCCAAATTTTAGGATCATTGCAGAAGTAGTCATTCAAATGACTTATGTGCACTCCTCGAGCACGCAGTGAGCGTCGCATAAATCGCCTAATCCAAATGGCTATAGGCCGAGGAATATCGCCCTTAATTATGTTGCTTGTGGGAAGCTTCTGGCGAGCGACGACTCCCCAAAACCGTCCAACCCCGACAAAGTCTTTAACTTCCTTTCCCATGTAAATCTTACTGGCGTAGCGCATGACGCCGCGATGGGACTTTACGCGGACGACTTGGACGCCAGCGGCAATGTGGGCGGGATCATTTGAGCCGACGATTTCAAACCAACGTCGAGCCACTGCCCCATGCGGCAAAAACTCGATGCCGAAAACCATCAGGTGAAAATGCGGAGCACCGCGTTGTTGCGCCTCCAGCTTCCAAATGGCGCTTGCCTTCGGATAGTTTCGGCACAGCCATTTGCCGAACACGTCGAGATGACGCTTCCATTCCTTCGGATCGCTTGCCCAGGTCGAAGGATAGGTGAGCGTGACAAAGAGCGCGACGGCATCCCGGCGAATCGTGGCGAGCAGGCATTGCATGTTGCGCCGTGAGCGATAGGTGAAGCCGCCGATCTTCGCCCGCTTGCCTCGAGGGCGTTCGTATTGCTCCCAGAGTGGGACACCTTTCAGCATGATGCGTTGAGCATCTGGCCAGATTGACAACTCAAAGCAGTCTCGGAGGACTACCTGCTGATCAATGACCTCTCCTCTAATTTCCCGTTCGAGACGTGCGGGGCCGGGGGAATGTTTCCATGCCTCGATCCGCGACCGATAAAGCCTCTGTTCCATCTCCAGTTCCTCTGCGGTGAGATTTGAACCTTAGATAAACCAAAGGGCGCAGCCACCAGTGCCGCTGGCGCGGCACAAGGTGGCAAGCGCCCTAGTCGGTGATTTCGGCCGTAGTCTCGCGCAGAAAGCGCTGGAGTTCGGCAGAGGGATACAATGGTCGCCGGGTGGCGCGAGAGGGATTCAACAACCCGCGTTTGGTGAGCCGGTCAATCGTGGCTGGGCTGATGCCGAGAACCTTGGCCGCTTCTTCGCGGGTGAAAGCATAACGCGGCGTGGATATGTTTGGAGTTTCTGGAATCTTCATGCCGCGACGCTAGGCGGCAGAATGCGGCATTATAACCGACAGGCTTTACACGCTCTTGTCGGTTGCAGAGGTAGCCGGAAGTGCAGCAAAGGGCTGTGCAAACTTCAATCCAAGTCGCTCGCACATTTTCTCGATTCGCTTTTGATCTCCAACCATTTGAGGGCCAAACACTTTACACAGCAGTTCGTGAAATACTCGGCAGCTTGAGAGTGTTTGGACATAGCGCCAGAAGACGAACGTAAAGAAGTAAATCCCGGTGGAAGTGGTGCTGCCCGGAAGGTCTCCTGTCTGGCTGGGGATTCGCTGAACGGCCTTCGTGTATGCTTTGAAGAATCGCACATTTTCATGATGTGGAGCTCGTGCCGCCAACGTCAAACTTCGCTCAATAGCGAGTTGCAGTCGAGGCGCAGCATCTCTCCACATCTTTTTCCAAAACATTATTCCTTCGGCCATGACACCGCGGAGCGGGTGATCCCGCGGAAAATCTGATCCCATGCTCATTACTTCTCGAAATGCGGATATCGAGTAAGCTTCGCCCTCAAATAGCCAATATGCACACACATGTTTCGTGCCAACGAGGGCACCGGCTTCACCTGCTGTCCATTGACTCACAGGCTTTTGTTTAACACCCGGTATAATAGTTTTAAGTAACGCCTTGCTCAATAACTGCACCCATTCTGGCCAATCTCCACGCAACCACTGGGGCTCTTTGAAAAATAACTCAGCCGCTTCAATTTCGGTGACCACTTCAGCTATCCATGCCGATCTTTGAAGGTCAGGGGGTGTTTGCATCGAAAGTAATTCGTTTTGCCATGGCGGCGCTGTGTTCATTCCGAAGGTGGCCGTAAGTCTGCGCAACTAGGACGCCGCCGTCTTTATGGCCGAGCCATCCTGCAATCACTTTGAAATCGCAGCCGGCCTCAATCGCGTTAGAGCAGAAAAAATGCCGCATGGCGTGGTGGCCGAATTGCGGGAGCGCGGCTTTCTTGCAGGCAGACAGGAGCGCTTTCTTTGCGGAGTCGAGCGTGAAGATTCGACCCGTGGGGGCTGATGCCCGTTTCTTGTCTTTTGCTATGGCGCTTTGCGCTGGGGACTTTTCGAGAGGGGAACCACGTTTCCCCTCAGACCCTTCCTCTGGGGGGAACTTGCGGCCTTTGGCCGGTTGGGCCGCTTGCGCGGCCTTTAGGCTTTCGAGTAGCCGACGCAGCGGCGGAAACAGGGGCACAAGGCGTTGTTCATGGTTCTTCGTGCCAATGTCGCCCCCGGTGACCAGAAGCGTCTCCAGCTTGAAATTGATATGCTCCCAGCAAACTTGCGTGGCTTCCCCGAGTCGCAGGCCGGAGTAACCGAGAAACTCCACAAAGTCGGCGGCATCCTTGGCCCGGCGTTCCTCGCGGAGCTGAGCCAAGAGAACGCGGAACTGATCGCGGGAGGGAATGATGATCTGTTCCTTGGTAACCTTGCGCCGTTTGATCGCGTCCATGGGGTTCTCCAAAATGATGCGGAGATGCTCCCGGGCATATTCAAAGATTTGGGCGAGGGTGTCCCGTTCGTAATTATAGCTGCGAGCGCAGATCTCTGCCGACCGCTTGATTTTCCATTCCTCGATCTGCTTCAATCCAATGGAGCGAACAGGCAATCCTTTGAAAAACGGGGTGAAAATCTTCACTTGCCCCTCCAGCCGCTTGTAAGACTTTGGCCGCAAATCCGGCTTCTTGGAGGCGAGCCAGCGCGTGGTGAGTCCCTCGAAAATCAATCCCAGATTATCCCCACTGAGCTTTTCCGCTTTACTGCGGAGTTCAGAGAGCCGCCTTTTCGCCAGCGCGGCATCAGTTGTTTTGAGCGACCGCTTAATCTGCTTGCCGCCGACCTTGATGATGGCAAAATACGTGCCTTGATGATTTCGATAGAGACATTCACCAACCTTGCGCAAAAGACCGTTTTCACTCATGACGGCTCTGAGTATGCCGGGTTACTAAATCGGGTTACAAGCACCTTTTTTAGCGTGGTTAATGTTAACATTAAGTCATTGATTTTCAGTTATTTGCACCCGTAGCTCAGCCGGATAGAGCAACGGATTTCTAATCCGTGGGTCGCGTGTTCGAGTCACGCCGGGTGCGCATTTCTTCTCAACACCTGCTGCACGCGGGCTTGCATTGCGGTGGGCAACGGCGTTTTGTTCTTTTGCATGAATTCTTTCCCCGAACATTTTACCTGGGGCGTGGCCTCAGCAGCTTACCAGATTGAAGGCGCGGCGCTGGAGGATGGGAAGGGGGCATCGGTGTGGGACATGATGTGCCGTCAACCCGGGCGCATTTATCAAGGCCACACCGGCGCGGTGGCTTGCGATCACTACCATCATTACAAGGAAGACGTGGCGCTGATGCGGGAGTTGCAAAACCCTGCCTACCGGCTCTCGGTCTCGTGGCCACGGGTGATGCCGGAGGGCACGGGGAAGGTAAATGCAAAAGGGCTCGAATTTTACGACCAGCTTATCGACGAACTGCTGGCAGCCAAGATCACGCCGTGGGTAACGCTCTTTCACTGGGACTACCCTTATGAACTATACCTGCGCGGCGGCTGGTTGAATCGCGATACGGCGAAGTGGTTTGCGGACTACACGCAGGTGGTGGTGGCAAAGTTGTCGGACCGCGTGCAGCACTGGATGACGCTCAACGAGCCGCAATGCTTCATCGGGCTCGGGCATCAGCGGGGGATTCACGCGCCGGGCGACAAGCTGGGGCTGGCGGAGATTCTCACCGCCTCCCATCACACGCTGCTCGCGCACGGGCAGTCGGTGCAGGCGATCCGCGCCACCGCGAAAATGAAGCCGACGGTGGGCTGGGCGGTTGTCGGCGGAGTGAATATGCCGGAGGACGAGTCGAAGCCTGCCGATGTGAATGCCGCGCGGCAGGCGATGTTTTCCGCCCCGAAAAAATCGCATGAGGAGATTCTGAAAAGTGACAACACGGTTTTTAACAACGCGTGGTGGGCTGATCCGGCCATTCTTGGGAAGTATCCCGAGGATTTTCTCGCCCTGTTCGGCGATTGCGTGCCGAAGATCGCCGAGGGCGATCTGAAAACGATCGCGCAGCCGCTCGATTTTTACGGCGTGAATATTTACAACGGCGGCCTCGTGCGGGCCGGGGCGGATGGTAGCCCGCAGTGGATTGACCAGGCCCCGGGCGGCCCGCGCACGACTTACGACTGGCCGGTGTCGCCGACGTGTCTGTATTGGGGGCCGAAGCTGCTTCAGGAGCGCTACCGGCTGCCAATCGTGGTCACAGAAAACGGCCTCGGCAGCATGGATTGGGTGACGGTGGATGGCGCGGTGCCGGATGCCTTCCGCATTGATTTTCTCACGCGCTACTTGCACGAGCTGGGGCGGGCGATTGGTGATGGGGTGGACGTGCGCGGGTATTTCCATTGGTCGATCATGGACAACTTCGAGTGGAACGAAGGTTACAAGCAGCGTTTCGGCCTCGTGCATGTGGATTACCAGACGCAGAAGCGCACCCCCAAGCAATCGGCGCACTGGTATCGCGAGGTGACCGCCTCGAACGGGCGCGTGCTCTTTGCGTGATTCGCCCATGGCTGGAGTCACGCTACGCGCAGTTTCCAAGCAATTCCCGGGCAGAAACGGGCCGCCGGTGCAGGCGCTCCGTGGCTTCGAACTCGAAGTGCGCGACCGGGAGTTTCTCGTGCTGGTCGGCCCGTCCGGTTGTGGAAAAACCACGACGCTGCGGCTGATTGCCGGGCTGGAGCAGCCGACGCAGGGGACGATCTGCATCGGCGACCGCGAGGTAAACCGGGTGCCGGCCAAAGATCGCGGGATTGCGATGGTGTTCCAGAACTACGCGCTCTACCCGCACCTCACGGCGGAGCAGAATATTGCCTTCGGCCTCAAGCTGCAAAAGCTCACCGTGGCGCAAATTCAACGCCGCGTAGACGAGGCCGTGGAAATCCTTGATCTAAAAGAGGTGCTGCGGCAAAAGCCACGGGAACTCTCCGGCGGGCAAAAGCAGCGGGTCGCCCTCGGTCGGGCGCTGGTGCGGCAGCCGCAGGTCTATTTGTTCGACGAGCCGCTGGCCAGCCTCGATGGGAAACTTCGTGCCCAGCTCCGGGCCGAGCTGCTGCGCCTCCATGAACGGCTGCAGGCCACGATGATTTACGTGACCCACGACACCACCGAGGCAATGACGATGGGCGACCGGATCGCGGTCATGCGTGCTGGGCAGGTGGAGCAAGCCGGCGAACCGCTGAAGGTTTACCGTGAGCCAGTAAATCGCTTTGTGGGAGATTTTCTCGGGCAACCGCCGATGAATTTCATTCGGGGGGTGGTAACTTCGGAAAAAGGGGGGCGATTGCACTTCAAGGAAATGGGTGGGGGACCGATTGAGGGGGATATTTCCCTGGACGCCCCCCCTTTCTCGTCTTCAACAAGCGAGGTGTGGCTTGGGATTCGCCCTGAGGAAATCGAACTGGCTGTGGAGGCTTCTTCAAATGAGGGGGGGCTGCCGTTTCAGGGCTTGGTGGAACTGGTCGAGCCCTTGGGAGTAGAGACGCACGTGCATTTGCAGACCGGTAGCCATCACCTGATCGCCCGCACTCCCTTGCCACTCTCGCATGCCCGACAGGGAAAGCGGATTCGCTTTGGTGTCCGCTGGGAAAAAGTACGGCTTTTCGACGTGGCGACGGATCGGTTGCTGGTCCCGCTGGCGACTTGTAGGAGAATTTAACCGCCGCTAAATGCAAATGCATTTGCAAAAAAATGAAACCCGTCCTTGCCAAGCGAAGGAAAGTGGGGATAATTGCCAACTCATTTTATGGCAACTGCAGAGACAAACAACATTCAAGGACTTCGCCTTCACGAGAAGGACACCGGTAGCGCATCCGTGCAGATCGCGCTCCTGACCCAGCGCATCAACGAGCTGACCGAGCACCTCAAGTCGCACGCCAAGGATCACTCCTCGCGCCGTGGCCTGCTCAAGATGGTCGCCAAGCGCCGCAGCCTGCTCGATTACCTCAAGCGTGATTCCGCCGAGCGCTACAAGAGCGTTCTCGACACGCTGGGCCTGCGCAAGTAACCCACTTTCATGCTCTGCCCGGCAGTCAGCCAGCAATGGTCGGCTCCGGGCAGTGCGTGTTTAACCCAAAGAAGCAAACAAGAAGCAACGCGACAGAAATTTGTCGCGCCGGATCGTTAGGAAAATTAAAAATTAAGAGTTAAGAATTAAAAGTTAAAACCCGCGCGGTCGCTCCGCCTCTTCCATTTTTTAACTTTTAATTCTTAATTTTTAATTCCCCCTTCGGGCCGGTGAGGCAATTGGATGTCGCATCCGATTACCATGTATCATACTATTACGAGCCAGATCGGCTCCACCTCCATCACCATCGAATCTGGCAAACTCGCCAAGCTCGCCGATGGCGCGGTGACTGTTCGCTGCGGCGACACCATCGTTCTCGTTTCCGCTGTGTCGGCCACCACGATCAAAGACGGCCAGGACTTTTTCCCGCTCACCGTTGACTACCGCGAAAAAGCCGCGGCGGTCGGCAAATTCCCCGGTGGTTACTTCAAGCGCGAAGGCCGCCCGAGCGAAAAGGAAATTCTCACCTGCCGCATGACGGATCGCCCGCTGCGTCCGCTCTTCCCGAAGGGCTATCTCTACGACACGCAGATCATCAGCGTGCTCCTGAGCGCGGATGGTGAAAACGATCCCGACATGCTCAGCATCACCGGCGCCAGTGCCGCGTTGATGGTCTCCGACATTCCGTTCGCCGGCCCGGTGGCCGCCGTGCGCATCGCTCGCGTGGACGGCCAGTTCGTGGTGAACCCCACGCACAGCCAGCGCGATCTGAGCGATCTCGACCTCGTCTATGTCGGCACGCAGAACGACATCATCATGATCGAAGGCGCCGCCGATGAACTGCCCGAAGACGAGTTCATCCGCGCTCTCGAATTTGCGCACCCCTTCGTGCAGCAGCTCAATGCCGCGCAAATCGAGCTCGCCGCCAAGGTCGGCAAGCCGAAGCGCCAGGCCCCGCTCATGCTGGTGAAGGACGAACTGCTCGAAGTCGCCTACCAGGTGGCCGGCGACCGCATCGAAGCCGCGCTCTACACTCCGAGCAAGGTCGCTCGCGGCAAGGCCGTGGACGCGCTGAAGCAGGAAGTGCAGGCCGCGATCCTCGCCAAGTATCCCGAAGCCACGAAGTTCGAAATCTCGCAGGCGTTCGATTACTTGCAGAAGAAAGCGTTCCGCATCTCGATCCTTGATCGCCAGAAGCGTTGTGACGGTCGTGGTTACCACGATCTGCGCCAGCTCACGGCCGAAGTCGGCCTGCTGCCGCGCTCGCACGGTTCCTCGCTCTTCTCCCGTGGCGAAACCCAGGCCGTGGCCCTCGCCACGCTGGCCCCGGCGGACGAAGCGCAGGAGCTCGACGGTTACACCGGCGGCGAGACCAGCAAGCGTTTCATCCTGCACTACAACTTCCCGCCCTTCAGCGTCGGTGAAACGGGCCGCACCGGCTCGCCCGGTCGCCGCGAAATCGGCCACGGTGCGCTCGCCGAGCGTTCCATCGAGCCGGTCATCCCGCTCGAGAGCGATTTCCCTTACGCCATGCGCGTGAGCAGCGAGATCATGGAATCCAACGGTTCCACCTCCATGGCCAGCGTCTGCGCGGGCGTGCTCGCCCTCATGGACGCCGGTGTGCCGATCCGCAAGCCGGTCGCCGGTATTTCGGTCGGTCTCGTCACCGAGTTCAACGACACCACGATGACCCGCTACACCACGCTCACCGACATCCTCGGCAGCGAGGACCATTTCGGCGACATGGATTTCAAGCTCTGCGGCACCGATACCGGCGTCACGGGCTTCCAGCTTGATCTCAAGCTCCCCGGCGTGAGTCACAAGATCCTTGCCGAGGCGATTCATGAGGCCAAGGCCGCCCGCACCAAGATCCTCGAGGTGATGGCTGGCGCGCTCGCCGCTCCGCGCACCGAGCTCAGCCAGTATGCTCCGCGCATCGAGACCCTCAAGATCCCGGTGGACAAGATCGGCATGCTCATTGGACCTGGTGGCAAGACCATCAAGGGCATCACCGCCGAGACCGGCGCCGAGATCAACATCGAAGACGACGGCTCCGTGCACATCTACTCGAACAACGGCGAAGGCCTCGCCCGTGCGAAGGAAATCATTTCCGGCATGTTCAAGGAGATCGAGATCGGCACCATGTATCATGGCCGCGTGGTTTCCACCAAGGAGTTCGGCGCGTTTGTCGAAGTGCTCCCGGGCAAGGAAGGCCTCGTGCACATCTCCGAGCTCGCCGAGACCCGCGTGAACAAGACCGAAGACGTCGTTCGCAATGGCGACGCGATCTGGGTCAAGTGCATCGGCATCGACGACAAGGGCCGCGTGAAGCTCAGCCGCAAGGCCGCAATGAAAGAGCGCAACGAAGCCGCCGAAAAAGGCGTCGTTGGCTAGGCCATCGCTTCCTTAAAAATCACTTAACGAAAACGCCGCTTCCGTTCATCGGAAGCGGCGTTTTTTTTGAAAAGTCGCGAGGAAAAATAAAATGGGGCATTCGAAACTCGGATGCCCCATTTTGGTAAATCGAATTTTGGCTGCTGTTTTTTAAAACTGCAAATTCACTGTCAGGTTGAGGGTTTGCGCGGAGACGGTGAGGTTGCTGTTCGAGTATTCGCCGGAGGCGAGGATGCTGGTGCCGGTGTGGACGGTGGCGGGGAGCATCCATTGGTAGGCGAGATCGACGCCGAACCAGTCCTTGCGATAGCCCACGCCCGCGCTCACGGTGTGTTCCATGATGGCGGCGGTGAGGGGAGTCACCGTATTATCGGGCACCGGGTTGTTGGCGTAGGAATAGCCGGCGCGCACGGTCCAGTTGTCGTTTACGGCGTATTCGGCGCCAAGGCGGGTGACGTATTGGTCGCGCCAGCGGAGTGGCACGTAATCGTTCATTCCGGAGGAGCCGACGAGGCCGTTCAAGTCGGCATTGCTGCCGTTGCGGAGCTTCACTTCGAGGCGGTCAAACGAATCGGCCCAGTTGATCCAGTCCTCTTCCACGAGCACGCGCAGCTTGGAGGTCACATCCACTGCGACGCCGGCGGCGACCTGTTGCGGGAAGTTATTGGTGACCTTGGCGTCGTAATCGAAGTCGGAGCGGGCGGCGCCGAGGCCGAGATTGCGGAGTTGCACGTTGGCATTGCCGCTGGCGTGGCCGCTGCTCTCGATCCGCGAGCCGCTGGTGTAGCTGACGCCGATGTGGACGGGCTTCACGGGCTTGAACTCCACGCCGACTTGGAAATTATATCCGTAGCCTTCGGTATTCAGGTCAAGCAGTGTCTTGACGGTGCGGAGCACGGGCTGCTGTTGGAAAACGTAGGGGGCATTCAGGCGGTTTTGATTGTAGAGCAGGCCGATGCCTGCCCCGACGGAGAGCTGGGGAATGATCTGCCAGCTCGCGCCGAACTGGGTGCGGAGGAGGCTGATCTCGGAATCGTGGCCGCGCAGGCCATAGGTGGTCGCGCCATCCGCGCCGCCAGGAGTATCGTGGTAACGCCACCCGGCCTTAAGCGCCATGTCGGGGTTGAAGCCGAGGGCAAAGCGGAACGGTCCCACCGGTACGGCCAGTGCCGCCGAGCCCAAGACTCCTTGCGTGTTCAGAGTCGAATCGCGGTTCGCATGATTGGAAAATTCGCCATGAAGCAAAGCGCCCGTCCCGGAGAGGGTGAGTTCCGTCTTTTGCAATTCACTCAGCGCACCGGGGTTTCCATAGAGAGCGGAAAGAGGGTTGTAAGCGTCCGCAACCGTGATGCCGCCGAGCGACATGGAGCGGGCATCCACGCCATCCCGGTAAAGTCCCGCCGCGAAAGTCTTGGGCGAAATGCCGGTGCTTAGAATCACGGGCGTGAGGACGGCGGCAAAAAGCCAGCGGTTATCGATGCGAAACGTCTGGGGCTTTGGGGAAATACGATTGCTCATTCCTTTCCTGCCAAGCAGGAGAAAAGCCAAATGCCGGACAAATTTTTATAAAACTTCCGCTCTGGCCAGGAAAAGCCGGATTGAGCGATGGACGACTAGGGGGCAGGCTTTGGAATCTCGGCGAGCGCTTTCAGAAGGGCCTCCATGTCCACCGGCTTGGTGAGATGCTTGTAAAACCCTGCTTCCAGGCTGCGATTGATATCGGCTTCCATCCCGTAACCGCTCAGGGCAATCCCAGTCATTCCATAGGTGCCCCTCAGTTCATTCATGAGGCTATGCCCATCGCCATCGGGCAGGCCCAAATCGGAAATGACCAGATCGTAGCTCTTCTCCCGGGCGGCATGCAGTGCCTCCTCGACGCAAGCGGCTACCGATACCTTGTGCCCATGTCTGGTGAGCAGCCGGCTCAGGATGTTGCGGGTCATATCGTGATCTTCCACCAACAGGATGCTCCGGCTCAGGGGCACCGCCAGCTCGTCCGCTGTCGCCTGGAGCAGGTCGCTTGTCCGGTTGCGTGGGGCGGAGCAGGGGAGCGTCACGAAGAAACTGGCCCCCAGGTTTCTCCCGGCGCTGGCGACCTCAATCTGACCATGGTGCATTTCCACCAATCGCTTGCAGATGGCGAGCCCCAGTCCCAAGCCCCCATAGCGATGCTGCCCCCCTTTTTCCGAATGCTCGCCCTGGGAGAAAACCTGGAAGGCATTGTTCTTCTCCTGGTCCGTCAGGCCGATGCCGGTATCCGAGATTTCCACGCGGATGAGGTCGCGGTCCTGCGAATTGGTGGTGCGAACGGCGATCTTGCCATCATTGGGCGTAAATTTGAGCGCGTTCTTGAGTAGGTTCCAAAAGATCTGCTGGAGCCGGACCGGGTTGGCGGTAATGAAGGAGTTGGTCGCCGCCAGATCCAGTTCGAGGTGGATCATCTTGTCCTCGATATCGCTGTGGACGATCTCTACGCATTCGCGCAGAAGCACATGGGAGTCGAGCAACTGCGGGCTGAGCGTGACCTTGCCGCGGGTGATGCGGGTGAGGTCGAGCATATCGTCGATCAGCCGCGCTTCGAGGGTCACGTTCTTATAGATGAGCTCGAAATCGGCCCGCACGTGCGGGGGGAGCGAGCGATCGCGAATCGCGTCGCTGGCCAGCAAGAGCACGGGGTTGAGCGGCGTGCGCAGCTCATGCGAAAGGGTGCTCAGGAAGTTGTCCTTGGCCTGCGAGGCAGCGAGCGCTTCGTCGCGGGCTTTTTCGAGTTCCTCCTCGCCGCGTTTGCGCTGGGTAATGTCCGTGATCACGACCATGAAGCCGTCGAGCACCCCGTTGGCATCGAATTCCGGCACGAAGATGAAGACCATCCAGCGCGGGCCGATGGTGGGGAAATCCACCTCCATCTCGGATTCCACTTGCTGCCCCGCGCTTACTTGATCGAGAAAGCGCCCAATCGTCTGGTAGGCGTCCTTACCGATGATTTCGGCGATGTGCAGGCCGATGATTTCGTGGGGTTGCCGCCCATAGCTGGAGGCGTAGGGGCGGTTGACGAACTTGTAGTGATGGTTGCGATCCAGTTGTGCCAGGTAAACCGGCGCGTGATCGGTGATCAGTTGCAACTGGTTTTCCCGCTCCAGGAGCGCGGCTTCGTTCTTTTTCTTCTCGGTGACGTCGCGGGCGATCTTGGAAGCGCCGATGATCTTGCCGCTCGAAGTCTTTTACCGGGGAAATGGTAAGGGAGACATCGATCAGTGTTCCATCCTTCCGGCGCCGGACGGTCTCGAAGTGATTGATGCTCAATCCCTTTTGCACCCGGCGGATGATTTCCGTCTCCTCGGGCAGGCGCTCCGTGGGGATGAGCAGGGAGATGTGTTGCCCGATTGCTTCGCCCATGGGATAGCCAAAAATCCGCTCCGCCGCCTGATTCCAGCTCGTAATCGTGCCATCCAGGTTTTTGCTGATGATGGCGTCCTCCGAGGATTCCACGATCGCGGCCAGTTTATAGAGTGCCTGCCGGTGCCCGCGCTCGCGGGTCAAGGTCCGCTGCATCGACTCGCCGATCGCACTGATCGCCAGGCAATCGACGAGAAAGATCATCATGCGGGTGAAGTTTTGCTGATCCGGTAGGTAAAAACCAATGGGCGGAATGAAAAACCACCAGGAAAGCAGGAACCCCAGGAAGGTGGAAACCATCCCGGGCCAGAACCCGCCCAACCAGGCGGAGACGACCACCCCGACGAGAAAGAGCTGCAGGGGGGCGACTTCGTGCAAGATCGGATCGAGCAACATGCGCAACCCCTGCCGCTACCAGTGGAACCGCGATCGCGATTCCGTAGCGGATAAGGTGATTGCGACGTGAAGAGTCCGACTGCATCGTGAAGTGAGTCCCTGAGGTTAAACGTGACCCATCAAATAACAAGCCGAATAGCCCTCGTAAAAATGGGCGAAAGTGGCCTCTTTTTCTCTGAAAACTGGCAACAGGGGCTGGTGCAATGCATATTCCAATCTACCGTAAAACGTTGAAGCGCTGACCGGTGGATGCCGGAATTTTCCACCCTTTTTCAAGAGATATAAATTGCGGACGCTTTCCAGCGGGCGGTATCCCCTGCGGTAAATTTAAGCGCACCACCTTGGCAGTCTCGCCATGCCCTGCTACGGTGATAGCTCGCATGGAAGCTCCACTTGGAACCATCACTTTTCTCTTTACCGATATCGAGGGCAGTTCCCGCCTGTGGGAACGCTTTCCAGTAGATATGGGGCGGGCTCTGGCGCGGCACGACAATATCCTGCGCGGCGCCATCGAGGGGAATAGCGGGTTTGTTTTCAAGACGGTGGGGGATGCCTTCTGTGTGGCATTCGACACGGCGGGGCATGCCTTGCGCGCCGCTTCCGAGGCCCAGCAGGCTCTCTTTGCCGAGCCATGGGGCGAGACGGGTCCCTTGCGGGTGCGAATGGCCCTGCATACCGGCGAGGCCGAGTTTCGCGATGGCGATTACTTCGGCCCCTCGCTCAATCGCGTGGCCCGCGTGATGAGCGCCGGGCATGGCGGGCAGGTGCTACTTACCTACTCCACGGTGCAACTGGTACGCGACGATTTGCCGACCAAGGTTTCACTGCGCGACCTTGGGGAGCGACGGTTGCGGGACTTGAGTCGCCCCGAGCATGTCTTTCAATTGGTCATCGAGGGGTTGCCGGCCGATTTCCCCTCGCTGCGATCCCTTCGAGGCGATGCCCAATAATCTCCCCGTGCAGCTCACCAGTTTCATCGGGCGGGAAAAGGAAATGGCCGAGGCCAAGCGACTGCTCAACGATACGCACCTGCTCACCCTCATCGGGACCGGCGGCACCGGCAAGACCCGGCTCTCGCTGCAAGTCGCCGCTGATTTGCTGGAGAATTTTTCCGATGGCGTGTGGTTTGTGGAACTTGCCACCATTAGCGATCCCGCACAGGTTCCCATGGCCGTCGCCGGAGCGCTGGGCGTGCGGGAGGAGGCGGACCATTCGTTGCTGGAAACCCTGTCCAATTATCTCCGGGCCAAGCACCTGCTGCTCATCTTCGACAACTGCGAGCATGTGGTCGAGGCCTGTGCCCAATTGGTCGAGTCGCTCCTGCGCGCCGCGCCGAATCTGCGCGTGCTGGCGACCAGCCGTCACTCGCTGGGCATCGCGGGTGAGGTGATCCTGCCCATCCCGCCGCTCAGCATGCCCAATCTTTTCCGGGAACGCATCTCCGGCATGGACGCGATGGAGGTGATCTCCCAATTCGAGGCCGTCCGCCTCTTCATCGATCGCGCCGTGGCGGTGAAGCCCACCTTCGAGGTCACGAATGAAAACGCCCCCGCCGTGGCGGAAATTTGCTGGCGGCTGGACGGCATCCCGCTCGCCCTCGAACTCGCGGCCGCCCGCGTAAAAGTGCTCACCCCGCAGCAAATCGCTCAGCGGCTCAATGACCGCTTCCGCCTGCTCACCGGCGGCAGCCGCACCGCCATGCCGCGCCAGCAGACGCTGCGCGCGTTGATCGACTGGAGCATCGACCTGCTTTCCGAGCCCGAGAAAACCGTCCTGCGCCGTCTCGGGGTTTTCGCCGGCGGCGCAGCACCATGGCCGCGGTCGAGGAGGTCTGCTCGGGGAATGGTGTGGAGGATTGGGAAGTGCTCGACCTGCTCACCCAGCTGGTGGACAAGTCGCTCCTCGCCGTCGAGAGCGGTCCCGATGGTGGCATCCGTTATACGATGACGGAATCCGTCTGGCAGTATGCCCGCGAGAAGCTTGAGGAATCCGGCGAAATCGCCGAGATGCGCGACCGTCACCTGCAGTATTTCCTGCGGATGGCGAAGGAAATGCAGCCCCGCCTGATCGGTCCGGACCAGGCCGTGTGGCTGGAGCGGCTCGACGTGGAGCGGATCAATTTCCGGCAGGCCTTCGAGTGGTCGCTCAAGTCGGAAGGCCATGCCCGCGATGGATTGCGGATCGCCAGCGCGCTGATTCGCCTGTGGGAAGTCCGCAGCAACTTGAAGGACGGTCGCGAGATCGTGGAGCAGTTGATCAACCGGCCGGAGAATGCGCCGCGCGATTCGTTGCGGGCCTGGGGCATGCACGCCTTTGGCCGGATGGCGTGGATGCGCGATGAGAACGAACTGGCGGCAAATTGCTTCCGCGAGGCGATGGAGATTTTCGACGAGCTGGGCGATCGCGAGAGTGCGGCCTTGATGCGGATTTTCTACGGTTTCATCGAGCGTTCGCTGGAGCGGCTCGACGAGGCGGAGAGTCTTTTGCGCAATGCCTTGAAAACGGGCGAGGAATTTTCCTCCCCGCTGCTGATTGCGACCGCGAACAGCGGCCTGGGCTCCGTGCTGGGCGACCGCGGCGACCATGAGCAGGGGCTGGAGCTCAAGCTCAAGAGCGTGGAGAAATTCCGCAGCATGGGCGACAAGTGGATCATCGGCCTGTTGCTCTGGGGCGTGTCCCGGGAGGCGACCTCCCTCGGCCGCACCGAGGTGGCCCACGATGCGCTGGTCGAGTGGGCGGGCATCAGCCGCGAGTTGCACAACAAGTGGACGCTCCCGTACATCCTGCACGCTTTTGGGGACCTGGAGATCGTCGATAAGCACTACCACCGCGCGGCGCTCCTGTTCGCTGCTTCGGAGGCCATGCGCGATCATCTCGGCTTCACCCTGCTGCCGCTGGAGCAGCGCGACTACGACAAGTCCATGGCCGTGCTGAAGGCTAATCTCAGCGAAGTGGAGTTCCGCCAGGCCTGGGAAAATGGCAAGGTGATGCGCCCCTGGGCCGCGCTGGAGCTGGCACTGCAGCGCTAGAGCGTCTTTTTGAGAAGATCTCCAACACACGGGAATCAGCATTTCGTGCTCTGGATGGAGCGGAAACCGAGCAAACTGCTTCGGGCGCAAAATACAAAAATATGTCATCCCGAGCGAAGCCGAGGGAACTCAAACTATCTCTGCGCGGGGGAAGCGTGGAGTTTTCTTCCGTCGTGAATCCGCTTCGTGAGCCGGAACCATTTGAGGCCCGTTCGACTCCGCTGCGCTCCGCTCAGGGTGACATGGGTGGGGCGGGGAGATGAAATTTGTCTGACTCCAGTTGGCGGCACCAAAAGCACTCAATAATCCCTGCCCCATGGAGGGGAAAGCGCGCAAACTGATTTGGGCGCAAAATACAAAAATATGTCATCCCGAGCGAAGTCGAGGGAACTCAACCTATTTCTGCGCAGGGGAAGTGTGGAGCTTTCTTGGGTTGTGAATCCGCTTCGTGAGCCGGAACCATTTGAGGCCCGTTCGACTCCGCTGCGCTCCGCTCAGGGTGACAGGGTGGGGCGGGGAGACGAAAATTGCCTAAAACCAGTCGGCCGCAAGATTCTGCCAGCGGAGATTTTTTACGTTCAACCAACCCGTTTTTCTTTTCCCGCCGCCACCGCTTGAGTTGCTTCTCCCGCGCAATGGCGGCCAGCACGTCACCGCAGGTCTCAAAATAAACGAGATCAACACAATGATAAGCGCTGGTAAACCCCTCCACTTCTCCATGGCGATGTTGCCAGACGCGGCGCGCCAGATCGTTGGTAACCCCGATGTAAAGCGCTTCCCGGTTGGTGCTCGCCATCATGTAAACGAAGTATTCCCCGCCCATGGAGCGAAACGTGACGCAAACTGCTTCGGGCGCAAATACAAAAATCATGTCATCCCGAGCGAAGTCGAGGGAGCTCAAACTATTTCTGCGCGGGGGAAGTGTGGAACTATCTCCCGGCCATGAACAGGCCAAGTGCCCCAAAACAATTTGAGGCCCATTCGACTCCGCTACGCTCCGCTCAGGGTGACAGGGCTAGGTCGGGAGACGAAATTAGTCTGACCCAGTTGGCCGCACCAAAAGCACCAAATAATCCCCGCCCATGGAGGGGGAAACGCGTAAACTGCTTTGGGCGCAAAATACAAAAACCATGTCATCCCGAGCGAAGTCGAGGGAACTCAACCTATCTCTGCGCGGGGAAAACGTGAACCTTTCTTCCGTCGTGAATCCGCTTCGTGATCCGGAACCATTTGAGGCCCGTTCGACTCTGCTGCGCTCAGGGTGGGGCGGGGAGACGAAAATTGCCTGACCTCAGTTGGCGGCACCAAAAGCACCAAATAATCGCCGCCCATGGAGCGGTTTGATTTCAGCCTCGGGTGCGTGCCGCTTGGAAATTAATGCAACCGGCTTTTCGATTCGCTAGCGCGCGCTTCGGCTGCACTCGCCATGCAATTTTTCAAGCTCCTAGCTGCTAACTTTTAATTTTAGAGCTTTGAGAGCATGGCCCGCATGGCCGCGAAGTTCGCGGTCGCGGTGGCGTCGGTGGCGGGAGTGTTGAAGAGCTTCCGCAGGTCCACATCCTCGATGTATTGCGGGTCGATTTCCTTGATGAAGGACTCGGGTACAGGGCGCGGTGCTGCCGAATTTCAACCGGTTGTGGCAATGGCTCATCGTCAGCGTCTTCATGGCGCGGGTGATGCCCACGTAGAGGAGGCGGCGCTCTTCGTCCACCGTGCCTTCGAGCTTCGAGCGATCGTGCGGGAGCAGGCCTTCCTCCAGCCCGATCAGGAAGACATGCGGGTATTCCAGTCCCTTCGCGGCATGCAGGGTGATGAGCGTGACGCCCTTGTTCTTGTCCTCCTCCTTGTCCTTCTCGCGCTCCTGGTTGAGCATCACCTCATCGAGGAAGCCGCGCAGGCCCTTGTCGGAGCGGTCCTGGTAGCGGGAGAGGTCTTCGAGCATCTGGCGCACGCCGGTTTCGCGGTTCAGTGCCTCGTCCTGGGTCTTGCAACTGCGCCCGAGGTCGTCGAAATATTTCACCTCTTCGAGCAGCGAATACATCACCTTCGAGGCATCGGAGAGCGGCTCGGCCAGCTTGGTTTCGTAGCTGTCGAGCAGGCTCACGAAACCGGCAATCGCCGTCGAGGCGCGCACGCTGAGCTGGCTGGTAAACTCGGGGTCCTGCAGGGCTTTGAAGAGCGAGACGTGCTTTTGGATGCTGTGCTCCATCGCGCGCTCCACGGTGGAGTCGCTGATGCCGCGAGCCGGGGTGTTGATGATGCGGAGCAGGCTCACGTCGTCATCGGGATTCACCAGGCTGTTTGCGTAGCAGAGCAGATCCTTGATCTCGCGCCGGTCGAAGAAGCTCTTGCCGCCGATCAGGCGGTAGGGGATCTGCATCCGGCGCAGGTTTTCCTCGATCAGGCGCGACTGCGCGTTCATCCGGTAGAGCACGGCGATGCCCTCGTAGGGCACGCTGTGGACCGTGTGAAGCTGGTGGATCTCGTTGGTGACGTATTGCGCCTCCTCGCGATCGTCGGGCGCGATCACGATCTTCACCTTGTCGCCGCTGCCGCCATCGCTCCAGAGCTTCTTCCCGCGGCGGCGCGGGTTGTTTTTGATGAGGCTGTTGGCGGCGTTGAGGATGGCGTTGGTGCTGCGATAGTTCTGCTCCAGCTTCACCACGGTCGGATTGGAGAAGTAGTTCTCAAATTCCAGAATGTTCGACACCTCGGCGCCGCGCCAGCCGTAGATGGACTGGTCGTCGTCGCCCACCACCGCCACATTCTTTTGCGCATTCGCCAACAGCGTGACCATTTCCAATTGGAGCCGGTTGGTGTCCTGAAACTCGTCCACCATCAGGTAATCGTATTTCGACTGCCAGCGTTCGCGGATATCGGGATTTTCGTTGAGCAGCTTCACGGTCAGCAACAGCAGGTCGTCGAAGTCCACCGCGTTCAGCGTCTTTAAATCCTGCTGGTAACGGGCGAAGACGGCCGACATCAGCGTCTTGTCATCCTCCGCGGCGGAGAGCCCGGCGTTCTTCAGCTTGCTGATCAGGCTGCGCGCCACGTTGGGCTCCAGCTTCTCGTCCTTGGCGGAGACGCGGGTGATGATCTTCTTGATCAGCCCGAGCTGGTCGCCGTCGTCGTAGATGGTGAAATTCTTTTTGTAGCCGAGCCGCTCGATGTCGGTGCGCAGGATGCGCACGCAGAGGGCGTGGAAGGTCGAGATGGTGATTTTCTTCACCTCGGACTCCTCGATCATCTTCGCGGCGCGCTCGCGCATTTCGGTCGCCGCCTTGTTGGTGAAGGTCACGGCCATGATCTTCGCCGGGTCCACCCCTTGCGCGACCAGATAGGCGATGCGGAGGTAATCACGCGCGTTTTCCCCGTGCCGGCCCCGGCCAGAATCAGCAGCGGACCGCTGGTGGTGGTGACGGCCTGGCGTTGTGGATCGTTGAGGTCGAAAAGGCGGAATCGGGACATGGTTTTGGCGCGCCGACAGCCAAGCAGGATGGCAGATTTTCGCAAACGAAAGTTCGGAAAAAATTACGGCGGATTTCCCCTTTTTTTAACCGTTTGTCTTCGGTCCGTTCTCCGGAATAAAAGCATCTGCGGCGAGGCTTCTTTAGAAAGGGGGTGTCGTTTGCAAAAAAATCCATCAATCGGTGAATTTTATCCATTGTGATTTTTGAGCTCGCGAAGCATTTTCATCCATAACCGCACGGTTTTTACGGCTCCCAAGCGCAGTTACCATAGTGGAGAGGTGCGGAAGAACTCAAGTCCCCTAATTTTATCCATCCTCCAAAGCCTGTCATGAAGCCGTCCTCCGTTTTCTCCCGCTCCTCCTCCGTCGTATTCGGTCTGCTTTCCGCCACGGCTTTGCCAGCGTTGGCCGTGGACTTCGCTCCCGACCGACGTGACGCCCAAGCAGATCGTCGAGCACCGGGGCGCAGCCGATCGTGGCCGGGCCGTTTGAGCCCACTTGGAAGTCGCTGGAACAGTACCGCGTGCCGCAATGGTTCAGCGAGGCGAAATTTGGCATCTGGGCCCACTGGGGTGCGCAATGCGAGCCGGAGCACGGCGATTGGTATGCCCGCAGCATGTATGTCGAAGGCAGCCGGCAGTACAAGGATCACGTCGCCAAATACGGGCCGTCCTCGAAAATCCGGCTTCAAGGACGTCATCCACGAGTGGAAGGCGGAGAACTCGGGATCCGGAGAAACTGGTGGCGCTCTACAAGCGCGCCGGGGCGCAATACTTCTTCGCGATGGCGGACCATCACGACAATTTCCGACAACTGGAACAGCAAATACCAGCCGTGGAATTCAGTGGCACTCGGGCCGAAGAAAGACCTGATCGGCGGCTGGGCCAAGGCGGCCCGGGAACAGGGGCTTTACTTCGGTGTCAGTGTCCATGCTGCGCATGCCTGGAGCTGGTATGAAGTCGCGCAGGGGGGCCGACGGCCAGGGGCCGCTGGCCGGGGTGCCCTACGATGGAAAGCTGACGAAGGCCGATGGCAAGGGGACGTGGTGGAGAAGGGCTCGATCCGCAGGATCTCTACGCCCAAAACCACACGCCAAGCCCGAACTTCGCGCACGGCAGCATGAACGGTCGCTGGAACTGGGGCGGCGGTGTGAGCCAGCCCGATCTTGCCTATTGCCAGAAGTTTTATGACCGGGTGGCCGATCTGATTCAGAACTATCAGCCCGATCTCATCTACTTCGACGACACCGCGCTGCCCCTGTGGCCGGTGAGCGATGCCGGGCTCAAGCTGGCGGCGGATTTTTATAACTCCAACCTCAAGAAAAGTGACGGCAAGAGCGACGGGGTTCTCTTCGGGAAAATCCTCACCGACGAGCAGCGGAAGTGCCTGGTGTGGGATATCGAGCGTGGCGTGCCCGCCGTGGGCCTGCCTTATCCGTGGCAGACGGATACTTGCATCGGCGGCTGGCACTACGACCGCTCGCTCTACGATCACAACCGCTACAAGAGCGCGGCCACCGTCATTCACATGCTGGCCGATATCGTGAGCAAAAACGGCAATCTGCTGCTGAACATCCCCGTGCGCGGCGATGGGACGATCGATGACAAGGAGCAAAAGATCGTCGAAGGGATCGGCTCGTGGATGGACATCAACAAGGAAGCCATCTTCGGCACTCATCCGTGGAAAACCTTTGGCGAAGGCCCCGCCAGCAACGGCGTCGCCCTGAGTGCGCAGGGATTCAATGAAGGAAAGGGCAAGTCTTTCACCCCGGACGACGTGCGTTTCACGGTGGGCAAGGACGGCTCGCTCTACGCGATCACCCTCGGCTGGCCACAAAAGCCACTGACGATCACCTCGCTCGCCGACAAGGACGGCTCGACCAAGATTGCCTCGATCAAGCTTCTCGGCAGCACCGATGCCGTGGACTGGAAACAGACCGGCGACGCCCTCACCATCCAGCCGCCGAAGAACCGCCTCACGCCGGATTACACGGCGGTTTACAAGGTGACACTACAGTGAGGTCACTGGTTGGCGGGATACGGGACAAATTTTTGGATGCTGCAAAAACGAGGCGTATTTTTAAGGGAAATGTCCGCAGATGAAAGTGTCCTTTATTCAAATTCCTTACCTATTTCTTTATTCTTTTTGAGCTTTGCTACTGCCTGCGGAACCTTATTTAACAATTCTTCAAAAGTAGGGAAATTTGCCGAACTCATGATGACAGTTTCTTTCATGAACATATTGTCGAAATCTTCCACTTTCATGACAACAAACGCGTCTTGGCCATTCTTCGCAGAGACAAAATTTAATGACACTCCAGAAGTAAGCACTTCACTGAATTTTTTTTCGACGGACCCCAATTCTTTTTTGACCTCAAGATTGTCGTTTCCTGCTTTGATGGCCCATTGTTCAGCCTTTACGATTAACGCTAAGAGTTTTGTTACGTCTTTAGGAGAGATGTAACCCCGAGTTTGATTTACGTTGATGTAAGCAGCGCCGTCATCATCTACATAAACACTCACTTGGGCATCCAGAGTTCGGCCCAAAAGTGAATTGTAAATTTGGACAGGAACGTAACCATCGATTGTTTCCGTTTGACCTGCACGAACTGGGCTCGTCCATAAAGTAAGAATAATACCTGCAATTGCGGCGAAGAGTATTCTCATGTCCTGATAAGTTTCTGGAGCCGATGACGGGACTCGAACCCGTGACCTGCTGATTACGAATCAGCTGCTCTACCAGCTGAGCTACATCGGCGGTTCAGAAACAGGGCCGTAACTATGCCCTGCTTTTCGGGCATGGCAAGGAGATTTACGGATGGTTTTTGTTGAATGATGCGAGGCCACATCGCTGGAGCGGGGGGCTATGACCGTCGCACTTGCCGGTGAAAATCTGGCGACGGTTACGGACCGCCGCTACAGCATGGATTCAATATTTGCGGCGGCGCTTTTTGTCGGGTTTTGGCGATGATGCCAGGGCTGGGGATCGGAAGCGGCTTCCGCGGACTGGACGAGGTCCTGCAAGGTGGCGTGATGAGGGGAGAGGCGGCAGACGGGATCGGTGGCGGTGGCGTCGCCGGTGAGGAGGGCGGCCTGGCAGCGGCAGCCGCCGAAATCGTGGGCGCGCTCGGGGCACTCGCGGCAGGGGAGCGGCATCCATTCCTCGCCGCGAAAGCGGTCGAAGCTTTCGGACGCGCGCCAGATGGCGGCGAGGAATTGCTCGGCGGACGTTCTCGAAGCGCAGGCCGGGGATGCTGGTGGCGTTGGGGCAGGGGAGGACGTCGCCATGGGATTGACGGTGAGGTAGCGCTGGCCCCAGCCTTGCATGCAGGGCTTGGGGCGAGTCTCGAAATAATCGGGCAGCACGTAGAGCACTTCCATCTGCCCGCGCAGGCGGAGCTGTGCGGCCTGGGCAATGGCGAAGGCGCCTTGCACCTGTTCGCGGGTGAGCAGGAGCTGGGTGCGGTTCTCCAGGCCCAACCGTAGAACTGGGTGTTGGCAAGCTCGAGGCGTTGCACGCCGAGACGCTCGGCGAGGGCGAGGAGGGCGGGCAGGCGGTCGATGTTGCGGCGGTGCAGCACGACGTTGAGGCTGAGCGGGAAACCGGCTTCGCGCACGGGGCGGCGGCTTCCAGCTTGCGCGAATGGGCGTGGGTGCCGGCGATTTCGTCGCCCAGGATTTCGTCGTCGGCCTGAAAGCTGATCTGGATGGAATCGAGCCCGGCGGTGCGCAGCTGGGCGGCTTGCGGGCATCGAGGCCGAGGGCGCTGGTGATGAGATTGGTGTAAAGGCCCGCTTGCCGGGCGGCGGCGATGAACTCGGGGAGATCGCGGCGCAGGAGGGGTTCGCCGCCGGAAAGCCCGACGTGGAGCACGCCCAGGGCGGCGGCCTCCTGGAAGACGCGGGCCCACTCGGCGGTCGTCAGTTCCGTCCCGGGATTGGTTTGCACCGGGTTGGAACAATAGGGGCAATGCAGGGGGCACCGTAGGTGAGCTCGGCCAGCAGCACGTAGGGACGCGGGGTCACGGGTGAAGGAGCAAGAGGTTGCGCTGCTCAGCTCGGTGAGATTTTCAATCACGTCGGCGCGCAGCATTTCTTCATCGGCCGTCAAATTCCGTGGCGAGCTGGCGGACGATTTCCGCGAGGGTGGCTTTTCCGTCGCAGCGGCGGACGATTTCGTGGGCGGTGTGGTTGAGCACGAGCAGGCCCTCGGAGAAGAGCAGCACCGGTTCGCCGGTGAGCGGATCGATCTTCATCCGGACGTGGGAGGCCAGTTGCGGACGCACTTGCGGGCGTAGATCGCTCATGGCTGGGCGGCTCCGTAGCGTTGCATCGATGGCGTCGAGAATGGCCCAGAGGACGTCGCACTTGAAGGCGAAGCGCGCGGATGGCGGCGTCGCGAATTCGGGGTGTGGCAATGGCGCAGGGTGAGATCCAGCGCGCTTGTCGGAATCCTTGCCGCGCCTGGGTGAGGCGGCGTTTGAAATAATCGAAGCCCCACGAAGGGACCCATTGGTAATGCTTCTCGAAAGCGGCGCAGCCGGTCGGCCATCAGATCGGGCGCGAAGAGCTCGGTGAGCGATGAGGCGACCGCGACGGGCCACGGTTCGGTACGGGCGAAGTGGACGTAGGCATCGACCGCAAAGCGGACGCCGGGGAGGAGGTGCCGGTAGTCGAGCAATTCATCGCGCGGGGACGCCGCAGGCCTCGCCGAGACGGAGCCAGGCCTCGATGCCGCCCTCTTCGCCCTGCGTGCCATCGTGCTCGCTGATGCGGTAGAGCCACGCCCGCCGCACCTCGCGCAACTGGCAGTTGGAAAGGATCGCGGCGTCCTTGATCGGGATCTGCGTCTGGTAATAGAAGCGGTTCGCCACCCAGCCGCGGATGGCCTCGGGCGAGAGGGCCCCGGCATTCATCCGCACATGGAAGGGGTGCTGGTCGTGATAGGCGCTCGCGCCCACGGTTTTCAAGCGCTCCAGCAATTCGGTTTGTTCCGCAGAAAGGTCGTTCATAATTCAAATTCCATCCCGTCCAGGCCGACTACGAGGCCGGCCTTTTCCACGGTGTGGCGCTCGGGGCAGTCGGGTTGCAAAATGGGGTTGGTATTGTTGATGTGCAAATAAACGCGGTGCCGGGCCGGGCATTTTTCCAGGGCGGCGAGGCTGCCATCGCGAATGGGCAGGTGCCCCATGCGGGAGGCGGGGCGCGCGGATGACTTTACGCCGCCCAGTTCGTCCTCCGACCAGAAGGTGCCATCGAAGAGAATGGCGTCGGCGGTTTCCATGGCGCGGGCGAGCGGCGGGGCGATCTCGAAAACATCGGGCGCGAGCAGCAGCGTGCCGCCAGTGCGCTCGTCCTTGAAGAGGAAGGCGGTGGTCATTTCGTTGCCGGTATCCGCCTGGCTGCGGAAGGCGGCGGGGGCGCTGCGGAGAGCGATGGCGCGGTAGAGGAGGCCGCTGGGCTGTCCGTCGCGACAAGGCAGGCCGGTCCATTCCGCGAAGGGTAGCGGATGCCATTGCACGCCGCAAAAGGCGTTGAGGATGGTCTGAAATCCGAGCGCATCGGCCAGCGTCTCGCGCACCTCGGGCGCGGCGTGAATGTGCAGTGGCTCGCCCTCGCGCAGGAGCAACAAGCCCAGCGTGTGATCGAGGTCGGCGTTGGTGAGCAGCACGGCCTCGAAGGGGTTGCTCCGGGCTTTACCGGCAATGGGATGCAGGCCGGGAAACGCCTCGAATTGCGACCGGAGATCCGGTGAGGCGTTGATGAGAAACCAGTGCACTCCATCGGCACTGAGGGCGACACTGGATTGGGTGAGCCGCGGGATGCGGCCCTGGCGCGCGGCGTCGCAGTTCGCGCAGGCGCAATTCCATTGCGGAACGCCACCGCCTGCCGCAGCGCCGAGGATGCGAACGCGAATAGAAACCTCCCGGTTGAAGGTTGCGGACTAGACCCGGCCGAGTAAGCCGTGCTCTCCATCGAGATGCGCACTTCTTTGATCTGCGGTTTGACCCACGTTTTTTTGTCGGAGGCAGCGTTCATAATGGTGAATGGTAACTGGTTTTCGGAAAAAGCCAAAGTGGCAATCCTGGGTTGCTTACGATTGAACCATGCTGGTTACATTTGGTTTCGCACGGTTTTTACCTGATCGGCGGTGATGCCGGGGGCGTCGTGATTAAAGTCGTGGCGCACGTAGGAGAGGATCTCCGCGATCTGCTCGTCGCTCAGGCGGTCGAAGGCGGGCATGGTATTCGAGTAATGGGGGCGGTCCTTGGGCAGGACGGCGGCGGGGCCTTTCAAGACCACCTTGATGACGAAGGTGGGATCGCCCTTGGCGACGTCGCTATCGACGAGGGGCGGCTGCATGTTGGAGACGCCGTAGCCGTCCACCTGATGGCAGGTGGCGCAATTCGCGGTGTAGCCTTTCAAGCCCTCGGCCACCATGTCCACCGGCGGTGGGGTGGGGGCGCTGGAGGCGGAGTCGGGCGATTTCGAGCAGGCGAGCAAACACAGGGCCGCCGGGATGGTGAGCAGGGCAAACGTGGGTTTCATGAAATTATTTGCCGGTGTAGATGATGCGCCAGATGCGGCCTTTCTCGGAATCGCTCACATAGAGCGAGCCATCCGGCCCGACGGCGACACCGCAGGGGCGATAGGCTGCCTGGTGCGGGGTCTGGATGACCGGCTTGCCCTTGAAGTTATCGGCAAAGACTTCGTATTGGCCGGTGGGCAGATTTTTGTCGTCGAAGGGGACGAAGCAGACGTTGTAGCCGCCCTGGGGGAGGGGAGCGCGGTTCCACGAGCCGTGGAAGGCGATGAACGCGCCGTTGCGATATTTTTCGGGGAATTGGTCGCCGGTGTAGAAGGTCATTTGCAGCGGAGCCCAGTGACCGGGGAAAGCGACGAGCGGCTCGTCATACTTGCCCGGTTCGGCCTCTTTCTTGCCATCGCCGCCAAATTCCGGACAAATCATCCGCGCCTTCTTGATCTCGTCCCAATAGGTGTAGGGCCAGCCGAGATTCACGCCGTCTTTCAGCAGGTGAAATTCCTCGGCGGGCAGCTCGGCGTTTTGCTCGGCAGTGAAATCCGCCGGATCGACGGTATTGAGCTGGTCGCGGCCCATCTGCATGGCGTAGAGGGCCTTTGACTTCGGGTTCATCGCGATGCCGATGCAGTGGCGCAGCCCGGTGGCGTAGTGGTAGCCATCCTTCTGCGTCTGGTTTGGCACGTCGCTCTTGTAGCGCCAGATGCCGCCGTAGGTCTTGAGGAACTCCGTGGCGTCCTTGCCCTTGGCGCCGAACCCGCGGTCGCCATCGCTGTAAACATTGAAGGGCGAGCCGACTTCGACATATAGATTGCCGTCCGCATCGAAGGTGACGGATTTGGCCTCGTGGCCACCGCTATTCGGTAAATCCTTCACGATCGTTTCCGGCTCACCGGTGGGCACCATTTGCCCGGGCGTCATTTTATAGCGATAAACCGCGTCCTGACTGCTGTAGTAGAGGTAGCCCTCGTGGAGGGTGACCCCGGTCGCGCCCTGGCCGCTGCCGCCATTGAGGCCGAACTCCTGCTTCACGTCGAAGTGGCCATCGCCCTTGCTGTCGTGCAGGGCAATGATGCTGGTCGGGACCTTGCGGTTGGCGTGCCGCACATAGATGTCGCCATTGTCCGCCACGGTGAGGAAGCGAAGCGGCCCCAGGTTATCGGCCACCACCAGCGCATGGAAGCCCGGGGGGAGGGTCAGGCCGCCGTTATCCGGGTCCGGATTCGGCAGCGCGGCTTGCAAAAATGAGGGAATGATCGCACCCAGCATTGTGAGTGCCCATGTAGAGAGATTTCGGAGGTACATGAGAGAGGTCGTGAACAAAACCCCGGCTCTCGGGGAAAGTGTCGGGAAAATGAAGCATGTTTTCTCTGTATCCAAGCTTTTTTCGGCCCCGCCATGCAAATGCCGTCGGCCTTGAACACCTTTCCGGGTCATGATTGTTATGGAAATTCTAAGAATCTGAAGCCCGTGGCATGGCCGCTGCTATGCATGAACACGAAAGCTGCAACCCATTTCCATCCTATGAACCTCGTCGCCGAAGAGCCAGTCGAAGAAATGCCCGTCACCGAAAGCGTGGCACGCAAGGTCCTGTTGCTGGATGACGATCCCGATCTCAAGGAAGTGCTCACCGATTACCTGAGCGAGTTTTCCTACAAAGTCGTCCCCGTTTCCAACGGCGTCGATGGCGTGCGCGAGATCATGAAGAGCGATTTTGAAACCATCGTCTGCGATATGAATATGCCTTCGCTGCCCGGCGATATGTTCTACCTCGCGGTGCAGCGGATGAAGCCGCATCTTTGCCCCCGCTTTCTTTTCATCACCGGCATGAAGGGGAACCAGAAAATCACCGAATTTGTCGGCAAGGTTCACGGCATGGTGCTGGCCAAACCCTTCCGCATGGACGACCTGCTCGAAATGATCGGGTTCGTGCAAATGCGCAGCGCTTTGGGGGTCTGATTTTTTATGCGAGTCCTGATTGCTGACGACGATCGCGCAATGGCCGAGCTCCTTTCGGCCCAAGTAACGCTCTGTGGTGCAGAGGTGGCGGGCGTAGTCACGACAGGTGGCCTGGATGTCATCCAGCAGCATCACCGGCTCCGGCCCGATCTGGTGATCATGGACGTGCTCATGCCTCGTTTCAACGGACTCACGGTCTGCCACGCCATCCTCAGCCGCTACCCCGATATGAAGGTAGTGCTCATGTCCGGCTCCATGTGGCCCGACCACCCTTTCATCGCCAATTCCGGCGCCAGCATGTTCCTCCAGAAGCCGATCCGGCTCGACCAGGTCCGTGCCGTCCTCGAAAAGTTCGGCCACAAAAGCGAAGTCCCGCACGTGGACGTCGTGCCTGACGTCGAAGCCCCTGCGCTGCACGCGTTGGGTGCGTGAAAGTCAAGTCGGTGAGTAACCGTCGTCCTTCCGTTGGCGGAGAATTGATTGTTCCGTTTCGAGGTTTATGATGGGTCGCTTCAGGATGGTGCGTGCATTGCTTAAGAGGATCTTCGAAATTGAAAACGCCACCGCGCACAAGGTGGTTGCTGGGATGGCCTTGTTCGAAGTTGGCAGCGGAATTTTCTGGAAATGCTGGAAGGGCGCAGCGCTCTTCGAGCTGCTGGGATGGGTTGGGGCGCTCTTTGTGATGGGGGGCTTGTTTGTCCTGGTGTCCCTTTTTTTCCTCAGCGCTTTTCCTTTTAGAGAGCAGGCAATCAAGTTTTTCTATGCCGTTATAATGGTCGGAATCGTCGGCAATTTGCCAAATTCACTTTCTTCGGGATTCGGGATCTTGACCGATTCTGCCGCCTGCTTTGGCGTTTGGATCATGCTCGTAATCTTCATTAGCTCGGCGGACCGAAGACTATCGCCGGAAGATCGGAATGCCCCGGCGGCTGGTCACGAGGGAGAAAAGTGTCATTAGTTACTGCCCCGTTTTGCTCTCGGTTCGGTCCATAATGTTGGAAAGATTTGGGGGCCTGCGCCAAGGGTGAACGAAAGCGCGGTCTATTTTGCACCTACGCACAGACCGACCTCTTTTTCGCGCCCTCTTTATCCTGGGCTACATTCACCAATCTAGATAGTGTCGTCACGAGATTGACAAAGGTGCTAACCTTGCGTGGAGATGACCACCACCACCTTTGAGCAGCCGATCCACCGTCGCCATGATCTCAGTGATGAGGCCTGGCAGCTTTTGGAAATGCACCTGCCCGGACGCCAGGGAGTCTGGGGCGGTTTAGCCAAAGACAACCGGCAATTCATTAATGCGGTCTTGTGGATCCTGCGCACCGGGGCGCCCTGGCGCGACTTGCCGCCGGACTACGGCGATTGGAAGAACACGCATCGCCGCTTTTGCCGCTGGCGGGACAAGGGGATTTGGGAGGGATTACTGGAGCGCCTGCTCGAGTCCGCGGATCACGAATGGCTCTTCATCGATGCCAGTCACATCAAAGTGCATCCGCACGCGGCGGGAGCCGTCGGCGGCAATCAGGCGATGGGCAAGACAAAAGGGGGCTCAACACCAAAATTCATCTGGCCGTGGATGCGCATGGTCTGCCGCTCCGAATCCTTGTCACAGAAGGTCCCCGCGCGGATTGCCGCCAAGCTCTTCCTCTGATCGCGGGGTTGCGCGCCGATTATCTGGTCGCCGATCGCGGCTACGATACCGATGCCATTGTGAACCAAGCCCAAGCCCAAGGCATGGAACCCGTCATCCCGCCGCGCAAGCATCGCAAAATCCAACGCCCCTATGACGAATACCTCTACCGGTTGCGGCACTTGGTCGAAAACGCCATCCTGCGGCTCAAGGGCTGGCGCAGCATCGCCACCCGATATGCCAAACGTGCCTCTTCCTTCCTCGCCATCGTCCAAATTCGCTGCTTATTCCTCTGGCTTTCCGTCTCGTGACGACACTATCTAGCTTGCGATTTTCCCTTTTTTGGAAAGACTGGTTTCCGTGGATTCAGAAAACAGAAGGGCTTTCTCCGCAGGCGGCTGGTTTAGGCAAAAAATCGGTCAAAAAGTTCGTCTTATAAAGCGAAGCTCACTTTCGTCTACTTCTGGTTAGGCTCTTCTACGCGCATCCCGATAATGGAACCACAGCACATACTTACATTCTTCGCGTCTCGCGAGCAACAGTGCCGCATCGAACGTCATGCATTGGAGTTGTGGCTCGGGTTGCTCACACCCTTGCGGTGGTTCACTGTTGCAGGAGGCATCATTCTCTCAGCAGTGGGCGGTGCAACAGTCCTTGGCGAGCCATTGCTTCTGGGCAAGTCGGCTTCGATTGTCGGTGGTGTTTGCGCCCTTATTGCGTCAGTCCTTACTGGACTTCATACCGCCCTTAAGTGCGATGCTCATCAGGCAGAGTGCCAGCGACTCATCCATGTCTATTCGAGTCTTGAATCCGCCTACCAAGCCGCCCGCCTTCTCTCCCCCGCCGCACTTCCCGCACGCCACGCACAACTTGAACAACAGTTCCTGGACACCCAGGCGAACGCTAAGGCGGCTGCTCCGAGCAGCTACCGTCAACGCGCTGAGCGGGAGCATCGATTATGAATGTAATTATTCCAATGCCCCAAGCGCCTACTCCTATGAAAAGTGATACGGTCCGTACATAGGTTCAAAACGAGCAGTTCTTTGGGCTCGTTCCTGAGTTGCTGAGGTTGTCCCAAATCGGTGGACATGGTTGGGAAAGGAGCCAGCGTGGTCCGGCCTTTTACGCTGGATACAGGTACAGAATTACCGGGCTGCCTTCATTCATTGAGCTTGCTATTTTCGCCTTTGTTGGAAAGGATGATTTCCATGGATTCAGAAGACAGGGGGTGTTTCTCGGTAGGTAAACGGTTTAGACGAAACTTAGGCCGCCACTTTCGTCTTATAAAGCAAAATTCACTTCCGTCTACTTCTGGTTAGGCATTTCGAGTGCATTTTGAATTCGCTATCGAACAATGGATAAACAAACACTTATAATCGAGGCAACCAAGTGGCGAAACTGGTTCTACAAGGGCCAAAGAAACTGGAGCAAAGTCCATCATGTGACGCTGTTTGGGTCAGTTGGGTGCAGTCTTGCGGCGGGGGCGCTACTCCAAATCGATAAAACGCATTATGCCGGTTTAGCGGCCATCCTAACTTCGATGGCTGCAGCTCTAACAGGGATTGCGACATCTGGAGGCTTTGAACGCAAGTGGCGAAGCAATCGTTTGAGTCGGAGCCGCGTGGACACCTTGCTCATCGATCTCAATGCGGAGCCGCCAGATCTGTCCGCCGCAACCGCGGACCTTAAGGACATCATTATAAAGCACGACATCGAAATCGTCGGTGAGAAACAAACATCCAAACAACAAGCCGGAAGCGCCTAGCCATGCGCTGCAGCTAACTGCTCCGGCTGTTACGCTGGTGCCACCTTTCGCCCCACCGTGCAGCCAGTGTGCCAGCCTCCGCAGTCGCTGAGCTTGGTCGTTAGGCGCTATCACGCATCTTCCAAATGAGCTACATCATGGTAGATATCGAGTCCGACGGCCCAATTCCGGGAGACTACTCGATGATTTGTTTCGGCGCGGTCGTCGTCGAGCCATCCCTCTCCAAGACGTTCTACGGACAGTTACGCCCGATTTCCGAGCGGTGGATTCCTGATGCTTTAGCTGTTAGTGGATTTACACGGGAGCAGACGTTAGCGTTTCCCGAGGCGGAGACTGTGATGCGGCAGTTTCACACTTGGCTATCGGAGCAGTCCGCTAATCGGCCCATGTTTGTCTCCGACAACAACGGCTTCGATTGGCAGTTCATTAATTGGTATTTCCACCATTTCACTGGCTCGAATCCATTCGGTTTTTCATCCACTAATCTAGGCTCGCTTTACAAGGGGATCGTTCGCGACACCACGCAGAACTTCAAGCACCTCCGTAAGACGCGCCACACGCATAATCCAGTTGACGATGCTAAAGGCAATGCGGAAGCACTCTTGACTCTTCGGGACGAGTTCAAACTCAAGATCAAGTTGTGACGATGACGATTGACACGCTTAACCAGAGATCTGTAGCGAACGGCTTTTCAGCCGTCCGTTCGAGCGTTGCGGGAAATCGTGAGCACATCGTGCGCTCCACCGCCGCCGGCGGGGCCGTCGCTAAGCTTGGGGCGTTAGGCGCTCAGTCCATGAAGTATTTACTCATTTCGCTCACTCTGTTTGCCGTTGGTCTTCAGGGTTATGCCGCCACGGACGATACTCCGCATTTGTCGCCGGATGGGCGATTCGCGATTTACAACCTCGGCGATACAGCTACGGGTGAAAACTCCTTCGAGATTCGCACCAAGGACGGAACGGTCATTTGTTCGTCGCGCACGTCCGGTCTCTTCGCCATGGGTACCTTCGCCTGGGATATTAGCTGGGCGCACGACAGCAACTTCGCGCTGTTCAGAGTCGAACACGGCAAGTGGGATTCCACGTGCATTTTTTCCACCGCTGATCGCGAGTTGAGAGACCTGACTGCTGACGACGCCGACTCCTATACGCTCCCACTTCGCTGGGCTGGTCAGCGGGTCTTTAGCGTTCGCATTTCCGGCCCGTGGGGGCATCACGCAACCATGGATCACTGGCACTATTTCAAGTCGTATCGCGTTAGCGCACATCCATTCCGAGTTGAGTGCATTTACACCAGCCGCATGATCCACGAAGGTTCTTATGAACAAGCTTACTAACGCGTCTAACTCCTATGGAAATGTGCAAATGGAACCGCGATGTGTGAAGTTGTGAGATACAAGGCATTTTACCATGATTGCATTTGAAGTCAGTCTCAACGGCAAGCGGGTCTGCATCGCAGGTGCGGATGATTTGGGTGTTTTGAGCACGATCATTTCGGCCTGTGGCAAGCTGGGTAAGAAGACAGTCCCGGCAAGACCGGACGTGACATCTGGCGATGTTCATTATTCAGTCGGTGGACTTACATCTCGGCGTGATTCCAAGACGGATGTTCATGTCAGATGGAAGTCGGTCGAGCCCCTCAAGATTGGTGATGTCGTTCAGGTGAGAGTCGTGGAGACAGAAAAGGTTGACCGCGCAAAATCACGAGCCAGAGCGAAACCGAGACGTGCCTGAGACCTTACTGGAACCAACGCTGGGGACGCCGGACCGCTTTTACTTCGAGTTTCGGATGGGCGGGAGTCGTCGTCGGCGTGGCGCAGTTCCTGGGCGTTAGACGGCGAAGCCATGCACCGTTCAGATTCCAGATTTGACGATTGGTTGAGCAGACCATTTTGGCGGCTGGTGGTGAATAGCCTGGTTGTCTGGGCGATGCTGGGGGTTTATCTGTGGATTGACCACCATCAACCGGTCGCGCCGCGCCTGGTTGAGATGCCGGCCTGGGTGCCGTTCTGTCCGGTTTTTTTTGTTCCTTACCTCGGGTTGTTGCTGGTCACTTGGTGGTTGCCAGCGGTCATCCGGGGCCCGCGGCTGTTTCGGGCCTGCCTGCGAGCCAATGTTTTCGGCTGGCTGCTCGTTATGCCGTGGTGGTGGTTCACGCCGACGATCCTGGCCCGTCCACCCTTGCCGGGGGAGCCGTGGACGCAGTCATTTGGATTGCTCTGGTTCTGCGATCGGCCCTACAACGTGTTCCCCTGCGCCCACGCGATTGGGCCGGTGGTGGCCGCCTGGTTTGCCGGTCGAGACCATCCGGCGTGGCGCTGGCCGCTGGCCGGAATGGTGGCGTTGGGACTTCCTTCGATTGCGCTGGTCTGGCAGCACCGCCCGATTGACATCCTGCCGGGCGTGGGGGCTGCATTCCTCGGCATATTGGTTGGTGAGGTTTTGCGCCGCCGGGAGCAGGCTGGTTTGAAAGATTATGAGGTTGCCGCCTAACCCATCACGGGAGTCAACCGCCGGAGAGAGAAGGGGCACGATTGACGTTTGGCAAGCTGGGCTGGCCTTTCGGTGAGGGGTGATCAGCCATCGACCGGCTGCTCAGGCGTGTCGAGATTGAGCTGGTAAAACACCACGTCCAGCCAGCGGCCGAATTTGAAGCCGACTTGCGGGAAGGTGCCAGAGTGGGTGAAGCCGAGGCGGGTGTGGAGGGCGATGCTGCCGGGGTTGGTGGCGTCGATACAACCGATTAGGACGTGGAGCTGGGCCTCGCGGGCGCGGCGGATCAATTCGGTGAGCAATCGTTTTCCAAGGCCGCGTCCGCGCTGTTCGTGATGCACGTAGATGCTGTGCTCGACGGTGTATTTGTAAGCGGGAAAAGCGCGAAAGGTGCCCCAACTGGCAAAGCCCAATAACTGCCCCGTCTCATCGACTGCGCCAATGACGGGGAACCCGTTCGCGCGCTTGGTGGCAAACCAGGTCGCCATCGCCTCCGGCGGGCGCGGCACATAATCGTAAAGCGCCGTGGAGTTAACAATGGCCTCATTGAGAATCGCCAGAATGGCCGGGGCGTGCTCCGACTCGGTGCAGTCGATCAGGTGGACATCGGGAGGAGGTGACATCGTTGCGGTGGATAGGTTTTCTGCAGATTTTTAGACAAGATGAATAGGGTGATTTTCTTTCTCTGCTTTCATCGGGAGTTTGTTCATCATGCGCACCGATATAACGCCATTCGATGAAAAATTGGATCAAGCAGATTCGCGAAAGAGGGCTAGCCCGCTCAACGTGGAAAACTCAATGGTTATCATCTGGCGCTGCATTTTATTGCACCGCTATCATGGCATTGGGCCTGTCTGCTTGCGGTTCGAATGAACCGACCGATCAAGCCGGCTTAAACGCCTGCTATGAACAAGAGTTTGACGAAGCTCCTCCGCTCGGAGTTCACGTTTTGAACGCCAAAATCGTCGGGGTAGCCGATGCTGCGGGAGGCTACTATCGATTTTCGGCCACGCCGACCGTAGTTGATGCCTTGATTGCCAGAGGTTTTTCTTCTTGCCCCGATTACAAATTTTGGGCCGAAACTGGCAACCCGAGTGAGATTAAGCCCACCGTTCCTTCCTGGTGGCCTTCGCCCCGGGAAGGGTTGACTGCATTTTATTATAACGAAGCCTGGACCAAACATGCAGGTGCCGAATCCAGCTATGCGTGGCTCGCGGTGAACAAGGAAAAGACCCTCGTTTATGTTTGTGTGAGAATGTCGTATTAGCGAGAGACGACGCTCCAGTCAGGAGGCTGGGCAAGGGCCAAGAGCTGTCCCCAAGGTGGCGTGACCGCGAAGTACGAAGACCTGCCGACAGATCACACTACTCTCTCCGTGTCCTCTGTGATCTCTGCGGCTAACGTTTACGCACCGCTGCCTTCTTTTCCTCGCATTCCTCCTGGAACCGGCGGCGATCGCTGGCCAGTTGTTTTTGGATGGTTTCCAGTTCGCCGAAGTCGCCGCTCTTTTTTGCTTTTTCGATTTCCCCATTCAGGAGCAGTTCGCGTTCGGCGATCTTCGCCTTGTAGATGGAATCGATCTCCGAGATCTCCTGCTTCTGGGCTTCGGTGAGAGTGGCGGTGGGCGACTGTTTTTCCAGTCGTTCCATGGCGAGTTCGTAGGCAGATTTCATGGCGCGGATCGGTTGAGTGAAAGCTTCGTGACGGGAATTTTGCCCGTTGCTTTTGCGGAGGCAACTTTTAATGTGGCTGCGTTTTCCGCACTCATGGCCGCAACCATCCGTTTACTCAGCACCGATTTTGACGGCACGCTCGTCAACCACTTCGCCGAACAACCCGTCTCCGCCGATTTCATCGCGGTCCTGGGCGAACTTCGCGCCCAAGGTGCGGTGTGGGCGATCAATACCGGGCGGGCGCTCCATCACATCGTCGAGGGGCTGGAGGAATTTGATTTCCCGGTGCAGCCGGATTTCGTGATTACCTGCGAGCGCGACGTATTTCAAAAGGACGCCACCGGGAAGTGGGTGGACTACGGCGATTGGAACCGGCGCTGCGCCGAGGTGCACGACCAGCTTTATGCGAAGGCCCAGCCGATGTTCGACCGCATCATCCACTACCTGCAAACGGAGACCAACGCCCGCTTCATCAACGACAACACCGGCATTGGCGTGGTTTCGGAAGACGAGCCGGAAATGAACCGCATCGTGGCCTTCATCGACACCATGCGCCACGAGGTGCCGGACTTCCATTACCAGCGCAACACGATGTATCTGCGCTTCTGCCACGCCGCTTATTCGAAAGGCGCGGCGCTGGCGGAGCTCGGGCGGTTGCTGGCGATTCCGCGCGAGCAGATTTTTGCGGCGGGCGATCATTACAACGATCTGCCGATGCTGGATGGGGTGTTTGCGCAATGGGTCGCGTGTCCGTCGAATTCTGCCGAGAACGTGAAGGAACTGGTGCGCAAGGCGAATGGCAGCGGCTTCGTCGCCGAGCGTGAAGCGGGGGATGGTGTGGCGGATGGATTGCGGCATTTCTTGAAATAGCGCCGCTCTCGTTTCTGCCGCGGTGCGATCCACCGACCTCATTGGACATGAGGAGCCCAGCCGCCCCACTCTGTCACCCTGAGCGAAGCGCAGCGGAGTCGAACGGGCCTCAAATTGTTTTGGGGCACTTGGCGGGTTCATGGCCGGGAGAAAGTTCCACGTTTTCCCCGCGCAGAGATAGGTTGAGTTTTATCACTACCCCTTGGTGAGAAAAGTGAGTGATCATCTCCGCTTCGCTCCGGTTCTCGGCTTCGCTCGGGATGACATGGTTTTTGTATTTGTGGTCGAACGGGTTGTGCCATTTTGCGCTGGATGGGCGAAGAAAAGAGAAGGGCTCGGAGAATCCAAATCTCTTGCCGCGTGCGTAATATCCCCGCATGGCCATTCATACTCTCCAGCGCACTCAGATCATTGCGGCGACGATCGAGGAGTGCTGGAGCTTTTTCTCGAATCCGAAGAACTTGGTCCGGATCACGCCGCCGACGCTGGATTTTGTGGTTAAATCCGAGTTGCCCGGGGAAATCCACGAGGGGCTGATGATCGAGTATCGGGTGCGTCCGTGGTTGGGGATTCCGGTGGGCTGGCTCACGGAGATCACGCATGTGCGGAAGCCCGGCTATTTTGTCGATGAGCAGCGGGTCGGTCCCTACGCGGTCTGGCATCATGAGCATACCTTTCGCGAGCTGGGGGAGGGGCAGGTGGAAATCGGGGATCTGGTGCATTATGTCCTGCCCTTTGGGCTGCTGGGCGAGGTCCTTCATCCGCTGGTGGTGAAGAGGCAGCTGGCGCATATCTTCGATTATCGCATCCGGGCCTTGCAGGAGATATTTCCCCGAAACCGCGGGACGGTTTCCTAAAAATGGCCCCGGCAGGGGCGGCGGGGAGTTGACAACTTCCCGCTTCACACGCTTACTCCAAGCTGCCGCGTGTGCCCCAAGTGATGATTGCCTGCCGGCCATGTCCCAATCCATGAATACTACCCTGTGCCGTCCCCAACGGCGATCAGCTTTGCCGTCTTCCCTCGTCGGAAGTGTCGTGTCGGTTTCAGCCTTTCCTTTTCAGCCATGATCTGGGGCCTGCATTATGTTGACCTCGCGGTCATTTTCATTTTCCTCTGTGCCATCATCGGTATCGGCCTCACCGCTTCGCGCGGGGTGAAGGATGAGAAGGATTTCTATCTCAGCGGACGCAAGATGGGGCGGTTGCTCCAGTTCTTCCTCAACTTTGGCAACATGACCGACTCCAGCGGTGCGCCGACCACGGCGGCCGAGGTGTTCCGCCAGGGGGCGGGGGGGATCTGGATTTCGCTGCAGACGCTGTTCATTACGCCGTTTTTCTGGTTTTCCACGGTCTGGTTCCGTCGCTCCCGGGTGGTGACGATGGCCGATCTGGTGACTGAGCGCCTGAACAGCCGCGGGCTGGCGACTTTCTACGTGATCTTCAACATCATGGTGAGCCTGATGCTGCTCGCCTTCGGCAACGTGGCCTCCTACAAGGTCGCGGCGGCGATGGTGGTGAAACCGCCCGCCGCTTACACCCAGGCCGACCAGACGGTGGTGCGCGAGTATGAGGAATACTCCAAGCTCAAGGCCGCCTATGTCGCCGGGACGCTGCCGGAGGCGCAAAACGAGCGCTACCAGGAACTCGACAGCAAGAAGAACAAGGGGGAAATCAACTCCTTCGTTTCTTACATCAAGCCGGTGCCCTTTTATATCCTCTATACGCTGATCGTGGCGATCTACATCACGACCGGCGGCTTGAAGGCGGCGGCGGTGACAGATGCCATCCAGGGCCTGCTGATTCTTGCCTTTACGGTGATGATGATCCCGATGGGGCTGATGAAAATCGGCGGCTTCAAGGGGCTGCACGATGCCGCGCCGGAATTCATGTTCCGCCTCTTTGGCACGGTCTCGGCGAGCGATTATGCGTGGTATTCCATCCTCGCAATCACTTTTACGAGCATGGTGAATATCTTCGGCATGTTTAACAACATGTCGAGCGCGGGCTCGGCGAAGGATGAGAACACGGCCCGCTTCGGCCAGCTCGCGGGTGCGTTTACCAAGCGCTTCGTGATTATCGCCTGGATGCTCTGCGGCTTGATCGCGGTGGCGATGTTCCCGGGTGGCCTGTCCGATCCCGAGACGGCCTGGGGCCAGATGGCGAAGGAGCTGCTCGCCCCCGGCCTGATGGGACTGATGATCTCCGGCATCCTGCTCGGCCACATGCCGGCGGTGGGCTCGTATGCCATCTCGATTGCCGCACTGATCGGACGCAACATTTACGAGCCGCTCATCGTCGGGAAGAGCAAGCAGCACTACCTGATGGTGGGGCAGATCCTCGTGCTGGCGGTGCTGGGGGCGAGCATCTTCATCTCGGCCAATGCGGCGGGGGCGGTGAAGCTCATCACCACCGTGATCACGCTCAACGCGCTGCCCGGTGCGATCGTGCTGCTGATCTTTTTCTGGCGCAAGCTCAGCTCCCCGGCGGTCTGGATTTCCTGCGTGCTGTGGATGGTGCTGATCGGTATCCTGCCCGGGACCGCGCCGAGATTTGAGAGCGTGCGGCGCAACCCGACGCTGATCGAGCAGACCCCGGTGCAGAAGACGAAAGCCGTCGCCGGAGCGACCAAGGATGATGTGGCCGCCGGTCGCGCCAAGAAGGTGGGCGATGCGATTGAAAAGGAATTCACCATCCAGCCGGTTGCGGTCTATTTCGAGAGCGTGGCCCGGATGAATCCGGCCGATGCAAATTCACCGAAGGAAGGTGTGGGCCGTTTCTATGTGGAAACCTACCTGCTGCATCTCATCGGGGTGCCGGTCGAGAAGTTCAACAAGGCGGGCATCAACACTGCGCGCTGGGGCGTGGACGGCGTGCTGCCGTTCGTGATGCTGATTCTCTTCAGCTACCTCTTCCCCGTGCGCCATACTGAGGCTGATCGCCATCGCATCGCCGGCTTCTACGCCAAGATGAAAACGCCGATCGCGCCGACGCCGGAGGAGGACGAACGCGAGGTCGCGCTCAGCTACTCCCAGCCGAACCGCTTCGATCACAAGAAGCTCTTCCCGGGCACCAGTTGGGAATTTTCCAAATGGACCGGCGCTGATTTCATCGGCTTCTTCGGCTGCTGGGGGATCGTGCTGCTGATTCTTGGTTTCCTTACGCTGTTGCTGGGGGTTGGGGCGTAGAGCGGGGGGGCGTAGATGCCGCCCCAATCCGGGGTCATTCCGAGCGGAGCGAGCGAAGTCGAGGAATCCCGTAGAGTGGCCGGGAACCGGTGGTTGCAATCCATGCGCTCCTTCCAAAAATGTGTCACCCCGAGCAACGCCGAGGGGCCTCAAATTGTTCCGCGCTGGGAAGACGGGGAGACTTCTTACCGAATTATCGCACTCCCTGCTCCAGAACAGTCAGAGCTCCATTCGACTTCATTTCGCTGCGCTGCATTCCGCTCAGGATGACATCGCTTTTGGAAGGAGCGCATGGATTGCAACCACCGGTTCCCGGTCACTACTACGGGATTCAGCACAGGATCAGAAAGGCTTTAGCGTGTGTGTTTATCTCGCTCCGCTCCATTGCGCTCAGGATGCTCCTGATAGCGACTGCCTTACTTCACCTGAAAAGAATAGCTCCCCGATTCCACGGCGAGCACGGTCTTCTCTTGATCGTGACGGATTAGTTTCACCCCGCCCACTTCTGCCAGGCGGATGGCCACTTTCCGAAATCGCTTGCGTGGCGGGGGCCGGGAGGATGACTGTCGCCGTCGTATTTGCCGGAATGTTCAGCTTCAGCGCAAAAGCCCCGCCGGTTCGTTTCCAATCCACCGAGATGGGGCCTCTGACGGAGTGGTAAGTCGCCTTTGCCCGCTGGAGATCGCCGACGGGGTGAGGCTGGATGATCACGTTGGCAAAACCGGGGGCGGAAGGATCCGGCGCAATCCCGGCCAGATCGTGGTAAAACCACTCGACGATTTGCCCGAGCATGAAGTGGTTTTGCGATGCCTGGCGACCGGCATCCCAGGCCTCGGTGAGGCTGGTGGCACCTTGCGCGAGTTGGTAGCCGTAGCCCGGTTTGTCGGACTGGTTGTTCATCGCGTAGATCAGCTCGGAGCGCCCGCCCTCGGCCAGCGCGCGCAGCACGTAGCGATAGCCGACATCGCCCGCGGTGTTGCCCTTCACCATGACATCCGCGACCAGCGTCTTGAGCACTGCGTCGCGATTTTCCGCGGTCACGAGGCCCATCACCAGCGGGATGGCCTGCGCGGCCTGGGAGCCGGTGGCGTAGCCGCCTTTTCGCGCATCGAAGAACCTGGCATTGAAGGCGGTCCGAATATCCGCCGCGAGTTTCTCGTAATGGCTGGCGTCTTCCGTTTTCCCAAGCCGCCGGGCCGCTGCGGCGAGCAAATGGCAATCCTCGTAATAAAAGGCGGTGGCGGTCAATGCGATGGGCGTTAGCTGGGAGACACCCGGCCTCTTGGGCCCGAGGTCGAACCAGTCGCCGAGCCCGTAATCGACTACGTTAGCCGTGGCGCGGGTGGTGAGATAATCGACATACCGCTTCATGCCATCGTAAGAGCGGGCAAAGAGCGAGGCATCGCCGGTGAACTCATATTGCTGCTGCGGCACGAGCAGGAAGGCACTGCTCCACTCCGGCGAATCGCCAAATGCATTCCGCGCGCCGGGTGCCGCCTTTTTATCGGCAAAGACCGTGTATTCGGGAGCGGTGGTCGGGACGAGGCCGCTGGCCAGTTGCGAGTCCGCGATGTCGTTCACGGTCTTCGCAAAGAGCCGGTTCAGATCGAACTCGTAGCGCAACGAGGGGCCGTTGAGATGGTCCTGCTCCAGCCAGCCGCGCTTTTCCCGTTGGGGACAATCCGTGACTACGCTCACGAGATTGCTCACCTGGGCCCAGCGCACCAGGGTATGGATGCGGTTGAACAATTCGTTCGAGCAGGAAAATTCGCCGATCGGCCCGGCTGCGCTGTGCACGACGCTGGCCTGCAGGGAGGAGATCACGGGAAGTTCCGTCCCGCCTGCAGGCGCGGTGCAGATGACCTGCAGGTAGCGGGCGCCGCGATAAAAGAAATGAGGAGCCCACGTCTCGAGGCCTTTTCCCGCCAGGGTGTAGGTCCAGTCGCTTTTTCCGCCGCAAACCCGGTCGTCGATGCTGCCATCGGCCTTCACCAGTTCGGAGGGGACGATTTTTACCACGCTTCCCGCCGGACCGCTGACCGCGAGCTGCGGCATGAGCGGCGCATTCTGGCCGAAATCGTAAACGGTGGTTCCCAGGTCCAGTTCCTTTTTCGCAACCGGCAGGAGCGTTTCAAAAGCCCGAATGGGAGGTGCCGCTACGGAATGACCGCGCAGCACACCGCCGGGGCCGGGGGAGGGGGACGCCGGTTGCCAGTGCGAGTCGTCGAAGCCCGGTTGATCCCAGCCCTCCTGCACGAGGCGGGCATCGAAATCCTCGCCCGCATACATCGACGACGTGGTGATCGGCCCGGCTGATGTTTTCCAGTTCGAGTCAGTGCCTACGGTTTCCACCGAGCCATCGGCATACTCCAGCCGCAACTGGGCAATCGCCTGCAGCGGACCGAAGGAATAAGGCTTGTAAGCGGGGGGAGTAAAACGCGCCGGTTGATAGCGATGAACGTTGTAGGCATCGTTGGCGAGGAACAAACCGATTACGTTTTTCCCTTCATGGAGAGCGGCTGTCACCTCGCGCGTGTCGTAGAGACACGTCTGTTTATAATTGGTCCAGCCCGGGGAGAGAAAATCTTTGCCAATCCTGGCTCCGTTTACCGTCAGATCACAGGTTCCCAGTCCGCAGACATTGATCAGCGCCCGCCGCAGTCCCGGTTTCACTGTCCATTCGCGCCGGAGGAGCAGGGTTTCCGAGGGCGTTTGGGCGGCGATCCAGCTTGCTTTCCAGTCCGCTTGAGCCAGCACTCCCATCGTCCAGCTCGCTGGAGCACTCCAGGCGGAGGGGGTGCCTGCTCGATCCCAGGTGCGCACTTGCCACCAGACGGATTGAAAAGAGCGGAGTGGCTTCCCCGTGTAAGGGATGGCGAAAGTCTGGTTTGAGGCAACCCGACCGCTGTCCCACAGATGGGACCCGCTTGCTTGCAACTCGGCCTTGGTTGCCGCAACGAGGATCTGATAAGCCGTCTGTGCATCCCCCCGGTTGTCGGATTTCAATTCCCAGCTCGGTCACGGGGTGGGGGGTGTCGATGCCCAGAGGCCCCCCCTCGTCGTCGCATTTTAGCGAATCCACCGTCAGTGCAAATGCACTGCTGGCGGAGAGTAGTCCGAGAAAGAGGGGGAGGTAACGGCGGATCACAGCGCGGCGAGGGATTCCACGACCTTTTGTGAAATCTCCGCCGTGTTTGCCAGCGAAATCATCGACGAAGGCACGGCCCAGGGCAGGTTTAATTCCGAGAAAAGTTTCCCGGTCTCAAGCGACTGCTTCACGGCCTCGAACATGCCTTCCACTTCCATGCCCTCGTCGGAAGCGTCGCCGAAGGACTGAATCCATTTCGGATCGATATCGTGGATGCCCCCCGAGGAAAGAAGGATGCCATTGGTGGCAATCACATAGCCGCGGGTATCGGTGAGGCTGTTGGGGAAGTGCTTTCGCTGGCCATTGATTCTAAGTAAAAACTCATCCAACGTCTTGCGGAGGAGGAGTTTTGTGTCTTCCGGGCAATCTTCCTGCGAGGTGCAGTTTTCGAAACGGTTGCCATCGTTCACCACCCGGGCACTTCCCTTGGAGCCGATCACTTCGATATGGTAAGGCAGCGTTTCCTGGGTCGTGTGCGCAAAGGCGGCGGTGAACTTGATCCCCGAACTGAAGGTCCCTCGCATGCTGGCGGAGTCGTAGCTTTCAATTTTGCGGGCGCGGTAGAGTTCGCCTTGAATTTCCACCGGGGTATCGAACCCCCCCGCCTGCGGCGAGGCGAAGTACATGATATTCTGGACCACGTGTGCGAGCGCATTCGTCGCCGGGCCATCGAAGACTGGCAGGCCATTGAGGGTCAATTTCCCGGCCCAAGACGCCCGTTGGTAATAGCTGGCCTTGCGCGGCCACGCGGCGGCGGCGCGAATCTCCTGCACTTCGCCAAGCTGGCCGGAAACGATGCTTTCCTTGAGCAACTGGACCGCCCGGGAGCAGATCATTTGGAAGCCCACGTTCACGCGCTGGGCGGCATCGGCGGCGATCAGCGATTCGAGCTGGCCGATGAGGGGGACGGGCGGTTTTTCCAGATTTACATACAGCCCATGGGCGATGCACTCCCGGGCCATGTCCAGATGGAAGGGGATGGGAGTGGCAATCGTCACGGCCTGGAGGCTCTGCTCCGCACGGAGCATTTCCCGGTAATCGAGATACCACCGCACGCCACGCGCGGTGAGGCGGTCGCGCACTTCGGGGAAGCGGCTGACCGTCGGATCCGCCACGGCAGCGAGCTGGATGCGCCCGGCGGCTTCAAAGTTCTCAATGGTCTCCAGATGGTACGCGCCAACGCCGCCGGCACCGATCAGGGCAATTTGTATTGGGGTTTCTGCATTCATGGGGATTTTGCTGGGGATGGCGTCAGTGTGGGGACTTGAGACGCCATACTCGAAAGTGTCGAAAGGTGAGGTGGCTCTGCACGGTGCGGAGGGCAAACCAGCCGCTGGTGTAGGGTGCCGGGTCGTTCATCTCAAAAAGCTTTTTGCCATCCCGGAAGAGCTGGATGAGCGGGCCATCGGCTACGAGCTGAATGGTCTGCGATCGGTTGGGCTGCAAAAGATCCGCGGCATCCGGCAAATCATCCTGCGGGCGGAGCGGACGATTGACCGCGTCGCCAATGTAACGGCGAAAGCGCGTGGTTTTGTTCGAGTTCCCCCCGATGCCGGCATAGTAGGTGAGAAGCTGGTTGTAATCGGAGAATTTGCCGGTTCTCGCCGTGGCAAAGACGTTGGCCGGGCTGCGGGAATCCCGGGCCATCCAGAAACAGTTCAGATCGCTGACCCGGTCGTTGCCTCCCCCTTGGGAAACAGCCGTCGCTTCATACTGGATGAGCACCGGGCCATCGAGCTTGGATTTGAACCACAGGCTGCATCCGCCGGGGACGTCCACGGTGAGGGTTCCATCGCGGGCCGAGAGCGAGCCGCCTTTTTCCAGTTCCGGCTGCCATTGGGAGAGGCCGTTGCTGAAGTCGTCCTGGTACAGGCAATCGCCGATCACATAGCGCGAATCGGGTGAGGCAGGCGCTGTCTCCCGGGCTTCCAATGGGGTAAACACGAGGAGGGCACCCGCAAGGGTATGCAGGCAGGCTCTCATTTGGGGTTGCGTTGGGGTAACCGCTAACCCTTCCATAAAAGCCTCTGTTGCGGAGAAAGCAAGCGCGTGAGGCCGGAAAAGTGGCCTTCGAGCAAAATTGGCGGCAAAAATTCAGGAAAATTGCTGCAGAGCGCGCAATTTTCCGAGCGCGGCTCCGTTTTCCAACTGCAAGGTGGCGAGCTCCATTCCGGAAGCCATGCCGGGGGCGAGCCCGCAGACCACCAGGGCGGCGGCGGCATTGAGCCGCACGGCGTCGCGCTTGGGGCCGGTCACTTCGTCGGCCAGGATGCCCAGCAGGATGGCGGCATTTTCTTTTCTTCCGCCGCCGCGCAGGTCTTCGAGCGTGGCGGGCGGGACGCCGAGCCGCGTGCTGTCGATGAGGAAGCTTTCGAGGCTGGAGGGGGTGGCGACCACGCCGTCGGTGATGCCGTACGGGACGATCTCATCCGCGCCCGAGCCATGGACGGCCCAGGCGCACTTGCGCCCGAGCAGTTGAAAGACCTGCGCGTACTTCATCAGCCGGGAGGGATCGAAGATGCCGCTGAGCTGATAGGGGGGCCGCGCGGGATTCAGCAATGGCCCCAGCAGGTTGAAAATGCTCGTGCGGCCCTGGCTGGCGAGGTGCTTGCGCACCGGGCCGATGCTCTTGAAGGCCGGGTGATAATGCGGCGCAAAGAGAAAGCCGAAGCCATGCGTCTCCACGCAGCGCTTGAAATCCGTCGGCGGCAGGTCGATCCGCACGCCGAGCTCCTCCAGCACATCCGCGCCGCCGCATTGGGAGGTCACGCTGCGGTTGCCGTGTTTCACCACCACCGCGCCCGCGGCGGCGACTACGAACATGCTGGTCGTCGAGATATTGAACAGGTTCAGCTTGTCGCCACCGGTGCCGCAGATATCGATCATCGGCCCCGGGAGCAGCCCGGGCTCAAGGGCGGGATCGACCGCGTGGGCGAGCAGGGCCTCGACAAAAGCCGCGATCTCCTCCGCCGTTTCCCCGCGGGTATGCAGGGCGATGAGAAACTCGGCCTTCTGCTCAATGGTCACCGCCTCGTCGAGCAGCCACGCCACGGCCTGCCCGAGCTGCTCGCGATCGAGCACGGTGCCGTGTTGGATGGATTGGGCCAGCGATTGCATCAGTGATTTGAAAAGGAGAGCACAATAATCACCACCACCAAAATCGCCAGCACAAGCAGGCCGATTTTGAGCCAGCTCTTCGGATAACGCCCGGCGATGCTGCCGGTGTAGCCGTTGACGATCACCGGGAAGCTCTGCGCCCCATACGTGTAGGTGAGCAGCCAGATCGGCACGAGCACGTGCTTGAAGGTCTGCGCGGAGAAGTCGGCCTCCACCTGGAGATTCCGGTGGGTGTCGCCCGGCACTTCCTGCGCGCACATCCGCTCGATCTCCGCCTGCATGAGGGAATGCGAGCGCTCGGCGGCCTCGGCGAGGTCGATCTGGTATTGCTCGACCACCCAGCCGGCGAGATAGCCCGCGTCGTAGGGCATCAGTTCCTGCGTGGTGGGGAAGGGCTCGATCTTGCGCAGCATCTCGGGCGCCGTCCCACGCGAGGCGGGGACCAGTTCGTCGTCGAAGAAATGGTCCACATTCCCCGCGCTTGGTTCCCAGCGTGTGCGCTGCACTTCGCGGGTCTTTTGCTGGCCGTCGGAATCGGTGAACCACTCGGTGTCGGTGTAGTGGTAGCCGCTTTCCGCGCTCCACTCGGCATGCACCTGGGCGTCGAAGGTCCAGTAGGGAATATAAACGCCGTGCAGCGTGTCCGTGCGCGCGGCGTTCTTGAAGCGATCGGGAGCAAACCACCGGCTGCGCGTCCACTCGTGAATGGCATCGCGCACCTGGCTTTCGCTGATTTTGAAGGGAAGCAGACTCTCCGGGCGAATCGGGGCCTTGATTTGCTCGTAGGGCACCAGCGAGGCCGAGCCGCAGAATTCACAGCGCTGTGCCACCCGGTCCGGCGGGAATACCGAGATCGCCTGGCAGCTCTGGCACTTCACCGAGACGCGCTGGGCGTCCCACCCGCGCTGGCTGTCGCCCGCATCGCGCAGGGCGGCCACCAGATCGTGTTCCTCGATCCCGCTGCCATCGGTGGACAGTTTGGCCGGGGAGATGGTCCCGCAATAGGAGCAGACGAGTGCTTGCTTCGCGGCATTCCAGACAGCTTCCGCGCCGCAGTTTGGGCAGGCGTATTTCGACTTGGCGGTGATCTCGGCCATGACCGCTGCTTAGACGGAAGCCGGCGGGATGACAAGCGCAGGCTGCGGATGTGTTGCGAGGTATTCGGAAATGCTCACCGTTGCAGGCTGGCATCCGGCGCGGTCGATCTCGGCCAGGATGCGTTCCTCGGTCATAATATTGCGATCCCGCTTGTAGAGCAGGTAATCGCCGCGCTCCTGCGGGGGCGTGAGATTGATGGTGGCCAGATTAGCCCCCGCTTCGATCGCCCGGGTGTAACCGCGATCGCCGACCAGCGTCATCGCGCTCACGGCGGGAATGATCCGGTGTGGCGACGCCCGGCGCATGAGCGCGACACAATTCAGCGTCGTCTCCAGGCTTGCGACCGCTTGACCGGCCAGCGGCGTATCATCGCCCGGGATGAAGGGGCTCACGCTGCACCCTGCAAGTGGGAGCGAGGCCAGCAGTTCCATCGTTTCCGCGATCATCTCCGGCGTCTGCCCGGGCAGCCCGACGATGAAGCCCGAGGAAACACCCCAGCCGGTGCCGGCGAGATGGCGAATCGCCTGCAGGCGCTCCGGCAAATTCCCCGGCGATTGCATCGCCCGGTAGTGTGCTTCGTTCCCCGTTTCCAGCTTGATGATGTAGTAATCCGCGCCAGCCTCGCGCAGTTCGCGGTACTCGCGCTCGGAGAGCGTGCCGAGACACACGCTTACCCCGAGTTTGGTGTGCGCTTTCAGTTCGCGGACGAGGGGGATCACCAGTTCGCGCACGGCCACCGGGTCCTCGCCTGCTTGCAGGTTGATATCGGTGATGGAGGCGGGGCGCTCATTCAGCAGCAACTCAAGCAGGCGCTCTTTTTCCAGCCGGAAGCGCTGGAGCGAACGGTTGTCCCGCCGCATGCCGCAGTAGGTGCAGTTCTCGCGGCAGAAGTTGGAAACCTCCACCACGCCGCGCACGAAAACCGTGGGGCCGAAGATTTGGTTGCGAAGATTTCGGGCCTGGTCGTGGAGGGTTTGTTGAGCGAGGCCACGGGCCTCCAGGGAGCCGGAAAAATCAAGAGACATCATTAAAGGAAACGGACAAAAGCGCAGCCCATCGAGATAGCCCGGGACGGGCCAAATTTCAAGCGGACCTCCACAAAAGCGGCGCTAGCTTGCCCGGGCGGGAGCCGCTTTTTGCTGCTCGATGAATTTGAGCGCCGCCTGCACCCCGCGACGCGAGGCCAGCCAGCAGGCGCGGGCCTCGGGCGTCTTGCGATAGGACTGGACGATCTCGAGCACGCGCTGGAGTTTGCCCTTGTTCGGCGGCTGGTAGTTGTCGCCATTGATCCACTTGCTGAGGATGCCCGAATAGCCGAAGCCCTCGGAGAGCTTGACCATATAGCTCAGCTCCAGGCGGCGGGCCGGAATGTAGTGGTCGAGCTGCAAGCGCTCGAAAATCCCGGTGCCGAGGTCGAATTCATACGCCATCCGCGCCAGTGCGATGTCTTCGTGGGACAGCAGGATGTCGGGGCGACGGCCCAGCAGCCGTGCATGCTTGTGCTCGTCCACCCATTGGATGAATCCCTGGCCGATCTGGCGGCGGAACGCCATGCCCGCCGTGTAGGGGATGGTACGCCAGTCCTCCATGTTGCTCCAGTAGTTCCCGTTTTCCGTACGGAGCGCGAGCATATGCAGGAACGGCCTGGCCCAGGGGGGGACCGGAATTTCAAATTTACCATCGATATGGGCGGCTCCCCACGCGCCGAGCCATGGGTGGGTGCGGGAGATTTCCAGGCAATCCGCGAGGTAGGTGGGGCAGGGGGCGTTGTCGTCGTCGAAGAAACAGAGCAACTCGCCGCTGGCCTCCGCAATCGCCCGCAGCCGTGCGGCGAGAATGCCGGGCTCCTTTTCGATTACGATGCGGGCGTTCGGGTGCCAACTCAGGTCCAGCGCGATCGGTGGCGTGGAGTCGTTGTCCACCAGGATGAATTCCCACTCACTGGGCGGGATGGTCTGGTTGCGCAGCGCCTTGATTGCCTGCGCCAGGTATTCCGGGCGCGGGTTGCGCGAGCAAATCATCACCGAGAGCGAGACCGGTGCGGATGATGAAGTTTCAGTGGTAGCCAAAGTGGTGTGTCGTTGGAAAGTTTGCGATTCGATCAGCGGAATATGAATGCCGAAGCCCAGGGCTGACGCCAAGCCGGAGGGAAGCTGCCAAAACGACCGAAAATTACCAGAAAATAACGAAGGACCGGAGGCGTGCGGGAAGTTTACGGGGCGGCCTTCACCTTGCCAGGGTGAAATGTGTGAAACATGGCCAATAAGGAAGTTATCTGGAACGGAGCCTGCTTAAGAGAAAATCGCGCTATTTCTATCACTAGGATTCGATCGACACAGGGAATTGACATTAATTATATGGAGTATAAATTTATTGTGACAAGTAACTCCATGGGCACCCCCCATCATGGCAAAAAAAAGCTGCTGGTCTTCTCCCGGCAGTCAGTTTTCCCCATTTCCTCGGGGTCGGAGATGTATTGCTTCGATTTTCTGCGCCATGCGGCGCAGGAAGGTTGGGACATCCAGTGTGTGATCACGCACCCCAATTACGCTGGTGGCGTCCCACTTTACAGAGTGCCGGCCGAGGTTTTACAGGTGATGAAAGTCCATATCCCGGGTTGTGTGCAGATCGGGACCCGCTTCATCCGACCGAAGGTGTGGGTGAAGGAAAAAATGAAAGCCATGCTGCGCAAAGTGTTCAAAAACCGCTTCGCCGCCTGCAAATTCCGCACCGAATATGTGTGGTCCGCCGCCGATGCGCAGGAGCAGGCGCTCGCTGCAAAATGGGTGCAAAAGGTGCAGCCGGAGGCGGTGCTGGCGAACTATTGCTGGATGACGCCTTGTTTCCCCAGCAACAGTGAATCAGCAAAAGTGTTGAAAATCGTGCTTACGCACGACGCGATGCACGAGGCGGTGGCAGCTTATACCGCCGCCGGACTGGCCAATAATGATTCCCACCACGATGCCGCTTCCGAGCGGGCGCTCCTCTCGAAGGCCGATGTCATTCTGGCGATTAGCGACGATGACGCGACCGCTTTCCGTCGTTTGTTGCCGGCGGCAAAAGTGCTCACGATGCCGAAAGCCGCGCATGTAAAGCGGCTGGGGGAAGCGCCCGTCCCGGGGCGTTGCCTGTTTGTGGGCTCAGGTTGCCTGGCTAATTACCAGGGCATCATGTGGTTTCTTGAAAATGTCTGGCCCCTGGTGCGAGCCTTGGTAACGGAGGCCCATCTGCGACTGGCCGGTCGGGTGAGCGAAAAAATCGGCACCCCACCTCCCGGCGTGGAATTGTTGGGGCTGTGCGAAAGTCTGGAGTCGGAATACGCGACGGCCTCGGCGGTGATCGTGCCGCTTCAAGTCGGAAGCGGGGTCAAGATCAAGCTGGTGGAAGCCCTCGCCTTCGGCAAAGCCTGCGTTAGCACCAGTGTGGGATTGCAAGGGCTGCCGTTCCTGACCGCCGATGAAGCCTGCCCGGCTGATCTGGCCGAGGAATTCGCTACCAGTCTCGCGCGAGTGCTTACCGATGACCAAGTGCGGGAGAAGTTGGAGCGCAATGCCTTTGCGGCGGCACAAAAGTATCTTACCGCCGAAAAAGTCTATCTGCCGGTGCTGCGCGAGCTGGAAAAGCGGGTCACACAATCAGGCCAGGAGCGCCCGATGGAACTCGCGCCAACCTTTATCCCTCATCTTGAGGGAGCCAAGCCGGTGACCCGCGCTTTGTAAAGCGACTCGTACGCCGCCGCCATTTTCCGGTGGGAAAAATCGGATTCGATCAACGCGCGGCCAGCACTGGCGATGCGGTGCAATCGGGAGCGATCCGGCAGGGCCGCAATCCAGTCGTCTGCCTCCGTCGCGACGAGACAGTTTTCATTGGCTTTGAGAAGGCGAGCTCCTCCAGCAGGCTGGGCGCGAGCAGGCAGGGGAGCCGGGCGGACATCGCTTCGAGAATCGCGAGCGGCAGCCCTTCGTATTCAGCCGTGTGCAGGAAGACGTCTGCCTTTTCAAGCCACGGCAGCACGTTCTGCTGCCAGCCCGTCCGATGGACGACCTCGCCTAATCCGAGGGATTGGACCCGCTGGTCGAACTCCTCCGCCAGCATGCCATCGCCCACCCAGGTAAAGCGGGCCCCCGGGATTTTTGCATGGATGCGCCGCGCCAGTTCCAGAAAAAGGAAAGGGCGCTTCTGCGGCATCACCCGGCCGACGGCGACGAGATGCGGCGCATCGGACGTGGAGTCGCGCAACGGAAAATCGAGCAATGGCACGCCATTGGGGATGCAGTGGATGCCTTCGGTGCGATTAAGGAAACGGGCCAGCTCTGTGGCGCGCTTTTCCGCAATCGCAATGAGCGGAGCCCGGCATTTTTGCAACGCCCGCCGGGCGATGAAATCGCGCAACCCGGCGCTCTTCGCTCCGAGATCACGGGCGCTTTGCGTGAGGTGAATGGTGCAGACGGCGGGGGTCGGTTGCAGGTCGAGCGCCCGCAGGAGATCGAGTCCATCCTCCAGGTTCTGCTTGTTGAGGTGCAGCAGATCGAAGCCCCGCCAGGTGGCGGCGATTCGTTTCGACTCGGCGCGATTGAAGCAGGTGGAAAGCGAGCGCCCGCGCCGCAGGTAGGTGTTGAGATAAGGGGCGCGAATCACCGGGCCGATCGGCGCGAATTGCGCCGCCAGCTCGTCGAGCATGGCATGATCGGAGGCCCAGAGACTTACCTCATGGCCGCGCTCGGCGAGCGATTGGGCGAGGTAAAGCAGGTAAAGCTCGCCCCCGCCGCGCGAGCCGGAACTGCTGCTGATGAGGAGAATCTTCATGAGCGTAGCATGGTATTGATGGCGGCGATCCAGCGCTCCGCGCCCCGCTCGGGAAGCCAGTCGAGTGCCCGCTGTCGCGAGACTTCGCCAAAGGCGGTGATGAGTGCGGGCTCGGCCACGAAGCGTTGCATCGCCGTCGCCAGTTCTGCCACCGAGCCGGTGAGAAAGCGAAAGCCATTCACGCCGGGCTCCACCAGGTCGAGCCCCGCCCCGACCGCATCGGAGCAAATAATCGGCAGACCCGCGCCGAGCGCCTGGTTCACCACCACGCCCCAGCCATCGTAGCGGCTGGGCAGGATGAAGACATCGGCGAGGCCGAAGAATTCGCAGAGCCGCGCGGGATCGTGAAAACCGTGATAGACGATGCGCGAGCGAACCTCGGCTGGGAGTGGAGCCAGCATCTCGGGCAACTCGGCTTCGCGGCCCACCAGGTGCAGCTCGGCATTTTGGAGCTGCGTGAACGCCTGCAGCAGATGGTCGAGGCCCTTGCGCGCGATCATTTGCCCGCAGAAGAGAAAGCGCACCGGTCGCCCGTCCCGGGCTGGCCGCGGAGTCTCGAGAAATGGCTGGAGATCGCAGTGATAGGGAATGTCGAAATGCAGCGGGAGCGGGAAACGCTCCGCATACTCGCCCAGCGCCCGGGAGCCGATCGCCACGATGCCCGTCGCCCGGTGCAATGGCGCGGTGAAGATGCGATGCAACCGACTTGTTCCCTGCAAGCGCTCGCCCCAAAAGGCCCAGCGCCGTCCCCGCATCAGCACCCGCATGACATACTGCGCGGTGAAAGACATGAGCGTATTCAGCACCACCAGGTCGTAGCGGCGCAGGTGCGGCAGCGGCCAGTTCCAGTGGCAGCGCGCCGCGCCGATTGCATACCACCGCCCGGGCAGGATGCTTTCGTAATCCGCCAGCGGCTTCTCCGGCCACGGCGAATCGGGTGCCGCCGCTTCCAGGTAGAAGACGTGCAGGTCCACCTCATCCCGCTGCGCCAGTGCCTGAAAAAGATCGCGCTGATAAGGCGAGGGGACGACGGAGAGAAAAGCGACGCGCGGCTTCATGCGTTTACCAGCAAGTGCGCGCCGAGGCCGCGAAGCCAGGAGGTTTTACGCGCGACATTCAAACTCATCCCCGCCATTGAGCCATAAATTTGGAAAATCGAATATGGAAAAGCGTTGGGAATTTTAAGCGACGTCTCGTTTTCGAATGCCTTCGGGCCCAAAGGAGTTATTTATTGCAGATGACGCTGAATCCAGTCTGGATCGCGACGACAATCCACGACGGCCCAGATAGTGATCGTTTCGCGGTCGCAGGTGTAAAAAATGGCACAGGGGAAAGTCTTGCTCAGCAACCGATGATAATCCTGGTCCACACGTCGATGAATCCCGCCGAAACTTTAAGGCCCTCGATATCTGCTCGCAGTGAGCTGCTGAAGTAATCTCCCAGGCCGGATTGTTGAGCTTCGTCAAACCAAAAGCCTTCATGAAGATCAGCGAGTGCGTCTTCTGAAAGAACGATCTTAATCATGCCCGACCAATCGAGTCCTTCACCTGATCCCAATCCAAAATTTTGGCCTCCCCGGAACTCACTTGATTGCGGCCTGAATCGAGCAAATCCTTTTGGCTTTGAGGAATTTCAAAGCTCTCCGCTTGTTTGCGAAGATCCTCCCAAATCGCTTCCATGATCTGAAGCTTTTCACGAAGCGGCAGTTGCAGAATCTCGGCAGTGCTCATGAGCAAAATGTAGCGGAAAGAAGCTAGCTATGCCATGGTATTTTACGGCCTGCGGCAGACCGCGAAAATCCTCAATTTACCAACGTAGTTTCGAGATTTGCCGGGCCCGCGACATCTTGAAGCGACGATTGCAGCGCCACCTGAACTGCGGCCAGGCAAACGTCGTCGTCGAAGCCGAGTCCTTGAGTAAAGCGATGTGCATCGGCGAGGATGGCATCGGCCAGCGCCACCGGGGAAAGATCGGCGTGCCGGAGGAGCGAGGCTTGCAGGCGTTCGAGGCTGTAGAGATCGCCTTCGGGCGAGGGGGCTTCGATGATGCCATCGGTGTAGAGTAAAACGAGGTCGTCATTTTCCAGCGAGGCCGTGGCGGTTCCGTAGGTGGCGGTCTCGATGACGCAGAGCCCGGGGCCAGCCACGGGGCGAGTGCAGGGCAGCACCTCGACGCGGCCGGTGTTGCGCCGCAGGCGCAGCGGGCGGGGATGCCCCGCACAGGCGTAGCGAACGGTGCCGGAGGCGAGATCGGCAATGAGATAAAACGCGGTGGCAAAGAGCATGTCGCCGGTGTGCCGGAGGATGGAGGAAAGATCGCGATTGAGCTGGGTGAGCAGCGCCCCGGGATCGGACTGCGCGGCCCCTGCTTCTTCCACCAGCGCACGGAGCATGGCGGTGACCAGGGCGGAGCGCACGCCGTGTCCCATGACGTCGGCAATGAAAACGCCGATGGATTGCCCGGAGAGCGGCAGCACGTGGATTACATCGCCGCCGACCTTCTGCGCCGGCTGGTAAAGGCGGGCGAACTCCAAATGTGGATCGCCGGGAAGGGCGGTTGCGGGAAAGAGCAGATGCTCGCGCGGCAGCATGGCGAGCTGGATCTCGCAGGCCATCACCAGGTCTTCCTCCATCTGCTGGTTCTTCTCGTTGATGACGCGTTTTTGCTCTTCAAGCTGGGCGATGTTGTCGCGGAGAAATTGTGTCTGCACCCGTACGAGCGAGTGGACGTGGATTAACCCCAGGAAGCGGTCTTCGGAATCCAGGAGCACCACGTCGTCGTAAAAGGCCTCGTCCGCGCGGGAAAAGACCGTTTCGAGGACGCTGGTCATCGGCTGCCCCTCGCGAATGAGCACCGGGGCCGGGGAAAGAAATTCGCTGATCGGCTTGCGCGAGAACAGGGCGAAGCCGTAGCGGGCGCCCAGTCGCATTCCGATTTCGTGCCGCGAGCAGACCCCGATTACCCGATCACCCTGGAGCACGGCCATGAACTGGTGCTGATGCGCCCCGAATTGCTTGTGCACAAATTCCAGGGTGGTCTCCGCGGAAACGAATTCACGATGGCCGATCAGCTCGCGCAGATCGTCATGGGGCCATGATGCGCTGGAAGGTGCCTCGTTGATAAGGAAATGCTACGCCAGCCACGCCAAGGGGCAAGCCACGGGGTGGGGTGTCATGAAAACGTCACATAGGGACTGATCCAACCGATGACGCAAAAAATCACCGATGCAGCGGCAGTGGCCCAGGACGCCCTGGCAGCGGAACTGGCCGGCCCCGGTGGGCGCGAATCGCCACCACCTTTTTCGCCGCGAAATTGATCACGTAAACCGTCAGCGTAAAGCTCGCGGCTACGGGCATCAGCGCGGTCGTGAATTCAAAGAGACTGCGCATCGAAATTACCGCCGCAAAGAATCCCGAGGCATAAATCAAAATCCCCAGCTCGGAGTTTCTTTGCGACGAAAGATAGTTCCACCAGCCGTTATACATCCCAAAGAGGATCGCAATCGCCAGCACGCCAAACAGGCCGCCCGACATATAAGCCTCGCCGGAGAAGCTGGTGGCAATCGTTAGTCCCGACACGCCGAGGGCATCCTCGATCGTGATGCTCAAGCCCTGCGGCTTGCTTTTCCAGAGCGCGCGCGGGATGGGACGAATGATCGCGTTGTAAGGCACCTCCAGCCCAAGATACGCGTGCCGGGAAGGGAAGACCTCGGTGAGCTTGCCGATGGCGTAAAGATTGTAATCCACGAAGAGTCCCTTTTCATGCGGATCGCCCGCAGGTTCGCCGTAGAGGATGAAATTTTTCAACCCGATGTTGCGGAACTTGAGCATGTAGATCGTCGCGAAATACATCGAGAGCGCGCTGAGGAGGCAGAGAATGATGATGCCGCGCTTCGGCGCTTCCGGCGGGCGGGCGATGACATACGCGATGAGAAAGGTGACGAGGTAGGTGGCGAAGACGTTGCGCGTGCCGCCGGAGAATCCATAGAACAGCGTAAACAGATACCCGATGAAAATGGTGAAGAGCGCGAATTTTCCAAACCGATGCCGCCGGGCAAAGATCACCCCGGCCAGCGGTGGAATGAGATAAATGAAGAGTCCCAGCTCGTTCAACAGCGCTTTCCAGTCGCCGAATTTACTGCGCTGCCACGGCTGCGAAAAGCGGGCATCCATGAAGTAGTTCACCATCTTTACCACGTCGAAATTCACCGCCAGCAGCATGTAGAAATAGCCCAGCACGAGCGCGCCCCAGAAAATCAGGATGAGCATCACGGGCGGGATTTCCCAGGTGAGCACTTTTTCAAACGGCTGCTTTTTCGGCTGCGGAAGGTGCCGCCCGATGAGCAGGCCGACGTAGCCCAGCAGCGCGATGTTTAGCGCGGCGTGCGTGGAGGCCACGGAGATCATGAGGTTGAACGCCTTTTGCGGAAGCAGAAACTCGAAGAGCGTGAGGAAATAGTAGGCCAGAATGGCCATCACATCGGCGCGGATGAGATTGAGCACCCCACGGCGAAGATCGAAGGCGAGCGAAGCGAGCAGGCTGAGCCCGGTGCCAATCGCAGCAGAGCGGGCGAGGTCCGTGGGAACGCGCCCGCCGATGGTGGCCATAACGACCAGGATGCCGAAGACGGCAATGCCAGTGCCCACCGGATCGGGACGCAACTGCATCTCCGCAAGACGGGGGCGGGCGGCGGACGAGGCTGGGCGCTGATAGGGTGAAACGGTCGGCATGGGCTAAGAGGTCTGGCTCAGATTAAGCAATTTCTCTGCCGGGGCGCTCCAGGAATGTGATTCGGAGAAGGTGCGGCGATTTTGCGACCACCAGTGCAGCTCGGCGGCGAGGGCAGCGGCATCGCCGGTGGGGAAGGTCGAGCCATTGTCGCGCGAGCGGATCAGATCTTTCGCTCCGACCGCCTCGCTCACAATGGCCGGGGTGCCGCAGGCCAGGCACTGCGGGACGACGAGGCCGAAGCCCTCCTCCAACGAGGGCAGCACCAGCACATCAGCCTGCTGGAAAGCGGCGGCCAGATCGCGCTGGGAAACTGCGCCGTGAAAATGCAGCGGTACTTTCCCGGCATAGGCGGCGAGATCGTTTTTCACCTCGGGTAAATCGCCGCCGTAAAAATCGAGCCGCCACGCAGTCGTTGGAGCCGCGATTTCCAACGCCTGGAGCAGGCAGCGAATGCCTTTGCGCAGCCCGGCCAGCCCGGCGAAGACGATTCGAAACTCCTCGTGTGGAAGGCGGGGGACCGGATGAAAAATGGCGGGATCGGCTCCGTAGGGAACGGTCCAGATTTTCTCCGGCGCAATCCCCATGCCGATCAATTGATCGCGGACCACCGTCGAGGCCGCGCAGTGAATATCAGTGAGCGCGTATTCTTCATCCTCGCGGGCAAAGTAAGGCGCGTCATACGGGCAATAATCCGTGAGCTGAAGCGCGACGCGCCGGTATTCCGGCTCCATGATTTTCACCCACTCGCGGACCGGGCCGGTGGCGTGATTGAGCACCGTGCGCACGCCCTGGCGACGTGCAGCGCGAAAGGTTTCCAGCGCCTGCCCCGGCATCGCATGGATGAAATCGCACTTCGCGAGATGACGCCCCACCCAACGGTCAAAGCCACGGTCCTGCCAGACGAAAAGCTGCTTCGGCTCCGGACGCGCCCACGCCGGGGCGAACTTCAGCAGGCCTGTACACAATATTCGTGCGCCAGGTGTGCGTCGCCAGCGGGAGCTTTTCCGCGTCGGTGAGCTTCCACGCCGGATAGCCGGAGTAATAGCAACCGAGCGCATCATGGCGGGCGAGCTCCTGCGCGAAGGGGTAGAGGTGGCAGGGATTGGTAGCGGAGATGGAGATTTTCACCGGGCGCGCGAAAGTTTCATCCACGCGAAAAAGGACTTCCACGGGACGGGTTTGCGATGGGCCAGCGCGTGCGGCGCACCGGAGAGAAAGGCCAGCCACCATTGCGGCTCACGCACCGCCCAGCCGAGCCCGCGTTTCAGCGCGTAGCCGAACTGACGCACGGCCCGGAAGACCAGCATCGCGGGCAGGGTGTGCCATGCGCAGCGCATCAGCACGCTCCACGCCTCATTGCGCGCATGCAGCTGGTGAATGCGGATTTCGCTCCGCTCCGAGGGCGTCCACAAATGTCGGATGATCGCCACCGGCTCGAAGCGCACTTCCCACCCATGCGCAAGACTGCGCAGGGCGAAATCGGGCTCCTCATACGAGTGACGGAAAAACTCAGGATAATCGCCGATTTCCAAAAAGGCGTAGCGTCGCAAGGCCGCCGCGCAATTCGCATACGACGCCACCGGCCGGGCCGGGCCGAAGTCCGTTTGCTCCAGCGTCTCGGGAAATTCGTTGCTGCGCTGCGGGAGTGAGAGCACGGCGAGGGCGGGATTTTGGGCGAAGACCTGCGAGATCCGTTCGAGCGCATCGGTCTCCAGCGGAAAGCTGTCGTCGTCGAGGCTCAGGTACCGATGTCCGTGCGGCCCTCGTGGAACATGCGATTGCGCGAGGGAATGGAGCCGCGCCCGGGATTGTGAATCAGCAGCTTCGCATTCGGCACATGCTTGCGCACGAAATCGACGGTGTCATCGGTGCAGCCATCGGCGCAGATGATGAGCTGGTCGGGCTGCGGGAAAAGGCGGGCGATCACCGCGCAGGTGTTGCGCAGTTCCTCGACGCGGTTGTGGGTGGTGATGGCGATGCCGACCGAGGGGTTCATGACGGGAGGGACTTTACCACACGAGCGGGATTTCCCACCGCAATACTGCGCGGCGGCAGCGATTTGGTGACCACACTCCCGGCCCCCACGACCGTGCCCGCACCAATCGTGACGCCCTTCAAAACGGTGACATGCGCGCCGAGCCAGCAATCTTCACCGATGATCGTCGGAGCGGAAACCAGCGGTCCGCGATTGGGCGCGGTGACGTCGTGATCGTGATCGGTGAGGTAGCAGAACGGCCCGATCATCGTGCGCGCGCCGATTTCGAGCTGCTGGGAGACGTCGAACATGGTGTGGCGGTTTACATAACACTGCGCGCCAATCGTGAGCTTCCCGCTATCCACGATCAGCAGCGTGCATCCGCGATCCAGCGCGACCCCCGCCGCAAGGTGGACGCCGGAATGGTTCTTCGGAATTTCAATCGCTCGCAACCAGCAGTTGCCGTCGATTCGGACCCCGCGTATCTTGTAATAAAGCTGCCGCAGTCGCGACAGGATGGAGCCGATCAAGTCCATGCGCCGGCCACCTCCTTCCAACGCTGCGGGCTGCCGCCGCGTAAAACGCAATAGGTCACGAAAATCCGATGGAGCAGCATTTTCAAAGTGAGGACGGGCTCGGGCACGCGCAAAATCTCGCGGGCAATCAACCGCTGATTGTGCAACCGCTGGTGCAGCATCGCCCGGGGATCGCGCTTGTAGCTGCTCGGCGCATCGTGATGCTGGAAAAGTGCCGTGCGATGAAAGAAGAGCGCGCCGTGGCGGCGGATGCGCGAGGAGGTATGCACATCCTCCATCGAGCTATAGCCGGTGAATTCGGGAAACTTCTCCCGCCGGAAAAACTCGGTGCGATACATCACACAAGTCGAGTTGAGCCATTCGGAGGGAATGAGATCCTGGTTCGTATCCGCATACGTGGGGAGGGTGTTGATCGCCGGGCCGAGCAGCCGCGCCCCGTAATCCACATCCGCGTAGCCGGCTTGTAGCCGGTAATACCAGCGCAGCGGCCCGCGCGGTTTCGGGTGTTGCATTCCCTCGATGCGTGCCGCGACCCCGGCCGTCTTTTGCTCCAGGTCGGTTTCAAAAGCAATGCAGAGCAGTTCGAAGACATCGCGCGAGAGGGTCACGTCATCATCGAGGAAAACAATCAGCGGGCTGGTCACCGACTCCGCGCCCTGGTTGCGCTGAACCGCAGAACTGGGGCGGATCGCGCGCAGATAGGTGAGCGGCAGCTTGTCGCTCGTCGCTTCTACGACTGCGCGGCTCTCCTCATTCGGCGAGGAATCGACTACAATCACTTGCGCAGGACGTCGCGTTTGCGCGGCCAGCGAAGCGAGCGTGACCGCCAGTTCGCGCGGGCGCTCGTAAGTGGCGATGACGATGCTGTAGTCGAGCGGCGGCATGGCGTCAGGCAGCGCTTCCGCGCAAAGTACGGGCGATTTTCTCGGCATTGGTGAAGCCGAACAAATGGTAAAACATGCGGTAACTCAAAGGTGCCGCCGGTCCCTGCAACGCGATTTGCCGCTGCTCGCGGTGCGTGCGGTGATAGCTGGCCGCCTCGGCCAGATCATACTTGGCAAAGGTGCGCGACATTTCCAGATACGCCTGCCCGGCGGTGAGCCGATGAGCTTCGGTCCACTCGCTCTTTGCCCGCATCCACGTTTCCAGCCTGGCGATCAATTCACTGCGCACGCGCAGCACCAGCCGGGGATCCTTGCGGCAGAGCGTCTCCTCCGACCACAGGCGATAGACCGCGTGCGGCGTCGGGTGATAGGTGAAGGCGAGCCCGTTCTGCAGCGCCCGCAGATACAGCTCATGCTCCTGGCAGCACGGCATCGACTCATTCCAACCACCGATTGCGAGTTGTTTCTCCCGCCGCCAGAGCGTGCCGCCGGTCTGCGGTAGCTGCCACGAAATCCACTGGCAAAAAAGATCGGTCGAGGTATCGATCGCGCTCGGCACCCGCGTCTTGCGATGCAGGTCCTCCATCCACACCGGGCTGTAGATTACATCGGCCTCACCCACGTGTGCGAGGTGGTCGGCGAGCTTTTCCGGCTCCAGATAATCGTCGGAGTCGAGGTATTGCATCCACTCGCCGTGCGCGGCCTGCAAGGCCTGGTTGCGGGCGTGATTGGCTCCGGCATGCGCCCCGACCAGCACGCGGATGGAGTCGCCAAATTCCGCAAGAATCGCGAGCGAGGCGTCGGTCGAACCATCGTCCACCACGATCACTTCCTTGTGCGGCCACGTCTGGTTGAGCGCGCTTTCCACGCACTGGCGGATCCAGCGCTCGCTGTTGTAGCAGGGGATGGCAATCGAGACGAGGGGCGCGCTCATGGCAGGGCTCCATTCTTGGCCGTCGCGGCCAGTTGTCCACGCCAGATTTCATATAACCACAGCGAATGAAAAATCCGGGTCGCATCGAAGGTGCCCTGCTGAAAATCATTCCACGCGCTGCGGAGCAAGGTCGGATCGAGTAAACTCGTCAGGTGCGCATTTGGCGCAAAGATCGTCGCCTCGCAGCGCTCGCGGAGCGGGCCGGTGAGCCACTGGCGCAGCGGCAGTGGGAAGCCTTTCTTGGGCCGCTTGAGATCTTCTTTGAGGCGCTTGGCGAGGCAGCGGCGCTGGACCAGCTTGCCAGGGCCGCCGGCGGGCAGCTTGAGTGAAGAGTCGAGCCGGGCGGCGAACGCTGCGATACCGGTATCGAGGATCGGCGTGCGCAGTTCGATCGACGCGCCCATGCTCATCTTGTCCGCCTTTTGCAGCAGCGATTCGGCGAGCTGCCAGTCGAGATCGGTAGTGAGCAGTTCGCCCAGCCGGTCGCGTTGCGGATGCACGACGCGGCGGGCAATCTCGCCCGTGCGCTCCTGCAAGCGTTGCAATTGCAGGCTCGTAAATCCACGTGGATGTCTCACATCGCCGGGAAAACCTTCGAGGCGCAGGGTGATGATTTCCTCCGCCGGGCTCAGCTTGGAGCGGCGGAACAGACGCGCGAGCCGCGAGGTGGAGGAAGCAGGCATCGACGGCGCATACTGCCCCAGCCAGCGCAGGCGATCCGTGCGGTCCAGCGTGTGCAGCATCCCGAGGTACCGGGCATCGTAGCCGGCAAAGAGTTCGTCGGCCCCTTCGCCGGAAAGCAGCACCTTCACATGCTGCCGCGCGAGTTCGCAGATTTTCAGCACCGCAAAGGCGGCGGGATCACCCACCGGCTCATCGAGATGCCAGGAGGTGCGGGGCAGATTTTCGACGTAATCCTCGGCGGTCAGTTCCAGCTCGAAGTGGCGCGAGTTGATTTCCTTTGCGGTCGCCGCCGCACCGGGCAGCTCGGAATCGGGTCCGGCAAATCCCACCGAGAACGTAGTGAGCCGCCCCTCCTGCAATTCCTGCGCGTAGGCGGAAACGGTGCGGCTGTCGAGCCCACTGCTCAAGAGCACGCCGATTGGCACATCCGCGCGAAGGTGTAGGTCGAGCGACTCATGCAGCGCCGAATCGAGCGCCTCCGCCGCCGCATCGAGATCATGCATCGTCGGCGGTTGCGAGAGATCGTAGTGCCAGTAGGGCAGCGGCTTTGCGTTTTCCGGCGTATCGAGCGGGATGACGAGATAATGCGCCGCGGGCAGTTTATGAATGCCGCGAAAATGGGTGTCGGGCGAGGGGAGTGACAGCCATGCTGCATAATCGTAAAACGCCTCGTTGCGTACCTCGCAGGGCACGAAGGGATGCGCAAACAGGCACTTCAACTCCGAGGCGAAGGCAAAGGCCCCTTGCGCCCGATAGTAATACAACGGCTTTTGTCCAAAGTGATCGCGGGCAACCACCAGCCGGCGCCTGGGCCGGTCGTAAATCGCAAAGGCAAACATGCCGCGCAGATGATTGAACATCTCGGTGCCGTATTCCTCATAAAGATGGACCAGCACTTCGGTATCGGAGTGCGTGACAAAAGTATGCCCGGAAAGCCGGTCGCGCAGCTCGCGGTAGTTGTAAATCTCACCGTTGAAGACCACGCCGATCGTGTGATCTTCGTTCCAGATTGGCTGCTGGCCGCCTTCGAGATCAATGATGCTCAGCCGCCGCATCCCCATCGCCAGCGGCGCTTCGGTATGCGTGCCCTGTCCGTCCGGTCCGCGATGCACGATGCGCCGTAGCATGGCGTCGAGCAGCGGAGCAAAAGCCTCTCCACTGAGCTGGTGATCGATGAATCCGGCAATGCCACACATAGTTAAACCACATACTCAAGCGGGCTTTGTGCCATTTCGCACGGTTTTTTGAAAACGATCGATGGCCTCGCGATAAACCTGGGCCGTTCGCGTAGCGATGGCGTCCCACGCGGTGAGCGCGCGCCAGGCGGCGGCGGCGGTATAATCGGGGGGCGTTTCGAGGGCGCGCTGGAGCACGGGCTGGAAGGTCTGCGGCTCGAAGCGCAAGACCAGTGGATGCGGCTCGCCGAGATCGACCGTGTCCAGTCGCGAGGGGAGCAGGATCGGCAGCCCATAGGAACGCGCGGTGCAAGCTGCACCGGAGGTAAAGATGGTGCGGTAGTTGAAAATCACCGCATCGGCCGCACTGAGCCAGCGGTGCAGTTCATCATCCTCCAGCCAGCCGAGCCGGGCGTCGATGGCAGGATTGTCGGCGCAGAGCGAGGCAATCGCGGCCCCGTATTCCTTCGTATTCGGGCGTCCGACAATGACCAGCCTGGCCCCGGTGGGAGGTTGTTTCCAGAGCGCGATGATTTCCTCCAGACCTTTGTAGGGCTCGACCGTGCCGAACATCAGGCAGATCTTTTCATGGCCGATGCCCAGCCCGGCCCGTGCCTCCTCGCGCGGAACTGGTGCGCCGGTGGAGACGGAAAGATCGCCATGCGGGATGACGGTGATTTTACCCGCATCGACTGAAAAGGTGGACGCCACTTTTTTTGCCGCGGCCTCGGAGTGGGCGATGATGCCGGAAGCCCGACGCGCGACTGCGGCCATGTTGAAATGGGCGAGGCGCTCGTGGCCGCGATTGTGGGCGAGGAGATTGTGGGCGGTGAGGACGAGGGGCAGCCGACGGGTGGCGACGGCAAGATCGAAGGCGAAGCGGAGATTGCGCAGCCCATCGAAGCGGTCGTGCATCTTGGCATAGTAAGCCTCCGGCCAGTGCAGATGAAAAACGTCGTGCCGGGCTTGATCGACCCCACGCCAGAGCGGGAAGCCGCGCCGGTAATGGGAGAGGAAATCCACCGTTACGCCCTGGGCGTTGAGCGCGTCGGCAAGCAGCTTCTGGTAGGGCACGCCAGCCCGCCAGTCGGGAGCGAAAAGAGCATTCATGCGCCGAGCAGGACGGATTGAAGCCGGGGCAGACCCTCGGCATAAAAGCGCTGGCGGACCGCGCCGACATAGTGCCGGGCGATAATGCCGGGCGAGGACTGCGGTTGCAGGCTCACTTCATACGTGGGCGGCAACAGGCCACCGGTCCGTGCGTGCGAGGCACAGAGCGCAAAGAGCGTCTGCTCGATGCGCCAGAAATGCCCCTGGCGGATCGTGGTTTCCGCGAGCACTTTTTCGCAGAAGGCATGATCCAGGGCCGTCTTGTCGATGCAGCAGAGGCCGCTGTTGACTTGCGGCCAGAGCTCGGTGCCGAGCTGGGTGCGTGCTTCCTCCGCCGAAACGAGGCTCGACTCCGAGACATCCCGGTTGAACCAGCAGCCGCCTTCTTCACTCGCCGCCCAATCGAGGATTTCCTGCGGTCGGCGAAAGAACAGCACATCGCTGTCGAGGAGCAGGAATTTTCGTCCCGGTGCAAAATGCGGCATGTCGAAAAGTTTCAAAGCCAGCGGATTGGTCGCGCGAAATTCCGTGCAGAGTGGGTAGGGTGCGAGGACGGCGCGCAATTGTTCATCCGCCCGGGCGCGGGTGACGATTTCGAGCCGGGGAAAAAGTCGGCGCAACTCGATGGCTGCTTCGGTCGGCAGCGATCCGTCTTCATGGACGATGATGCGCCAGTTCAGCCCGGTAAAATGAGTGAAGCTGGCGAGCATCCACGCGCCGAGCCGCCAGTCCTTGGCCCCGGTGAACGTATGCACGGTGACTTCCGGTGCGAGCGGCAGGTCGGTTGGGAATTTCCAGGCCCGGATTTTTCCGAGCGTGACGTAGTCGTGGTAGGTGGCAGCGACACCCCGTTTCCAGTCGCGACGCAGCAACCACCACAGCCTTCCCGGGGTCATGGTCAGGACTTGGCTCCGGTGATGGCCCGTTGGAACGATGCAGCGATGCGCTGGCGAACATGGGGGGCGAGCAGCCAATGGGGGTTGAGGACGAGTTTGCGCAGGAACGAACGCGACGAGCGTGGCTGGGTGTCCTGATGCTGGAGATGAAAGCGGTCGTATTGCAACTGGGCGTTCAAGCGCCAGCGCACGGCCGGGGTGACGGCGGCGCCGTCATCCAAATTCGTCTGCACGATGTGGCGGATCTCGTCGGCGGCCTGGCGCGCGGCGGCGGATTTCTGCTCCGCATGGCGGCGGAACTGGACCAGCGGCGTATCCATCGCGGCGACCCGCACGCCCGCGCGGAAGCAGCGCACCCAGTATTCAAAGTCGAAGGCGAGATTATACGCGGGGTTGAACATGCCCACGCGCTCCCAGACGCTGCGGCGAAAGAAGACCTCGGGCTGCACCCACTGCCGTTCGTTCCACCAGACGCGGTAGATATCGAGCACGTCGTCGAGCGTGTCGATGCGGCCCTGGTGCCAGCCTTCGCCCTTGCCCTCGGCGTCGATCCACTGCACGCCGCCGTAAACGAGGTCCACCTGCGGATTGCGCGCAAAGAAATCGAGCACCTTCGCCGCCGCATCGGGCAGCAGGCAATCGTCGCCGTTGATGTAGCCGATGATTTCGCCGCCCATGCGGGGCATCGCTTTGTTCAACGCATCGGTCTGTCCTTTATCGGGTTCACTGATGACTACATCGCTGTTGCGGGCGTATTGCCACGCGAGCGCGACGGTGTCGTCCTTCGAATTTCCATCCTGCAACCACCAGCGGACGTCGTTGCCATTTTTTGCCAGCGAAGCGAGCGTGGCCGGGAGATATTTTTCGCAATTATAGACCGGAATTGCGAGGGTGAGGGGACCGAGTTTGCTCATCGGACGACCTCCGCGGTGGCGAGTTGTTCCACATTCCATTCGATCTTCGGGCAGACGATGCCGGGCCAGTTTTCGGGGAAGTTCGACGACTGGTTGCCGGCGCCGGAAACGGTGAAGCTGAGGTATTCGCGGATGGGCATCACGTAACGTTCTCCAGGGATGTCGCATTGCAGGCTCACGATGTAATTGCGCCGGTTCAACAGGCCGCCGGGGATGTGGCATACGATACGATAGGCGCCCGGGTTTTGCGTTTCCTGCTGGAAGAGATGATCGGTCGCGCAGAAGGCCACTTCGCCCTCCTGCGTCAGCAGCGTGAGGCTGTTGCGAGCGCCGCGCAGGCGCTGGAGCACGTCGTAGTGGATCTCGATCCGGAGTGGCTTGTCCGCCTCAAACGTGGCGGCTGGTTCACCACGGGGATTGAGCAGGCGAATGGAACGGAGGCGCATCTCGGGAGCGGAGGGGGCATCGTCTTCACTCCAGAAAATCTCGCCCTCGCTGGCATCGTTGTCGGCCAGCGAGCCGGAAAGATAATGGCTGATGATATCCGCGGGATGACCGTCCATCGTGAGCCGGCCGTGCTCGATGAGGATGGCTTTTTCGCAGAGCGAACGGACGGCGCCCATGTTGTGGCTGACGAAGAAGACGGTGCGGCCTTGCGCGGGTGGCGACCTCGCCCATCTTGCCGAGGCACTTCTTCTGGAACGCCGGCATCGCCCACGGCGAGCACTTCGTCGATGAGCAGGATCTCCGGTTCGAGATGCGCGGCGACCGCAAAAGCGAGGCGCACGTACATGCCGCTGGAGTAGCGCTTCACCGGCGTGTCGATGAACTCGCCCACTTCGGCGAAGTCCACGATCTCGTCGAACTTGCGCGGCGATCTCCGCGCGGTTCATGCCGAGGATCGCGCCGTTGAGGAAGATGTTTTCGCGCCCGGTCAGTTCCGGGTGGAAGCCGGTGCCGACTTCCAGCAGGGAGACCACGCGCCCGCGCAGGATGATGCGGCCCTGGTCGGCTCGGTGATGCGCGAGAGAATCTTGAGCAGCGTGGATTTACCCGCGCCGTTGCGGCCGATGACGCCGATCGACTTCGCCCGGGGTGACGGAGAAGGAGACGTCGTGCAGGCTCCAGAAGGAACCGGGATAGGGGCCGCGGCGCGAAGGCTCGATCAGGCGGTCCTGTTCCTTGCGCTGGTTGGGTCGCGGCTGCTGGCGGCCGCGCAATCGGCCCCAAAAGGTTTCGAGCGATTCGCGCAGGCTGGAAGCGCCAATATCGCCGAGGCGATAGAGTTTGGAGAGGTTCTGAACTTCGACGACGGGCTTCATACTAGACGCTGTCAACGACGGTGCGTTCGACGCGCTGGAAAGCGACGATGCCCGAGATGAGGATGAGGATGGTCAAACTGAGGGTGATGATGATCTGCGGCAGCGTGAGCGTGCCGCGATCCAGCAGGGAAATGCGAAAGCCTTCGACAATCGTCGCCATGGGATTGAGGTCCACCAGCCACTTGATTTTGGCCGGCACCTTTGAGAGCGGATAAATGACCGCGGAGCCAAACATCCAGATCTGGATGAGGTATTGATTCAGATGCACCAGATCGCGGTATTTGGCCGAGGCGGCGGACATCCAAAGGCTCACGCCGAGGCTGAGCACCGCGGTTTCCGCGATCAGTAACGGGCTCAGCAACAGCTTCATGGTGGGATGGAGCGTCACGCCGTTAACCCCCACGATCAGATAGTAGAAGTAAAACAGGAGAAACGGGATGAACTGGAGCAGGAACGCCACCAGATTCGAGATGATCGTGGAGACCGGCATGATCAGGCGCGGGAAGTAAACCTTCCCAAACAGATGCGCGTTGTTCACAAAAGTCGCCGAGCCGGTGGTGATGTTTTGCGAGAAGTAGTTCCAGCCGAGCTGGCCGCAGAGATAGAAGAGCGGGGCCGGGATGCCATCGGTGGGAATGCCCGCGATCTGCCCGAAAACAATCGTAAACACGGCGGTATTCAACAGCGGCTGGAGAATGAACCAGGCCGGCCCAAGAATGGTCTGCTTGTAGCGGGAAATGAAGTCGCGCTTGACCAGGAGAAACAGCAGGTCGCGGTAGTCCCAGATCTCGCGCCAGTTGATGTTGACCCAGCGGTGGGAGCGTTCGACGACGATTTCAAATTGAGGTGGGGCGGTTAGCTCGGCCATGTCCAGCATTCCAGGCGGGGTTCGGGGTGTTCGGTGGCAATGGAGGCCGCAAAGCGGTCCACGATGCGCAGGTGACGGAGGTTCCAACGTTCGTCGGGTTGCTCGGAGTGGCCGATGAGGCCTTTTCCTCCAGCTTTGAGCCGGGCTTCGATCGTGGTCCAGATTTCAAAAAATTTCCAGACCCGTTCGCGCCCGCGGGCGATGCGGAATTCCCATTGTTGGGCGGGGGAAAAGTAATGCTCGGCGAGCGGCTCCATCTCCATGTCCTCGCGCACCATTTCGAGATCCACGCCAACCTCCGAGCCGGTGGTGACCGCCAGCAGCATATGATGGCCGGAGTGGCTGAGGTTGAAACGCAGGGAAGAGGAGCCGGCGAGGGCTGGCTTGCCATGCGGGCCGACGAGGAGCTTGACCTCGCCAGGGCGGCACCCCAGGTAGCTCGCGAGAATCTCCCGCAAGGCCGCCCGCGCCGAGGCAAAGCGGTTGCGATCTTTGGCAAAGTGATAGCGGCCCATGCGCCGGACTTCTTCGGGAGAAAATCCGCTGTCCTGTTTCGGAACCAGATGGTCGAGATTCACCAGGTAAAGGTGGATGCTTCCCGGAGGTGGCAGGGTGGCGGCAGGTGCCGGTTGCCAGAAAAAGGTATGGTTTTCGGAGGCAGTCATGGGTGGATAGCGCGGTCGAGGCATTCCCGCATCTTGCGGCCGGCCTCGGAAGCGTGTTCACGGATGTAGGTTAAATGATTGCCAGGCAAAATGTGCGATACAATTTTATCAGCCACTTTATTCCAGCCCAACAGGCCGTATTTCTGATGGGAGTCCTCGTCAAGCAGCAGGGTGATGACGCCTTTGTAATGGGACGGGCGGCTCTGCATGATCGTCTTCGGATAGTGGTATTCCATCAGGTGGTAGTTCGCGAGCGCATCGGGGGTGGATTCGACGGTGGGGGCCGGATCGGATGCTTTTTCGCGATGCAGGCGGACGAGGATGTAGCGCAGCTTGTCCCCGGCTCCGAGGTTTGAGAGCTTTTCCCAATGCCCGGAGGCGCGCTGGGAAATGTGGACGGTCATGAAGCGGCGCACGTGCTCGACCGTCTGGTTCCAGCGGAATTCGAGCGTGCGGCCAGAGCGAGGGTTTCTCCGCACCGATGAGCATGAGCAGCGCGATTTCCTCCCCGGAATTCTTGAGCAATTGGGCGATTTCGCAGGCGACCACGCCGCCCACGCATTCCCCGGCAATCAGGTAGGGACCATGGGGCTGGATGCGTTGAATCGCGGCTGCGTAGTCCTGGACCAGCTCGTGCAAACTGTCGTGCGGCTGGTGTGCGTCATCCCAGCCTTTGGCGCGCAGGCCGTAGATGGGCTGGTCTTCTCCGATGTAGGCGGCCAGGCGCTTATAAACGAGGAACTCGATCTCGCCGCCGCCGCCGCCGGGAATGAGAAAGAGCGGTGGACGTCCAGCGGCTCCGGCTTGGATTTCCACGATATGATGGTAACGACCATCGGGCGTGGTGGTGGGACTTTGAATGGAAGTCACCAGCGGCTCCGGATGGCCGGGAGCGGGAATGGCGTCGGCGAGTCCGGCAATCGTGGGCTTCTCAAAAAGCTGGCGAATGGTGATGTCGTGGCCCAGTTCGCGTCGAATGCGGCTGAGCAACTGGATGGCGAGCAGCGAATGGCCGCCGCTGGCAAAAAAGTCGTCGTCGAGCCCGGGGGTCTCGATTTCGAGGAGTTCGCTCCAGATTTTCGCGATGGCCCGCTCATCCTCGGTGGAGGGCTGGCGGCTGGGGAGTGGCTGCCAGTCGCGAGCGAGTTTGAGGACGGCCTCGCGGTCCACTTTGCCCGAGACGGTGAGCGGAAGGCGCGCGACGGTGAGCAAGGGCTGCGGGAGCATGTAATCGGGCAGCAATTCACGGGCCGTGGCGGTGAGTGATTCCGCGCTCTGGTCGGTGGCGGCGCAAGCCATGAGCCGGCCTTGATCGTAAATGGCCACCGCGTCGTCCACGCCCGGAATGCCGCGCAGGGCGGTCTCGATTTCCACCAGCTCGATCCGGTAACCGCGATGCTTGATCTGATGATCGCGACGGCCAATGAAAAGGAGATTCCCATCGGCCCGGCGACGGGCCAGATCGCCGGTGCGATAGAGTCGGCGTCCGCGCCAATTGATAAAGCGTTCGGCGGTCAACTCGGGCAACCCATGATAGCCGAGGGCAAGGCCCGGCCCGCCGACGCAGATCTCGGCTTCCACCCCATCGGGGACGAGGTGGCCATCGGCATCGAGAAGCAATACCTCGGTATTGGCAATCGGGTGGCCGATCGGGATTTCGCGTTCCGGGGCTTCGGTCACTTCGAAGACGGTGCTGATCACGCCGTTTTCCGTGGGCCCGTAAGCGTTGAGCAGGAGGCCAGGGCGACCTTGTTCAAAAACCTTTCGCACCAGGCCGGCATCGGCGGCATCTCCGCCAAAGAGCAGGCAACGTAGCGGCTTGAAGATGCTGGGCGCTTCGGCGGCAAATTGATGGAAGAGCGGCGTGGTGAGCAGCATCACGCTGATCCGCTGGCTTTCGATGAGGGTGCCGAGTTGCTGCGGCGAAAGCAGTGCCTCGCGGGGAATGATGACCAGCCGCGCTCCATTGAGCAGCGCGCCCCACATTTCAAAAACTGCCGCATCAAAGGTGGGCGAGGCCGCCTGGGCCACGCCATCGCTGGGCAGGAATTGGAGATAGTCGCTTGCACAAACCAGTCGTGAGATGGCGCGATGAGGAACGCAAACTCCCTTTGGCTGGCCCGTGGAGCCGGAAGTGAAAATGACATACGCGATATTCGCGGGTGAACCGACTGGCGGCGGATTTTCGGCGGGAAAAGCAGAATAGTCGCGCTCCAGGTCGAAAAGATGGCCGCAGATCGAGCGCATCTTTTGCAGCCGCGTCTCGGGTTGATCCAGGTCGAGCGGTACATAGGCGAGCCCGGCTTTGACGATGCCGACCATCGCGGCGATCATTTTCCAGGAGCGGGTGGCGGGAAGCCCGACCGGTGTCTCCGGAATGAGGTTCTGGCCGCGCAGGAAATGCGCCATGCGGTTCGCCTCGGCGTTGAGACGGCGGTAGCTTACCTCTTCGCGGGCGTCAGTGACTGCGATCTGGTTGGCATGCTGCCCGGCGCATTTTTCGAAGAGCGCGGCGAGGGTTTCCGATGGATAAGCGGTGTCCACTCCATGGGCGAGAGCGAGCACCCGCTGTTCACTCTCGGCGTTGAGCAGGGAATGGGAGTTGATCGGCGCATCCGGCGCGGCGCAGAGCTTTTCGCAAAGGGCCACGAAATGGGCCGACATGCGGGCCATGCGGCTTTCATCGAAGAGATCGGCGTTGTAAACGAAGATCCCCTTGAGTCCCTCGCTCTGCTCGCGGAGCGCCAGGGTGAGGTCAAACTTGGCCGGGCCTTTTTCAAATGGTTTCAGTTCAAAACGCAGGCCACCGGCTTTCCACTCCCGCGCACCATCGCGGAGCAGTGAGAAAGCGGCCTGGAAAACCGGGGTCTGGTTCAGCTGGCGCTCGACGCGGGCTTCCTCGACCATGATTTCGAAGGGGAGGTCCTGGTGCTCGTAGGCTTCGAGCGCCGTTTGCCGGGTGCGCTTGAGCACGTCGCGGAAAGTGACCTGGCCCGCGAGGCTGGCGCGGAAGGGCAGCATGTTGATGAAGAAGCCGATCAGCGGTTCCGTCTCCTTGCGGCAGCGGTTGGAGATGGGAGAGCCCACGGCGAAGTCGGTCTGCCCGGCGTAGCGGCTGAGTAGCACCTGGTAGGCCGCGAGTAGCGTCATGAACAGCGTCGCGCCTTCGCGCTGGCCGGTCTGGCGCAGCGTCTGCGCCAGCTGGGGCGAAATCTTCGAGCTCGGCCGAACCGCCGCGAGTCGTTTGCAGGGGGGGGCGTGGAAAATCGAGCGGCAGGCGCAGGGCGGGAAGCTGGTCGAGCTGTCGGCGCCAGTAAGCGAGCAGGGGCTGGATGTGATGCTGGTCGAATTCCTCGCGCTGCCACTGTGCGAAATCGGCATATTGAATCGGCAGCTCCGCAAACACCGGTTCGCGATGAGCGGTAAACGCCTCGTAGGCACTGGTCAATTCGTCCCAAAAGACTTTCTCCGAGCAATCGTCGCTGATGATGTGGTGAATCGTAATCAGCAACAGTGAAAGCTCGTCGCTCTGGCGGATGAGCAGGGCGCGAATCAGCGGGCCGCGAATGAGATCGAAAGGCTTCCAGGCCTCCTCGTTGATCAGGGTGGGAAGTTTCTTCGCCTGAGTGACGGCGTCGAATTCGCGCAGATCCTGCTCGGCCAGCGTGATTTCCAGCGAGGGCGCGATGATCTGCATCGGCTGGCCTTTCACCGCCTGGAAAGTGGTGCGCAGGGTCTCGTGACGGACGATGAGGAAATTAAGGCTCTGCTCCAGGGCTTCCAGATTGCACGGTCCATGCAGCTCGGCGCAGACTGGCAGGTTGTAGGCCGGGGAACCGGTATCGAACTGGGCGATGAACCACAACCGCTGCTGGGCGAGCGACGTGGGCAGCACGATCACTTCGCCTGCAGTCGAGCTTTCCCCGGATTCCATGCTGGGATCAGATACAACAGATTTCATGAAGTCAGCAATGAGCGCTGTTGCCGATAGGCATCGCGGGAGACGCGACGAATGGCGTCCGATTCTGGTTTCCTAGGTTCAGTTTTCAGGCAGCCGAGCTGCCGGGCGATTTCCAGAGTGCGGGCGGAGAGCAGTTCCTCGGAGTAATCGCGGCGCCACGCGTCGGTGGTGCTCGATTCGAGGCCGCGATGGCGGGCGAATTCGTGGTCGCCGACCTGTTGCGCCATCGGGTGCACCCCGTCGGTCATCTGGCCGTTCCCATGAGGATCGAGCATGGCCGGATCAAAGCCGAGCCCGAGTGCTTCACAGAGTGGGGCCAGCGTTTCGCGTGGGGAACGCACCAGTGACTCAAAGCTGAGCCGGTGCTGACGCTGCGGTGGGATATCTTTTAAGAATTCCAAAATGTTCTCGTGCGAAATCTGCCAGGTCATTTCCGCCAGATCTCGCGCGGAGAAATGATGCCTGCCCCGATACGGGCTTTCCAGAATGAAATGTCCCCGTTCATAAGATCGCATCATGCCCAGCGGATGGCGGACGAGATGGATGAAGAAGGCGTTTTCGAACCAGGCCTCGGCGCGCTGGAGCACTTCGAGCTGCATGGCGTAATCCGGCGTCTTGTCCACCAGAGTGCGCGCTCCGATTTGCGACTGCAGATGCCGGTAGAATTCCGGCACGGTGCCCCCGGCGGCTTCGAGCGCCTGGATTTCCGCCTTGGCCTCCTCCAGGTTGCAACCGCGGATTTCCATGATGGCGCGGAGGGTGCCTTCCAGCATGTAGCGGTCGTAGCCCTCAAAGGCACGCTGGCGTTCCGCAAGCGATTCGAATTGAAGTAGTTGCAGCTCCGGCGGTGCGAAGAGCGACGGGTGCGCCGAGAGCATGACCCGGGTCAGCGTGGAGCCCGAGCGCATGGGGCTGAGGATGAAAATTGCGCGCTCCAGCTTCGGGGTTACAGAGATTTCCGGGGTGGAGAGCGGGGCGATGAGGCTGCGCAACTCGTTGACCATTTCCACGGTCACGGTCGAAGGCGAGCCATTCGCGGCGGCCTTGTTCCGGTAGTTTTTCTCAATCAACTCGGCGAGCTGGCGGATGGTTGGCGCTTCGAAAATGATCACGAGCGAGACGTGCTCGCCGGTGAGTTCACGCAGGCGATTGACCACGCGGAGGCCGAGCAGGGAGTCGCCGCCGAGGTCGAAAAAGTTGTCCTGCACACTGATTTCATCGAGTTCCAGCACCTCGCACCAGATGGCGGTGAGCTGCTTCTCCAGTTCGTTGCCGGCGGCGACGAAGTTGGAGCGAACCACGTCGGGCTCGGGCAGGGCGCGGCGGTCGAGCTTGCCATTGGGGGTGAGGGGCCACTTGGCGAGCGAGACGAAGGCGGCGGGCACCATGTAATCGGGCAGGCGCGACTTCAAATGATGGCTGAGATCCGCCGGGGTGACGCCGGGGGCAATCACGTAGGCGACCAGGCGATGGTCGCGGAGCAGGACCAGCGAATCACCTACACCGGGGTGCGACTTGAGTGCTACCTCGATTTCACCGAGCTCGATTCGGAAGCCACGCAGCTTCACCTGGTGGTCGAGACGACCGAGGAATTCGATCGCGCCGTCGGCCCGGTAGCGGGCGAGGTCGCCGGTCTTGTAAAGGCGTCCTTCGCCAAACGAATTCGGGATGAATTTTTCCGCGGTGAGTTCAGGGCGTCCGAGATAGCCGCGGGCGAGTTGCACCCCGCCGATGTGGAAGCTCACCGGCCACGCCGATTGGGACCGGCTGGAGCGAAGCATCGAGCAAATGGATTTGCGTATTGGCGACCGGGCGGCCGATCGGCACGGAGGCGGAATCGGCCCCGGCGGTGCAGGGCCAGAAAGTCACGTCCACAGCGGCCTCGGTGGGGCCGTAGAGATTGTGCAATTCGACGAGGGGGAAGGTGGCGAAGAAACGATCCTTCAACTGCGCGGGCAGTGCTTCGCCGCTGCAAATCACGCGCTTGAGCGAGCCGCAGCGCGCGGCCGTCTGGTCATGCAGGAAGGCGGCCAGCATCGGCGGGACGAAGTGCAGGGTGGTCACGGAATACTGGCGGATGGTCTCGACCAGATACGCGCTGTCGCCATGCAGGCCCTGGCCGGGCAACGACGAGAGTGGCGCCCGCCAGGAGTGGCCAGAAAAATTCCCAGACCGAGACGTCGAAGGTGTAGGGTGTCTTTTGCAGCACGCGTTCGCCGGGGGTGAGGTGATACTGCTCCTGCATCCAGAGCAGGCGGTTCACGATCGCGCGGTGGGTATTCATTGCGCCCTTGGGCTGACCGGTCGAGCCCGAGGTATAGATCACGTAGGCGAGGTGATCGGGTTCGGTGATGCGAGCGGGGGCGACCGGCGAGGCATCGGCGAAATCCTGCTCCAGCATGAGCTGCGGCAGCGATTCGGGGAGCAGCTCGGCAAACTTGCGCTGGGCCAGCGTGAGGACCGGGCTTGCATCCGCGAGCATGAAGGCGATGCGCTCGCGGGGATGGCCGGGATCGAGCGGGAGATACGCGCCGCCGGCCTTGAGCGTAGCGAGGAGGGCGACCACCATTTCCACGGAGCGTTCGGCGAGGACGGCCACGATGGAATCGGCCTGGACGCCGGTGTGGCGCAGATGATTGGCAAGGCGGCTGGCGCGTTCGTTGAGGGCGCGATAGCTGATCCGCTGGTTGTCGAAAATCAGCGCGATGGCATCCGGGGCCTTGGCGACTTGTTGCTCGAAAAGCTCGTGCAGCAATACCCCGGTGGGGTAGGCACGCTGGGTGGCGTTCCAGTCCACCAGCAATTCGTGCCGCTCGTGGTCGTTGAGCAGGGGAAGCTGCGAAAGCGGTTGCGCCGGATTGGCGGCCACGGCCTGGAGCAGCGTTTCGTAATGGCCGAGCCAGCGGGCGATGGTGCTTTCGTCGAAGAGATCGGAATTGTAATCGCACTCCACCAGCAGCGCGCCGTTTTGTTCCGCGATATTGAAACCAAGATCGAAGATGGTGGTGCCAGCGGGATTGCGGTAGGGCACGCCCTCGGTGATGAGGTCGAATTGCAGACCGGCGGCGGCACGGGAGAAGGTGCCGGCCTCGTAATTGAAGACCGCATTGAAGAGCGGCGAGCGGCTCGGATCGGGGCGGAGGCCCAGTTTCGGCAGCAACTGGCCGAAGAACAATTCCTGATGTTCCGAAGCGGCGAGCACGTCGGACTTGGTGCGCGCGAGCAGGGCGGTAAATGGCATTTCCCGATCCACGCGGACCCGGAACGGGACCATGTTTGTGGTATTGGCAAACAGGAGAGAGCCACCGGGGAGTTCGCGCACCCCGCTTTCAAAAGGCGAGGCGACGGTGAAGTCGGGCTGGCCGGACAAGCGGTGGAGCAGAGTCTGCCAGGCGGCAAAAAGCATCATGAAAAGCGAACTGCGCTCCTTCGCGCCGCTCTGGCGCAGGGCGGCGGTGAGCGACGCCTCCAGCGAGCGGCTCACGCGACCGCCACGGAAGGAGAGCCGGGCCGGGCGCGGATGATCGGCGGGCAGTTCGAGACCGGCGAGCTCGCCGGAAAATTGATCGAGCCAGAAGGCTTCGTCCGCCGCCGTATTCGGGCTGCGGCGGATTTGCTCGCGCCAGCGCACGTAGTCGCGCAACTGGAGCGGAGTTTCCAGCGTGGCCGGTTTTCCGCTGACGGCAGCCTCGTAAAGCGCCGCGAGTTCCTCGAAGAAAATCCAGTAGGAAGGGCCGTTGCCGAGCAGGTGATGGAAGCGCAGGAGCAATTGATGATGATCGGTCGCGATCCGCACGAGGCGCGCGTCGAAGAGCGGCGCGGTGGTGAGCTTCAGTGCGGGTGCTTCAAAGGCCCGGGCAATCTCGCGCAGTCGTTCCGCCGTGGGGAGATCGGAAATATCCTGCACCGGTAAAGTAAAGTCCGCCGTCGGATGCACGACCTGGGCGGTGCCATCCTCGTCCATGGCGGTGCGGAGGGCTTCGTGGCGACGGATGAGGCCCTCGAAAGCCGCTTGGAGCGCGGTCAGGTCCAGCGCGCCGCGCAGCGTGAGGGTGCAGCTTTCCACGTAGGCGCGTTCGGCCTCGCCGCCAAATTCCTGGATCATGCGCAACCCGGCCTGGGATTGGGTGAGCGGCAGGGTGAGCGTGGTGTCGGAGAAACGTTCGCCGAGCATTTCCTTCAAGCGCACGAGATGCGGCAGGTGATCGAGCACCGCCTGCGGTTCAACGCCGAAGTCGAGGAAGCAACCGATCTCGTCCACGCCCATCTCGGCGAGCTTTTGCGCGACTTCCGCGCAGCTCTCAGGCGAGCCGATGAGCGCCTTGCCGGTCGCGTAATCGTCGAAGGCCCGGTCGAGCAGATACTCCAGGTCCTCGGCATCCATCGCGACCTCGCCGCCCCCGGCTTCGATGCGCTTCTGGCTGTTGTCGAGGAAGGAGCGGAGATACTCGCGGAGCGGGCCGCGGGCGATCGAGCGGGTCCCGGAAATATCCGGGCCGACGAAAGTATGGAGCAGAATGGTCACCTGGGCCTTGGCGGGATCGTGTCCGGCTTTGGCGAAGGCCTGATGATAAGCGGCGATCTTTTCCTGTACCTCATCGAGGGTCTGGTTCATCAGGTAGCCGAGCACGCCGACGCCGAGTTCACCGGCCTTGGCAAAGGATTCCTTGTGAATGCAGGTGAGCCAGACCGGGGAGCTCGCGCTGCTTGGGCAGCGGATGGAGGGCGACGTCGAGCCTCTCGATGCCGCCGGTCGGGAAGCTGACCGGTTCGCCGCGCCAGAGCTTCCGGATGATCCCGAGATTTTCGAGATTCAGCTCGCGACGCTTTTCAAACGAGTTGGGGGCGAAGACGAAATCGTTCGGATGCCAGCCGCTGGCGATGGACATGCCGACGCGGCCGTTGGAAAGGTTATCGACCATCGACCATTCCTCCGCGACGCGGACAGGATGGTGGAGCGGGAGCACGACGCTGCCGCCGCGCAATTGAAGCTGGGTCGTCTCACGCGAGAGGGCGGCGGCGAGCACACTCGGGTTGGGCGAAAAGCCGCCGACCGCGTGGAAATGACGCTCGGGGAGCCAGATCGCCTTGAACTGATGCGCATCCGCAAAGCGCGCGGCTTCGAGGATGAGGTCGTATTTATCTTCCTTATATTCCGCCGGGTAGTTGCCGAAGAAGTAGAGCGAGAAATCGAGCGGACGCTTGACCCGCTGGAAGACCGGTTCGGGCTCCGCAATCGCGACGACGGGCGAAGATTCGACCACGGCGGCGGAGGCGGCTACTTCAAGTGGTTCCGCAACGGCAGGTGTTTCGAGAGTGGTGATTTCCGGCGCGCCGGGCAGGAACCCGCCCTGCTGCAGCTCGACGAGGCTTTCCTTGAAAATGCGGACGATCTCGCGCACGTCCTCCTCCGTGTGCGCGGTGCTGAGGAAGCACGGACGGCCTTCCCAGATGTGCAGTCCTTTTTCGCGGAGGTGGAACCAGAGCAGGCTGCCGTGGGTGATATCGGCCGGGAAATGGAAATAGAAGAGCGAGGCGCAGCGCTCGATGTGGAGCGGGATGCCGCGTCCGGCGGCAAAGGCGTTGATCTCGTCGATCATGGCCTTGGTGCGCTCGGCGAGGCGCTGTTGCAGGCCGGGGCCCTGCTCCTTCAAGTGACTGAGCATCGCATGGCTGGCGGCCATCGCGAGCGGATGACGCACGTAGGTACCGGCGAAGAAGGTCACCCCGACCTCGGGGAAGGAATCGTCGCCGTACTGCCAGTGGCCGCCATCGAGGGCATCCATGAACCGGGCAGAACCGGTGACCGCGCCGATCGGCATGCCACCGCCGATGATCTTGCCCCAGGTGCCGATGTCGGACTGGACGCCGTAGAATGCCTGCGCGCCATTGAGATGGACGCGGAAGCCGTTGATGACCTCATCAAAAATGAGCGCGGTCTCGCTCTGGCGAGTAATGCGGCGGGCTTCCTGCAAAAAGGCCTTGGGCTGCAAATCGGGACGGCGACTTTGGATCGGCTCGATGAAGACGGCGGCGAGTTCGTTCGCATGCGCCTGCAGGAGATCGAGCGATTCCTCGGTGCCGTAATCGAGCACCAGCACATCGCCGACGATGTGCTGCGGGATGCCGGGAGCGACCGGGAGGCTGCGGCGCTGGCCGTTGGAAACGGCGGCGCGGACGAGCACCTCATCGTTGATGCCGTGGAAACCGCCGGTGGTGGCGATGCGGGTGCGGCCAGTGACGGTGCGGGCGATGCGCGCGGCGGCGAGCACGGCCTCGGAACCGGTATTGCAAAAGGCGGCGCGCTCGTGACCGGTAAGCTCGCACATGAGTTTTGCGACGTCGCCCGCGAGCGGGGATTGCGGGCCGACCTCGATGCCGGTCCGGAGCTGGTTCTCAATCGCCTCGGTGATGAAGGCGGGGGCGTGGCCGAGAATATTGGTGCCGAAGCCCATCGTGAGGTCGATGTATTCGTTGCCATCCACATCCCAGAAGCGCGCGCCGACGGAGCGGGTGGTGATGATGGGATAGACCATCTCCTTCCAGAACACGCGGAAGCCGGAGACGCTGCGGGGATCGGCGAAATGCTTGCGGTCGCGCTGGGTGCGGCGCTTGGATTCCGGCGTCTTGCGGACGGTGCGCTCGATGAGGGCGTCGAGATGGCGTTGCTGGCGCTCGGTGAAGCCGCCGCTGGTGCTCTTCTCAATCGGACGATAGGGGCCGAAAGCCTTGGCGGCGGGCGCGGGGACGGATTCGCGGGTGGCGACCGCTTTGGCCGCAGTGGGAGCGGCAGTGCCGGGCTTGGCGACGGCGTGGGCATCGAGATAAGCGACGATGCCGCCGAGGGTGGTCAGCTCTTCGAGCAACTGGCGGAAAGTGATTTTGACGCCAAAGCGTTTGCGAAACTCATGGGCGGCCTGGGTGAGGACGAGCGAGTCGAAGCCAAGCTCGAACAGGCTGGCCTCCGCGGCGGCGCCGTCGAGTTCGAGGCCGGAGAGGCCCGCGAGCAAATGTTTGACTTCCGCCAGCAGGGCTTCCGGGCTGGGCTTGACCGTTCCGGCGGGCAGTTCCGGCTCTGGAACTGTGGCGGGAGCGGCGATTGCAACCGGGGCGGCAGCGGGCTTGGAAACGGGTGGCTCGACCCAGTAGCGCTGGCGCTGGAAAGGATAGGTGGGCAGGGGAATGCGGTGGCGCAACTCGGCGGAAAGCTCGTAATAAAGCGGCCAGCGGACCATTTCGCCCTGGAGCCAGCGTTGGGCGAGATCGCCAAACGGAGTGCTCGCCGTCATGCTCTGCGCGGGCTTGGGCGAGACGTGGCGAGTGGGTTTGCGGCCCTGATCGCCGGAGCCGAGCGCGGCAATGGCATCCGCGGCATCGGTCGCGAAGACCATCCGGCGATAATTGAAGGCGCGGCGGCCGACTTGCAGGGTGTAGGCGACATCGGCGAGATTCGCCTGCGGGTGTTGTTGCAGCCATTTCCGCAGATTTTCGGTGGCGGTCTCCAGCGCGGCCTCGGAGCGGGCCGAGACGAGAAGGAGATGCGTCTTGCGGGAAGAGGGCGAGTAGGGGACGACCGGCGACTCCTCCAGCACGACGTGCGCATTGGTGCCGCCGACGCCAAAGGAGCTGACGCCCGCGCGCCGCGGCTGGCGGCCCTTGGGCTTCCAGTCGGTGAGCTCGGTGACGACGCGGAAGGGCGAGTTGTCGTAGGCAATCTTTGGATTCGGGCTCTTGAAATGGAGGCTGGGCGGGATCTGCCCATGTTCCAGCGCGAGGGTGGTCTTGATGAGACCGGCGACGCCCGCCGCAGTTTCGAGGTGGCCGAGATTGGTCTTGAGCGAACCGAGATGGCAGAAACCGGATGCGGTGGTGGTGGTGCGGAAGGCCTGGGTGAGGGCGGCCATCTCAATGGGGTCGCCGAGCGGGGTGGCGGTGCCGTGGGCTTCCACGTAGGATACGGACTCCGCGGTGATGCCCGCGACGGCATGGGCGAGGGCGATGACCTCGGCCTGGCCGGCGACGCTCGGGGCGGTGTAGCTGACCTTGCCCGCGCCATCGTTGTTGACCGCGAAGCCTTTGATAACGGCGTGAATGTGGTCGCCATCCTCGATTGCTTCGTCGAGCCGCTTGAGCATGACGAGGCCCGCGCCGCTGCCGAAGACGGTGCCGGTGGCATCTTTGTCGAACGCGCGGCAGTGGCCGTCGAAAGAGCCGATTGCGCCCTCCTGGTAAACGTGGCCGCGATGCTGCGGGAAGGAAATGGAAACGCCGCCCGCGAGCGCGACGTCGCATTGATAGGCGAGAAGCGACTGGCAGGCCTGGCTGATCGCGACGAGCGAGGTGGAGCAGGCCGTCTGCACGGTGATGCTCGGGCCCTTGAGGTTCAGCTTGTACGAAAGGCGGGTGGCGAGGTAGTCCTTGTCCGTGCCGAGGAGGAGCTGGTAGCCATCGGTCTGAAAATCGCGGACGAACTGTTCGATCGCGTGGCGGTCGCCGCAAAGGTTGTTGAGGAAATAGGTGTTGAGACTCGCCCCGGCGAAGACGCCGACGCTGCCGGTGATCTGGTCGGAGACGTAGCCCGCGTTTTCAAAGGCTTCCCAGGCCAGTTCCAGCATGATGCGGTGCTGGGGATCGGTGAGCTCCGCCTCGCGGGGCTGCATGTTGAAGAAATCGGCATCGAAGAGGTCCACGCCCTCCAGCATGGAGCGGGCGGGGACGTAGAGCGGGTTGTTGAGCGCATCCGCGCTGACGCCGGCGGCGAGCAATTCCTCGCGCGAGAAGCGGTGAATGGATTCCACGCCGTCCCGCAGATTCTTCCAAAACGAATCGAGATCACCGGCGCCGGGAAAGCGACCGGCCATGCCGATAATTGCAATGCTGCTGCCATCTGAGACCGATTGTTCCATACCTATAAATTCCGCAGAGTGGTGGCGCGGGCGCGGGCCTGTTGCTGGCGCGCGGCGCGACTGGCCACTCCGGCGAGGGCGGCGGTGGGGGACGCATCGAGTGCCGCCGTAAAGGACTCGATGGTGGGGTGTTCAAAAAGCTGGGTGACTTCCACGCTGCGCTCGAGCCGCTGGGAGAGCCGTTGCTGGAGCTGGGTGATGAGCAGGGAGGTGCCGCCGAGGTCGAAAAAGTTCTGCGTGGGATCGACGGTGGGGAGCTGGAGAAGCTCGCACCAGCAGGCGGTGACGATGGCCAGAGTGGTTTCGCCGCCGACCGGGGTGGGGGCGGCGGGAGCCGGGGGTGTCGCTACTCCGGGGGCGAGCGCGCGGCGATCCACTTTTCCGCTGGGGGTAAGCGGGAGGCTGGCGACCGGGTAATAGCGGGCGGGGACCATGTAGGGGGGAAGCTGCTGCGAGGCAAAGGCGCGCAGCTCCTGCTCGTCGAGGGTGGCACTTTCCACCGGAACAATGAAGGCAAAAAGTCGGTTATCCGCAGCGGTGACCGCGGCCTGGCGGATGGCGGGATGTTGCTCGAGCAGATTTTCAATCTCGCCGGGCTCGATGCGGTAGCCGCTGACCTTGACCTGATCGTCCACGCGGCCGAGGAACTGGAGATCACCCTCGGGCAGCGGCTGGGCGAGGTCGCCGGTGCGGTAGAAGGTCATGCCGGGGAAAGCGGGGTCCGCCACGAAACGCCCGGCGGTGAGCTCGGGGGCATCGAGATAGCCGCGCGCGACGCAGACGCCCCCGGCGCTGATTTCCCCGACTTCTTCGTAAAGCCCCAGCGAATTCTGCGGGAGCAGGTGGAGGGTGACATTGGTAATCGGCTGGCCGATGGGGGGCAGCGCGGGCCAGGTGGAAGGCGGACCGCTGAGGGTGTGGGCGGTGATGACGTGGGTCTCGGCGGGGCCGTAGTGATTGTGCAGCGAGCACTCCGGCAGGTGCTGGAAAAAGGAACGGACGGCGCTGGTGATCTTGAGTTGCTCGCCGGCGGCGAAGACGTGGCGGAGGCTGGTGGGAAGTGGCTCCACGGCGGTCTCGGCGAGGGTGTGCAGGGCGACGACGGGGCAGAAGAGCGCCTCGACCTCGTGGCGGATGAGGTGCTGGAGCAGGGCGAAGGGATCGCGGCGGACGAGATCGGAGATCATCACCACCGCGCCCCCGGCATGCCAGGCGGTGAAGATTTCCTGAAACGAGACATCGAAGCTGGGCGAGGAAAATTGCAGGGTGCGGGCGGTGGTGACCGGGTAGGTCTCGACGTGCCACTCGATGAGATTCACCAGCGCGCGGTGGGGCATGGCGACGGCCTTGGGACGACCGGTGGAGCCGGAGGTGTAGAGGACGTAGGCGAGATGCTCCGGGGTAAGCACGGGCGCGGGCGGGAGGGCGCAGGTTTCCTCCCAGCCATGGAGATTAAGGGCGCGCGGATGCGTGGTGGCGAGGTCGTGGAGATCCTCGCCGCGATGGAAAAAGGTATGGGCCTGCGAATGGGAAAGCATGTAGGCCAGCCGCTCGCGAGGATAGGCGGGATCGAGCGGGACACAGGCACCACCGGCCTTGAGGATGGCAAGGAGCGCGATGATCGACTCGACCGAGCGGTTGGCGAGGAAGGCGACGCGGTCGTCGGGCTGGAGGCCGGAGGCGACAAGGCGATGGGCGAGGGCGTTCGAGAGGCCGTCGAGCTCGCCGTAGGAAAGCTGGCGCTGACCGTGGATGAGGGCGCAACTGGCGGGAGCGAGCGCGGCGCGGGCGCTGAAAAGCCGGTGCAACAACGTGATGGGCGCATCCGTCATTCCTTCATTTTCAATCGCATCAGCGTTGTTTTGCCGCACACTTGTCGCTTGCATTCGGTCTCGGGTGAATTTTAGATGCTTATTTAAGCAAAGGTTATGCCAGCACACTTGGTCTCGCAAAAATAAAACATGGATTTGTCCTCTTATTCAGTGCGGGATTTTGACCGGGGTGCCCCGAAGTGGCTGGAGGTGGGCTGGGTGGTGGTGAAAAACCTCATTTTTCTCAGTTCGTGGCCGTGGCCATCGGCACTGAAGGTGGCGCTCTTGAGGGCTTTCGGCGCGAAAGTGGGAACCGGGGTGGTGATCCGCTCGCGGGTGAACATTACTTTCCCCTGGCGCGTAACCATTGGCAATCACGTCTGGATCGGGGATGAGGTGTTCATTTTGAGCCTCGCGCCGGTGACGATCGGGTCGAATGTGTGCATTTCGCAGCGGGCGTTTCTTTGCGCGGGCTCGCATGATTTTCGCAAGCCGGGGTTTGATTTGATGACCCAGCCGATCACGATCGGGGACGAGTGCTGGGTGGCGTCGCAGGTGTTTGTGGCGGCGGGGGTGGAGATCGGGGCGCGGACGGTGGTGGGGGCGGGGGGCGTGGTGGTGAAGAGCCTGCCGCCGGGAGTTTTTGCGGGGGGGAATCCGGCCAAGGTGGTGCGGACGCGGGATGAGGCCAATGGCTAGGGGGCGACGAAGAGGGGATTATTTAACCACGAAGACACGAGGGCACGAAGGGGGAAGGAGTAGAATGGCTCTCAAGGATTGGAAGCGGGCTGGAGCCGCGCGGACGATTGCGTTCCCAATGATATTGGGCTGCGCGTTGGGGGCGAGACATGTCTCGCGTGGAGAAAGCGGCGACGGGTCGCCGCAGTCCAAGGGCGTGGAGACGAAAGGGAGTTTTTGCGCAAAGTTAGTTTCTCTTGCCATCAGGACCACCAGCCACGGTTGCTGGTTCGTGGGGAGGGGAGAGTGCGACGGTCATAGACCGCCGCTACAGGTGGGGAGGTGGGGATTTACCAGTTGGGGGCTTTTACGGCTTCGCTGCCGGTGGGGGGCTGCTGCTGGAAGTCGTGGACGAGCGAGTCGTGCTTGGGCTGCTCGGGATCGGGGTTGAGCGTGCCGCCGGGGGTGGGGGTTTGCTTATGCAGAGGAAGATCCGACGATGCGCAACCGGCGAAAGCGATGATCAGCAAACCGACGGAAGCCCCAGCGAGAAAATTGGTTTTCATCGACTCCAATTCGTAGCGTAAAGGCGCGCTGGACGGCAATTTTATAATGGCGCAAAAGCGGGGGGCGGCCCGGTCTGTCTTGACTTGGAAAGTGGATCATCAATAACTGGCGCGTGCTCCGCGCAAAACCTTCGCAAATCCCCGGTCCGGCATTCACTTTCTTCCCGTGCGTTTTCTGTTTCTAAACCAGTATTTTCCACCGGACCCGGCTCCGACAGGCATTCTGCTGCGGGAGCTGGGGGACGAGCTGGTGGCGCGCGGGCAGGAGGCGATTTATGTGGATGCGAGCCAGACCTACCGGAGCAAGCAAAAGGACCGGCTGCGGATCGTGCGCGAGTTGCGCGGGCTGGTGGCGATGGCGTGGCGGGCGCTGAGTGCGCGCAGGCCGGACGTGATCATTTCCGCGACCTCGCCGCCGTGCCTGCATGTGGGGGCGGTGCTGCTGGCGAAGCTGCGCGGGGCGCGGGTGTACCACTGGCTGATGGATATGTATCCGGAGCTGGCGGTGTCGCTGGGCGAGGTGAAGCCGGGGGTCGTTTCGCGGATGCTTTCCGCGGCGATGGGATGGGCGTATCGCAACAGCACCGTGATCGCGCTCGACGAGGACATGGCGGAGAAGCTGCGGGGCTATGGAGCGCAGGCGGAAGTGATCGCGCCGTGGGTGCTGAAGCCTTTATTGAAGCCGGTGGGCGAGCCGAAGTTCGCCGTTTCCACGACGCCGCCGGCGTGGGTGTATTCGGGAAATCTGGGGCGGGCGCACGAGTGGAAGACGCTGCTGGAGGCGCAGGCGATTTTGGAAAAAGCGGGGCTGCCAGTGGTGCTGCGGTTCCAAGGGGGCGGCGGTTCGCGCGGGCCGGCCACGGAGTATGTGGCGACGCTGGGGCTGAAGCAGGTGGAGTGGTGCGACTATGTGCCGGAGGAACAGTTGCGCGGGGTGCTCTTGAGTGCGGGGGCGCTGGTGGTGACGCAGAAGCCGGAGGTGCAGGGGCTGCTGTGGCCGAGCAAGCTGGCGCTGCTACTCGATCTGGGGCGACCGATTCTGTGGGTGGGACCGGCGGATGGGGCGGTGGCGCGGCAGTTATCCGGGATTCCGCATTCCGGCACCTTTGCGCCGGGGGAGTCTCTCAAAATTGCGGATTGGTTGAAAAAAACGCTGCTGGAATCCCCACCGCAAACCGTGCATACCTCGGATGCCGCCGAAATCCGGCAAAAATCCCTCCAAAAATGGACGCAAATTCTCAACTTGGTGTGAAATCCGGGTCGTGGCATTTTTGTTGCTAAACAGAGTGGGACTGCGATGTGCCTCCGAAAATCCAGCCTGATTAGCTCCAGAACCGCCGACTCCAAAGACGACGTGGGAGGTGTCATCCGCCCATGATTTTTTCGCTGATCTTCTTCATTAGCGCGTTTTTGCTCGCGCTGGTGATTACGCCGATTGTGATCAAGTTTTCCCAGCGCGGGATTGGCCTCGATCATGCCAACGAATCGCGCAAATCGCAGACGGTGCCGATTCCCCGGCTCGGGGGGATCGGGATCATGGTGCCGCTGACGCTGGCGATGGGGGTGATCCTCCTCGTGCACCCGAATCAGATCGGGCAATGGCTTTCGCTTTATTTTGGGATGGCGCTCATTTTTACGCTCGGGCTGTGGGACGACATCAAGTCGGTGCGCGCCCGCTGGAAGCTGGTCGGGCAGATCGGGATTGCGGTGCTGGTTTATTTTCTCGGGCTGAGCATTGATCGCGTGACCTACCCGATGGGGATGTGGTCGGTGCAACTGGGGGCGTGGAGTTTCTTCGCCACGGTGTTCTGGCTGATCGCGGTGCCGAATATCGTGAATTTGATCGACGGCTTCGATGGCCTGGCGGGAGGGCTGGGGATGTTCATGGCGTTGACGCTGGGCATCGTGGCGCTGTATGCGCAGCAGCTTTCCGAGGCGTGGTATGCCTTTGCGATGGCGGGGGCGTTGCTCGGGTTCCTGTGCTTCAATTTTCCTCCGGCGCGGATTTATCTCGGGGATGGCGGGGCTTATCTCATTGGTTTTTTCATCGCGGGGCTTTCGCTGACCAGTTCGCAAAAGGGGTCGATCGCCGCCGTGCTGCTGGTGACGGTGGTGGCGCTGGGGATTCCGATTCTCGATACCTCGATGGCGCTGATTCGCCGGGCGTTGCGCGGCTTCCCGCTGTTCCACGCGGATGACGAGCACATTCACCACAAGCTGGAAAAGCTTGGCTTCTCCAAGCGGCGCATCGTGCTCGGGATGTACGGGGTGTGCGTGGTGCTGAGCGTGCTCGGCCTGAGCATTATCTGGAGCCAGGGGCAGACGATTCCGATTGCGATCGGGGCGGTGTTTCTGCTCGCGTTATTTGCGTTGCGTTACCTTCTGTTCGTAAAGACGTGGGAGGACGCGATGAAGAAGATGGATCGCATGATCAGCCAGCGGCGGGTGGTGCAGTATGCGCTCCTGCAGGCGCAGGTGCTCGACCTGGAGGTGGATCGCTGCCGGCGTCCCACCGAGTTCTGGCCGATCTTTCACCAGACGCTCCACCGGGTGGGCTTTGTGGACAGCTCGAAGCAGCCGCTCGATGAGAATTATTGCGCGATCGAAGTGAAATACAATGGCACGGTGCCGTGGACGCTCCACGCGCCGCTGAGTGAAGGAACCAAGATGGAATGGAAGCGAATCGCGGAGTGCTTTCGCCCCATCTATGTAAAGGCCAAGGCGAAATGGCGTTGAACCGCTGGACTGGCTTCGTCGTTTTTTCCCTGCTGGCGGTGGCGGCGCCGCTGGCGTTTGGATTGGTGGATCGCAGCTGGCAAATCGCGGCCTGCCTGGTGCTGGTGATCGGGATGCTGGCGTTGCCGGCCCGGTTCCCGCTGCCCTCGCGCACGGGGCGGATTTTCTGGGTGGTGCTGGCGGTGATACTGATCGCGAAGGAATTGCTGCCGGCGACGTGGTTCGGCCATTTCCAATGGCGCGAGGCACTCCATGGCGGATTTAACATGACGCTCCCGGCGACGAACAATCCGGAGCCCTGCAGGGCGCTCGACGGATGGCTGGAACTGCTGCTGGCGCTGGCGTGGTTCGGCTGGGTGCGAACGCTGGCCGGGGAGAAAAAGATGACGCTGCTGATGGAGTGGGCGTTGCTGGGCTCGGGGGTCGTGCTGGCGCTGGTCTGTTTTTTTGCACCGGGGAACCAGCACACGGGCATTTACGAGTTTCGCATCGAGCCGGGCTGGACGGGCTTTGGACCGTTCCCGAACCGGAACCACACCGCCTCCTTCCTCGCGATGAGCGCGGTGATCGGCTGCGGCGTGGTGGTCAACGCGTTTCGGCGCAAGCATTACTGGCAGCTGGGCGGGGCGATTGCCGCCCAGGTGCTGATCGTGATCGCGGTGCTGGCGAGCCAGTCGCGTGGCGGGTTGGTGGCCGGGATCGTCGGGTTGCTGGTCTTTCTCGTGTTGGTGATGCGCAAGGTGGATGGAAAAAAGGCGCTGGCGGTAGGGATCGCGGTCGTATTGCTCACGGCCTCGACAGTATTGATTTTTGGCGGGCAGGTGTTGCAACGGTTCCATTCGCAGGAGGAGGGCGGGGTCTCGAATCACCTGCGCGTATTGATCTGGGAAAACACGCTTTCGATGTGGAAGGACGCGCCGGTGACCGGCTTCGGCCTTGGGACGTTCCCGCAGGTTTTTCCGCTCTACCAGGAATTGCCGCTGGAGGGGCAGACGGTGCTGCATCCCGAGAGCAGTTGGTTGCTGAGTCTGGTGGAGTTCGGTGCGCTGCCGCTGGGGCTGATGGTGGGGGCGACGGCGTGGATGCTGGCGCGCCATCTGCGCGGGGAGTGGAGAACGGGTCGGGGATTTTCCATGCGGGCGTCGGCGCTTTCCGCGGCCTCGGTACTGGCGGTGCATGCGCTGTGGGACGTGCCCGGGCATCGCTGGGCGACTGCCGGGTTCGGGCTGGCCGCGCTGGCGATCGCCCTGCCGCTGCGTGCGGAGCTGGTTTCCACCCGCCGGAGCACCGCGTTGCTGCCCTTGCTGGCCGGGCTTTTCTGGTGGGTCGGTGCGCACTGGATGCTGCCCGCGTGGTCCAGCAGCACGCTGGAACGCGTGACCAGCCACCAAAAAGGTTCGCCGTATTTTCCGCTCGGCGTATTGCAGCACGAGGAATGCTGGTTCCCGCTTTCGGCCCAGTTGCATTACGAAATCGGCGCGCGGCTCCTGCACTATCGCGGCCAGCAGGATTGGGCGCTCCAGCATTTCCAGATCGCCACCCGCTTGAAGTCCTCCTCGTGGACGCTCCCGGCGACGATTGCGGCGGCGAGCGGGAGTGTTTCACCGGGCATCTCTTTCCATTTCTGGGACATCGCGATCAGCCGGTCCGGGCATCGGCGCGAAGAGATCTTCAATACCGCCCTGCAATATTCGCGGGATCTGCCGGGTGGGGAGGAATTCTGGGAAAACTACGCGGTCACCCATTCCGATCTGTTGCTGGCGAGCGTCGCGCAAATGGGCGCGAAGAACGGGCGGGACGCCTTCGATCAATGGTGGAAGACGCGGGCCGCGGGGCCGGACCTGAGCGAGACGGAGCTCAAACTTTTCCCGCAAATCTTTCGCGAGATTGGCGACCCGGCGCGGCTGCGCCAGTGGATGAAGTGGCATCCCGATCTGGAAAGTACCGGGTATATGGATTGGGCGGCGATGTTCCATGCCTGGGGGGCGGACGAGGAGGCCTGGCGGCTGCTGGCGCGGCACAATACGGAGCCCGCCTTTCCCAAGCTCGGAAACCTGGTGGCGGAAGGCGCGCTGGAAAGCCGGTGGATCATGGAGCCCGGGGATTTTGTGAATGCGCAAAATCTGGCCGTGCGCTGGCATGAAATGGGCGACAAAAAGCATTGCGATCTGGTCATCGTTTCCACGGCCTGGCAGCCCGGGGCGCCGGAATGGTTCTTGCGCAAAGGGGCGTTCATCCAGGCACGCGCGGGCAAGTTGAGCGAGGCCGCGGGATTGTTGTTGTTGCTCCCGAAATGAAAACGCTGCGCGGGAGTGGAATCGCCCTGCTGTTGCTGGCGGTGGCTTATCTTTTGCAAGCGTGCGGACCACTCCGGCTCGACACCGATTCGCTGATTTTTCTTTCCACCGGAGCGCAGGCGGCGGATTCGGCGCAAGGATTCCCGCTGGCTTCGGGCAAGGTGTTTCCACCGGTTTATGCCACGCTGATTGCGCTGCTGGATCGCGCGCATCTGGCCGGGCCGCTGGCATTCGTTTTGTTGAATGGCGCGTTTATCGCGCTGGGGCTGGTCTTCACGATGAAATGGTGGCGGGAGGAGTTTGCGTTTTCAGCATCCGATTGCCGCTGGATGGCGTGTCTCACGCTGCTGTCGTTTCCATTAATCAAGCATGCGCTGCTGCCGCAGAGCGACGTGGCTTTTTTCGGCATGGTCATGCTGGTGCTCTGGCTGTTGATTCGCGCGTGGCAGGCGGAGCCGCGCTGGCGCTGGCTGGTGGCTGCGCTGCTGGTGCTGGCACTTGCGATGGCGACGCGCACGGCGGCGGTGGCGCTGGTGCCGGCGTGGATCTGGACGGCCTGGCCGCGACGCTGGCCGCGCTGGTGGCTGCTGGCCGGGGCCGCAGTGGTGCCGGTCGTGGGACTGGCGGCACTGAGCACGACCCGGTATTTTCATGAGGCCTCGGGGCAGTATTCGGCGCTGGGTGTTTCAGGCGTTTTGCTGATCGCGATGAACCACGTGGCCGAGCTCGGGCAGTTGCTGGTAAATCTGCCCCTGGAGCGGTTGAAGCCAGTCTTGCAACCGCTGGTTTACCTGGCGGGAGTCGTTTTGTTGATCGGAGTGGCACTGGTGCTGTGGTGGCGTCGCCGCCAGTTTGGCCCGATCGAGGTGTTTCTGCTCTGCTACGGGTTGCTCATTTTCATCTGGCCCTATCGGGATGTGCGTTTTTGGCTGCCGGCGATTCCGGTGCTGTTGGCGATGGTGGGGTATCTTTTCCGGCAGGCTCCGCCCGCTGCGGCGTGGCTGGTGGGCGCAGGCTACTCCCTGGCGGGATTGCTCGCGCTGGGTTTTGCCACATGGCTGACGTTTTCCGGCGCGCAGTTTCCGAACCGCTATGGCGATGGGACGTTGCGGGCGGCTTATCAGGCGGTGTGGACTGGGACACCGTTGCCTGCGGGAGGGAATGAGATGGCTTACATCATCCTCAAGCGCTACGGGCACTACTGAGATTTTTCACCACGAAGACACGAAGGGGAAGGTCATCCATAGACTTCACAGATTTACATAGATTAAGAGAGAGGATGGACCGCAGGATAAATCAACCTGTAAAATCGGTGGATAATCCTCTCTGTCACGTTTCGTCCTCTTCTCTTCGTGCCTTCGTGTCTTCGTGGTGAAAAATCTCTTCTCGCATCGGCCCGGTCTGTGGCAGCATTTCCGCGTGCAAGAGTATCACCGTCTGCTTCGTCTCGTGCTGGATCAAGGTCGCTTCAAGGCCGATCGCACGGGTACGGGGACCCATTCCGTTTTCGGCGCGCAGGCCCGCTTCGATCTGCGCGAGAAATTCCCGCTGCTCACGACGAAGAAGCTGCACACCCGCTCGATCATTCACGAATTGCTCTGGTTCCTGCGCGGGGAGACCAATATCAAGTATCTGCGGGAGAACGGGGTGACGATTTGGGACGAGTGGGCCGATGAAAACGGCGATCTCGGCCGGGTCTATGGCGCGCAGTGGTGCGACTGGCGCACGGCGGACGGGCGCTCGCTCCACCAGATCGATGCGGTGATCGCGCAGATCAAGCGTAACCCGGACAGCCGCCGCCACATCGTGACGGCGTGGAATCCCGGTGAAGTGGAGGGGATGGCGCTGCCGCCCTGCCATGCGCTCTTTCAATTTTTCGTGCAGGACGGCGAGTTGAGCTGCCAGCTCTACCAGCGCAGCGCCGATTTGTTTCTCGGCGTGCCATTCAATATCGCGAGCTACGCGATGCTTACGATGATGGTGGCGCAGGTGTGCGATCTGCGCCCGGGCGAGTTCGTCCACACCTTTGGCGATCTGCACATTTACGCGAACCATCTTGAGCAGGTGCAGGAACAGCTCTCCCGCGAGCCCCGCGAACTGCCGGTGCTGCGGCTCAATCCGGCGGTGAAGGATATTCACGATTTCCGGTTCGAGGACTTCGAGTTAATTGGCTACAACCCGCATCCGCCGATCAAGGCCCCGATCGCGGTATGAAGGCGATTGCCGCGATGTCGTTGAATCGGGTGATTGGCAGTGCGGGAAAAATTCCGTGGCACTTGCCCGAGGATTTTCGCTGGTTCAAGAAGTGCACGATGGGGGCGGCGATCCTGATGGGACGCAAGACCTACGAGTCGCTGGGCAAGCCGTTGCCGGGCCGCAGAAATCTGGTGGTGAGCCGCGACGTTACGTTTCCCGGCGTGGAAATGATCCGGGATCTGGCCACCTTCGATCCGGCAAACTACGAGGGCGAGGTGTGGGTGATTGGGGGCGGGGAAGTTTATACGCAGTTGCTGCCGCGCTGCGGCGAGCTTTACCTCAGCGTGGTAAAGCGCGAGGTGGAAGGGGACGCTTTTTCCCGCCGTTCGAGAGCCAGTTTGGCGAGCCGGAGGTGGTGGAGCGTTTCCCCGAGTTCGAAATCCGCCGCTATTGCCGGGTGGGGTGATTTTAAGCGGTGCCTGGCTTGTCGAAACGATCCATGGCCGGGCGCAAAGCGGTCGTAGATGACCGTCGCCTTCCTTGCTGGATCATTGCTCGCGACGGTCATAGACCGCCGCTACAGATCGTGGTTTCTACCATGCAAGGGAGGCTCCTGGCCGGGTTCAGGAATGGCAAAACAGGAGGCATACCCGACGCCCTTGATCGCGGAACTTCCCCACCGCGCTGTAGCCACGGCCCTGTGGGCCGTTGGGGAAGAACAGGCCATGAAATCGTAGCCCTCTTCCAAAAGCGCGGGGTAATTGCTTCTTACCTTGGAATTAGCTTTTTGCAGGAACTTCGTCTTTCCCCAACGGCCCACAGGGCCGTGGCTACAGCGCGAGCAAAGAATGGACCGCTTTCATTACCAGAAGGCGCTGCGATGGATTCGTGAACCTGACGAAAGGCCGGGATTCTTTTTTCCTTCGCCGGGCGGTGGTCAGTTTCCAGAGGAACGGAATCCGCCCTCGAATTAATTGCGGGAATCCACTCCCATGGAATGATAGAAAGTCCTCTGTATCCCCTTACTCCTGATGTCCGCCGCCATGATGCGTTTAGCTGGGTTCGTTTTGCTTGGTCTCGTTTTGACGACCGGCGTGCTGGCCGCAGGGCAGGATGATCGTCTGCCGGATTCGATTCCGGTCTCCGACGAGTATGTGCTGCGGACGTGGGGGGTCGAGGACGGGTTGCCCAGCAATTATGTTTCCGGCATCACACAGACGCCCGATGGCTACCTCTGGCTGGCGACACAGGGGGGGCTCACCCGCTTCGATGGGGTGCGCTTCACCCCTTTCTTGAAGGATTTCGCTCCCGCGCTCACGTCGAACCGCGTCTCGGCGGTATTTGCCGCCCGCGATGGGGTGCTGTGGGTCGGCTTTGATCAAGGTGGGATGGCGCGAATGGTCGGCGATCACTTCGATTCCATTCTCTCAATGGACCCGGCTGGAGATCCAATCAATCGAGTGGGCTCTTTCGCCGAGGATGCGACCGGTGCCACCTGGGGTGGCGTCGTCTCGCAGCAAAAGGCTTTTCGCTGGCACCAGGGGCAACTCACGGCCTTTTCCGAAAAAGACGGGATCGGATGGGAAGGGCAAACCGCGGTCTATTCGGACCGGGAGGGTCGCATCTGGATTACCACGGTGCATGATTGCGGTATTTTCGAGCAGGGCCATTTTCGACCGGTGGATGTCAACGGCGGCATCTGGCCCCGCCTGGGCGTGGACCGGGCGGGAGGAATGTGGGCGAGCCGCGATGGAATGCTTCTCCATTACGAAGCGGATGGCTCGCACCGCGTAGTCGCGGAGATCGGCGTCATGACCGTACAGGCGGTCTTTGAAGACTCCCATGGCGATGTCTGGATTGGCACGAACGATCAAGGGTTGCTCCGGTATCGCAAAGACGCGACCGGTCACTCCAGCCTCGTTCGCGTGCCGATCTCAAATACCTCCGTGTCTTCGATCATCGAAGACCGGGAGGGAGACCTGTGGGTGGGAACTGCCGGGGGTGGGGTAAACCGGTTGCATGCCGCGCGGTTTGCGCTGCACCAGAAGCCGCAGGGGTTGAGCAGCAATTATACGATTTCCCTGGCCCAGGATTCGGAGGGGCGGCTCTGGCTGGCAGGCCGGGATGGGGTTCCGCTGCGCTCGACCGATGCCGGGAATCGCTCATTTGCCACCCCTGCGGGATGGTCCGGGCCGCCGGTGATGGCGATGGGCCCCGATCCTCAAGCAGGGGTTTGGCTGGCCACGCTGTATGGCTTGGTTCGCTGGCAGGATGGGGTGTTTGTGGCCGAGCCGTTGACCGATAGTTTAACCGCGCTCCTGTTCGATCATGAGGGGACGCTCTGGATCTCGGAGATCGAGGGCGGGTTGCTGGCCTGGAAGGATCACCGGGCGGAACGCATTCCCGCCGGGAACGGTCTCACCAAGCCGCGGGCCCTGGCCGAGGATGGGGCCGGTCGATTGTGGGTGGGGACGGAAGCGGGCCTGGTTTTCCAGCGCGTGCAGGGGCGCTTCGAACCGGTGCCACTCCCCGGGATAGAGCCCGGCGATCAAATCCGATTCATCGTCGCGGAGGGCAGGGATACCGTATGGATTGGCGCCCTGGAAGGGGGGCTTTACCGCTGGCAATCGGGCCAGGTGACCAGGCTTTCCCATCAGGCGGGGCTGCCGGTCGAGGATCTTTGTTCCATGGTCATCGGGGCCGATGGGGATTTCTGGTTTGGAACTGGCCACGGCATGTATTGCGTCGCCCGCTCCGATTTGGAGGCGGCCATGGATGGGCTGCAACTTCCCCTGCGCATAGTAACCCTGGGGCGCAATGAGGGGCTGCCGGGAGTCGGCTTCATCTATGGCTTTAAAAACACGGCGCTCCGCACCCGCGACGGGCATCTCTGGTTCGCCACCACGCAGGGAGCGCTGGAAATTCTTCCCAAGCCGGCGCAGGTGGTGTCGCCACCCTGCTCGGTAATCATTGAGGGAGCCAGCGTCGGCGGCCAGCCGGTGGCGGTTTTCAATCGCCGGGAACTTACGCTTTCACCGGGCTCCGGTGCGGTGAAGCTGGACTATACGCTGCCGGAGTTGAGTTCCCCCGAGCAGGTGCATTTCCGCTATCGGCTGGTCGGTTGGGAGGAGGACTGGATTTCGGCCGAGCAACAGCGCGAGGCGATTTTTCCCCGGTTGCTGCCGGGGCATTATCGCTTTGAAGTCGCCGCTTCGGTGGCGGGTGAATCGTGGTCGCCGGGGGTAGCTTCCCTGGCCATTACCGTACCCGCCGCCTGGTGGCAGACTGGCTGGTTCAAGATCGGGGCTGGGGTGCTTGGGGCCGTCCTCCTGGCCGGGGCGGTGCGCTTTATGGTGCGGCGCCGGCTGCAGCGGCAGATGCGCCGGCTGGAGCAGGAACATTTGCTGGAGCGCGAGCGGACCCGGATCGCCCGTGACATGCACGATGAGGTGGGAGCCAATCTCACCCGGATCAGCATTGCGAGCCAGCTGGCGCGACTGGAGCCGGACGCCGCCGGGGCCGGGCATCTCGAAGAGATTGCGGCCCTCGCCCGCCGGACGGTGGAATCGCTGGACGAGCTCGTCCTGGTCGGTCAACCCCCGGCACGATACGCTGGCCGCCCTTCTCGATTACCTCGGCCAGTATGCCGTGGATTTCCTTGCCGCCGCCGGTCTGGCCTGCGAGCTGGATTTCCCGGAGACCGTGCCGGCCCGGGCCCTCGATCCGAAGACGCGCCACCACCTCTTTCTCGCAGTCAAGGAGGCGCTGACCAATGTCGTGCGCCATGCTGGCGCGCGCTCGGTCCGCCTGCAGGTGAGCTTCGAGCAGGGCCGGCTGCGTCTCACCGTGGCCGACGATGGTCGGGGCTTCGCGTCGGATGAGTCGCGCCCCGGCTCCGACGGCCTGCGCAACATGCGCGAACGCCTGGCGGAGATCGGCGGCTCGTGTCGTCTCGATTCGTGTCCAGGTGGGGGAACCCGCCTCGTTTTTGAATGGTAAAGGCTCCACTTTTCTGCTCCGCTTATGTCCGCACTTCCTCCCCCTCCTGCCATGATCCGGGTCTCCCTGGTTGAAGATGATCGCGCCACCCGCGAAGGCTTTGTGAAGCTGTTGCGCTTCGCGCCCGAGATTGTGTGCCTGGGGGCTTATGCCACGGTGGCCGAGGCGGTGCAGGAAATCCCCCGGCACCTGCCCGATGTGGTGTTGATGGACATCAATCTGGGGAGCGGCAGTGGCATTGATTGCGTGGCCCAGCTCAAGCAGGCCCATCCGGAACTGCAAATCGTGATGCTCACGACTTATGACGACAGCGAAATGATCTTCAATTCCCTGCGGGTGGGGGCGAGCGGCTATTTGCTGAAGCGCTCGGCGGCAGGGGAAATCGTGGATGCGATCCGGGAAGTGCAGGCGGGCGGGGCGCCGATGTCCGCCCAAATTGCCCGCAAGGTGGTCTCGCATTTTCAACAGATTCGGCAGCCTTCCACCGAGGTGGACCAGCTTACGAAACGCGAGCGGGAAATCCTGACCCTGCTGGCCAAGGGCCTGCCGTATAAACAAATTGCCGGTCAGCTCAACATCAGCCCGAGCACGGTGCACGGGCATTTGCATACGATTTATCACAAGCTTCACGTTCAGTCCCGAACGGAGGCGGTGGTGAAGTTTTTGGGCGGGGCGCGGGAGGGGTGAGGTTGGGCGGGGGGCTTTGGACCGGTTAAAAAACAGACCGAATGGTCTATGGAAGGCAGACCACGGGAATGGGATTTTTATCCGACTGGTGGGTTCCTTGCCTGCCGGTGCTCAGAAATCCACACCCTCACCTCACTTCCAGCCACACCTCATGAACAGATCCACCTCCACCCCCCTCCGCGACCGGGCTTCCCGCCGCAAGCCCGGAATCGCCCGCCAACACGCGCTTTCAGCCGGGCTGCTGGCGCTCCTGTCCACCAGCGCCCTCGCCACCACGGATATTTCCACGCTCTCGCCGGCGGCGAACACGACGATCACCCTCAACGGTTCCACCGATACGGCGTGGGTCGTTTCCGCCAACACCACGCTCGGCGGCATCACGATCAACCGCAACAGTCCCGCCCAGAACTTTACCTTCAGCGGTTCGACCGGCTCGGAAGTGCTGACCTTTTCCAACACCTCCACGCCGACTTTCTATTCCAACAGCTTTTACAACGGCACGGCCTACTGGGGCGCGATGCACGTGGTCTCGGCCAGCGGGCTCAATGTGGCCACCGGCTATAACAACCTGGTCCTGCAATCCGGCCTGACCTGGGACAGCGGCACCTCTGGGACGATGACGTTTACCCAGCCGGCCAGCGACGGCAACATCGTGTATGCCCAGGGCAACGGCGTCCTCGCCAGCACGATGGATCTGAACCTCGGCACCGGCAGCAAGGGCAGCCTGCTCGTCCTTAACGGCGGCACCACGCAGACGGTGGGCGCGCTCACGGGCACGACGGCCGATTACATCACCGCCTACTCCGGGACGACTTCGGTCTTCCGCAATTCGATCACCCCTTCGGGCACGAATATGGTGGCCACCTCGGCCGCGCCCGCCGTGCTGCGAATCGGCAACACGGGCAATAGCGCCACCTTCGCCGGCATCATCGGCGCGCAAAGCGGCAGCAACCTGGCGGGGACCGATACCTCGACCGCGGCGGGTTATCTGAGCGTCGTGAAGCTTGGCAGCGGCACCGAGACCTTCTCGGGCGTGAACGTCTATTCCGGTGGGACCACCGTCTCCGCCGGTACGCTGGCCGTCACCGGCAGCGGCAAGCTCGGGAGCGGCAACGTGACCGTGGCCACCGGCGCAACGCTTCAGCTCGGCTCGGGCAGTGAAACCAGTGTCAACTATGTGGATGACCTTGCTTCGATCATCCTCACGGGTTCTTCTTCCGCGCTGGCTTTGAACTACAGCTCCAGTGCGGCGGAGACCGTCTATTCACTGACGATCAACGGCGTTAACATTGGCGCTGGCACCTATACGGCGAGCACGTTGAACGGCCTGACCGGCACCAGCCAGGTCTCCGGAGCGGGTAATATTGTGGTGGTCGCCGCAGTGCCCGAACCCGGAGCCGGAATCCTCCTCATGAGTGGTCTCGGCATGCTGGTCGGCTTCCGCCGCCGCCGGCTTAGCGCTTAAAGCACTCTTTTTAAAAACTGTAGTCGAGTAGTGGCGTCCGCCGCCGTTTCCCAAAACGGCGGCGTTTTTTTGTCTCCGAAGCGGGGGATCGCATCCCGCCATTCGATGAATTTTTCAATCAAAACGGACTTCGATAAATTTTGATTTGGACGTCGCGAAAGGAGAGGGGTAGCATGAAATTATGCTTCCCCAGGATATTAGCCGTGTCCTCCTCATCGAAGACTCCGATGAGGCCGCAGACTTCCTTGCGAGTCTATTGAAATCCCCAGGCGGGGCGGCGTTCAGCCTCGCCAAACATGCCGTCAATCTCTCGGAAGGCCTGGCCGCCGTGGAGTCGGAATTTTACGAAATCATTCTCCTCGATGCCACGCTGCCGGAGGGCGGCTGGCTCCATACGCTGCCGGATTTGCGGCGGGCGGCGCCGCAATCGGCGGTGCTGGTGCTGGGGGAGGCGGATGATGAGGAATTGAAAATCCTCGCGCTCCGCGAAGGGGCGCAGGATTACCTGGGAAAAGGCGGGCTGGACGGGCGCACCTTTCTGCGCGCGGTGCGGTGCGCGGTGGAGCGCTGCCATGCGTTGCAGACGCTGCTGAAGGAGCACGAGATGTTTCGCGCGCTGCTCGATTACCTGCCGGACCGGATTTATTTCAAGGACCGCCAGAGCCGCTTTACCCGCGTGAATCCGTCGATGGCGCAGTTCTTCAGCCTTGATCGACCCGAGCAATTGCTGGGGCAGACCGATTTCGATTTCTTTACCGAGGAGCATGCGCGCCCGGCCTTTGAGGACGAGCAAAAAATCATGATGCATGGGCGGGCGATCGAGGGCCGGATCGAGAAAGAAACGCTGCCGGACGGGCGGATCGGCTGGGCCTCGACGACGAAGATGCCGCTGCGCGACCGGCGCGGAGCGATTGTCGGCACCTTTGGGATTTCGCACGACATCACGCTGATCAAGGAAATGGAGGATGCGCTCTCGGCGGAGCGCACGCTGCTGCGGAATGTGATCAATCATCTCCCGGACCCGATCTATTTCAAGGACCGCCAGGGGCGCTACCAGCTCGACAACCAGGCGCATGTGCAGTTCATCGGCAAGAAGAGCGCGCAGGAGATCATCGGGAAGACGGTCTTCGATTTTTTCCCCACGGAAGTGGCCGAGCATTTCCATGCGGCGGACGAGGTGATTCTCAACTCCGGCGAGGCGTTGCTCAATCACGAGGAGGTGGCGACCGATGCGGCCGGCAATCGCCGCTGGTTGCTGACGACCAAGGTGCCGCTGCGCGATGACAAGGACAAGATCATCGGCCTCGTGTGCATCGGGCGCGACATCACGGACCAAAAAGAAGCGGAGGAAAAGCTGGTCGAGGCGAATACGAACCTGCGCCATACGCTCAATGAATTGAAGTCCGCGCACGAGGAGCTCCATTCTGTGCAGCTTCAGTTGATCGAGGCCGAGAAAATGAAGACGATCGGACGCCTCGCGGCCGGGGTGGCCCATGAGGTGAAGAACCCGCTGGCGATCATCATGATGGGGATCGCGTATCTGAAGGATCAGAAGCCGCCGCTCGGCGAGCAGATTATCAGCGTGCTGGGCGATATGTCCGAGGCAACGAAGCGGGCGGATAATGTGATTCGTGGGTTGCTCGACTTCTCGGTCCCGAAGCGGCTGGAAGCCAGCGAGGAAAGCCTGAACCAGGTCGTGGAAGAATCGCTGCATCTTGTCCGCGGCGAGGTGGATGTGAGCAAGCACGAGATTCGCAAATGCCTGGCGCCCGATCTGCCACTCATCAAATTCGACCGGATCAAGATCGGTCAGGTGCTGATCAATCTTTTCACCAACTCGCTCCAGGCCATGCCCGAGGGGGGGATGCTCTCGGTAACGACGAAGCTGGATCAGATCACCGGCGTCGGTGCGAATATTGGCGATGCCCGCAGTGAATCGTTCCGGGCGGGCGATACGATTGCCACGGTGACGGTGGAGGATTCCGGGCCGGGGATTCCCTCGGACAAGCTGCCGAAGATCTTCGATCCCTTTTTCACCACCAAGCCGACCGGCAAAGGGACGGGGCTGGGATTGACCGTCTCGCGATCGATCATGGATCTGCATGGCGGCCTGATTCAAATTGCCAACCGTCCGGAAGGCGGCACGCGTGCGATCCTTACTTTTAGAGTCTGAAACCTGTTTGAAATTTCTTTCCCCAACTGCACTTCACTTATGCAAAGACGCATCCTGATTATTGATGATGAACCCGGCTTTACCCGCCTGATCAAGCTCACGCTTGAAGGCACCGGGAAGTTCCTCGTTCGCGAGGAAAACAACGGCCTTAAGGCCCTCCAGACCGCCCAGGAATTCAAACCCGACATCATTTTCCTCGATATCGTGATGCCTCAAATGGACGGTGGCGATGTGGCCAAGGAGATCAAAACCGATCCCGCTCTCCGCACGGTGCCGGTGATTTTTCTCACCGCCATCGCCTCGAAGAAAGAGGAGGAGGAGGGGAAGCACATCAACGGCTATCCTTTCATCGCCAAACCGGTGAGCCTGGAGACGATCGTGAACTGCGTGGATACGCACCTCGGGAACGCAGCGGGAGGCTAACCTAAAATTTAACTACGGAGGATACGGAGAGCACGGAGAATAATACAAAGAGATGTCTTCTCTCCGTGCTCTCCGTGTCCTCCGTAGTTAATTCATTTACACCAGCGCGGGCTGGCGGTGGTAGCCGAAGAAGCCGTTTTTCTTGATGACTTCGGCGACGGCGGGTGGGACGCCTTCCTCCCAGGTGTGGTCGCCCTGGCCGAGCTTGCGGAGGATGTCGCGGGAGAAGACGCCGAGGTATTCCTCCCGGTAGTTCTCGAGCTGGTGGAGGAAATTTTTGTTCCGCAGGTAGGTGTAGAGCGGGCGCAGGTCCTCGGGGATTTGCAGGTTATCGACCTTGGTCAGATTTCCGGTGGCCGGGTCCTTGAGCGGGTAGATGTAGAGTTTTAAATCGTTTTTAAACAAGCGCCCCATCGATTCCAGGATGCCGCCGTCGAGGTCGGTGTAGTATTTTTCCTCGAAAATATCGTGCAGGCTGGGGATGCCCATCGTGATCGCGATCTTCATTTTCGAGTAGCGGAAGAGATAGGCTGCGAGCCGGTAGTATTGGAAATAGTTCGAGATCAGGACGGTCATGCCGCAGGAGGCCATGACATCGGCGCGGGCGAGGAAGTCCTGATAATCGATCTGCCCGGCGGCCATGAGGTTGTTCATGGTGATTTCCATGAGCTGGACGATGGGCGGGGAATCGGGGCCGAGGTCTTCCTGGAACTTCTGGCGGGCGGCTTCGAGCATGTCGAGATTCACATGGCAGACCGGGCGGAAGCTGCCGCGCTCGACGAGGATCGGCTTGCGATGCAACACCTCGGAGGGCTGGAGCACCGCGCCATTGGCGGCAAAGAGCGCCGCGTCGCTGAGGCCGATTTGCACGAGCTTGAGGCTCATGAGCCGGTTGTCCACGCGGCGAAATTCGATGCCGGAAAACTCGATCATATCCACCTCGATGCGGTTGGTGGTGAGGTTGTCGAGCAGCGACTCGATCATTTGCTCCGGCTCGTGGTGGAGGAAAAAGGCGGCGTAGAGGAGGTTGACGCCGACGATGCCGAGCGCCTCCTGCTGGAGCGCGTTTTCGTTGTCGAGCATCCGCACGTGGATGATGACCTGGCTGTCCTCATCACGCGGGTGGGCCTGGAACTTGACGCCCATCCAGCCGTGGCATTCGTTGCCGCCCTTGAAGCTGCGGGCGGCGACCGTATCGGCAAAGGCGAAGAAGGTGGTATTGTGGCTGCGGCGCTCCTGCAGCCGCTCAAGGTTCAGCTTGTGCTCGTGGTCGAGCATGCTTTGCAGGCGATGCCGGGAGACATAGCGATCGGACGGGCCATAGATGGCGTCGCTGACGAGCATGTCGTAGGCGGACATGCTCTTGGCGATCGTGCCCGCGCCGCCGCCGACGCGGAAGAACCAGCGGGCGACTTCCTGGCCGGCGCCGATCTCGGCAAAGGTGCCGTAGCGCCGCTGGTCGAGATTGATTTTCAGGGCCTTCTCGTGGGTGGTCAGTTTTCCCTCGTTCATAGGTGTTTCCTTGGGTTAAAAGGTGTTTTACAGCCGCAACGGAACGGATTGGAAAATACCGGGGGGTATTTCAACCATGAATGGTACAGTTCGCCGCCGCATTACGCGAGATAATTTGCGTGATCGCCCAACGGGCATGATCAGCGATAAGGGGATGCGGATCGGCGGCGGCCTGGTGCAGGGCGGCAAGGTCTTCCGGTGTGCCGACGTTGCCGAGGGCGACGCAGACATTGCGCAGGAAACGGGGGCGCTTGATCCGCTTGATCGGGCTCTTGCGGAAGAGGGTGCGGAATTGCTCGTCGTCGAGCGCGAGATAGTCGCGGAGCTGGTAGCGGTTGACGAAATCGCGCGCGGCAAAGGTGCTCTCCTGCGAGACCTGGGCGAAGCGGTTCCACGGGCAGGCGGCGAGGCAGTCGTCGCAGCCGTAGATGCGGTCGCCGATGCGCTCCCGAAATTCCTCGGGGATCGGCCCCGGATGCTCGATGGTGAGATAGCTTACGCAGCGGCGGGCATCGAGCTGATGGGGGGCGGTGATGGCGCCAGTGGGGCAGGCGGTGATGCAGCGGGTGCAACGGCCGCAATGATCGTGCGCCGGGGCATCGGGGGCGATTTCGAGGGTGGTGAGGATTTCCGCGAGAAAGAACCAGGTGCCGAACTGTCGCGAGATGAGCATGGTGCTCTTGCCCTGCCAGCCCATCCCGGCGGTGGCGGCATGGTCGCGCTCCAGCACGGGGCCGGTATCCACGTAGCGCTTCTGCGTGCCGCCGAGGGCGATGAGATAGTCGTCCAGTTCCCGCAGCCGCTTTTCGATGAGGTCGTGATAATCGTCGCCCCAAGCGTAACGGGCGATACGCCCGGTCTCCGGCGTGGGCTCGGGAGCGGAGTGCCCCTGCCAGTAGGACATGGCGAGAACGATGAAAGTTTTTACCCCTGGCAGGACGAGCTGGGGATCGGTGCGGCGATCGGCATTGCGTTCCAGCCAGGCCATTTCGCCGGCCTTGCCCGCTTCGAGCCATTCGCGAAATTCGCGGGCATGGTGCGGTGCGGCGGCGGCGGTGAAGCGGCATTCGTTAAAACCGAGAGCACGCGCTTTTTGCACGATGCTGGCTTTCAATTCCGACCCGGTGAGCGGGGACGATGGCGGCGGCATCCGGTGCATGCGCGGTTACCCGGCCTCCTCGCGCAGAAAATCCACCAGCAGGCGCAGGCGTTCGCTGACGACCGGATTTTCCAGCAAATGCTGCCGCTGGAGCGGGTCGCGCACGAAGGCATTGGTCACGACATCGGAGAGGACATCGGGATCGGCCAGTTGGGTGAGGTGATGCTGGAGCGGGCCGGGGATGTCCACGCCTTTCTCCTTGAGCCGCTCGCAGAGATCGAGGATCTCGTTTACGAACTCGCTGGCCTCGACCTCATCGGCGGGCTGGGTGGTGACGGGCTCGAGTCGGGCGATGCGGAAGGGTTTTTTTTGCGAGAAGCCGGTGAAGTGGACCCGCTGCAGCCCCTGGAGGATGAGATGCGAGGTGCCATCGGGATTTCCCACGCAGGCCCGGATGAGGCCGATCCCGGCGGTGTGAAAGAAGTCGCTTTCGTCGCGCGCGTCGGTGCGGCCCGGGCGCAGTAGGGCGATGCAGAACATGCGGTCATTCTGCAGGCTCCAGGTGAGCATCCGGCGGTAGCGTTCCTCGAAAATGTAGAGCGGCAGGAGCGCATTGGGGAACAGAAGCGCATTCGGTAGAATCATCACCGGCGCGTGGTCTGGGATAATAATGGAAGGCTCGCTTTTCAAAGTTGCACGCCCGGCCGAATCCAAGCCGGGTTCAATAGCTCATACGATAGCATACCGTGCGCCGGATGTGGGTGGAATTTAACCGCCAAGACGCCAAGAGGAAGGAGAATCATGCATCGCGCATCCGCCTGCTTAATTGACGTTTAATGAAAAGGGTTCGCCGATTTCCTTGGAACCTGCTCCAATCGGTGGCGAGATGTTCAAGATTCGCACACCTGCTCCAGGAACCGCCCCGGCGACGCTGGAATTGCCAGAGGGCCACGAGGCCAAGCCGCCGGTCGTCACGCTCATCGAGTATGATGAGAACACCTTCGACGAGCGCAAGATCGAGCGGATCGAGGATGTCTTTGGCTGCCGCGACAACGGCAAGGTGAGCTGGATCAATGTCGATGGGCTGGGGGATATCGAGATGCTGAAAAAGCTCGGCCAGCATTTTCATCTGCACCCGTTGGCCCTGGAGGATACGCTCAACGTCGGCCAGCGTCCCAAGCTGGAGGAATACGACGACCATTTCTTCATCCTCATGCAGATGGTCTTCTGCTCGGACAAATGTTTGGAGGTGGAGCAGATGAGCCTGTTTTTGAAGAAGAACGTGCTGATCACGATTCAGGAGGAGGAGACGCGCGATGTCTTCGATGCCATTCGCAAACGGCTGCGTGCCGGGACCGGTTTTGCCCGCCAGCGGGGGCATGATTACCTCGCCTATGCGCTGCTGGATGCCACGGTGGATCACTTTTTCCCGGTGCTCGAATATATCGGCGACACCATTGAGGAACTGGAAGAGACGATGCTCGACCATCCCTCGAAGGAATGTGTCTCCCGGCTGCACACGCTCAAGCGGTATCTGCTGAAGCTGCGTCGTGCGGCCTGGCCGCAGCGCGAGGTGCTCGGAGCGCTCAATCGCGATGTCACCGGGATGGTCGAGGAACGGAACAAACCGTTCCTGCGCGACTGCTACGATCATACGATCCAGATCATGGACATCATCGAAGGCTACCGCGATCTCGCGACCGGGTTGATGGACCTTTACCTTTCCAGCGTGGGCTTGCGGACGAATGAGATCATGCGGGTGCTCACGGTGATCTCGGCCATTTTCATTCCGCTCACGTTCCTGGTCGGCCTCTACGGGATGAACTTTGAAAACATGCCCGAGTTACATACGAAATACGGTTACTTCGTACTGCTCGGGGTAATGGCGATCCTGGCCACGGTGATGATCGTTTTCGTCAAGCGGAAGCGCTGGCTGTAGCGGGGGAATTTAACCACGAAGACACGAAGGAAAGGCCGGCGTCCTTTAAAAAGCTGCGGTCTCTTCGTGTCTTCGTGGTGAAAATTCTTCTCCCCATTGACCGCGTATCCCCCGGCTGATAGCTTCCACGTCCCGCCAATGAGCCAGAATTACAAAGATACGTTGAACCTGCCGAAGACGGACTTTCCGATGAAAGCCGATCTGGTGACCCGTGAGCCGCAGCGCCTCGCTGCCTGGGACCAAGGTGGTCTTTATGAGCGCATCCAGGCCGCGCGCGCCGAGGCCCCGCTCTTCGTCCTCCATGACGGGCCGCCGTTTGCCAATGGCGACGTGCACATGGGGACGGCGCTCAACAAGGTGCTCAAGGACATCATCGTCAAATCGCGTTCCATGCTCGGCTATCGCGCGCCGTTCATTCCCGGCTGGGATTGCCACGGGCTGCCGATTGAGTTCAAGGTGGTGAAGGAATCGCGTGGCCTCTCGCCGCTGGAAGTGCGCAAGCGCTCCGAGGAATACGCCCGCAACTACATCGGCATCCAGCGCGAGCAGTTCAAGCGGCTCGGTGTTTTTGGCGACTGGCAGAATCCCTATCTCACGCTCGATCCCGGCTACGAGGCGGAGATTATCCGTTCCTTTGCGACCTTTGTGGAAAAGGGGCTCGTCTATCAATCGAAGAAGCCGGTCTATTGGAGCACCGGGGCGCAGACCGCGCTCGCCGAGGCCGAGGTGGAATATGCCGACCGCACCGACCCCGCGATCTATGTGAAATTTCCGCTCGTGAGCGGTCCGCTCGCGGGCAAGGCGAACATGGTGATCTGGACCACCACGCCCTGGACGCTGCCGGCCAACGTGGCGATTGCCGTCTCGCCGAAGCAGGAATACGTGCTGGTCACCCTCGGTCGCGACGGCTGGGCGGAGGACTTTTTCGTCGCCCGCCCGCTGCTCGAAACCTTCGCGAAGGAGGCCGAGTTGCAGATCTATAACGAAGTCTCCACCATCCTCGGCGAGGAGCTCGCCGGGCTGGAGGCGCAGCATCCGTTCCTCGACCGCAAGTCGCGCGTCATCACCGCCGATTTCGTGACGATGGATACCGGCACGGGTCAGGTGCATATCGCCCCCGGCCATGGTGCGGACGATTATCTGGCGGGCAAGCAACACGGCCTGCCGATCCTCTCGCCGGTGGACGATGCGGGAAAACTGACTGAGGAAGCCGGTGTTCCCGCCTGGACTGGCAAATACGTTTTCGATGCGAATGCCGATGTGGTGGCGCATCTCCGCGAGATCAAGGCGCTGCTGGGTGAGCAAAAGTATCTCCACAGTTACCCGCACTGCTGGCGCTCGAAGACGCCGATCGTTTTCCGCGCAGTCGAGCAACTCTTCATCCGCGTGGACGACCTTCGTGCCGCCGCGCTCAAGGCGATTGACGATACGACGTGGATTCCCGCCTGGGGCCGCAATCGCATCTACGGCACGGTGGAATCGCGGCCCGACTGGTGCATCTCGCGTCAGCGCACCTGGGGCGTGCCGCTGCCCGTCTTCTACAGCGCGCAAGGCGAGCCGATCCTCGACGCCACGCTCGCGCGCAGAGTCGCCGACATTGTGGAGAAGGATGGCACTAATACCTGGTTCGAGCACGATGATGCGTGGTGGGCACAGGCGCTGGCGCTGCCTGCTGGGACGACGCGCCGGAACGATACGCTCGACGTGTGGATTGACTCCGGCGTCTCGCATCAGGCCGTAGTGGCGAAGCATCCCGCGCTGAAAGCGGCGGGCAAGGCGGATGTGTATATCGAGGCGACCGACCAGCATCGCGGCTGGTTCCAGTCCTCGCTCATGACCAGCATCGCGATTACCGGCGAGGCTCCCTACAAGAGCGTGATCACCCACGGTTTCGTGGTGGACAAGGACACGCGCAAGAAGGTCTCGAAATCCGCCCAGGGCACTTACACCAAGCCCATGGACGCGATGCACTTCATCAACAAGTATGGGGCCGACATCGTGCGCCTCTGGGCCTCCAGCGTGGAGTTTACGAACGAAGTGCCGTTCAGTGAGGAGAGCTTCAAGGGGCTGGCCGATGCCTACCGCAGCTTCCGTAATATTTTGCGTATTTTGCTGGCGAACCTTTCTGACTTCACCCCTGCCGATGCCTCGATGGCCGGTGCAACGGTGCTCGACCGCTGGATGCTCTCCCGCGTGAATGAAGTCGTCGCCACCTGCCGCAGCGCCTACGAAGCCTATGACTTCCGTCGTGTGTTCCAGACGCTCAACCAGTTCGTCACGGTCGAGGTCAGCTCGCTCTACGTGGACATCACGAAGGACCGTCTCTATTGCGATGCCATCACCTCGCCGCGCCGCCGGGCGACGCAGACGGTGATGGCCGTCGTCGTGGATGCGCTCGCGAAATTGCTCGCGCCGATTCTTGCTTTCACGGCGGATGAAGCCTGGCAGTTCCTCGGTGCGAAGGATGCCGTGCATCTCGAACTTTTCCCAACCGTTGTGGAAGCCAACACCGATGCCGAAGCCGAGCGGCTCTTCAACGAAGCGCTGAATCTGCGTTCGCTGGCCAGCCGCGAGATCGAGGTGAAGCGCCAGGAAAAGCTGATCGGCAGCTCGCTCGAAGCTGCGGTGCAACTACCCGCCGGGGCCGGGGAGACCGCCGTTTCCGATTACTGGAAAACGCACGCCGACGAGCTGGAGGAACTCCTCATCGTAAGCGAACTGCAATTCACGGAAGACGCCGCGGTCACCGTTGGACGTACTAATAACGGGAAGTGCCAGCGCTGCTGGCGCCACCGTTCCAGCGTGGGCAAGAGTGCCGCGCAGCCTGAGCTTTGCGATCGCTGCGAACCCGTCATGGCCGCCCGGTGAAATCGCTCCTCGCCATCGCGGTGCCGCTCTTTGCGGTGGATCAGCTCACCAAGTGGTGGGTGCTTTCGCGCATTCCGTATGAGAGCGAATACCCGGTGATTCCCGGGTTCTTTTCGCTCGTGCATTTGCACAACACGGGGGCGGCGTTCAGCGCCTTTACGAATCAGAACGCGTTCTTCCTCGTGCTGGCGTCGGTGGCGGTGATCGTGGTGTGCACGCTGGCGTGGAAAGGGAAGTTTGTCGGCGCGGTGTCGAAGACGGCGGCTGGTCTGTTGCTTTCGGGGATCGCGGGCAATTTATTGGACCGGATCGTCCATCATTACGTGGTGGATTTCCTGTTGTTCGACCTGCACGTGCCCTTTGCCAATCCCTGGCCGGCCTTCAATGTGGCGGATAGCTGTATCTGTGTCGCAGCAGGTCTTTTCATCCTCGATTCCTTAAAAAAAGAACAGGGGAAGAAGGGGTAACCACCAGGACACGAAGGCACCAAGCAATCCAAGGGGGTGAGGGGAAGGCTGCGTCGAAAGCAGGAGCGCCTCGATCGGGGTGAGAAATCTATTCTTCCTTACCTTGGCGACTGGGCGGTGAATCAGTTCCCGGCCGATTTTCCTTTGGAGTGCAGGGCGGCGGAGACGATTTCCGTGAGGGCGGTGGAGCGGTAGGGCTTGGGCAGGTAGTTGACGCCCTCGTGCAGATTCATGCCGCCGCCGAAGAGGTCGGTGCTGTAGCCGCTGGTGTAGATCACCGGCAGGGTGGGCTTTTGCAGAAGAATCGTCTCGGCCAGTTGCCTGCCGGAAACGCCGCCGGGCATCACCATGTCCGTAAGGAGCAGGGAAATCTCATGAGCGTGCGCGCGCCAGATTTGCAGTGCCTCGACGCCATTGATGGCTTCCAGCACGGTAAATCCGCTGCGTTCCAAAATTTCACGCACCAGCATCCGCACGGGTTCCTCGTCCTCTGCGATCAGGACGACACGACCTTTTCCGGGCATCTCCATAGGGACTTTTTCAAGGGTAACTGGGGCTGGGCTACTCATTTTCTCAAAATTAACACCGGTTGGGGTCGCCGCAAATTCCGCTTTTACAGAGAAGAACGTCAACTTTCGCCAGAGTAGCTTTTATTAAGCATAGGGCGTGCCTAATCCTGGGCAGTAACTCAAAAATGCGAAGGACGGGGAATTTCACCACGAAGACACGAGGGCACGAAGGGAAAGGCAATCCGACGTGGCCGAGGGATTGATAGCGGGGGGCTCGTCTTGAAGCGGCTGGAGCTTGGGCACGAGGGGTTTATTTAAAAGGGGGAAGCCGTTTCCGGCTCCCCCCTTTGCACTTTACCAAAATCTTGAGATCAGGCTTGCTGCAGGCGTTCGCTGTGGAGATCGCCGCTTTTGCCAAAGGTCTCGGCGACGCTCGGGACGTGGGCGGCGGCATCGGGATTGGCGGTGCCGATGATGTCCTTGCCCTCGTTCGAGGCTTCGCGCTTGGAGAACTTGACGCCGACCAGCTTGCTCACGCCGTGCTCTTCCATGGTCACGCCGTAGAGCATGTCGGCGCTGGCGATGGTGCGCTTGTTGTGGGTGATGACCACGAACTGGCTCTGGCCGACGAAGCGGTCGAGGATCTTGATGAAGCGGTTGATGTTCGATTCGTCGAGCGGGGCGTCCATTTCGTCCAGCACGCAGAAGGGCGAGGGCTTCACCATGTAGATGGAGAAGAGGAGGGCGACGGCGGTCATCGTCTTTTCACCGCCGGAGAGGAGGGTGATGGACTGGAGTTGCTTGCCGGGAGGCTTGGCGATGATCTCGATGCCGCTCTCGAGCGGGTCGCTCTCGTCGGCAAGACGAGGTTGGCCTTGCCACCGCCGAAGAGCTCGGTGAACATCTCCTGGAAATTCATGCGGACCTTTTCGAAAGTCTCGGCGAAGAGCTTGCGGGTGGTCGGTGTTGATCTTGGTGATCACGTCGAGGAGCTCGGTCTTCGAGTTTTCGAGATCCATAATCTGGGTTTCGAGGAAGGTGTGGCGTTGTTCGAGTTCGTCGTATTCCTGGATGGCGTCGAGGTTGACCGGGCCCATGCAGTCGAGGCGCTGGGTCGATCTCGTGGACGAGGGCTTCGACGCGGTTCCAGTCGATCTCGGTTTCGGTGACTGGCTCCGGCGTCGGCTCGACCACGGCGGCGACGGTTTCGACCGCGGCCGCTTCGGGGCGACCGGAGTTTCGCTGTTGTCTTCTTCGCTGGCTTGCGCTTGGCCTGCACGGCGAGAGCGGCGCGCAGCGGCGTAGAAATCCGGCTCGAAGTCGCGAGATGTCGAGTTGATAGCGCGCTGCATGTGATCGGTGAGGCTCTCGATGCTGCAGTTGAGCTGCGTGATTTTCACTTCCATTGTCCGCGCTGCTCGATGCACTGGCTGAGCATCTGCCGCACTTCGCGGAGCGCAGCTTTCCATGGCTTCCACGCCAGCCATCGATTTGCGAGCGCTCCCGACAGAGTAAGTCCACTTCCTGCTCGGCCTCGCCGAGGCTGGCCGCGCGGCGCTCGAAGTTGGCCTCGATGTTCTGCGAATTTTCCAGCAGCGTGACCGAGCGGCTCTGGTAGCTCTCGATGTCGTGATGGCGCTGCATCGATGATCTCGTGCAACTCGTCGAGACGGGCTTCCATGGGCTGCCGCTGGTGTTGCAGCGATTGATGGCGCTGGCGCTCGGTGGCGACCTTTACGCGCAGTTCGTTCAACTCAGGTTCAATTCGTTCTCCGTCTCGCGGAGCATTTCAAGCTGGGCCTCTGCGCCAGGCCTGCTGGGCCTGCAAATCGGAAATCTCCGAAGCGGATCGTACGCCTCTGCTCCAGTTCGCCAATGCGCTTCATCGCCTCCTGGTGGCGCTTCTCCACCGTCTCGCGTTCCCAGCCGAGGGTCTCCTGGCGCTTGCGGGCCTCGGTTGCTTCCTTCGTCGATGGAAGCGGTCTGGCCGCGCAGTTGCGACACCTGCATCTGGATCGTTCTGCTTTTCCTCACGAGCCTCGTGCAGGCGCGCCTGGACTGCCTCGATGGTGCCGACGGTTTCCGTGCGGCGCACGGTGAGCGCTTCCTGCTTCGCCCGCAGGGCCTGGGCTTCCTCGGCGAGGACGGCGATCTGGTTCTTGCGCTGGAGCACTGAGTTGCCGGTGTCGCGGGCCTTGCCGCCACTGGCGACGCCATCCGAGCCGAGCACTTCGCCGCCCTGGGTGACCATAGGCGCACGCCGGGATTTGCCGGTTGCAGGCGGAAGGCGGTTTCAATATCCGTCACGATGGCGATGTGCTGAGCAGGCGCTGAACGAGCGGCTCGACTTCGGCGCGGTTTGACTCTGGTCCGTGGCCCAGGCGAGTGCGCCCTCGGGCACGGAACCATTCACTAGCGCCTCACGTCCTGCAAATTCGCGCAGGGCGAGCGCGGCGCTGCCAATATTGTTTCGCGGTGAGCGTCTTGATGACTGCCTCGGCCACCATCGTGTCCTTCATCACGATGGCCTGTAGGTTCGCGCCGAGCGCGGCTTCAATGGCGGTGATCGCATTCGCGTTTCCACCTCGATGAACTGCGCAAGCGCGCCGCGCGATCGCCGGTTGGAAGAAATCGGCGTTGTCGAGGCCCCTGAGCACGGCCTGCGTGCCTTCGCTGAAGCCTTCGCCATCGGCGTTGAGACTGCTTGAGCGCGTCCAGCTTCGATTCCTTCTCGGCGAGCGCGCGGTTGGTCACGTTGCAATTCGCGGTCCAGTTCCGCGAGTTGCGCCTGCAGGCCCGCAAGTCGCTGCTCCGCTGCGGTGGCCGCGGCCGGTGCGATTCCTGCTCGCGCTGGGCTTGCTGGAGTTGCGCCATCAGCTCGCCCTGCTGCGCGGTGAGCGTTTCCGACAGACTGTCGAGCTTTTCCAGTTCCTCGCTGAGAATGCCCAGCCGGGCCTCGGCGCCGTCGCGACCGCTGATGCATGTTCGCAATGTCGCTGCGGAGCGTCGAGAGGCGTCCCTCGATGCGGGTGATGCGTGCCAAACATCTCGTGGTGCTCGCGCTCGGTCTCGCTGGCGCTGCGGCGGTGATCGCCTGTCCGGCGGCTTGCTTTTCTTCGATGCAATCGCAATTCGCTCGGCGAGGCATCGTCTGGATGGTTCAGCTCCAGATCGGTGCTCTCGATCTGCGTCTGCTGCACGCCCAGTTTTTCCTCGCCAGCCGCGATGTCGCGTGTCGTAGCGGTCGACCAGTTCGGCAAATTCCGCGCGGCGCTCTTCGTTGAAGCCCAGCTTGTTCTCGTCCCTGCGAAATGCGGTTGCGCAGTTCGTTCACGTTCTGGCGGGCGGCGGTGAGGCGTTCCTCCATCTCCTCCAGTTCCAGCCGCTGCTCGGCCACGGCTTGCTCCTGCTCGATCACTGCGCACTCGCGGAGTTCCTGATCGACGCGGAGCCGCTCGGCATTTTCATTCACCGAGGTGCAGCTGGCCCGTCGAGCTGGCCGTGCTGGCGATGGCTCTGGTGCAAATCGAGCACGCGCACGTCGTTGAGCAGCGCCTGGTAACGGCGCGCCTTGCCGGCCTGGCGTTGCAGCGAGCCGATCTGGCGCTTCACTTCCTTGATGATATCGCCACGCGCGGACGAGATTCGCCTCGGTCGCCTCCAGCTTGCGGAGCGCTTCCTTCTTCTGCGACTTGAATTTCGTGATGCCGGCCGCTTCCTCGAAAATCGCGCGGCGTTCCTCGGGGCGGCGAGGAGAGGATCGAGTCGATCTTGCCCTGCTCCATGATCGAGTAGGCGCTGCGCCCGATGCCCGTATCCATGAAGAGCTGGTGAATGTCGCGCAGGCGGCAGGGCCCACCTTGTTCAGCAAATACTCCGACGACCCGTCGCGAAAGACCCGGCGGGTGATGCTGACCTCATTGCTATTCGGTGCCGAGTTCCTCCTCGCAATCGGCAAAGGTAAGCGATACCTCCGCCATCCCGAGCGCCGGACGCGAATCCGTGCCGCTGAAAATGACGTCCGACATTTCCCCGCCGCGGAGTGCCTTGGCCGATTGCTCACCGAGCACCCAGCGGATGGAATCAAGCACATTCGATTTGCCGCAGCCATTGGGCCCGACGACCGCCGTAACGCCCGGATGAAAATTCATCCGCGTCTTCGCCGCGAACGATTTGAAGCCAAAGATTTCAAGGGATTGTAAGTACATGGTCGGTAGCTCCTTGTGGGTTTAAAATTGGTTATTTTTCGTGGCCTTCGGACCCCAATTTTTCCGGAAAATGGGGCTCATTTCCAGAAACCATGCCCGGCTTGAAAGGAAACGGCAAGCACTATATGTAGTGGTTGGGTGAAATTCACCTGCCTACAGGATGGGTAAATATCGCCACAGATACTTGGAGAGCGAAATTGAATCTTCAAACCACTGAGCACCGTATTTGAACTTCCATCAATCAGGAATTACCTTAGCAAATGTGGCAGAGGGGAAGGACATCCCGAAAGGGCCACCAGAGGCCGGAAGGCTGACCGCGCCCAGGGGCTTGGACACCGTTTGCGTAAGAGTCAGGCGCGAACATTACCTCTGTCACAATATATATATTTTTTTTGATCGCTCCTTTACTTTCTCTCGTTCCCTGTTCATTCCGGCAGGGCGCGAATTTGCCAGCGAGGCTGCGGTCTCGTTATTTCTCGCTACGCATAGCCACTACCGTGATAGGCCACCAACTATGAGGATATTTTACTCTCTTCTCCTCGCCAGTGTCTTGATGATGGGAGCTTCGGCAGTCATGCGTGCCGGGGAGTCGTTCAGCAAGGAGCTTTTTGTGGTTTCGGATTCTTCTCCGGTGCCAATGCCGGCTGCCAAAGCGAATGCGGTAAAAAGCGGTTTATCGCTCAAGCAGTTGGTGGAGTTACTTGGGCCCGGCTGGATGCCGCGTTTCAGTGGAACGGGAATCGTGGCGTGGTCTTTTGCAGATGGCCGTGAATTGTGGCTTAGCGGCGGAGATCGCTTTGAAGCAACAAATATCGTCACCTTCAAGGTGAGTAATCTGAAAAAAGGGTATAATCATTTATCGTGGCACCAGCGTTGAGCAACTTTATGATCTTAATCCCATTGCGACGGTCGCTGAGCTTAGGGGCACTGGCTGGCCAAGAGGGGGCATACTTGTGAATACCCATCCACGAAAATGGCTTCCAACTATTGGGACAGCGCTTGGAATGTTATCCGTTTTGTTTTTCGTTGCCTGTGGGAATAAGAATGAGAAACCGAGCGATATGGCTGCAGCGATCGATCTTCAGCCCCTGCCTGTGGGTATCATCCATCCCGCCGATAAAACCATCGGGGTCTTCGTTGCGCTGGCGGACCCGAAGCACACGGGCATTGAGCAGCTTCCGCTCTCCATCGGCGACGGTGACAATGCGGGAACCAATCTTTACTGGGGCAATGACGAGGGGGTGAGGGGCGTTTTCGATCGGAGCCGGAAATGGAAATTGGTGGATCAAAAGGAGACGCCGCAAGCCGAACTGGTGCTCAGCAGGCGCGTCTATCGCCGGATCGGTGGAAACATGGTGCTGATTGCCCATGCCTTCCGTGGTGCTGCGATGAAGCAATGCATCCAGGCCTACGAGGATGCGGTCGCGCACGGACGCTACGATCTGGTGGTTTTCGTCGGCCACGATGGGTTGATGGACACCTGGCAGCCGGGGCCGCTAAAAGCGCCCGATCAAAAGAAGACGCCCGATTGCGCTGCGCTGTGTTGCCTGAGTGAGGAGTTCATGGCGAAGCGCCTGCAAGCTGCCGGAGGCCATTCCATCTTGCTCACCACGCAGCGAATGTATCCCGGAGCTTTTATCCTCGAAGCTATTCTTGATCCCTGGAATGCAGGGAAAGGGACCAAAGACCTCCGCGAAAGCGCCGCCACTGCCTACGCGCAAAACCAGAAAATCTCCACCCGCGCCGCGCTGGGCGTTTTCACGGAATTGAAATAGGTGTTTCGCTTTCTCTTTTTTACGCCGATCGGAGTTGAAGGAGGCGGGGCTTACTATCGACAGCAAATCCAAGACTAGCTATAACCGGCGATGTGATGCAGCTTGAGGCCTTCATTGGAAAATGGATCGTCGGTTCCACCCGGTTGCTTTTGGTATGCTTGAGCCTGACGGTTATGGGGCTCGCGTTCTCCGGCTGCGGAGACTCGGAGTGGCAGCCGGTGTGGCATGAGGAAAAGCTGCCCTCGGGGCGGACGGTGAAGGTGACGGCGTGCAATCTGGTGTGGGGGGTGGAGCACGATGAACCGCGGGCGACGGAGAAGGATTGTTTTGCGATGGAGTATGTCTCGGCGATTCCGCAGGCACCGCTGCCGGAGCGGGAAGCGGAGGCGAAAGAAGTCTTTGAATTGATTCGGGCGACTTCGGAAAAGTGGGGCCTCCATACGGCGACGCTGGCCGGGTTCCCGACGCTGACGCGCAAAGGTCACTACGATTTCTATCTTTTCGAACAACAGCCGGGCGGAGCTTGGACCGTGAGTCGCGAAGACCGGAAGGTTTTTTCGACGGATTAACCCTGATTAAACACCATGAAAACATGCTTTATAAAACTGATTGGCATCGGCCTGCTTGCGATGTGGATGACACCCAACCTCGCCCAGGCGGAGCCGGGTGAGGCGGCGGCGGTTCGGAGTTTCGTGCAGCATTTCTATGACTGGTATGTGCCGCTCTCGGGGCATACCAAGCTGCCGCCGGAGGAGGAGGCCTTGAAGAAGCGGACGGCGGATTTTTCGCCGGAGCTGGCGAAAGCGCTGCAGGCGGATCTGGACGCCAACGCCCGGGCCGGTGAGGTCGTGGGGCTGGATTACGATCCGTTTCTCAATGCGCAGGACCCGTGTCAGAAATACGTCGTTGGCGGGAAGACTAGTGAGGACCACGGGGTGTGGAAGGTGGAGGTTTTTGGCGTGTGCGATGGGAAGAAGGAGGCGAAGGCGAGTGTGATCGCGGTGGTCAAAGCGCGCGCGAGTCATTCATGGTTTTTCACGAATTTCGAAGATCCCGAGGACAAGACGGATTTGCTGCAAAATCTGCGGGCGCTGGCGAAGGAGCGGGCGCACTGAAACTTTCACCACGAAGGACACGAAGAGCACGAAGGGGGAGAAAGAGGATGAACTCACCGAGGGGCGGAAGCTGGTGAGGCAGCGAAGGATTTCCCCGGGGCGACTGGAGTCGCGCAAACAATCTCCTAGCCAGTCTGGTCACGCAGGTTCAAAGTCCGCTTCGGCTCCTTTTAATAAGGATCGTCCGAAGGAGAGGGCTTTTTGGGAGCTTCTGGTTTCGGAGGTTCCGGGGGCTCGAACTCCAATCTCAAGCCCGGATCTTTAGGTCCTTTGGGGAAGGTAACAACCCCGAGCCAGAATGCCATGATGCCGATGGTAAATTGGAAGGGGCTAAATCGGTCGCAAAATAGGAGCTGGAAGAGAGCCAGCGCAAATATCGCGGCTCCGCTAACGATGAATATTTTCGAACGACGCTTGCCCGGGTGCCAATGCATTAGCGAAGGATGGAGAGCGGCTTACTTTGCAGAGGCCAGCAGGGTGTCGAGGTGGTCCACGATGAATTGGGACCACGTTTCGAGGTTTTCGCGGCGGGCGAGGAGTTCTTCGCGGGTGAGGAAGCCGAGCTGGGTAATCATCTGCTCGCGCTTTTCCACGGCGTCAGTCTCGAGGCGGAAGACGTGGACGACGCCGAGGTGGACTTTGCCGACTTCGTTGGAGTCGTCGTTGAGCAGGGCGACGATGTGCTGGGTGTAGGGGGAGTTGAGCTGGAGCTCCTCGTTGATCTCGCGGTCCACGCCGGCAAGGTAGGCGTCGCGGTCGAGGGCGAAGAGGCCTTCGTCGCCATCGTTCATGTGGCCGCCGATGCCGACGGAGCCCTTGGCGGCGAGGCGCTGCTCGCCGGCCTTTTTGCCGCGGACGTAGTGCAGCACCTTGTCGCCATGGACGAGGACGGCGTAGGGGATGATCTGCTTGTGGGTGGGATCGGTCTCGGCGGCGCTGCGGGGCATGAAGAAGTTGTTCTCGCGGGCGAGGAAGGCGGGCAGGTAGCGGTCCACCTCGAAGTTGAGGCCCTGGAAGGAGCCGAGCTGGTCGAAGAGGGCGCGGCGGATGACGAGGATCATTTCTTCTTTCATGCGGCGGGCACTTTCGCGAGGGCGGGGGAGGTTGTCGAGCGGAATGGGGAAGAGGTTTTCACCACGAAGACACGAAGGCACGAAGTTTTAAACTACGGAGAGCACGGAGGACACGGAGGCGGGGAAGTTATCCGCAGATTGGCGCGGATTTCGCAGAGAGGAATCGAGTTCGTTCGCGCGCTTTTAATATTCAACTTCGTGCCTTCGTGTCTTCGTGGTGAAAATTCCATTGAGTGGTTTTTCTACGGACGAAGGGTTTCGCGTTTGCGAAGTGCTGTGGTTAACGTTTCTTTTTTACGATGAATCCGATCGAGAAAATTACCAACTTCGATGACCTGAAGGCTTTCCTGCTGAGCGATGGGCTGACGATCGGGCTGCGGATTCTTTCCGCGGTGCTGATTCTCTTCGTCGGCTGGTGGGGGGCGAAGCTGCTGCGGGTGGTGTTCCGGCGGTTGCTGCTGCGGGTGCGGCTGGATGGGACGATTGCGGCGTTTCTCTCCAGCCTGGGGTATGTGCTGATTCTCACTTTCACGCTGGTGGCGGCGGTGGATCAGCTCGGGGTGGCGACGACCTCGATCATTACCGCGCTGGGGGCGGCGGGGCTGGCGGTCGGCCTGGCTTTGCAGGGATCGCTCTCGAATTTTGCCTCCGGCGTGCTCATCGTCCTGCTGCGGCCCTTCCGCGCCGACGATACGATCCAGACCGGCGCATTTTCCGGCACGGTGCAGGAGATCGGGATTTTCTTCACCATCCTGCGAACGAGCGATAACCGCCGCGTCTTCCTGCCGAACTCCACGATTATGAATGCGGCGATCGTGAATTTTTCCACGGAGGAGCTGACCCGCCGCATTGAGCTTTCGCTGATGGTTTCCTACGATAGCGATGCGACGCGCGCCTCGGCCTTGCTGCTGGAACTGGTGAAAGCCGAGTCGCGGATCCACACCTCGCCGGGACCGGAAATCGGAATTACGAATCTCGGGATGAACGGAGCGGAAATCGCCGTGCGGGTATGGGTGAACAGCGGGGACTACACCACGGTGACTTTTGATCTGTTGCGAGTGATCAAGGAACGCTTCGATGCGGAAAAAATCGTCCTTGCCCGGCAGGCCGCAATCGCCGCGGGGGCGAAATGAGGAAAGTGGCAGGGCGTTCGATAAATCTTTTTTATTTTACGGGGAAGGGCTGGCTTTCCCAATAATCTATGACAGAGTGGCGACTTATGTCGTTGCCCGAGCTCTGCACAGTCGAGGATTTAGCCGCGGTTTATGAGCAGGCTCATGAGGAAATTATCGCGGAATGGAAGCGGCAGGCCGAGCGGCTCTTGAAAGAGCGTAATCTGGATCACCTGACGCTGATCGATCATATTCCCGATGTGGTGACTGAGATCGTGCGCGATCTGATTTTGCAGCGCGAAGGCAGCATCTCCGCCGAGCATCTGAAGGGCAGCCCGCCGGTTCATGGCGTCCAGCGTTTTTACGATGGCTTGGAAGTGAACGAGGTGGTGGCCGAATACAATTTATTGCGCGTGGCTTTCATCGTGGTGGCCGAGCGGCATGGGCGGTATCTGGTCGGTGAGCCGGCGCGGGTCATCAATCATCGAATCGATGAGGCGGTCCAGATGTCCGTCTCCGCGTTCGCTTCCCAGCAGGGAGCTCATGCGTCGGGAGCAGACCGAGGAATATCTGGCTTTTGTGGCGCACGATCTGCGCACACCGCTGAATGCGGTCTCGCTGCTGGTCGAGGAATTGCGCTACGAGGTGGCGGAAAAGGGAATCACCGTGACGGGCGATGTGGACGATGTTTTCCAGGGCCTGAAGCGGAACCTGCAGCGGCTCGACTTGCTCGTGCACAAGGTGCTGGATGCGAATGTGAAGCCGCTCGCGCTGGGGAGTTCCTTCCGCCCCGAGTGCCGTTGGTTCGAGTTGTGGCCACTGGTGCGGCGCTTGATTCTGGATCTGCGCCCGGTGGCGACAGAAGCTGGGGCCGAGGTGAGTAATGAAATCCCGCGGGCGCTGATGGTGTATGCGGATGCCGGGTTGCTTTCCCAGGTGTTTCAAAACCTGCTGGCGAATGCTTTCAAATATGCCGAGCATGGCGGCGTCGTCGTCGGGGCCGGGGAGGTGGATGGCGTGGTGGTCTGCCATGTGCGGGACAATGGGGCGGGCATTCCACCGGAAATGTTGCCGCGGGTATTCGACAAGCTCACCAGCGATCCGGAAAAGGATGGCACCGGGCTCGGGCTCACTATCGTGAAGCAGATCGTGGAAGCGCACGAAGGGACGGTCGCGGTCGAGAGCGAGCTGGGGCACGGGGCGGAATTTCGCTTCACGCTGCCCAAGGAAAAGCGGGACTGATGGCGGAAAATTTTCACCACGAAGACACGAAGTTTTTAACTGCGGAGAGCTCGGAGGACACGGAGGTAGGGAAACGGTCCGCAAATTTCGCAAGCGAGAGGTTCAATCTCGTCGCAGCCTTTCCTTTATCTTCTCTTCGTGCCTTCGTGGTGAAAATTTCCGCCTGGACCATGGTCGGCTTCCGCTGTTCCAAAATTTTGCACTGGCGGAAGTGGCGGGGGCGGTTTAGCTTGGCAGCCCTTTTCCCTTAATTACTGATGGACCCTTTGCTGAAAATTCTAAAGACGAATGCGCAGACGCCGCTGGCGGACATTGCGCGGGAGTTGGACCTTTCCGAGGAAGCGGTCAAGGAGCGCATTCTGGACCTGGAGACCGAGGGGCTGATTCTTGGCTACCAGGCGGTGCTCGATCCGGAAAAGACCAGCAATGGCGACGTCACGGCGTTGATCGAGGTGAAAATCGCGCCCGAGCGGGGTGGCGGGTTCGACCGGCTGGCGAGCCGGATTGCCAAGTTTGAGGAAGTGCAAAGCTGCTACCTGATGAGCGGTGGCTACGATCTGCTCGTGGTGGTGGAAGGCGGCAGCCTGCGCGAAGTCGCGCGCTTCGTCGCGGAGAAGCTCAGCACGATCAAAGGCGTGCTTTCCACCGCGACCCACTTCCGGCTCAAGGCTTACAAAGAAAACGGCGCCATGCTCCAGCGTCCGGCCAAGGCCGCGCGCCTGGCCGTGGCCCCGTGAGGGGCGCATACTTCTTCCGCCAGGGGCGGCCCCTTTAGCGCCGCCAAAATTTTTCACGAGATTCCCGGAGCACCCGTTCAACACCAGTCATCCCGAGCGAGACGCGGCCTCTCCGGAAAAGACTCGGTTCCCATTTTAAAATATTCGAAGAAACTCCCATCGCTCCGGGTGACGCCTGAAAAATGAACAACCTGCAAGACCTCATCGCGAGCCACGTGCGCAGCATTCCGCGCTCGGGTATCCGCGACTTTTTCGAAATCGTCCAGACGATGGACGACGTAATCTCGCTCGGCATCGGCGAGCCGGATTTCGACACGCCCTGGCGCATTCGCGAGGCCGCGATCTACTCGCTGGAACAGGGGCGTACCGGCTATACCTCCAACCTTGGCACCCCGCAGCTCCGCGAAGCGATCGCGAAGTATGTGGAGAAGAAGTTCGAGGTCAAATACGACGCCAAAAGCGAAGTGATCGTGACGGTCGGGGTCTCCGAGGCGATTGATCTGGCGCTCCGCGCATTGCTCAATCCTGGCGATGAAGTGCTTTACCACGAGCCCTGCTACGTGAGCTACAACCCAAGCGCCGTGCTCGCGCATGGGGTGGCGGTGCCGATTCCCACTTTTGAGGCAGACAACTTCCGCCTGACTGCCCGCGAACTGGAAAAGAAGATCACGCCCCGCTCCAAGGTGCTGATGCTTAACTTCCCCTGCAACCCCACCGGGGCGACGCAGACCCGCGAGGAACTCCAGCGCATCGCCGCGCTCTGCCAGCGGCACAATCTCATCGTGCTCACGGATGAAATTTACAGCGAGCTTACCTACGACGGGGCGGAGCATGTCTCCATCGCGTCGCTGCCGCGGATGCGCGAGCGATGCGTTTTTCTGCACGGCTTTTCGAAGGCGTTTGCGATGACCGGTTTCCGCATCGGCTACGCCTGCGCTCCGGCGATGTTGACCGAGGCGATGATGAAGATTCACCAATACTCGATTCTCTGCGCGGGTATCACCGCCCAGGATGCGGCGCTCGAAGCGCTGGAATCCGGTGAGAAGGATGTGCTGATGATGCGCCGCGAGTATGAGCGCCGCCGCAACTATATCGTGAGCGCCTTCAACGAGATCGGCCTGCCTTGCTTCAAGCCGCACGGCTCGTTCTACGTGTTCCCAAATATCACCAGCACCGGCCTGTCGAGCCGCGACTTCTCCGTGCGCCTGCTCAAGGAAAAGAAGGTGGCGGTCGTGCCCGGACCGGCCTTTGGCGCGAGCGGCGAAGGCTTCGTCCGCGCCTGCTACGCCACCAGCCTGGAGCAGATCAAGGTGGCGATGGAAAAGATCGCCGAGTTCGTCGGCGAAGTGAAGGGGAGCTAAACCTCTTTTATGCAGCTGTAGCGGCGGTCTATGAGCGCCGTGGAAGTATTCCATGGAATTTGCGCGACGGTCATAGACCGCCGCTACAGCTTTTTGCTTAAAGGCGGCGAGAAAAACAAAGTTTGTCGCTTGGGGAGTTAGCGATTATTATCGGGACATGGCTTCGCTGACGATTGAGCTACCGGTGCAGGCTGACCAGACCGCTTTCAACTTGCGGCGCTGGGCGGAAATGCTTGCCGACCCCGAGCTGGCGAAGATCGAAGGCCGCATCGAGAGCGATCGGCATGGACACATCATCATGAGCCCGCCCCCTGCCTTTAGTCACGGTCGTTACCAATTCAAAATAGGCACGCTTTTGCAGCAATTGATGCCTGCGGGTGAAGTTATCACCGAGTGCCCTATTTCCACGATGGATGGGGTGAGAGCCGCCGATGTGGTGTGGATTTCAAAAGCCCGGCTGGCACAAATTGGCGAGAATATTTGCCTTACGGAAGCCCCTGAAATTTGTGTGGAGGTTCTCTCCCCGGATAATACCAAGGCGGAGATGAGCGAGAAAAAGGCGCTCTATTTTGCCGCAGGCGCACAGGAGGTCTGGTTCTGTGATCGAACCGGGCACCTCAGCTTTTTTCATGCGCCGGAAGTTTCTGCCGCCGCATCGAAACTGTGCCCGGCTTTCCCGGTGGAAATTATTCTCGGTTAAAAATTTCGCCCCTCGCAGCGCCGAAGACGCCGGAGGGGCGATTCAATTTTAGTTCGATCGGTCCCGGTTACTTGATCGTGACCAGGCTCTTGCCGGTCATATCGGCCGGTTGCTCGACGCCGAGCAGGGCGAGCAGGGTCGGGGCGACGTCGGCGAGGATGCCGCTTTCGAGCGTGGCGTTCGAGGTGTCGGGAGCGACGTAGAGGAAGTGCACGAGGTTGGTCGTGTGTGCGGTGTTGGGCGTGCCGTCGGGGTTGCGCATGAGCTCGCAGTTGCCGTGGTCGGCAGTGATGAGGAGCTGCCCGCCGAGTTCCAGCGTGCGCTCGACGACCATCTTCACGCCGCGGTCAATCGTCTCCACCGCGTGAATGCCGGATTCGACAATGCCAGTGTGGCCGACCATGTCGGGGTTGGCGAAGTTGATGATCACCATGTCGTAATGCTCCAGCTTGCGGGTCACTTCGAAGGCGAGATCCGGTGCGCTCATCTGAGGCATCAAGTCGTAGGTGGGCAGGGGGGCTTCCTTGCCCTCCTTGCTGTAGGTCTTGGGGCTGAGTACGAGGTAGCGGTCCTCGCCCGCGAATGGCGTATCGGCGCCGCCGTTGAAGAAAAAGGTGACGTGCGGGAACTTCTCCGTCTCGGCGGCGCGCAGTTGTTTGAGGCCGGCCTTGGAGACGACCTCGCCGAGCAGGTTTTCCATGCTGGCGGGCAGGAGGATCGCTTTTACACCCCAGTCGGTATAGCTCTCCTTATACTCCGTGAGGGTATAGTAGCCGGCGAGTTGTGGCTTGCCTTCGGTGTCGAAGTTCTTGAACTCGGGGTCCATGAAGGCCTCGGTAAGCTGGCGGGCGCGATCGGCGCGGAAGTTGAGCCACACGATCACATCGCCATTGCGCACGCGCTGTTCGTTGGCGTGGCTGAAGATCATCGGGAGCAGGAACTCGTCGCCCCGCGGTTCCTTTTCATAGGCGGCCTTTACGGCGTCGCTCGGGTCGCCGGAAAGGAGCTCGCCCTTGCCGAGCACGATGGCGTCCCAAGCCAGCTTGTTACGGTCCCAGCGCTTGTCGCGGTCCATGGCATAGTAGCGGCCGATGACGGTGGCGATCTGCGCGCCGCTGGGCTTGAGGCCTTCCTCGACGTAATCGAGGTAGCCCGCGCCGCCCTTGGGCGAGGTGTCGCGCCCATCGGTGATCGCATGCACGAGGATGTCCTGCACACCGGCGTCCTTCGCGGCCTGCGCAATCGCGATGAGATGGTCCTGGTGCGAATGCACGCCACCATCGGAAACGAGGCCGATGAAGTGCAGGCGGGAGTTTTTCGCTTTCGCGAAGGCTTCCTGCAGGATGGGATTCTTCGCGAGTTCGCCGTCGAGGATCGCTTTGTTGATGCGGGTCAAATCCTGGTAAACGATGCGACCGGCACCGAGGTTCAGGTGGCCGACTTCGCTGTTGCCCATCTGGCCGTCGGGCAGGCCCACATCCATGCCGCTCGCGCTCAGGCGGGCCTGCGGATAGGTGGCGTAGAGATGATCGTGAAACGGAGTCCTGGCCAGCAGGGTGGCGTCGCCGTTCTCGACCGCCTTCTCGCGGCCTCCCGGATTAACGCCCCAGCCGTCACGGATGATGAGAACCACAGGTTTTGACATAGTGGCGCGACTTTGCGGACTTCCGCCCTGTCGCTCAAATCAAAAAGACAGGCTGGAGAGAAAAAATGAACCGCGGCGGGGCTTTAAGAATTTTACCGCCAAGTCGCCAAGGAGGGAGCTGGCATCAACCAGCGCTGCAGGCGATGGCCGAAACTTCCTAAATAATCCTTCTTCCTTGATCCTTAGGCTGGCGGCTGGGGTGGCAACTTATGCTCTTGCGTCGTCTCCGCCGGTTCCTCTTCCTCGTCTTCCTCCTCGATTTCCCGTTTCATGCGATGCGAGAGGAAGGGGCGCAGGAAGCCGTAGAGCAGATAAACGATGAAGAGCGCCGCCGGCATCCAGTGGTAATACACCGCCGTGGTAAGCAAAATGGCCAGGATGATGATGAAGCGCGGTAGCGAGCGTGTCGTGCGCCAGTTGATGGACTTGAAGCTGGGATAGCGGAAGCCGCTGAACATCATGCAGGCGAGGAAGATCATCAGCAAGAAGAGCACCCACTTGCCGCTACCGATGTCGCGACCCTCCTTGTCGAGCCAGAGCATGAAGAGAGTGAGCGAGGCGATGAGGCCCGCTGCGGCCGGGATGGGGAAGCCTTTGAATTCGTTGTTCGCTTTTTTGGAATCCATCGCTGCCAGGCAGTTGAATCGCGCCAGGCGCAACGCACCGCAGACGAGATAGAACGAGGCGACGATCCAGCCGATATTCGGGAACTCGTGCAAGACGATGCGGTAAACCATCAGGGCCGGGGCGACGCCGAAGGAAACGATGTCGGCGATCGAATCGAATTCGCGGCCGAAATCGCTCTCATTCCCGCCCAGTCGCGCGAGCCGGCCATCGAGCATGTCGAAGATGCAGGCCCCAAGAATGAGCCAGATCGCGTAGTGAAAACTGGTGGCGGCGGTGACGGGATCGGTGCTCTGCTGGAGCGCACCTTCCAGAATCTTCAAGACCGCCGCGAAGCCGCAGATCAGGTTGCCCGAGGTCATCAAGTTGGGCAGCAGGTAGATTTTTGGACCTTCTTCGCTCATGCCTTCGGGAATCTTGCAATCACCGTCGCACCTCCGGCGACCTTGTCACCGATTTTGGTAACAATTTCGCAATCCAGTGGGAGATAGACCTCAGTGCGCGAGCCAAAGCGGATCATGCCAAAGCGCTCGCCTTTTTCCACCCGGTCGCCAACTTTCGACCACGCCACGATGCGGCGGGCGATGGCGCCGGTGATCTGGCGGACGACCAGCGTAGAGCGCTCATTCTTGAAGGCCCAGGTCTGGGCCTCGTTCTTTTTGGAGCACTCGGGATCGCGGGCATCGAGGTAGGTCCCCGGGAAGTGCTTCAAATAGGTGACCTCGCCGGCAATCGGAGCGCGGTTGGTATGCACGTTGAAGACGGAAAGAAAAATCGCCACCCGGCGCATGCGCTGCTGGGTCACCTCGGTTTCCTCCATGTCTTCGATTTCCACTACCACGCCGTCGGCGGCGGCCACGATTTCCGTCGAGCTTGGGGGGGAGGTCCGCTCAGGATCCCGGAAAAACCACAGGACATAGCCAAAAATCAGGAGCCAAAAAGCGGCGACGGTGATGAAGACCGCGCCATGGAGCCACGGGGTACTGATGGCGGCGAAAAAAATCACCACAAACAAAATCCACCGGGCTTCAAAAAGTGTCTGCCAACGCATGGCGGGGACGATAGGGGGGAGGGCGCTGCGGGTAAAGCGGGTATTGAAATTTTATTCGCCCCTCCCGGAGCCTGGCCGATTGAGATTGCCTCGTGAAGAGAAGCTGATAGTTGGTTTGCCTGTCAACGTGTGAAGGTTTAAAAGTGATGTCCCGGTCTCGTTATCCTCGTCCTACTTCGGTGAGCGCCATTTGTGTTTTGCTCTTGATTGGTTCCGCGACCAATCTGGCGCTGTTGCTCTGGCAACTTTCGGCGGCGGTATCGACGCCCGGGTTGCAATGGTATTTGACGTCACTGGGTAAAGCCGTGGCCGTTTTCAACATCATCGTCCCCACCATCATTGCGATCTGGATGTGGCGGGGAGCGAACTGGGCCCGGATGCTGTTTTTTGCTTTGTATGCGCCGGCGACCGTCGTCCTGGCCATCTGGATTGCCGCCGCGGAGAACGATATGCTGGTCCTGCGCAAGGTCGTGGTGCTGATCGTTTATTGCGTGGTCTTGCGGCGTCCTTCCGCGACCGAATTTTTCACCGGGAAAAGCATTTTTTCCCGCAGTGGCGATGGGGTTTATCACGAGCCGGAGCCCCGGCGTTCATCGCGTTCCCGGTCTTCCCGGGCGGCGAATGAGATTCTGCCGCGCTCTTCTTCACGGTCGCGCCGCCGGTACGATTATTGAGAGCCGGTGAAAAAATGCCCCTCGCGGAAGTCACGCAATCGTCACTTTTGGATTGCAATATGTAAATATTATCCGCTAATCTCCTGCCCGTTCTGGAAGTTCCAAAACTTAACCCCCATTAACGAGGATCCCACCATGAATAAAGGAATGATTGCCTTGGGCGCACTCAGCACGGGTTTGGTGCTGATTATCGGGTTGTTTTACAATGCGGCCGCGGGTTCGGACTGGTCGCAATTCGTCAATGCCAACGTCGCCACCCTGTCGCTTTCTGCGATCAGTCTATGGATGGGCGGGAGCTTTTTGCTTGCCGCGCACTTGAAGCTGCCGATCGCCTGGGGGCTGGCCGGGGTGTTTTCCGTGCTGGGAATCGGCGTCATGCTGCTCCTCGGTGAAGAACATCGCCGGGAGGAGATGGGCACGGACGAACTGGCCTCGCCGGATGACAAGGCGCGCTCGGTTTACGATTACTAATTCGCGCGCAGTTGCCTAGCAGCAGCGGTTGATTCCCGTGAACTTGCGGGTGGTGAAGGCCACGTATTGCTGGCCAGCATCGCTCTGGTTACAGTCACAGGCGGGGGGATTGGCCACCAACGATTGCTCACGCGCCAACGCTGCCTCGCCGGAAAGCTCACGCGTGAGCGCGAAGAACAGGGCGATGACTCCCATCGCATTCCAGGAACCGGGCAGGCCGAGGCCGGCTTCCGGCAGCCAGACGGGCTCCGCTTCGCGCAAATCAGCCAGCCGCTGGCGTAGAATCAGCCGCGCCCATTCGCGCAGGCTCATGAGGATGATCACCGAGACCAGCACGATGAAAGTGCCCGCCACCATGGCGTCGAGGAGTTGATTGAAGTGGTCCACCCGGCTCCCGGTTGCGGCGAAATGAGTCGCCTCGATGGCGCGAGCCTTGGCAAGAAATCCGGCGACCGGATGAAAAATCATCTGCCAGCCCGCGGTAAACGTGATGGAAAAAACGACCGTCAGTGGCAACAACGTCACCAGCGCATAATGAAGTCGCGGCTTTTCACTCGCGAGCTGCATTTTCAAAATGATGGTGGTTGCCAGGCAGAGGGCGATGGCGGCCAGGAGCTGGTTCGCAATACCAAAGATCGGCCACAATGAATTGATGCCACCGCGCGGATCATACACGCCCTGGAGGAGGAACCAACCCCAGGCGCTCACCAGGAGGACGCTGGCAAAGAGCCCCGCAGGCATGCTCTTGGTCTGTGCGAGTGGTCTCCACACGTTCCCGAGCAAATCCTGGAGCAAATAACGTCCCACTCGCGTGCCTGCATCGATCGTGGTGAGGATGAAGAGCGCCTCGAACATGATCGCAAAGTGGTACCACAGATCGACTCCGTGGCCGCCGGTCACCTTGGTGAAAATTTGCGCCATGCCCACCGCAAGCGTCGTGGCACCGCCGGTGCGGCCATAGAGGGAGTTTTCCCCCACCGTTTGCGCGAGCTGGTTCATTGTTTCGGCCGTCACGGGGAAGCCGAGTTGCTGCACGTGGGCAATCGTGGTCGCGGGGTCGCCCTTGATGTTCATGCTCAGGTACACGCCCGGTTGCAGTGTGCAGGCGGCGATCATTGCCATCAGCGCGACCAGCGATTCCAGGCACATCGCTCCGTAGCCGATCGGGCGCGCGTAACGCTCACGCGTAATCAGTTTCGGCGTGGTGCCGCTGGCAATCAGCGTGTGAAAGCCGGAGATCGCCCCGCAGGCAATCGTGATGAAGCAAAAAGGGAAGAGCGCTCCCGGCACCACCGGTCCGCCGCCGTGGATGAACTGGGTTGTGGCCGGCATCTTCAAATCCGGCAGCAGGGCGAAAATACCGAGGGTGAGCGCGCCGATGGTTCCCAGCTTGAGAAAGGTGCTCAGGTAATCGCGCGGCGCGAGGAGCAGCCATACTGGCAGCACGCTCGCCATCAGCCCATAGCCGATAATCGACCAGGCCAGCACCGGGGCTGTGAATTCAAAGTGCGAGGACAGACCGGCATTTGCGTGCACCAACTTTCCGCCCCAGACAGCCAGTGCGAGCAGAATGGCGCCGATGACGGTCGCCTCGCGTACCTTGCCCACGCGCCAGAAGCGCAGGTAGCCGCCCATTAGCATCGCGATCGGGATCGTCGCCGCCACTGTGAACACCCCCCACGCACTGCCCGCCAGCGCCCGGACCACCACCAGCCCGAGCACGGCCAGTAGAATTACAATGATACTTAGAATCGCCACCAGGGAGACCATCCCGGCAAAGCTGTGCAACTCCTCCTTCACCATCTGCCCCAGCGACTTGCCCTCGCGACGCATCGAGGCAAAGAGAATCACAAAATCCTGCACCGCGCCGCCCAGCACCACGCCGATAAAGATCCACAGGCTCCCGGGCAGATAGCCGAATTGCGCCGCCAGCACCGGCCCGACCAGCGGTCCCGGCCCGGAGATCGCGGCAAAGTGGTGCCCGAAGACAATCCACGGATTCGTCTTCACATAATCGCGCCCGTCTTCCTTGACCTCGCAGGGCGTGGCCCGGCGATCATTGATCGCGAGCACGCTGGCGGCGATCCATTTGGAATAAAAACGATAGCCGATCGCGTAAGTGCAAAGCCCCGCGCAGAGCAGGTAAACGGAATTGACGGTCTCCCCGCGATGCAATGCGAGCGTCGTATAAGCCAGCGCACCGAGCGCGAAGACAATGAGCCAGACCAACAGGGCAAGGAACTTTTTCATCGGAACCGGAAGGATGGGCCCGAAGTGGCAGAAAGACAAGTGCCAGCACGGGCAGGATGGATTCCTTTTTTCCTTTCGCCCTGTGTCTCCAGGTCTCTGCGGTAAGTTACCTAGTCCCGGTGTTTCTGTTCCATGCGCCGTTCCACGCCATCATGCACTTCCGGGTAGTGCCGTTTCATGCAAGTGGGGCATACGCCGTGGCTGAACTTCGCGTCGCTATGGCTCTGGATGTATTGCTCGATCTCGTACCAGCTCCCGTCTTCGTCGCGGATCTTTTTGCAATGGGAGCAGGTGGGCAGGAAGCCGCGCAGGGTCTTGACCTCTGCCAGGGCGGCCTGGAGTTCTCCGATCAGTGATTCATTTTCACGTTCGGCCTTTTTCCGACGCTCGATTTCCACCTGGGCAATCGTAAGCTCATGCCGAATTTCCGTCACTTCCTTGAAAATGGCCAGCACCGGACGGTGCTCGATGGACATACCGTATTTTCGATTTTGCCAGAGGAGATAGGCATAAAGGAAAGGGTAGGCAAAGAGGCAGATGCAGAGACGACTGACAAAGGTGCCCTTCATGATGCTCAGAAAGAGCGGCGTTCCTGAGAAAGCCATCACGGAAAACAGCACCACATCCAGCCACATCACCCCGAGCAGGGTGCTGAAGGAGCGCAGCCACAGCGGGACGTGCAACCGCGGCTTGCCCAGAAATTCCCACGCCATCGCGAGGAAAAGCAGGTCGGCCAACGTCGCCACCACCGAGGCCGTATTTTGTCGAAAGCTTGGGATGGGAATCGCGGAGAGGGCTGGTGATTCCGAGAGTTTGATTTGCAGGTGCAGCACGAAAGCGATCACCGGCACCAGAATCGACACCCCTGCAATCGTCGAGATCGCGATGCTGGTCGCCCGTGGCCCGTCAAAGACGTATATTACAAACACACTCAACAGCAGCGCCGTGTAAAAAACTGTCGAGCCGACCATGAAGGATACGCCCGGTAAATTGACTCGCACGCCCGCATCCGTAACCCATGAAGTGATGGCGGTCAGGCATCCGATAATCGCATAAAAATGGGCCAGCCCAAACCGCCGACGCAGCGAGTGCGACCACAGGACGAGGAAATAAACCGCAATCGCTTCTTGGATCAGGACCAGCAAATCAGACTTCATCGGGCTGTCCGCAATATAAGAGTTTTCCGCTGCCGTATAGAGAAAATCCTGTAATTATTTACTCGGAGTCACCGCTGGTCCCATTGAAATGGACAAAATGGCACTCACCCGGTATCGCAATCAGGCATGCGTGCGATGTGGCTGTTCATGCTTTTACTACTCCCAATTTCCAGCCGGGGAGAAAACGCTTCGCCTGTCAGGATAATGTCTCCAGACAAAAAGTTTCAGTTGCTGGTAAGGGAAATGCCAAATCCTCGAGCGCCAGAGCTGAATGCAACCTCGTTTACCATGTGTAATCCGCAGGGCAAAGTTCTGGCGCAGTTTGATTATCAGGAATTACCAATCATCGCTATCAAGTGGCACAAATCGGCTAATGCCGTGATGATTCTTGAGCATATTTCCCATCAGGAGATCATGGAAATCATCACCTTGGAAAAAGGAAAATGGGTGATGATCGATGCAGAGCAATTTTCAGGATTGCCGGACGCATTTAGTATCATCAATGCGAACTCCACCGATTCGGCATTCGATTGTTATTACATCGGGCATGATCGTGCCAGTGCGAGTAATCCGGATTCAGAGCTTTCGGGCTACGAGATCGAGATTAATGTCTTTTCGGGAAACGCTCGGTGCAAAATGTCGCGGAGCATCAAATCCGAAGAAATGTACTTTTATTTGCCGGATGTAGGGAATGTTCTCTATGAAATGCGCAAGAGCGCGCCAAATATGCTGCCCCATTATCATAGCCCGGGAGATGACGATGAGCCTGACTGGTTTGGCCTGAATTGGTAGAAAAAGATCGTCGAGCAGGATTGGGAAGAAATCGACATTTGAACTGGAGGGCAGTATCGCATTTCTCATGCGCTCGATTGCCTTGGCCGTTACCCTTTTCACGCTTCTGCAGAGCCTGCCCGCGCTGGCTCAGTTGAAATGGGACGCCCAGCAAGTCGAGGTCAAGGCGGAGGCCGGGCAGGAAATAGTGAAGGTGGAATTCAAGTTTCAGAATGTCGGGAAGACGATCATCAAGCTGGGAGAGGTGAGCACGAGTTGTGGATGCACGGTGGCGGAGCCGAGTAAAGAGGTGTTTCTCCCCGGGGAAAAAGGGACGATTACCGCGAACTACACGACTGGCGACCACACGGGCTGGCAGCAGAAGGAGATTAACGTCGAGACGGATGATTCCACGGCCCGCAATGTGATTCTTACCCTCAAGGTATGGGTGCCCCCCCTGCTGGAGATGAAGCCGGTGGCGGTGGGCTGGAAAGCCGATGAAAAACCCGAGACCAAGCGTCTCCATGCCAAAATCGTCTGTGACCAGCCGATGACGATTACCGAGGTCAAATGCTCGGACGAGCGGGTGGTCGTAAGCCTTGAGAAAACCGGCAAGCCCGGCGAATACGACATTCTGGTCACTCCCAAAGCCACCACCGACCTCATCCGCGCCGTCATCACCATCCAGACCGATTTTCCCAAAGACCATCCCCGTCAGTTTTCCGCCTATGCGTGGATTCGCTAATGCCCCTGCCTGCCCGGTCGAAAACGACCGCTGATGACTATGCCGGACGAGTCGGACTATCATCACAGCGTTTACGTGATCCTGCTCAAGCCGGCGGTGGCGAAGCATCCCTCGATCCTGCGCCTCAACCCGAAGCGTGACCCCGCCAAGCCATGCGTCTATGTGGGCATGACCGGGCTGCCGGTGGAGCATCGGTTCGAGAACCATAAGAATGGCTACAAATCCTCGTGGGTGGTGGAGAAGTATTGGGTACGCCTGATGCCCGAGCTTTACGAACACTTCAACCCGATGCCGTTCGACGCAGCGGTGCAGATGGAAATGGACCTCGCCGAGGACTTACGGGCGGAAGGCTATACAGTGACCGGCGGAAAGTAGTTCGCAGGTTTATTAATTTGCACATTATGAATATTCGCCCCGCCACCGCTGCCGATCACGACGCCATCTGGAATATCTTTCATACCGTCATTGCCACGGGCGATACCTACGTCTTCGATCCAGAAATGCCGCGCGAGCAGGCGCTGGCCTATTGGTTTGCCCCGGGGACCCACACTTATGTGGCGGAAGCGGAGCAGGAGATGGTTGGGACTTACATTGTGAAGGCCAATCAGCCCGGGTTGGGCTCGCATGTGGCGAATGCGGCCTTCATGGTTTCGCCGGAGGCGAGGGGATTGGGGGCGGGGCGGCGGATGGCCGATCATTGTCTCGACGAAGCGCGTCGGCTGGGGTTCCGCGCCATGCAGTTCAATTTTGTCGTTTCCACCAATGAAGTTGCCGTGCGCCTCTGGCAGCAAATGGGCTTTCAAATCGTGGGCACGCTCCCTGGCGCCTTCCGCCATCATACGCTGGGTGAGGTCGATGCCTACGTAATGTTTCGCATGCTTTGAAATTGAACCGCCGCAGTTCAATTCCCCGTTAAACTCGGCACTTGCTAAATCGCCGTGCATCCCCGCTAATATCCGCGGTTTTCCGCTCCGATGTTGCTCCTCGCCAAACTCTTCGCCCGTCTCTTCTACCGTGTCTCCGTGCGCGGAAAACAAAATCTCCCTGCGGGCGGATTTCTCCTGCTGCCCAATCACGTCACCTGGGTGGATGCGATTGTGCTCCAGCTTGCGTGCCCGCGCCCGATTCGCTTCATCGTTTACGAGCCGATCTATAATCAGCCTTTTTTGAAGCCGATCATGAAGCTGTTCGGCGCGATTCCGATCAAACCGAACCGCCCGCGCGATGCGATCAAGCTGGCGGCGGAGCAGATTGCCAAAGGCGAGATCGTCTGCATTTTTCCCGAGGGGGAACTCTCGCGCAGCGGCATCCTGCTGCGGCTCAAGCGTGGCTATGAATTGATTGCCCGCGAGGCGAATTGCCTGGTCGTTCCCGTCTGGCTGGATCGCCTGTGGGGGTCCATCTTTTCCTTCTATGGAAACAAGTTCTTCAAGAAGATCCCGCGCCAGATTCCCTATCCGGTGGTGGTTGCCTTTGGTGAACCGCTCCCGCATGCCAAGGCGGATATCTCAACCCTGCGCCAGCGGATGCTGGAATTGGGCGAGGCCTGCTACGAAGAGCGTCCCATCCTGCATGGGCACCTGGGCACGGCCTGTCTGCGCGGGTTGAAGCATGGGCAATTCGAGACGGCCATCGTCGAAGGCACCGACCACAGCACGCTTACCCGCGGCACGTTGCTGGCAGCGGCGATTGCCTTGAGCGGGCTGATTCGCCAGCGGTGCAAGGGGCGGCGCGTGGCCGCGGTGTTGCCGACTGGCAAAGGCGCGCTGATTACGAATCTCGCGATCATCCTGGCGAACAAGACGCCGGTAAACCTCAATTTCACTGCCGGTCGCTCCTCGCTTGAATCCGCCCTGCGGATCGCGGAATTGAAGGACGCGATCAGTGCCCACGCCTTCGCCAAGCGTTTCCCGGATTTTCCCTTTCCGGAAAACCTGCTCCATCTGGAAGACATCATGCCCGGGTTGAAAAAGAAAATCGCCTTCTGGCGGGTGCTGGTTTTCCTGCTGCCCTGGCGGGTGCTGGCGTTAATTCTCGGCCTGCCGAAAAAGGGCGGCCATGATGAGGCGGTGATTCTTTTCAGCAGCGGCAGCGCGGGCGAGCCAAAAGGTGTCACACTGAGCCATCACAATGTGCTGGGGAATGTGACCCAGTTCTCCGCGATGCTGAACATGGGCAAGGATGATGGCATTCTGGCCTGCCTGCCGTTCTTCCACAGCTTTGGCTGCACGGTCACGCTATGGTTTCCGTTGATCGAGGGGATTCGCATTGTTTCCTATCCGAATCCGCTGGAGGCGGCGAAGAACGCGGAACTCATCGAGCGTTACAAAATCACGCTGCTCTGCTCCACGCCCACCTTCCTGCGCGGTTACCTGCGCAAGGTGGAGCCAAAGCAGATCGAGTCCCTGCAACTCGTGGTCACTGGCGCGGAGAAATTGCCTGACGAACTGGCCAAGGCCTTCAAGGCGAAGTTCAACAAGGAAGTGCTCCAGGGCTACGGACTAACCGAGACCTCACCGGTGGTGAGCGTCAACCTGCCTGAGCCGCCGGCTTCGCGCCCCGACGATACGATTCAGCCGTCGAACCGCTTTGGTTCGGTCGGCAAGCTGGCTCCCGGTCTTGCCGCACAAATCCGGCATCCCGATTCGGATTCCATCATCCTGCCGTTGACGGATACCGGCATGCTTTGGCTGAAGGGGCCGAATATCTTTGAGGGATACCTCAATGACCCAAAGCGCACCGAAGCCGTGCTGCAGGATGGCTGGTTCAAGACCGGCGACCTGGCCCGCTTCGACGAAGACGGCTTCCTCTACATCGAGGGGCGTCTTTCCCGGTTTTCCAAGATCGGTGGTGAAATGGTCCCGCACGAGACGGTGGAGAACAAGATCAACGAGATTTACGGCATCGCTTCTGATCAGGAACGCGTATTTTCCATCACCGCGGTGCCCGACGAGGCTAAGGGCGAGGCGCTGGTGCTGCTGGCCGCCCGCGACCTGGAGCTTGCCGACCTGCGTGCCAAACTCAGCGAAAGCGGCATGCCCAACCTCTGGATTCCCAAAAAACTCGTCCGCATCGAGAAAATCCCCGTCCTCGGCACCGGCAAACTCGACCTCAAAGCCTGCAAAGAAGCAGCCCTGACCGTGGAGCCTGTTTCATAAGGAACCGGGGCGGAAAAAAGGCGTTGCATAATCGTTGGTGCAAATAGCGTGATAAAGAGAGGAACTCGCATTTCCACCTTCATTCCCTTTTCCGTGATCTCTGTGTCCTCTGTGGCTATTTTTCCCGCCGTGCTCACCGCATCCGCCTCGGTTCAATTCCTCTGTAACGGATAATTTTCAAAATTCTGTGCCATCAGGGTTGGCATTTCCTGTGGAGCCGCTACATTTCGCCCCTCACAAATTTCCTAAAGCTATGAACGTCCAAGTCGAATCCCTTCCCAATTGCATCACCACCGTGCGTGTCGAAGTCCCTGCGGATAAAGTCGCCGAGACTCGTGAAACCATTACCAAGGACTACCTGAAGGCGGCTCGCATCCCTGGCTATCGTCCTGGCAAGGCCCCTCGCGGCGTCATTGAAGCAAAGTTCAAGAAGCAGATCCGCGAAGACCTTGAAAAGCAGCTCCTCCAGGAGAGCACCCGTGAGGTGATCAAGGAGCGCAAGCTCCGCGTGCTGACCGTGAGCGAAGTCGAGGACGTGGAAATCACGCCCGAAAACGCGATGCACTTCACGGCGACGCTCGTGACGGCGCCCGAGTTCGAACTCCCTGAATACAAGGGCATCGCCGTGCAGGTTCCTTCGGAAGAAGTGACGGAAGACGACATTGTCAAGGCGCTCACCAACCTGCAGGATCAGTATTCCGACTTCAACGACGCCGAACCCCGCGCCCTGGTGGCCGACGATTTCGCGGTGATCGACTACACCGGCACCGCCGATGGCAAGCCGATCCATGAAGTTTACCCGCTTGCCGGCAAGCAGCTTACCTCCGGTGAAGATTTTTGGATTCGCCTGACGCCCGAGGCCTTCCTGCCCGGTTTCAGCGAAAAGCTGGCTGGTGCCAATGTGGGAGAAACCCGCGAGTTCCAGCTCGAAGTGCCCGCCGATTTCCCGGTGGAAGCCATGCGCGGCAGCAAGCTGGACTACAAGGTGACGATCAAGGGGATCAAGGACAAGGTGACGCCCGAGCTCAACGATGAGTTTGCGGCCAAGCTCGCCCCGGGCAAGACCCTCGAAGACGTGCGCGGCATCGTGAAGACCGAGCTCGAGCGCCAGAAGAAGATGGACGTCGAGCGCGCCAAGCGCGACCAGATCATGCAGGGCCTCCTCTCGAAGATCGAGTGCGAGCTCCCGCAGAACCTCGTCCGCTACGAGACCCAGCGCATGGTCAATGAACTGGTGAAGGAAAACCAATCCCGTGGCGTGGCCGACGAAGTGCTCAAGGAAAATGAGCAGAATCTCGTGGGCGCTGCCTCCCAGGGAGCTAAGGAAAAGATCAAAGGCCAGTTCGTCCTCCTGCGCGTGGCCGAGAAGGAAAATCTCACCGTTACCCGCGAAGAATTCCAGCAGCGGATCGGCATGATGGCGATGCGCTACCAGATGACCCCTGAGAAGCTGATCAAGGAACTCCAGAAAAACAATTCGCTCGACCAGGTCCACGAAGAGATCCTGACGGGCAAGGCTCTTGATTTCCTGGTTGCGAATGCTAGCGTCGAAACGCAACCCGCTCCAGTGGCGTAATTTCAGAAAAACCCAATCTCCTATGCTGATTACTTCCAATACCCGCCAGCCCAATCACAACATGCTCGTCCCCATGGTGATCGAGCAGACCGGGCGAGGCGAACGCAGCTACGACATCTATTCGCGCCTGTTGAAGGACCGCATCATCTTCATCGGCACGCCGATCGATGACCATGTGGCCAACCTCGCCATCGCGCAGATGCTGTTCCTGCAAATGGAAGATCCGAAGAAGGACATCAGCATCTACATCAACTCGCCCGGCGGTTCCGTTACCGCCGGTCTGGCGATTTATGACACGATGCAGTTTGTGACCTGCGACGTGACCACTTACTGCCTCGGCATGGCCGCCTCGATGGGGGCGGTCCTCCTGGCCGCCGGCACGGCGGGCAAGCGTTTCGCTCTGCCGAACAGCGACATCATGATCCACCAGGTCTCCGGTGGCGCCCAGGGCACGGCGAGCGACGTCGAGCGCACGGTGGAGTTCATGTATAAGCTCAAGCGCCGCCTGATTGGCATCCTGGCTCACCACACCGGCAAATCTGCTGATCAGGTGAACATTGATTCCGATCGTGATTATTACATGACCGCGGCCGAAGCCAAAGACTACGGCCTCGTCGATCAGGTGGTGCAGTCGCGGAAAGAATTGAAGCCGGAAGCTAAAGCCGAGACGAAAACGGACGATGCGGTTTAGAAACTGCTAATAACGAACGAGGTATGGCAAGAACTTCCAATTTAACGATGTGCAGCTTCTGCGGCAAAAGCCATGCAGAGGTTCGCAAGCTCATCGCCGGTCCAGGTGTTTACATTTGCGACAGTTGCATCAACGTCTGCAAAGGCATTCTGGATAAGGAACTCACCGAAGATACCCGTCGGCAGTCCACCAATCTTCGCGTCCCGAAGCCTGCGGAAATCAAGCGTTCGCTCGATCAATACGTGATCGGGCAGGAGCGCGCCAAGCGCACGCTCTCCGTGGCGGTGCACAATCACTACAAGCGTATCCTCGCCAGCCAGCAGCCCGCGACCGTCGGCTCCACCGATCCGCTGGCGGAAGTCGAGATCGAGAAGAGCAACATTTTGCTCATCGGCCCGACTGGCAGCGGCAAGACGCTGATGGCCCGCACGCTGGCCCGCATCCTCGATGTGCCGTTCTGCATTGCGGACGCCACGACGTTGACGGAAGCCGGCTATGTCGGTGAAGACGTCGAGAACATCATCCTTCGCCTGTTGCAAAACGCGGATTACGATGTGAAACGCGCCGAGATCGGCATCGTTTACATCGACGAAATCGACAAGATCGGTCGCAAGACGGACAACGTGAGCATCACCCGCGACGTAAGCGGTGAGGGCGTGCAGCAAGCGCTGCTCAAGATCCTTGAAGGCAGCACCTGTAACGTGCCGCCGCAGGGGGGACGCAAGCATCCGCACCAGGAATACATCCAAATCAACACGGAGAAAATCCTGTTCATCTGCGGTGGCGCTTTCGTCGGTCTCGACAAGATCATCCAGCGCCGCGTGGGCAAGCGTGCCCTCGGTTTCGGTGCCTCCGAAGCGAGTGAGGAGCTTCTCGCGAACGAAGCGATCATGCACACGGAGCCCGAGGATTTGCTCGGCTTCGGCATGATTCCCGAGTTTATCGGACGTCTGCCGGTCGTGACCGCCCTCAGCCAGCTCTCAGAAGACGAGTTGATGATGATCCTCACCGATACCAAGAACGCGATGGTCAAGCAGTACGTCAAACTGCTCTCCATGGAAGGTGTGGGCCTCACCGTCACGAAGGACGCCTTGCGCGCCCTGGCCCAACAGGCCGTGACCAAAGGCACCGGTGCCCGCGCTCTGCGCTCCATGATCGAGAAGATGATGCTCGACATCATGTATGACGTGCCGAGCCGCGAAGACATCGCGGAAGTCACGATCAACCGTGCCGTCGTCGAAGGCAAAAAGTCGCCCCTCATCCGCAAGAAGCAGGACAAGGACGCCGCCTAATCATCGCGACAAACTGTTTTTAGAAGCGGCATCGGAACCTCCGGTGCCGCTTTTTCTTTATGAGCCTTAAGCGCCAAGACGCCAAAGAGGGGATTTTCACCACGAAGTGACGAAGAAAAGAGCCATGCGAAATAGGCTAAATAAACGGAAAAGTCTTTTGTGATGGCGCGCGAAGTAAATTCAACCCCTTTCCTCGCCGCGTCCGCCGCAGTTTAACTGGTATTTCCTTCGTGTCTTCGTGGTGAAACTTTGCAGTTAAAAGATTTTCTCCCGATTTTTTGTAAAGCGATTTACACCGTAAGGTGCTGTGCTAGTTTGCGCACGGGATGAAACCTACATCTTTAGTCTGCGGGTCGCTGCTCTTCATGGCGGCCCTTGCTTTCGGCTCGCCGATCTTCGCGGCCGACGACTCCAGCTCTCCCTCGGATAACACGGATTCGGGATACTCCGATATCGCTGTCTTTAGCCGGGCGTTGCAATTGATCCGCCAGGATTATGTGGACGACAAAAAGGTCAGCTTTCACGATCTCACCTACAGCGCGTTGAAAGGCATGCTTTCGTCGCTTGATCCGCATAGCCAGTTCATGGCTCCCGATGATTTCAAGGGGATGGAAGACGATACCAAGAGCCAGTTTGGCGGCTTGGGCATCATCGTTTCCTCGAAGGATGGCAATCTCACCATTGTCGCGCCGATGGAGGATACGCCAGCGATGAAAGCGGGGCTGCTTCCGAATGACCGCATTGTGAAGGTGAACGGCCAGTCGGTGGAAAAAGTCGGCGTGGATCAAGCCATGCAGATGCTTCGGGGCGATGTGGGGCAAAAGGTCACGCTGACCATCTTTCGCGCCAACACCCGTGAGGTAAAGGATTTCTCGCTGGAACGCGCCATCATCAAAGTAGCGAGTGTGAAGGACGCCAAGATCCTCCCACCCGAGGCCGCCAGTGGTTACAAGGTCGGCTACGTGCGGATCACGCAGTTCAACGAGCCCACCGCGGATGAGCTCAGCAAGGCGCTCGACAGCCTGCAAGCGCAGGGAATGCAGGCGCTGATTCTGGATCTGCGCTTCAACCCCGGCGGCTTGCTCAACAGTGCGGTGGATGTCTGCGGCCAGTTCGTTCCCCCGGGAACAATGGTCGTTTCCACCGAAGGCCGGACCGCTTCGCAGACGAAGGTTTATCGCACTTCGACAGAGGCGAAGGTGCGGCCCAATTTCCCAATGGCGATTCTGGTCAACAACTCCAGTGCGAGCGGGGCGGAGATCGTTTCCGGAGCGTTGAAAGACCTGAACCGCGCCATTCTCGTTGGCGAAACGACCTTCGGTAAAGGCTCCGTGCAGAGCGTGATTGAGTTGCCCGATGGATCGGCGCTGCGGCTTACGACCGCGAAGTATTATACCCCCAGCCATCAGGTAATTCACGAGCACGGGGTGACGCCGAATATTTTGGCGGTCATGACCGATCAACAGCAGCGCCAATTGCTCTCGCTCCGCCGCGAGGAGCAGCAGCCCGATGAACTGGGTGGAGATCAAGCGGTGAAGCTGGCCAATTTTCACGATACCCAGTTGGAACGCGCAGTGGACGCCCTTCGCGGCGTAATGATTTATGCGAGTCGCGCCAATCCAGCCGAAAAAATGACGGCCGAAAAAGCCGGGGCTGTAAGCGCGCACTAATGGATCAGAGTCATTCCCCCGACATCATTCTCGCGCTGGAAACCTCTTGTGATGAAACGGCGGTCGCCGTTATTCGTGGTCAATCCGACCTGCTCGCCAGTGAAGTAGCCTCGCAAGTGGAGATCCATGGCCGCTATGGAGGGGTGGTGCCCGAGGTGGCATCGCGCGAGCATCTCACCCAACTTAAGCCGCTCCTGCAACTGGCCTTGGAAAAGGCGGAGGTGGGAATGGACGATATCTCTGCCTTTGCGGCCACCGCCGGGCCTGGTCTCGCGACTTCGCTCATGCTCGGCCTCTCGACCGCCAAAGGGCTGGCGATCGGGCTGGATCGTCCGTTTCTGGCGGTGAATCATTTGGAGGGGCATCTCCTGTCGCCGTTTTTCCAAAAGCCCGGTGGAGTGCAGAGCTCCGTGGCGCTCATCGTGAGCGGCGGGCATACCATCCTGGTGGATGTGGCCGGGGTAGGGGAATACCATGTGCTCGGGCAGACTCGCGATGATGCCGCAGGGGAGGCCTTCGACAAAGTGGCCAAACTGATGGGGCTGCCGTATCCCGGTGGGCCGGAGATCGACCGCCTGGCGGCAACCGGTGATCCCCGCCGCTTCGATTTACCTAGGAGCATGCTGCATTCAGACGATTTTCAATTCAGCTTCAGCGGCCTGAAAACCGCCGTCCGTTATCTGCTGCCCGAAGTGCCACCGGAGGCAATGGCTGATCTTGCGGCCTCGTTTCAAGAGGCAGTAGTGGACGTGCTGGTGGCGAAAACGATCCGCGCCGCCCGCAGCCTTGGGCGCAAGGTCGTATGTCTCAGTGGCGGGGTGAGTTGCAATCGCCGGTTGCGGGCTCGTTTCCAGGAGGCCTGCGACAAATCCGGGCTGCAGCTTTTGCTGGCCGATCCGAAACTCTGCACTGATAACGCTGCCATGATCGCCTATGTCGCCTCGTTGAGGCTCGCCGCCGGGGACGTCTCGCCGCTGACGACGGATATCAATCCGAACCTCGGCCTCCGTTAATTCTTAACCGAGTCTTGCGTTGTAAAAACCATTCACGTTAATTTTTATCTGTGAGCCCCCGTTCCAAATCCACTTTGAGGCAACCTTCCGAAACTACGGGAAAGGACCGCAGCCTGTTTGAAGGGCTGCCGGATGCGCTCTTTGTCTGCGAACCGGGGGGCGAGGTGGTGGATGCCAATCCCAAGGCTCTGCAATTAATGGGGAAGTCCTTGGAGGAATTGCTCGGGCACCGGCTCAATGACTTGCTTGGCATCACTTTGGATGGAGTGCTGACCGATTGCATGGTCATGGAATCGCCTTTCTACGGTTCCAGCAAGCGGCTGGAGGGGGGGATGGCTGAAATTCATTTCAAACACTATGAGACGGAGGGCAAGCCCCGGGTGCTGGCCACCGTACGGGATGTTTCCTTTCTGGAGCGGCGTATCGTGGAGCTCAAGCAGCAGCAGGCTTTTGCCGATCGCCTGATCCAATCGGCGAGTGTCATGATCATCAGTCTCGACCGGCAGGGACGAGTCGGAATGCTCAACGATGCGGCCTGCCGGATTCTGGGCTATTCCCGGGAGGAACTGGTGGGCCAGGATTGGTTCGAGATCGTGGTTCCCCGGAACGTTTACCCATCCGTTTTCGAGATGTTCCAGCGCGGCCTGCTCGGCAAGTTGGAGCGGGATTTTGAAAACGAGGTAATCACCAAAGGGGGGGGGCGGCGTATCATTGCCTGGCAGAATAGCGTGGTGAAGGATGGGGACAAAATCCAGAGCATGGTGTCGGTGGGGACCGATGTCACCGAACGCGTGGCAGAGCGCGAACGCCGCCACCAGATCGAGCGCAAAATGCTCGATGCGCAAAAGCTGGAAAGCCTCGGCGTGCTGGCCGGCGGCATTGCTCACGATTTCAACAATCTGCTTACCGCAGTCCTTGGCAATGCCTCGCTCATGCGGCTCAGCCTGCCGGCGGATTCACCGCATCGCCAGCATCTCATCGAGATCGAGCGCACCGCGTTGCAGGCTGCGGGATTGTGCAAGCAAATGCTGGCCTATGCGGGTCACCATTCCGTGGCGATTTCGCCGCTGGATATCAACGAGGTCATTCTCGATATGCGACAACTGCTCAAGGTGTCGGTCGGCAAGAAGGTTGCGCTGGAGATTGAGATCGGCAAGGAGTTGCCGCAGATCGAGGCCGACGACGCACAGCTTCGCCAGGTCGTCCTTAATCTCATCATCAACGCCTCCGAGGCGATGGGAGAAAAGTCGGGGACGGTGCAGGTGCGCACCCGCTTGCGCAAAGTGAAGCCCGGTGAGCTGGACAATGCCCGTTTCTTTACCCCGGGTAGCGAGGGGGATTTTGTCGAACTGGAAGTCGCCGATGATGGCTGTGGGATGAATGCAGAGACGCAGGAGAAAATCTTCGACCCATTTTTCACCACCAAGTTTACCGGTCGTGGTCTTGGCCTGGCCAGCGTGCTTGGGATCGTGCGCAGCCACAGTGGCATTCTTGATATTTCCAGCCGCGAGAACGAAGGGACCCGCTTCACTGTGCTCTTCCCGGCATCAAAAGCCAGCCCGGTTGCCACTGCTCCCGCCAGTCCGGAACGTCATTTGGTGGACTGGCTGGGGAGTGGCAAGGTGCTGGTGGTGGAAGATGAGGAAGGCGTGCGTATGTTTGCCATGCGGTTGCTGGAGTTGCTTGGCTTCGAGTGTATCCCGGCGGAAGATGGCCGGGATGGGCTGGACAAGTATCTGCGCCACGAAAACGAGCTGCGGGCTGTGTTACTCGACCTCACTATGCCGCGGATGAATGGGGCCGAGGTGCATGCCGCCATTCGCGCGGTCAATCCCGAGATGCCCATCCTGCTCGTGAGCGGCTATACCAGTGCCGCCGGAGCCACGCTGGATGATCCGCACACCGACTTTCTGCAGAAGCCCTATCAACTCAGCGATTTGCGCTTGAAGATGGAGCAACTGCTGAAGATTGTTCCATAAAGAAAAAAGGCACGCGAAAAAGCCGGCTGGGCTTTCCTGCAGGCGCTTCTTTCTCCGCGACTTTGCGGGGAGAATTAATAGTCGCGAGCAAGCAGATAATCGGCAAGGGCTTCCAGCATCTCCGCCTTCTTGCCGAAAGGTTTCAGCGCATTTCGCGCCTGCTCGGTGAGGCGCTTTGCCTCGCTGCGCGAGCGATCGAGACCAAAGACGGCGGGATAGGTGGCCTTTTGGGCCGCCACATCCTTCCCGGCGCTCTTGCCCAGTTTTTCGCTGGTCTGGGTCACATCGAGAATATCGTCGATGACTTGAAATGCGAGGCCGAGTGCCTGGCCGAAGGTGGTGAGGGCTTCCAGCTTGGAAGCGGTAGCATTGGCGCTCATGGCTCCGAGGCGAATGGAACTAGTCAACAGGGCGGCTGTCTTCGCCCGGTGGATGAATTGGAGATGGGGGCCGGAGATGTGCTTGCCTTCACCTTCCAGATCGGCGACCTGCCCGGCGATCAGCCAGCGGCTGCCACTGGCGAGGGCGAGCTCGGAAATCTGGGCAGCGGTGGGGTAGCGCTTGGTCGCCGGTGCTTTGGCCAGAATTTCAAAAGCGACCGTCAACAAGGCATCCCCGGCGAGCACTGCGATGCCCTCGCCAAAGACCTTGTGCGAAGTGGGCTTGCCCCGGCGAAAGTCGTCGTTATCCATGCACGGGAGATCATCGTGAATCAGGGAATAGGTATGGATGCACTCTACGGCGCAGGCGGCGGCCAGGGCGTCTTGCGGACGACCCCCACAGGCTTCGGCCGCAGCGAGGGAAAGGATGGGGCGAAGTCGTTTGCCTCCGGCAAAAAGGCTATATCGCATGGCCTTGTGAATCGTCGTCGGCTTGGTCGTGGCTTTGGGGAGATAGGCATTCAGCGCCTTTTCCACGAGGGACTGGCGGGCAACGAGATAGGTTTTCAACGACGACATGCGCGCAGCATGCCGAAAGCCGCGCGCGGGATGAAAGGAAAAAGAAAGGCGGGCGGGATTTTTAAGCCGCCGGTGGGAGATGCGACGGAAAATTTAATTGCCCATCCGCTGCAGCTTGCTTTGCTCAAGGCTCCATTTCTGATCGGCGTCCTTGGGGAGGCTTTCCGCAATCGGGCGGGGATACACATTGTCGTGGGTATCGGAGTTCTGGGTGAAGAATGTGTTGGGCAGCGGTTTATTCTTCCCGGAGAAATATTTCCCGTAATCCACCTCCGGAAGCAGGCTGAATCCATAGACCAGGCAGCAAATCGCGCAGATCGTCGCAAGAATAAGAGTGGCTGGACGTTTCATGGGAATGAGGTTCTTCTTAACTGCGAATAACGGAACAAAGGGGCCGGGATTAAGGGAATTTTAATAAAAATTCTGAAATTCATAGGGCGGAAACCACTGAAATTATGGTATTTATAAAAGCGAAGCGTGGTCTCGGGTGGTGTTTTCAATATTGAGTGGCTAAAAAAACTACTGGCCTAGCAAGGGCCTGACTGCTAGAAGCACGCGCGTATGCGACTTCTTGTTACTGGCGGCTGCGGGTTTATTGGCAGCAACTTCATTCACTATATCTTGGAACACTACGGGCCGGAGTTCATCAGCAACGTGGACGTGCTGACCTATGCTGGAAACCCGGCCAACCTCGCTGGGATCGCCGAGAAGTATGGCGAGCGCTATGAATTCCTGCAGGCCGATATCGCGGATGCGGATGCGATCGATGCGCTGATGCGCAAGCACAGCTTCTATGCAGTAGTGAACTTTGCTGGCGAATCGCATGTGGATCGCAGCATCAACTCGCCGCAGAACTTCGTGCATACGAACGTCGTCGGCACCAGTGTGATGCTCGACTGTGCCCGCCGCCATAATGTGAAGCGCTTCCTGCAGGTTTCCACCGATGAGGTCTATGGTTCGCTCGGGCCGGAAGGCAAATTCACCGAGACGACGCCGATCGATCCGAGCTCGCCCTATTCATCCAGCAAGGCGGGATCGGACCTGCTCGCGCTCGCGCACCACAAGACCTATGGCATGGATGTGGTCGTGACCCGGTGCTCGAACAACTATGGGCCCTATCAATTTCCCGAGAAGCTCATCCCGTTGATGATCCTCAATGCCTTGCGTGACAAGCCGCTGCCGGTCTATGGCGATGGGCTCAACGTGCGCGACTGGATTCATGTCGAAGACCATTGCGCAGGTATTCTTGCCGTGTTGCTCAACGGGCGCGCGGGCGAAGTCTATAACCTCGGCGGCGACGGCGAGTTGACCAATATCGAGGTCGTGAAGCTGATTCTCGAACGCCTCGGCAAGCCGGAATCGCTCATCACTTACGTCACCGACCGCCTTGGCCACGATCGTCGCTATGCGATCGACTCAAGCAAGGCGCAGAAGGAGCTGGACTGGAAGCCGCTGCATCGTCCCGAGCAGGGCATCCGCGAAACGGTGGACTGGTATCTCGCCAACGAAGCGTGGTGGAAACCGCTGCTGGAGCGCGTGGGCAAGTAATGAAGCTGGCAATTCTCGGCACGGGGGACGGCTCGGAGCAGCGCTCGCGCGCGAATACGCGAGCGCTTTCGAGGTGCTGGCCTTCAATCGGCAGGCGCTCGACCTTTCGCAACCAGCTGCGTTGGAGCAGACGCTTTCCACGCTCGATTTCGACGCGCTCATCAATTGCGCGGCGTTGACCAACGTGGACTATTGCGAGACCAACGAGGCCGAGGCCATGGCGATCAACGCCGAGGCTGCCGGGCTCATCGGTCGCATCTGCAAAGCGAAAGGTGCGCGCTGCATTCACATCAGCACGGACTACGTGTTTGATGGCGAGAAACGCGAGCCCTACACGGAAAGCGATCTTGCGCGGGCGATCAGCGTCTATGGTGAGTCGAAACTGCAAGGTGAGTTGCGTGTTGCCGAGGCGACCGACAACGCCGCTCTGAGCGTCCGCGTTTCGTGGGTCTTCGGGCCGGATCGTCCCAGCTTTGTCGATGGCGTGATCAAGCGCGCGCTGGAAAGCGATCAGGCCGCTGCCGTGGCCGACAAGTGGGCCGTGCCCACCTACACGCTCGACGTGGCTGCGATGCTCAAGCCTTTCATCAGCGAACTTCGCAGCGAAGGCGGCGTGCTGCACCTTTGCAATGGTGGCGTCGCCACCTGGCAGGAATACGGCCAGTATGCCCTCGACTGTGCTGCCGCGCGGCCTGCCCTTGAAGACGCAGACGGTTGGTGCGCTCAAGCTTACCGATCTCAAAAATTTCGTCGCTGCCCGTCCCGTTTACAGCGCGATGGCCACCGAGCGCCTCAACCGGCTCGTCGGCGAGCCCCGTGACTGGAAAGCCGCGGTCGAGGAATACGTCCGCACCCACGTTGCGAAAGGCTAAAATTAACTACGGAGATCACGGAGGACACGGAGAAGAAAACATATCAGAGGCTCAATCTTCTCATTGTTTTTCTCTCCGTGCTCTCAGTGTCCTCCGTAGTTTCATATCTGCCCTCTTTTCGCTTGGGCTCGCAGTGTGCCCGTGCCAGCATGCGCGGATGTTGTTTCGCAGCGCGGCCATCCTGTTCCTCCTGAGCCTTCCGGCCTTTGCCGGTCTTACTTGGGAGCGCACCTCGGCTTTCATCTACGCCGAGCCGGGCGACCTTACGCAGGCTGTCCAATTCCCATTCAAAAACACCGGCGACCACGCGATCACGATCAAGTCGCTGAAGACCAGTTGCGGTTGCACCGCCGCAGGTTTGGACAAGAAGACCTACCAGCCCGGCGAAAGCGGCGAAGTGACTGCCCGCTTCGTGGTTGGCGACCGAAAAGGCACTTACCTCACCAGCGTTACCGTCACTACCGATGAAGCAGGCGCGACTCCCACGGTTCTGCAATTGCAGCCTATCATCCTGCCCTTGGTGGAACTGAAGCCGACCCTTGTTTTCTGGCGATCCGGTGAAACCCACTCGCCTAAACGCATCATGCTGACGGTTGCCGATGGGCAGAAGGCTACGGAAATCAAAGCCATCATCGACAACCCGGCAGTAAAGGTCGCCGTGCAAGTCCTCAGCGCTGGTCGGCAATACGCCATCGACGTCACGCCCGAGGCGACTGCGCAAAACTTGAAGGCGATGGTGCAAATCACCGCAAATCTTACCCCCGCTGGACCCCGGCAATACAAAGCTTACGCCAAGGTTAAATGAAGAACTGGCTGAAACAGGCAGCGGTGCTGGTGTTGCTGGCGATCCTGCCTGCACTGCTTGGGGCATGGCTGAACCCGAAGCGGCCCTCCTGGCAATCCGACGAAATGACGGTATCCGCAGCCCAATCGCTGGGCACGAAAGCAATCTGGGTGGACGCACGTCCTGCGTCCGATTTTGAAAAGGCCCACGTTTCCGGTGCGATTTCTCTTAACGAAGATGCTTGGAGCGAAATGCTTCCTCCTTTGCTGGATGCCTGGTCCCCCGATAAAACGGTGGTCGTCTATTGCAGCAGCCTGAGCTGCCACACCAGCCGCGAGGTGGCCAATCGCCTGCGCGACGAGGTGGGGCTGTCGCCGGTTTTTGTATTGCAAGGGGGGTGGGAGGCATGGACTCAATCGCAAAAGGGGGGGCGATGATCCGCAAAGCCTCTTCGCTACTCCTGCTATTCGTCGTTGCGGTGGTCTTTATTGTGGCGGGAGGGCTGAAAGCCAAAGATCCCGCTGCCTTTGCTGAGGATATTCGTAACTACCGGATCGTCCCGTGGAGTGCCAATGTCGTGCTCGCACTCTATCTTCCCTGGCTGGAAATCGCGATTGGGGGGGGCTTGCTCTGGCGTCGCACCCGGGGAGGGGGGCTCCTGCTCGCGCTGGGGATGCTGCTGGTCTTTCTCGTGGCTATTGCGTCCGCCTGGTGGCGCGGATTGAATATTTCCTGCGGCTGTTTCGGCAGCGGTACCCCCAGTCCGGATGCCAGCCACGCCCTGCTGTGGGACATGGGGAGGGATGTCGTATTACTGCTCTCTGTGGCGTGGCTGCTTTTTAGAGAAGCAAAGATCGAAAAAAGAATTTGCGAAAATTAAAAGTTCCGCTACTTTCCGCACCCCATGCCAAAAGCAATCGCACGTCGCAAGACGAAGAAAAGTGTGGCCAAGCGGTTCAAAGTGACCGCCACTGGCAAGGTATTGCGCGCGCAAGCATCCCGTCGCCACTTGCTGGCGTCGAAGAGCGCCAAACGCAAGCGTCAGCTTGCCAAGACGGCGCTGGTCCACAAGACCGATGCCAAGCGCATCCTGGAAAACCTGCCGTTCGCCTAAACTCGAACGCGGTTAACGAACCACCCTCCTGTTCCCAATGGGGAACAAATCAGTGAACGAGGTCGGGTGGTTCTCAATTTAATAACAGTTCGCTGAATGAAAGGCCCCGGCGACCCCGGGGGAAAACACAAATGCCAAGAGCAACTAACTCGCCCGCCAGCCGCGAACGCCGCAAGCGGGTTCTCGAAAAGGCCAAGGGCTTCCGCGGTCGTCGTTCCAAGCTGTTCCGCTACGCGAAAAACGCGGTGATGAAAGCGGAAACCTGGGCGTACCGTGATCGCAAGACGCGCAAGCGCAACTTCCGCATGCTGTGGCAGCAGCGTATCAACGCCGCCGCCCGCACCTACGGTCTCACCTACAGTCGTTTCATGGAAGGCGTCAAAGCCGCCGGAATCGACCTCGACCGCAAGATCCTCGCCGATCTCGCCGTCACCGACGTGGCCGCCTTTAAAGGCATCTTCGACAAGGCGAAAGCCGCACTCGAGGCCAAGGCTTCCGCCGCGAAAGCAGCGTAACCAGAGCGTCTAGAAGACACTTTTAATTTCTACAGCCTCGATTGCGTTTCCAAGCGCTCTCGAGGCTGTTTTCATTTTGGAATTTCGATTTTGGATTTTGGATTTCGTTCTGCGCTGAATGTGAGCGCGATTGGACAATCCAGAATCTAAAATCCAAAATCTAAATTTGCCTATGGACCAACAACTCGAAGAACTCCGCACCAGCGCCCTTGCGGAAATCACCGCTGCCGGTGACGAAGCCACGCTGGAGGCCGCCCGCGTCAAATACCTCGGCCGCAGCGGCAGCATCACCGCCGCCAGCGAGGGTATGCGCACCGTTTCGAAAGAGGACAAGCCGCGCATCGGCAAGCTGCTCAACGAAGTGCGCCAGGCGGTCACCAGTGCGATCGACGAGCGCAAAGCCGCGCTGCTCGCCAATGCCGACCAGGCCGCGTTCGCCGGGGTGGATCTCACGCTGCCCGGCACAGTTCCCGCCGTGGGCTCTTTGCATCCGATCACCCAGTTGCTCGACCGTGCAGTGCAGATCTTCCGCCGCATGGGTTTCGCCCTCGCCGATGGTCCCGATATCGAGGACGAGTTCCATTGCTTCGACGCGCTCAACACGCCCGCCGATCATCCGGCGCGTAATGAGCAGGACACCTTCTACTTCACCGACGGTCGCCTGCTGCGCACCCACACCAGCACCGTGCAAATCCGCACCATGGAACAAAGTGCGCCGCCGATTCGCATCATTGCGCCCGGCGCCGCTTATCGCCGCGATGAGATCGACGCCACCCACCTCGCGCAATTCACGCAGATGGAAGGGCTCTACGTGGACGAAGGCGTGAGCGTCGCCGACCTCAAGGGCACGCTGGAATTTTTCTTCCGCGAGCTCTTCGGCCCGGATGCTGAGTTCCGCTTCCGCCCGCACTTCTTCCCGTTCACCGAGCCGAGCTACGAGGTGGACATCAAAGCCGCCGCGCTCGGCGGTCGCTGGCTGGAAATCTGCGGCTGCGGCATGGTCGATCCCGCGGTTTTCAATCAAGTAAACGGCAGCCGCGGCGACCTCGCCTATGACCCTGAGAAATACACCGGCTTCGCCTTCGGCTTCGGCCTCGACCGCCTTGCGATGATCCTCAGTGGCACGCCCGATATCCGCTACTTCACCCAAAACGACCTGCGCTTCTTGAAGCAATTTTAACCGCGGCGGACGCGGCGAGCGCGGCGATATGAAAAGAGACCAAATCGACCAATTGGCGACCCGAGTTTTGGATGCTGCTTTTGAAGTGCATCGTCTGCTCGGACCCGGCTTGTTGGAGAATGCCTATGAGATGGCGCTCTGCCATGAATTATCGCTGGCAGGTATTTCGTTTGAACGCCAGAAGCCGCTTGCCGTTGTTTACAAGGGCGTGAACCTTGATTGTGGTTATCGCTTGGACGTGCTGATTGAGGACACCTTGGTCCTTGAATTGAAAAGCTGCGACCAACTGATCCCGATTCATGAAGCGACGTTCTTGAATTATCTCAAGCTCTCCGGCTGCCCGCTCGGCTACTTGATCAACTTTAATGTGCGTTTGTTAAAAAACGGAATCAAGCGCATCGCAAACCAACTGTCCGAAGAATAATTTGAAACCCGAATCTAAAATCCGCCGCGGTCGCCGCGTCCGCCGCGGTTAAAAAATTTGTATGAAAATATCCCTCAACTGGCTTCGTGAATATGTCGAGTTGCCGCCGACGGTGGATGAATTGGTGCGCCTGCTGACCATGGCGGGCGTCGAGGTGGAAGGCATCGAGACACGTGGCGTCGCCATCGACAAGGTGGTCGTGGCGCAGATCAACGAAAGCGTCCAGCATCCCAATGCCGACCGTCTGAGCGTTTGCCAGGTGGACGATGGTAGCGGGTATCCGCGCCAGATCGTTTGCGGCGCGAAGAATTACAAAGTCGGTGACAAAGTCCCCGTTGCACTCCCGGGCGCGGTATTGCCCGGCGATTTCAAGATCAAGGTCGGCAAGCTGCGCGGCGTCGAGAGCCAGGGCATGTTGTGCAGCTCCACCGAGCTTGGTCTGCCCAAGGGCGAAGACGGTCTGCTCATCCTGCCCGCCGACGCCAAAGTCGGCGCCCCGCTTTCCGAGCTCTATCCAGGTGACACCATTCTCGATTTGGAGATCACGCCGAATCGTCCCGACCTGCTGAGCGTGTGGGGGATTGCCTGGGAGATTGCTGCTTTGACTGGCAAGACAGTCGCACGTGTTCAGTGGCCTGCGATTGAAGCCGTTGAGGAAAAACCCATCCAAGTTTCCATCGAGACAGAATCGCCATGCTATTATAGCGCCAGGCTTCTGCGAGGGGTGAAGATGAAGCCAAGTCCTGATTGGGTGCGTGCAAAATTGGAGAGTGTCGGATTTCGCTCGATCAATAATGCAGTTGATCTGACTAATTATATTTTGCTGCTGGGTGGTCAACCTTTGCATGTTTTCGACGCGGCAAAAGTCCATGGAACGATTTGTGTCAGGAACGCGAGGGACCAGGAAAAATTTCTCGCCCTTGATGGGAAAACCTATGTTCTTTCGCCCGCTGATCTGGTGATTGCTGACGATGATAAAATATTGGCGATCGCTGGGGTTATGGGAGGAGAAGACAGTGGGGTGACGAATGAAACCAAGGATATCATCCTTGAAGTCGCGAATTTTGAGCCCTCCAGTGTTCGCGGCACGGCGCGACGTTTGGGAATCAGTAGTGATTCAAGTTACCGTTTCGAGCGAGGAGTAGATGTTGCTAACACGGCTACTTCGGTTAGGTCGGCAGCCTGTTTGCTCGCGGAGTGGACGCAACCGGATTTCTTTTTCGAAAAATCGCATGCATTGAACGGTGCAAAGTTGAAAGCGAGATTGGGACAAGGTTCGGATATCGTGCCTCTGCGGCTAGAGAGATTGAATGCGCTGTTGGGCACAACGATTTCCCAAGAGCGAGTCGAAGGTATTCTTACAAGCTTGGGGCTCGAAAAGAAAGATGGTGGGTGGTGGGCGGTCAGATATCGTCCAGACCTTGTCCGCGAAGTCGATCTAATCGAAGAAGTCGCCCGCGTGATCGGCATGGACGCGATTCCCTCGCGGGTCCAGGCGCGCTTTGCGCCGACCTCGCCGGTGGATCGTGCGTATGATCGTGCGATGGAACTGCGTCGTGCGCTGGTCGCGCAGGGGCTTTCCGAGGCACGTAATCTCACTCTGGTGCCGGAGAAGCCGTTGGGTATCGAAGCGATGCAGGTGGAGGCCGGGAAATTGCAGCGGGTGAAGAACCGCATGATCGACGATCAGGTGGTATTGCGTCCCCACTTGCTGCATGGGCTTTTCACCTCGTTGCGCGAGAATCTGCGCGCGGGTGCGGAGACGGTGCGGTTGTTTGAGATTGGTCGCGTTTATTCCACCGACCAGCCGGAGGAAAAGTACGCATGCCGCGCTGGTGCTATGCGGTGCGAACGCTTCGACCGACTGGCGCAAGGAAGCGATTCGTGCGCTCGATCTTTATGATTTGAAAGGCATTCTCTCCGCCGTGTTGGGGGAGGGGACAAGCTTCGTCGCGTTGGAAAATCCCGCCGCCGCGCTGTCCGTCTCCATCGTCGTGAATGGCAACGTCATCGGTCGCGCCGGTCAGCTCTGGCCTGCGGAGGCGCGGGCGCTTGATACGGAATCCGCCGTGCTCTTCGCCGAACTGGATCTCGCCGCGCTGGCAAAGGCGGAAGGCAACGAGTCGAAGAAATATCGCGAGATCGTCCGCTTTCCGGCGGTCACGCGCGACATCGCATTGCTCGCGCCGCTCGCGTTGCCACATGCGGAAATCGAGAAGTGTCTCGCGGTGGTGAAAGAGCCGTTGCTGGAGAAGGTGGAGCTCTTCGACGTCTTCACTGACAGCACCGGCGTGAAGATTCCTGCGGACCAGAAATCGCTGGCTTATTCGTTGACTTATCGGGCCAATGACCGGACACTACAGGCCAACGAAGTCGAGGCAGCGCACGCAAAATTGAAGGACCGCTTGAAGGCAGAATTGAGCGTGAGTTTCCGCGAGTAGTTCTTTCCAAGATTTTCTGGAAGCCGGTGGTGAAAAGTGCCACTGGCGATCCGCGCAAATTTACCCTGCGGTGTACGAGAATCAGGTAAAAACCCGATCCGGTGATTAACCTAACAGGGAGCTGCGCAGTGCATCGGAATGACACGCCTTTTTAGGAAGTCAGGAACTGCACGGTGGCTTCCGCCCGTTACCTTATGGGAACGGCGTTTTGCCTTTACGGCATCGGCGGGGTAAAACAAGGCGCTCTGGCATTGGTATCGCTGTGATCCTGCCGGAGCGCCTTTTTTTGTGGGCATGATTTAACCACGAAGAGCACGAAGTTCATTTCTTCCTCCTTCGTGAGCTTCGTGCTCTTCGTGGTTAATTTTTCTCCGCCGCGCTCGCCGCGTCCGCTGTGGTTTCATCTTCATGTAAATTTTTCACAAAAGGGCCGTTTTTCATTTGCTCGAAAATGCGGTTCCCCCGATGCTCGTTTTTACTATGAGTTCTGCCATCCTTGCCCTTGAAGACGGGCGCTGTTTTTTCGGAGAAGCCTTCGGGGCCACGGGCACCGTGCTGGGGGAATCCGTTTTCAATACTTCGATGACGGGATATCAGGAAGTGCTCACCGATCCGTCTTATCGCGGGCAGATCGTGGCGATGACTTGCCCGCAGATCGGCAACTACGGCGTGAACGCGCTCGATCAGGAAAGCGACGAGCCGCACGTGCGCGGCTTTGTGATCGAAGAGCTCAGCCCGATCGCCAGCAACTGGCGCTCGGAAGATACCCTGGATGGGTATCTGAAAAAGTGGAACATTCCCGGCATCCAGGGCGTGGACACCCGGGCGCTAACCCGGCACTTGCGTGAACTCGGGGCGATGAAGGCCTGCCTTTCCACCGAAGGTATCGCCAAAGAAAAGGCGATCGAACTCGCCCGGAGCGGTGAGGGCGTAGCGGGAATGGATTTTGTGAAAGAAGTCACCACGCCGAAGTCCTTCGCGTGGGACCCAGCCGATACGCTCAGCCGCGAGTGGACGATCGTGAAAGGTGGCGAGCAAGAAGTGGAGGTTGCCGAAAACGGCGAAGTCTTCCGCAAGCTCGAACCGGCGCGGCACAGCATCGTGGCCTATGATTTCGGCATCAAGCACAACATCCTGCGCCGCCTGCGGCAGACCGGATTCAAAGTGCAGGTCGTTCCCGCCACCACCTCTGCGGAGGATGTGCTGGCGCTGAAGCCCGATGGCGTGTTTCTCTCCAACGGCCCCGGCGATCCCGGCGCGCTCGGCTATATTCACGAGACTTTGCGGGGCCTCATTGGCAAGAAGCCAATCTTCGGCATTTGCCTCGGGCATCAGGTGCTCGGCTATGCCTTCGGCGGCAAGACCTTCAAGCTCAAGTTCGGCCATCGCGGCGGTAACCAACCGGTGAAAGACCTGCGCACAGGCAAGGTGACGATTACCTCGCAGAACCACGGATTTGCCGTGGATGCCGATTCGCTGCCATCCAACGTGGAAGTGTCGCACATCAACCTCAACGACAACACCGTCGAGGGCCTGCGCCATCGTGACTTCCCGGTTTTCAGCGTGCAATACCATCCCGAAGCCGCTCCCGGCCCGAACGATGCCACCTACTTTTTCGATGAATTTGCCAAACTCATTGATGAAACGAAAAGTCGCTGATACATATCCGTCATGCCAAAAATCGTAGTTTCCCTCCCAGATGCCGGTGAAGTCTCTTTTGAGCTCACCGACGAAACCATCACGCTTGGTCGCCAGCCCGACAATACGGCGCAGATCGAAGACGGTTCCGTTTCCAGCTACCACGCCACGCTCACGCAGGAAGGCGGCAATTATCGCCTGAAGGATAACAACTCCACCAATGGCACCTTCGTGAATGGCCAGCAGGGCAGCGAATGGCTGCTGCAGGATGGCGACAAGGTGATGTTCGGCAACATCGAGGGCGTTTATCACTCCGAGGTCGCTGCGGTGGCGCGTCCACTGCCACAGACCAATGAGCACGCTGTTACCGTGGGGGCTTCCAGCGCCAAGCCTTCGAACTTTACCAACGCTTCGCCCTTCAAGACCAAGAAGAAGCCGAAAGATCCGGCTGGTATGGCGATGATGGCCTTCAGCATCGTGGCGATTCTTGCCTTTGTCGGCGCGATCGGAATGGTCTTCACTCTGCAGGCTCCCTAAGCTATCGCCGCTTTGAATTTTTCGCTCCCGAGAGCCCGGTGTCTTCGGCGTTCATTGCCGAAAATCGGGGTTTCCGGGAGCGATTTTTTTTGGCAGGAAATTTCTGCTTTGGCGCTGGTGGATACGTTCAGCGGTCAACCGCTGGAGCAGGCGACCACCGTACAAATGGCGTGGGACGAGCGGGAATGGCGTATTCGCTTCACGGTCACGGATGCTCATGCCTGGGCAACCATCACCGAGCGTGATGGGCCGCTTTATCGTGAGGAGGTGGTGGAGGTCTTCGTTGATCCCTACGGAGACTTATTCAGCTATTTCGAGATCGAGGTAAATCCGCTCAATACCGTCTGCGATCTGGTGCTGAGAAAGAATCGCAGCGGTATCATCAAGGACTTTGGCTGGCATTGCGAGGGGCTCGTTACCACGGTGCAAAGGACCAGCGCTGGATGGATTGCCGAGCTGGGAATTCCTTTTGCCAGTATTGCGGATGGAGCCCCTCAGCCGGGCAGCGTCTGGCGGGCCAATTTTCTCCGGATCGACCGGCCAGCCCATCGCGAGCGGGAACTCGGTGCGTGGTCACCCACGGGGGTGGCCCAGTTTCATGTTCCCGCGCGTTTCGGATTCGTCGAGTTTACGGAGTAATGCTTGGTGAGGGGGCGGGAGTCGCTGTCGCCGCGGGCGATGGCGAAGCGGTCGGCATCGCTAATGGCACAGAGGCCGGTGAGGTTGCCGGAGCGAGATTCACCGAGGGGGTCGCCGTCGGAACCGGGTCCTGGCCATTCATGAACGCTTTGAAATCGGAAATCGGAGTTCCGTCCGGAATGCTGAAGCGCAGTTCGGGATGCTCCCAGTTTCCATTGATGCCCGTTACAAAGGGACGCCCTTTGGCCTGACCGGTTCCTGCCGCTTGCAGCAGTGGATTTTCCGGCGAGGCGGGCAGGAAGGTGAGCGAACCGCTTTTCAGCGTGAGTGAGGTGGTTCCGGTGGAAGCCAGCAGGTTTTCAAAATCCACCGTGCCGGAAACCTTTGGCTGGCCGAGAGTGCCATCGACTTTTAATGCCGGTTTCAGGAGGATGCCACCGGTGGCCTGAACCGGGGCTGACGTAGTTTCCATCTGAATCGTCCAATCGCTAAATGGCGCGGTACTGGTGATTGGCTGGAATTGCAGCGGGCTGGTGATCGGATCGATGATCTTTCCGAGATCGAGAATCCCCGCGAAATCAGTGCCGGTAATCAGTGCGGTACCGGTGAGAGCGGAGGAGAGATAGTTGCCTTCGATTTTCCAGTCGGCGTTAACGGTCATGCCCACCCCGGCGATGAGGTGGGAGGGAAGATTCACCGCCTTGAAGTTGCCGGTGAAACCGATGTTGGTCAGCGGGCCCTCGCCATTGGCATCGAAGTTGATCGTCGCATCGACCGGAAGTTCACGCCCGGTGAGCAGCATAGCCTGTCGTAATTGCAGGCCCACCGCATGCAAGTTTACCTTCGCCTGGCCGTCCGCTTTCACGACCGGATGGGGCCATGCGCTCCAGATGTTGATCGGAAGCATGGCATTTCCTTGCAGCCACGTTTGCTTGCCGTGTTTCATCTGGATCGCTTGCAGGTTGACCGATTCGGGCGACACGGCCACCTGGGCCTTGAACTGGGTATCGGCTGTGGAGACGGTGCACTGTTTCAGGAACACATTTCCGGGCGAGTAGGTGCCTTCGATATCGGCATTGAGGGGATGAAAATCCTTCGCCGCCTCGGTCCCGAAAGGGCGTAGTTGATTGAAGATGGCGTGGAAAGCGCCGGAGTGTGCCTTGTCCGAGCCATCGCCCGACCAGTCCACATTCAGGCTGCCACCGAGCGGCTGGGGGGCGATTGGAGGCTGGAGTAGTGAGGAGTAAATCGTGAGGTCGGCAATCGACGACTTCAACTCGCCGGAGTATTGGCGGTTGCCGAGGATGTTCAGATCGCCCTTGCCGCGCAGGTAATCGTTGCCGTGCAGGATTTCGAGGTTGATCACTTGCAGATCATTGCCATCGAGTTTGAGCGCGGCCTGCAGCGAATCCAGTGGCGCGCCGCGATAGGAAAGGTGGCTGCCGGTGGCGATGAGCTGGCCACTAAATTGCTGGTTTTCCCCGCGGATCGAGCCGTCCACATCCAGCTTGCCGAACAAGCCGTCGAACTTCGGTCCCAGTAATTTGGAGAACTGGTTCAAATCCTCCAGCTTGGCGGAGACATCGAAGTTGAACTCCGATTTCCACCACGCCACGGCTCCGCCGGGGAGGGCCATTTCCCCCTTCAGGTTGAGGGTATTGTTCGCCTGCTTGAGTTCAAGGTCGGGAATCAGCAGCCGGTGATGCAACAGCGTCGCGCCCAGCACGAAGGAGTCGCAGCGGCGCTGGCCCCAGCGGAAGTCGTGGGAGGAAAAGCGCACGGAAACGGTGGCCTTCTCCGGGCTGCGCGGTGAACCGCGGAAGGTGAATTTGCCTTCATCGATCAAGCCATTGGCCGGATCGTGCGAGCCGATGAAACGAGCGAGCGCGTCGAGATGGATGCCGGAAAACGAGCCGCTTGCCTCGTAATTGAGATGCCCTTCCTCGGTATCACGCAATTCCCCACGCAGATCGCCGCCAAAGGCATCGGCGGCAAATTCGATGAGCAACTGCCGCCGGACAAAGGCGCGCAGATCCGTGGTGATGCTGGAGAGGAGCACGCCGTCGGCCAGCTTCATATTGACCAGGGAGAGCATCTGGTCCTGCCATGCGGTGCCGCCGCTGATGTTGCGGAATTCGCGGTTCACCACTTCGTTGTCCACGATCAGTTGTTGTGCGGTGAAGTCGCCCGCTCGTAATTTGCTCACCGAGAAATTCGCACCATTGAGCACAATGGCATCCCCGCTGAGCAGGAAGCGCAGATTGATATTCCTGGCCTCTACATTTACTGGAGCGAGCAGGGAGAGCCACGGGGTTTCCGAGACCAGTTTGTGATCACTGGAAGTGGTTTCCTGCTCCGAATCGGGCATCACACGGAAGTCACCGTTTAGGCCATCCACTTTCAAGTCCTGGAGCCAGCCCCGGCTGGAGGGGGGGACCAGCTTCCACCACGAGAAAGCCGCGGTGAGATGATCGATGCGCACCGTGGTCTGCACGCCTTGGGGCGAGGTCGTCTCCAGACGGATGTCGGAAAACACCAACGGCACCAGGATGTTGCCATCCACCTGTTGGAACTGGACCGAGAGGCCCTGGCGCTTGGCTTCAAAATAAATTGCCTGGCTGATGATCCAGCGAAACGACTGGGGCCAGAATAGCAGTGCCGCGGCGACGGTGAGCAACGCCAGCAGCTTAAAGCGCAAACGCACCGAGGAGTGCTTCGTCGAGGGAGCGCTGCCGGCTGGAGTGATGGTCGTGGAAGAGGACATGAAAGGTTCTGAACTGACTGCGCGGTGGCGCGGGTTATTCAAAAGAATCGCGGCTCGTTACTGCGGTGCGTTGCCCGGCTTCCACTTGATGTTGCAGCCGATGCTCGGCTTTTGCACGGAATCCACCGGCTGGTTGGCCAGCACGGCATCGATCGCGGCGCGTAGATCGCGTCCATCCGGGGTGCCTTTGCCCGGGCGGGAATCATCGAGTTGTCCGCGATAGACCAGCTTATGCGCTGCGTCGAAGAGGAAAAAATCCGGCGTGCAGGCGGCGGAATAGGCTTTGGCGACTGTTTGCGATTCGTCGTAGCAGAGCGGAAAGTTGAAGCCGAGCGTGACTGCCATTTCGGCGAGGCTTTTCGGAGCGTCATCCGGGTAGTTGACCGCGTCGTTTGAGCTAATGGCCACGATACTCAAGCTCTGCCCCACATAATCGCGTCCGATTTTCGCCAGTTCATCACGCAGATGCACCACGTAGGGGCAGTGGCGGCAGATAAACATGACCAGCAGCGCCTTGGTCGCCGCAAAATCCGCCAAATGGATGGTATTTCCGGAAACGACATCAGGGAGTTCGAAGTCGGGGGCCGGAGTGCCCAGCGGCAACATGGTGGAAGGAGTTAAAGCCATAGCCAAAAAGTTAACAACCTCGCGGCGCAAATGGGAAATTGAATCTGCGGGGAAAATCAGCCGAATTGAGCCCGAGGGGGGAAACGCCAAGTCGCCGAGACGCCAAGTGGAAAAGTAAAGCAAGGCCGTGATATCGGCATCGTATTTTCCAGTTCGATTTTCCGCACACTCTTGCCTTTTCCCCCCCACCCACTAAATAGCAGGCATGTCCTGCACCCTCTTGAAACTGGCCTGCCCCGATCGCGTGGGGCTGCTCGCGCGTTTGACCAATTTTGTCGCGGGGCATGGGGGGAACCTGCTTGAGGTGCATCAATACACCGATCCGCTCACGAAGTGGTTCTTCACCCGCATGGCGATTGATTCCGGCACCCTCGGGATGAATGCCACGGCGTTGCATGAAACATTCCGGCCGCTGGGAGATGAATTACAGGCCGACTGGACGATCCGCGAAGAGGAGCGCCCCCTGCGGGTCGTGGTTCTCGTGAGTAAGATTGGGCATTGCCTGGCTGATCTGCTCTGGCGGGCTCAATCGGGCGAATTGCCGATGGAAATTCCGCTGGTGATTTCCAATCATGAAGACTTTCGCGGCATGGTGGAAAAGCAGGGCGTGCCCTTTGCCTACGCGCCGATCGGCAAGGAAACGAAAGCCGAGGATTTCGTGAAAATGCGGTCGCTGATTCGCGAGGCAAAAGCCGATCTGGTGGTGCTGGCGCGGTATATGCAGATTCTTCCGCCCGAGCTTTGCCAGGAAATGCCGGGGCGGATCATCAATATTCACCACTCATTTCTGCCCTCCTTCGTTGGTGCGAATCCGTATCGTCGCGCCTATGACCGTGGGGTGAAATTGATCGGTGCGACCTGCCATTACGTGACGCCGGATCTGGATGGGGGCCCGATCATCGAGCAGGAGGTTTCGCGCGTGGAGCATTTTCATTCGCCGGAAGACCTGCTGCGGTTGGGGCGTGATTGCGAGCGGCTGGCGCTGGCCCGGGGCGTACGTTACCACCTGCACGACCGGGTGCTCATCCACGGCAATAAGACGATTGTTTTCCGGGATTGATTTTACCCGAAAGAGATTCACCGCCAAGTCGCCAAGCGGATAAGGGAATCTGCTTTACGCAAATGTCTGGCCTGTGCGCTATTTTTCGCAGGCTTCGTCGTAGAAAATCTCTTCTTCCTTGGCGACCTGGCGACTTGGCGGTAAATGCATTGCTGCCATGAAAAAGAAAATCGTCGTGTACAGCACCAAGCCGTATGACCGCACGTTTCTCTCGCAGGCGAATGAATCGCGGGGGCATGAGCTGATTTACTTGGAGGATAGCCTCAAACCGGAAACGGCCTCTCTCGCGGTGGGTGCAGATGTGGTGTGTGTCTTTGTGCATGACCACGCCGATGCCGGGGCCTTGAAAATCCTTGCGGAGGGTAAGACGAAACTGCTGACGCTTCGCTGTGCCGGGTATAACAATGTGGACCTCACTACCGCCGCCGAGCTGGGGCTGGATGTGCGCCGGGTGCCAAGTTACTCACCGTATGCGGTCGCGGAGTTTGCTCTGGCTTTGATCTTCACTCTCAATCGAAAGGTCCACCGCGCCTACAACCGGGTACGGGAAGGGAACTTTGCCCTGGATGGGTTGCTGGGCTTCGACCTGCATGGTTGCACGGTCGGAATCATCGGTACGGGAAAAATTGGCTGCCTGACCGCTCCTCCATTGAAGGCCATGGGGTGCAGAATCCTTGGCTATGACGTGAACCAAAACCCCGCTTTTCTCGAAGCCGGGGGGACTTACAAGACGCTCGATGAGGTGTTGGCGGAGTCCGATATCATCAGCCTCCATTGCCCACTCACGCCGGAGACGCATCACCTCGTTAATGAGGAATCACTGGCGAAGATGAAACCGGGGGTGATGATTATCAACACCAGCCGCGGCGCGTTGATCGATGCCACGGCAGTCATCGCCGCGCTCAAGAGTGGCAAGGTGGGCTATCTCGGCCTGGATGTTTACGAGCAGGAGGAGGGGGTTTTCTACCAAAATCTGAGCAATGAAATCATCCAGGATGACGTGCTGCAGCGATTGCTGACTTTCCCCAATGTGCTGGTGACTTCGCACCAAGCATTCTTCACCGAAACGGCGCTCAAAAACATCGCGGAAACCACGATGCAGAACATCGAAGATCACTTCGCCGGGCGGCCTTCCTCCAGCCAGCTTGCCAGCGGGAAATAAACGTCGATCAGGGAAAGCTTAACCGCGATCGACGCGGTTGATCAAAGCACCTGTGCTTACATGTGGATTCCAAACTCGGCGAGCTTGGCTTCCATCTTGTCGCAGCGGGCCTCGGATACTTCACGGGCGCGACGCTCTTCGAGGAGTGATTCCTCAAGGTCGCGGATGCGTTGCTGAAGGCTGAGGCGGATGCTGGTGCGGACGGGTTGCTCGTCGGCACGGCTGGGCTTTTCTGGAGGAACCGGAATCACCCCCGGGATGTCCTTTACCACATGGTGTGCCCCATCGCGGCAGTTGATCACCGTGGTGTCGGGGCTGATCTCGCCCATCATGATGAATTCGCTGACAGCGCCGAGAGTCGTGGGGCCATAGTACTGGTCGGGCGAAACTTCCACGAGGTAATCCATTTCCAGTTCGGGAATCATGGGAGCCTTGAACCAGTTGCTCTCATCGGTGGAAACCTTGTCGAGCGGCGAAATCTGGGCGTCCACAGCCCATTGCTGAAGCTGTAGGAATGGAATGGGACCGAATACGGTGCCATCGTCATGTTTCATCAGGAACCAGTTCTGGGTATCTTCGGCAGCTTGCATAAATGATCGGTGGAGGGTCAGTGAGTAGAAGGATTTTGCTCGGTGGGAGGAGTGGTCGGGGCGACCGTGGGAGAGCCGCTTTTTGACATCGGAATAACCAAGTTTTGCCCGATCTGCAAGTGCCGAGCGTCGGAAATATGGTTTACGGTCATCAGTTCCCCGGCACTTACTCCGTATTTACGGGCGATTACGACGATGGTTTCACCCTTGCTGACCGTGTGAATCCCCTGGGAATTGGCCGGGGCGGCGGGTTCTGCTTTTGGAGCGGTCGTTTCTGCATCGGTCGCCGGGGCTGGCGAGGCTGGAGGCGTGGTCTCTTCATCCGCCGCCATTTTTACGCCGAGCTTTTTTAGCAACAGATCCACCTTCAACGAGAGGCGGTCGATTTCCTTGTTCTGCAAATCCAAACTCTCCCGCAGAGATTTGAGTTCCATGTCAGTCGAGGAGACCGGTGCGGGGGTGGAATCCTGGGCAAAGGCAGTGGTGACGATAAGTCCAAGGCACGGAATAATCCAGGCGGGTCGCAGCATGGAGGCAAGAATGTCATGTTCCCGCATGGTGCGCAAGCTTCGCGGCTGGGTGATACAGAAAGGAATCACGATCAGCATTCGTCGGCGGAGTTGCGTGTGGTTGCCTTGCGTTTCGGAGCAAGTGGATTTACCTTGGGGCCATGCCTGACCGGACGCAGAAGCCGCAAGCACCCGCTCCCTGGGCTCCGAAAGAAGGAGACAGCGACGGGCCGAAGTCACCCGACATCACTAAACCCGACACCCGCGACCTGCTCCAGCGGATGCGAAAAGTGGACCCGAACCAGTCGAAACGCTATCGCCAGCGGACGGGCCAATGAGAGAGCTCAACCCAAGCGCCGCGCTGGCTCCCGCCGGTGAGGATTTTGCCATGATGCTCCGTCGTCATGGCGCCTATCCCGAGCCATCTTTGGCGGCGGGGATGGCGGCCAATCATTCGCTGATTCCTACGCAGGCGACGACCATTCTTGCCTTCAAGTTTTCTGGGGGCGTGCTGGTGGCGGGTGATCGCCGTGCCACGGCGGGTAATACGGTGGTCTATGATCGCGCGGACAAGGTGATCGAGATCGATCGCCACTCGCTCATGGCGATTGCGGGTGTGCCGGCCACGGCTTGGGAAATGGCCCGGGTGCTCGAGCATTCGTTCCAGTTCTTTCGCCGCACCCAATTGCAGGAAATGAGCCTCGACGGCAAGGTGCGGGCGCTTTCCAAGCTGCTGCGCGACAATCTCGCGCTCGTGATGCAGGGGGTGGGCATGGTGTCGCCGATCTTTGCCGCCTTCGATACAGTTTCCAGCCAGCCGCGCGTCTATTTCTACGATGCGCTGGGTGCGCAATTCGAGGTGGCGGATTTTGCCGCCACCGGGTCCGGTTCGCCGGCGGTGCGCAGTGTGTTGCATTATGAAAACCGCTGGGGAAAACATCCGCTTCGGGAATTGAAAGAAGCGGAGGCACTGGAGCTCGCGCTTCGCTCGCTGGAGACGGCGGCAGAATCGGATACGGCAACTGGCGGCTTCGACCGGCGGACCGGCGTGTACCCGATTGTCAAAATCATTGCCGCGGAAGGCATCGTGACCATTCCCGATGACCGGCTTGCCCAGCTTTACCGCACCCGGATTCTGCGATGAATGCCTTGGTCCTTAACGTCCTTTTTTCCTCATGACTGAAGAGCTATTCCGCTGGGTAGAGGCGATCGCCAATCGCCGCGAATACATCGAGCACCAACTGGCGAGCGGCAGCCCGATTGTGGCGCTGGGCTACGAAGAGGGCGTGTTGGTGCTGACCTTCAGTCGCGACCGGCGCAAAATCTTCGAGATCTACGATCGTATCGCGGTGGGGGCCATCGGTCACCCCGGGGACATCGAGCGGCTGCGGATGATCGCGATCGAGGTGGCGAGCACGGAAGGTTTTACCCGGTCGGCCCAGGATGTCTCGCTACGGCGGCTGGCTCATTACTCGCTGAGTCCGCTTTTGAAAAATGCCTTCGAGCAAATCTACGGGCCGCCCTTTCTCGCGCGGCTGCTCTTTGTCGAGCTGGGCGAACATGGTGCGCCGGATTTGTTTTTGCGACTGGATTACGATGGGGCAATTCACGCGAGCCACAGCGGCTTCGGTGGTACCCTGGAAAACTTTGGGGTGTTGGGAGCCAGCGTGGCGGCGACTGATGCGATGTCGCACTGGTTGATGGAGCAAATGGGGCCGCAGCGGGACCTCAAGGCTGCGGTGTATCTCGCGCTTGCGGCCTGGGCCGTCGGTCACCTGCAATCCGTGGATGATGCAGTGAAGCCGTCCGAAGCGGAAATTCGTGAGCACTTGCAAGCGCAGCGCGAGACGGCCTCGATTGAGGCGATGGTTTTGGAGAAAAATGCGCCGCCCCATCTTGCGTGTCGCATTTTGACGAAAACAGAACTGGATGAACTGCTAAAATCTTTTTAAGGTTCATCATGAGCGCTACGCGCGGGCGTGCATTGCTGAAAAAAATCGGCTGGCTCGGGGGCATCGCATTGCCATGCATCGGGTTGGGCTTGCTGGGCTACGAATTGTTCCTTTCGCGGCAGCCCTTAAACGTACAAAGACCACCCGCGCCGGTGATCCTTTCCACCGGCAAGCCCGCTCCTACGCCAAGCAAGCCAGTGCCGCCACCGACCATGGCGAAGGCGGCGGATACTCCTGCCGCGAACGCACCCGTATTACCGACGATTGTGATCGATCCCGGCCACGGTGGGGCGGATGACGGCGCGAAGGGCAACGGGCTGAAAGAGAAAAACCTTACGCTCGATGTAGCGCTGCGGGTGAACCGGCTCTTGATGGAGAAAGGGTTCAGCACCGTGCTTACACGGGACTCGGATGTCTATGTGGCACTCTCGGATCGGGTGGCCATTGCCGACGCCTCGCCGGGATGCCTGTTTGTGAGCATTCATTTCAATCAATCGGCCTACGGGTATGTCAACGGGGTGGAGACCTATTATGCGGATGCAAAGGATACGCCGTTGCGCGGGTGGCCCTGGTCGCGGTTTCTCAACGTCATTTTCCCGCCCAAACCGGTGGATAAAGGCCAGCGCCTGGCTGCTTGTATGCAACGGGCCGTGGCCGGTGAATTACGAGTGGTCAGCCGGGGGATCAAGAGTCGCGATCTCTATGTGGTTCATCACACAAAGGAGCCGGCGATTCTGGTCGAGCCAGGCTTCATTAGTAACCCGGCCGAGGCGAAATTACTCATGATGTCTGGTTATCGGGAGCGTCTGGCCGTGGCGATTGTCAGTGGCCTGCAAGCTTACCTGCGTGGCGACGATCCGACGATCATTCAGATGGTCAAAAAATGAATACTTGTGCCGGGTGCGGCGTCCCATTTAGCAGACTCTATGAAGATTTTTCCCGCCACCGCGATCGCTCTCCTGTGCTGCACGGCTATCCTGCGTGCCGAGGATGATTTGCAAACCGTTCAGCAGGAATTGAAAGACGGGGGCTATTATTTCGGCGATGTGAATGGTCAGGCCGGGCCGGAAACCACCCAGGCGCTGAAGCGCTTCCAGATTCGCAACGGACTGGAGGTGACGGGCCAGCTGAACGATGAGACCCGCAAGGCGCTAAAAAATGGCGGGGATAGTGGATCAAACGCTCCGGCGGCGACTGGTGACGATTCCTCCAGTAATCAAGCGCCCGAGGTGACACCTGCTGCGCCCGAAAATCGGGGAGGGGCGCAATCGGATTTGCGCGCGCCTTCCGACGATTCGGCCGTTCAAGACCGGCAATTTCTCAAAAAATCACCGCCGCCCGCCCTGCAAGGCGTTCCCGTCGCTTCTTATGGGCAGATTTTCCGTCGAACTCCGTATGAAACCGCGCCCCCGGTGGTGCAGCGCGATACCGTGCGCAGTGCTCAAAAGCGACTGGTCGAAATCGGCCTCTACGAGGGTGATCCGGATGGTATTCCCGGCCCGTTGTTCCAGCGCGCCCTTTCCAGGTATCAATCCCGCACTGATCTGGAGGTGACGGGGCGACTCGACCTGCCTACGCTGGCCCAATTGCATCTGCTCCCACGCATGGAGCATTCCGCGCCGCACATCCGGGTGATTCTGCATCCAGGCCCTGGTGGTGGGATCTGGATTCCCTAAACGGAGCGGATCAGGCCCGGATCGTATATCCTCTCTTAAAATTCGTACATTTCCTGCCCCTGCGGCATGTTTTTTGCCTTGTCTAGGATGGTGGACACCAATAAGTTCCACCTAACCCGCTCTCAAACCCAGGGCATATTGTTTTTTAATCGCAGGATATGGCGCAAAAAATTCTAGTCATTGATGAAACGAACGTCGCAGCCCGGCTGACCGAACACGTTCTCGAGAAGAACTTTGCGACTTGCGACGTGATGCTGGCCCCGCGCGGTATCGATGGCATTGAGCGCTTCCATCTGGCGAATCCGGACCTGATCCTGCTCGACGATTCGCTGCCCGACCTCGATGGCGATGCGGTTTGCTATCGTTTGTTGAACGATCCCTTCATGTCGAAGGTGCCGGTGATTGTCATTTCTGCGAATGGCGTCGGCCCGAAGCTGGTTGAAAAGTATCCGAATGTCATCCAGTCGCTCAGCAAGCCGCTGCAGCCCGATGAACTGCTCACCGCGATCCAGACGGCGCTCGCCAAGGCCGCGCCACAGCCACATCCGTCTGGCATGGTGCTGTTCCGTGAGGCGGAAAAGATGGTCTTCCAGGCGCATACCGGCTTCTTCTCGCTCAAGAACGCGATTCAGATGGCCTACGGTGACCAGCTTACTGGCGTGCTCCGCGTGTTCCTCAACCGTTTTTCCACGGACCTTTATTTCCTGAAAGGCCGTTTCGTTTACGCCACCTCGCGGGACGTGCATCTTTACACCCGCGAGTCGCCGCTGATTCTTTCCTCCACACCGCTCGGCCTCATTCTCGAATCGCAGGCCAACCAGAGCTTTACGAGTTGCCCGATGTTCCTCTATCTGGCGAATCATAACGGGTTCCCGCATGACGACGTGGTGCAAATCACTCGCGACCACGGTCAGCGTCTCTTCTCCTACCTCTGGACGGCGGGCCGGATCCATTTCGAGTTCGAGCACTTGAAGGAATTGCCCGACTTTGCGAAAAACTTCCCGGTATCGACGGAAGATCCGGAAAGCTGGATGCTCGCGAGCCTGCGCTACGTGAAATACAATTTCCTCACTGCCCAGCAACGCCCCGATCCGAACGGTTCCCCGGCCTACACCCGCAAGGGCTACGAGATGATCCAGAAGCTCAAGCTCAACGATGTGGAAGCGCGCTTTGCCACGGCCATCAACGGCTCCGAATCGCTCCAATCCATCGCCAAGCGCCTGAGCATCCCGCTTAACGACGCGTTGCTGATCGTCTTCCGCTTCCAGATGCTCGACATCATCGATTACTGGAACTCCAGCATCCTCACGCTGCCCGCCGGCCAAACAAATCCCGGTGGAGTGACAAATCAGGGGTAAGGCTGGTAGAGGATTACAGGCAGATTAGCGCAGTTTTTTGGGAAAGAAATTACGCGTCCAAGATCGTTCGCGATGTGTTTGCTGACTACGGAGACGGCTTCAACTCATCCAGCTCCGCCCAGACGCTGCCGATGAAGATATCCACCTGGATCTTTACCGGCAGGCGGGTTTCGTCATCGGAGACCCAGATCGTGCCGTGCTTGAAAAGCTTGTGTGGGTGCAGTTCCAACTTTTTGTCGATGGAGAGCAGTTTCAGGTCGCACTTGATTGTATGAAATTTGCCCGCCCGGACGCTGATGTCCTCCTTGCCCAGCACTTTGATGGTAGCGAGGTAGGGCGAGGAGAAAGGGAAGACGATCATGGAAATCGTGTCTCCTATTTTCAACGGCTGGCTGCGGGCAAACAGCAGGGCGCTCTGCAAGTCAAAGGCTTCCGGTAACCGAAAGTGCTTCGGCTTCGGTGGGTTTTTATCCGGGGGTTGCACCGTCTTCAGGCACCACACCTCGCGCTCGGAGAAGCGGGCTTTCGTCTTAATCGTTTTTGCGGAATAGACCTCCGTTTGCTCAAGGGAAAGCGGTCGTAACTGATGGCTCTCGGCCAGGGCATCATGGGTGGCGTCCATTTTCCATAAAGCGCGCGCCATGCCGGTGGAATTACCCGTGGCATTTAGCTCCACTGTATCGTCGTCTTTTTTGAGAAAGGTGATGCAGGCCTTGCCAGCCGTCACCCCCAGCCAGCCCAGATGATACCGGGCTTGCAGGGGCTTGAGGGCCGGGAAAACGCCCGGCTTTTCCGGGGTGAGGTCGTTTCGCCAATCCGCCTGCGCCATTGCTGGCAGCAGCAGCGCGAAGAAGATGGAGCGGGCGAATTTCAAGCGTGGGCAGGCGAAATGGATTCGATGGCTGCGGTCGGCAGCCAGGCCCGGATTTCGCCGGGCAGGAGACAATACGTCCACTCCCCGCTATTTTGCAAAATTCTTACTTCACTCCCCGCCGGCAACGTATCGGCCAGCGGAGAATTGTCTGCCGGCGCATAGCGGGCATCCACCTTGGCGGCTACAACGATCGCGGAGTGCATGCGCTTTTCTCCTTGAACGATCGCTGCGCCAAAATAGGCCGCCGCGAGCAACGCCACGACGACTGCAAGCCCAGCCCAGGTTCCATCCTGCATCCAGCGCAGCCAGAGGGCGAGCAGCGACAGTAGGGCCACCCATATGGCCAGGACCAGAGCCCAGGCGAGGGTGCTCAGATTGATCGATGGGAAGATGACTTCCCACGACTTTGCGGGAAACAATCGTGAGCCGGTTTGTTTCTGGACAAAGGCGAGATTCGCGCGCGCCTCGGGAGCATTGGGCTGGATCGCCAGCGCCCGCTCGTAAGCCAGTGTCGCGCGCCCAGCCTCGTGCAGGCGCCATTCTGCGTTGCCGAGATTGTAGAAAAGATTTGCCGCGAAATCGCCATTCCCAATGAGCGTTTCATAGCCCTGCTTCGCTTCTGTGAATTTCCCCGCGGTATAGGCAGCGTTTGCTGTGGAAAACTCCACATCCGGACTCGAAGCCCTCAGGCAGAGCATGGAGGCAAGCAGGACGAGCAGGCATGAGAGGCGCGTTTTCATGGCTGTTTTTCAAAGGAGTTGAGGGCGTCCACCAGGGTGTTGCGTCGATTTTCCGGCAGAGGCTCTTCGCTTCGCGTGCCGCCTGCGTAGAGCATTTCACCATGCTGATCGAAGAGCGATTTCAATTCCTGTTGGGTTGCATCATCGAGGCCACTGCGGGCGAGAATCTCGTTTCCACTGAGCGCGTCGGGTTCGCCCCCGTGGCGGATTGCCGAGACGGTGCGCATCCATGCCGTGGCGGCTTCGTAAAACTGGCCACGCGCGACATTCTGCTGCTGCCACTGGGCCTTTTGCTCTTCGCTCTGCTTGCTCAGCGTGCGCAGGCGATTGGCGCGCTCGTCGCCAGCCTGTCGCCGCGAACGCTGGAACAAGGCAAAGCCCAGTAGTGCCGAAAGCGGCACCATCTGAGCGACCCAGAAACCGGTCGTGCGATAAATCGGAGTAAAGGCGCTGCGATCCCATTGAGCCGAGGGGAGAATGTAGAGGATGTCGCGATCGACTGCTGGTGCTGGACTGGCATTCGCGGCTGGAGTGGCCGCCGTAGCGACGATGGGCGTGGGCGTCGGGGTGGCGATTGAGCCATCCACCTTGACCGGAATCTTATCCGTGGAGAGCGTGATGTATTTCTCGCGCTCGGGATCGAAATAGCTGAAATGCAGCGGTGGCACCTCCGTCTGCCCGCCACTGGGGACAAGGGAAATCTGGAAGGTTTTCGTGCCACTCAAGCCGCTGTCGTCATCCGTCTTCATTGAAGAGGTGGCGGGGTAACTGCGCCAGCCGGGAGCCGATTCCAGTTGGGGTGCGGTAATGCGGTCAAAATTGCCCCGCCCGCTGATGGTTACGGTAACCGTAAGCGGCTCACCCGCCTTCACTTCGCTCGTACTTGATTGGCCGACGATCTTGAAGTCACCGACGGCTCCCGAGAAATCGGTCGGACGTCCAGCGGTCGGCAGCGGCTTTGCTTGCAGCGGAGCCGCGTCCGCTGTCACGGTGACTTGGCGTGGGACCATGTCATAGATGTCGTCGTCGCCAAAAAATTGTTGAAACGGTGAATTGCCAAAGGGTGAGCTTCTCCGGCGGTTGTGCTGCGGAAGCTGCATGACGAAAACAAACGATGAAGGCCCCACTTGCAGAGCGCCTGCCTTCACTGGCGTGACAACGGTTTTGAAAACGATCACCCGGTAAGGGCGCCCCTGATAATCGGCCTGCCCCTGGTCGCCCAGCCGCAGCTTGGGTGCGGTGAGCCCTGAAGTTTCGAGCGAAGGCGGTCCGTCCTGGGCTGCTTGAATCGGAATGCTGCCATCAATGAAATATTTGACCTCCACCGGCAGCGATTCGCCCACGTAAGCGTTGGTCTTGGGCACCACGATTTGGGCAAAGTAACCTTTGCCACTCGGCTGGCTGGAGTTTTGTCCGGTCGAGCCACCACCTACGATCAGGCTCACCGGATTGCTGGAGTAGCTTTTCCCATCGGCCGAAACGGTGATCGCGGGAATGGTGTAATTCCCCGCCTGATCAGCCGTCACCGAATAGCTGAAAATGAGCTGTTGGGTGATCGAATTGCCGCCTCCAAAGCTGAGGCTGGCATTATAACTCGTCTGCCTTCCCACGGCCTGAATCTGCAAATGCGCCACCGAGGGGATTTTGGGATCATCAGCATTATCCGCTCCCGAAACGGTCAGTTGCAGCGTGGCCGTCTCACCGACATCCACTTGTGAACTATCCAGTGCGACATTCACCGAGACTTCGGCATGGGCGCTGGATACATGCCAGCCCAACAGCACACCCGCGATCAACAGCAATGGGAGAAAATTTCGGAAACGCATCACCAATCTTTTAGGACAGGCCCGGTGGCCGGATGTTCATTCAGTTGCACCTTGCTTTCATCACCCTTTAGCGACTCCAAAAGCAAGCGCGCCTGTTCGGGCGTCATTTCCCCGGGCTTGCCGGGCTCTTCTGCGGCGGCGGCAGCCTGCCCGGTTTCACCGCCCGGTGAGGGCGAGGCCGCGGCTCCACTGGCGGTCTGGGCTTGCTCCAGTTTGCCTTCTTTGGGCGTGCCGGAAGGAGAAGCCCCGGCTTGAGATTGATTGGCAGCTTGCGATTGCGGCGGCTTGTCTTTGTCCTGCTGATTTTGTCCGTTCTGCGCGTTTTCACCGGGGGGGGGTGATGGGCTTCCGTTCTGGTAGTTCATGCGGTCGTTAGCCTGTTGCTTACCCGACCGGCCATTCTGCTGGTCCTGCCCGTTCTGCTTTTCCTCCTGATTCTTCGACTGGTCTTGCTTGTCCTGCGGTTGTTGCTGGCCTTGCTGATTTTGTCCCGATTGATTTTGAGAATTTTGTGACTGCTTCTGGTCTTGCTGTGGTTGGGATTTATCCTGGCCCGACTGGTCTTTCGATTGCTGGTCCTTCGACGGCTGTTGTTGCTGATTCTTCTGCGATTGTTGATTGTCACTATTCTGCTGTTGATCCTGCTGATCTTTTTGATCCTGCTTTTGCTGGTCTTGATTTTGTTGCTGTTGCTTTTGCTGCTCTTGCTTGCGTTTCAATTCATCGAGCAATTTGTTCACCAGATCGCGATAATCCTTGGCGTCGGTATTTTTGGGATTCGCTTTCAGGACATCGGAAAAATGTTGTGAGGCATTGGTATAATCGTGTTCCTTGTCGTCATCCGCCTGTTGTCTCAAGCCGCGTTGAAAGAGCGATGCGCCGAGATCGTATTGGGCCTTGGTGCGCAGGGATTCGTCCCCCGATTCCATAACCTTGCCAAAGCTCTTGATCGCCTCGTCATATTTCTCCGCCTGGTAGGCGCTGGTGCCAACGTCGAATTGAAGTGCGGTCGAGTCCGGGCGTTTCTGCAACTGGTCTTGATATGCCTGATAGGCCTCCGGGAACTTTCCCTCGTTATAAAGTTTCATCGCATCCTCTGCCCGGGCCTGCCCGCCGAGTGCGATTATTGCGGCGAGCGCCGCAGCAACCGGGCGAACTACCTTGCGCTGGGGAAGCGTCGGCGGTTTGCGTTCCTTGCGACGATCCGAAATCAGATGTGCGATCGCAAGAATCAACAAGGCCGCGCCGAGTGGCCATTGATACCGCTCGATCGGTCGGCTGGACAGGCGCGCATCGATGTTTTGCTCCGCCAGCTTCGCGATGCCCTGCGTGTAGAGCCGGTTCATATCATCAAAACTATCGCCGAGCTGAAGATAGAAGCCACCGGTGGCTTCAGCGATTTGCTGGAGGCGCGACGGATCAAGATGGGATTTTACCAGGTTGCCGCTCTCGTCCTTCACAAAGTCCGTGCCGCCGGATTCGTTCGGAACCGGAATGAGCGATCCCTGTGTGGTGCCAATGCCGACGGTGAAGATGCGAATCTTGCCCGCCACGTCTTTGGCCGCCTGCACCGCGTCGTCCTGCAAATCCTCGCCATCGCTGAAAATGATCAGTGCGCGGTTGCTGCTCTCGCCTTTGCCAAATGCATCCCCGGCGGCCTGGATCGCGCCGGTAATATCGGTGCCGCCTTGCGGAATGATGTTGGTATCCAGCGAATCAATCGAGTCGCGTACCGCGTTGTAATCGATCGTCATCGGCGCTTGTAGGAAAGCACTGCCCGCAAAGGCGATTAGCCCGGCACGATCCCCCTGCAGCGTGTTAAGCAGGTCTTCCGCCGCCAGTTTGGCCCGGGTGAGGCGGTCCGGCGCGGTGTCATTCGACAGCATGCTCTTCGAGGTGTCGATCGCAAACAGCACGTCGCGTCCCTTGCGCTCGACGTGGTTCTCGATCGTTCCATAGCGGGGCTGAGCCACGGCGATGATGCCCAGTCCCAGGGCGACCATCAGCAGTAGAAAACGCAGGGCCCGACGTCCCCGATGGACACTGCCCGCGAGGCGTTCCTGCAGGCGGGGTGGAACCAGGTTTTTCAAATGCAGCTTCGCTTGTTGCTGGGCGCGCCAGTAGAGCACCATGAGCAACGGGATGAGTGCCAGCGCAAGCAGCCAGAGGGGATGGGCGAAGCTCATGGCAGGCTCCTCCAGAGGGTGTGTGACAATATCAGTTCCAATAACAGCAGCCCCATGCCCGCGGAGAGAAACCACGGGAATAAATCGCGGTATTCGGAATACTTGGTGAGCTTTTCCGGCGTTTTTTCCAACTGGTCGATCTGGGCGTAAACGTTCTTCAACGTATCGGTATCCGCCGCGCGGAAATAGTGGCCATTGGTGATCTGGGCGATTTGCTTGAGGGCCGTTTCATCGAAGCCGAACTGCTGCATCTCGTATTGCGGGCGACCGAACATGTCGTGCACTTGCTGGTGATTCCGGTCGAGCACAGGAAATGGTGCCGGGTTGTCGGTGCCCGCGCCGATGGTGTAAACCTTGAGATGAAGCGCATCGGCGGCTTCCGCGGCGGTGAGGGGAGGGATTTGCCCTGCGTTGTTGTCGCCGTCGGTGAGGAGAATGATGAGCTTTGATTTGGCCTGGCGGTCCTTAAGCCGGTTGGCTGCGCTGGCAATGGCGGAGCCGATGGCCGTGCCGTCCTCCACGAGGCCGATCCGCACGCGGTCGAGATTTTGCAGCAGCCAGTCATGGTCGAGCGTCATGGGGCTCACGAGATAAGGTCGGCCGGCAAAGGCAATCATGCCGATGCGGTCATTCGGACGCGCCTCGATGAATTCGCGGGTCACCTTCTTGATCGCATCGGTGCGGCTCGCGCGTTCGCCGCCGATTTTGTAGTCCTCCAGCAGCATGGAGCCGGAGACGTCGAGCGCGATCATGATATCGATGCCACTTGCCTCGGTATGCGTGTAGCTGCGTCCCGCTTGGGGACGTGCCCAAGCGATGATCAGCAGTGCCAGAGCGGCGTAAAACAGGGTGGCGAGAAATTGCCCACTGCGGGAACGGACCGCGCGGCCCATTTGTTGCAACGCGCCGGTGGAGGAGAAGACCACCGCCGGGGAACTGCCGAAGTGTCCCTTGAGCCACGCCAGTAGCGGAATCGTCAGCAGTGCGAGCAGGAACCATGGATTGGCAAAGCCGAAACTATAACCTGCCGGAATGCTCATGCGACGCCTCCTTCCACAAAACGGCGGGCCTGCTGCCACAGCGCGGTCGAGTCCTCGCTGCTCGCCTGGATGTGGGCGAACTTGATCAAGTCACACTTTTCCAGAAATTGCCCGAGCAGCGTTTTCTCTTCACCGGAGAATTTTGGAGAATCGCCGATGCTGGCGAGAAACTCCGGCGACGTCTGGCGCGGAGCGCCCAGCTGATATTGCTGCAAGACGTAGGCCCGCAAAATATCGCAGACGGCGATGCTGAAGGCGTAGGGTTCCATCGTCGAAATCTGCGGGTGGATTTTCTCCAATTCCGCCAGGGCGATTTCCTTCGGGGTAGGCGGAATCGGCTGCGGACGATTTCTGTGCGCACTGATCATGATCCAGGCGATAATGCCCACTGCGGCAATGATGCCCCCCACAATCGCGGTGATTTCCCAGACCGGCATGGGCACGGCGACCGGGCCGATGAACGGCGGCGGGGTCTGGTCACCCTGTGCTGGCGGGGCCATTCGCAATTGGCCGAAGGCCGGGGAAAGAGGCAGCGCGAGCAGGAAAAGGAAAAATGGAAGCCGGTATTTCATGCAACAATCTGGCGCCGCTCGCGCACGCGGAAGAAGTTCCTCAGGGCCGGTACGTCAGTCCTCATTGGTCCGGAGTGAAATGGCATCCACGCGGCGACGGCGAAACTCCTGCCGCCATTCGCTGCGGTGCTTTTCCACCGCTTCCACATATGCGGCGCGCACCGCTTTATCCGAAGTATTGATTTCCAGCAGTTGCCCCGTCTCCGCATCTTCCAGGCGCACCCGCCCGACATTGGGCAGCACCTCCTCGGCCGGGTCCACGATGGAGACGGCGATCAAATCGTGCCGCTTGGCGGTAATGGAAAGCGTCTTCGTGATCAGCGTCGTCTGGAAATCCGAGACCAGAAACGCCACCGCCCGGCGGGTGACGACGCGGTTAAGGTATTCCAGCGCTTCCGTGGGATTGGTACCACGTCCCTTGGGTTCGAAGAAAAGCACGTCGCGAATCAATCGCAGCGTATGCATGCGCCCTTTGCGCGGCGCGATGAAGTGCTCGACGCGATCGGAGAAAAGCAACAGGCCCACCTTGTCGTTATTGCGAATGGCGCTGAAGGCCAGGAGCGCCGCCACCTCCGCGGCCATTTCGCGCTTGCTCTGGCTCACGCTGCCGAAGTTTCCGCTCGCGCTCACATCCACGATGAGCATCACGGTCATCTCGCGTTCTTCGGTGAATTTCTTCACAAACGCATCTCCATGCGCCTCGCCGAGCCGGGCGGTAACGTTCCAGTCAATCGCCCGCACTTCGTCGCCGGGCTGGTATTCGCGCACTTCCTCGAAGTTCATCCCGCGCCCTTTGAAGACGCTGCGGAACTGCCCCGCAAAGGCGGCATTCACCATCCCGCGCGTCTTGATCTCCAGACGACGGATCTTTTTGAGAATGTCTTTGGCGTCACTCATTTCATGCTTCTCCTCCAACCGCACTGTCATCCCTCGACTACGCTTCGCTTCGCTCGGGATGACGCCGTTTTGTGGGTGCTTTCATTAGTGCCTTTTACGGAACCGGCAGTCCTCCAAGAATCTTCCCAACCACTTGCTCGCTCGTAATCTCCTCCGCTTCCGCTTCGTAGCTCACCATGATGCGGTGACGGAGGACGTCGTAGCCGATGGTTTTTACATCCTGCGGGGTGACATATCCACGACCCTGCAAAAACGCATTGGCTTTTGCGGCCAGGGTGAGGGCGATCGTGGCGCGCGGAGAGGCGCCACAGCGGATCATGCCGTCGAGACCGAGTTTGTATTTGCCGGGTTCGCGGGTCGCCCAGACCACATCCACAATGTAGTCCTTCACGCGGTCGTCCACGTAGATTTCATTCACCACGCCGCGCGCGGTGACGATATCCTGCGATTGCACTACGGCTTGCACATCGAGACGCGGAGCGGAGGTGCCCATGCGGTCGAGAATCTGGCGCTCTTCGCCACGGGTGGGATAGCCGACCTTGAGCTTGAACAGAAAACGATCCACCTGTGCTTCGGGAAGATTATACGTGCCTTCCTGCTCGATCGGATTCTGCGTGGCGAGCACGAGGAACGGATCGGGCAGGGGATAGGTGGTGTCACCGAGCGTGACCTGGCGCTCCTGCATGGCTTCAAGCAGCGCGCTCTGCACTTTGGCTGGGGCGCGGTTGATTTCGTCGGCGAGGATGAGATTCGAGAAAAGCGGGCCCTGCTTGGTGACGAACTCGCCGGTGCGCGGATTGTAGATGAGCGTGCCAATCAAGTCGGCTGGCAGCAGATCGGGCGTAAACTGGATGCGGGAGAAGCCGGTTTGCACGGCTGAGGCCAGAGTCCGGACGGTCAGCGTCTTGGCCAGCCCTGGCACGCCTTCCAGCAGCACGTGGCCATTGGTCAGCAAGCCCATCAGCAGGCCATCAATCAGATATTTCTGGCCGACGACCACCCGGGCCATCTGCTCCTGCAACGGGGCCACCCAATGGGCGGCGCGTTTCACTTGTTCGGTAATCTCCTGCGTCGTGCTCATGATGCTTAAAATGTGGGGATGAAATCGGTTACATACAGACACCGCTACCGCGATTTCGTTCGATTGCGCGGGACGGGAATTGCGCCCGGAGCATCGTGGCTTGTAAAGAATTTTTCCCAGTGCCGGGGAGTGATTCACGAAAAATTAACGAACGACTTGCAAAGTGTCGCTGCGCTTTTATTTTTTCGGCGTAATGGCAAAGCGACTTACCAGCCGACTTATCCCGCTCCTCGAGCTTCTCGCTCGTGGAGCTGATCGCGTGTAACGCGGCTGGCTGCTCCCGGTGGAGGTGGCCTTTCGCCGCCGACTTTTAATAATTCTTTCCACCAAAAGAAATCCCGTTTGAAATTCCAATTTATTGCCGACGTGTGCCAAGATGCCTCTCGGCTTAACTCCTTTGTCAGGTTATGATTATCCCTTCTTCCCAAAAGTATCGTCCCTTTCCTCCGGTGAATTTGCCGGATCGCCAGTGGCCCAGCCAGGTGATGACGAAAGCGCCGATATGGTGCAGCGTCGATTTGCGCGATGGCAACCAGGCCCTCGCCGTGCCAATGAACGTATCGCAAAAGCTGGAGCTCTTCGATGCGCTGGTGAAATGCGGTTTCAAGGAAATCGAGGTCGGTTTTCCCTCGGCGTCGAATACCGAATTCGAGTTCAACCGCCGGTTGATCGAGGAGGGCCGCATTCCTGATGACGTGACCATTCAAGTGCTGGTCCAGGCCCGCGAGGACTTGATCGAGCGCACCGTCGAATCGCTTGTCGGTGCAAAGAATGCGATCATTCACTTGTATAACAGCACGTCGCCGGCCCAGCGCCGTATCGTTTTCGGCCTGGAAAAGTCGGAGATCGTAAACATCGCAAAGCGCGGCACGCAGTGGATCAAGGATCGGCTGCCGCGCCTGGCGGGCACAAATGTCACCTTCCAGTATTCACCGGAAAGCTTTTCGGCGACGGAGGTGGAGTTTGCAGTCGAGATTTGCCAGGCCGTGATGGATGTGTGGCAGCCGACGCCGGAGAAAAAGATGATCCTGAACCTGCCCGATACGGTGGAGGTTGCGATGCCGAACGTCTATGCCGACCAGATCGAGTGGTTCGGTCGTCACTTGAAAAATCGCGAGAGCGTGATCATCAGCCTGCACACGCACAATGACCGTGGCACCGGCGTGGCTGCGACCGAGCTGGGCTTGCTGGCTGGGGCGGAGCGCGTGGAGGGCACGCTCTTTGGCAATGGTGAGCGCACGGGCAACCTGGACATCGTGACCGTGGCCTTGAATCTCTACATGCACGGTATTGATCCGAAGCTCGATTTCTCCAGCTTGAACAAGCTGGTGGAAATCTACGAGCGCTGCACCGGGATGACGGTGCCTGCCCGCCAGCCGTATGCGGGTGAGTTGGTCTTTACCGCCTTCAGCGGTTCGCACCAGGATGCGATCAAGAAAGGTCTCGGTGCGTGGAAGAAATCGCAGGAAAGCGGCGAGCCGGTCATTTGGGACATCCCGTATTTGACGATCGACCCCGATGATCTGGGCCGCCATTACCGGGAAGTGATCCGTGTGAACAGCCAGTCGGGCAAGGGCGGCGTGGCCTATTTGCTGGAGAGCGAGTTTGGCATCACACTGCCGAAGGACATGCAACGCGAGTTCGGCCCCATCGCCAACGACGAGGTGGACCATCTCGGGCGCGAAGTCACGGCGGCGGAATTGCGCGATATTTTCTGGAAGGAGTACATCGAGCGCGCCGAGCCGTATGCGCTGGGCCATTTCCATGCCGATGGCACCCGCGGTCAAATGCGCTGCCGCGCCACCGCGCTGCAAAACGGGGCGGAGATCGCGCTCACCGGCGATGGCAACGGCCCGATTGCCGCTTTCGTGAATGCCTTGCAAAAAGCAGGCGCCCCGGCCTTCGAAGTCTCCTATTACTCCGAGCACGCCCTGAGTAGTGGCGCGGAGGCAAGTGCGATTGCCTATATCCAGATCAAACTGCCCTCAGCCACTGCAGGCAAGTCACGCTCCGTCTGGGGTGCGGGCATCGATACCAGCATCGAGCTGGCCTCGATCAAGGCCGTGGTGAGTGCGCTCAATCGGTCGCTGAAAGCATAGGTGATTTATATTTTATTTGTCATGCGGGGTGGTTTGTTGATAGCCACCCCGCATGTCTAAAGGGTTTTCTGCGGTTGCAATTCTGGTATCGGTTCTGGCGTTGGTTTCTTTGACCGGTTGTGTGCAAACCACTTCCTTGTCCAAGGTCAATCGAGCTAAATACGGCAGGGTTTCGTTTGCGCCCAACGTGGAAATGCCAGGAAAATATTCGTACACCGATGCGACAATCACCGGCACGAGAACAGCGGCTATCCCGCTGGGGGTTTTGGGCGTTCTGGCAGCTCAAGCAACGGTGGTCGCCGCAGAAGAGAAGGCGGGGCGGAGCCACGTTCAGGGCGTCATTGAGCGGAGTAAAATCGATGTTCCTCGTCTGCTCAACGAGCGTTTTCAAAAAGCGATTCTCGCTCTGCCGGGATTTGCTTCCGAGGCACAATCACCGCAGGCCACCTTTCATCTCAGCGTTTGGGATTGGGGTTTTGCCTCCGGTGGTTCGGGAAAGTTGGCTGCCTGTCTCACTTTGCAAGGAACTCTCATTGGAAGTGGTGGTGAAACGATTTGGCGAAAAGGTGCCTTAACCGTGAGCAGTATTGTCGGGACGCCGGAGGAGTTTCAGAGGGATGGCACCCTTTATACCCGATCGTTTGACCAAGTCGTCACCACCGCGATCAATCAACTCACCACGGATCTACCTCCTGTCTCAAATCCGAATCCAGAAAAGCCTCAGGATAAGTCTTCTTCGACGGACTCCACCTGGTAAGCGAAATGATAAGGTGACTGAAGCGACGCCGCTTTAAATGCACGTCATTCGGAGGGATGAATGACCCGCAGAAAAGTGGTCGCGATGCCATCGCCGAGATGATGGGTTTGCACCCGGGAGCGACCATCTTGTAACGCTTCGCGACAGGCATCCCAGAGTCGGCCCATTTCGGTTCGATCACGCTCCAACCCACGCCAGCGCCCGGTTTCATCGATCAGGGCGAGGGTGCGGAGTTTTTGGCGATGATCGCCGCCCATTTCAAAAACGCTGACCACGACGAGAGCCTGCTTTTCCTGCTGGGCGGCTGCCAGCACTTGCAGGAAGTGAGGATTGGCTTTCTCCGCCAGGATTTTCACCGGCCCCGAGTCGGTTTCGAGGGTGAGTAATTTTGGGCTGTCGCTCGCCAGTGTTTTCCGGACGGCGTCTGCTACTTCCTTCGGAAAACTTCCCGCACCGATCAATCGCTCGCTTTCCCCTGAGGCCCGGTAAAGCATCATCGCGCCCGGCTCGCCGTGCGTAGCTCGGACGATGGTGGCCAGTCCGGTTGAAGCGTCAGGAGTCATTTTTGCCGCCTCCAGCATGGCGTCCTAGGGTTGAGGTGCTGTCGGAGAGGGCGAAACGGATGCGCTCGGAACTGGTGAGGCGGAAGACGCCGGAGTCGCAGTGGAAACAGGCGAGGGGCTCGCGGTAGCGGATGGCGTGGGAGTCGGCGTGGGCTTGGTGAGGTCAGTCCAGTGCACCAGTTCGCCTTGATAGCCGCCGATGTCCTTGAGCAGTTGCTGGCAGCGCTCGTACCAGTGATCGAGATTGGGTGGCCCGGGTGGTTTGTCGGCCGTGCCCGGGAACACAAAGTAGCTGGCCTTCAACTCATCCACGGGCCGGTTGTACGGCGTAGCTCTGGAAGTGATTTCCTTGGCGATGCGCAGCGATGCCTCGCCCACCTTGTAGGTTGGCCCCACGTCTCCGACGATTGAAGGATACAATTTGTCCCCGACCACGATCACGCAAAAGTCGCCGAGCTTCGGCGCAAAGGGGCCGGCATCCTTGAACAGTGGCCCCGGCAGCACAATGAACGGGTCGGTGGTCGAAATGAGATAGCTGTAGCGCTTCAATTCATCCACCTCCGCCTTTAAGCGAGGCAGGTTGGTTTGAATTTGCTGAATCTGCGCCGGGGAGGTGCCGGGCGAGGAAAGTTGGACCAGCGCTTTCTGCAATCGATCCACGCGACCGGCGAGAAAGGGATTGGGAGTCGTCGTCTGCTTGGGCCACTTGTAGCTGGTCGTGGGTTCGAAGTTGGCCGAGCTGCCATCGGTTACGGGCTGGCGATCGCTGTCGGAGCCATCCATCACCACATCCATATCGGCCTGCAATAGCACGACCGCGCGTCCGCTCTTGGCATCGCGCATGTTTAGCAGCGTCTCGCAGTCAAAGAAGTTGTGCCGCGAGATGAGCTGGTCGAGTCGCACCAGGTCGTGGTTGATGGTCGCCACTTTGCGGGCATAGAGATCGTCGTAAAAGGGCGAAACCTGCGCGGTATCGAGCAACGCCGAAAGACCGGGTAAAAGCTGGGGCAGGGCCGGGGTAAGCACCGAGAGTTCTTGCAAGCTGGAATGCGCTCGCGGAACTTTGACGGTCACTTTCAAGTCCACCGTGTAGCTGGAGGGGGTATCGCGCTCGATGGTTGCGGAGGAGCCGAAATCCGCTTGCACGGTGGCATGCACTTCCGGGCCGTTAAAAAGCTTGCCCGTCTCCATGCGCTTGGAAGGGACATAAATCGGCGTGGGAGTGGGGATCGGCGTCGGAGTAGGGACGGGCGTTGGGACCGGAGTCGGCGTCGGGTTTTCGGTAGGTTCCGGTGCCCGCTCGCAGCCGGAAACGATCGCCAGCACGCAGGCCGCTAGTCCCATTCTGGCAAAGATGGCCCTCACGATTTGCAACCGCTTAGCGGTGGTACCAGCAGAGGAGGGTTAACACCAGGGAGATAAGTCCCAGCACGGAGGAACTCACGATGTGCGGCTTGAACTCCTTGTGCAACAGCTTCGGCAGGAACTGGCCCACCAGCAGCACCGACACCACCAGGCCGATTCCGAGACCGAGGTTCAAATTATCCAGCAACACGAAATGAGCCGCAATCAACAGCAGGCCACAGATCCCGCCCGCGACCAGAGAGGCGACGCTCTTTGCTTTGAGAAAGCCCATCAGGCCGCCAATTGCGGTCAACAGGCCGAATACGAGGTAAAACCACTTGGTAAGCTCGATCATAAATTTGCGGGGACTTTAGAACCCTGCGCGCCGGTCGGCAACCTTTCTGCGCGACCATGTTTTGGCGCTTAGTCCTTGTGAAACCATTCCTTCGGGCGGCGATTGAGAATCAGGCGCAAGAGCACCATGGGAACCGCCGCGGTGAGAATCATCGTGATGGCCATCAACCAGCCCGGGATGATCCGGGCGCGATCCTGGACCACCGCGCGCAGTCCATCGGCCACCACCTGCTCAGGAGCTCACCAGAAAGAGCTCGGGCACCGGCATCGGCTGGTCGGGGTTGCGCATCGCCACCGCGCCAAATTCGGTCTTTACCGGGCCGGGGCACAAGGCGGTTACGGACACGCCAGTGCCGCGCAGTTCTGCGCGCAATGCCTCGGAGAAACTGGTTACATATGCTTTCGAGGCCGCATAGACCGCTGTATCGGGCAGCGGTAACAGGCTGGCAATCGAACTCACGTTGAGAATCGCCGCCACGGGATACTCGCGCAGCATGGGCAGTAGTGCGTGAGTGAGCTTGGTCAGCGACTTGATATTGACCTCAAGCATCTGCCGCACATCCTCCCACTGGCTGTCGATAAAAGGGCCGTAATCGCCGCGGCCCGCATTGTTCACGAGGAAATTGATCCGCAACCCGGCATCCTTGAGCCATTGTACGAACTCGGACACCTTATGCTCATCGGCCAAATCGGCTCCATAGATGAATACCTGCAAATCGGGATTTTCCGCCTCCAATTCCTGTTTCAGAGATTCCAGCCGCTCCACGCGGCGCGCGGTGAGAATCAGGCGGCCCGCATAAGGGGCCAGTTGACGGGCAAACTCGGTTCCCAAACCGGACGAAGCGCCCGTGACCAGTGCAGTGCAGCCGTCGTAGAAGTGCATGCGGCCAATCTTTCGCTCATTACGCCGGGAGTCGAGCGGTTTGTTTGGGTGCGGGAAATTTTTTGAGAGGCTGGGGGAGTTTGCTTACTCCCGCTCCATGCTATGCAGCCACCAGCGCGATGCTTTTCCCGTCTTGCCGAAGTTCCGTAGGAAATACAGGCGACAGATGGTGCCATCTTCCGTGCGGACTCGGTACCAATGCTTCCGCACGTAGCGTTCGCCGCTGCCATGCGTGCAATCCCCATGATCTTTCCACGCCTCCAACAGCTCGGCCACCGCAAATTCCTGCTGCCGCCAGCGGAATTTCGACGGAACGCCCGGTTCACCAAAAACCATCCGAGCCGGATCAAATCCTTCCAATGGAGTAATCGTCTCGCTGATGAAATTCGCGGCCATCAAACGACAGATTAGCACCGAGGCAATCCCGTTGCCACGACCAAAGCGGCATCGTCATTAATGGTCTTCTCCTCCGTGGTTAAATCCGCCACGGTTTAATTTGCAAGCCGGTCACCGAATCACATCCGTCCCTACGTAAGGCCGCAGCGGCTCGGGCACGAGAATGCTGCCATCGGGCTGTTGATACGTTTCCAGCAGCGCCACGTAAAGGCGGGGCATTGCCGTGCCCGAACCGTTCAGCGTGTGCAGGAAAAGGTTTTTCCCTTCGGCAGTCTTGTATTTCAGATTCATGCGACGGGCCTGGAAGTCGCCGAAGTTCGAGCAGCTCGACACTTCCAGATAGGCATTCTGCCCCGGCGCCCACACTTCGATATCGTAAGTCTTCGTCGAGCCAAATCCAATGTCCCCGGTGCAAAGCTCGATCACCCGGTAGTGCAGCCCCAGTTTCTGCAGCACCTGCTCGGCATTGGCGGTCAGCGTTTCGAGTTCCTCAAATGAAGTTTCCGGCGTCGTGATTTTCACCAGTTCCACCTTGTCGAACTGGTGGATGCGAATGAGCCCGCGCGTGCCAAGCCCTGCCGCGCCGGCCTCGCTGCGGAAACAGGGGGTATAGGCCGCGAGCTTCTTCGGCAGTGCATCGAGAGCGAGAATTTCCTCGCGATACAGGTTGGTCACCGGCACCTCGGCCGTCGGGATGAGAAACAGATCCTCGTCTTCCGTCTTGTAAAGTTGGTCGCGGAATTTGGGCAACTGGCCGGTTCCGACCAGCATGTCGCCGCGCACTACAAAAGGAGGATTCACCTCCGCATAGCCATGCTCACGCGTGTGCAGGTCGAGGCAGAAGTTGATGAGCGCCCGCTGCAGCCGCGCTCCCGCGCCGGTGTAGCACACAAAGCCGCTTCCGCTCAGGCGCGTGCCGCGTTCCAGGTCGAAGAGACCGAGCTTCTCCCCGAGCTGCACATGGTCGAGCGGATTGCTAATCGCGGGCTTTGCTCCCCATTCGCGCACCACTGGGTTTTCCTCGGCACTCGTGCCGACTGGGCAGCCTTCATGCGGAAGATTCGGAATACCCAGCAGCAACGTGCGCTGCTTGTCATCGGCCTCGGTCGCGAGTCGATTGAGCTCCGCCATCCGCTCGCCAAAACCGCGCACCTGTGCCTCGATCTCGGTCGTATCCTCCCCTTTGCCCTTCTTCGCGCCAATCTCCTTGCTGATCCGCTTGCGGTCGGCCTGGATCTGCTGCAACTCCGTTTCCAACTGACGCCGCTCACGATCAATCGCCAGCACCTCATCCACCTGCAAATGTGCAGTCCCCCCGCGCGCCGCGAGACGGGCTTTCACAAATTCCGGATTTTCACGAAGGAGGCGAATGTCGAGCATGGTCGGGAAATTCAAAATGCTTTGCCGCGCCGTTGCAAAGCCTTTGTTGCGATTTTCGGAACCGGGCGATTTCCGCAAAACAGGCTCGCTATTGTTAAGAAATTGTAAGTAGTGTTCGTTTTTATGAAGGCACTCCCCTTATTGATGGTTACGGCAGTATCGTTAGCAGCCAGTCTTATCCCGCTGCAGGCTGATACTCTTTATTCCGACGGCATCAAGGTCACCGGGACGATCGAGCAGGCGCCACCGACTACGGGTGCTGCTCCGGTTGTGTATCAATTGGCGAAAATTTCCGACATCCTGACCTTCCTCGGCTCCAGCGCCGATCCTAAAAAGCAACGCTGGTATTGGGATAATACTCTCCGAGGCTACGTCATCGCCGAGAAGGGAATCAAGAGCTCGGACAGCGCGACTCCCACCGTGCAATTTTACATCTTTGGCTCCGGAACTGTTGGGACGACTTATGTGCAAGTCCGGGTCGCGAAAGGCAAAGGGATCTTCTCCAGCAATGAAAATGCTCTGGAAGGCAATCTTACGTCCACTTCCGTGCAAACCGATGTCTTTGGCGGAGGTCATGAAACCGACACCACCACCTTCACCGCCTATGGCGCGGTAAATAGCGTGAATACCATCATGGTCGGCAAGATCGTGGATTCGTACTCGGTACTAAACCGGAATATTCATCGCGTCCTATTGAAACCCTTTCGCTTTATGAAAAATTCACTCTCTTTCCTTTGCGCCGCTATGGTGGCGTTCCTCTCTCAATATTGCCAAGGCGGATACGCTTTCAGCTTACAAGCCGATCATCGTAGCTGGCACCATCATCACCCAGGATAGCACGGCGGCGACCAGCCAATCGGGCAAGCCGTATGGAAAAAGCAAGCCCGCCACGATTGCAAATATCCTCTCGTATTTGGGCATCACCGGGCAGGACCCGAAGAGCCTGCAGTTCTACTACGACAGCACCACCAGTGCGGTGGTGATTGCTGCCAAGGGAATTGCCAGTGGGCAAAACACCGGGACCGGCACTCCGGTCGCTACCGTGTTCGCCTACGGCTCAAGCACCGGTTGGCAGAAAACGACGGACTCCTTCTATTATGCGGGGCCGGTTACGGCTCTGGGGGGGCTGAGCGGTAATTTTAACGAAACGATTACGACCAAAACGAATTCGCTGCCCAGTGACACCACGAATGTGATCGCTTGGGGGACTTCCTCCGGTGTGTACGTGATCTTTAAGGCGAAGGTCAAAAACGTTGTCAAACCAGCGTAAACGCCTAGAAAGAGCGAATCGCCTTTGCAAGGGGAGGGGGCGGGGTGGCCCTTCTCCTTGGGATCAGACTCGAAGTTGACAGTTGCGAAAGCTTCGTGACACAAAGTAGGGCGTGCCGGGTATGTCCAGGGTTTTGAAAATTGTGTGCTGGTCAGGAGCGGTCGTCCTGCTTTGCGGGGTGGTGGTGGCATGTCTCTTTGGCCGCTTCGGGCTTTCCTATTTGTTCAAGGCGGCGGGCGATCAGCAGAGGTTGCAAGGGCAGGCGAAGCTCGCGTTGCAAAGCTACAACGACGCGCTGCGGTTCAACCCCCGTAATAGCATGGCGCTGAACAACCGCGGACTGGTTTACTGGGAGCAGGGGGATAACGAAAGGGCGATCACCGATTTCGATCTGGCGATCACGCTGCAACCGGACGATGCCACCGCCATCTACAATCGCGGACTGGCGGAGCAGTCCAACGGCGACCAAAGCGCCGCTCTGGCCGATTGGAAGCGGGCGTTGGAACTGAGCCCCCGCTTTGCCAAAGTCCATGTGGCGATTGGCCGTGCGAAATTGAACCTGCGCGACTGGGCCGGGGCGAAAGCGGAATACGACCAGGCAATCTCGATTGACGACCAGCTTGCGGATGCCTATCGCGAGCGCATCGTTGCGGAAGCCCTGCTGCACGACTGGACGGCCGAGATTAAAGACTGTGACCGGCTGCTCCAGTTGAACCCGAACTTCGTGGGAGCCTACCTATCGCGAGGTTCTGCAGAAAATGTGCTGAAGCTGGACGCCGCCGCCCTGGCCGACTTGAACAAATATTTGTCCAGCGTGCCGGAATCGGCCACCGCGCACGAAAATCGCGCCTTGGTGGAGTGGCGCGAAGATGATTATGAGACCTCGATTGCGGATTGGGAGCGGCTGGTTCAAATCAACCCCAACAGTCTTTCCGGCTATTACTGGATGGGCCGTTGCCGGCTCAAAACCGGGGATTTTACCGGCGCGCTGGCGGATTTCGATCAAGCACTAAAGCGTCAGCCTCATCATTTGGGGACGCTGGTGGGGCATGGCCTTGCTGAGCGCGAGAGCGGTGACTACCACGCTGCCGAGGCAGATTACAACCAGGCCATGAGCTTGTATCCCAAAAGCCCCGATCCCTACTTGGAGCGCGGTTGGTTGAAAGTGGTCGAAAAAGATTTTTCGGGAGCGCAGCAGGACTTTGAAACTGCGCTGACGCTCTCCCCGACCAATCCCGCGATCTTTCGCTCACTCGGGTTTGCCGACTACACGCTCGCCGATTATCCCCGGGCCGAGGCGAATTTCGAAGCGGCGATCTCGCAGAAGGATTTATATGCGGCGTTGTTGCTCTGGGTGACACAGCGCCGAATCGACGATCCAGTCCTGGCGGATTCCACCTTGGAAAAGGCGCTGCAATACGCGCCTTGGACCGGGAAACTGGAGTGGTATGCCACGATTGCCCGGGCTCTGTTGTCGAAGCAGCCCGGGGACGCGGATTTATTTGCCAAAGCTGGCCGCGGAGCCCACACCCTGGAAGCGCCGGGGGAAGCTCTGCGAGGCTTCCTATTTCATGGGCGTGCGCCATTTGCTCAACGGCGAGCTGGACGCGGCGAAGCGTGATTTTTTGAAAGCCCGACAAACCGGACGTTCCGACTTTATCGAATATCACGAGTCCGTCCGCGAACTCGACGAGCTGGCGAAGCAAAAGTAGCCGCAACAAAAAAACGGCGCCGCCTTGTGAGCGACGCCGTGAGGATTTTTCCCGGGCTTTCCTTTACAGCGCGAGCGCCTTGATCCGGCGCGCGGCCTCCTCGGCATTGGCGCGGCTGTTGAAGGCGCTGATGCGGAAATAGCCTTCACCCGCGCTGCCGAAGCCGCTACCGGGCGTGATCACAATATTCGCTTCTTCCAGCATCAGGTCGAACATGTCCCAGCTGCTGATGCCATTCGGCGTCTTCACCCAGATGTAGGGCGCATTCACGCCGCCGAAGACCTGCATGCCCGCTGCGGTGGCTGCGTCGCGCAAAATCGCGGCGTTGCCCATGTAGTGGGTGATCAGCGCGGCGACTTGTGCCTTGCCCTCGGGCGAGTAGAGCGCTTCCGCGCCGCGTTGGACAATATAGCTCACGCCGTTGAACTTCGTGCTCATACGGCGATTCCAGAGCGGGTGCAGCGGCTTGCTCTCACCGTTGCGAGTCTTCGCCATCAGCGACTTCGGCACCACCGTGAAGGCGCAACGCACGCCGGTGAAGCCGCCGTTCTTCGAAAAGCTGCGGAACTCGATCGCGCACTCGCGCGCACCGGGGATTTCGTAGATCGAGTGCGGGACATTTGGATCGCTGATGTAGGACTCGTAGGCGGCATCGAAGAGCAGCAGCGTGTCGTTTTGCAGCGCGTATTTCACCCACGCCTTCGAGCTGCGCGCGGGTGGCCACCGCGCCGGTCGGGTTGTTGGGGAAGCACAGGTAAACGATATCCACCTTCTCCTTGGGCAGATCGGCGACGAAACCGTTCTCCGCCGTGCAGGGGAGATAGACGAGGCCCTCGTAGGCACCGAATTCATTCGCTGGTCCGGTGTGGCCGGCCATCACGTTGGTATCCACATACACGGGATAGACCGGGTCCATCACCGCGATGAAATTGTCGCTGCCGAGGATGTCGAGGATGTTGCCGCAATCGCACTTCGAGCCGTCGGAGACGAAGATCTCGTCATCGGCGATTTCGAGGCCCTTGTCGCGGTAGTCGTTCTGCGCGATCGCGTGGCGGAGAAATTCATAGCCCTGCTCGGGGCCGTAGCCGTGGAAATTCTCGCGGGTGCCCTGGTCGTCCACCGCTTTGTGCAGTGCGGCGAGGACGGCTGCCGGAAGCGGCTCGGTGACGTCGCCAATGCCGCAGCGGATGATATTCTTCTTCGCCTCGGGATTCTGGTCGCAAAAGGCGGTGACGCGCCGCGAGATTTCCGGGAAGAGATACCCGGCGCGGAGCTTGAGATAGTTGTCGTTGAGGTAGGCCATGACTGGAAATGAAGGGGTAGCAATAAAGCGGATGCAACGCCACGGGGCAAGGCGGAATACACTGCATAAACACGGGGGCTGGTCTCTCGTAATAGTTTCCGCCTTTTTAATCTGCAAAAATCTGCGTAATCTGCGAACTGCTAAACGATCATGACCAAGGAAACGCCCGCCATGCCCGACCCGCTCTCGCTGGGCGAATACCGCATCCACACTGCGCGGGAAGGCTTTTCCAGCATCCTGCACGTCGCCTCGGGGGAAATCATGCACTCCCGCGTCGATCCCATGGCCGAGGCGCATGGCCTTTACTCCGGCCAGGCGCACCTTGCGGAGCGGCTGCAGCATGGAGACTTGGCCTGCGAACTGGTCGTCTGGGATGTCGGCCTCGGTGCGGCGGCCAATGCCATGAGCGCGCTTGAAATTTACGAGCAGATCGCCGCGAGCGGGCGGAAGCTTCGCCCCCTGCGCATCATCAGCTTTGAAAATGATCTGGATTCCCTGCGCCTGGCGCTCCGGCATCCGGATCGGTTTCCCTACCTCCAGCACGAGGGGCCGGTCGCATTGGTGGAGCGGTGCGAGTGGACTTCGGATCGGTTCCCGGGATTAAGCTGGCAGCTTGTCCCTGGTGATTTTCCGGAAACCATTGCCCGGGCCAGCCATCCTCCAGAGGTGATTTACTACGATATGTATTCGACCAAGACCTGTGCCACACCCTGGCTGCCGGAAACGTTTCGTCGCTTGTTTGCCGCTTGCGCGGGCAGGGGAGCGGAGCTTTTCACCTACACCGTTTCGACCGCCTCGCGGCTGGCCATGCTCTCCAGCGGCTTTCAAGTGGCCCGGGGCCGCAGCATGGGCGGCAAGGAGGAGACGACCATCGCCTTTACGCCTCAAGCATTGATCAATGGATTTGCCGCCCGTCATGAGCTGCTGGGGGGCGAATGGCTGGCCAAGTGGCAACGCTCGGCAGCAAGATTCCCCGCCTGGCTGGAAGCAGCGGATCGGGAAACCTTCACCCGGCAGATTTTGGAGCGCCCGCAGTTCCGCAACTGGGCCGGGCAATCCGTATGAGCACCGAATCCGTCGCCTCCGAGCTCTGCAATTCCTGCGGCATGTGCTGCAACGGCGTGATGTTTCACCTCGTGCAGCTCCAGCCCGGTGACTCGCCCAACGAATTGCTCGAGCGCGGCCTGAAACTGAAGTGGAAGCGCGGCCACCGTCACATCCAGCAACCCTGTCCCGCCTATTGCGAGAGCCGCTGCACCATCTATGAAATCCGCCCCGAGCGCTGCCGGGCCTTTGAGTGCCGTGTATTGAAAAGGCTCCTGGCCGGCGAAATCACCGAGGCCGAGGCCGCCGGAAAAGTCGATGAGGTAAAAACCCGGGTCGCCGACCTCGAAGAGATGCTGACTCAATCCGGAGTGCCAAACACGCGGAAACCACTCACCAAGCGCTTCGACACCGCCACTGCCATCCCCCTGCACGAGTCGGACGACGTTGAAGAACTGGAGCTGCGGCAAGATTTAGTGCGCGCGATGGACGAACTGGAGACCTTGCTGCAAAAGGATTTCCGGGTGCCCAAGTACCCGTCTGAAGAGTGACTATGTTTTACAGGTGAAATCCGGGCAAGCTGGCCCCCCGGCGAAGAACGCTATCGACGACGGCACTCGTTTCTCCTTCCGCAGAAGGAGACTTCTAAAATTGGTGCTCAAAGCAATCCTTTTCCCCAGCTTCGCTCCCCCCCTCAAGGGCAGCGATTCAGAGGCGTTCGCTCATTTGATTTTTCTGCGGATCCAATTTGGCACCCCGGGAATAAAAATATTTATTTTTCTCTAAATATATATTCCGGGAGGTCGCTAATTGGTTATCGGTCGATTTCCCGGCCTCTGATGGATGAAACTGAATTTAAGGAGGGCAAACGGTGAATTGACCCCCGGAACCTTAACCTGAAATCACCAACCAAAATAATGAACCGCCTTGCTAGCTCGATCGCCATACCGGGTTCAACTACGCGCACTCATTCATCGTCCAACGGCAGCGGCTCGGCTGCCGCGCCCCGAGCCTTTTCCTCACGAAATCGGTTTCTGGATCGTCTCCGATTCTCGCAAAAGCTCCATCTCATTTCCCTCGCCTTCACCATACCATTCATCATCGCGGTTTGGCTGCTGGTCGTCCAAATCGATTCTCAAATCGCCGCAAGCCGTCTGGAGCAGGACGGAAATGCCTATTTGGTGCCATTAGATCGGCTGCTTGATCTGGTGTCTCAACGAAGACTCGTCAGCATTGATTCTACTGCCGACCGGACTGCGCTGAATTCGCAAATTGATAACGCTTTCGCCGATCTTGCCCAAGTCCAGAAGACTTTGGGCGGGCGGTTGCAGTTTACCTCTGAAGGACTGGTCGCCCGGCATCGGGAACGCGCCAATCCTTCTGATGTGCAGCAGGAATGGACGTCCCTGCGTGATAGTGACACCAGATTAAGTTCGACCGAGGTCGATCACCTGCTGGCGCAACTGATTTCCGACCTGCAGCTGATGATCGCGCATGCGGTTGACACTTCCAATCTCGTCCTGGATACGGACCTTGACAGCTTTTACCTGATGGATGCAACCGCCTGTGCTTTGCCCCAGGCGCAGGGGCGGGTCAGCGACATCGCCGCCGCTATTCTTCCCACCTTGCAACGCGGGCGGCTGACCATGGACGAGCGGGTCCAGGCAGCGGTGTTTGAAACCATGCTTAAAGAGACCGATCTGGGGCGAATCAACACCAGTACCTCAGACGAGCTTTAACGAAGACGCGGCCAGCCACGGCTCCAGCCCCACACTCCGTGTGCGGGTCCTGCCTGGCACTCGATGAATTCGATGCGACGGCAAACGAGCTGTTGAAGCAACTACAGCAAGTTCGGGGGGAAAACGGGCGAATTCCGACCGTGTCTGAATTCCTGATCACAAATTCGAAGGCTCGCGCCGCTGCCGCCACGCTCTGGAATGTCGGCACCCAGGAACTCAATCAGCTAATCGCCCTCCGAATTAGGGATCTCGAACATGACCGGGCTAAAAATGCCGCCCTCGCAGTGGGGGCGCTGGTGATTGCGTTTCTAGTCGTCTTTTGCATTCAACGCAATATCACCGGTCTCCTTGGCCAGGCCCGTAGCTATGTCGAACAGGTTTCGAATCACGATCTAAGTGCCACCTGCTCTGTGAGCGCCCGTGACGAGGCGGGCCAGATCATCGGATCGCTGAACGAAATGGTCGGCAGTCTTTCGGGAAAAATCTTAACGCTTAGCCAGGGTTCGCATAAGATTGCCGCCGCTGCCGAGCAGATGAAAAGCGCCAGTTCTTCGGTTACCACCAAGGCGAAGGAAGCCGCCCACGAGGCCGACGATGTGAGCCAGGCGGCGGTCAATGTGGCGGCGAATGTCGAGACCGTTGCCGCCGCCGCGGAGGAAATGGGGAGCACGATCAAGGAAATTTCGCGGAATGCCTGCCATGCCGCCGAAATTGCCTCCCGGGCTGTCGCGACGGTGAAGACAACCAATGTCTGTGTCGAAAAATTGGGGGAAAGCAGTCAGCAAATCGGTCAGGTGATCCAGTCAATTACCTCCATTGCAGAACAGACCAATCTGCTCGCCCTGAATGCGACCATCGAAGCCGCGCGTGCCGGCGAGGCCGGAAAGGGGTTTGCCGTGGTCGCCAATGAGGTAAAGGAACTTGCCAAACAAACCGCTGTCGCCACGGAAGATATCACCTCCAGAATTCATTTGATTCAACAGGATACCGAAAAGGCTATGGCTGCCATCGCCGAGGTGGAAGGCGTCATTGATCAAATCCACGAGATTCAGACCTCGATCGCTTCCGCCGTCGAGGAGCAAGCTGCCGCAGTCAAAGAGATTGCCAGCAATGCCGCCTCCGCTGCCCAGGGGAGTGGGCAGATTTCCAATCACGCCGCGAGTGCGAATGCCATCGCTAAAATGACTTCGGCAGGAGCGACCCAGACGTTGAGCGCCAGCGAGGCGCTTGAAATCCTTGCGGTCGAACTTCAAGACATGGTCAACACTTTCAAATTGCCGGAACCGCCGGTGCCTCGCCCCGTGATTTCAAACGTTTCTGCGGCCTCGTCGCAGCGTTCTTCTGGTCCGAAGACATCCTTTTGCATTGGTCGGCCTGAGCGTTCACTCCCTTCCCTGGTGGGCGAAAATTAGTTCACGATCGCCGTCCATGAAGAAATGGGATCCGGCAATCCCGGCTGGTGAAATGCCGTCCGCCAGAGGAGGCGGGATAAATGGCGTAAAATGCTCTACCGGATTGGCCATGCCGCCAGCGCCGCTTTGACAATCTCCAGCAGTTCCTGCTTTGTCGCGCCAGTGGCGGCTTGGATCGAGAGGCCGTAGTTCATGGTGGCGAGGTATTTGGCCAGCGCGCTGGGGCTGGCGGAGGAGGGGAGGTCTCCCTCGGCGATGGCATGCTCAAGGCGGGTGACGATCTTCTTTTCAATCTGGCCCCGCATGGCGGCGAGTTCCTGGTGCAGCGGATCGGAACAATCCCCGCAGCTCCAGCGCGCCGCGGACCGACAGGCAGCCGCCTGGGGTACTGGGATCGGTGAGCATTTCGACATTCAAAAACAGAATCGTCTCGGCGACTTTGCGTGCGGTGGGCTGATCCAGAGCCTGTTGCAGGAACGAGGCCGGCCCTTTCCCGTAGTGCTCAAGTGCCAGACGGAAGAGCGATTCCTTGTTCCCAAAGGCGGCATAAAGGCTCGGGCGATTGATTCCCATCGCCTCGGTGAGATCGCTCAAAGAGGCCCCCACATACCCCTTGCTCCAAAAGACCCGCATTGCACGGTCGAGTGCCTGCTCGGGATCGAAGGCCCGGGGCCGTCCTTTGGCAGGGTGGGATTTGGTTTTCATACTGATGAGTAAATAAATCACTTGACGGCGATTTGTCCACCATGTATTTCCATACCAACCGATACAAAATTATGAGCACATCCAATAAACTCAGCGGAAAAGTCGCCCTCGTCACTGGAGCCTCCAAGGGCATCGGCGCTTCCATTGCCACCCATCTCGCTGCCGAAGGCGCCGCAGTGGTCGTCAACTATGCGTCCAGCAAAGCGGGCGCGGAGGCCGTGGTCGCCGAGATCACCGGCAAGGGGGGAAAAGCGATTGCCGTCCAAGGCGACGTTTCCAAGGCCGCCGATATCGAAAACCTGATTGCCGAGACCAAGCAGGCCTACGGTAAGCTCGATATCCTCGTGAACAACGCGGGTATTTACGACTTCGCTCCGCTGGAAGCGATCACCGAGGAGCATTTTCATAAACATTTCAACTTGAATGTCTTGGGTCTCTTGCTCACCACCCAAAAAGCGGTCGAGTTGTTCACCGCCGAGGGGGGCAGCATAATCAATATCAGCTCGGTGGTCAGCACCTTCGCGCCTCCAGGATCGGCGGTTTATTCCGCGACCAAGGGAGCGGTGGATACCATCACCAAAGTGCTGGCCAAGGAACTGGGGCCGAAGAAGATCCGGGTCAACGCGATCAATCCCGGCATGGTGGAAACCGAAGGTGCGACCGCGGGCGGCTTCACCGAAGGGGAGTTCCGCAAGCAGATCGAGGCGCAATCCCCGTTGGGACGCATCGGCAAGCCGGCGGATATCGCCACCGCGGCCGTTTTCTTTGCCACCGAGGATTCCTCCTGGCTCACCGGCGAGACCTTGGTCGTCTCTGGCGGGCTCCGCTAAGTTGTTTGAATGGAAGGGGTTGGCCCCGGTTCATCGCCGGGGCTGATTTTTTCCCTCAAGTTATAGTTGACCATTTAGTAAATAACGATACCTTGATTTCATGCCACGAACAAGCACAGCCCAAGAGCGACTCACCGACGCTGCCCTGGAGATGATCTGGGAGAACAGCTACGGCGCGACGTCCGTGGACGCCATTTGCGAGAAAGCTAACGTGCGGAAGGGGAGTTTCTATTACTTCTTCAAGTCGAAGTCTGAACTCGCTGCCGCCGCTTTGAAGGCGGACTGGAATAAGAACCGCCCCAGTTTGGATGCAATCTTTTCCTCGGCCAATCCTCCGTTGGAACGCCTGCGCCAGTACTGCGATTTCGGTTACCAGAAACTTTCTGAAATTAAGAAAAAATGCGGGGAAGTTCTTGGTTGCCCATTGTTTACGCTCGGTAGCGAGGTGTGTACCAGGATACCGAGCTGCGCGATCAGATTCAGGAGATTCTGAACATGAAGCTCGCCTATCTGGAATCCACGGTTCGCGATGCCCATGCCGCGGGGTTGATCCACGCTCCTGATGCCAAAGTGAAGGCGGAGACTCTGTTTGCCTTCTTCCAGGGAGCGCTGACTCAGGCCCGTATTCAAAACAACGTTGAGATCCTGCGCCACAATTACGAAGCGGCTTTGGATATCCTCGGGGCAAGTCGTCCTGCTGGCGCGACCGCCACCGTTCCTTAAATTTTTTTGTCAAATTGATAGATGACTAGTCAAATTAACATGGAGCAAAATATGATGACCTCGTTCCCAATTACCGTCGGTGTTACGCAAGGCAGCCATGGGTTTTGCAGCCAGGTGGTCCTGGCAGTAGCCGAGTTGAAAGACCGGCTGCGCGAACGCTATGAAGGCTGTTTTCCCGAAAATGCGCGGATGATTCATTCTGCCATCGATGCAGCGGTTTCGCTCGCCTGGGAAACCAGAGTGCCGCACCTCGTGCTGCCCGAACTGGTCGCGGAGAAAGTCCAGCGGCTGTTGAAGGTGCAGCCCGGCGTTTCAAGCGGCGTTCCCGCTTATGCCCACGCAGCCTGAACCGGCTGTTTCACCAATCTTAACCCCAAGCCTTTTTTGTTTTATGCCTGCAAAGCATGATGTTCTGAATTTTACACCCGCGCTGGCCTTGGTTGCACTGGCGCTTGCGCTTACCGGCTGCCACGAGCAATCCGCCACCCAGCAGATGCCACCGCCGGTGGTTACCGTTGCCCCAGTGACCCAACAGGAGGTGACCGAGTGGAATGAATTCACCGGTCATACCGATGCGGTGGAGTCCGTGGAAGTGCGTCCGCGCGTGTCCGGGCACATTGATCAGGTCTGCTTCCAGGCAGGCCAGCTGGTGAAGAAAGGCGATGTCCTGTTCCAGATCGATCCGCGCTGGTACCAGGCGGAGTATGACCGGCATGCCGCCGAAGTGGAGCAGGCCAAAGTGCGTCTGGCCAATGCCGAGCGCGATGCTGGCCGTGCTGGCAAGCTGCTGAAGAACGATGCGATTTCCTCCGAGTCTGCCGATTCCACGGAATCGCAGTATCAGGAGGCGAAAGCCGCCCTCCAGGCCGCCCAGGCCGTTGCTGAATCCGCCAAGCTGGATCTCGATTACACCCAGGTGCGCTCGCCGATCAATGGCCGTGTCAGCCGTGCCCTGCTGACCACCGGCAACTATGTGAGCGGCACCGCCGGGGCGGCCTCGTTGCTCACCAGCGTGGTGTCCGTGGACCCCGTCTATGTCTATGCGGATATGGATGAAAACGCCTACCTGCAGTTCAACAAGTTTACTTCAGCCAATGGCGGTATCGATTCCGGCAACCTGAAGGTACCGGTGGAGCTCGCGCTCGCCGATGAAGATGGCTTCCCGCATCGCGGTGTCGTCGAGTCCTTCGACAACCGGGTGGATGCCAATACTGGCACCATTCTCCTGCGTGCTGTTTTCTCGAATCCTGATGGCCGTCTCGTCCCGGGCATGTATGCCCGCATCCGCGTGCCTGCGAGCGATCGCCATCCGGCCGTCCTGGTGGATGAGACCGCGATCGGCACCGACCAAGCGCAGAAATATGTGCTCGCCGTCGGCAAGGATAACAACGTGGAATACCGCAAAGTCCAGCTCGGGCCGGAAATCGACGGCAAGCGCATCGTCCGTTCAGGCCTGCAGCCTGGTGAGAAAATCATCGTGAATGGCATCCAGCGCGCCCGCCCGGGCCAGCCGGTGAACCCGCAGGAGGCAGTGGCCGATGTCAGCACCCCCAAGGATGCGACGGCCAATCGCTAATCGAAGCATTAACGGAAGTGTAACGCCCTTGAACAGGCGCCCAAGGTCATGAATATCTCCTTCTTTTTCATCAAGCGACCGGTCTTTGCCGGCGTGCTTTCGATCATCATCTTCATCATCGGCCTGCTTGCGATGTGGAAGCTGCCGATCAGCGAATATCCCGAGGTGGTGCCGCCCACCGTGGTCGTGCAGGCCACCTATCCCGGCGCCAATCCAAAGACGATTTCCGAGACGGTCGCCGCTCCGCTGGAGCAGGCGATCAACGGCGTGGAGAATTCGCTCTACATGTTCTCGCAGTCCACGTCGGACGGCGTGATGACCCTCACCGTCACCTTCAAGCTCGGCACCGATGTGGACAAGGCGCAGGTGCAGGTGCAAAACCGCGTCTCCCAGGCCGAGGCCAAGCTGCCCGAGGAAGTGCGTTCGCTTGGCGTCACCACGACCAAGCAGTCGCCGGATCTCACCATGGTGGTGCACCTCGTCTCGCCGACTGGTCGTTACGATGAAATCTACCTGCGCAACTACGCGACTCTGCAGGTGAAGGATGAACTCGCGCGCATTCCCGGCGCGGGTTCGGTCCAGCTTTTCGGCTCCGGCGATTACGCGATGCGCGTCTGGCTCGATCCGAACAAGGTGGCTGCGCGCGGTCTCACCGCCAGCGACGTGGTGGCCGCGATTCGCGAGCAAAACGTGCAGGTCGCCGCCGGCGGCCTCGGTCAGCAGCCGGTCGAGGGCAAGGTCGCGATGGAGATGCAGATCAACGCCAAGGGCCGTCTCATTGACGAAGCGGAGTTCGGCAACATCATCATCAAGACCGGTGCCGATGGTGAAAAGACCCGGCTCAAAGATGTCGCCCGCATCGAACTCGGTGCCGCCTCCTACGGCCTGCGCTCGTTGCTGAACAACCAGCCCGCCGTCGCGATCCCGATCTTCCAGCTTCCCGGCGCGAATGCGATCCAACTTTCCACCGATGTGCGCGCCAAGATGGAGGAGCTAAAGAAGAAATTTCCCGATGGCATCGACTACTCCGTCGTCTATGATCCCACGATTTTCGTGCGCAATTCCATTGAGGCGGTCGTGCACACCCTCGTCGAGGCTCTTATTCTCGTGGTGATCGTGGTCATCCTCTTTTTGCAAACGTGGCGCGCCTCGATCATTCCGCTCGCCGCCGTCCCGGTCTCGCTGATCGGCACCTTCGCTGTCATGCTCGGGCTCGGCTTCAGTATCAACGCGCTTTCCCTCTTCGGCCTCGTGCTTGCGATCGGCATCGTGGTGGACGACGCCATCGTGGTCGTGGAAAACGTAGAGCGAAATATCGCCCTCGGGCGCACGCCCATCGAGGCCACACGGATTGCCATGAACGAGGTCACCGGCCCGATTGTCGCCACCGCCCTCGTGCTCTGCGCGGTGTTCGTGCCGACTGCGTTCATCAGCGGCCTCACCGGTCAGTTCTACAAGCAGTTCGCCATCACCATCGCCATCTCGACGGTCATCTCGGCCTTCAACTCGCTCACGCTTTCGCCCGCCCTCAGCGCCTTGCTCCTCAAGGACCACCATGCGCCGAAGGATTTCCTCTCGCGCGGCATGGACGTTGCCTTTGGCTGGTTCTTCCGTCCGTTCAACCGCGTGTTTGCCTGGGCGGGGAACAAGTATTCCGGCGGCGTGGCCAGTGTCATCCGCAAGAGCACGATCGCTTTTGTGCTTTATGTCGGGTTGGTCGCCTTGACCGGCTGGAGCTTCCAAAAAGTGCCGACCGGCTTTGTGCCGACGCAGGACAAGCAATATCTCGTCGCCTTCGCCCAGTTGCCCGATGGTGCCTCGCTCGACCGCACCGAGGCGGTGATTCGCAAGATGACCGATCTCGGCCTGAAAGTCCCGGGCGTGGAATCCGCGGTGGCCTTCCCCGGCCTGAGTATCAGCGGCTTCAGTGTCGCGTCGAATTCCGGCATCGTCTTCTTCACCCTCAAGCCGTTTGAAGACCGCAAAGCGCCGTCCGAAGCCGGCCTCGCCATCGCCGGAGCCTTGAATCAGAAATTCGGCGTCATCCAGGAAGCCTTCGTCCTCACCGTCCCGCCGCCGCCCGTCCTCGGTCTCGGTACCATCGGCGGCTTCAAGCTCTACGTGGAAGACCGCGCCGATCTCGGCTACGACGCCCTCTATCAAAGCGTCCAGAACCTTACTGCGAAAGGAAACACCCCCGGCTCCGGCCTCGGCGGCATGTTCTCCATGTTCACCGTCAATGTCCCGCAGCTCGACGCCAACATCGACCGCGTAAAGGCCAAGATGCAGGGCGTGCCGTTGCAGAACCTTTTCGAGACAATGCAGATCTATCTCGGCTCACTTTACGTGAACGATTTCAACCGCTTCGGCCGCACCTTTGAAGTGATCGCGCAGGCGGAATCGAAATACCGAGAAACGCCCGAGGACATTACCCACCTGAAAACGCGCAACGCCGCCGGGCAAATGGTGCCGCTCGGCGCACTGGTGAATATCAAGGAAACCCACGGCCCCGACCGCGCGATGCGCTACAACGGCTATCCCGCCGCCGAGATCAACGGTGGTCCTGCGCCCGGTTACAGCTCCGGCCAGGCCGAGGCGATCATGACCAAGCTCGCCCAGGAAAATCTGCCGCAGGGCATGGCCACCGAGTGGACCGAGCTTACCTATCAGCGCATCCTCGCCGGCGATACCGCGATGTATGTCTATCCGCTCTGCATCCTGCTCGTCTTCCTCGTGCTCGCGGCGCTGTATGAGAGCTTCATCCTGCCGCTGGCGATCATTCTCATCGTGCCGATGTGCCTGCTCTTCGCCATCGGCGGAGTCTGGCTGAGCGGGGGCGACAACAACATCTTCACCCAGATCGGCCTGATCGTGCTCGTCGGCCTCGCCTGCAAGAACGCGATTCTGATCGTGGAGTTTTCCAAGCACCTCTACGACGAGGGCATGCCGCCGGTGGAAGCCACCATCGAGGCCTGCCGCCTGCGTCTGCGGCCGATCTTGATGACCTCGATCGCCTTCATCGCCGGCGTCTTTCCGCTCGTGGTTTCCACCGGCGCCGGGGCCGAAATGCGTCGCGCTATGGGCATCGCCGTCTTCTCCGGCATGATCGGTGTCACCCTTTTCGGCTTGTTCCTCACCCCCGTCTTCTTTGTCACCTTGATGAAGCTGGCCGGGAAGAAAAAATCCGCCCCCACCTCGGACGCCACACCCGCGCTACCCGCCGGGGCGCATTAATCCATTGGGTTAAAAAAGTTCAAGATCGTGGGCATTTGCTTTCAAGTGCCCACGATTTTTTTTGCGCTGGCAGCGCGTGATTACTGCCCGCCACAGGCAAGCCGACGGTCAATAGTAAGCGCTGAGCCCCTAACCATCGATTCGTTCTCGAAGCGGATACAGGTCTTTAATTTTGAGCATCGACATTGTCTGGGATGAAAAGGGCAATGTCTTTGCATACTTGGATGTGGGTATGGTAAGACCAGACAATTCTTATGAGTAGCCTGCCTGGTGGTCCCGCGGAAAAAGCGGGTGCGACTTACGAAGCATTGTGGGGTGTTCGAGCGATGCTGGAAGTACTGCATGGTAACGCTGGACAAATGCAAATTGAGCAACCGCGTGTCGATGGAGCAGAGTTTTGGATCGAACAAAAGGCGGAAAAGTGAACATATTGGCAGGTCAAACGTCAGCTTCTAAGTCAGAATTCGTGGTCATTGGGAGCGCTAAGTCGCGAGGGGGTGTTGACGGCTTTCCTTGAATATCTTCGAACCGGGTATTTTTGTGTCTTCGCTTCGATTACGGATGCACCGGGACTGCGGATACTCGCTGAACGTGCTCGTGATGCAGCGAACAGTGCAACTAATCATCAAGCTGGGTTTGAGGACTTCATGACGAAGTTCCTCATCGAAAAGAAATGGCGGACAGAATTTGACGAACTACGTCGTGAGTGGAGCGGTGCCAGCGAAGCAGATGTCTTTAGCTGGCTAAGTAAAGTTGAGGTGCGCAGCGCTGATGATTACACATTGTCGCAAGATTTATGTCACAAGCTGGACACGCGCTACAGCGGATCCGGGATGACCACACTCGCCTGTCTGCGCACCTTCTATCAGGACAGCGTTCATCAGGTGCTCACCGCTGAGATAATTCACAAACACCTGCACGAATGCGGCATACGACCCCGGACATTTCCCTTTGAAGCTGCCGTTTTTAAAGCATTGAAAGCCGTAACCGACACCTATATTTCCGGTCAGCGGACGAAACTTATCCGGAAGCAGATGATTCAGCGTGTAGCTGCAGCAAAAGGAATTATCGCCAAAATATCGGAGGCGTCTTTTGGAAAAGAGATGGTCATTACGGGAGCAGCAGGCAGCGGAAAAAGCGGATGCACTTTGGACCTTGTTGAAGGACTCAATCAGAAAGGTGTACCGGTGCTCGCCTTTCGCCTTGATCGCCTCGAACCAGTTCAAACCACAGCGGCACTTGGCAATGCCTTGGAGTTGCCGGAATCGCCTGCATTGGTTTTAGCGCGTGCCTTCCCCCACCAAAAAGTCGTTCTCGTTGTCGATCAACTTGACTTCGTTAGCACTACCTCCGGTCGCCATCCCGATTTTTTCGACACCGTCGCGGCTCTGATAGGCGAAGTGCGGGGTTTGCGTGGTGAAGCGGAGGTGCATCTCGTGTTGGTCTGCCGCCAATTCGATTTTGAACACGACGCTCGCTTGCGTGGATTGCTTGCAAAGGATGAATCACCGGTTGCCATCGGCGAACTTTCCGATGGAGAAGTGCGTGCCGTGCTAGTCGCAGAAGGTGGAGATGCGACACGCCTTACATCTCAACAATTGAAGCTGCTTCAACTTCCGCAAAACCTTGCGTTGTTCATTGATTCGAAAACTCGTGTGCAACGCACAGGTGAACTTCGTTTCGCAGAAAGAACTCTTTGACGCCTATTGGCACGCGAAAGCGAGCGGCCCTCACCGTTGCCTGGCCAGGAGAAGCCGAACAGTGGATGCCGATTATTGAGAAGTTGGTGCACGAGATGAATGAAGCGCAGGAAATCTCGGTGCCGAAAACAAGGCTAGATGCGTTCTCTCCGCACTTCCTTGATGTAATGGTTTCAGAAGGTGTTCTGACGTTCGACAAACGTCGCTACGGCTTCGGCCACGAGAGCTTTTTCGATTATTGCTTTGCTCGTACTTTTGCAAATAAGCGCAAAGAGCTTTCCGATCTCCTTGAAGCGGATGAACAACATCTATTTCGTCGCGCGCAGATGCGCCAAGTGCTCGTCTATCTCCGTGATGATGATCGGCCTCGTTACCTACGGAATGTCGGCACACTGCTCACGAGTGGAAAGATTCGTGCGCACCTAAAGTTGCTGATCCTTGAACTGATTGCCGCATTTCCCGACTCCGGCGAAGACGAATGGGGAATTTTGCTGCAATTGATTGAATCTGAACTCGATCACTTGCGAAGGAACGAAACGAATCCCGTGAAAATCGGCACGCAGGCGCTTGAGGTTTTTCGTGTTTCGCGTGACCTGTTTCAAATTGCGGATCGTCGAGGCGACATCAAGCGCTGGCTGCATTCTGGGGAACCGTGGCTGGAAAATATCATGGTTAGCTATTTGCGCTGGCAAACTGATCAACATGGCGACCGTGTCACGGAATTGATTGAACCATTTGTTGGACGTGGTGGTGAGTGGTCTGGCCGACTTCGTTTCATGATGGAAGTCCACGACCTTGGAAAGAGTCGCCGATATTTTGAGTTGTTTCTTCGATTGCTCGCCGATGGCACACTTGACGATGCACGAGACCGTTTTGCCTCCAATGGCACGTTTTGGAGCATGCTCTACAGCCTGTCTGAAAGACAACCAGAGTGGTGTGCAGAGGTTGCAGCGTGCTGGCTGGATCGCCAAGTCATGAAAGCCTTGACTGTTCGTGAGACGGGGCAGCCTGCGAGAGTCGATATGCACGACGAGGCTGGTGTACATGATCTCTTTGAGAGTGCTCGCAAAGCGCCGCAAGCATTTCTGAGGCATGTTCTCCCCTCCATCATCCAAGCAGTGGAAGCCACGTTGGTATCTGATGAGAGGGAGTTGCCTCGCGACTCCCTCTGGTTCTGGCGCATCACCGGTGAATACATCTCACTTGATGCAGCCTACCTTGGTGCATGTGAAACGGCCTTCGAAGTTCTCGGACAGCAAAATCCCGAGAGCCTGCGTCCTTTCCTCGAAATGCTTCGTGCCAGTCCAACGCATACCATAAACGGTCTCCTTTTGAATGCTTATGCTGCTGGAGGGGAATTGTTCGCCGAAGAAGCGATGAAGCTTTTTTGCACAGAACCTTTGCGCTTGAACTGCGGCTACAGTGACAGTTCACATTGGATCAGCCGATGCCTTATCGAAAAGTTATCACCGCATTGCTCAGCAGAGACGTTCGAGAGATTGGAGGCCACCCTTTCGAATTATATTACGGAATACGAAAGCAGTGTCGATGGGGCGGAGATCCGCGGTCGCGCAAGCTTTACCCTTTTATCGGCGCTCCCGCACGTTCGGTGCAACTCGCGCACCTTAGATTGTCTTGCGGAATTAGAAGCGAGGTTCGAGAAACCTGACGCTGAGCCACGCGGTATTCGTTGTTATACTGTTGTTTCGCCACTTTCTGAAGAGACAGCAAATGTCCTGAGCGACGATGAATGGCTTGCGATGATTGAGAAGTATCGTGGGATTGGCCGTCACCGCGATTGGGAACACCCTGAACTTGGTGGCGAAGAGGAGTTTGCGGGAATGGTGCAAAACTTCGTGAAAAAGGAACCCGAACGGTTTGCAAAATTGTCCCTCCAATTTCCGAGAGACACTGCGAGTTGCTATTGGATGAACGTGTTGTATGGGCTGAAGGATGCGAACATTCCTTCAGCCCTTAAGATTGAAGTGACTCGCAGGGTTTTTGATTTGGATGACGAAGCATGCCTGAAAGCCGCTGCGGACTTGCTTAGTCGGATTACCGATGAGTTTCTGCCATCCGACGCAATTGCATTTCTTGTGCGACTCGCAACAAAACATCCTGATCCAGTTCGTGAACTTTGGCGGGTAGAAAAGAGGGGCAGACGGCTTGTTTCAACGGAGACATTCTAAGCTGCGGAATCAATACCGTGCGCGGTCGGGTCGCCGAGGAACTCCGCAACCTGCTCATTACAGACCGTCGCTATCTCGATGTGTTGCTCCCAACGATTGAAGGTCTAGTTTGTGATCCTAATATTTCGGTTCGCGCATGCGCGATTTCGTCTTTGTTCGGCGTCGCGCTATACAACGAAGAACTTGCCGTGGCGCTTTTTCAATCGCTTTCTGAAACCGATGATGTGCTGCTCGGTTCGCCCTATGCCGAGGACTTCATCCGGCGTGGCCTTTCCTCGCACATGGAAGCGATGCGGCCACACATCGAAAGGATGCTGCATTCCGAAAATGCCAACGTGTGTCAGACCGGAGCCCGCTTGGCGGCCCTCGCTGGACTGATCCATAGAACAGAATCCGACCTTGCAGCCAAAGCTTTACACGGCGTGGCTGTCGCCAGACTTGGCGTGGCTGAGATTGCCGAATTTAATTTTACGGTGCCTTCTTGTCGCGAATGGGGTGAACAAACATTATGCGCCCTCTTTAATGACGAGGATATTGCAGTGCAGAAAAAAGCGGCACATTGCTTTTGGCATCTTTGGCGAAAGCCGGAGATCCCTCTCACGGAGCACGCAGATTTGATTCTACGATTCCTTCAGAGCGCTGCCTTCGCACGTTCGCCGTCAATGCTACTCCGTGCATTGGAAGATTCGAATCACAGGCTGCCTGAAGTTGTTTTGGATGTTTGCGAGCACTTTGTCGAAAAATGTGCTGAGCAAGCTCGGGACATTCGCACTCATCGAGCTGGCGATGAGCATACGGTCGGACCATTGGTTTTTCGTGCTTACCAACAACTCGCAGGTAGTGAAGTTCAGCTCAGAGCCCTTCAATTGATTGACCGTATGTGTGAGGAAGGTCTTCACAGTGCATCTCAAAACATGGCTCAATTTGAACGGTAATTTCGGAAATTGATTAGCGCTCCCGTAATGGCATGCAGCGCAAGACGAAGGGAGCGCTTTGAGGGTGGCGTGAGAATATTTGCTTCTAACTGCCTGCGGTTTTTTGAGGACTATTACTGCCCGTCCCAATCAATGCCCCGCCACAAGCGAATCCACGATTGGCGGTATTCATAACTGAATGGCATGGTGATGATGATGGGGATCGGCGTCTTCTCCATCCGCGCTGGCTTGAAGTGCCATTTCTTGATGCCCTCCAGGACCGAGTCTTTTAATCGAAGATCGGTGGTGGAAAGAACGCAGGGATGAATGACCTCGCCTTTCTCGGTAATGATGAAGGCAACTACTCCACTGCCACGGATGAAGTGGTAATTTTCGTCGAAGACGAGCCGGGCCTCGGGATGCCACGTCACCTTGGCCGGCGTGATGTATTTGGACCGCTGGATTTCCACGATCTTGTAGTAGGTGCTGTAAAGACGGGCGATCTCCGGCTTGACCTTCACCCGGTGATTGCCGGCGATGGTATAGAGAGTGGTGCGTTCAGCGTGGACGGTGGAGAGGCAGAGGATGCCTGCAAAAAGGAGACGGGAAATGAGTTTCAACGGAGAATGGATGTAAATGAAGCGGCTCGATTATGAAGTGGAGGGCGCGGCGAGGGTCGCGAAAAGCGCGGCCTGATTCCACGTATCCCAGCCCTCGACCATCCTGCCATTCTGGCAGCGCAGCCAGCTTGAACCTTGAAAGGTAACCGGCTTGCCGGTGGGCGTGAAACCCATGCCATGGCCGGTGTGCGTGGCCGAGACGCGCCAGAAGACGCTGACGTGATCGCCCTCGGCGAGGACGTTCAAGATCTCCACTTGCACGTCCGGCAGCGTTTGCAGGATGGCGGATTGGAAGGCGAGGAATCCCTCGGGGCCAACGACGTCCTGGCCGCCCTCCAAATGTCCCACCGCATCGGGGGCCATCAGTTCGGGGATGAGATGAATGGCCCGTTGGTTCCATACCTCGTTGAACCAGCGCAGCCCGATTTCCTTGGGAGAGAGTTCCGTTGCCATCGTTTCCTTCCCGCCAACAGCCAGAAACGACCGGCGAAGTAAAGGAGAAAGCGCCGGGTTTAGCTTTCGTCGGAGCGCAACAGGCAGATCGGCACGATCAAAAATACCGTGGCAAAGAGCGACCACGTGATGCCGATCGCGCAGACGATGCCCAGCCCGCTCAGCGAAGGATTCGCCGCGAGGCCGAGTGAGGCAAAACCCGCGAGACTGGTCAGCGCGCTGAGCATCACCGGCTTGAGCACCGGGCGGATCGCCTCGCGTGGTTTCCCCGAGCGGTAGGCCGTGAGCACGATGTAGATGCCGTAGTCCACCCCCACGCTGAAGACGAGCGGGAAGGCGAGCGAGTTGAACAGGTTGAGCGGAATCTGCAGGAACTTGATCGTGGTGAGCATCGCGCCGATGGCGAGCATGAGCGCACCAGTGAGCACGAAGACCGGCAGCACCTTGCGGAAGAGCACGATGAGCAGGCCGAGGTTCATCGCCAGCATTACGGCGGAAAGCAGGATGAGCTTGTCATGCGTCCACGGCACCAGATCGGCGAGCATGAGGCTCCAGCCGGAGAAGTGCATCGGCACCCCGGCCACCGCCAGTTGATCGCGCAGCGCATGCGTCTCTGCGGGCGTGTCGATGTTGACGGCTGGCGTCAGGTAGGCCGTGGCAATCGTGGGATTGGTGCCGAAAAACTTGTCGAGGATGAACCGCCAACTGGACGTTTCCGGCAGCGTGCGCCGCCAGTCGAGCGCTGTCGGGTCGCCGTGGGCGATCTTTTCCAACTGGTCGATTGAACTGAAGGCGGACGCAAAGGAATCGCGATTAAAGCCCTCGTGATCGAGCGCGGTGCCAAACGCCTTGCGAATGGCGGTGAAATCAAGCGACTTCAGGACAGCCTCGTTTTGAGCAATCGCCGCCGGATCGGGAATCAACGCGGTGGGCGAGGAGACGCTCTTTAGCACGCCCTTTGCCTGGAGCTCGTGCCAGTGGTTCAGCGCGACGGTCCAGTTCTCATGCAGCTTCTCCGCATCCTTGCTGCTGATCAGCACGAGGATCGGGTCCTGCCCCCGGGTCAGCTTGGTCTGAATGGTGCGCAGCGCATCGCCGGCCATGCTATTCTTCGGCTCCAGCGAACGTGGATTCGCCTGGAAAACCAATTGTCCCACTGGCAGCAAATAGAGCAGGGAGATCGCCGCCAGCAGGGCGATGGAAAACGTGGTAAACCGACCGGGATGACGGGCGAGCAGTTCGAGCAGGCGGTCCACCGGCGCATTCGGCTTCTGCGCACGCTGTGGCTTTTTCTCGTCGCCGACGAAAAGGAAGAGCAGCGTCATCATCAATCCCGCTGCGAGCAGAATCCCCAACGCGATGAGCGTGCCGAGCTGGGAGAATCCACTGCTGCCGCTGACGATGAGCCCAAGGAACCCGGTGCCTGTCGTAAGCGCTCCGAAAATGATGCCGCGTCCGAGCCGTTCAATCGCAATCGCGATCGCCGCCTCATGCGGCTGCCCCTCGCGTCGCGCATTCTGATAGCCGCTGTAAATGAGCATCCCAAAGTCCACCCCGAGCCCGACGAGAATCGAACAAAAGCCGACCGCAATCCCATTCAACGCCGGGAAAATCACCGCGCCCAGCGCCACTGCAAAGAAGCAGCAAACCAGCAGCACCAGCACGATCGAAACCAGCGGGCGCAACCGGCGAAAGCCCAGATAAAACACCCCCGACACCAGCAGAATGGAAGTGAGCGCGGTAGTGATGATATCGCCCTCCATCGCGTGCGACATTTCCGCCACATACGCCGTGCGCCCGGTCACGAGAATCTGCGGAGCGGGACCACGATCCTGTTTCTTCCAGTCCGCAATGAAGTTCGCGCGCAAGGCGTTGATTTGATCCATCATCCGCTGGCAGGCTTTCGAGCCGAGATCGCTCTGGCGCGTCATCACCATGATGAGATGGAGCGTGCCATCGGCCGAGGCGAGCGGCTGCGTATTCTCGGCGGAGAACGAGCCGTTGAGCGGCTTCAGCGCCGGAACCACGATGCCGAGCGGATCGAGCTGGAGCTGCATTTCCGCGCGTGGGGACGAGGCGATTTCCTGCTGGTAGCGATGGAGTCGGCTGGCGATTTCCGCGGGCGAAAGCTGGGCGATCGCCGCGTTGAAATCGGTGGGCGGCAGATTGAAGAGCAGCGGCAGCGCAATCTTCTGCACATCGGCCAGTCCTTCCGGACTCTCCATCGGCGAGCGATCCAGCACGCGCTCCACCCACGGCTGATCCCGCAGCTGGTCGGCAAACTCCTGCGAAAACGCATCGAGATCCGCCTGCTTGCTTTCGTCGTAGATCGCGAAGCTCAGTTCACGCGTCTGGGTAAAGCTGCCGTTGTAAACCTTGAGCGTCTCGACCGATTCGTAACCACCCGGCAGCAGGTTCAGCACCTCGGTATCGAGACGCAGGCAGCACCCGAGCAGAATGGCTGCGCCGATGATCAGCGCCCCCAGCAGGGCAAAGGCCGTGCGGCGCCGCTGCACGAGAAAGTGGGCCGTGGCCTGCCCGATGGCACGGTCAAGACTCACGCGGGATGAAGAATGGATGGACTGATGAATAGGTCGGGAAAGGTCGTGCCTGCCCTCCGGCAGCGGCACATCGGTTGCAGATGGAAAGGACTATTGAGCGAAGCGGAAATCAAAGCGCTCCCTGGTTTTTGGCGAGTCCACCGAGAAGATACGGGCTTCCGGCGACAGATTGGCAAATTTGTCCCGCAGCGAAAGCCAGCCGCGCAGATGCCCGGGAGGCCCAAAGGAAAGGGGACCATTGGCTTTCGTGGCTTTGGCGTCCTGCTGAAGGGTGATGAGGGCGAGCCCCGGGCCGGCCATGTATTCGAGCTGGAAATCGGTGTCCCCGTGCTTGATCACCACCACATCGCCAATCAGTGAGCGCTTGGGATTCGAGTAATGAAGCTGCCCTCTCCAAGTGTGCCATCCCGGGCCGTATTGGGCAAATTGATGCGTAGTCTGGCAACCTGTGACCAAGGCGATGCAGGCGAACAGCAGCAAGAAGCGGGAAATCACGAGACGAGAGGGAAGGGTGAGGATGGCTGCGTCGTATTTCATCGGCGGGCGCACTGTAGCAAAGTCCGCCCCCTTGGGAAGGGACTAAAATTTCTATGGCGCGAAGCCCCGCGAAAGTTCTAACTTCGTGCCATGATGCATGGCTCCCGCGAATTTGATTACGACGTGATCGTCATCGGTGGTTCGCTGTCCGGAGCCGCGCTCGCCACTTTGGTCTTGAAAGAAACCCCGTCGCTGCGGGTGCTGGTGATCGAGAAGTCAGAGAAATTCACCCGCCGGGTGGGCGAGGCGACCGTGGAGGTGAGCGCCTATTTTCTTGGCCGGGTGCTCGGCCTTACCCAGCACTTGAACGAGTCGCACCTGGTGAAGCAGGGGATGCGCTTCTGGTTTCACAACGCCGAAACCAAGTCGCTGGACCAGGCCAGTGAGATCGGGGGCAAGTTCCAGGCCCGCCTGCCTTCGTACCAGCTCGATCGCGCGGTGTTTGACGAGGAAGTGCTGCGGCGGGCGGTGGAACTGGGGGCGGAACTGCGTCGTCCCGCCCAGGTGACTGCCGTAGATTTGCAGACGGGCAGCGCCCGGGTCACCGTGAAAGCAGGCGACCAGGTGCAAACGCTCCACGCCCGCTGGGTGGTGGATGCCTCCGGCGTCGCTGCGCTGCTGGCCCGCAAGAACGGCTGGCTCAAAATGAACGAACAGCACCCCACCGCCGCCGCCTGGGCGCGCTGGCAGGGCGTGAAGGATTGGGACGGCCCCGAGTTTGCCACCAGGTTTCCCGACTGGTTTGCCCGCTGCTACGGCGTGCGCGGCACCGCGACCAATCACATCGTGGGCGATGGCTGGTGGAGCTGGTGGATTCCGCTCAAGGGCGGCGATGTGAGCGTGGGAGTCGTCTTCGATCAGCGGCTCAATGAATTTCCCGGCGAAGGCCAGCCCATCGCGGAGCGACTTCGGCAATTTCTCCAGCAGCATCCCGTCGCCCGTGAATTGCTGGAGCATGCCCAGCCGGTGGAAGGCGATGCCTTGTGGCGCCGCAACCTTGCCTACTCCAGCACCACTTTTGCCGGGGACGGCTTTTCGCTGGTCGGCGATGCCTCGGCTTTTATCGATCCCTTTTACAGCCCCGGGATGGACTGGATTTCCTTCACCACCACGGCCACGGCGGCGCTCATTGCCGCCCAGCAGCGTGGAGAAGCGGTCGCCCCGCTGGTCGCACGGCACAATGCCCAGTTTTCCCAGGCCTACTCGCGTTGGTTCCAGGCCATCTATCGCGACAAATACGAATATATGGGCGACTACGAGCTCATGAGCGCCGCGTTCCGGCTCGATCTCGGGCTCTACTATCTCGGCATCGTTTCGCAGCCCTTCAAGTTCGGTCCCAAGGCCCTGCAAACTCCGCCCTTCGTTCCCGCGGTTTCCACGCCGATTTTTCATTTCATCCGTAATTACAATCGCCGCCTCGCCTCCATGGCCCGCAACCGCCGTCGGCGCGGCGTTCACGGCATCGCAAACAGCGGGCGCAACCTGCTCGTGCCCGGCTACACCTTTGGCGGGGCCAATGCGTGGCTCCTCGCCAAGGCCATCGGTGCGTGGCTGCGACTGGAAATCAAGGAAGGCTGGCGGACGTGGTTCACTTCGGAGAAAACCGCGCCAGCCAGTTCTGCCGCATCCATGCCAGCCAAGAATGCCGTCCCAGCGGCCTGATGACTTCATTTGCAATCCAAGCCATCCAAAAGCGATGTCATCCTGAGCGCAATGCGGCGGAGCGGAATGCAGTCGAATGGATCTCTGACTGTTCTGGAGCAGGGAACACTATGATTCGGCAAGAAGCTGCCTCGCCTTCCTAGCGCAGAAAAATTTGAGTTCCCTCGACTTCGCTCGGGATCACCTTTGGAGGGAGCACACAGGTTGCAACTGAAGTCACCTGCCACTCGGACCAGGGTTGTTGGTCTTCACTTTATTTCGCTGCTCTCCATTTTCCGCAGCAGCTGCAGGCAATAGAGCAACGGAACCACCCCGCAGATGCCAAAGGAGCAATCAATCAACCGCCAGTAAAATGGAATGCCGCGAATCGGGCCGGCAATGAGGGCGAGGGGAATCACCGAAGCACAAGCTACCACACCCGCCCATAATACGCTCCGCGAGCCGCGAGGCTGCAGCAGCGGGCCGATGAAAAAGATCGCGATCACCAGATGCGCAAAGGCCAGCCAGTCCGTGCCATAAGCGATCCATGGATAATGCTGATACATATCCTCCAACCCGAAACGCACGGTAAGAATCCAGAACACCACACCGGAGTGACCCGCCGTGGAAGTAGCCGCGCCGACCCCCAACCATTGCGTGAGCAGCTTCATCTCCGACAACAACGGAAACGCCGTCACCCCGCTCAGAATGAGCCCAACCATGAACGCCGCAATGACCACTTGGAAGCGGAATAAAAGGGAACGAGTCTCCATGCGGTTCGTCGTCATTTTGCCCTGCCCGGGTTCCTCGCCGCCTTCATTGCCCAGGTTTAATTGTCGGGCTGGCTGTAGCGTTCCACCGCTGCCTGGGCGGAGTTGCGGATGTCCTCATCCGGGTCCTGCGTGAGTCGTTGCCAGAGCGGGAGCGTGCGAGGATCGTCGAGTTGCTCGAGCCCGTCCACCGCCGTTTCGCGCACATCGTCGGGTTGTCCGTTCACCAGCGCATTGGTATAGAGAATCAGTTTTTGGTTTTTAACGTTCTGGTCATCATCGTCGCCCATGTCGGCGGCGGTGCTGAGAATTTGCACGCGCAGTTCCATCTTCTGCTCGCCCTGGAAGAGCCTGGCCAGTGTCTGGAGCGCCTCCGCGTTGTCCTGGTCGCCGAGCTGGCTGATCACGTCCGAGCGGTCGTCGTCGTCGGTGCTGGAAAGGTATTTCTGCTCCAGCACGCCGGGCGCGGGCGTTGCATCCGCATCCGGGCTGTCGGAGGGCGATGCTTCCGGCATGGCCGGGGACGGTCGGGTGGGGGCCTCGCTGGTGATCGGCATTTGCCCGGACGTGGCGACCGGCGTGGGGGTGGAAGTCGCGGCGTTTTGCCCGCTGGTGTCGTCGGATTTCGAGCACCCAAGAGCAGCGAACGCAAGAAGTCCGCTCAAAAGCCTTGCATGCCACGCGTACGAATTTGAGAATGCCTGCACAGACCGCATGAAATTGATAGATCGCTACGTCGGCAAGGAGATTTTGCTTACCGCCAGCATGGCCGTGGCCGTGCTGAGCTTGGTGTTGGTGCTTGGAAACGTGTTCAAGCAACTCTTCGACCTCCTCGTCAACCACAACGTCCCGCTGGATTACATCCTGGCCTTCATGGGCTATATCATCCCGTTTTCGCTCACGTTTACGATTCCGTGGGGGTTCCTTACCTCGGTGCTGCTTGTCTTCGGCAAGCTCTCGGCGGAGAATGAATTGATCGCCCTCCGCGCCACCGGCGTCAGTATTCCACGCGTCTGTTACAGCCTCTTTGCGCTCGCCGTGATCTGTTGCGGCATCTGCTTCTGGATCAACGTCTCCGTCGCCCCGGCCGCCCAGCAAAAGATGAAGGAGGCGCTCTTCAACATCGCCACCAGCAACCCGATCGCGATGTTCACCAGCGACCAGGTGATCGACGATTTTCCGGATACGAAAATCTACGTGGGCAGCAAGGACGGCCCCGAACTCCACAACCTGCTGATGTACAAGACCGGCAAATCCGGCGATCCGCTGGAGGTGGTCTATGCCCGCAGCGGCAGCCTGGAAGTGGACAAGGAACACATGCAGGTGCTGCTCAAGCTCATCAACGCGCAGATCGAACAACGGGACGAAAATCACAGCTCCGATTTCACCCGCATCCAGCAGGGGATCGTCGCGCAGAACATCGTGCTGCCGATTTCCCTGGAAGACCTCTACAACCGCGCCAAGAGCAAGCGCGGTCCGAACACGATGACCTTGAATGAATTGATCGCCAATCTCAAGGAGCAGCCCAGTGGTCCTACGGCCAAGAAGGATGCCGGTGCCCTCAACGCCATCCGCACCGAGATTAACAAGCGTTATTCGTTCTCCCTGGCCTCGCTCGCCTTCGCCATCATCGGCGTCCCGCTCGGCATCACCGCCCATCGTCGCGAGACTTCCGTCGGCTTCCTCTTCAGTATCGTCGTTGCGTTCGTTTACTTCTTCTTCATCATCATTGCCGATTCGTTGAAGAACAACCCGCACGCTCACTCCGATCTGCTCATCTGGCTGCCCAACGTGCTCTTCATCACCCTCGGCACCTACCTCTTCGTCCGCCTCGCCCGCCGCTAAGCGCGGGGCTGGTTATTTGAACCGCAGCGGACGCGGCGAGCGCGGTGAAACAGAAATTTTCACCACGAAGACACGAAGGCACGAAGTTTAATTGAGGACGCAAGGATGCTCGTAGTGACGTTCACTATCTACGATCCGCCATCCACAATTTATTATTCCGCCGCGGTTCGATAAGGGCAAAAGGAGTTTCCCTACTCCTCCCGCGCGCCTGCCATTTCCGGCAGTTCTGTGTGGTCCAGTTCCCGCAGATCCAGCCCGCGTGTCTCGGTCCCGTATTTGATGAACAGCAGCAGCGTGACCAGCATCGGAACCATGATGATTCCCGCCGCAATCCCAATCGGCGGCACCAGCGCCGTGATACTCAAGCTCTGCGCCAGTACCCCGCCGATTTTCGAGCAGGCCGCAATCCAGCCCGTTGCGCGACCGCGCACCTTTAGCGGATAACTCTCCGACGCATAAGGCAGCAGAATCGCGAGAATCCCATTGCTCCCCACGATCAGCATCGCGATCGGATACACCGGGTTGCCCCCCGCATGGCCTTCCAGCAATAACACCCAGCCCAGCCCGCCCAGCGTCACCGTGATCATTGTCGCCAGCGACCATTTCGTGCTCCAGCGGCTGTACATTAGCGTGCAGAGAAACACCGTCGGGAAGGCAATCAACGCCGATTCCGCCAGTAGCTTCGACGATACGCCCATGCTGTAACCCTTCGCCACCAGATCGGCGGGCAGCCAGAGCAACAGGCCGAAATTGATCAACCCCCACGCCACCGCCGCCAGGCTCAGCGCAAAGGTTTTGCCAATCATTCCCGCCGTCCAGATCGAAGGCGCCGGGATATGCTGCACCGCGCTTTCATGCGGGAGCAGGCTGTCCGTCACGTCGTCATCCGCTTCGCTGGGGGCCAGATCGCGGCTCACCATCCCGAAGCGTTCCATTACATCGTGCGCCTCCTCCTTGCGCCCGCGCGCGAGCAGGAACTTGGCGGATTCCGGAATCAATCCACCCATGAAAACGAGAATCAGCCCCGTGGGCAGATTCAGCAGCCACATGATGCGCCAGCTATACGTCGGCACCAGCAGCGCCGAGAAGCCGCTCGCTGCAAAGTAGCCGCCCACCGCGCCGAGCCCGCCCACCAGCACCAGCGCCCAGCCGCGGTGCCGCGAGGGCATCGTCTCTGCCAGCAGCGCATAGGTTACCGGCAGCATCCCGCCCGCGCCCGCACCCATCAGAAAGCACATCCCCACATTCCACGCCAGCGAGGGCATCGCCCCGCAAATCGACGTCCCCACAAACACCACCGCCGAGAGCAGGATCGACGCCTTGCGTCCGTAAATATCCGCAATCACCCCCCACAGCACCGAGCCCGTCACCGTCCCGATCAAGGCAAAGAACGGCACCAGCGACGCCACCTTTTTTGCCACCCCATATTCCTTCACCAGCCCCGGCATTACAAAGCCCAGCGCGGCCGGTTTCATCACATCGATGATCAGCGCCACCACGAGCACCAGCATCAGCGTCCAGTGCGCCCGGTGCAGCGGGGCATCTTCCGGTGCCGTCACCATGATCCGCGCCGCCGCCCGCCGCTGCGACTCGATTCGCTTCGGCAGCAGCCCATAAGCGGCCACGCCGATTCCCACGACGATTAAAAACATCCCAAACAGCATCCCCGGGTCCATCGGCATCCCCGCCAGTTTGAACCCATCATTTTTCCCCATCCAAAACATCGGGATATGCAAAAGTACACCCGCCGTGACCCCCGCGCATCCGAGCGCAAAAGCCCAAACCCCCTGTCGATCCATAAATACTTTGCCGTTCATCGTTCGTAATTTGGGTAAATGCTGATTTTTCCCTTATGGGCTGGCTGGAGGTGATTTCGCCTAATCCAGCCCCCGGGATGGGGCAGACTTTGCGAAGAAGCGCCTGCTTTGTAAAACTTTTTGCAGGCGAGATTGCGGTGGGGGCAGCAGGCAGGAATGAATCACCAGGACACGAGATCACCTTCCATCTCTGCGTCTTCGCGTCTCTGCGTGAGCCTGAATTTCCGCGCGATTCGCGCCTACGCCACGCTCTGCGGTACGGACACGGCTGGCTTCTTCACATGGGCCAGGATTTTCTCCACCGCGGCCTGGGCGGTGAGGCCGTGCTTCTTGCGCAGGATGTCCACCGCACCGTGCTCGACGAACTGGTCGGGCCACGCGACGCGCACGACCGGGATCATTGATCCCGGCATCGGCGAGGTGTTCGATGATGCCGGTGCCGTAGCCGTTGTGCACGACGTGGTCTTCCATGGTGCAGATGACGTCCACGCTGCGGGCGAAGAATTCGAGAGTGCCGGTATCGAGCGGCTTGATCCAGCGCGGGTTGATGACCGCGGTTGAAATGCCCTGCGCTTCCAGCAGCTTGGCGGTTTCGAGCGCGACGGAGCAAAAGTTGCCGAGGCCGAAGATGGCGACCGTCTTGCCGTGCTTAAGCACTTCACTCTTGCCGATTTCGAGCAGCTTCGGCGTGTCCTTTGGCTTGGCCCCGGTGCCGGCGCCGCGGGGATAGCGGATCGCGATCGGGCCGGTCATGATGGTTGGCCATCGTCCAGAGCATGTCGACGAATTCGTCTTCGTCCTTCGGCTGCATGTGGACGAGACCGGGGACATGGCGCAGGTAGCCGATGTCGAAGAGACCGTGGTGGGTGGGGCCGTCGTCGCCGCTCAGACCGGCGCGATCCATGCACAGGGCCACATTGAGATTTTGCAGCGCCATATCGTGGATGATCATGTCATACGCGCGCTGCATGAAGGTGGAGTAAATCGCGAGGAACGGCTGGAGCCCTGTACGGCCATGCCGCAGGCAAAAAGGGCCGCGTGTTCCTCGGCGATGCCGACGTCGTAATAGCGTTCGGGATGCTTCTTCTGGAAATGCACGAGGCCGGTGCCGGTGGGCATCGCAGCCGTGATGGCGACGATCTTGTTGTTCGTATCGGCGAACTTCGCCAGGGTCTTGCCCAGCAGCTCGGAGTAAGTGGGCAGGCTGGCCGGGGCGGTTTCGCCGGTCTCCAGCTTGTAATTGGCCGAGGCCGTGGAACTTGTCCGGCTGCTGGAGGGCGGGTGCGTAGCCTTTGCCCTTCTTGGTGAGAATGTGCAGGATGACCGGCTCATTCTGCGTCTTGAGAAACTCGAAGGTGCGAATCAGCAGTCGGGATGTCGTGACCGTCGATCGGACCGTAATAGCGGAGGCCGAGGTCTTCAAAGAGGATGTTCGGCAGCAGCAGTCCCTTGACGCCCGACTCCACCTTGTGCGCGAGTTTCACCGCCTCCTTCCGCCGATCATTTCTACAAAGCGCGCCGCCTGATCGTGCAGATGCGCATAGGTCGGGCTGGTCGTGATCTTGTTGAAGTAATGCGCAATCGCGCCCACGTTCTTCGCGATCGACCATTCGTTATCGTTGAGCACCACGATGAAGCGCTTGGTGGAGTGCGCGACGTTGTTCAGCGCCTCGTAGCTCACCCCGCAGGTAAAGGCCGCATCGCCCGGCCACCGCAGACCACATGCTCGTCGCCGCCCTTGCAATCCCGGGCGACTGCCATCCCGAGCGCGGCGGAGAGCGCTGTGCCGGCGTGTCCCGCCCCGTAGCAATCGTGATCGCTCTCGGTGCGCAACAGGAAGCCGTTGAGGCCCTGGTACTGGCGCATGGTGTGGAACTGCTCGCGCCGCCCGGTGAGCAGCTTGTGCACATAGCCCTGGTGGCTCACGTCGAAGACAAACTTATCCGTCGGGCGTGTCGAAAACCCGGTGCAGCGCAATGGTCAGCTCGACCACGCCCAGGTTCGGCCCCAGATGCCCGCCGACGGAATTCGGATTCGACTCGGAAAGAATGCTGATCAATTCGTCGCGGATTTCCTGGGCGAGCACAGGGAGGTCTTTTTCGTTCAGCGCCTTTACGTCGGCCGGTGAATTGATGGTGTCTAGGAAACGCATGGGTGATTTTTTGAAAATAAACGAATTTCGTCGGACTCTTCCTCGTCGTCGGCTTCCAGCGTCGCCGTGGAGGAGGGGACGGAAGCAACCGGTTCCGCGGTTTTCGACGAAGCCGGGTCGAATTCCTGCAGCGTAGGCTTTTCCCGGCCTTTTCCGTAATGATCTGGATGCGCTTTTCGGCGACCTTCAGCTTTTCCGAGCAAAAGCCGACCGAGCTCCATGCCCTCCTCGTAGCGAACGAGCAAATCGTCGAGCGGCAACTCGTCGGACTCCATTTGCGCGATGATGCTTTCGAGCCGCGAGAGCGCCTGCTCGAAGTTCTTCGGTTCCGGAGACTTGGGCATGGATAAAACTGAAGGCTAAACCGCGGCTTTGACAAGCATCGAATCAAGTGAAGGTAAAAAATCAGTCGGACTGCCGGGTCCAGCGATCGTGGTCCGCGTAGAAGACGCACTGGTTGTCGATCGGCAGCGGAGTTACGGCGTTGAAAGGGAAGTCGCGGAAATTGTTGCTGCGCAGGATGAGCGGTGCCCAGTCGGCGTATTCACCGCGGAGCACGCCGCTGAAGAGTGGCAGGTTGCCGGTGATCGGCGTGAGGTAGATCCCGATGATCGGGGAGTGGAGTTGATCGTAATCGTGCAGATTGATCACATCGGTCATCTTCGATGGCAGCCAGAGCGACTTGCGGTTGGCATACCAGCCTACGGCCCAGGGCATGTCGGAGACGATGATGTCGTCGGAATTGCTCCAGTCCCGCAGCAGTGTGATGTAGGGCGGCACATACGGAGGCCACGCCACCTTGTTTCGCGGGCTGCCAAAGGTATGGGCAACAATCGGCAGGCTGGAAATAATGAACAGCAGGCACAGGAAGCAAAGCCGCGCGTAGTTCAGGTTGATTTCCAGCCGCGACCAGAGCACGAGCAGCAGCGCGAGACCGAAGGCGCTAAACAGCGGGATGAAGAGCACATGCAAGTCATTGGGATCGACTCCCTGCGTCGCCGGATTATACATGCACATGCCGAGAATCGCCCCCAGCCACATCACCAGCACCGCCCATTTGAAAAGATCCGTCTCGCGGCGGCGGAAGCGGTGCAACAGCGCGACCACGAAGAATGGCGCCGTGAGCATGCCCCCGAGATAGGTATAAAGGTTCCCCGCCTGGGAAACGATGCTGTTCATCACCTTGTAGCGGAAAAAATAGGGCTGGATGCCGGCGAAGTCTCCGGTAAAGCCGCGCATGATCGAATCCTCGCTGCCGCGGACGCCATCGAGGATGGACAGATACGCGATGCCGAGCGGATAGCCGCAGACATGATAGTTTCGGATCATCCAGGGCAGGGACATCCCCCCCCACGATCGCCGTCATTAGAATGGGAGCCAGCCACCAGGGGCGGAAGTATAGCGCGACAAAAAACAGGCACGCGCCAAAGATGAAAAAGGTCATCGGATGGGCGAGCCCGAGCAGGCCAAAGGCCACGGCGCATCCCATCAGCCACGAGAGCGGACGGTTTCCCGCTTCCTGCGCCTCAATCGCCCGGGCCAGCAGGTAGGTGGCGATGCTGAAGAGCAGCAGCATCAGCATTTGCGGGAGCCCGCTCGTCGAGAACTGCCACAGGCGGTCGCAAAGGATCAGCATGAGACAGCCCATCGTTGCCAGGCGGACATCGAATAATCGCCGCAGAATCAGGAAAATCACGCCGACGGCGAGGATGAAGCAGAGCATGTCCACCACGATGATCATGCGATCATTCACATAGATCAGATCGTTGATCGTCATCTTCCAGTCCTTTTTGGTCAGGAGCAGGAAGGGCGCGAGCACCAGCGGATGCAGGGGCGCCTGGTAGGTGTCCGGCACTTCGCCATCCGGGAAATCGCCCTTCTTGTGCTGGATCTGCGCCAGCGCAGCCGGGCGCAGTTCGTTGGTGGTAAAGCCGTGTCCACTCGCGATCGCACGCGCGATCTGGCCTTGCTCCATCGCCCGGGGATTGGAGAAGCCCACGAAATCCCAGAAGAAATATGCGGAGGCGACGGCGAGCGTGAAAATCAGGAACGCTGCAAATTTAATCCAGCCGGCCCACGAGCCTTCCTCCAGATTATGGACAAATTGTTGAATGTCGTTTTCGGATGCCATGAATGAAACGGGGACTACTCCTGGTTTTTAAGCGTTTTCAACCGGCGATGGAGAGTGCGCCGGCTGATGCCGAGTTGCTGGGCTGCTTTGGTGATGTTGCCTTTGGTTTCATCAAGAGCGCGCATCATCAGCCGATGTTCTGTCTCATGCAAATTCAAATGCTGGGCGCTCCCGGATAAAAATCTCGCGACATCCTGGGCGGCCTTCGTCTGCGCTTTGCGTTCGCGCACGCGCAGCGGCAGGTCGCGCAGGGTGATCTTCGGCCCGCTCGCCATCACCACGCCATGCTGGATTGCGGCCTGGAGTTCACGCACGTTGCCCGGCCATTCGTAGGCGAGCAGCGTTTCCATCGCATCCAGGGTCAGTTCACGCACCGGCTTTTCGTTCTCCTTGGCGGTCGATTTGAGAAAAGCCGAGACGAGCAGGGGGATATCCTCCTTGCGCTCGCGCAGCGGTGGCAGCGTCAGGGTTACCACGCTCAGCCGGTAGAACAGGTCGTCCCGGAATTTTCCTTCCGCCACCATCTGTTCCAGGTCTTTGTTGGTGGCCGCCACCACCCGCACATCCACTTGCAGGGTCTGGCTCCCTCCCACGCGTTCAAATTCCCGTTCGCCCAGCACGCGCAGGATTTTCACCTGGGTATTGGTATCGATTTCGCCGATTTCATCGAGAAAGAGGGTGCCGCCATCCGCCTGCTCGAAGCGGCCAATCCGCCGCTCCATCGCCCCGGTGAAGGAGCCCTTTTCGTGGCCAAAGAGCTCGCTTTCCAGCAACTGGGCCGAGAGGGCCGCGCAATGAATCGCGGTGAATTTCGCCTTCGCCCGCTGGCTGAGATTGTGGATGGCATGCGCCACCAGCTCTTTGCCCGTGCCGCTCTCGCCCTGGATGAGCACGGTCGTCCGCGAGGGGGCCACCTGTTTCACCACATCGAACACCTCGTGCATCGCCAGCGAGTTGCCGATGATGTTTTCCAGCCCGTAACGCTTCTCGACCTGCTGTTTGAGCTCGACGACCTCGCGCTCCACGGCCCGGCTTTTCAGCGCCCGCTGGATCAGGATTTCCAGTTTGTCGATATTGATCGGCTTGGTGACGAAATCGTAGGCGCCGTGTTTCATCGCTTCCACCGCCGTATCCACGGAGCCGTAGGCCGTCATCATGATGCAGATCGGCGCATGCGGCATCTTCAGGATGCGATCGATCAGCGTCATCCCATCCTCGCCGCCCAGCCGTAGATCGGTGAGCACCAGGTCCACGACATCGGATTCGAGCACTCGCAGCGCCGAGGCGATATCCCCCGCAATATAGACCTCGAAGGAATCCTCCAGCGATGCACGCAAGCCCTCGCGGGTGTGTCGCTCGTCATCCACGATCAAAATAGTCGGCTTCATTCAGGGCAGGTCAGCAACAGGGCGTCAAAAACAGCGGTCGCTGCAAATGCGTCAAAGTGGCGCAGAGAATAACTGGGATCGCCGGGAAGTCAATGCGACAAAGTGTAACGATTGGAAGAAGACGGGAAGACGCTCCCCGGAAACCGGGGAACTGTGGAATGCAGATTTTGCACAAAAGATGCGCAAAGTGTTTGCAGGCATTCGCTCCCCATGCTTTTCTTATCCCTCTCCGACGCCGGAAGGCTCCGGGGAGCAAGTAGTGGCTGGGGACTGCAAGTGATTGCGCTCCAGCCGGATACGTTGCCCTGTGGTGTAATGGTAACACAGTGCCCTTTGGAGGCATTATTCTAGGTTCGAGTCCTAGCGGGGCAGCCAATTTGCTCTCGGGAAAATTGTTCAAGAGCGAAAGAGAATAAAGCGCCCGTAGCTCAACTGGATAGAGCGTTGGTCTCCGAAGCCGAAGGTTGTGGGTTCGAACCCCGCCGGGCGCACTTCTTCCCTGTCTCCTCCCGCCGCCGACCATTACGAATGGTTAATTCGGCGCTTCTTGATTGGTTTGCGCCAGCCGCAGGCTAATACTCGACCGCTATGAAATCGCTGTTGTCCTTTGTGGTCGCTCTGCTCGCGTTTTCAACCCTGGCCGGTGCCGTCACTCTGCCGCCGGGCATTTACAAAGGCTTCTACAAGGGAGTCAATCTGGCCACTGGCAAATCCAAAACGGTGAACGTTTACTTCGTGGTGGGAGATTATGCGGAGGATTCCAATAGCAACCTCACGGCAAGCTTCACCTTTATCGAAACCACCGGCACAGGAAAAAAGACCGTTTACACGCCGGGCACGACCTATTCCTGTTTCGTCGCCACCAACCCGCTGGGCTCCAATTCCCTCCCGGCGGTCCAGAGCTTCACCTACCATTACGCCAGCGGCGGCACCGGCGTTTTCCATTTTACCACCATGCTGCTCACCGGAACGGTGGATGGGACAAAATACAGCATTCCGTTAAAACTCAGTGGCGAGCAGGTCCGCTCGATTGTCACCGGTTCCACCAGCAGCGATGTGGATTACAGCCGCACCCAGTTCACCCTCGCTCTCGATACCAAGCTCACCAACGCCGCGATTGCGAATAACGACACCGAGGCCGAAGCGGTCGCGCTCGTCACCGGCCAGTAATCGCTACTTGGCCTCCGGCGCGGGTCGCAAAAAGATGATTTCGTCCCCGACCTTTTTGCTGTCGTAAAGGGTCTTGTCCACGTTGGTGAGCACGTAGTCGTGGTTCTCGCTCGGGACATGAAGGTCGAAGGTGTAGTCGCCGTCATCCTGCCGGCTGGTCACGCCCCCCGCCCCGATCGTGATCTGGGTTTCCTCGGGATGCGGCGTAAAGTGCTTGGCGGTAATGATGCCGGTGAGATTGCTCTGCGGCACGGAGCGGTTGAGCGCGATGAAGCCCCAGACCAAAAGCCCGGCGATGACGACGACGGCCCCCACGGCGAGGGCAATTTCCTTGCCGCTCGTCTTCACGACTACCGGCTTCCGGCGGGGCGTATTCATGGCCTCAGTGCGCCGGTTGCGGCAGCGGTTTCTGCGAGGAGGGCACGCGTTTCCAGACGTAACGGCGCAGGATCACCTTCGCCGTCGCCGTCAGCGGCACGGCGAGAATCGCGCCGAGCAAGCCGCCCAGCAGCAGCGACCATCCCACCACGCTGGCCATGACGGTGAGGGGATGCAGGCCGACGCTCTCGCCTACGATCTTGGGCGAAATGAGCCAGCCTTCCATTTGGTTGACCAGCAGGAAAATGCCGGTAACGGCCAGCGGATGCTGCCAGTCGCCAAATTGGACGGCTGCGATGATGACCGCGGGAATCCAGCAGAGCAAAATGCCGAGGTAGGGAATCAGTCCCATCACGCACACCGCCAGCCCGATCAGGAGGCCACTGCTGAGTCCCATGGAGAGCAGGCCGATGCCTACCAGCACCCCGTTGATGATGCTCACCAGCAACTGCCCGCGAAAGAAGGCAATCAGATAGCCATTAATCTCGATCAGCGTAGCCACGACTTCGTCTTTGAACCGTGAGTTTTGCAGTGGCAGGTAGTCGGCCCAGCGGTCGCGGATAAACGCCGTCTCTTTGAGAAAATAGAAGAGGTAAAGCGGCGTAATGACCAGGCCGAGTAAAAAACCGAGGATGCCCAGCGCGCCGCCGAAGCTGCCGCGAATGAATTCCCACACCTTGGCTACATAAGCTGGGACCTGTTGCTGGAGCCAGGCGATGCCCTCCTGCACATAGGGATTCGTTTCAAACTTCTGTTCGTAACGGTCCATCATGGCGATCACGAATTTCTGAGTTTTGGTCACGAGTTCGGGGATGCTTTGGACGAACTTGCTCGCTTGATCGGAAACTACCGGGATGAGCCAGACCAGAATGAGCGTGCCAAAGACCAAAAAGAACCCAAAAACAATCAACACCGAGGAGGTGCGGGATAGCTTCAGCTTTTCCAGCCAGCGAACCGGGGGCTCAAGCAGGTAAGCCAGGACCCCCGCAATGCCGAAGGGCAGGAGCAGCGGTTGCAGGAAAGCAATGACATACTTGGCCAGCAAGATCAGCCCGACCGAGATTGCCCCAATCGTCACAATGGAGAAGGCCGTGAGGGCTGCCCACATCGTCTTTTTCTGCCACTCGGTCGGATAAATCTTCATGAAAATGCCGTTGCCGTCCCGGTTTGGAGAGGGACTGCGGGGATTCTCGCAGGTTTTTCCTCCGTGGCCAGTGGGGAAATTCGAGTGCCGGTGATTTTTTACGACGGCCAGCCGATTGCTTACGGAGCGACCACGATGCGGTAGAAGTATTGAGTCCCGGCGGCGCTGGAGTCGGTCAGCGTCTGGGTGCTGTTGTTCCCGGCGGCGGCGCTCCCGATATTGCTCCAGGTGGGCGAAGCTCAGGGTGGAGGTGCGCTGAAGCTGGTAGTTGTGGCCCTGGAGGGTGAAGAGATCGAACTGGATGATGGAACCGGCCTGCGCGATCTGCTGGACCTTGATCGAGGAGGAGTCATAAACCGTGCCGGTGTTGGTGAAGTTGGAGGGCAGGGTTTGCAGGCCGGTGGTGACGTCGAGAATCCCCGAGTTGCCAAAGGTGCCCGAGCACTGGACGCCGGAGCCGGCCGTAAACTGCATGAACCCGGTATTGGTGATGTTGCCGTTGACGACGAGGTTCGAGCCGGTGCCGCAGGAGACGGTGCCCGCATTGGAAAGATTGCCGGTGATCGTGCCATTGCCCGTCAACGTGCCGCCGCTTTGGATCGTAACGCCCGAGGTGATGGTGCCGCCGGAGAGACTGAGGGTGCCCCCGCTGGCCGTCGTGACGCTGGCCGTGGCGGTGAGCGAGCCGGTGATCTTGAGTGTGCCCGCATTCACCGTGGTGGCGCCGGTGTAGGAATTGGAGCCGGAGAGGGTGAGGGTGCCGGTGCCGTTCTTGGTCAGCAGAGCGGTCCCATTGCTCCCATTGGCAATGCCGCCGGAGAAGGTGGTGTCCAGATTATTGGCCCCGACGAAGAAATTGGTGGAGCCGGTCGTGGTATTGGTCTGGCCGGAGACCGTGCCGCTGCCGGAGAGCCCACCGAGGACGACGCCCCCGGACCCCGCGCTGTTGCGCGTATTCAAGGTGCCGTTGACCTGGAAGGTGGCATTGGCGCTGCCGTTGCCATTGGCCCCGCTGGTAGAAGAAAAGCGGAGCTGACTGCCGGAGGGAATGATGACCAGCCCGCTGAAGCCGGAGAGCTGCGCGGTCCCGCTGACGCTGAAGCTGACCGGGCCGGAGAGGGTGAGTGTGCCGGTGGAGGGGCCGCTGATGTTGCCGGTGTAGCCATTGGAGAGGGCGGCGGAGGCGAGGGTGGCGCTGGCACTGGCGGAGACCTGGATGGCGTTGGAGGGGAAGTTGTGGCCGCCGGTATCCGCCATCTTGAAGGTGGCCCCATCGTTGAGCTGGATGACGCCGGTGCCGAGGGCGCCGCTGGTGGAACTGGTGACGCCAATCGCAACCGTTCCTCCGCTGATGATCGTGGTGCCGGTGATTGAATTGACGTTGTTGAAAGTCACGGTGCCGGCGCCGGTTTTGAGAATGCCGGCGGAGCCGGTAATCGCGCTGCTGCTGAAGGTGTAGGTGGTGGTGGCGTTGGTGAAGTAAACGTAGTCGGGAGCCACGCTGGCACTAATGACGACCGTGGAGGTCGTGGGCGAGTCGGCAAAAACCACGTCGTTGCCGTCGAGGTAGGTGGTGGCAGTGGTGCCGTTGTTCCAGTTGCTGGTGGTCGTATCCCAGGCGGTGCTGCTGGCCCCGGTCCAGGTGAGCGTGGTGACGCCCACTGGCGCGGCGCTCACCTCGGTGGAATTGACGCCGGTCCCGCCAGTCCCGGTAGAGGCGATGACGTAGTAGTAGGTGACCCCGTTAATCGCGGTCGTATCCACATAGCTGGTGCCCGTGGCCGCGCTGGCAATCGTGGTGTAGGTGCCGCCGCTGGTCGTGGAGCGACCGATCACGTAGCTGGTCGCCCCGGTGGCCGCAGTCCAGCTCAGCGTCACTTTTGCGCTGCCGCCAGTCGCGGTGACCGTCGCGGGAGCCGCGGGAGGCGTAGTCGCATTGACGGTTACGAAGGCGGAGGTGCCGCCACTGTTCATCGTGGCGACCTGGTAATAGTAGGTGGTGTTGGCGGTCAGCCCGGTGTCCGTCGTCGTCAACGAAGCGAGCGTGTAGAGGAACGTATATGAGCCGCTGGAGGAAGTGGCGCGCTGCACGACATAGCCGGTGGCGCCGGAGATGGCGGACCAGTTGAGCGTGATCCCGCCGGCGCTCGATCCTTGCAACGCGGTAGCCGTCACCGTGGGCGCCGTGGTCGGAGCGGTGGCGACGGGCGTGGTGTTGCTCGTCGCGGTGGAATCACTGCTGGTTCCAGCGGCGTTGGTTGCCGAAACCGTGTAGGTATAGATGCTGCCATTGGTCGGCGAGCTGTCGGTATAGTTGGTCCCGGTCACCCCATTGGTGAGCGTGATCGTGCCCAGCGTATTGTAGGTGCCGCCGCCGTTGTCGGTAAGGGTCGAGCGCTTGACGGTGTAGAGATTGGCCCCACTGGGGGCGGTCCAGCTTAAGGCGACGGATTTATTGCCCGCGGTGGCCGTGAGTCCGGTGGGAGTGCTGGGGGAGGAAGTGGCGGAAACCGCCGACGGGGTGACGCTGGTGCTTTCCGGCGAATTGGCGCTGGAACTTACCGGATTGTTGGATTCAACAACGTAATAGTAGGTCGTGCCATTCGCCGCCGTGTTGTCCACGTAAGTGACATTGGTCGGGCCACTGCCGGAGACCGGTCCGGTGATGCCGCTGGCCACCGTTGTGTAGCTGCTGCCGCTGGTCGTGGTGCGGAGCAGTTTATAGCTGGTCGCGCCCGCCACAATCGGCCAGGTGACCAGCGTGCTGTTGTTGCCGGCATAGGCGGAGATACTGGCTGGAGCCGGAGGGACGTAGCCGGTCAATTCCAGCCGCACATAATCATACATCGCATGGTCCGCGAAATAAGTGCCGCCCACTTGCCGTTGCGAGATCGTGATCGTGTTCGCACCCGCTTTCAGCAACGTGCCGGGCAGGGTGATCCGCTCGTCGGAAAACGCGCCATTGTTGTATTCGCGAATGCTGCCGTCGCTGCCCGTGTAGCCGGGGACGAAGCCCGTGCTCACCAATGTGCTCGGTGTGGCGGTAACGTTGGTAATCGGCCCCTTTGAGCCGCCCAGGTTGGTCCCATTCACCGAAATGATTAGCGCCGTATAATAATCGGAGGCCAGGCCGAGGTAGAGCTGGGCCTGCGCCCCGCTGGCTGGAGCGGAGGCCAGATTGAAGGTGATGGTCGAGGAACTGGAGTTCCATGTCTGCGTCGTGCTGTAAACGACGGGCTGGATGAAGTTCCAATCGGTCGTCCACCGGCTGGTGCCGACGGTGTAGTTGGGGCCGCTGGGGAAATCGTTGGGATACTCCATCCACTTGCTCCAGACCGGGCTGGGCGCAGTTACGCTCGGGCCAATGTCGCCCACCCAATAATCGTCGCCGTGCCGGAATTTTCGCGAGGTGTGGTCGGGATAGCCGATTTCAAAAACGGTCGGGCCGAGCCGGGTCGGAGTCCAGGTCACGTTCCCCAGCGCCGTCGCTGCTCCGGCATTCACGGTTACGCTGAACTGCGTCGTGGGCACGTCCTCCAGGAAAGGGGGGCTGCCGCCCGTCTGGGCCTGGGACATAAAGGTGCCCGCCGCCCCCTGGCCAAAGGCATAGAGCGTATAATTCGAGCCTGCGATCACGGTCGGAAAGGTGAAATTCCCATTCGCATCCGTATGCACCCAGAATTGATACGGCTTCATCCATTGCTGGAAATCGTAGGTGCTGGTCGAAGTCACTGGCTGCTGGATGAGTCCCACCCACATGTTGGCGGCGCTGGCATTGGGACTGTAGGGGTCGCTGATGACCAGGTGCCCCGTCACACTTCCACGCCCGGAGGGGCCGGTATAGTTTGCGTTGCTAAACCAGCTGTACGGCCACGCGGTTGCTTCCGCCGCGGCTTGCGCCACGGCATCCGCATACAGGGCCTGCGAGGCTTGCACGGGATTGGTGGTGGTGCTGGGGATATTATTGCAATAGATGAAGTCACGGTCCGCAGACCTTGCTCCATACTTCGCCCGCGACGAAGGTGCCGTCGCTGCCCATCCCATAGTGGCCGCCGTTGATCATGTTCAGGATCGTGGTCCCCATGTGGCTCATCAGTTCCGGTTTCAACGGTCCGCCGTTGTAAAATTCCGCACTGGCGAGCACGTTCCAAAGGCCCACGTTCTTGCCGGTGAAGGCCGGGGTGGTCGTGGTGACACTGCTCCAGCCCCACACCCGCTGGTCGCCGAAGGTTGCGCTGTATTTGTATTTATCCTCGTAGCGGCCTTGGTAGATGCCACTGGTCCAGAGATAATTTTCCACGGGTGAGGTCGGGCAAGTCGTCGTGTTGCCGCCGGTCACCGGCATCAGCTTGTTGCGGGTGGCATCCACACTCATCCAGTTGAAGATGCTGCCTGCATAAATATTGTCCCGGCACTCGCCCATGCCGAACGCGTCGTTCGAGCTGCTGTGAATGAAAATCGGCGTGACGTAAAAACCGGAGGACCCGCGCAGCATCGAGTAGTGCACCTCCATGGGCATATTGGCCTGCGTGACGGTGGAGAGTGCGATCTCGGCGTAATCACCGCCATTGGCGGTCGGGTTGGTCACGATCGAGTAAGTGAAGGAAAGTCCCTGGTTGTTGCTGTGTTCCCAGTAGAGTTGCCCCCCGTTATTGCCGCCGGAGAGCAGGTTCAGCGTTTGCGAGCTGCCGGTATTATTAAACGTGTAGTTGATTTGCGTGATGTTGCCGCCGGTCTTGCTGCAGAGGATCGAGACAATGCCGTTACTGAGCGTGACCGTGGTGCTGGTCTCGGTGAGCGTGACGTTTGCTCCGTTGGCGGTGACGGCGCCGGGAGTGTTGGCCATCGCTTTCCAAACCATGGTGGAAACCAGCAGCCACCCGGCGAATACAATTCGGGAAATGATTTTGGGGAGGGACTTGAGGGGGATGGGGAACATAACGGGGTGTGGGGTGGGGTGGGGGAGAGGGGGGATTGGGGTGGTTAATCTTCGCCGGCGTGAGGCCTTCCTTGTTGATACAGCCGCGCGATCTGCCGCGCGGGCAGCGTGGTGGAAAAGATGGCCAGTTCATCGATGCTGCCATCGAGATTCGGACGCGATTCGCCGGGGATGTTTGAGTCGTGTCCGAGGCTGTTTCCGACCTCCGCATTGGTGAGCGTAAACGGCCCGTGGACAAATCCCGGGCGGCTCCCCACTTTCACGCCGTTCAAATAAAGGGTGGCGATGCCGCTCGGGCCATCGAGGACGCAGGCCACCATGACCCAGGTGCCGAAATTTTGTGGGCCAATCACGGGCTGGGTATGCAGGAAGTTCTGCGCGGGGGCCGGAACCTTCGCCTCCGCGACGCTGATCCCGAGCCCGCCATCGCGATGGATGAACCAATTGACCTGCCCTGCTTGTAAACTCCGCGTCATAATCAGCGGATTGAAGCCGACATGCAGATCGCGCACCTGCACCCAGGCCACAAAAGTCAGCGAGGGATACATGCCGGGCAGTGCGAACTCCAGCCGGTCTCCCCAGTTGCGAAAGCTCATCGCGCCCTTGCCCGGCCAGCGCCCGTCCACCAGCTTGCCGCCGTGGATCATGGCATTGGAGATCATGGCCGCCCGGGGCGCCCGGTTTGGCAGGGTTGCTCCACTGGCATTTTCAAAGTCAAAGTGCAACACCGTGGCCGGGTGTAGTTCCAGTTGTCGGCTGGCCAGGCGCCAGGCGCTGAGCCAGTCGCCTTTTTCCTGCATGGCCCGGCGCGCCAGATCGCTTTCGCTGAGAAACGACAACGGCTGGGCGGCAATGCGCGTAGCCAGCCCATTTTCAATCCGCAGCGCCTGGTTTGCGTTCAGTTCCACCACGGCACTCTTTCCTTCGGCCGCTTGCCAGTCCACTTTACCGGTAAATACGTGCAGCTCGCCCACGCCATCCGATCCCAGATCACAGCCAAATTCCGTGCCCAGATCCACGGCGGTGAATTGAGGCGTTTCTACCTTGAAGCCATGGGCGGAAACCGGGACGTGCGCTCGCAGCCGCCCGGCGCGCAACACGCTCGAGTTATCGTCCCGAATCTCGAAATCCGCCGGTCCTTCCAGCACCACGTGTGCGCCGCGATTGAAGGCAATCAACACCACCCCTCGTTCAAGCTGGAGCCGTCCAGGTCGTAACCGGGCACCAGGGGTGAAATTTTCCGAGTTCCAGACCGCGCCTTCCTCCTGCGCAATGATGGCCACCGGGGCGATGGGGGGTGGGGTGACCAGCGGAACGTTCGCCGGGATCAACGCCACCGCCGGGGTGGGAGTGGCGATCAGCACGGTTTCGATGGCTGGTTTCGCAATGGCCACCGGGAGCGGTGCATGGACTGGAGCTTTGGCGGTCAGGAACATCATCGCCACCACGGCGGCGGCGATCCCGATCGCCCAAGACAATGCCGGGAAAGGGATGATTTTGTCACTGCGGACAGTCTTCCGATTTTTTTGCCGCGCTGGAGTCAGGGCGGCCCGCATCGCCAGAGGCATCGGCATGGCCCGGCGCTCTTCTTCCGCCGCCACGCGTCCCCATTCCTGTTCGCCCCATTGCCGGAAGAGGGCCTGCCACTCCACCGCTTCCCAAAAGCGTGCCCGGGCCGTCGGCTCTTCCCGCAGCCAGGTCTGCAGTTCCGCGCGTTCCTCCGCGCTCGCCTCGCGATCGAGGCAGCGCTCCAGCAGTTGGGAAAACCGGGCGTCGTCCATCATCGTCCTCCCTCCGCCGCCAGGCGTCGTTCCACACATTCCCGCACCACGGCGCGCGCCCGCGAGAGCACCACCTTCACCGCATTGGCCGTCCATCCCATCAGCCCGGCAATTTCCCGGGGGGCCTGCCCCTGTTGATACAGGAACTCCATCGCCCGCCGGGCCTGCGGAGCCAGCCGCTCCATGCAGGCCTGCACGTGGCGGGTCCGCGATTCGTTCAGGGAAAAATCCGGGGCTTCATCCGCCAGCAATTCCAGCACGTCCGAGTCAAACAGCAGCGGCTCCCGCCCCGCATCGCGAAACGAAGCCAGCAGGCGATAGCGCCCGATCGCAAAGATCCACGCCCGAAAATTGGTGCCCGGCTGGAAATCCCCCGCCTTCTGCAGCGCCGCCAGAAACGTCTCCTGCACCAGATCGTCCACCTGATGAAAATCCGCCGTCAACCCCAGCAAAAAACCACGCAGCGGCACGATGTGCTGCACGAAGAGCTGTTGCACCAGGGCAATCTGTGGTTCGGTCGGGGAAGGCATTTGGGGTTACCCCTTATCAGTCCGGAAACGGATCAAAGGTTAGCAAACAAAATGCACTTTTCCAACGAACAGTGTTCGCGTCTTTTTACAGTTTTTCCCGGAAAAATCGCAGCATCAGCGCCATGGAGACCCGGGCCAGCGCCGGATTATAGCGTGGCCCTTCATCGCGGAGAAAGGCATGCGCCCCGTTGAACTCATGCCATTCGAAGTCCGCGCCCGCCTCATTCAGCCGGGAATAAATCTTTACCCGGCCCTCCAGCGGCACGTGGGGATCCTGTCGCCCCCAGACGAAAAGATAGGACGCCTTCGTCTCCGCAAAGCGGGCCAGCGTATCGTCGCGCTTGCCCGCGCCCAGCGATCCCTGGTGCACATCCGTCGCGTAAAAGGCGGCCACCGCCCGCACTCCCGGGTGAAAACCGGCCCGAATCGCCAGATGCCCGCCCAGGCACACCCCATAGGCTCCGATGCTTCCATTGCAACGCTCATGCCCCGAGAGAAACGTCACCACCGCCTCCACATCCGCATCATATGAGGCCAGTTCCTTGGCGTATTTCAGCTCATTGCCGCGATCCGATCCGGCCTGGTCGTAGGCGAGCACCGTCCCGGCGGGCTCAAATTCATGGTAAACCTCCGGCACCGCCACCAGAAAGCCTTCGCCTGCCAGCGCCGCCGCCATGCGCCGAATCGGCCCCGTCACCTGAAAAATCTCCGAGTAAAAAATCACCGCGGGCACCTTCGCTTCACCCGTGGGAATGAAGAGATGCACCCGCATTGGACCGCGTGCGGTTGGAACATCGGCGAAGGTATCGGAGAGAATGGTCATGGCGTTGAGTATCGGAGGGTCATATAGACTGAGCAAACGCATCGAAAAGCGATTCGAATCTCCACGGATGCCAGAGATTCGAATCAGTCAATCCTGCGCGGGGTTGACTGCCTTTCCTTTTCATCTTTCAGATGGTATGCGGGAAGAATAATCTTTTTCGGTGAGTGAGGCGTGACCTCAAAATTGAGGTCGAAGGCCGGAACTGGAGGCGGGAGTGGGATGTTTTCTTTGCTGGCCGCATCAGGATCGATTTTGAGTATTTCGGCAAGTGAGGGCAAATGCAGGTGATACTTCCCGATCGGCAGATAGTTGCGTCCAAAGCCAAAGCTGGCGGCATGGAGGTCGTCGATATCCCAAAAAGTAGATTCCTCGGGACGAAGGAAGGGCTTGCCATCTCGGTTCAGTATAAGATGAGCAAGCTGCATCTCCGTGGAATCGTTATCTCCGACTTCCATTCTCACACTGCTTCCCGGCTCCAGGGTGACTTGCATCGGGCTCATCCCCGGTGAAACCGTAAAAATATCGGACTGCCAAACGGTCGTGCCATGAGCGAAAATAATTAATTGCCACTGACCGCAGAGCAAATCGCTAAATTCCATTTGAGCTGCGGTTGGAAGCCACCCGAAATCGACCCAATCAACTTCCTTGTTCGGGTCGTTCTTTGGAAAATATTTCAAACTAACGCACAGCCCATTTTTGGGATCAGGTTCGTAGTTTGGTGGAAACGTCAATTGCAGGCCAAAATGCGTAGTTTGAATGACGATCGGAATTGTTTCGCCGAATTTTTGAGGAACCGGTATGCGTCCTTCAAGAAAGCAGGTGAACAGAGGTGAAGGTGGTTTGCCGTGCGGTGATTCTAGCGGGCGATTGACGCAAAAGTTCAGTCCACCGCTTTGCGCCTGGAGAATAGTCCGTTGGTCCACTACGAAACAGCCGTGGTCGTCGGTTTTGATTTTGCCGCCGAATCGGCCTCCCACGTGCCAAAGCAGATCACTTTCAGTCGCGGGCTTCCCATTAATGATGACTTGAAAGCGCACTGCAGGGATTGCAGGAGCGACTGCATGATTTTCCTTTGCTGAACTGGGGCTACTGTCCGTCGCCGCAAAACCAACTCCGGAGAGCACCACAAGCGTGAAGACTAATCCGAGGATAGAAATCCGAGGCTGATTTTTAGAAGTCATTCTGCGGAAATTTCATGTTGTCGTCGAAAAACCGATCCCAATAAAATCGCTGCTACTAACAAGGAGATGCCGCCCGCGAGGCTTGGATAAACAGCGGTTAATCCGCCGACGATCGTGGACATGGCATTGCGAAAAGGAGCCAGGGGGGTAGTCGGATTCACTTTCAGACATGACGCTTTATCCTCAGTCCTTTTGTATAACACTTTGATTCGCTACTGGCGAATGATCGTGGGCAAATCTTTATTTTTTCCAAAAGCGGCTCGCCCGCCAAAGATAAGGCAGCAGGAAGATCGAAATCAGCGCATCGATCACCAGCCCGATCGCACAGGTTTTGCCCAGGCTCGCGAGTCCCTGGTTGTTCGCCCAACTAATCGTGCCGAAGCCTGCTGGCCGCCGAGGCGGCGCAAAGCGTGATCACCAGCCCGAGCGAAGACTGCGCCTGCAGCACATCGCCGCCATTGCGCCGCAGGGCGAGCAGGAGCAGGATGCCGTAGTCGATACCGGTCCCCAGCAGGAGCAGGATCGCCGCGAGGTTGAAGAAATTCCACGTCATCCCCAGCAGGCTCATTGCGCCGGCGAGCGAGAGAAAGACCACGCCCATCGTGATCGCCAGCAACAGGTACATCGAGCAGGCTGCCAAAGCCAAAGAGCAGGATGACGAAAACAATCGCCACCAGCCCGATAATCAGGTGCTTGAACTCATTGGGAATCACTCGCTTGAGCTCGTCGCCGAGCAGGTTCCAGCTTGCGAGGTGAATGCCGTCGCCCGTGATTTCATCGGAGAGTTGCAGCTCCCGTCCCGCCATGGGTTGCACCACGCCCAGCGCCGCGAGTTGCGGGCCGGTATGGCTGGCCGTCCGGCGCAGAATCCACTGGCTCGCCTCGTTCTGCGGCCAGATCGGCGTCGCGGCCTTTTCCCACGCGCCCCATTGCTGGAGCACGGCTCCGGTCAGCGCAAAGGCATCCTCGGTAAAGCCATTGTCGAGCGCCGCTTGTTTCAAGCGGGCGCTGTCGGCGACCAGCGCTTGCAGCGTCGCGAGGTTTTCCTTCTGCCACTCCGGCGCAGGCCACAGTGCGGCGGTCGATTGGAAGCTCTGGAGATCACCACGCTGCTTGGCGGCGGTGAGTTCAGCATCGGCGCGGAGCAAGCGGTCGTGCACCTGTGCCTCGTTGTCGCCGGTGATGATCAGGCTCACCAGGCCGCGATCATCGGTGAGCTTGCTGTAAAGCCGGTCGAGCGCATCATACGCGCCGCTCACCCGCGGGCGCAGGGTCTTGGAACTGAAGTCCAGCTCCGGCGCTCCTTTGAAAATCAACGTGCCGAGCAGCGTCGCCACCAGCAGCAAGGCGACCGTCGTTCCCACGCGCACGTAGTAGGGCGAGCGCACGATCCGCTCGACGAGCGAGGGCTTGCGCGGTTGTGCCGCCGCCGCTTTCCACTTCATCGCCATCGGTGCATAGATGAGCAGCATCACCGCCGAGCCAATCCCCACGCCGATGCCCACCAGATTTCCGAGCTGAGACAGCCCGGGAATGCTGCTGAGATTGAGCGAAAGAAGCCACCGCCGTAGTGCTCGCGGGTCCATACGATATTCTTAATACTTTCCCGCTGCAATTCGCGGACGCTTCCGTTGTGGCGGAGCGACTTTTGGTAGATCAAGTAGCCGTAGTCGACGCTCAGGCCGATCATGATCGAGGCGAAACCGACTCCGATGACAGTGAGTTGGTTCAGAAACAATCCCGCGGTCGCGAGCGTGATCAGGAAGATGAGAGTCAGCATCTGCAAATCGCCAGAGAGCGGCTTGAGTCGTCGATAACAGACCCAGAAAATGATCGCGATGACGAGGATGGTGATGATGCCGGATGATTTCATATCCCACTCCATGCTGCCCGAGATATCCGCGACAAAGGCGGGCTCCCCGGTAAAGCCCAGCCGGGCGTGATGCGCGGCATTCCAGGTCTTCGCAATCGCCTTGATCTTCGCGATCCACGCGATGTTGTCCTTGTAGTTGCGGAACGGTTCCGCGGAGTCCACGTAGAGCACGCGGAAAGTGCCGTCGGCTGGAGAACTCCGATTGATTGCCGGCCGACATCAGGCTGGAGCCCGCCAGCACTGGCTGAGCCCGTAGGGATCGTAGCTCGCCATCGCCAGCTTCCTGCGCATCCATCGAGTCGTTGAGCCGGTCGAGCGTGGCCTTGAGGGTGAGGGGAGCCTGCGCGGGCGTGAGTCGGTCCTGCAGCGCGCGGATCTGCTCCGGCGGCTGGTTGATCAGCGTCCACGCCAGAAATTCCGCCAGTTGCTGTGGCTGTTTTTCCCAGGGCGGTGCGGCCATCGCGCGATTTACCAGCTCGGGGTCTTTTGAACTCCTGCGCGAGGTCGATCGCGGCCGCCTCGGCCTGGTCGGGATCGGGCAGCTCTAACGTCACGATCAACTCGCGCGGCAGCGCGAAGTGCTTGAGAAACAGGGCCAGCCCCTCCACCTGCGGGAGATTCGAGGGTAGCAGCTTGAGGATGTTGATGTTGAAGGAAATCCGCGAGAGCCCGGCGGCCACGAACAGCACCACCGCCACCACGACCGCGATCTTCGCCAGCTTGCTATTTCGCATCGGTCACGGAGTAGCCGGTGAGGTCGTAGTTGAAAATCGCGCGGTCGATTTTTTCGTTCACCTGCACGTGGTCGAAATCATTGCGCATCGACGAGCCGTCGCGGACCACCATCTCGAAGTAGCTCAGTTGCCCCGTGGTCTGGCTGAAGGAGAGATTCATCTGCTTCAAAAACTTCCGCGCCTGCACGTCGCGCGGCAGCACCGAAATTGCGCACTGGTCGCCCTCGGTCTTCACGCTCAGCAGCTCGAATTGCTGTTCAAAATCGGCATACGTCTTCGCCATCGGGAAGCTCATCATCGGCATCCCCTTCATTCCCGCCTGCTGGTTCATCGCCTCCGCCGGGGTGCGGGTCGCTTTCTTTTTCACCGGATCGATCAGGTAAACCGAGCCGCCCTTTTTCAGCGCGATGGTCTTCGGCGGGATCGCCGATCTGCCAGCGAAACGAATCCGGCTGGCTGAACCAGATATGCCCTTTGTTCGCCAGCGGGCTCTTGAGCGAGCGGAACGAGCGCGTCTGCACGAAGTCCGCGCTCAGCGTATGCAGATCGGCCTGCCTGGCGATCCATTGCTTGATCCGCCTGGGCGTCCGGTTCCGAGTCTGCGCGTACGGTCGCAGCCAGCAGGGTGAGGAGGAGAATACAGCGGAACATGCGGCCCATCATCCGTGCGCCGGGCGACGGTGCAAACAAAATCCCGCACCTGCCCATGCCAGGTCGGCTCAATCGAGCGCATATTGTTGCAGCACTTCCAGGTCCACAAACTCCAGCGCGGAAACATGCGTCGCCTCCAGCAATACCCGGGGCGCCATGCCCGCCTCGTAGGCTTCGATCCAGCGGCTCATACACAGGCACCAGCGATCGCCCGCCCGCAGGCCGGGGAAGCCATATTCCGGCATCGGGGTGGAGAGATCGTTCCCGCGCAATTGCGAGAAGGCGAGGAATTCATCGGTCACCTCCACGCACATCGTATGCAAGCCCACGTCGCCCGGCCCGGTCTGGCAATGCCCGTCGCGGTAAAAGCCCGTCATGGGCGAGTTGCAGCAGCATTGAAGTTCCCGGCCAAAGACGTTGGATTGCATGCGTCATCGTTAATCCATTCCCCACGAGCCTTTCAACGAGGATGCGCGGAGAATGTTCGAAGTGCGATTTGGGAATCGGCTCAAATTCACGCAATCCGCGAACCCCTCTCTCATTAAAAATTGGGAAAAATGAAAAATAATGAAAAATTATGGTTGACGCTTTTAAGGGCGCGGGTTATTGATCGCACAACTTCAACTGCCATGAAAACCTTCACGACACATATCTTAACCATTTCCGGACGGGCCTCGGCCTGCGACCCGGTGGGGTTTCGTGGGAGTGGCTGCGGGCTTCGGGATGCGAATCTCCCGGCCATGGATCGCCAGGAATGTGCGATGATTGACGCAGGCAATGGAACTATCGATCTGGCCGGAAAGGCATGCGGGTAAATACGGATTAACGTAAGTTTACGATTTTTCGAAAAACCCTGCAAGCCAAGTGCGAGCAGGGTTTTTCAGTTTTTGAGAAGACTGCTGGCTTCAGGCGGGGGTAAAACCAAGGAAAGGGCGATCATTGAATGAGCCCCATCGACCCAGTGCAATCAAACCATCGCCCTTCCGGGAAATCACTTTCCTGGGCGGGACTTAAATAAGCAATCGCTTTAGCGACGACCGGTAAGGCTGCGTTCACGGCTTTTGATTCGTGAACGGTTCGCCAGTGGAAAGACCATTTTTTAATCTCGAAGTCCCTTCAAATTCGAGGCTCGAAGCTTCGTGTAAATTTTAAAACCATACAATTAAAAGGCTTTGTAATGCAACCTAATATATAGGTGGCAAATAGAAGAGGTGTGCCTGAAACACTGAAACAACCGCCGTGAAAAATCCAGCGGGTGTGAGCTCAATTTCGAGCTGGCAGCGGTGTTTGTTCTTTTTTGTCGTAAATCGTGGCGCAGATGTGTAGCGCAGCCCGCGTCACTTACTTTTTCATCGGCTTTGAGTGTCCATCGGGTGCCGCCCATCCACGCAAAGCCTTTACCAACACGGCGGGCGCCAGCTTGCGCAGCTCGGTCTCCAAAACCTTGCGGGCTCGGGCGGCACCGGGACGTCGTGCCACATTTTTCCACTGCGGGGTCGCCAAGCGGTAAGGCAACGGCCTCATAAGCCGTCCATGCGCCGGTTCGATTCCGGCCTCCGCAACCCATTTTGGCCTGTTAGCTCAGCCACGAAGAGCCGCCGCCTGTCGAGCGGAATGTCGCGGGAGCCAGGCCCGCACCGGTGCCATTTTTCACGGCCCCAGCTCGTGGCCAAACGCGCGCGAGGAAGACAGCAATCCGCCCCGCTGGGACGAGGAGAAACCCGGGGCAGCACCGGGGCGCGCGACCATTTATAATCGGTCCCATTCCTCTGTAGCTCAAAAGGAGAGCCACCGCTTGATAAGCGGAAGACCGCGGCGCGCTACCGTGCGGAGGAACCATTGGTTGCGTAGCTGAGACAGATTAGCACCTCGCTGAAGACGAGGGGAGTCCGGTGCGATACCGGAAGCAGCCACCATTTTCAAACGCGTCATTGGTATAACCGCGAGTACGGCGGTCTTCCAAACCGCAGGCGCCGGGGCAGCACCGGCATGGCGCAAATTTCTATCGATCTCAATTGATCGCTCCCGAAGTGTAAGAGCGCTGCACGCCGCGTTGCGGACGCGGAAGTTCGAGGTGCAAGTCCTCGCGGGAGCACCATTCATCTATTTTCCAACCGATCGGAACAAGCTGTGGCCGTAGCTCAAGAGTCAGAGTCTCTGGCTGTGAACCAGAAGATCCGGGTGCGATTCCCGGCGGCCACCCCATTTACAGACTCTAACGCGCGCGATGCCGAAATCGTCGAGGCGGCGGCTTGCAAACCCGCTCTTACCCGGTGCGAGTCCGGGCGCGCGCTCCATTCTTTTGGAACGGGGGAAAAGCCCGGCGGGGATTCGTCTCCGCCGGGTCATCCCATCGCTCCCCAAAAATTTTCAACGATGCTTCCCCGGCTCGGAGCTTTGGGCTTCGAGCGGGAGGCAACACTTTACTCATCAACCCATCACCAAAGGAGGTGAACCCTATCTATGTTTGATCCCATGTCTTTCGATCGTGCGACGCCACCGGGCCCGGCGTCGGCGACTGCTTTTGCGCGCCCAACCAATCATTTACCTCATTTTATGAACCCATCTATTTCCATTACGGGCGAGTTCAGCTGCGTGATTTGACGTCGGATCTCACGCTGCATTTTGCCGGTCGCCCGGTTCACCGAATCACTTTCGACGTCACCAATGCTGGACTGGAAGCCCTTTCCGCGAATTATCAGGCCGAGGTCTTCCGCACGTGGCATACGACTTCCCAGGAGCAATTGCAGTGGGGCTCGCTCATGCTGCGCTTTACCGACGGCGCGGTGGTCGTCGCGCATGGGAATCACCGCGGCTGGGGCGAAGTTTTCGCTGCTACTTCGGAACGTGCCCGGGAACTCCATGCGGAGATCATCGCGAAGCTCGCCGAGACGAAGCCGGCGGAAAAGCCGTTCTTCTACATGCTGCGTTACGAGGGTTGTGAATTCTACGCCGAGCGCGTGGAAAACCTGCCCGACGATCCGGGGGATGAATTCCTGCACCTCTGCTACGGGCCTGATGTGGGCACGTGGCTGACGCAGTTTCACGAGCGCACGACTTCCCGCGCCGGTGGCCTGACGATTTTGGACGGCCCGCCTGGCACGGGAAAGACGAGCCTCATCTCAACCATGATGCGCCGGTTTGAAAAATCGCATGCGTTCTACGTGCTCCCAACGGCGCAGGATCGCGCGCTTTCCGCTCCGGAATTCGTGCCCTTCTGGCAGGCGCAAAACAAGCGTCACCCCGATCGCATCAAGGTGATCGTGATCGAGGACGCCGAGCGTCTGCTCTGGCCGCGGCGCGGCGATAATCGCGACGCCGTTTCCTCGGTGTTGAACATTGCCGACGGGCTCACCGGGCGCATGCTCCGGTTGCACCTGCTCTGTTCGGTCAACGCGCAATTGCGCGAGCTCGACTCCGCGATTCTGCGTCCCTGGCCGGTTGATGAACCAGCGTTTCCTTCCGCAAGCTGCCGCGCCACACCGCGCAGCGGATTGCCGAGCTGCGTTCGCTGGCTTTCACACCGGATGGCGGGGAAGCGGAATTCACCCTCGCCGAGGTCCTGAACCCCGGCACCAGCCTGCCCGAGGATAAACCATCGATCGGCTTCTGCCCGTAAACCAGGGAGTACCTCCGGCGGGGAAATGACCCCGCCGGACTTGTCTCCGCTTGCATCTTCCACCATTTATCTGCCATGGAACTCCGCCTTGCCAAATCCATCATTCGTTCCTTCCGCCTCGAAGACGCGGCCTCGCTGACTCGCAATATCGGCTCCCATGCGGTCGCTCGAAATCTCAGCCACGTGCCGTATCCCTATACGCTCGACCATGCCCGGGAGTGGATTGCGGATGCGCTGTCGAAAAAGGTGAAGACCAGTTTCGTCATTGAAATCGACGGACAGGTTGCGGGCGGCATTGGTCTTTATCCGCTGGCGGATGAAACCTCTTCGCACGTTGCCGAACTCGGCTACTGGCTCGGCACCGATTATTGGGGGAGCGGAGTCATGACGGAAGCCGTGATCGCTTTCACGGAATGGGGCTTCGAGCACCTGCATCTGGTCCGCATTTTTGCGGGCGTTCATGCGCGCAACCCGGCTTCGGCACGAGTCCTGGTCAAAGCCGGCTTCCAATTCGAAGGCCGCCAGCAGGCCCGGTATTACAAGGATGGCGACTACCTCGACGGCCTCATCTTCGCCAAAGTGCGACTGCCCGAATAAGGCGGGTCATCAAATTCATTCATCATCGAAAGGAGGTTCCCATGCATGGGGACAATCAACTACACCAGCGCGTGGGCCATGAGCTCGCGCGTCTGGAACAAGCGCGCGCCGTGCGCGTGCTTTTTGCCTGCGAAAGCGGCAGTCGCGCCTGGGGCTTTGCCTCACGCGACAGCGATTACGATGTGCGCTTCCTCTACGTCCATCGCCGCGACTGGTATCTCTCGGTGGAAAATCACCGCGACGTGATCGAGCTGCCGCTCAGCGACGAACTCGACATCAGCGGCTGGGAGCTGCGCAAGGCGCTGCGCCTGCTGCGCAAGAGCAATCCGCCGCTGCTGGAGTGGCTGAAGTCGCCGATCGTGTACCGTCACGATCCGGTCTTCACGGCGGAGTTTGAAGCGCTGTCGGCGGAGTTTTATTCGCCGCAACGCTGCTTTGCCCACTACCTGCACATGGCCTTTGGCAACTGGCGCAATTATCTGCGCGGACGCGAGGCGGTGAGCCTGAAGAAGTATCTCTACGTCTTCCGTCCGCTCCTCGCCTGCCGCTGGATCGAGCGTCAGCTCGGTCAGGTGCCGATGCTCTTTGCGGAGCTGGTGCATGGCGTGCTGGAGGAGTCCGCAGTCCGCGTGGCGCTCGATGATCTTGTCGCTCGCAAGCAGGCCGGTGAAGAGCTGGCCGTCGCGCCCCCCGTCGAAGTGCTCTCGCACTTCATCGAGGTCGAGTTGCTCAGACTTGATGCGCTCAACGAACCGGAAGACGCCACGGGCGACGTGGAGGCGCTAAACCGCTTCTTTCGCCGCTACGTATTGGATTAAAAGCAAATGGACCGTTCCGCTGGCGTCTGCAAATCAAGATGCCGACCGGGCGGCTTCCTGCGACAAAAGGAACAAACACCGCGGCTTGCTCATGACGGTGCGGACCGCCGCACTCTATTTTTAACCATTGTAAAATCATGAATACGAAAGACCTGATCCGCCTGGGAGTGCCGGAGGGTGCGCCCGTGAAGCTTGCGCATGAGTTCATCCAGAACTTCATCGCGCAAGGAAACGAAGGAGCACAAATCGAGACGGAGATTTTTAACCTCGTGGCCAACCCCGCGGCCTACTTTGCCGATGAACTCCGTGCCCCGCTGGCGCGCGCGCTTTATCGTCCGCCTTTCACGCCGCGCGCGGAACTGGCGCCGTGGAAGCAGTGGGGAAGCGGTCTCGAACCGGAAGCGGTGAAGCAGATGGCGAATGCCTGCGCACTTCCCGTGGCCGTCGCCGGTGCGTTGATGCCCGATGCCCACGTGGGCTATGGGTTGCCAATCGGCGGCGTGCTCGCGACGGAGAACGCCGTGATTCCCTATGCTGTCGGCGTGGATATCGCCTGTCGCATGAAGCTCACCGTCTATGATCGCAAAGCGAATACGCTCGCCGGACAACGCGACCGACTTGCAAATATCCTCGAAGACGAAACCCGCTTCGGGATGGGCTGCGAGTTCAAGCAGCGCCGCGACCACGAGGTGATGGACGAGGACTGGACGGTCTCGCCAGTGACGACTCAGCTGCGTGACAAGGCCTGGAAACAGCTCGGGACCAGTGGAAGTGGGAACCACTTCGTGGAGTTCGGGGCCTTTACCATCAATGAAGAGCAGGCCACGGCGCTCGGGCTTTCCGGGGCGGGGGAATACCTCGCGCTGCTCTCGCACTCGGGATCGCGCGGAACCGGGGCGAAGGTCTGCGAAGTTTACAGCAAGCGTGCGATGGCGCGTCATGAGCACCTGCCGAAGGAGCTCAAGCACCTCGCGTGGCTCTCGCTCGACGATGCCGATGGCCAGGAATACTGGGCCGCGATGAACCTGATGGGCCGCTACGCCGCCGCCAATCACGCGCTCATTCACCGGCACATTGCGAAGAAACTCGGCGCGCACATGATCCTCGATCTCGAGAACCATCACAACTTCGCCTGGAAGGAAACGCACGTGATCAATGGCGAGGCCCGCGAGTTGATCGTGCATCGCAAAGGTGCCACGCCCGCCGGGGCTGGAGTGCTGGGCATCATCCCCGGCTCCATGGCCTCGCCCGGCTACATCGTGCGGGGCGGGGAGTTGCCGAATCACTCCACAGCGCTTCGCATGGCGCAGGCCGCGTGATGAGCCGAACCAAGGCCCTGCAAAGCTTCACGTGGAGCGCGGTGAAGAAACAACTCGCCGCCGCCGGGGTGGAGCTGCTCTCCGCCGGCCTCGACGAAGTGCCCGGAGTTTACAAGGACATCGAGACCGTCATGGCCGCCCAGGCCGATCTCGTGGACGTCCTCGGCCGGTTCGATCCCAAGCTCGTGAAAATGTGCCCAGCCGGTGAGCGCGCGGAGGATTGAACGGCAGACGACCGCGCCCGTTTAATCCTTCGACATCGCCCAAAACTTCGCGGCCGGCATCGGACCAGTCGCGATGCTCGACCGCACGCCGGGCCTTGGCGCTCATTTCCTGGCGCTCGGCTGGATGATCGATCAACTGGCGCAACGCCGCGGTGAAGTTCTCCACATCGAGACTGGTCGTGATCGCCCCGGTCTGGCCCGGTTCCACCAGCTCGCGCGGGCCGCCTTGATCGGAGACCACGCACGGCAGGCCACTGGCCATCGCTTCGAGAATCACGTTGCCAAACGTGTCCGTGGTGCTCGGGAAAGCGAACACATCCGCGCTCGCAAAGGCCGTCGCCAGATCGTGGCCGACCAGGTAGCCGGTGAAAATCGCCTCGGGCAGCATGCGTTTCATTTCCTTCAAATACGGGCCATCCCCCACCACCAGGAGCCGGAACGGCTTGCCCTCCTTGCGCAGCTTCGTGCACGCGGCCACCAGCACATCGAGATCCTTCTCTTTCGACACGCGCCCCACGTAAAGCAGCAGCGTATCGCTTGCCTTCACACCATGGCTGCTGCGGAACTTTTCACTGCGGCGCGTGGGATGAAAAAGATCGGTATCCAGCCCGCGCGGGAGGATCTTGATCTTGCCCGGCGGAATACCGCGATCGATCCAGCAGCGGCGGTAGTGCTCGCTGTTCACGTAGAGCAGGTCCATCTCCGCGTAGAACCAGTGCATGTAATTCCACGTCAGCGTTTCGAGAAACGTGTCGTCCGTAAGGATGCGCACGTATTGCGGAAAATCGGTGTGATAAATCCCGCTCATCTTGAGCCCGAGCAGCTTGCCCGCCATCCATGCCGTGAGGCCGATCGGCCCGGGCGTGCTGATGATCAACTCGGTGAATTTTTCGCGCTGAATGTATTCGATCATCTGCAGGATCGGCGGGAAGCTGAGCTTCTGCAGCTCGTATTCCGGCAGTTCAAATTCGCCGATCGGCGCGAAGTTTTTGATCGGAATGTCCGTGATCTGAATCGTCGTGCGCGAGGTCACCACCACGATGTCGTGCCCACCCGCCACGGCGGAGGAGGTCATCTTGCGAATCGTCGTCGCCACCCCGTTCACGTCTTCGAGCGTATCGGTGAACCACGCGCGTTTTTCGTTGCGGAGCGGCTTCGGCAGTTCACCCGCGAAATCGATGCTCAACTGTCGCAACCAGCGCCGCGAGGGCGACTGGCTCTGGAACGCGTAGAGATACGGGCTCAGCGGCAGCAGCACCGGCACCAGCGCGCTCACGTGCTGCAGGCTCTCCATCAGGTTCCCCGCCGTCGCCTCTTTCACAAAGCTCAGGAAAAACCGGTAGGCGAGCTGGCCGGTAAACAGATTCGCAATGATGAACGAGCGCCGCTCCGGCTCCAGGATTCCCGCCGTCTCGCGGGCGATCAGCTCCTTCACCTCCGCCTGCGAAAAGTAATCCGAGCACTGTTTCCAGAACGACGCATTCTGCGGCTTCACCAGCTCGAAAATCTTCCCGCTCATCACCCCCTGCGCCAGGAAGGCCAGCTTGTCCTGCCAGCTGAATTCCGTCGGGTCCTCGCCCTCCATGAAGCGCGAGAACGCCTTCTCCAGCAGCATCGGCTTGTCGGCCTGCCGCTTCTTGAAAAAGCGGTCGCTGGCAAATTTATAGGCCGCCTTGTAGAGCCCGTGCGAAACCATCAGCGGATCGCCGCCCTTGCCCCCCGGAGCGATCTCCCCCTCGCGCAGCGAGCTCAATACCTCGGCCATATTTTTCGCCTTTGGAAGATCCGTCCAGGCACTCGCGGCAAACATCCCGCTGTGATCGTCCGAGCCGCCGAAAAAGCATTTTCTCCACGGCTCCGCGTGCGTCGGCTCGAGCTTGTGCCGGTTCGCAAAATCCGCGATCCGTTCCGGCGTCAGCGTTCCGAGCAGATCGGTGCCGATGCGTCCCAGCAGCGAATCGCGGAGTCCATTGATCCCCTCGAAGCAGCGAAAGAGCAGCGCCAGCTTTTCCAGGTGCGCCGCCCCCAGCTTGTCATCGGTGCGATAAAGCGGATGCGCCACCCCATGCGCCAGTTGCTCGGCCACGAGATATTTTTTGCAGCTCGTAGATGTTCTCCCGCGCCGATTGGATTTCCGCATGCTGCCGCTCGTTCAGCCCCCACACCAGCAGGTGAATGCGGCTGTGATCCTCGGGAAAGTAGGTCGTCACCTGCTCGCTGAGGAACACGTCGGAAAATTGCCCCGCCAGTTCGAGGCCACCCTCGATGCGGTTGTGATCCGTGAGCGTGACGAAGTTCATTCCCCGGCTCTTGAGCGTCTTGTAGAGCTCCACCGGCTCGGAGTAGCTGTCGGGAAAATTGAAGCGTCGCAGAATCCATTCGGCTGCCCGGTCGCTGAAACGGGAGTGAATATGGAGATCAACTTTGGCCATGCAGGAAAGGGTGAAGAGCGTTCATAAGACAAGGTTGGCGCCGCCGCAAGGCTCCTTCCGCAACAATTCTGTCACATTCGCAGTTGCCCATTGCTTCTCTGCAAGCCGGCGGGGTAAAACCGCTGCCATGAAGAAGCTCTCCTCTCTTTCTCTGTTGCTTGCGGTTTCCCTTTTTCACACGGCTTTTGCCGCCGAGCCCGCGACCGAGCTCACCGTCTCCGCCGCGATTAGCATGAAGGAATCGCTCACCGCAGTGGCCAGGGATTTCGAAAACAGTCACGCGGGCACAAAGGTATTGTTGAATTTTGCGTCATCGGGAGCTTTGCAAAAGCAGATCGAAAACGGCGCGCCCGTGGATGTGTTTGTTTCCGCCGGAATGAAGGAAATGAACGCGCTCGACCAGCAATCGCTGCTTGAGCCCGGCAGCCGTGGCGATTTATTGGAGAACACCCTCGTGCTGGTGACGCCGAAGGAAGTGGAAAAAATTCACGCCCTGGGTGACCTCCAGTCCGATGACGTGAAGCGACTGGCCGTGGGCGATCCCAAGTCCGTCCCCGCCGGTCTCTACGCCCAGCAGGCCCTCAAATTCACCCAGCTCACCGCCGCCCTCCAATCGAAGCTCGTCCTCGCGGAAAACGTGCGCCAGGTCCTCGCCTATGTCGAATCGGGCAATGTGGATGCGGGCATCGTCTATGCCACCGACGCCCAGGCTTCCTCCAAGGTCCGCGTCGCCTTCGTCTTCCCGGCGGAATCGCACGAGCCCATCGTCTATCCAGCGGCCGTCCTGAAAGCCTCGAAGCAGGAAAAAACCGCCGATGAATTTCTCGCCTTCCTCCATTCGGAAACCGCGAAGCAGGAGTTTGTGAAAGCGGGGTTCCAGCCGGTGAGTAAATAGGCAGGTGGCGGAGTTGAGGCGCTCTGGAATCGGTCCGTGTAGCTTCCCCTGCAATCCACGCGCCCCTTCCAAAAATGTCACCCCGAGCGAAGTCGAGGGGCCTCAAATGGTTCTGCGCTGGGAAAGCGAGATGGCTTCTTTCCGCATCGAAGCGCTCCCTGCGCCGGAACAGTCGGAGATCCATTCGACTCCATTCCGCTGCGCTCCATTGCGCTCAGGATGACATCGTTTTTGGATGGCCACCGGTTGCAAATACCGTCACCGGCCACGATTCCGGGAGACGAAAAAAGGCGCGAATGTCTCCGCGGCGCTCCGCTCGGGATGACCGTGGCATAGGGGGCGATGAAATTACTTTGGAGAGGGCTGCTCTATTTCGCAGTCGGAAGCCGATACAGCCGAATCCCCGGATGCAGATAGATCACCGTCCCGCGCGGTCGTTCCCAGAGCAGCGTCCCCTGTTGGAAGAGCGTTTCGTAAAACGCCTTCGCCTGCATAAACGCGTCCGCCTTTTTTCCACTCGGCTGCAATTTCAAAAAGTAGCGCCCGTAAGTGCTCTCGGAGACGGCCGCGTGGGTGATTCCCAGCTCCGCCAGATGGTTGAAAGGCCCCAGGTCGCTCGCCGCTTTTCCTCCGACGACCTTTTGCGGCAGCAGCGCCTGGCGCTGCGCGTCACGCTCACTGTCGGTCACGGGCAGCCCGGCGCGGTCATCTGTCACGATCACCGCCTCCTTCGGCAGGTTCTTTTCGATGTATTCGTGGAGCGCCTGCCGGTCATCCTGCTGGAAGGCGCGGTAGTAGTTGCAGAAGCTCGGGAGCTGCCCGGCCACGAGCAGCAGCCCTCCCAGAGCGATCCGCACGCCCGGCGGCACTTTGAGGAACGCCTGCCGCCCCAGGTCCACCGTCCCCAGCGCCGCCAGCACGGTAAAGATCGCGGTCGCCGGGAGAAAATAGCGGTCATTCGTCTTTGGCGAAAACGAGAGCAGCACCGCAAAGGCGAAGGGGAAAATCAGCAGCAACCATTCATCCAGCGAACGGTTTTGGCGCGTCTTCCAAAACGCCACCAGATACCAGAGCAGGCCGATCCAGATCAGTGGGGTGGAGTTATCCACGAAGATGTTCCAGTACAGCGTGTGCGGCACGCTGCGCCGGGCCCCCTGCTGGCCTTCCACGACCAGGGTCATCTCCCGGTCAAAGCTGTTGCGAAAGGTTGCCAGATGCTCGATCAGTGGCAGATTGATCGCCGCCGAGACGACGAGCATGGCGAGCAGGAATGCCCCGAGATGCTTGAGCCCCGAGCCCGAAGCCGGGCCGCGGCGTTGGAAGAGCAGGGGAAGCGCGAGCAGGATGAGAATCGCGCCGAGATACTTGCCCGAGAAAGCGATCCCTGCCGCCGCCCCCATAAAGGCGGCCATCTTGAAGCCAGGCCGCTTCCCATAAGCCCGCGCCGCCGCGAAGTAGAGCGCCACGCCCGCCAGCATCGCCGTGTCTTCCTTGAAGTAGTGCGAAAGCTCGAAAAGCTGGTGATGCAGCGCCAGCGCCAGCCCGCACGCCACGCCCGCCCACGGCCCGCCCAGGCTGGCCGCCAGGAGGGCGAGGGCCACCACCGTCAGCGCGCAGAAAGTCGCGGAAACCCAGCGCCCCGTTTCGACCACCTGCTGCGGGGTCGTGGCCCCGACCGCTTTGGTCGCGCCCGCCACCGTATCGAGCAGGAGCACGGGATGATGGAAGTTCCATTTCCCGTTGATGATCTGGTCCACCTTGTCCGGCTCATCGGGATGGTAGAAGTAGGGGAAACGGTTCTCCCGGGTGAAAAGAGTCAGGCAAAGCACAAAGAGCGCAAGGCCACTGGCAAAAAAAACGGCGCGGAGTGGTTTGCCTTGCAACCTCGGGGCGGAAATGGAGTTCGATTCAAACGGCACAGGCTGGCCATTTAGCGTGGGAATGGCGGGATTGTCGAGTCGTCGCCCGCCAAAAAGAATGTTTTGAAAAAGTGTTCAAAGGAACCATACTTATTTCGGCCAGAAAGTACGTGTATCCCCAAATCGGAACACTTAAACTGCTGGTCGTAACCGTCATGAATTGCAGGGATTTAGATTTTATGGGACAGGGGGATGGAACCGGGTTTCTAACTTCGGGGGTGGAAAACTTTTTTACGTCTGCGGAGACCTCTCCGTGCGTTGGAAAGGAATTTCCGCATCATGGATGAGATTAAAGTTCTATTTATCGAAGACAATCCCACGCAAGTCGGTTTGATCCGCCAAATGTTGGCCAAGGTGGATTATCCCCGCTTCGAGCTGGAGCATGCCGGGAGTCTCCGCGAGGGCCTGGAGGTTTTGCAAAAATCGCACCCCGATTTGCTCCTCCTCGATCTCTCCCTGGGCGACAGCGATGGGTATGAAACGTTTCAGCGCGCCCGCGATGCCGCCGATGGCATTCCCATCGTCGTCCTCAGCGGTACCGATGATCTCACGATGGCCCGCCGCACCGTGGCCGGCGGCGCGCAGGATTACCTGCTCAAAGGTTATTTGAATCACCACTGGCTCCAGCGCTCGCTCCAGTATGCGATGGATCGCATGCGCGCCCAGTCGCAGATCCACACCGCCCACGCGCAGTTGGAAAACCGGGTGGCGGAACGCACCCTGGAACTGCGCGAGACGAACACCCAATTGCAGGATGAAGTGGAGCAGCGCCGAAAGGTCGAGGACGCCCTGCGCGACAGCAACCGGCAACTTGCCGAAGCCCTCTCCAAGCTCCGCGAGACCCAGCAGCACATCATCCAGCGCGAGCGTTTGCACGCGCTCGGCCGCATGGCCAGCGGCATTGCGCACGATTTCAACAACAAGCTCGCCCCCATCCTCGGGTTCAGTGAATTGCTGATCATCAAGCCCGAGCTCCAGCAGGATACGGCCCGCCTGAACGGTTATCTGGAAATGATCCACCAGGCCGCCCGGGAAAGCGCCAAGGTGGTGAGCCGGCTGCGCGATTTTTACCGCTACCGCGAGGATTCATCGGACTTCGCCCCGCTGCCGCTCAACGATATCGTCAATCAAATCGTGGCATTGACCGAACCCAAGTGGCGCAGCCAGGCGCAGGCCCAGGGCATCAACATCGAGGTGGTCACCGAGCTGGAGGATCATCTGCCCACCGTTTCCGGCAACGAGTCGGAACTCCGCGAAATGGTGGCGAATATTCTCTTCAACGCGATCGATGCGATCCGCCGCGAAGGCCGGATTCAGATCCGCACTTTTGCCCGGGACGGGAGCGCGGTGCTGGAGATCAGCGACAACGGCAGCGGGATGAATGAGGAAACCCTGCAGCGCTGTATCGAACCGTTTTTCTCGACCAAGGATGAGCAGGGGACCGGCTTCGGCCTCGGCATCGTGTACGGAACCGTCCGGCGGCACAACGGGACGATTGACATTCAAAGCAAATTAGGAAAAGGAACTACGGTGACGATTGGCATCCCCTTTCATGCTGATCAGCCGGACAAACTGCCGGCGACCGAGCAGCCCACAACCTCCGACAAGAAATTGAAAATCCTGGTAGTAGATGACGAAGATTTGGTGCGTGAAGTAATCATGGTTTACCTCACGGAAGACCAGCATGAGGTGGTTACCGCGGAAAATGGCCGCGATGGATTGGAAAAATTCAAGACGGATGCTTTCGATGTGGTCCTCACCGATCGCTCCATGCCGGAAATGAACGGCGACCAACTGGCCCTCGAAGTGAAGCAGATCAACCCCGCCACCCCGGTGATTTTGCTCACCGGTTTCGGTGACTTGATGATGGACGAAGGCGATAAGCCGCCGGGAATCGATGAGGTGGTGAGCAAGCCATTCACGATCCACGTCCTCCGCGACGCCATCAACAAAGTGGTGAAGCCCTGAGCGCGGACAGCCCGCGCAGCGCCCTGCTTCCATGGCGTTTGCTTGTAGTTGGATAACAAACCTCTACGCGCCCGTCATCCCAAGCAGAGCGCAGCGGAGATAATCGCGCCCTTTCTCGTCTCCTGGAGTCGTGATAAATCCCGCCATCGTGGCCGGTGACAGTCGGTGACAGTCGGTGACGATATTTGCAATCTGCGGTCATCCAAAAAGGATGTCATCCTGAGCGCAATGGAGCGCAGCGAAATGGAGTCGAATGGATCTCTGACTGTTCCGGCGCAGGGCGCGCGATGATTCGGAAAGAAGCCATCTCGCTTTCCCAGCACAGAACAATTTGAGGCCCCTCGGCGTTGCTCGGGGTGACATTTTTTGGAAGGGGGCGCGAGGATTGCAGGCCATGTTGCCCGCCACGATTGGTCTCGTGGCCCTCGTTCCCAGGCTCCGGCCCGGGAATGCAATTTCCCGCCATCGTGGTCGGCGACAGTCGGTGACGATATTTGCAATCTGCAGCCATCCAAAAAAGAATGTCATCCTGAGCGCAATGGAGCGGAGCGGAATGAAGTCGAATGGATCTCCGATTGTTCTGGAGCAGAGAGCGCCTCGATGTGGCAAGAAGCCATCTCGCTTTCCCAGCGCAGAACCATTTGAGGCCCCTCGGCGTTGCTCGGGGTGACATTTTTTGGAAAGGGGCGCGAGGATTGCAGGCCATGTTGCCCGCCACGATTGGTCTCGTGGCCCTCGTTCCGAGGCTCCAGCCCGGGAACGCAATTTTCCGTCATCGTGGCCGGTGACAGTCGGTGACGATATTTGCAATCGGTGGCCATCCAAAAAAGGATGTCATCCTGAGCGCAATGCAGCGCAGCGGAATGAAGTCGAATGGATCTCCGACTGTTCCGGCGCCGGGAGCGCTTCGATTCGGCAAGAAGCCATCTCGCTTTCCCAGCACAGAACCATTTGAGGCCCCCCCGACGTTGCTCGGGGTGACATTTTTTGGAAGGGGGCGCGCGGATTGCAGGCCATGTTGCCCGCCGCGATCGGTCTTGTGGCCCTCGTTCCCAGACTCCAGCCCGGGAACGCAATTTCCCGTCATCGTGGCCGGTGACAGTCGTTGACGATATTTGCAATCTGCGGCCATCCAAAAAGGATGTCATCCTGAGCGGAATGCAGCGCAGCGGAATGGAGTCGAATGGATCTCTGACTGTTCCGGCGCAGGGCGCGCGATGATTCGGAAGGAAGCCATCTCGCTTTCCCAGCACAGAACCATTTGAGGCCCCTCGACGTTGCTCGGGGTGACATTTTTTGGAAGGGGGTGCGAGGATTGCAGACCATGTTACCCGCCGAGATCGGTCTCGTGGCGCTCGTTCCCAGACTCCAGCCCGGGAATGCAATTTCCCGCCATCGTGGTCGGCGACAGTCGTTGACGATATTTGCAATCTGCGGCCATCCAAAAAAGAATGTCATCCTGAGCGCAATGGAGCGCAGCGGAATGGAGTCGAATGGATCTCCGACTGTTCTGGAGCAGAGAGCGCCTCGATGCGGCAAGAAGCCATCTCGCGTTCCCAGCACAGAACCATTTGAGGCCCCTCGACGTTGCTCGGGGTGACATTTTTGGAAGGGGGCGCGCGGATTGCAGGCCATGTTGCCCGCCACGATTGGTCTCGTGGCCCTCGTTCCCAGACTCCAGCCCGGGAATGCAATTTCCCGCCATCGTGGTCGTTGACGATATTTGCAATCTGCGGCCATCCAAAAAAGAATGTCATCCTGAGCGCAATGGAGCGGAGCGGAATGAAGTCGAATGGATCTCCGATTGTTCTGGAGCAGGGAGCGCGATGATTCGGTAAGAAGCCAAATCGCTTTCCCCGCGCAGAACAATTTGAGGCCCCTCGACTTCGCTCGGGGTGACATTTTTTGGAGGGGAGCGGGGATTGTATGGTCAGTCACACGCCATTCCCGTCCCCATTCACAGCCCCCTTATTGGTTGAATCGCTCTAGCTCCCAGCCTTCTGCGCTGTCTTCTCGCAGGAGTAGTGCGAGGGGAAGTGAAACAATTCCCGCTGGTAGTTCTGCACCGTGGCCAGGGCGAGCAGCGGGAAGTTGTTCCGGTACATGTCGTACTTGAGATAGAACACTTTCGGGAAGCCCGTGCCGGTGATCCACTCCTCACTCCAGGAGCCATCGCGATTCTGCGTGGTGAGCAGGTAATCCACCCCGCGCCGCACTTGCTCCGAGTTCGTCTCTCCCGCCGCGCACAAGCCCATCAGCGCCCAGGCCGTTTGCGAGGCCGTGCTGGGGCCGCGGCCCTTCAGCGTGGGGTCATCGTAAGTCGCGCAGGTTTCACCCCAGCCGCCATCTTCGTTCTGGCAACTGGCGAGCCAGTCGCGGGCGGCCACGACCCAATCCTCGCTCATATTCTGGCCGATGGCGCGCAGACCGCGCAACACCTGCCAGGTGCCGTAGATGTAATTCACGCCCCAGCGTCCATACCACGAGCCGTCGCTTTCCTGGGTGCGCTGGAGGTGCTCCAGCGCGTGCTTCACCCGCTTGCAATTGCGGTCGTAGCCGATGTAGCCGAGCAACTCCAGCGTGCGCCCGGTGAGGTCGCTGCAAGTGGGATCGAGAATCGCGTTGTGATCGGCAAACGGCATGTCCTCCAGCCAGTGCCGCGTGACATCGTTATCGAACGCCGCCCAGCCGCCATCCTTGCACTGGAAGCTCAGCAGCCAGCCGAGCGCGCGTTGAAATTGCGGCTGGTCAACGCTGGGCAGGAGCCGGAGCGCCATCATCACCATCGCCGTGTCGTCGGTGTCGGGGTAATAGTCGTTGTTGAACTCGAAGGCCCAGCCGCTCGCCTCGGGATGCGGGTTTTTCACCTTCCAGTCGCCGCGGATTTTGACTTCTTTCGAGATCAGCCATTCGCCCGCTTTTTTCATCACGGGATCGGTCGCTTCAAAGCCGGATTCACCCAGCGCAATCAAATTGATCGCCGTATCCCACACCGGGGAGAGGCAGGGCTGGATGCGGAAATCTTCCGGATCGTCCACGAAGAGTCCCTCGAAATCGGCCTCCGCCTTTTTCAGCAGCGGATGGTCGTCGGGATAGCCGAGTGCGCTGAGGGCGATGATGGAATTGAGCATCGCCGGGAAGATCGCCGCGAGGCCGTCACTACCCTTGCCGATGCGTTCCAGCATCCATTGTTCCGCCATCTTCAGCGCCGTGTCGCGCAACAGCCCCAGCCAGGGCGCATCGAGGATGCGCGCGAGATGGTTCGCATCGAGGAAGAAATTGCGCAGCGAGAAAAAGCCGCGGTCGCGCGGCATGGACAAGTCGCTGCGCTCCGTGCCGGCCGGGTAGAGTTCGTGCAGATTTTTCTCCGGCGGCAGTGCGCGGGTGGGCTTGAAGTGGTTGATGATCGCGAGCGGGACCAGCATCGCGCGGCTCCACGAGGAAATCTCGTTGAGGTTGAAAGGGAACCAGCGCGGGAAAAGCATCATTTCCACCGGGATGGTGGGGAGGTATTGCCAGGGGAATTGCCCGATCAGCGCGAGATAGAGCTTGGCGTAGGTGTTGGTGCGCGGGATTCCTCCCAGACGCAGGATTGTCGCCCGCGCCTCCTTCATGTGCGGGGCGTTGGGCGAATGCCCGGCCAGCTTGAGCGCGAAATACGCCTTCACCGAGGCGTTGATTTCCGACGGACCGCCGTCGTAGATGTTCCAACCTCCATCGGCCAACTGGCGACGCCGGATGTGCGGCACGCACTTTTCCTGGAGCACCTCGTCCACGCGGCCGACCCAGTGCATGTAGAGCACGTAATCGGCGCACAGCGTGCAATCGACGATCAACTCGCCGCACCAGTGCCCGTCGGGATGTTGCAGTCGCAGCAGATTCTGCTGGGCCAGCTTGATCGACTGGGCGAGGCGCGTGCCAAAAGCTCCGGTGCTTTCAACCGGGTGGTCCAACGGGGGAGGGGACGAGTCAAATGCGGCTTCGTCGGCCATGAATTCCGTGGCTCAGGAGACGGTCGGTTGATTCGTCTTGGTGCCGGTGAGGTGACCCTGGCCGGCACTGACTCCATTGTAGGCCGCCACTTCGGAACCGTCTTCCGCCGGAGCGGGGCGGGCGCCGAAGTTGAAGTGGATGTTCTTCCACGTATCGCCGGGCTTGGCCTGCAGGCCGAGGCTGGCGGTCGGCTCGTAGCCGCAGTGCACCATGCAATTCTCGCAGCGCACATCTTTCGCAACGCCGTTGACCACGCCGTAGTTTTCCCACTGCGTCTTGTCCAGCAGCTCTTTGTAGCTGGTGTAGTGGCCATCGGTCATCAGATAGCAGGGCCCCTTCCAGCCGCGCACGTTGCGGGTGGGAATCGCCCAGGCGGAGCAGGTGAGGTCGCGCTTGCCCGCGAGGAACTCGAAGTAAATCGGCGTGCCGAAGAGGGTGAACTTGTTCATCCACTCCTCGATCTTGCTGAACTTTTCCACCGTCATCTTCCGGGTGAGGAAGAAGTTTTCCGGCTGGAGGTTCAGGCGCTTCATCATGTCCTTCTTCGCCGCGTCGTATTCGTAGCCGGGCGAGATGGTGTGACCGTCCACGCCGAGGGCGGATAGATACTTGAACATCTGCTCGATCTCGTTCATGTCCGTCTCTTTGTAGATCGTCGTATTGGTCGCGACTTGATAGCCGAGAATCTTCGCCATGCGGATGGCAAGGATGCATTCCTTGAACACGCCTTCTCGTTCCACGATCAGATCGTGGGTGCGCTCCAAGCCGTCGAGGTGCACGTTCCAATACATCCACTGGGTGGGCACGATTACCGGCTTGCTGGCGTCCTTCGGACCTTTGCGGATGTCTTCGGCATCCTTCATCGTGATCAGCTCCTCGGAAAGCAGCACCTGGAGCTGGCTCTCCACCACGGTGGGCTTTTTCGAGAATTGCCAGGCCAGATAATCGCGCATCTTGCGGCGCATGAAGAGGGCATTGGTGCACACGTAAACGACGCGGCCCTGCTCCAGCAGCCCCTTGATGAGCGATTCGATCTGCGGATAAATCAGCGGTTCACCGCCGCAGATGGAAATCATCGGGGCATCGCACTCCGCGGCGGCGCCGAGGCAGTCTTCCAGCGGCATGATGTCTTTCAGCGACGTGGAGTACTCCCGAATGCGCCCGCAACCGGTGCACGTGAGGTTGCAGGTATGCAGCGGCTCAAGTTGCAGGACGGTGGCAAACTTTTTGTCCCCCCGAAGTTTGTGTCGAATGATGGACCCGGCGATCTTGCACGTGAGTGCGAAAGGAAATCTCATGGCAGGTTTTGGCCGGGGATATTACCAGCCCGGCCATGGGTGTCAATGCAAGGACTGGACCTTTTCACCGGCCACAGAGAAGGCCGGTGGATTCGTTGGCTAATTGTAACATTTTACAAAGTTGAAACTTTTCGGTGGCGGAAATGTGATGAACACGTAAAGTTGTGAACACGCAATCAGGTTGCGTAAGGGCATCCCCAATCGGGTTGGGAAGTGGAAGATGGGTCGAAGTAGCTGAAACCAAAACCACCACCGGGAAATTTGTAGTTTTATGGGAAAACAATTTGTGAAGTGGCCTTTGCTGAAGGGCTTTGTCTTGGTCGCGTTCGCTTTGGCGGGAGTCGTTTTCGTCTCCGCGGGCCGGGCGGATACTTATTCAGCCAATGCGTCCGCGGGCGGGTATGCCAAGACGGGCAGCTTTACCACCAGTGGATCGTTCTTTGATGTCGAGGGGTCGAACAACGGGAGCAATACCGAGTTTGGCGTGCTGGACTTTTCGGCCAGCAGTTTTGGGATTTCCTTCCCCGTCACCGGAGTAAGCAGCCTGACCTTGAGCCTTACGGAAGCGAATGCCTCGTTTACGGTGGGGAATGGGGGATTGAATTTTTACATCAGCGAGGACACGACGACCACGCTTTCCTCGCTGCGCTTCCAAAGCTCCAGCACTCCTGAAGGGCTGGGGACGCAGCTCACCCCGTTGGACCTTTTGGGGAGTGGAACGTTTTCTTCGAATACCGGAAATACGGGTTCCGGCACGGTGGATAGCTATACTTTCTCGCTCTCGAGCACGGCCAGCGCTTATGTCGCCTCGCAACTCAGCAACGGCGGCACGATCCGCATTGTGATCACTCCGACGACTGCGGCGGCGCTTCCACCTGGGCGGGGGTCACTGCCAGTTCCACGACGACGCGGCCCAAGCTGAGCGTCGCGGCCACCGTCTCCCAGCCTGGCTACACTTGGGGAGGCGGCTCGGGAACCTGGAATAATTCCACGAGCAACTGGGTCAATGATTCAAATGCCAGCGCCACTTGGGACTCCTCCAAAAGAGCCGTGTTTTCCAGTGGTTCTGGAACGGTCGATCTGGGCGAGGATGTCACGACGATTGGCCTGAAATTCGACACGACTGGCTACACGATTGCCAGCGCCGCATCGCATGTGCTCACCCTTAGTCCGAACACGGCGGGCAATGTGGTGACGGTGATCAATTCGACCGATACGGCGACGATTTCCGCGGCGATTGCCGGAACTACGGGGCTTACCAAGGCGGGGGATGGCACGTTGGTTTTGAGTGGAACGAATACCTTCGGCGGTGACGTGACCGTCTCCGGCGGAACGGTAACCGTTACGAGTGATGCGGCTTTGGGGACGGATGGCAACGGCATCGCTTTGAATACGGGGACGTTCAAGACTGCCACCAATTTGACGATTGGGTCGGGCCGCACTTTGAGTGGTGGCGGCACGATTGATGTCGCCTCCGGGGCCACGCTGACTTTCACCGGCCCGGTGAATGCGGGGGCTTTGAACCTGCCCAGTAGCGGAACGGTGGCGTTATCGAACGCCAGTGTAGCTTTCACGAGTGCTACGGTGGCGGCTGGTGCGACGCTTAATATCACCGGTTCCGTCAACTCCGGAGCCCGCACTACTTTCTACGGTGATGGCAATGTGATTCTAGCCGGGGATAATTCTTCTTATGGCAGCGGTTTTTCAATGAGCAAAGGGACTGGCTCCTACGGTCCTACTGTAACCATGACGAGCGCCACTTCGCTGGGCGGGGCACAGCTCTTTCTGAATGCCGGAACGCTCAATGCGGCCTCGGCCATGACGGGTGCCAATGCGATTGCCAACACTGTGAGCTTTGGCGGGAATGCGACGCTTATGGGGGCGGATATGGAATTCACGAATGCGTGGACATTTTTTAGCGCTACTCAAAAGACCCTGACGGTACAAAACAACGTCACCTTCAAGACCGGCATCGTTGCGGGAGCTAGCGGGGTGAGTGACAAGTTGATCAAGGCTGGCAGCGGCACCTTGACCCTCACCGTCGCGAATTCCTACGTCGGTGGCACTGCGGTCATCGGTGGAAAGTTAGTTTCACAGAGTGGGGCGGTTCTGGGGACGGGCGATGTGACTGTGACCCCGACTAGTACGGCCAATTCCACTCTGGAACTCCATGATAACGCGTCGATTGCCAGCACGGCTAATGTCATTCTCAGTTCGTTGAATGGCTTTTACGGGGTGATTGATATGGAATTCATCGGGACTATTCAGGTGAATACCTTGCAGGTGAATGGCACTTATCTGGCCCCCGGTCTTTACAGCGCGACGAACGAGCCGGGCTTCTTTACTGGCACCGGCAGCATGCAAGTCCTTGCCGTTCCGGAGCCTTCGACGATCGGTCTTCTGGCCTTGGCCGGAGGAGGTATTTTGTTACGTCGTCGCAAATTGGTCGCCTAATCGGTTGCCAAAACCGGCGCTGCATGGTATCGCAGCGGCTCCAATAAAAAAGTTGATCGCCCCATCACTGGCTGCGCGTTGCCCGCTCTCTCTATTTGGTTGCACCAAAATTGAGGGAGGAAAACACCAGTTCAGGAAAATGCGGTCCCCTCCGATAAAACAGGCACCATGTTCTCAAATACCTTTCGTTTTCTCTCTCGTACGATCTGCCAGTGGTTCGACACTGATTATTTCCCGGAGGGGGCGAAAAAAGTCCGCGAAATGCCGGACAACTTCGACTGGTCGCGGGCAACTTCCTTCATCTTTCTCCACATCGGCTGCATTGGGGCCATCTGGGTGGGCTGGAGCTGGACGGCCGTCGCGGTGGCGGTCGCGCTCTATGTGCTTCGCATGTTTGCGGTGACCGGCTTCTATCATCGCTACTTTTCTCACCGCACCTTTCGCGCCTCCCGCCTGGTGCAATTTCTCATCGCCGTCTGGGGCAACTGTTCCATCCAGCGCGGACCTCTCTGGTGGGCAGCCACCCATCGCCATCACCACCAGCACGCGGATCATGAAGAGGATGTGCATTCGCCCACAATCTACGGTTTCTGGTGGTCGCACATTGGTTGGATGACCAGCAGCCGCAACTTTCCCACCGACTATTCCCGGGTCAAGGATCTGGCCAAGTTCCCTGAGCTCGTTTTCCTCAACCGCTTCGATTTGGTCGTGCCGGCCTGCTTTGGTCTCGCCCTTTATGGATTCGGCACGTTGCTGAACTACTTCTTCCCGTCCCTCGGCACTTCCGGCGGCCAAATCTTCGTTTGGGGCTTCTTCATCAGCACCGTTTTCCTCCTGCATGGCACACTGTTCATCAACTCCCTCGCGCACACTTTCGGTGGACGTCGTTACGAAACTGACGACACCAGCCGCAACAGCTTGTTGCTCGCCATCATTACCCTTGGAGAAGGCTGGCACAACAATCATCACCGCTACATGAGTTCGGCCCGCCAGGGCTTTTACTGGTGGGAAATCGACCCCACTTACTACGGCCTCAAGCTATTCTCCTGGCTGGGGATCATCAGCGACCTGCGCCCCGTCCCGAAGGCCCTTTACGAAGAGGCTGAAAAGCAGGCGCAAAAGCAGCAGGAGCCCGAGGGCGAGGAATTGCCCGTACCCGACTCTGTGGTCGTGAAATAAGCGCCCGTGAAAATCGCGATCATCGGAACTGGCATCTCCGGTCTTGGATGTGCCCATTTCCTTCATGATCGTCATGAGCTCACGCTCTACGAGCAGCACGATTACATCGGCGGTCACACCAATACCATCACCGTCGATGAAGACGGCCGCCCGATCCCGGTGGATACCGGTTTCATGGTCTTCAACCATGTCACGTATCCGAATCTGACGCGGCTCTTTCGCGAGCTTCAGGTGGAAACCATGGCCACCGACATGTCCTTCAGCGTGCAGCACACGCCGAGCGGGCTCGAATACGGGGGCGGCAATCTGGACGTCCTCTTCGGTCAGCGACGCAATCTCTTCCGTCCCCGCCACTGGCGCATGCTCTCGCAAATGGGCCGCTTTTGCGCCGAGGCTGTCGCCGCGCTCGATGATCCGCAATTCGCGAATCTCAATCTCCGCGACTACATCGCCCTGCGCGACTACGGCGACGACGTGCTCAACCTTTTCGTCGTCCCGATGGGGAGCGCCGTTTGGAGCACGCCACCCGAGTTGATGCTCGATTTCCCCGCCATGACGCTCCTGCGCTTCTGGCACAACCACGGCTTCCTGGGGATCAAGACCCAGCACCAGTGGTACACCGTGGTCGGTGGCTCGCAGTCCTACATCAAAAAAATCACCCCCCATTCCGCGATCGCATTCTATTGGGACGCAAGGCCGTCCAGATCGCCCGGCGAAACGGCGCGGTGCAAATCACCGCCAGTGACGGCTCCATCGCCACCTACGACAAGGTGATCCTCGCCTCCCACGCTGATCAATCCCTCGCGCTTCTCGCCGATCCCACCCCGCTGGAGACCCGCTTGCTCAGCCCGTTCTCCTACCAGCCCAACGTCACTACGCTGCACACCGACGAGTCTTTCATGCCTCGCACCCGTCGCTGCTGGTCCTCGTGGAACTACCGCCTCGACCTCACTCCCGATGGTCGCCTGCTGCCCACCACGCACTACTGGATGAACCAGCTCCAGCGCGTCTCCGAGCGCCGCAACTACTTCGTCTCGCTCAACTGCCACGACCGCATCGCGTCGGAAAAAGTGCTGCGTCGGATCGATTACGAGCATCCACTTTTCAACCTGGCTGCGATTGCTGCTCAACGCGAGCTGCCCATGTTGAACAACCTCTCACCAGATCAGACCACCTATTATGCCGGGGCCTGGTTCAAGTACGGATTCCACGAAGATGGATTTTCCAGTGCGATTGATTGCGTCCGCTCGCTCGCGAGAGACGCAATATGGGTGTGAACTCCTGTGCCTACGAATGCAAGGTCATGCACCATCGGCTCGCGCCGAGGCGAAATCAGTTCCGCTACCGGATCTTCATGCTTGCGCTCGATCTGGACGAACTGCCCGCCCTCGCGCGTTCCAATCCGCTCTTCAGCCACAACCGCTTTAACTGCTACACCTTCCACGACCGCGATCACCTCACGCTGCCCGGCTTGGAAAAAGCGTCGGTAAAGGAAAACCTCGTCGCGTGGCTGCATCAACAGGGTCTTGAATTTCCCCGCGACGGTCGCATTACCATCGTCACACTCCCGCGCATTTTCGGCTACATCTTCAATCCCGTTTCCTTTTACTTCTGCTTCGATGGAGCCGGGGACCCGCTCTGCGCCGTTGCCCAGGTCGGCAACACCTTCAAGGAAATGAAGCCTTATCTGCTTCGTGATCGCGATGCCTCGGGCCGCTTCCGCCTCGTTGCGCCGAAGCATTTCTACGTCTCACCTTTCTCCGATCTCGAAGTGGAATTCGATTTCAAATTACGGCTTCCCACCGACCAGCTCGAAATCCACGTGGACGACCGGCGCGGCTCCGAGACTCTGCTTTTGAGCACCCTCGCGGGGCAGCGCACTCCGCTCACCCCCCGCACCCTCGCGTGGTTTCTGGTCAAGTATCCGTTCCTCACCCTGCAAGTGATTGCCCTCATCCACTGGCACGCGCTGCTCCTCTGGCTCAAGCGCGTCCCGTGGTTTCACAAGACCGCCGATCTCGATTTGCAGCGCGAGGTTTTCAACCCACATCCCTCTCTGGCCGGCAAACCGAAATGAGCGAATCCACTTTCAGTAAATCCGACTTCCAATCTCTGCCCGTGCAATCTCCGGGCCTCTCCCGCCAGCTCGTCCTGCATGCGTTCGGGCAATTAAGCCGCGGCTGCCTGGAGTTGATTCTCCCCGATGGCTCGCAGCGCGTGTTCGGCACCCGCGGGGCCGAGCCCAGCGCCCGGCTGCAAATCGTCCGTGAGGATTTCTTTCGCAAGTGTGTCCTCTACGGCGACGTCGGCTTCGGCGAGGCGTATGTCGATGGCGATTGGGAGACCGACAGCATCGAGCGCGTCATCTCGTGGGTCATCCACAATATCGAGAATTCCTCCGCGCCCTCCGGCTCGCAAATGCGTGCGCTTGGGCTCAACTTGCTGCAACTTATCAATCGTATGTGGCACCGCCTGCGTCCGAATAACCTCCGCATCGCACGGCGCAACATCGCGGAGCATTACGATCTTGGGAACGAATTCTACCGCCTGTGGCTCGATGAGACGATGACCTACTCCTCCGCCGTTTTCCGCACCACCGAGCAGTCACTCGAAGACGCGCAGCACGAGAAATACGAGGCACTTTGCCAGCACTTGCGTTTACAACCCGGCGATGAAGTGCTGGAGATCGGTTGCGGCTGGGGTGGGTTTGCCAGTCACGCCGCCGCCCGTCACGGCTGCCGGGTCACCGCGATCACCATCTCGCAGGAGCAGTACGATTTCGCGAAGGCGCGCATGGAGCGGGAAGGCTTGTCGGATCGAGTGTCCATCCGCTTGCAGGATTACCGGCTGCTGGAAGGCCAGTTCGACAGGATCGTCTCTATCGAGATGATGGAGGCGCTCGGTGACAGGTATCTCAAAACCTTCTGTGCACAGGTCAACCGTCTGCTTAAGCCGAACGGCCTCGTCGCCCTGCAATACATCACCATTCCCGATGGTCGCCACGAGGCTTTGCGCCGGGGTGTGGACTGGATTCAAAAGCACATCTTTCCGGGCTCGCTCCTCCTCAGCATCGGGCGGGTCAGCGAGCGGTTCACCCGCACCGGGGATTTATTCCTGCACCATTTGCAGGATCACGGGCCCAGCTACGCCCGCACCCTCCAGCACTGGCGACGCAACTTCCGCGCCCGCCTCTCCGAGGTGAAGGCGATGGGATTTGACGACCGCTTCATCCGCAAGTGGGACTACTACCTGCAATACTGCGAGTCCGCCTTTGCGATGCGCAACATCAGCGTCGTCCACGCCGTTTATACCCGCCGAACAACCCGATTTTATAAGGAGCCGCGTGATCCTTTTTCTCCGCTTCGCCTTCAGTTTCGTGCTCGTCTCCATACTGTCCGTCACCTCCTGGGCCAGCCTCAAGGTCGCCCTGTGGGAGACGCCGCACGCGGTGGTGGCGCATCCGTGGTTTATCGCGACGCTGTTCGATACCTACTTCGGCTTCCTCACTTTTTACTGCTGGCTCGCCTACAAGGAAACTTCGCTCCTCACCCGGCTGCTGTGGTTGATCGCGATCCTGCTGCTCGGCAATATTGCGATGGCGTCCTACCTCTTGCTCCAGCTTTTTCGTCTCCCGCTCAATGCGCGGATCGAGGAATTGCTGTTGCGAAGGAAACCGGCGGGAGGCCTGATTTCATGAGCCTGCTCGGGATCATGCTCGTGGTGACCTTCGTGCTCGGCGTGCTTTTTGCCGTCTTGTTTCTCGTCTGCCTCGAGATCCGCAATTTCGGTTTCGTGGATGTGGCGTGGTCGTATGGATTTATTGCGGTTGCGGCCCTCGGGCTATTTTTGCAACCGGGCTGGCTGGAGCGCAAATTGTTGATCGCCGCCATGGTCTCGCTCTGGAGCCTGCGCCTGGGGACGCATCTGTTTCGCCGGGTGCTACGTCATCATCCGGTGGAGGATGGCCGCTACAAGGCTTTGAGGGAAGAGTGGGGGAGCCATCTGAGACTTTCCTTCTTTCTCTTCTTCGAGTTTCAAGCGCTGCTCGTCGTGATTCTGGGCGTGCCTTTCCTGCTCACCGGCAACAATCCCGCGCCTGCCTTTCATCCGCTGGAGCTGGCGGCCTTTGCGCTGTGGGGCGTCGCGATCGTCGGCGAGGCGATGGCCGACTGGCAGATGGACGCGTTCAAAGCAGGCCGCCCGGGTGGCGATCAGGTGTGCGAGGGGACTCTGGCGTTACTCCCGGCATCCCAATTACTTCTTCGAGTTTCTCATCTGGTGCTCCTTCGCCCTCTTCGCCCTGGCATCTCCTTTCGGCTGGATTGCGCTCTATTGCCCGGTCTTGATGCTCTTCTTCCTCTTCCGGGTCACCGGCATTCCCGCCACCGAGGCCCAGGCGCTGCGCAGTAAAGGCGATGCGTATCGCGAGTATCAACGCACCACCAGCGCCTTCATCCCGTGGTTTAAAAAAGCATGATAGCTCTCGACGATCTTTTGCAGACTGGCCTCGTCCCCGATCCGCTCATCCGGCTCGGCATCCGTCATTTGCTGGGCCGGAAAATTCGCACCGAGGATCTCGGCGACGTGGAAAAGCAAAAGCGTGCCTTGCAGACCTACGTGGCCGACCTCAAGCAAAGCGTCATTGCAATCAAGACGCGCGAGGCGAATGAACAGCACTACGAGTTGCCCGCGGTATTTTTTCAAAAGTGCCTGGGGCCGAATCTGAAATACAGTTCCGGGTTCTGGCCGGACGGAGTGGACACCCTCGGCAAAGCCGAGGAAACCATGCTCGCGCTCACCTGCGAGCGGGCTGAACTGGCCGACGGGCAGCGTATTTTGGAACTGGGTTGCGGCTGGGGTTCGCTCACCCTCTGGATGGCCACGCATTTTCCACAGGCGCAAATCACTGGCGTGTCGAACTCCGCCAGCCAGCGTGAGTTCATCCTCGGCGAGGCGGCGCGCCGTGGTCTGTCCAATGTGAGCATCATCACCTGCGACATGAATGTCTTTGCTGCCGAGGGCGTCTTCGAGCGCGTGGTCTCGGTGGAGATGTTCGAGCACATGAAGAATTACCGGCTGCTCCTGGAGCGCATTTCCCGCTGGCTTGTGCCCGGCGGCAAGCTGTTCGTCCACATCTTCACCCATCGCATTTTCGCCTACCACTACCTCGATGAAGGTCCGTCCGATTGGATGACCCGCTACTTCTTCTCCGGTGGCCAGATGCCCTCCGACGATCTGCTCCTGTATTTCCAGGAAGATCTGAAAATCGAAGCCCACTGGAATGTGAACGGCACCCACTACCAAAAGACCGCCGAGGCGTGGCTGCAAAACATGGATGCCCATCGAGCCGAGATCTGGCCGCTCTTCGAGCAGACCTACGGGGGCACACAGGCGAAAAAGTGGTGGTCCTATTGGCGCGTTTTTTTTATGTCGTGCGCGGAACTGTGGGGCTACCGCAATGGCAATGAGTGGATGGTTTCCCACTACCGCTTTGTGAAACCATGAAGCGCCTTTTCCTCCTGCTCGTCCTTTTCTCTGTGCCCCGGCTGGCGCTGGCCGGGGAAGTCGATGACTTGTTGAAAAAAGGCGATGCGCTGGAAGTGCAGATGAAAACGCGCGAAGCGCTCGCGCCCTACCTTGCGGCGGAGAAGTTGCAGCCGAAGGATGCGAATGTGCTCTACCGCATCTCCCGCCAATACGCTGAGCTCATGCACGATACCACGAGCAAATCCGAGCAAGCTCAACCTAGCCAATCAAGCACTCGACTATGCCAAACGCGCCGTGGCCACCGATCCCAAAAATGACATGGCCCAGCTCTCCGTCGCCGTCTGCTATGGGCGTCTTGCTCCGTTGGAAGACAACAAAACCCGGATCAACGATTCGCGTCTCCTCAAAGGCTATCTCGATCAGGCGCTGGAGCTGAATCCCCGCAACGATCTTGCTTGGTATGTCCTCGGCGAGTGGAACTACGAGCTCGCCAGCCTCAATGCCTTCATGCGGACCCTTGCGCGGGTCATATACGGCGAGGTTCCCTCCGCCTCCTACGACGATGCGCAAGAGTGTTTCAAGAAGGCGCTCGCGCTCAATCCGAATCAGCTTTCCTACTATATCGAGCTTGGCCGCACCCAACTCGCCCTTGGCGATCAAGCCAACGCCCGCACCAATCTGCAGCGCGGCTTTGCCATGCCCGATCATTTGAAAGATGACGCCTTTGTCAAAGATCGCGCGCGCCCCGCGCTGCAATCCCTCAAGTAACCCCCGTGTATGAATTTCCGTATTCTCTCCATGCTCGCCGCTTTCGCGCTCGTTGCTTTTTCCAGCGGTTGTGCGACCCACTCCACTCATCCCATGGCCGCCAAGACTCCTTTGCCCACTGTCTCGCACGTCAATCTATCCCGCTACATGGGCGACTGGCGCGTGATTGCGAATATCCCATACTTCGCGGAGAAAGGCTGCGTCGATTCCATCGAGAGCTATCGCCTGTTGCCCGACGGCACGATCGACAACGGCTTCACCTATCGCAAAAAATCCTTCATCGCTCCGCAAAAACACCTCAAGGCCAGAGCCTATGTCGTCAACCGGAGCACCAACGCCGAGTGGAAAGTGAAATTCCTCGGCGGCCTCATTTCCGCCCGTTACCTGATTATCGATCTCGATCCCGATTATGCATGGACCGTCGTTGGCCATCCCTCGCGCAACTACGGCTGGATCATGGCCCGCGAGCGCACTCTTTCCACCGCCACCTATCAGCACATCCTGCAGCGCCTGGCTGCTCTCGGGGTACGATCCCGCCCGCTTCCAAAAAGTCCCGCAGCTTCCTGGAAAATAAACCGCCAAAATCTCCATGCCCTTGGACTGCTGCGACCCGTAGCGGCTTTCTCTACGCAACCAGCATCGTATAAAGGTGCTGTTCGGATTCTATCGTGTTTCCCTATTAACCTTAGCAATACGGAACTGAACCAATACATGCAAAG
>JASGKO010000009.1:0-40304 GCA_049840595.1 Chthoniobacteraceae bacterium
AATTTGCGGCCCATCCATTTTCCATGAGTGATGACGTTCCCACCGACGCCACCCAGGCTGACGCGCCCTCCAGCGCGGCCGAGCAGGATATCTTGTGGATGGAACGCGTGCGGGCCGGGGATACCGATGCTTTTCGCGACCTCATCGAGGCGCACCAGACCCGGGTCGTAGGCACCGTCGCCAAGATGCTCGGCGACGATACCGATGCGGAAGACATCGCGCAGCAGGTCTTCATCCGCGTCTGGAATTCGGCCCAGCGCTACCAGCCCACCGCGAAGTTCACCACCTGGCTTTTCAAGATCACGCGCAACCTGGTGTTTAACGAACTGCGCCGTCGCCGTCGCCATCCCGTGACCCCGCTGGAGCGCGAGGCCGAGGAGCACAACTTCCAGGCCGCCGACGTGAGCAGCCGCTCGCCCGACCATTCCCTGCTCGATTCCGAGATGCAGGCCGCGATCCAAAAAGCGATCGACTCCCTGCCCGAGATTCAGCGCATGGCCATCGTCCTCCGCCGCTACGAGGACATGCCCTACGAGGAAATCGCCGAGGTGCTCAAGCTCTCCGTCCCCGCCGTGAAAAGCGTCCTCTTCCGCGCTCGCGTGGAACTTCGCGAACGCCTCCAGAAGTATCTCGATGCCTGAGCTTGCCGGAGTGCAGTTTTTCTCGCGCTCCCGCCCGGCCGTTGAAATTTCCATTTAGAGCGGTTCTCGAAAGTATTTTCCGAAAGCCCCAACGGGGCGGCACAGCCCAAGCCCGGGGCAACGCCCCGGGTCTCATGGTCTTCTTCATTTCCCAGCCCTGAAAGGGCGGTCCAAACCATGGAGCGGTTCTTACGCCCCTTCAGGGCTAAAAATCAAGGGAGCCGGGGTCCCCGGGGCGTTGCCCCGGGCTGGAGTTAGGCCGGGCCTTCAGCCCTCAAGCCTCCGCGGCGAACCTCACTCATTCGGAAATTTCTTTCGAGAGATGCTCTAAAACCTTGGTGTCTTCGTGCCTCGGTGGTGAATCATCTCAATGTATGACACCCTTTGTTCCGCCGCCCGGCTACCCTCGCGTCAAAATCGTCTGCAGCTTCCAGGAGCTGCTCGATGCGCCATTTTCCGAGGGCGTGAATGCCGTTTGCTGGCCGCGGGTGCTGGAGGGGGATTTTGCCGAGGTGGCGGCGGCGATTGGCGAGGGCGAAGAGATTACGCCGCTGGAGGAGGAGCGACTGGAAAGCCTGACGGTCGGCGCAGCGGGGCGAAAAGCAATTGACCTGATGCTCACCGATCTACGCTTGCTGCGTGAGCACGGCTTTGCGCCGGAGCTGAATTGCATCCACGCCTACCCGCGCGATGAAGAAGGCGGGCCGGTGGCGACGGATGTCTTCTCCTACCACGCAGACAGCGCGCCGGTGGAATCCGAGACGTGGCTTTGCACCTACCATGGCCCCGCCAGCGAAGGGCTGCGCAACGAGGAGGCGCAACGACGCATCGACCTGCCCGCCACGCGCGTGGAGTTGTTGCGCGAGTTCGGCGGCAAGGAGGATGCGGCCTTTCGCGAGTACCTCGCCGACCAGTGCTACGACCTGCATTACGCACCGTTGCCGGGAGCCCAGCCCTTTTCCTTCGGGCTCTACAATCTCTGGCGGATCGCGGTGGACTGGCCGGGCAGCCTGGTGCCGCCCTGTATTCATCGGGCTCCGGCCTCAGACGGGCCGCGCCTGCTGCTGATCAGCTAGAGCGGTTCAACAAAAGGGACACCCGCCACCGGTTGCCCAGGCTCTGCAAAAAAGCGCCACGCTCATCCCACGGTCGCCAGTTCGCGGATCACCTCGGCCAGCCGCACCGGATTGGCGGGCTTGGAAAGATGGGCCTGGTAGCCGCACTCCAGCGCGTGTCGCGCATCCTCGGCCCGGGTGAAGGCGGTGAGCGCGAGGGCCGGGGTGTCGCCGCCCTCTTCCACGGGTAATTGCCGCACTTTGCGGATGAGGGAATAGCCATCCTCGCCGGGCATGCCGATATCGGAGACCAGGATATCGGGCTTCCAGCTCCGCAGCGTCTGCAAAGCGGCGGGAGCGGAGGTCTCCTCGCGGACCTCGGCATGGCAGCGCCCGAGCAGGGTCGAGAGCAGGCGCAGCGTATCTTTTTGGTCGTCCACAATCAGCACCCGCACGTGATCGAGGCGGGGCAGGTTCAAGACCCCGGGCGGGATCTCCGGGGCCTCGCCATCGGCGCCCTCCAGCTTGACGGCGGGCTCGGGCAGCGTCACCCCCGGGAATTGCACCAGGAAGGTGGCCCCGCGGCCCGGCCCGTCGCTTTGCGCGGTCACCTGCCCGCCGTGCAGTTCGGTCAGATGTTTTACAATCGCCAGTCCCAGCCCCAGCCCGCCATGGCGGCGGGTCGTCGAGCTATCCTGCTGCGAAAAGCGCTCGAAAATGTGCGCCGCAAAATCCGAGGGAAAGCCCTGCCCGGTATCCTGCACCGTCACCTGCACCAGCGAATCGGCACGCTCCACCCGCAGCGAGATCAGCCCGCCCCTGGGGGTGAATTTGATCGCGTTGCTCAGCAAATTCCAGAGGACCTGTTGCAACCGGTCTTCATCGCCCATCACGCGGGCGGGCTCGGGGCCGAGGCTGAGCTTCCAGGCGCAACTCCCGGGCGGCAAGGGCCGGACGCAGCGTATCGACCACGGCCGCGAGCAGAGTCCGCACCTCCACGACCGCGACGCTCAACCGCATCTTGCCGGACATGATGCGCGACATGTCGAGCAGATCGTCAATGAGCCGGACCTGGGCCTGGGCATTGCGCTCGATGGATTCCACGCCTTCGCGGATTTCCTGCGGATCGGTGCTGCCTTTCAACATCGCGCCCCAGCCGACAATCGCATTCAGCGGGGTGCGCAGTTCATGCGAGACCACGGCGAGGAACTCGTCCTTCACCCGGTTCGCCCGCTCGGCTTCCTCGTGCGCGGCGGTCTCCTTTTGCAAGGCGAGTTGCGCCTCGCCGCGCAGGGCCTCGCTCTTTTCCAGAAGTTTCGCGCGCTCCATCATGTTCCGCTCGGTCACCAGGTAGGTGTAGGCGAGGAACGCGAGCATGATTCCCGTGGTGAGAATGCTCAGCACGACCGCACTCCACTTGCGCGCCCCGGCCCGCTGCTCGGCCTCCTGAAAGTGCTCCGACTCCCGCTTCTGCAAGGCGCTCACGAGGCTGCGAATCTGCTCCATCATCGCCAGTCCCTTGCCGGTGTTGGTGATCGTCTTCACCTCGGCGAGTTGATGGCGGTTGTAGAGGCTGATCGTGTAGGCCATTTCCGCCTGCTTGGCGCGGGTTTCCTCGGCGATCTCATTCATCATCTGCGCGAGCTCCTGGTCGCCGGAAAAAGCGCTCTGCAACTGCTCCAGCAGATCGGAGATTTGCTGGCGGGCGTCGTAGTAGGGGTCGAGGTATTGCGGGGTCCCGGTGAGGAGGTAGCCGCGCTGGCCGGTCTCCGCATCCTTGATCGCGGAGAGCAATTCCACCAGCTTCATATCGGTGCGCTGCGAGGCGAGCTGCTCGTGGGCGGTGCGATCAATCGCATCGAAGACCAGCCGGCTCACCAGCTCATTCACCACCAGCAGCAATCCCATCGCGATGAAGAACGCCCAGAGCGGGCGATCCAGAGCTTGCAGGGTTTTTGCGGTAAACGGCGCGCGCATTCGCATAATTCGGAACTTACTTCATCTCTTATTCGGCATCCACCCTCTGGGCGGACGCAGCAACCTCCAGCTCCGCAGAGTTCGCCCGGCGCTCAAGTGATCGGAGGACGCCGGCCCAGAACCAGCGAGGCAAGAAACGCGACGAAGAACACGAAGAAGCAGATTTTCGCCCCATCCGTGCTGGCACCGGCCAGGCCGCCAAATCCGAGGACTGCGGCCAGCAGCGCCATTACTAAAAATATAAAGGCCCAATACAACATGGCTTAAATTGGTTAATCACACTCATTAGCAGCTTCGCTTTCCCGCCCCGGTTTGCGCGTATTTTTTGCCAAATTCCCGCCCACGCCGCAGGCACGGCTTGACGAATCACCGATCGAAAACGATTTTCGCCGACGAATTTGGCAAGGCCCTTTCGCGTGGCATCGGCAAAGCACGCGGGAGCCTTGGGCTGGCAAGAAATCACGCACTCATCATTATGTTCAGGAAACTGGTCATCTCCCCCGCTCTGCTGGCGCTCGGCATCGCAACGCTCGCTACGCCCGGGCATGCCTCCAATCCACCCGCCACCAGCCTTTACCAATACCTCACCACGGATGTGGGAGTAACCGCCGCCAGCACCGGCAATACCAGCCTATGGGCGGACCAGTCCGCCGCCCTCACCGGCGGAACCGCGCAAAACAGCTACCAGACCAATCCCAACCTCCAGCCGCAGTGGAGTGCCGATTCCGGCGTGGAACGCAATGGCCATCCGGTCATGATCTTTGGCGCACCCAATGGCTCCAGCACTCCCGGGCCCACCTTTTTGTTCGCCGCCGGCACCCCGGCCAATACCACGAGTGCTCAGCTCACCCTCTTCATCGTCGCCAAGAACAAGAACACCACCGGCGGCTACGGCACGCTGCTTTCCACGGGGCTGGCCAATGGCTGGCAGCTTCGCTTCAATGGCACGGGTGCGCTGGAATTTGTGCACAATGGGGTGGCCTCGCCCAACAAGGCCACACTCCCCACCTCGACCGGCTGGCACATTTACGAACTGCGCCAGCGCCGGGGCACGATCGTCAAGCTCGGCGTGGACGGCGCGCTGGGCCTGCCGAATGCGGATGACGGCTCGCCCACGACCCTCACCCCCATCGCCGCCTCGACCACCGGCGTGCTGACCCTCGGCGCGCAGGTGGATGGAAGCTCGCCGTTCCAGGGCCAAATCACCCAGGTGCTGATCTATCAAGGCGCGCAATCCGCCGCCGATCGTGCGAGCACGCTCAACCAGTTGAGCGGTAAATACGGGATCACCCTGCAGGACCCGGTGCCGGTGGAGGGCTCGCTGACCCTTACGCACAAAGGCAAAGCCGTTTCCTCGGGAGCCATTTTTACCGCACCGGTGGGCCGGCTGAATTTTCACATTCCCGCCGTGGATGACAGCCAGGTCACGAGCGTGAAATTTTACAACAAAGGAACCCTCATCGGCCTGGGCACAGGGGCAGGCGGCACCTACACCTTCAGCGCCAACAACTGGCCCGTGGGCACCTACAAAATCACCGCCATCGCCACCGACGATCTCGGCACGACCTCGGCTTCCTCCAATTCCTTCGATGGTGACCGTCAACGCCAGCGTGCCGGTCCTCACCAAGGCGGCCAGCGCCACCACCCCGGTCCCGGCCAGCGGGGCCGTCGGCGCCTATATTTCCACATTGAAGGCGAAAGCCACCTGGGTCCGCTCCAGCGGGGCCGATGGCACCGGCGCTCTCACCTATACCTGGAGCACCACCGGCACTCCGCCGACCGCCGTCACCTACAGCCCCGCCAAGCGCAACGGCACGAATGCGGCGCAAAAGATCACCGCCTATTTCAAGGCCGCGGGCACTTATGAAATGAATGTGCACATCGCCTCCCCCGCCGGGACCTCGGTGGATAGTGCGGTGGAAGTGATCGTGCCCTAGGTTGGCTTGCCGGATGGATGGCTCCGAAATCCCGGGGAACGGTCTCCCTGGGCTCGGGGGAGCCCGCCGCAACCAGCATCCAGAACGAGCGCGCTGCGCGGCGTGGCAGGGCGCACGCCATGGGATTGATTCCCAAACCGGCCCCGGCGCCGATGGGCCGCCCCCTCGGCTTCAGTAAATCATTCATGAGCACGTCTTTAGGATGTTAAACGCTCTGGAAAACAGCTAAGACCCGTGCCTCGATGTTTAACGGGAAAAAAATCGTCGTGGTCATGCCGGCTTACAATGCCGCCCGCACGCTGCGCCAGACTTACGCCGAAGTGATGGCCCAGGGGATCGTGGACCGGGTGATCATCGTGGACGATGCCAGTCGCGACGAGACCGTTTCCCTCGCCCACACGCTGCCCGACGTGGTGGTGCATTCCCATCCCAAAAACCGTGGCTACGGCGGAAACCAAAAGACGTGCTACCGGCTCGCGCTGGAGGAAAACGCCGACATCGTGGTGATGGTCCACCCCGATTATCAATACACGCCGCTGCTCCTTCCGGCGATGGGGGCAATGATCGGGAATGGGCTCTACCACTGCGTGCTCGGCTCGCGCATCCTGGGCGGAGCGGCCCGGGCCGGGGGAATGCCCTGGTGGAAATATGGGGCCAATCGCGCGCTCACCTTCGTCGAAAACCTCTTCCTCGGCGCGAAGCTTTCCGAGTACCACACCGGCTATCGCGCCTTTTCCCGCGAACTGCTGGAAAAGCTGCCGCTGGCGGCCAATTCCGATGACTTCGTGTTCGATAACGAGATGCTCTGCCAGGTGCTCTGGCATGGATATGCGATCGCGGAAATCACCTGCCCGACCCGCTATTTCCCCGAAGCCTCGTCCATCAATTTCCAACGCAGCGTGCACTACGGCTGGGGGTGCTTGCGGACCATGCTGACCTTCCGGCTGGCGAAATGGGGCTGGAGGCCATCCCCGCTTTTTCCGGCGAAGAAGTAGCTTTGCGCAAAGCCATACTTCGATCTGAACGGAAATTTTCTGACAGGATGAACCGGATTTACAGGATGAAGAAGTGTCTGGGGGACGAATTTTCCCATCCTGTTCATCCTGTCCAAAAAAAATCCGGCCTTTGGAATCGGACCATTGGCGCGTATTGCAAGTAGTTTGGCGCAGCATGCGAGTGCAGGGCGTCCAGATTGCGATACTATCCGTGCATGGCTACATTCACGACTCGCTCTTACGGCGCGCGCAGCGCCACCGCTTCCATCGCACCACTCTCCATTCGAACGCCGCCCGCCTGGCGCGACCGATGTGGAGATGGAAATCCTCTACTGCGGAGTCTGCCACTCCGATCTGCACCAGGCCCGCAATGAATGGCACAACACCGTTTACCCCTGCGTCCCCGGCCACGAAATCGTCGGCCGCGTGACCAGGGTTGGCGACCAGGTCACCAAGTTCAAAGTCGGCGATCTCACCGCCGTCGGCTGCATGGTCGATTCCTGCCGCACCTGCCCGAACTGCCAATCCGGCAACGAGCAATACTGCACGTCCTTCCCCACCTTCACCTACAATGGCGAGGACAAGGTGCTCGGCGGCCAGACCTTTGGCGGCTACTCGACCTCGATCGTCGTCGAGGAAGCGTTCGTCCTCCGCGTGCCGGAGGGGCTCGATCCCGCCGCGACCGCGCCGCTGCTCTGCGCCGGCATCACCACCTACTCGCCGCTCCGCCACTGGAAAGTCGGCCCGGGGCAGAAGGTGGGCATCGTGGGACTCGGCGGCCTCGGCCACATGGGGGTAAAGTTCGCCCACGCCTTCGGCGCGCACGTTGTCCTCTTCACCACCTCGCCCAGCAAGGTAGAAGACGGCCTGCGGCTCGGCGCGGATGAAGTGGTGATCTCGAAGAACGAGGAGGAAATGAAGAAGCACACTGCGAGCTTCGACTTCATCCTCGATGCGGTCTCGGCCCAGCACGATATCAACGCCTACCTGAGCCTGCTCAAGCTCGACGGCACGCTCACCCTCGTCGGCGCGCCGGAAGAGCCGCTGCCGGTTGCCGCCTTCAACCTGCTGTTGCCGCGGCGCAACTTCGCCGGCTCCGCCATCGGCGGCATCGCGGAGACGCAGGAGATGCTCGACTTCTGCGCCCAGCATGGCATCACCGCCGACGTGGAGATGATCAACATCCAGCAGATCAACGAGGCCTGGGACCGCCTGCTCAAGCAGGACGTAAAATACCGCTTCGTCATCGATATGGCCTCGTTGAAAAGCGAAGTTGCCTGACCTAATTACCGCATGAACGACCGCTTCCGCGTCACCGGCCTCCTGGCCTCGCGACTGGAAGAGCTCCAGGTGCCGCTCCCCGCCGTGCTGCAGCATGCGGGGCTGGCCCCGGGGTTTTTCCGGCAGGAGAAGATCTTTGTCTCGACCAGCGAACTATTCGCCCTCTGGCGGGCGATTCGGGAAATCAGCGGCGACCCCGGGATCGGCCTGAAGCTCGGCGCGGAGGCGCGGATGGAGCGCTACGATCCGGCCTCCATCGCGGCGCTGCACAGCCGCTCCTTTCGCGATGCACTGCAACGCATGGCCCGCTACAAGCAACTCACCTGTCCCGAGAAAATCCGCACCCTCGTCGAGCATGGCGAGTGCGTGGTCGAGTTCCAATGGTTGCTGGCGCAGAATGCGGAACCCAGCGTGCTGGTGGATCTTTGCCTGAGCTGGATCCTCTCCATCGGCCGACGGCGGCACCGGCACAGCCTGCACGCCCTTGCGGGTGGAACTGATGCGCCCGGCCTGCGCAGGTCGAACTGCTCGAAGGCCACTACGGGACGCGGATCAAATTCAACGCCCCGCGCAATGCGATCGTGTTCCGGGCCGGTGATCTCGACCGCCCGTTTGTGACGCACAATGCGGAGTTGCTCGCCATGCTCAGCCCGCAACTGGAAGCGGAGCTGAACGCCCGGCAGGAAGCCCAGGGCATCGGCGATCAGGTGGCGTTTCATTTGAAACGGCTGCTCGCCGGGCATCGCCCCACGATCCAGGACGTGGCCCGCCAGATGGGCCTGAGCCCGCGCACACTGCAGCGACGCCTCACCGAGAGCGGCACCACCTTCCAGCAACTGCTCGAAAGCGCCCGCCGCGATCTCGCCCGGCACTACCTGCGGCACAGCTCGCTGGAACTGAACGAAACGGCCTACCTGCTCGGCTACGAGGACGCCAACTCCTTCTTCCGCGCCTTCCAAACCTGGGAAGGCACCACCCCGGGCCGCTGGCGGAACAACTACCGGCTGGAGACCACTGAGCGACCCGCGAGCGTTTAAGACTACTAATTTAACCGCGGCGGACACGGCGAGCGCGGCGGGGAACAGATTATCGCTCCCCGGAATTAAAACGACGGAGAACAATGAGGGCACGGAGAAAAGAAAAAACCAGCCAACGCACATGGCATTGGCTGGTTTGAATTTTGAGTTTTTCTCCGCGTCTCCGCGCCTCTGCGTGAGACCGATCTACGAGGCGACGTAGTATTTCGGATACCGGTAATAGTGGTAATCCGGCATCTTCGTATCGAGGCAGTTGACCACGATGCCGAGCACGTTCACCTGGCGCTGGTAGAGCGCGTTCAGCGAATTGCGGACCAAGCGGGCGGAGGTGAACTCGGCGCGCATCACCATCACCGCGCCGTCGAATTGCGGGGCGAGCGTCGGCGTGTCGTCGGTCGCGAGGATCGGCGAGGTATTGAAGATCACGAGGTCGAACTCTTCGCGGAATTCCCGGAGCAGCTTGCTCATGATCGGCTGGAAGAGCAGCTCGCCGGACTGGTTGGTCACCGGGCCGCAGGTGAGCAGCGAGAGCGTTTCGTAATTCGTCTTCTGGATCGCTTCGCGCCAGGGGAGTTCCCCGCGCAACACGCTGGAAAGGCCCACTTTGCCATCCACGCCGAAGAGTTCCGCGAGGTCACCGCGACGAAGATCGGCATCGACCACCAGCACCTTCGCCCCGGCTTGCGCCATGGTGATGCAGAGATTGCTGCAGACGGTGGACTTGCCTTCACCGGGGATCGCGCTGGTCACCAGCAGCATTTTCAATTCGCCCTGGTTGGGCAGGAAGACGAGCGAGGAACGCAGGCTGCGGAAGGCCTCCGCATACCCATACCGGGTATCCTCTTTTTGGAGCAGCGGCAGGCGGTCGTTGGTGCGGCTGTCGGAGACATTCGGGATCTGGCCAAGAATGGTTTCCGCGAACTGCTGGGCGACCTCCGTGCTGGAAGTGAAGCGGTCGTCCGCCCGATCCATGACCACCAGGATGCCGAAGCCAAGCAGGAGCCCCATCACGATGCCGGTGATCAGGTGATTCACGACCGCATTGGGAATTTTCGCCGCCTCGGAAGCGTGCGAGAAGATTTGCAACATCTGCTGATCGACGTTCTTGCCGATGTTCGCCGAGCCCATGCTCAGCACCACTTTTTCGTAAAGGCCCTTGGTGGTTTCCAGGCTGCTCTCGAGCTTCTTGGGACTGGGCATCCATGGCGGCGGCTTCGTTCGCCTTTTCCTCCCACTGCGCGATGCTCTGGTCGAGGCTGGTCATGCTCGCCTTGAGCGTGGCAATGCGGGCCTGCACGGATTCCTTGTTCTGCTCCTTGATCGTTTCGATCGACTGCTCGAGTCCTTCGATTTGATCCTTGATCGCCAGCAGACGCGGGTGAGCCGGCTTCCAGTTCTTACTGCGGAGCTGGTAAAGCGCTTCCGCCTGGGCCAGTTCCTGCCGGGCCTTCAGGTAATCGGTGGCGAGATCGTTGCCCATCGGGGCGGCCTGGCCCTGACCGGCGGTGGCGCTCGCATCCTGCTGGGTCGCTGGCCGTGGTGCTGGTTGGCGTGGTGAGAAGCTGGTCGCTGGTCAGCGTTTGCAGGCGCAGCAGTTCATTGGCGGCATTCGCCTTCTGCGTCTTCAAATCAGAGAGGAACTTCGCGGCCGTTTTGTTCTGGTCGTCCCAGAAGGCCATGTTGTTCTTCTTCACAAAGGCATCGAACTCATCCTGCTGCTGATCGCGTTCGGCCCGGATTTTCACCAACTGCGCATCCAAGCGACCGAGGCTGTCCGTCGTTTGGGCACTGCGTTGATCGGTCTTCAACCGCATGGTACTCGGTCATCACCGCTTCCACGAATTTCTGCGTGTACTCGGGATTGTCGCCGGTGCCCGTGACCTGGAACACCGAGGTCTGCGCCGGCACCTGCGCGGTGATCGTCACGATTCCATGCAAGTTCGGCGAATCGAGCGCCACCTTCTGTTGCGCGCGGCTATAGACTTCGGGGCTCTGGAGAATCGTCAGCTCCGTGCCGTCGAAATCGAGATCCTGTTGCAGGTATTGCGAGTTCTCGGGGATATTGAGCTTCTCCGCGAGCACCAGCGAGCCTTGCGACTGATATTGCACCGGACTCGTGAAGACGACGTAGGCCTGATAAAAGACGCCCAGGCTGACCATCAGCAACAGGATCCACCAGCGGCGCTTGGCCAGCGCACGATAGCGATGAAAAGCGATGCCCAGTTTGGTCACCCATTCGCGACCATTTCCAGCAGAGGTATCGTGAGACATAGGAGGTTACCAGTTAAAGAGACGCTGCGGGACGTTCACGTAATCGCCCTCCTGCAGCACCATGTCTTGATCGAGTTTGCCGTTATCGAGAACGGCTTTGACATCAATAATGTAGTTCGTCCCCCCCCCCGCTGCCGGAGGACTTGCGGGTAACCTTCACCTTGCGGGAATCGCCGAACTGGGTAAACCCGCCCGCCTTCAAAATGACCGCGCTCACCGTCAGCTTCTGCCCGGCGTAAAAAGGTTGCGGCCCCGGCACACGCACGCAGCCGGAGACGAAAATCTGCCCCATGTTCGCGGTCGCATTGACCGAGACGATGCCCAAATTCACGGTGGCGTGATTATAATACTTGGCCTCAAGGCGGCTCTTGATATCCGCCGCGACGCGGGCACAGGTTTTGCCCGAGGCACTCACGCGACCGATGTAAGGAATGTCGAGTTCACCGGTATCGGTGACACGCAGGAGAAGGGGCTGGTCGTTATCCTCCGCAATGGAAAAAGTGACCGAGTCGCCGGCACTTAGTTCCCGGGAGGGATCAGCCACGATGGAGGGCGGGATATCCGCCGCTTGCGTCATCATGCCAGTAGCGCCCATCGAACCGACGGGCTGCTGCAAGGAGGGGTCGCCCCCCTGGGTGGACGACGAATAAGTCTGGCGAGGGATCGGAGCCACCGAGACGTTCTGGGCCCATCCCTGGGTGGCGGCGATCAGACTAACTAGACATGTGAGAAAGAGTAGTTTCGGCGTTCGGCGATTCATTGAGGCGGCTAGAAGTTATAATAGATGCTGATGAGCACCAAATTCTGCCGGTAATCGCCTCCGTCAATATCCGAATCCTTCAACAGGAAACGGTAGTCCGCCGACAGGGTGAGTGACGGCGAAAGAATGTAGCGCAGACCGATCGCCGCACCGTAGCGGTTCGCAGTTTCGCCCTGATTACCAGAAGTTGTGTAGTGCTCGTAAAACACGGATGGCTCCAAGGTAAGGGACGGAAGCACGTTCCATACCGCACCATACTCAACATGGTAAATATTGTAATAATTCGTCCCAAAGCCCACTTCCGTCGTCTTGGTAAAGGCCAGGCGCTGGCTCAGGTTTTCGGTCAGCTTGTTGGTGATTTCCGAGCGCAGATACCACGTATTGGCATTCGAGCTGTCGGCAACCGTGCCATTGTGGTCGAACTTGAAATCCTGGATGCCGCCTTCCACGAACAGGTGCGTGGAATCGGAGACGGAAATATCGATGAACGGCCCGAGCATGTAGTTGGTGCCACCGTTCTGCACGTTCTCATCATACTTCACCCACGTCACCGAACCGTTGACGCCCAGGATGACCGAAGGGGCGACCCGCACCGCCGGGCGCAGGTAAACCGTATCGGCGTAGTGCTGGAGCGATTTGTAAGCATCGTTGAAAACCCACAGGTTATAATGCTCGTAGCCACCGGTAAGCGTGAAATCCTGGTTGATCGCCCAGTCGAGCTGGATGCCCGCATTGTTCTCGAAGTGGCGATAGTTCTGGTTGCCATCCTGGGTGGCCGCCGTGCCCACCGGCAGATCATACGGATCTTCCTGGTAGGAAAAGCTGTCCTTCAAGGTGATCTTGAGCGTGTTCACCTGCATCGTAAACGCCAGCGCGGAAGTCGGCGAAAGCAGCAGCGAATGCGAGTCGAACTGCGGATGGCTGAAGTACTTCGCGTAGCTGACGCCGATCGAGAAACGGAGCGTGTTCAGATCGCTGATGCGCCAGGCGGAATCAAGGTTCGCGGACGGGAGCAGGATGAAATCCGACTTCCGGTTCGTATCGGAGAGATTGATGTTGTCGTTCCACTCCAGCCCTACGCCGGCGGCCACATTGAAGCGAACGGGACCGAGGGCCATGTTGTAGTGGTCTTCCTCTTCGGGAGTAGGCGGCTCGACCGGGGCCAGATCGGCGGGCATTTCCAGTTTACGGAAATAATCCTGTGCCTGCGCATTCGGCACGATAAAAGTGAATCCCATCCAAACCACGCCCGAGAGCAGGGCACCCGTCAGCACTTTTCTCATCAATAATCCGTTCTCTTTGGTAGCCATAAATATTTGGGAAGTGAGCCGAGAATTACAAGTTTTCTAAAAATTTCAAGGTTTTCCTGAGGGGGAGGCCGAACTACTGGGAGCAATCACGATCCGAAACCCGTAATTGTCAGTAGAGCTGTCCTGCGAAGCATTTACGCGACAGGAGGAGAGCAGGCTCAATTTCAAATTGCCGTTATACCAGGAGCCCCCCCTCAAGACGCGCGCCCGGTGCCCGTTGTTCCAGTAATCCAGGCACCACTCCCACACATTCCCCCCCATGTCGTAAAGGCCGTACGCATTAGGCTTGAAGCTGCCCACCGGCGCCGTCCAGACGAACCCGTCGTCATAACCATGAATGGCGACGTCCGACCCGGTCTCGTCGCCTGTATAGTTGCCCGCGCCGGGGGGTGGCGGCCACTGCGTCCCCCAGGGATAAACATCCGGCACCCCCATGTCGCGGGACTCGGGCGTGGAGCCGCTTTCCGCGGGAAGCCCGACCGCCTTACTCCATTCCAAATCGGTGGGCAGGCGGTAGATTTCGTTCCGGGCAAGCACCCCTTGCTGATGCTCCTTGTCGGTCAGCCATTTGCAAAACGCCACCGCATCGTCCCAGCTCACATAGACCACCGGATGATCCGGCCCCTGGGCAAAGCCCGGCTCCTTCCAGTCGTTGTTGCGGATGTTTTCCTCGGTTGCGAACTTTTCGAAATCCGACCGCCGCGTTTCCCAGATGCAGAACATCACATTCCCGACCGGGGCAAACTTCATCCCGAGACTGTTCGTCCGGAGCAGGATCGGAGCGGTGGGCGCCGCCGAAGCCGAGGCGCCGGGCGAGGCCGGGGCGAGGCTCGGCAGATTGTCGGGCAGCACCGCGATCGGCCCCGCCGGACTGCCGGAAGGCAGCGGACTCACCGTTGGCGAAGCTTGTGTAACAACCGTGGGAGCAGCGCTGGGCGATGTTTTCGGAGCCGCGACCGGCGTCGCCAGCACGAGGGGAGTGGGCGAAGGGGTCGCCACCGCCGTGGCCGTGGGCGTCGCTTTCGTCACCCCGGCGGGCTGGCCCGTATTTTGCGTGGGCTGCGTGCTGGTCGAGGCCAGGTAGGCCGCGGCCGCCAGGCCGCCCGTAGCCGCCAATATCCAGAGAATCTTGCGCTTCCTCGCGGCGCCCGCGGGGTGGGTCGCCTCCTCCCTCGCCGGAGCGAGTTCCTTGTTCGTCGGCACCTCGGGCTCCTTGCGCAGCGGCACCGGGATGCTCAAGGTCGGGGCCGGCTTGCTGGCCGCGGGCTCCTCCTCTTTCCCAGCCGGCGTCAGCACGTCCGGTTTTACCACCACCGCCGCCACGGATGCCGGCTCCTTGTCGGCAGGCGTGGAAATCACGGTCCCCGCAAGCACCGGGAGCAGCGGAACCCGGAGCGCCGGCACCTCGATGCCGAGCCAGCGCGAAACTTCCCGCACACTGGTCGGACGCGCCGCCGCATCCTTGGCGAGACAGGCCGCCACCACTTCCTCGAGATAGGCTGGCACCCCCGCGCCCGGGCGCTGGAGTTGCTCCCGCCGCGCCGCCAGCGCGACCGGCTTCTCTTCCATGATCTTCTGCGTGAGCTTTTCACCCGTAAAAACCGGTGCCCCGGTAAGCAACTCGTAGATGAGCGCCCCGAGGCTGTAGATATCGTCACTTTCCGTCAGCGCGGCTCCGCCCAGGGCCTGCGGGCTCAGCGCGGCCAGCATTCCTTCATCCGCGCCGCCATCCGCCGCCAGCAGGCGGGTCACGCCAAAATTCGCCACCTGCAAATCGCCGGTGCTGGTGATCAGAATATCCCGCGCCGTAAGCCAGCCGTGCAGGAGCCCGGCCGCATGGCAATCGCCCAGCGCGCTGCACACCTGCGCGAGCCAGTACTTCACGTGCGCCAGTTCATAAAAACCGCCCGGGCGCGCCGCCAGCAACTGGCTGAGCGAACTCGCCCGTCCACAGGATAACACCAGTTCCGGGCGACCGCTCTCCACGAGCCACTTCCTGGTCGGCACCACGTTGGGATGCTCCACCAGCACATTGCGCTCGACCACGGCCTTCAGCTCATGGAGCCTTGCCTCGTTGCGGGAGAAGTTTTCGGGCACCAGCGCCACCACCGGGTTTTCGATGGCCTTCGCAGGGTCCACCGCACGCCACGGCTCAGTCAGCCACGGCCAGTTCAGCTTCTCAATTCGCTCGAATCCATTGCCCTGCCCCGGCGCAGCGTTAGCGACTGACGTTTTCGACGAACCGGGGGTTGAATCTTCAGCAGTACTCACAGGCACACAAACTGGTAAAAGTCGGAGTTATCGGCCACCATTTGCAAGCGATGCTATTTGCAAAAGGGAGATTGGCAAGTCACTAAAAATCTGTTTTCATCCCCTTTATTGCCTGAACGGCGAAAAATTTAGAAAAAATTACTTGCCACAATGGGTATTAAGTAATTATAAATTCTATAAATTCTAAAAACTACAGAATTTTAGATACGGCACGATTGATCACCAAAAGGACACCAAATAATATGAAGGTCACGAAATATCAGCTCGCCCCCACCCTGCTGGCAGCCCTCAGCATCGCCGCTTTTGCTGCCGATAACGGGAATTTCACGACCCAGGGCCTGGATCAATATTCCAAGAACTTCGCCCGCCACCACATGGCCGCGAATATCTTCGAATACCAGGCCAGCAATCAATCGTTCGTGCCTACCGAAGCCGCTGCCGCCTGGCTCGATGACGATGTCTCCACCGGCTGGCCCGCCTCCACCGGCAAGAGCTACTACCTCCTCTCGCTCGCCGCGCCCGAGTTGCTGAACAATTTCGCCCTCTCCACCAAGGACACCACCGGCACCGTCAGCCTCTACGCCAGCGACGAGCCCGCGCCGCCGACCTCGAAGTCTTGGACCCCGCTCGCCAAGGACATCGACATCGCCGACATCAACAACAAGTTGATGGCCCATCCTTTCAGCCACTACGGCAAATACATTTTGATCGAAACGAACCTGACCACCGCCGGCCCGGTTTACAGCCTCTACCTCTACGGTGAGAAGCCCGCCGCGAGCTACAGCCTGCTCAAGCGCCCGCAGACGGTCGATATGCACGCCATCCTCGGCTCCTATGTGAATGCGCAGACGAGCATCAACCTCGCCAGCCTCTACACCCAGGGCCGCGTCACCGCCGTCACCGGCAGCGATTTCGCCAGCGCGCAGAAGGCGATCGACGACAATCCGCAGACCAGCGTCTCCGTGGCTCCTTCGCAAAACGAGTCCGGCATGGTGGTCCAGCTCGGCAGTTCGCAGAACGTGCAGCGCATCTCCGCCCTCACCGACTCCGGCACCAAGGGCAAGCTTGAACTGTTCATGATGCCTGCCGACGCGCAGCCGAAGGTCAGTCAGGTTTCCACCGCCTCGACCGGCGAAGCCTCCAGCACCGAAGTCTCGCTGGAAAACAAGGCCCCGATCGCGACCATCACCTTCGACGGCAGCACCTCCCGCGGCAGCGTGGATTTTCCGCCCGTGCCCTCCGGTGAACTCGCCGTGCGCTGGGTGCCGGATACCGCCGGCCAGCCGCTCAATCTCCGCGAGATCAACGTCTTCAGCGACCTGACGCTCAACGACTACCAGCTCAACCGCCCCGAAGCCGTGGCCGAATACCAGGCCGCCAGCAAGTCCGATGGCAAGTCCAGCGCCGATGGCAAGGACTACAAGGACGTGAGCGGCCCGAAGGAAACCGCGCCGCCCGTGGCCGAAGGCCCGGTCGACAAGAGCCCCTTCGTTCCCGGCCCGCTGGGTGGCAAGCCCATCATGCCGCTGCTCCCGCCGGAACAGCCGGTCAGCCCCTAGTCGGCACCTCATCCTTTTTTTCCGAAAGAGCGCGGGCTTCGGCCCGCGCTTTTTTTTGTGCCCTGATTACTCACTGCGCAGGTTTCCTAAATCAGCCCGAGGGCGCTTTTGAAGCGCAAGCCTTGAACTCCGGCGAGGCTCCATACTTCTTCGGTCTCCCTCCAAAAACGATGTCACCCTGAGCGAAGCCGAAAACCGGAGCGTAGCGGAGATGAGCACTCCCTCTTTTTTCCAAAGAATAGGGCTAAGCCTCAAATTTTTCTGCGCAGGGAAAATGCTCACCGCCCTCCCGCTCCCAATGCTTTAGCGAAATCCCCATCCCCCTTCGTGTCTTCGTGGTTAAAATCTTCCGCAATCCGCATTTTTCCAAGCCCAACCGCCCACCCCATCCGTAGAGCGTGGTGTAAATGAAGACCGTCATCCACTGGTTCCGCCGCGACCTCCGCCTCACCGACAATACCGCCCTCCACGCCGCCGCGCACGACGCCGAAACCGTCATCCCGGTCTATATCACCTCGGAGTGGAAACACGAGCACCGCTGGACCGGTCCCGCCCGCCAGGAGTTCCTCTGCGGCTGTCTGGACTCGCTCTCGAAGAACCTGCACCACATCGGCAGCCGGCTCATCATCCGCCACGGAAACGCCTTCGAGGTTCTAAACCAGCTGATCCACGAAACCCAGGCCGAGGCGGTCTATTGCAATCGCGATCCCGATCCCTTCGGTCGCCACGTGGAGCAGCAGCTCGAAAAACTCCCGTGCGAGCTTCGCGCCTTCAAGGATGCCGCCCTGCACGAGCGCGACGAGGTGCTCACCACCACCAACGATCCCTACCGCGTCTTTACTCCCTACAGCCGCGCCTGGCTCAGGCTCGACAAACCCGCGCCGCAACCGGCGGTTAAGCACCTGAAAAGCCCCGGCCCACTCCCCAGCGATCCCCTCCCCACGCTTGCCACCTGGGGCCTCACCTCCTCCGCCAAAGTGCCGGAGGCCGGAGAAAAAGCCGCGCGCCAGCGCATGGAGCAGTTTTTCCGACGCCGCATCCTCCACTACGGCGCGGCCCGCGATCTTCCCTCCATGCCCGGCACCTCGCAGCTCTCAATCGACCTCCGCCACGGCACCCTCTCCCCGCGCGAGCTGTTTGCCAAAGCCCACCACCTGCTCGCCGGGGCCAATGCCACCGAGCGCAAGAACATCCAGACCTATATCAACGAACTCGCGTGGCGGGAATTTTACCTCCAGGTGCTCTGGCACTGGCCCGGCGTGCTCGACGACGAGTTCAATCCCAAATACCGCGGCCTCAAGTGGCATCACTCGAAGGAAAAATTCGCGCGCTGGTGCAGCGGTGAGACCGGCTTCCCCATCGTCGATGCCGGGATGCGCCAGCTCAATGCCACCGGCTGGATGCACAACCGCGTCCGCATGATTACCGCCATGTTTCTCACCAAGGATCTGCACCTCGACTGGCGCGAGGGCGAGCGCTACTTCATGCAACGCCTCGTCGATGGCGAGATCGCCTCCAACAACGGCGGCTGGCAATGGAGCGCCGGCACCGGAGCCGACGCCGCCCCCTATTTCCGCATTCAAAACCCCTGGTCCCAAACCGCCCGCTACGACACCGACGCGGAATACATCAAGCAATGGGTCCCCGAGCTCCGCGACGTCGAGCCCACCCGCCTTGCCAAAGCCCCCGCCCCCGGCACCCGCCTCGCCAAAAACTACCCCGAGCCCATCGTCGATCACGCCAAAGAACGCGACGTGTGCCTGGAGATGTTCCGCGAGCACACTCCGTGACCTTTGGTCCTTTTTCTCCTTCCGCTTTCACGCCTCCAACTCCATGCTCCTCGCGTGAAAATCGCCGCCATCCTCCTCGCGTGTCTTTGCTCCGTATCCCTCGCCCATGCGATCACCGGGCCGGAACTGGAGAAGATCGGCCACCGCGTCTGGCAGAACGAATGCGACGGCACCATCTCCGGCCTCACCTCGTGGAACAGCGGCGAAAACTTCGCCTCGCTCGGGATCGGACATTTCATCTGGGCGCCGCGCGGAGTGAGCATCCCGTTCGAGGAAAGCTTCCCCACGCTGGTGCGTTTTCTCAAAAGCCGCGACGTGGAAATCCCGGCGTGGCTCAATGGCCCCTGCCCGTGGAATTCACGCGCCGAATTTCAGCATGATCTCCAGTCGCCGCGCATGAAAACCTTGCGCAGCCTGCTCGCGCAGACCATCCCCCAGCAGGCCGCCTTTCTCGCCGAGCGCATGCGCGAATCGCTGCCCAAGATGCTCGCCGCCACGGATCAGACCGCCCTCGTGCGCGCGAACTTCGAGCGACTGGCGGCCACCGGCCCAGGCACCTATGCGCTGATCGATTACGTGAACTTCAAAGGCGAAGGCACGCTCGCCACCGAGCGTTACCATGGCGAGGGTTGGGGCCTGCTCCAGGTGCTTGAAGGCATGGACCCCCATTCATCCGACGCCACCACCGCCTTCGCCTCCTCCGCCGCGCGTGTGCTCAAGCGCCGCGTCCACAACGCCCCGTCCGAGCGCCACGAAGAGCGCTGGCTCCCCGGCTGGCTCAACCGCGTGGAACGCTACGGTGCTTAAAATTGTAATCACCGAATCCTTATAATTTCCGGGCTCCATCCTTTTCGAGCGCCCCTCCAAAAAATGTCACCCTGAGCGTAGTCGAAAACCGGAGCGTAGCGGAGATGAGCACTCACTCTTTTTTCCAAAGAATAGGGCTAAGCCTCAAATGGTTCTGCCCGGGGTGCGCCAGGCATACCCTTACGACAACAAAACGCTCTTCACCCCCCCGAGATAATCGAGAACTCCCAAATGGGTAGAGCGATTGATTTTTTAACCGCGGATTTCGCGGATGGTCGCGGATGGGCTGGCCTTTGATCCGCGCCGATCCGCGAAATCCGCGGTTAAATCCTGCTTCCTATGACTTCCAGTCCAGGCGCTACGGCTCGTAATTAAGATTCGGCGACAGCCACTTCTCCACATACGCCACCGTCTCGCCTTTACGCAGCGCGTACTCCGCCACCTGATCCCGCTCGATCTTGCCCAGCCCGAAATAACGCGATTGCGGATGCGCGAAATACAGCCCGCTCACGCTCGAACCCGGCCACATGGCGTAACTCTCGGTGATGGAAATCCCCGCGCTCTTTTCCACGTCGAGCAGCTTCCAGAGCAGCCCTTTCTCGGTGTGATCCGGACAGGCCGGATACCCCGCCGCCGGGCGAATCCCGCGATACTCCTCGGCAATCATCTGCTCATTGGTCAGCCCCTCGTCATGGCCATAGCCCCACTCGCGGCGCACCCTGGCATGCAACCACTCGGCAAACGCTTCGGCCAGTCGGTCCGCAATCGCCTCGGCCATGATCGCGTTGTAGTCGTCGTGATCCGCCTTGTAATGCTCGACCAGTTCCTTGAGCCCGATCCCGGCCGTCACCGCAAAAGCGGCCAGGTGATCCTTCAACCCCGCACTCGCCGGGGCGATGAAGTCCGCGAGGCTGCGGTTCGGCGCCCCGTCGCTCTTCACCATTTGCTGCCGCAGGAAATGCAGCTTCAGCAGCGGCTCGGCCTGCGACTCATCCGTGAAAAGCTGTACATCGTCCCCTTCGTTCACCGCCGGGAAAAATCCGTAAACGCCGCGCGCCCGCAGCAGCTTCTTTTCAACGATTTCGTTCAGCAACTCCTGCGCATCCGCAAACAACTTCCGCGCCTGTTCGCCGTATTTTTCGTGCTCGAAGAATCGACGGATATCGCCCGCGTAGTTCCCACGTGTGGAAAAACGGCGACCAGTCGATGAACTCGCGCAACTCCGTCAGCGGCACGTCATCGAGCACGCGCGGCCCGATAAACTCCGGCTGCGGCACATCCTCGCTGCGCCATTCGATCGGCGTCCGATTCGCGCGCGCCGCTTCGAGTGAAACGGATTCCTGCTTCGGTCCCGCGTGCATCGTGCGCAGCTTTTCCTGCTCGTCGCGATTCTTCGTCGCGAAATCGGACCGCGTCTCGGGATTGGCCAGACTGCTCACCACCGGCACCGCACGGGAAGCGTCAAGCACATGCACCACCTCATGCGAGTAGGCGGGCGCAATCTTCACCGCGGTGTGCGCCTTGCTCGTGGTCGCGCCGCCGATCAGCAGCGGGATCTTGAACCCATGCCGCTCCATCTCGCGCGCCACATGCACCATCTCGTCGAGCGACGGCGTGATCAGCCCGCTCAGGCCGATCGCATCGACGTTTTCCGTCTTCGCAGTTTCCAAAATTCGTTCGCACGGACACATCACGCCGAGGTCGATGATGTCGTAGTTATTGCACCCGAGCACCACGCCCACGATGTTCTTGCCGATGTCGTGCACGTCGCCTTTCACCGTCGCCATCAGCACGCGGCCTTGCGAGCGCACCTTTTGCCCGGCGGCTTCGGCGGCTTTCTTTTCCTCTTCCATGTAGGGCATCAGATACGCCACCGCCTTCTTCATCACCCGGGCGGATTTCACCACCTGCGGCAGGAACATTTTTCCTTCGCCAAAGAGGTCGCCGACGATGTTCATACCATCCATCAGCGGCCCTTCGATCACGCTCAGCGGCTTGCCGTATTTGACGCGCGCCTCCTCGGCATCGACGTCGATGTATTCCACGATGCCCTTCACCAGGGCATGCGAGAGGCGTTCCTCCACCGGCGCATTGCGCCACGCCGCGCTTTCGGCCACGACTTCGGATTTGTCCTTCTTCTTGACCGTCTCGGCAAAGTTCACCAGCCGCTCGGTCGCATCGTCGCGACAATTCAGCAGCACGTCCTCGACCAGATCGCGCAACTCCGGCTCGACCTCGTCGTAAACCCCGAGCATGCCCGCATTCACGATGCCCATGTCGAGCCCGGCCTTGATCGCGTGATAAAGAAACGCCGCGTGCATCGCCTCGCGCACCACGTTGTTGCCGCGGAAGGAGAACGAAATATTCGACACGCCACCGCTCACGCTCGCGCCGGGCAGGTTCGCCTTGATCCAGCGCACGCACTCGATGAAGTTCACCGCGTAGTTGTTGTGCTCCTCGATCCCAGTCGCGACGGTGAGGATATTCGGGTCGAAAATAATGTCCGTCGGCGGGAAGCCCACGCGATCCACCAGCAGCCGGTAGCTGCGCTCGCAAATCTCGATCTTGCGCTCAAAAGTATCCGCCTGCCCCTGCTCGTCGAAGGCCATCACCACCACCGCCGCGCCGTAGCGACGCACCAGCCGGGCTTGTTCAAGAAACTTCGCCTCGCCTTCCTTGAGCGAAATCGAGTTCACGATTCCCTTCCCCTGCATGCACTTCAAGCCGGCCTCGATCACGCTCCACTTCGAGCTATCGACCATCACCGGCACCTTCGCGATCTCCGGCTCGGTCATGATGTAGTTCATGAACTTCGTCATCGCCGCCACACCGTCGAGCATGCCCTCGTCCATGTTCACGTCGATGATCTGCGCGCCGTTCTCCACCTGCTGGCGGGCCACGCTTACCGCCTCCTCATATTGGCCGTTGAGGATGAGCTTCGCAAATTTCGGCGAGCCGGTGACGTTGGTGCGTTCCCCGATGTTCAGGAAATTCGTCTCCGGGGTGAGCGTGAGCGCGTCGATGCCGCTCAAGCGCAGATACGGCGCGATCTCCGGCACCACCCGCGGCTGAATGCTCCGCACCGCCTGCGCGATCTTTTCGATATGCGGCGGGGTCGTGCCACAGCAACCGCCCACGATGTTGAAAATGCCATCGAGGCCCCAGTTCGCGAGCTGGGGTGCGAGCGATTCCGGCGTCTCAGGAAAGCCGGTCGGCAACAGCGGATTCGGCAAGCCCGCATTCGGATACACACTGATGTAGATCGGCACCAGCCGCCCGAGTTCCTCGATCAGCGGGCGCATTTCCTCCGGACCGAGCGCGCAGTTCATCCCCACGCTCAGCAGCGGCACATGCGAGATGGAATTCCAGAACGCCTCGACCGTCTGCCCGGTCACGCCGCGCACGCCGCCCTTTTGAATGAAGGTCACCGACGCCATCAGCGGAATCGCCCGCGCGCCTTCCGGCAATACCGGCCCGCTGCCGTCCTTCGTATAAGGCACGGCCACGAGGTTTCGCTCGTCAAACACCTGCTGAATCGCGAAGAACGCCGCCTTCGCATTCAGCGTGTCGAAAATCGTTTCCACCAGCAGGATATCCACCCCGCCATCCAGCAACGCCCGGGTCTGCTCGCCGTAGGCGGCCACCAACTCATCCCACGTCGTGCCGCGCGCGGAGGCATCGTTCACATCGGTGGAGATGGAAGAGGTCTTGGTCGTCGGCCCGATCGCTCCAGCCACCCAGCAGGTGCGGCCCGGCTCCTTCGCCATCACCGCATCCGCCGCCCGCCGCGCGCACTGCGCCCCGGCAAAGGAAAGCTCATAGGCCAGCGATTCCATCCCGTAATCCGCCAGCGAGATGAATTGCCCGTTGAAAGTATTCGTCTCCGCGATATCCGCCCCCGCCTCGAAGTAGCGCCGATGGATTTCCTCGATGATCTGCGGCTGCGTGATGTTCAGCAGCTCGTTGTTCCCTTTCAGGAACAGGATTTCCTTCCCGTGCGCGTCCTTCCCCACCCAGTTCTTGAACCGCTCGCCGCGAAATTGCTCCTCGCTCAGCTTGTATTGCTGGATCGTCGTTCCCATCGCCCCGTCGATCACGACGATGCGTTCGCGCAGCAGCACTTGGAGCGGATGAGAATGGGCAGGAGGCGTATTCATTGGCGGACCACCAATTAAAGTCAGTTTCGCAAAATTCTCAACCAACAAAACAACCCATCATGATTCCATGATGCGTCATATACTTAACTCAGGGTTCTACGATAACTTTCCAGCGTTTGCGTGTCGCAATTACCAGGATGCACGGTCATGAACCTCGGCCACTCGCTCATCGAAACATCGTCCAGCAATACGTTTGGCTTTGGCAAAAAATTTTCGAAACAATCCGCAATCCCAAACTCTTCGGCGCTCTGCCGGGCGTAATCCGCACCGCCTGAACTCCAGCAATAAAGAATGGCTCCCTGCGCTTTCAAATCCCGAATGTGCTGAATCACGCTCGGCATTGGGATGCGCTTGGAACTGACACTGCGAACAAAGGTGTCATCCACGTCCACATATACATAGATCGGCAGCGAACTCATGAGGTGTGCTTTTTACAATTCGTAGGTTCTGCTTCTCGCCACAATGAACAATGATTTCTACCGCGAATAATGCCGGTGCGCATGAATCGGATGCGCCACGTGCTTGCGCTGGCTCGCCACGGTCTCATCCGGTGGACGCGGATTTTGAAAAGCATCCAGCGCAATCGCCGCAATAAAGACCACCCCCACAAACGCATTGCTGTAAAAAAACGCCCGGTTGATCGCGTCGAGGTTCTGCTCGCTGGCCGCGGAATGCTCGTAAACCAAAGCCCCGAGAATCGGCACCATTGCCGCGTAGTAGATCGGCCCCAGATGCGTCACCCAGCCAAAAGCGATCAGCCCCAGAAACATCCCGCCATGCAGCCACTGCGCGACGTGCAGGCTGCGCGCAATCCCCAGCTTCACCACCATCGAGTGCAGCTTTTCCTCGCGGTCGAATTCATAATCCTGCGTCGCGTAAATCAGATCGAACCCCGCCACCCACAGCAGCACCGCCGCGCACAGCACCATCGGCTGCCACGCCAGCTCGCCCGTGACCGCGATCCACGCCCCGATCGGCGAGGTGCCCAGCGCCAGCCCGAGAAAAAAATGCGCCAGCGAGGTAAACCGCTTCGTGAGCGAGTAGAAAAACAGAATCACCAGCGCCACCGGCGAGAGCAGGAAGCACAGCGGATTGATGAACTTCGTCACCGCCACGAATGCCACCGAACTCACCATCAGCGTCGCCAGCGCCACCGGGAAGGAGACCAGCCGGTGCCGCCCCGCCGTGCGCGGATTGCGCTTGTCGATCTCCCAGTCCACCACCCGGTTGAAAACCATCGCCGAGGTGCGGGCCAGCACCATGCAAAGCAGGATGAGGCCGAAAAGTGTCCAGCCCGGCCAGCCATGCGCGGCCACCAGCATCGCGCCGAGCGCGAAGGGCAGGGCGAAAACGGTGTGCGAAAAGCGAATGAAAACCAGCAGCCGACCGATCACGGAGCAGAAGACGACGCCGGGGCCGGGGCTTCGACCGGGTTCTCACCGAAAAGATCCACCAGCCGGTCGTCCACCCGCAGGTCGATCAATTTCCACCCGGCGGCGCTGTCGTAGTAATAGAAGCGCCAGCGCAGCGGCATATCCGCCCCGAGGGAGATGGTGGTGATCCGGGCCAGGTGCTTGCCCACGACCTTCACTTCCGTCACCTCGTTGCCGCGCACCGCGCCGTAGAGTTTGATCGCCTCGCGGCTCTTGTCCTTGAGCAGGGTCACATCGGCCACGTTCTCGCCGATCTTGGAGTTCTTCGTCAGCACATCGTAGGCGCGGTCCACCTCGCCATGGCCGATCGTCTGGAAAAAGGTATTGATCGCATCCGTCACCTCATCGGGCACCACTTTGTCCGCCTTTTTATCCACCGGCTCCGGCGTCACCGCCCCCGCTGCTGAAGCCGCGGATGCGGCTTCAACAGGGGTGGCCGCCGCCGCAGGAGTAACTGAGGGGGCTGCCGGGAGTGGCTCTTGGCCGAACGCAGGCCACGCTGTTGCCAGCGCTGCCAGAATCGCGACCACGAGCAGGATGATGTTAAGGATTTTCATGAGGTTAACACGGATTGAAGTTGCCGCTTCGCCTGGTGGGGAATCGGCAGTCCATGTGCAAAGGTCATCATTTCAAAAGAAAATGCGAGCAGCTTTTTCAAAGATTCGTCGAGCTGCCGGGGATCGGTGCAATATTTGGCTGGCAGCCGGGTGAATCCGGTGGAAGCCATGTTGATCAGAGCGTCGCCGATCACCAGCAGGCCCGCATCTTCCACCAGGAGAGCCACTTCCCCCGGGGCCGCTCCGGGCAGTTCGATCACTCGCACCGCCTCGAAAAGCACCTCCCCCTCTCCCAGCGCAAGCATCCCCCCCTTTCCGCCCCCCGCTGCGGGGTGCGCATAGCGCGGGAGGTTCAGACGCTCCGCCAGCGCCCTGGAGTGCCGCTCGTGGTTGTCATTCGTGAGCACGATGGCCAGCGGGGGAAACTCCGCCGTCAGCTCCTCAAAAAGCGCGGGAACCAAAGGGATCGGGTCCACCAGCACCAACCCTCCCCGCACCACAATCGCCGTGCTGCCCAGCTCCGCCTTTACCTCCGGCGACCACGCCTGCCAGAAGAAAACCGGGGGCGCAATCCGCTGCAATTCATCCGCTGCAAACATGCTTCTCTTTCTAGACCGTACGGCTCGGATGTGGTAGTTAATTTCTCCATGTTAGTAAATGGCTGGGTCAGTTCGATCACGAGAGGGCTGCGGTTTCGCCTGGTCGTCCTGGTCATGCTCGCGCTCGCCCCCGCTATCGGGCTCCAGATCTATAGCGTTTCCTCGGATCGCGAGGCCGAGGCGAAGTGGATGCGGCTGGATGCCTGGCGCCGCGCGCAGCTCGTCTCCAGCTCCCTCGGGCAAAACGTGGAGGGCGCCCGCAAGCTGGTCACCACCATCGCCTTGCTGCCCCAGTTGCAGGCCAGAGATTACGCCGCCTGCAACGCCATTCTGCACAGTCTGCTGCCCAAGAACCCCGATTATACCAACCTGGGCGTGATGGACCTCAACGGAACGTGGATTGCCGCCGCCCTCGATGCGCCGGCCAATACCAAAGTGCGGGCTGAAGAGCCCTGGTTTCAACGAATTGTCCGCCAGGGCAGCTTCTCAGTCAGCCCCTACCAGATCGGCCGGGTCACCCACCTGCCCCTCATCCGCTTTGGCTGCCCCGTCTTCGATTCCCAGGGAAAAATCTGCGCGGTCGCCTTTGCCTCCTTTCGCCTGAGCATGCTGGAAAAAATGCTCTCCACCATTGATCTGCCCGATCACGCCGCCGCCATGGTGCTCGATCAAAACGGCCTCATTCTCTCCCACTATCCCGACAACCGGCAGTGGATGGTGAAGGACCTCTCCCAAACCGATCTCTTCAACACCATCAGCCACCAGCAATCCGGCGTCATCGAGGCCACCGACGCCGGGGGGAAGATGCAGATCTACGCCTTCACCTCCGTGCTGCCGGCCAGCGACAACACCATGTATGCGGTGGTCAGCCTCCCGCAGGAGGAATCCGTCGGCCCTTTCAACGCGGCCATCGATCGCAGCATCATCGCCCTGGTGATCGGCGCCCTGCTCTCGGTGGCCGCCGCCTGGCATGGGAGCGAATCCTTCGTGCTCCGCCAGCTCAGCGCCCTCCGCCGGGCGGCCGCGCGGCTGGCCAGCGGCGACTTCAAGGCCCGCAGCTCCGCCCCCCGCGGCATCGCCGAGGTGGACCAGCTTTCCGAGACCTTCGACGAAATGGCCCGCCAGATGGAAGCCCGCGAGCTCGAGCGCGACGAGGCACTCGCCGCCCTGCGCGCCAGCGAGGACCAGCAGCGCGCCCTCTCCGCCCACCTCCACACCGTCCGCGAGGAGGAAAGTCGGCGCATTGCCCGCGAGCTGCACGATGAGCTGGGCCAGGTCCTCGCCGCGCTGAAGATCGAGATGCAGAATCTCTACGTCACCACCCAGTCCGATCCCGATACCACCAAGCGCCTGAGCGCCCTCGGCACCCTGGCCAATGAAACGATTGCCCGCGTGCGCAAGCTCTGCACCGAGTTGCGCCCCGGCATTCTCGACGAGCTCGGCGCCGTCGCCGCCTTGCAATGGCTCGCCGAGGATTTTGAAAACCGCACCTCCGTTCCCTGCACCTTCATCTGCCGCAACCCGCAGCTCGCGCTTCCGCCCGATCAGGCCACCACGCTCTTCCGCATTTGCCAGGAGGCCCTCACCAATGTGATGCGCCACGCCGAGGCCTCCTCCGTGACGATCGATCTCTCCACCTCGCTCGACCATCTCACCCTGCGCATTCGCGACGACGGGCGCGGCTTCGATTCCACCACCGTGCAGCCCGGGCGCACCTTTGGCATCATGGGCATGCGCGAGCGCGCCAGCCTGGTCGGCGGCCACTTTTTCCTCAAGAGCACCCCGGCCCACGGCACGGTCGTTGCTGTTTCCTTTCCATTCAAAGGCGATTTTTCCAGCCCGGGTCCGTCCCCCCACGACCCCCGCGAGCGAACCATGGCCAGTTGATGATTTGATGACTTTCCGAAACCTTTTCCTGTCATGCCCGACGCCTCGCCCATCAAAATTCTTGTCACCGACGACCACGCCGTGCTGCGAGAGGGCATCATGCGCATCCTGGCCACCCGGCTCGCCAACGTGACCTTCGGCGAAGCCGCCAACGCCACCGAGGCCCTGGAAAAAGTGTGGGCCGAAAAGTGGGACCTCATCCTGCTCGACATCACGATGCCCGGGCGCAGCGGCCTCGATATTTTGCAACAGTTGCGCCAGGCCCAGCCCGATACCCCCATCCTCGTCCTCAGCATGCATTCCGAGGATCAATTTGCCGTCCGCGTCCTCCGCGCCGGAGCCGCCGGCTACCTCACGAAAAACAGCGACCCCAGCGAGTTTATCGCCGCCGTGCAGAAGATCCTCAGCGGCGGCCATTACATCAGCGCCTCGCTCGGCGAAATGCTCGCCGCCAGCCTGCGCAACAACGTCCAGCCCCCGCAGGAACTGCTCTCCGACCGCGAGTTCCAGGTCATGCGCATGATCGCCTCCGGCAAGACCCTCAAGGAAATCTCCGCCGAGCTGTCGCTGAGTGTCAAAACGATCAGCACCTACCGCACCCGCATCCTCGACAAAATGGGCATGCGCACCAATGCGGAGCTCATGCACTACGCCATCGAACACGGCCTGGCCTAGGGACGGATTTCAACCGCGGCGGTCGCGGCGCACGCGGCGGAACAAACGGCAATCGCAATTCTCGAAAGAAGTTTTCAAATCAGCTTCCTCGGGATCATCCCGGGCAAAATGAAGCAAAGCGAAACGTCGCCGAGGATCTCGTAATCGTGGCGTGCGGCCCCATCTACAATCCACGCCCTCCCTCCAAAATGTCACCCCGAGCGAAGTCGAGGGGCCTCAAACTATTTCTGCGCGGGGAAAGCGACATCGTTTCTCAACGCACCGACCCGCTCGCCAGCCCAACACTCCGAAAACTGACTATGCGGACGTGGAAGGATTTGCGCCCGCCACATCATGCGCCTCGTATTGCTTCGTCCGCCGCGCGTAGGCGATGAAGACCGCCCCCAGCACGATCAGGAACAACGAAAGCGTCTGCCCCGCGGAAAGCGGCCCGGCGTGCCACGCCGAATCGGGGACGCGGAAGCACTCGCCGATGATGCGCACGATCGCGTAGAGGATGAAGAAGGTGCCAGTCAGCGCGCCGCGCGGCTGCTTCGTCCGCGTGCGCAGCAACCACAGCACCGTAAACAAAAACACTCCCTCCAGCAGCCCCTCGTAAATCTGCGAGGGATGCCGCGGCGGCAGGATCTCGTGCAGGGCACCCGTCATTTCCGGGGTGCGATGCGCCGGCTCGGTCAGGTATTGCATCCCGTCTGCACTGCCGGAGATCGACAGCTTCTCCCCCAGCTTCTCCCGCAGGCCCGCGGCAAAATCCGTATCTTCCGACAATTCCCCCGGGAACTGCACCGCCCATGGCACATTTGTGATGCGCCCCCAGAGCTCGCCGTTGATGAAGTTCGCCATCCGCCCGAAGAACAGCCCCACCGGCGCGACCACGCACAAATTATCGCCAATGCTCGTCCACGAAATTTTGTTCCGCCGGGCGTACACCCACGTAAAAATAATCAGCCCCAGCATGCCGCCATGGCTGGCCATCCCGCCCTGCCACACCTTGAAAAAATCGAGCGGATGCGTGAGCACATCCAGCAGCCCTTTCTCGGGCAGCCAGTAAAAGAGCGTCCACCCGAGTCGCCCCCCCAGCATCACGCCAAAGAAGGCGGCCAGGGAAATGAAGTCGCCCACTTTCTCCGGCGCCAATTCCGAATAACCCCGCTGCGCCAGCCAGCGGAAAAGCCACCAGCCGCACACGAACGCCATCACATAGGCAAAGCCATACCAGCGTAATCCAAAGCCTTCCCCAAACTGAACAATGAACGGACTGAGATCGTGCAGGTAATACGCAAGCATCCCAAAAAGCGAAGGGGAATCAGCGTTCGATGTCGAGCGGTATTGACATGTTTCGACAGCTTCACCTAAAGCAGAGGCCATGTCCTGGAGGGAAGTTCTTCATCGCGGCTTAGTCATCCTGCTCGTGCTCGCCTTTGCGGTCGCGGGACTGCATGGGCTGCCCCGCCTGCATGCCGCGCTTTCCTCCAGAAAGGCAAAATGGGGAATCGGACACTTCAAATTTCATCTGGAGATCCCCCGCTTCAAAAAATTTGCCGTCATCCTCCCCGATACCTGCGCGGTCGAAGGCACCGGACCGCTGTGCGCGGTGGACGGCGTGCTGCTCGCCAGTTGCGGGACCGATGGCTCCAGGAAATTGCTCGCCTATCTCAACCAGCAGCCCGCTTCCCTGCCCGTCCACATCCTGGTCCCGACCAATGACGGCACCGGCAAGCTGACCGCTTACGTCATCCGCTATCTCCTCTGGCCCAGACCGGTGGTGGTCACCAAATCGGACACCTTGACCGCCCTCTCACCGGCCGACCGGCAAAGCACCCAGACCTGCCAGCTTCTTCTCAGCGGGTTCACGCCCACCGCGGGAATGCCCGATGGCCAGTGGATTGCCCCGCGGGTGTACGCCTTTCGCCCCCCGCCTTCTTCTCCATGAATTTTCTCAAACTACTTTGCGCGCTCGGGGTCATCTTCGCCGCCGGCACCGGGGCCTTTGCCCTCCTCCTGCAGCGCCGCCCGCAATTCTCCCTGCCCAGCCTGGCCGCTCATTCGTGGCTGCTGGGTTGCGCCTGCATCTCGCTCCTGCTGTGGGTTGGCGGCTGGTTCTGCTCGGGCCCGGCCCTGGTTGCGCTCGTCGTCGCGGGCAGCCTGGCCCTGGCCCTGGCCGGGGTTAAAATCCTCCGGCAAAAAGAGTTCACCGGTCTCGCCGGATCAGGCGGGCGGGCGACCAGCCTCCTGCTGATGACGATCCTCGCCCTCCAGGTGGGAGTGATCTTCTGGATTCAATCGCGCCAGGCTTTTGGCTGGGATGGGCTGTTGATGTGGGAGATGAAAGCGCGCTTCGCTTTTTTCCACGGCGGGGTCGTCCCCACCGGTTATTTCAAGGATGCGCTGCAGATTGGCTCTCATCAGGATTATCCGCTCCTGGTGCCGCTTACGGAAACGTGGGGTTACCTCTGCCTGGGTGCGCCCGATCAATACTGGGTGCGCTTCGTTTTTCCGTTCTTTTATCTCTCGGCCGTCCTGCTCACGTTCGATGGCGTGCTCCGGCTCACCGGGCGCAAAACCGCGGCCCTGCTCTCCGGCGCGCTGCTCTTTTTTATTCCCATGGCGGTCAGTGTCAGCGAGGGCGGGTTTGGCTCGGGGTATTCCGATTTTCCCCTCGCCGTTTTCTACCTCGCCTGCGGGGTCGAGCTGCTCGTCTTTTTTCAACAGGGCACGCTGGAGACCCGCCCCTTGATGATCGCCACGAGCAGCCTGCTGTTGTGGATCAAACAGGACGGGATGGTGCTCTGGCTTTGTTTCATGCTGGCGACGGCGCTGGCCCTCTTCATTCATAAACGCTCGTTCTCCACGCTGGCCTGGCTGGCGCTCCCGGCCATCGCGATCAAGGCCGCCATGGCCGTATTTTTCCACTTGATGCAGGCCCATAGCCGCACCGATTTCTCGCCCATGACGCTGGGAATCCTCCAGCAAAACCTGGATCGCGCTCGGCCCATCCTCACCTATCTGGTTCGGCGAATGGACCAGCCTCGACCGCTGGGGACTCACCTGGCCCGCCTTTTTCGCCATGGTGATTTACTTTTCCATCACCCGGAAATGGAAAATCGCCGGGCCGCTCCTGCTGCTGGTCCTGCTCCCGCAGCTCATCTTTTCCTTTACCTATCTCTTCAGTTCCATGGAGCCCTACACGCGGCACATCACCTCTTCCATCTCGCGACTCCTGCTCCAGTCGGCCCTGGTCACTCTACCGGCCCTGGGCGTCGCGCTGGCCTCCCTGCTGGGCCGGAAGGACGGAGCGTAGGAACGGCGCGGTGCGGCTGGTCGGGTGCGTGGCCACTTCGGCCGGCGGCCCGGCGACGACCAGCTGGCCGCCGGCCATTCCCGCTTCGGGGCCGATATCCAGCACGTAATCCGCCTCGGCGATCAGCTCGATATGGTGCTCGATCACCACCACGGTGTTCCCTTCGTCCACCAGCCGGTGAATCACCTTCAGCAACTCGCGCACATCCGCCGTATGCAGGCCGATCGTCGGCTCCTCAAGCAGGTAGAGGGTGCTCTTCGGCTCGCGCTGCTGGCGCAGGCGGGAATGCTGCGCCCGGCCCACGCCCCGCGAGAGCTCGCTCACCAGCTTGAGCCGCTGCGCTTCGCCGCCACTGAGCGTGGGGCTCGGCTGCCCCAGGCGCAGATACCCCAGCCCGGTATCCAGCAAGAGCGCCAGCGGGCGGTGGATCGCCGGCTGGGCGCTGAAAAATTGCGCGGCCTCGGCCATCGTCATTTCCATCACGTCGCCGATGCTCCGGTCATTGAAGAGCACTTCCAGCGTCGGCGGGTTGTAGCGCTTGCCGTTGCAGTCGTGGCACGGGAGATAGCTGGCCGGGAGAAAGTTCATCTCGATCTTGATGATCCCCTGCCCGCCGCAGGTCTCGCAGCGGCAGCCGGCGTTGTTGAACGAGAACCGGCTCGCGGTGTAGCCCCGCATGCGGGCCAGCGGCATCTGGGCGTAGAGCTTCCGGATCTCGTCGAAAACCTTGATGTAAGTCGCCGGGGTCGAGCGCGAGGTCTTGCCGATCGGCGACTGGTCCACTTCGTAGAGGGTCTCCAGAAATTCCGCCCCGGCCAGCTTCGCCTCGACGTGCAGCTTCGATTTCTTGTCGAGCGCCTTGCGGCAGGCATCGCGCAGGGTGCGCATCAGCGTGCTCTTGCCCGAGCCGGAAATGCCGGTGATGACCGAGAGCCTTCCGACCGGGAACTTCGCGGTCACATTTTTCAGGTTGTTCGTCTTCGCCTCGCTCAGCGTCAGCCAGCGCGTATCCTTGCCCACGGGGCGCCACTGCCCGTTGAGCGGGTGCGTGACGGGGTGCGCCAGCGTCCGCGCCGTGATCGAATCCTGGTTCTTCACCAGCTCCTGCAGCGGCCCCATCGCCACGACACGACCGCCGTTCATACCCGCCCCGGGGCCGAGGTCGATGATCGTATCCGCGCGGCGCATCGTGTCTTCATCGTGCTCCACGACGACGAGCGAATTGCCCTTTTGCTTCAAGGCTTCCAGCGTATCGAGCAACGCCGCGTTGTCGCGCGGGTGCAGGCCGATCGTCGGCTCGTCGAGGACGTAGAGCACGCCGCGCAGGTTCGAGCCGAGCTGGGCCGAGAGGCGGATGCGCTGCGACTCGCCGCCGCTCAGGGTCATGGCCGAGCGATCCAGCGACAGATAACCGAGGCCGACCGTGGTCATGAATTTCAAGCGTTGCTCGATCTCCGGTCGCAAATCGCGGGCGATGATCTTGCGCGTCCCGGCAAACTTCCAGCCCGCCAGCATCTTGAGCGCATCCTGCACCGGCTGCGCCACGAACTGGGCAATCGTCCAGTCGCCCACCTTCACATGGCGCGCGGCCTCGTTGAGCCGGGTGCCGAGGCAGCGCGGGCACGGGGTCGCCTCGCCCTCTTCCAGCCACTCGTGCTGGCGCTCCTCGTAAAGCTCCTGCTCCAGTTGCGACTCGGCGCGGTCGTTGACGGCGGCGGTCCAGATCTCGCCGAAGCCGCGACAACCCTGGCACCAGCCGTGCGGCGAGTTGAAGGAAAAGAGGCGCGGATCGAGCTCCTCGAACGAATCGCCGCAGCTCGGGCAGCTCATCTCGGTGCTTACCACCGTGATCCGGTTTTTCGCATCCATCAGGCGCACCGTGCCACGCCCGATCTCCGAGCGCGCGCTTCAAAATCTCGCGCAGATGCTTGGGCGAATTCCGTTCGCCGACCAGCACGTCGATCGTGTGCTCGCGGAAGCGCTCCAGCTTTTCAAACGAGTCCACCCATACCCACTTTCCATCCACGTAGAGTTGCTCGAAGCCCTGGCGGCGCGCCCAGCGGGCGACATCGGTATGGAAACCCTTGCGCGCTTTCACCAGCGGCGCGAGGACGCGGATCTTGCCTTTGGCGGCGAGCGCCTCGGCCTTGGTCACGATGGATTGCAGGCTCTGCTTCTCCACCGCGACGTTACACTTCGGGCAGTATTGCGTGCCGAGCTTGGCAAAGAGCAGGCGCAGGAAATGGTAAACCTCGGTGACGGTGGCGACGGTGGATTTTCCACCGCCGCGGGTGACACGCTGCTCGATCGCCACGCTCGGCGGGAGGCCGGAAATCAAGTCCACATCGGGCTTTTCCAGCTGCTCGACGAATTGCCGCGCGTAGGGCGACATGCTGTCGAGGAACCGTCGCTGCCCTTCGGCGAAGAGCAGGTCGAAGGCGAGCGTGCTCTTGCCCGAGCCGCTCAGGCCGGTGATGACGACCATCTGATCGCGGGGAATTTCGAGCGAGATGTTCTTCAGGTTGTGCTCGCGCGCGCCGAGGATGCGGATGGTTGATGGTTGATAGTTGAGGGTTAGAGGGTTCTTCCGCTACGCGCAGACTTTCTTGGCCTCGGTACGCGGAGGGAGCGAGGTCGCGGGCGAGGACGGAGCGCAGGAAACGACCGGTGTGCGATTCCTCCACTTGCGCGACTTCTTCCGGGGTGCCGGTGGCGACGACCATTCCGCCGCCGCTGCCCGCTTCGGGGCCGAGGTCGATGAGATAATCGGCGCACTTGATCACTTCGAGATTGTGCTCGATCACAAGCAGGCTGTTGCCCTGCGCGGCGAGGCGCTGGAAGACTTCGAGCAGCATCGCCACGTCGTCGAAATGCAGGCCGGTGGTCGGCTCGTCGAAGATCAGGAGCGCGCCGCCTTTCCGACCGCTCTCGCGGTGAGATGCTGCACGCAGCTTGAGCCGTTTTTTTGCGATTCGCCGCCGGACAGGACGTTCAGCGGCTGGCCGAGGCGCAGATAGCCGAGGCCGACCTCCGCGAGCACACCGAGCGGCCCGGCGATGCGCGCTTCCGGTGCGAGAAAAATTCGATCGCCTGGGTGACGGTCATTTCCAGCACGTCGTGGATGGACTTTTCGCGCAGCTTCACCTCCCCAGCACATGGGGCTGATAGCGGCGGCCCTCGCACTCGGGGCAGCCTGTCAGAAAAGATCGCTCAGGAACTCGATCTCGATCTTCTCGAAGCCGGTGCCCGAGCAGCGCTCGCAACGTCCGGTGCCGGAGTTGAAGCTGAACGCGCTCGCCGTGAAACCCTGCGCCCAGCGTCCGGCGAGGTGGCAAAGGCCTCGCGCACGTAATCGAACACGCCGAGATAAAGGGCCACGCTGGAGCGCGGAGTGCGGGCCAGCGGCGATTGATCGACCATCACCACGCCGCTCACGCGATCAAAGCCGGTGAGGCGTCGGCAGGCCCCGGGCGCTTCCTCGCAAGCCTCGCCCCGCGCGCGGAGCAAATTGCGATACAATACCTCGTGCACGAGCGTGCTCTTGCCCGAGCCGGAGACGCCGGTGATGCAGGCAAAGACGCCGAGCGGGAACTCGACGCTCACGTCGCGCAGGTTATGCTCCTTCGCGCCTTCGACGCCGATCCAGCTCGTGGGCTTCCGCCGCTCCTGCGGAATCTCGATTTGCTGGCGTCCGCTCAGATAGTCGGCGGTGAGCGATTGGCCCCCCTTCAATTTCAGCGCCGCGTCGAGCGGGCCGTGAAAAACCACTCGCCGCCCGCCTCGCCGCGGCCAGGGCCCGAGTTCCACCAGATTATCCGCCGCACGCAGCACGGCTTCCTCGTGTTCCACCACCAGCAACGTATTGCCCTTGTCGCGCAGCTCGCGCATCACCTTCACCAGCCGCCCCACATCGCGCGGATGCAGGCCGACGCTCGGCTCGTCGAGCACGAAGAGGGTATTCACCAGCGACGCGCCGAGGCAGGTCGTCAAATTCACCCGCTCGACCTCGCCCCCGCTGAGCGTGCGCGTCGGACGATCCAACGACAAATACCCCAGCCCGACCTCGACGAGATACCGCAGCCGCGAAGTGATCGCCTCGCGCAACATTTCGCGGGTCGAGTCATCCTTGCCCGTCTCGTCCACCACCGGCCCGCTCGCCTCGCGCAGGATCGGCAGCAACGAATCGGCGGACATCACCATCAACTCGGGGAGCGTCTTTCCCGCCGCGCGGAAATTCAGGACCGCGGGCTGGAAGCGACCGCCGTTGCACTGGGGGCATACGGTGTAGCTGCGGTAGCGGCTGAGTAGCACCCGGACGTGCATCTTGTAGCTCTTGGATTCGAGCCAGTTAAAGAAGCCTTTCACCCCATACCACAGCCCGGCTTTCCACAAATCGTCGCCGGTCACGTCTTCGCTCCGCGGCTCGCCGTAGAGCACCCAATGCTGATCGGCCTCCGGCAAATCCTCGTAGGGACAATCCACGTCCACCTCCTTGCGCGCGGCGGCCTTCAGCAGGTCGCGCTGACACTCCTGCCCGTTCTCCGTCTGGAACGGCTTCACCACGCCGCCCTTGATACTCAGGCTGCGGTTCGGAATCGCGCGCTCCAGATCGATCGTGATGAAGCCGCCGAAGCCCTTGCAATCCGGGCACGCGCCGAGCGGATGATTGAAGCTGAACAACCCCGCACTCGGCGGCGTAATCTCCAGGTCGCAATGCGGGCAGTGCCAGCCGCTGCTGAAGGGAAGTTGATGGTTGGGCGTTGATGGTTGATTGGCGGGGATGAGCGTCAGTTTGCCTTTGCCGAATCTCAGCGCGGTTTCGACCGCTTCGGCGATGCGTCCGCGGTTTTCCTCGTTCACGGTCACGCGGTCCTGAATGACCTGAACGACGGGCGGGAGACGCTTCAATTTGGGGGCTTCGTCGAGACGGGTCACCTCGCCCTCCAGCCACACCCGCAGGTAGCCCTGCTGGCGCAGGAAGTCGAAGAATTCCTCCGGCTTGGTGCCGACCGGGGCAGGCACCCCGAAGGTGACGAGCACGGGCTGCCCGGCGCACCTGGCGAAGATCTCGCGCACGATGGATTGCGCGGTCTCGGGGCGGATCGGGCGACTGCACGAAGGGCACGACGCCTCGGCCACCAGCGGCATGAGCAGCTTCAGGTAATCGTTGATCTCCGTCATCGTTCCCACCGTGGAGCGCGTGGATTTCACGTGGTTCGCCTGCTCGATGGCGATCGCGGGCGGGATGCCGAGAATTTCATCCACCTGCGGCTTGTCCATGCGATCCATGAACTGCCGGGTGTAGGGCGAAAACGTCTCCACATACCGGCGCTGCCCCTCGGCGTAGATGGTATCGAAGGCGAGACTCGACTTTCCGCACCCGCTCGGCCCGGAAATGACGTTCAATTGACCCAGCGGCAGGTCCAGATCGAACCCCTTCAAATTGTTCTGCCGCGCCCCGCGAATGCGGACCACTCCAGCAGCGGGCACAGTAGCAGGTGGTCGGGCAGGCAGGTTCTTTTTCATGCAGGCAAAAATTCGAGTTTTCTAGGTCGTAGAACCTCGCACATCTGGCAAGGGCCAGAGCGATCTTCCCTACAGAAAAAGTGCTGCCAGGAACAGCTTTACAGAGAAAAATTTAAGACACGATGAACCGGACCGTGACGACGCACTGGGCCGGGCTCACTTCACGAGATGAAAGGTCATTTCCACCGGGGTGGCGGTTTTGAGCTGGGGTGCGGTGGCGCGACCGTATTGCCAGGCAACGACAGTGACGGCCACGGGGTATTGGGCGCGCGGGGGGATGGCGGTGAAACGGAGGGTGTCGCCATCAAGCTCGGCGGGGCCTTCGCGGACGTAGTAGTAAACTTTTTCGCCGGAATCGACGCGGGCGTTCAGCTTAAGGGACAGAGTGCCGGCGCGCTGGTCGGGGATTTGCGGGAAAGTGATATGCTGGTCTTTCCCCTGGGTATTGGTGAGCGGGAAGTGCAGAACCGATTGCTGGACGACGCGGCGGTATTCGCTGTCGCCGGAATGGGTGGCGAGGAGCCAAATCTCGTTGGACCGCTTGTGGTTGTTCGTGCCCATGCGGTAGAAGCGGATGGACCAGGTATCGGGGCCGGTCTGAACGACGGGGCCACAGATGCGGCTGATGGTGACCGGGTCACCGCCGAAGGCGTGATCAACATGGGAACCGGCGGGGAGGCCGGTCCAGCCTTCGGGACGACCGGGCGGCACGGTGTCAATAAAACCGGCCTGGAGTTTGAAGCTGACGCCATCGGGCAGGGGCTGAAAGGCAAGGGTGACCTGCTGGTGGGTCTTGGGATTCTGCTCCACGAACTTGCCGTTTTGCAGATAGCCGAGGAGGTCCACTTTTTTACCCCGATACTGGCCCTCGAAGGTCTCGGTGGCTTTGGCGAGTTCGCCATCGAAATACCAGAAGGCATCGTTGGGATCGCCCTTGTATTGGGCGACAGGGGCGGCAGGGAACTTGGGGGAAGCGGCACGGTGCCAGCGATCGGCGAGCCAGCCCGTTTTGGTGGGATCAATCGGCTTGAGCACGGTGGGACGGTCGAGCGGCACCTCGGCGGGCAGGCGATATTGCGCGGCCTTTTTCAGATAAAGTGCGAGGTAGTCCACCTTGGCATCGCTGACATCGAAATGGCCGGCGCCGGGATTTTGCAGCATGCTGAGGGCGGTCATGGGATGGGCCTTTTTGTCAGCGAGGCCAGCCCCGGCGCGGCCCTCGGCCCCCTCGTATTCCCCCATGGAGACGAGGCCGGGAATGCCATCGACGGTGCGGGTGCCCCAATCGGGGGTGTTCATATCCTTGTAATAGGGCCACTGGCCACTGATGGACATGACTGCCAGCGTGCGGGCGGGATCCCAGGCGGCAAAATTCCACGGGGCCGAGGCGGCGGCGGAATGGCCGATGGGGACGACCGGGATGTATTGCAACTCACCGTAGCCGGAGACCGTGGCGAGATCTTTCATCATTTCATTGAACCCGTCGCCCGCGCCTTTATCGAAGCGGAAGAAGAGGTCAATCGCCGGGGTGACCCAGATTTCCGCGAAACCGAGCTCGCTAAGGGCGGCGCGGAATTTCGGATGCTCGAAGATGGGCTCCTCCTCCATGTTGTGCTGGCCGAAGACGACGCCGCGCAGGTGCTGGCAATTGGGCGGAATCCAGAGAAAGGCGCGAGGGTGGTCGTTGTTCTCGGTGGAGGCGACGGACGGAATCGGTACGGACCATTGCCAGTCGGCGGCGTGGGCCCGGGGGATGAGCAGGAAGACGAGGGCGAAAAAGACGGTGCGAAGGAAGTAGGAGCTGATGAAGGGAAAGGTTCGATGCCAGATGTGGGGCTTTTTGCCGGGGGCGGCAATCGCGGGGGTTAGTTACACATTTTAGCAGAAAGTTAACCGCAGAAACGCCGAGGCGTAGAGGTTGATTGTCAGCGGCGGAATTTTCGCTTTCACTCAGCAGCGCAATTCACCCATACCCCCCTCATTTATGTTTATTCGTATCCTCTTCGCGAGTCTTGCCGGACTGGCTTTCACTCCCCTCTTAAAGGCCGACCGCGAGACAGTTCCACTGCTCAGCGACTGGAAATTCGTCAAGCAGGATGCCGGGGTGCAGGCACCAGTGGATCAATGGGAGGCAGTGACGGTTCCGCACACTTGGAATGCGCTGGATGGGCAGCTGGGGAAGATCCGCAATCCAACCGATCCCAATGGCTACTATCGCGGCGCGTGCTGGTATGAACGGGCGCTGAAGGTGCCGACGGATTGGCAGGGCAAGCGGGTGTTCATCCGCTTCGAGGCGGCGGCGCTGGTGGCACGGGTTTACTTAAACGGCGAGTTGCTCGGGGAGCATCGTGGGGGCTTTACGGCGTTCTGCTACGAACTGACCTCACACTTGAAATACGGGGCGACGAATGAGCTACGAGTGCAGGTGGACAACTCGCACCAGGAGGACATCCCGCCGCTCTCGGGGGACTTCAATGT
>JASGKO010000010.1:0-11904 GCA_049840595.1 Chthoniobacteraceae bacterium
AGCTGTACCGTCACGATTGAAAAGGAAGGCCAGCGCTATTCCGCAACCAGTATTCTCGAAGTGCTGAGCGCGAATCTCGATTGCGGGGCTGCCTTCATCCTCCATGCCGATGGCGCGGATGCCGAGGAGGCGATTGAGGAGCTTTGCGCGCTCCTGCCCAAGTTCAAGGAACGCGAGGAAGCCGAAGGGTTCATGTAGAGCCGTTTGCGGAATAAACTTTCGGACCCACCCTTTTGGAAGACAGAGAAAAACATTAGGGTCCGCGAAAAACGCAAAGCCTGCGAAAATACAGCCGCCCCTTTTCGCGTCTTTCGCGGACTCCACCTCCGTGCAATTTCCCGCTTCCGCCCGGCCCGATTCCGCGTCATCATTTTAGGCGATGGACATTTTAGACAAAGCCCGCCGTGTCTTCGATCTGGAGATCGGTGAACTGGAGCGCCTGCGCGAGCGGCTCGACGATTCTTTCACCCTCGCGGTGGAAACCATCCGCACTGCCGTGGATGCCCGGGGCAAGGTGGTCGTGGTCGGGGTCGGCAAGTCCGGCCACATCGGCGAGAAAATCGCGGCCACGCTTACCAGTACCCGGCTCGCCTGCGGTGGTGCTCAACTCCCTCAACGCCCTCCACGGCGATCTCGGTGTGGTGGCCGATGGGGATGTGGTGCTCGCCCTCAGCTACAGCGGCGAGACGGATGAACTGGTGAATATTCTCCCCGCGCTCGCCCGTTTCGACGTAAAGATCGTGTCCATGACCGGCAATCCGAAGTCCTTCCTCGCGGAAAACAGCGACGTGCATCTCAACGTGCGCGTCGAGCGCGAGGCCTGCCCGCTCAATCTCGCCCCCACCTCCAGCACCACGAATATGCTCGTGCTCGGCGATGCGCTGGCGATGGTTCTGCTGGAGTCGCGCGGCTTCAAGGAGGACGACTTTGCCCGCTTTCATCCCGGCGGCCGCCCTCGGCCGCACCCTGTTGCTGAAGGTGCGCCAGATTATGCGCAAGGCCGACCAGATGGCGCTCGTGCAGCGCGGCGACAGCATTCGCGAAGTATTGCACGCCATGGCCCGGACGCGAGCCGGTTGCGCCGTGGTCCTCGACGAGCAGGAGAAACTCGCGGGCATTTTCACGCATGGCGATTTTGGCCGTCATTTCCAGACTCATCCCGACTTGCTCGAAAAGACCGTCGGCGTCTTCATGACCGTGAAGCCGATTACGATCGGTGCCGACAAGCTGGCCGCTGAGGTGCTGCACATCCTGGAGCACCACCGCATCGACGATCTGGTCGTGGTGGACGAAACCGGGCATCCGGTGGGACTGGTCGATACCCAGGACCTCGCCCGCTTCAAGCTGCTGTAAGGTGTAACGGAATGCGTAATCGCTTGATTGCCTGGCAATCTTGGAATTTTGGACAGGATGAACAAGATGAACAGGATGAATAAGTGAGGAGGGGATTTGGAATTTTCGCCATCCTGTTCATCCTGTCCAAAAAATCCGTTTTTAGTCCGTCAGTGCAATCTGGGAATGGCGCACGGCTTTCGAGTCGCTCGTTACCAATTCGCGCTTGGTAACGCCCCCTTGCGCGAAGTTTAACTTCGCCCAAAACCGCCGCTCTTTGCATCCCTTTCCGCTCTGGGCGATCTTCCCGCATGCACTGGCTGGAGATCGTTGAGTTTTCCTTTTACCTCGTAGAGACCTTTGCGTTGCCCTTCGCGATCATCGTCTTCCTCATGGAGCGCCGCAAGCAGCGCCTGGTCGATGAGGAGGAAATCTACCAACGTCTTTCTGACGAATACACCAGCTTCCTCAAGCTCGTGCTCGATAATGCCGACCTGCAATTGCTCCGCAAGCACGGCCCCACCGGCAGCCTCACCGAGGAGCAAATGGAGCGCAAGCACGCCCTCTTCGGCATCCTCGTCTCCCTCTTCGAGCGCGCCTACCTCCTCGTCTATGAGGAGAAGATGGAAAAGCAGACCCGCCGCCTCTGGAGTTCCTGGGAGGACTACATGCGCGAATGGTGCCGCCGCCCCGACTTCCGCGAAGCCCTCCGCGAACTGCTGGAAGGCGAAGACCCCGACTTCCGCGCCCACATCGAGCGGATTGCGGAGATTGCCAAGCAGTAAAGTTTCTGGATACATCCCACGCGATGAGAGAGCGACGTCTTTTGCTGGGATCGGTAGTGGGGACTTTGGTTGGGGGTGGGTTATGTTTTCTGACTTTTCTGTTGGGCTTGGTTTCCGACACCTCGCCGGATGGGGCCCGGTTAGTCGCGATGATTCTTTATCCCAGCCTGTTGATAATGCCGTTTTTGATGGGACTGGCCGCCGCGTGGGTCTGGAGTCCCTTGAATCTTTCCATTGGCCAGACCGCCAGACATTCTCTTTCCTGCACGGGAATTGCCATTTTGGCGGGCGCAATCTTTTTTCGTGAAGGGGTTATTTGTCTGCTGATTGTTTCTCCGTTGCTTTACGGGTTCATTCTTACCGGAGCTTTGGCCGGGCGAGTCTGGTTCCGCAAAGATCGCAATAAATTGAACCTTTCGATTTTGCCCCTGCTTGTCCTGATGGTCGTGGGAGAGCCTTTAACGCGACAGGATCAAACCAAGGTCGTGCGCGATGAAATTCTGATCCAAGCCCCACCGGAAAAAGTGTGGCCTCATCTCACCGCCTTTTCCGATATCCCGGTGGCACCGCATTTCTGGTTGTTCCGGTTGGGCCTGCCGATGCCCATGTCCACGACTTCCGCGGGAGATTTTGTCGGAGCGGATCGGAAGTGCATCTTTAGCGGTCATGCCGTGTTCGAGGAAAAAATCGCCGCCATCGAGCCCGGGAAAAATCTGACCTTCGACATCGTCAAGCAGCCTGCCGATCCGGAGTTAATCGGGCACCTGACGGCGAAGCGGGGCCAGTTCCTTTTGCAGGATAATCACGACGGCACGACCACGTTGATTGGCAGCACTTGGTATGCACTGCATGTGCGACCGCTTTGGTATTTTGACTGGTGGACGCAATACATTTTCCGGGCGGTGCACCTGCGCGTGATGGAAAACGTAAAACGGGAGGCGGAAGCGCACGCGTGATCTTTCGTTTCGTCGTGCAGCATTTGCGGTGGCTGGCGGGGGTTCCCGGGCTGCCGCAACTGTTCGATTCGCTGCTGTTGATCGGGACGATGCTTTTCAATCGCCGACGCCTGGCCGCGATGGAGACCTTGGAGAAAGCGGTGCTGGAATTGCCCGGGGTGACCCTGAAAGTGCATCGGCTTGGCGGGATGGAGTTTATTCACGAAGGAACCGAGCTGGGGCACTTGCACGGCAACGGGTTGCTGGATGTGCGAGTGGGACGTGAGCAAGCCCGCGCATTAGTCGAGACCGGACGGGCTTTGCCGCATCACGTGTTTGGCGATTCGGCGTGGCTCAGCTTCTGGCTGCGCGAGCCGAAGGATGTCCCATCGGCGTTGGATTTGCTAAAGAGGGCACTCCGCTAGTGCTCCTCCTGCTCCTCCACCGCCCGCTCGATCCGGCGGTCGGGGATGAGCCACAGTAGCGCGACGAAGATATAGAGGGCGCTGGAAATCCACGGATTCACGAAGGCGAGGGGAATGGCGGCGAAGTAGAGCAGCGGGGAGAGACGCCCCTTCCAGTCGGTCCCGACCGCGTGGCCCAGCAGGGAGTCCGGCCCCTGCTGCCGGATGATCAAATTCTGCAGGATGTAGTAAGCCGTAGCTGCCATGAGCAGGGTGAGGCCGTAGGCCGCGCAGGGTACGGCGGCGAGGTGGTTCTCGCCCATCCACGCGGTGGTGAAGGGGAGCAGCGAGAGCCAGAAGAGCAGGTGCAGATTGGCCCACAGGATGCCGCCGGTGACCCGCTCGGTGGATTGGAAAAGGTGATGGTGATTATTCCAGTAAATGCCGACGTAAATGAAGCTGAGGACGTAGCTGAGCAGCACCGGCAGGGTCGGGCGCAACGCCGATAGATCGGTCTCATGCGGAACTTTGAGTTCCAAGACCATGATGGTGATGATGATGGCGAGCACGCCGTCGCTGAAGGCTTCCAGCCGGTTGGTCTTCATGGGGGAGGGTTATAACGTTACCTGGATGACACGTCCATGCTCTCTTGTGGCTTGCGGAGTGGGCGAAGCGGGAGCAGAAAAGAGTCATGAGCAATCCACCGATCCATCCCGGCACCCGTATCGGCCATGTGCATTTGAAGGTTGCGGATCTGGACCGGGCGCTGGCCTTTTATCGCGATGTCCTGGGCTTTGAGATTACCCAGCGTTACGGGCAGGAGGCGGTCTTTCTTTCGGCGGGGGGATATCATCATCACATTGGACTGAATACCTGGGAAAGTCGTGGCGGCCAGCCTCCGGCCCCGGGAACGACCGGGCTGTTCCATGTGGCCATCCTTTATCCGACGCGCAAGGAGTTGGGCGATGCGTTGAAGCGATTGATCGGCGCCGGGATTGCCCTGGATGGTGCCTCCGATCACGGCGTGAGCGAGGCGCTCTATCTGCGCGATCCCGATCAAAACGGCGTGGAGCTGTACTGGGACCGTTCGCCGGAGCAATGGCCGCGCGATGCCAGCGGCGGCCTGGCCATGGTCACGAAACCACTCGACCTGCACGGCCTGCTCGAAGCCGCGGAGAAGCGCTAAATGAAGGTCCGCGAAAAACGCGAAGCATGCGAAAGTAAAGCCGCCCCTTTTCGCGTTTTTAGCATCTTTCGCGGACCCCATCTCCCTGCACTGAAGGGCCCTACCGAACCACCTCGTCGTCGCTGGTCCACATCTGGCGATCGGGGCCGGCGGAGTAGATGTCGATTTCGTTGGCGGAAATTTGGTGGAAAAAATACGGGTCGCCCCATTGGTCGATCAACTCACCCCTGGCGTTGATTGGGAGTTTTTCGGAGAGGAAGGTGGCGTTGTGGGAGTTGTTGCCGAGGAGCGCCTTGGTGATTTCCTCATTGGAGCCCACGGGGTTTTGGCCGAGGGCATTGCGGTAATCGCGCAGCGCGTAGGAGAGCGATTGCAGGGCCTGATCGGTCTCGCTGGCCTGTTGTTGCGAAGCGCTTGGAATGGTTGCCTGATAGCGTGCGCCGGTGGCGGAGGGATCGGTGGGATTGTGCGTGCCGGTGCCGGCGAGGTGATCAGGCTGGGCCGGGGCTGCCATGGTAGCGGAAGGAGTGAGCGTAGCGACCGGCGTCGATGGAGCGAGCTCATTCTGCAACGGCGCGTGGGCTTCCTTTTCATGGGCCAGGATTGCCGTTCGGAGACGGATCAGATACCGCGGAGTGAGGCAGATCGCGAGCACGATGATCGTGAGAATGATCAAAATGGGAGTGAGGCGGGGCGGGCGATCCATGGGCAAAACCTCCGGGAGCCGGTCAACTATTCATGAAACCGAGATTCGGATGGCCGAAGCGACCGATATTCGGCAGCACGGTCGAGAGATCGCCACTTTGCACGCCGAACCAGGTGCCGAGCGTGGCCGAATATTCATCCACGCTGGTGGTGGGAATCCAGCGACCGAGCCCGGTATCGTCGGGGCCGTTGACGACCAGTGTCGGGACGGTGCCGTAAATGTCGCCGCCCTTAACCGCGCCGCCCATCACGAGGTGATGACTGCCCCAGCCATGATCGCTGCCCGAGGAACTGGCGGTGCCGTTGGTGGGGAAGGTGCGGCCGAAATCGCTCGCGGTGAAGGTGGTCACTTGTGAATCCACGCCGAGCTCGACGGTGGCGTTGTAGAAGGCATTGAGCGCCTGGCTGAGCTCGGCGAAGAGATTGCTCTGGCCGGTGAGCTGGTCGCTGTGCGTGTCGAAGCCGCCGATCGAGCAGAAGAAGATCTGCCGTTTCACGCCGATGCTGTCGCGCAGGCCGATCAGGCGGGCGATCATCTTGAGCTGGTCGGCGAGCGGGTTGGAGGTGGGGAAGGTGGTGGTGAGCGCGGTCTGGTTGACGAGCAGACTGTTCAGCGTGCCGTAGTTGGCAATCGCGCGGTTGGTGATCTTGGCAAACTCCGCTTCGTAGAGATTTTGCGCAGGCAGGTTGAGGATGTTCTGAATCGCCTGATAGCGCAGGGCGTTGTTGGTGCCGGTCGTCCCGCTTAACCCCACCGGGCCGCTGGTGGAAACCTGGTAGCCGAAGACCTGATTTCCGACCTGGAAGGTATTGGTGCCCGCCAGCGAGATGGACATGGAGATGGACGCGCTGCCATTCATCGAAACGAGCAGATCGGCCATGCGCCCGCCCCAGCCGGTGCGCTGCGGGGAATCGGGCCACGACGTCTGCCATTCCACCTGCTGATCGGCATGCGAGAAAAGCTGCGGGGGCACGGCGGCCCCGCCGGAGAAATATTGGGCGCGGGTGATGGGGGCGACGAGCGTGCCCACGTTGGCCAGCAGCGCGAGCTTGCCGTTGCCAAAGAGAGTCTGCAATTCCGGGCAGCTCGGGTGCAGGCCATACTGGCGGCCATCGGCCGAGGCGGTCGCGGGGCTGATCGGCAGCAGCGAAGCCTGCGGAATGGCGAGAATCCCCCGCGCGGCGGCGTAGGAATTATAATTAGTGTTATCCACCGGCACGAGCAGGTTGTTCGCATCGTTGCCGCCGTAGAGAAAGAGGCACACGAGCGCCCGGTAATCGCTGGTGGTGGAGCTTTGTGCGACCGCGGCGTTGAGCGCGCGCAGGTTCCAGACGGTCGAGGCGATGGAAGTCGTGCCGAGCGCGGCGCAGGCGGCCTGGCGGATGAAGCGACGACGGGAGAGGTTCATGGCGTTATTTCTGGATCACGAATTGCGGCGAGGTGACGATCAGGTGGACGGCGGTCTGCGCGCGTTCGAGCGTGCTGGAGGCGGAGATGGAGGTCACGGTGCTGATGACCTGGCTCCGCATCGCCGAAGACATCTGGCCACCCATCAGCAGCGTATTGAGCGAATCCACCAGCGTGGTGGGATTGGAGGCGAGCGCGATTTGGGGCGTGAAGTCGCAGGCAATGACGGTGGAACTCGTCGTGGATGCCGCCTGGAAGGTGGCCGAGCGCATGGTGTTGGCCGAGCTGATCACCGTCGAGTCGGTGGTGATCTGAAACTCCGGCGAGAACAAGCTGGCCTGCGCGATCGGGCCGGGCTGCGAATAGTTGGGCGAGAAGAAATTGAAGACCGAGGCGGAGTGCATCGGCGTCTGCCCCAGGCTGCCGTCGAGATTGTGGAGCGGGTAGGTGCCGCCGGTGGAACTGGCATTGAAGGCGCGATAGAGGGCGGAGAGCCGGAGCACGGGCTCGCGCTCATGGCCATAGCCGACTCCGGTGACCACCGCCGGGCTGCGGGCCTCGTAATCGAGCAGGATGGCTTTCAAAATCGCCTTCATATCCCCGCGCACGCCGCTGCCGTTATCATTGAATGCGCTGGCGACCCGGTAGATGTAGCCGGGGCTGGGGTTGCTCGTGACCAGCCGCTGGATGAGCTCGCGGGCGAGGAACGGGCCGAAATTCGGGTGATAGAAAATCACGTCGAGCGTATCTTTCAAATCCTGGGCCTGGCTCTGGCCCGAGGGCAGGACGATGCCGCCGAGAATCGGCTTGGCCGCGCCGTCATGATGACTGGGAACGGGCACCATCGGTGCGCGGTAGTTGGCCGTGTAATTGCTCCAGGAGGCCGCGCCGGATTGAGCCCAGTTCCAGCCGGTGAAGACGCGGGCGATGCCGGTGATTTCCGTCTGCCCATAGGTGGGCACCGGATTGCCGCTGGTATTCAGCGCAAGTGAGCCATCGGGGTTGAGCCGGTTGAGGCCGATAGTGAAAAGCTGCATTACCTCGCGGGCGTAGTTTTCGTTGGGATGCGTGCCCTTCACCGGATCGGCCTTGTCGTTATGGGCCATGTTGAGGAACTGGCCCATCGTGGGGTGCAGCGTGACGTCCTCGATCAGCTGCCGCACATTGCCGAAGGCATCGTTGAGCAGCATGTCGGTGTAGCTGCTCATGGCGACCGGAACTTGCGTGAGCGCATTCGGCGCATCGGAGGTGACCATGATCTCGCTCAGGGCAAAGGCGACGCGCTGGCGAAGCTGGTCGGGAGCGGTGAGGCTGTTTTTCCACCACGCTTCCCACGATTGATAGCTGGAGGGGCTGGTGCCGCTGGCCAGCGCGGCCACCGCAACATCGGTGAGCGGGGTGTGGAGCGTGGGCTGGATGGCGAACTGCTGATTCAAGAAATCGGAATACCCGCTGCTCTGCACCTGCGAAATGAGCGCGGTGGTGGGGCCGAAGGTGGTCTGGATCAGGAAACGCGAGGCGGCATTGGCATCGCTGTGATCATCGGTCCAGGCCGGTGGCGCGGTCGGGGCGGTGAAGGAGCCGGTCCCGAGGGAGCGACCGAACTGGCCGCGAATTTCCCCGGTGGGATTCTGCGTGGTCTGCACTTCGATATACGCCAGCCCGCTCTTGATCGCCGTTACGACCGACGAGGAAAGCGTCCAGGTGTAGGAGCCATCGGAGCGGGGCGTGTTGGAGGTGAGATCGAAAACGACCGGGCCGGTGGAATTGGCATCCGCCGGAGCGTGAATCGCGACATCCGTAACCGCCGAGCTGAGGCCATTGGTATTCACCGTCACCATCGCATAGGATTGATCGCCGCTGAGCCGGATCGAGCTGGTCCCCGCGCCGTTGCCGGTGAGACTGCCTTCCGTGAGTGAGCGTTGCGGTGTACAGCACGGTCGGCCCCGGGGGCGTGATCGGCAGGTAAGGTGCCAGCGCGCTGCCGGGCACGATCTCCGAGGGCACGGTGCCGGAGTCGGTCGGCTTCAACCAGCCCACGGCCAGGTTTTCTCCGCCGGTGCCATTCTTTTGGTAAACCTCGAAGTAATAGCGCTGGCCCGCCGTAAGCTGGATCGGCAGGGATTGCTGGTTCGTCTCCTTGGTCCACTGGCGCGAACTCGTGTAGGTGCCCACGTAGGCACGCATGACGAGATTCACCGGCTGGTCATCGGTGGAAATCCAGAGCTGGCTGTTGTCGTCGCTGGCGATCCAGAAGGTGTAGGTGCCGGTGGTGGGCGGGAGCAGATAGCCGCGAATGCGCGTGCCGTAATTGCTGCCGAGCAGTTGCGCGGTGGCGGTCGGATTTTCCAGCGTGGTGAGCACGCGGGTGGCATTGGGGACGGTGGCGGTGGGAATGCTTGCCACGGTGGAACCGGTGACGCCGGTCCATACTTCTTCCACCACCGAGTTGGCCGCCGCCTTGGCGCTGATCGTCACCGTGGCCGTCGTGGTCGTGCCCAGCGTGTAACTGGTCCCGGTCGCCAGATTCACAATCACCGTCCGCCCCGAGGTGCTGGTCGCGAGCGAGGTGATGGGGATTTTGACACTGTTAACACCGAGCCCCAGCGACACCGAGCCGGAGAGCGCCGTGTAATCGGTTCCCGCGACCGCCGTGCCGGTCACGGTGTAGGCGATGGTGAGCGGATCGAGTCTTCCCGTGCGGGTGATCGTGATCGAGCCCGGGTCCAGCCCGTCGGTGGAGGCAATCGGGTCATCCGCGGCGATCGTGATCGTGCTGGTGGTGGCCTGCAGCGCGGCGGTCAGCACAGTGAGATCGTTGTTCACGCCGTCGCTGGTGGACTCATAGGGATTCGAGCCCAGCATCATTTCCTCCCAATCGCTCACCCCGTCGTGATCCGAATCGAGATCGGAAGTCTGCACCCGGTAGAGCGTGCCGACGGCGGAGGCATCGAGGGTGACCGCCATCTCGCTGCCCGTGCCATTGAGGACCGGCGTCACCGCCGTCCAAGCCGAGGTGAGGCTGGTCGTCGCGAAAATCTGGTAGCCCTTGTCCGCGACGGAAGGCCAGCGAACGGTGGCGGAAGTGCCCGAGCGCTCCACGGCCGTAATACCGGAGCGATTGGGGACGAAGGGATTGGTGCCCGCGATGCTTTCTTGTAAATTGGTCAATCCGTCGCCATCGGGATCGGCATTCGGGTCCGCATTTTGCATCCCGTAAAGCGCCTGCCACACATCGCTCATCCCATCGCCGTTAAGATCCACCCCGCCGGCGCGCAGCATCCCACTCGCTGCGAGAAACGCCATGCTTGCGCAGATCAATGCCCGACCATTAGTTCCGTTCCATCCTTGAATCGCAAAGCCCAAAGGCCTGCCGGAGCGGGGGAATTGCATTACATATGCCGGGTGGGAGGAAGGTTATAATTAGGAAACTCGCAGGGGGTAAGTTTGCGAGGGAGGTGCGGCAAAATAAGTCCTTTGGATCAAGGCGCAAGTCACCCCGGAGCTTTTTTGAAGTTTTTTGGAAAAATTTTGAAAAAGCCCGGAGTTTTAAGCGAGTTCGTGCGGATTGCTCCAATCCGCGGGATTGGCCTCCCTTGCGGTTACGGCATCCGCACTTTGAAGACGATCTTTACCACTGGCTCGGGATCGGTCACGGCCCCGCTAGGCATATGAGCGTCCTGCGGCAGGAGAATGCCGAAACGGCCCGGCACCAGCAGCATCAGGTCCCCGCTGCCGGAGAAAATTTCCACGTCCTTCACGTCGTTGTAAGGGAGCTTCGGCTCCATCGTTTCCAGCGGCGCGTAGCCAAAGCGTTCCTGGCCGGCGAGCACGAGCTGGATATCGGCCCACAGGCGATGGGCTTCCCATTTGCACTCGGGAATGGGCTTGCTGTTATATTCCTGGCGCACGGCGGTCACGAGGCCGGGCGCGATCTCCAGCTTGGTGAGCGGGATGGCGTTGAGGTCTTCGCGCAGGATGTAATCGATCGCGGTGTCGAGGGCGGGCCAGAGGCCCTTGTAATTGGCAATGGAGGAAAGGCGGTCCCAAATCATGGACCGAGTGTGCGGGGCGGGCCGGTGATTCGTCCAATCTTTTCGACCTTTGGCCAATCTGCACCTGGGTGGAAGGGGGACGGGAACTGGAAAAACTGGATAATGATTAATCTAAAGATTCCCAACCCGGTTCCGATGGGCTGCTAATGTCCCAATTCGCGCGCATTAGGAAGAACCCCTGTATAAGGGAAGGATCGAGGCCACGCGGGAGGTTTAGCCGGAATGTGCGCCTGTTCCTGAGTGTGCTGGCGGTGGTGTTCATTTCCGAGACGTTGGTGATGTTCATCCTCGATGCCATTCGGATGCGGGACAAATCGCTGGAAGCCTTTGTGGATAGCACGATGCTGACGTGTTTCGCCACGCCGTTCCTGTGGTACTGGATTGTGAGGAGCGAAAGCGAGCGCGACCGGGCGGAAGCGGAACTGCGGCGGAGTGAAGCTCACCTGCGGCAGCTGGCGCTCATTGCCGAGCGCACTGACAACGCGGTGGTGTTGACCGATCGGGAGGGGCGGGTGGAGTGGGTAAACCCGGGTTTTCGCCAGTTGACCGGCTATACGCTGGACGAAGTGCGCGGCCAGAAGCCTGGCGGCCTGCTCCAGGGGCCGGAGACCGACCCAAAGATGATTGAATTCATGAGGGAGCGATTGAATCGCGGGATCGAATTCAAGATCGAGGTGATCAACTACAGCAAACAAGGGCGCAAATACTGGGTGGCGGTGGAGGTGCAGCCGATTCGGGATGAAAATGGGGAGATCACCCATTTCATGGCGGTGGAGCTGGACATCACCGAGCGCAAGGAAGCGGAGCACCAGATGCTGCATCTAAACGAAATGCTGGAACGCCGGGTGCAGGAGCGGACGGTGGAACTGGCGGCAAGCGAAGAGCGATTCCGGTTGATGGTGGAGCAGGTGTGCGACTATGCGATCTTCATGCTGGATATGAATGGATTGGTGGAAACATGGAATGCCGGAGCCCAGCGGCTGAACGGCTACAAGGCACCAGAAATCGTGGGCCAGCCCTTTGCGACTTTTTTCAATCCGGATGATCTCGCCTTCGGCAAGCCCGAGGAATTGATGTATCGTGCGCGGTTTGTC
>JASGKO010000011.1:0-40602 GCA_049840595.1 Chthoniobacteraceae bacterium
GACTACGCCCCATGCGGATTTCGTTAGGGTATTCTTAGCGACAGCGGGAAGACCCAATTCATGAAAAGATAATACCAGCCATCGTGCTCATAGATGCAGGCCGCTTCGATTTCCGGGTGCCAGGCCAATGAACTGATCGAGGAATCAAGGCGGTGACCCGTGACAGGGTCAGTTGGACGAGCTTGATACCGGTCCAGAACGAGCCGAAAGCCATCCAAAGCTGGCCGTTCGACAAGGCAAGCAACGAGGGGTCGATAGCGTTGAAATCGCTCTTGGGCGTGGTGCGAATGATCTCCCCCTCGTCGCGCCATTGGAAATGCGGATCGGCGGGATCGAGCGTGGCATTGCTGAAGAGGCCGATGGAGGACTCCTTCGTGCCGGCGGAAACGAGATGATGGACGGAGTAGCGACCGCCAACGTGGATGACATCCGGCGCCCAGACGTAGCCGCGGAAATCGGGCGCGGCCTCATGGTACCAGGTGGGCGGAGTCTGATACAGACCTAGTTACCATGGACGAGATCGGGCGAATGCCAACCCGAATCCCCTACCGTCGCGTAGAGCCAGTATTCATCGCCACCGCGGATGATCGTGGAGGGATCGTGAACGTGAATGATCCGACTGCAAAGCCCAGCGGGTTGCGCTACCTGCATGGTCGCGAGCAGGGCAACACCCAGGCACGTCGCCAGCAACATCAGCCGATTCGCCGCCCTGGCCCGGCACTGATTTTTTCTGCGCGACCTTTTTGGCAGCGGCCTCAATCTACCAGGGGCAGGCAGTTCACAACATCGGGCCTTGATCCGCTGCAGCCCCTGCGGGCCAGCGCAACGCCAAACCACCAAGTGCTGGAATCCGCTGACATGGTGAGCATGGGATTGATCGACGTTCACGCCCTTCGACTTGGCGAGCGACCACCAGCGCCAGTCCATGAGCCGGCGCAGGTTGCCGTTGAGTACGATAATCGTGCCGGTCTACGGCTGCGGCGTCGAGGATGGCGGGGATGTCCACCGCGTAGGACTCGCGCTGAAGCAGCAGACGCCCGGTGAGATGACCGAGCATGGTGACGTGCGGATTCGAGATCGCCTTGATGATGCGCTTGGTCATCTCCGCCTCGGGCAGATTAAAGACCGCATGCACGGAGGCAACCACGTCATGAGACTCAGCAACCTCATCGGGATAATGGAGCGGCCGTCCTTGAGCACGTGACACTCAACACCTTTGAAAGGACGGAGTTCGCCTTAATAGGTTTGGTTGAGACGGTCGATTTCACGCCCTGGACGAGGCATGAGCACTCGGCCATGGACCTGAAGGAGAGTATGCTGTGATCAGCAAGACCCAGATGGTGAAACAGGATGGTGACATTCGCCATTTCCTGACGTGTTGCGTTCATCACTGGCGGTGGTGTGGTTGTGAAAAGTGCCGCGCAGTTTTCCAACTCCACCAGATCGGGCGGCGTATGGTTCTAGGCAGCCTCAAACTCACCACGATTTAGGCGCAGCTCGGGCTCAACAAAGTCGAAACCATGGCGGTGGTGGCCGCTGCTGGTTGATGGTTGGAATCGGCTACACCGGCACCTTGGAATTTCCACGGGACGAGGCAGTGTGGACAAGTCCCACCCACGTTGCAAGGCCCGGCGGCGCATCTCCACATTGTGCTCCTTGCTGCCGGTAAAGTAGTTTAACGCAAAGGCGTATTGATCGTTCGTCACCACGCGCAGTCGGACCTGATGCTGATTTAAAGCGGACGCTCGACTTGGTGGGGCCATGGGCGATGACGTCTCCACCATCGGATGCTGCACGAGATATCGCTCACCACGGCGGGCTCCTTCGTCGCGACAAGGAAATAGAGATCATGAATGACCTCCTTCCGCCGACGATAGCTTCCGCAGGAGGCGCATTGCAATACGACGTCGAGCGACTTCAAATCCTCAAGCATCTGCTCGGCTTCCTCCGCCGCATCACCGAGGCGGAATTCCCCCGCGTGCTTTTTGCGTTCCTCAATCGACTTCAAAATATTGGTCGCCGTCTTTTCACCAAAGCCCGGCAGCCCGGCCACGCGACCATCCTTTGCCGCGGCTTCGAGCTCGGCCAGCGAAGTGACGCCCAGCTGCTCCCATACCGCCTTGATTTTCTTCGGCCCCAGCCCCATCAGGTCGAACAGCTCGAACAAAGTCGGCGGAAATTCCGCTCGCAGCTTTTCATAAAAAGCAAGCTGCCCGGTCTGCAAAAGCTCCGTAATTTTCTCCGCAATTGCTTTCCCGATCCCTTCGATTTCATCCAGCGTTCCCGCTTCCGCCATCTGCGAAAGATTGCCCGCGAAAGTTTCCAGCGCGCGGGCGGCATTGGTGTAGGCGCGGATTTTGAAAGGGTTCTCGCCCTTCAATTCCAGCAGCGCGCGATGGACTCCAGGATGTCGGCGATTTCGTCTTTGGTAAGCGTGGGCACGTGGAAAGGCTAGAGGTTTGCGCGCGGGGTGCAACTCACAGCACAGCCAAAAAAATCACTGATAGCGATGCGCTGAATGATTTTTGGCGGTCGAAGTTCGATCGACCTTCCGTAAGCGGAAGCGCGGTTCCGGGTGGAGCAGATCGCCAATTATTCGTAAACACTATCGGGAGTGATTCGAAACCCCCTCATCTTACTTCAAGCTAGGTGCCGTTTGCGGTAGTTACCGGGGATTCGCCAACCACTTTGTTGAACGCTTTATTGAAGGCGCGAACGGTGCCGAAGCCGCATTGACTGGCGATTTCCTCAGAGGGAGCAGCGAGGCGGTGTGCGGAGCAGGGCCTGGGCGTGCTGGACGCGCAGCCCGGAGAGAAACTGGTGCGGGGAGCGGTGCAGGCGGTCGCGGAAACGGGTTTCCAACGTCCGCTTGGAAACGCCCAGCGTCTCGGCGACTTGCGCGATGTTAAACGGCGTTTCCAGGTGGGTGCGCAAATAATCGAGGGCGCTTTTCACCAGGGGATCCGCACTATAGAGATTATCCGTGGACTGGCGCATGACCACTTGATCCGGCTCCACGAGCAGATCTTCATCCGGCGGCGGTTCCCCGCACAGAAGACGATCCAGCAGCGCGGCGGCCTCCCACCCGACGCGCTCGGAGCTGCGCGAAACACTGCTCAGCGTGGGCGCACAGTGCTCGCAGATCGTCTCATCGTTATCCATGCCCAGCACCGCGATATCCTCGGGAATCCGCAGCCCGGCCTCGTGGCTGGCCTCCATCAGAAACTGGGCGCGATAATCGTGGACGGCAAAAATCCCGGTGGGACGCGGCAGGGAGGCCAGCCAGCGCGCGACCCCGGCCACGCGCTGCGGCCAGGTGCGATTGGTACGTTCATGCGGGGACTGGAGAAAAATCTCGCAGGCCACGCCCGCCTCGGCCTGCCCGCTCGCGGAAACCGAGATAGCGCTGCTCGGAATACCAGGAATTCTTCCATCCGAAAAAAGCGAGATGCCCCAACCCGCGGCTGAGCAGATGCTCCGCCGCCAGCCGCCCGGCCTCGGCGTGGTCGATCATCACGCGGGGCACGCCCAGCGGTTGGGCACGACCGCCGGCCAGGTTCACCACCGGCAGCCCCATCTGCCGCGCGGTGCGCAGTTCCCGCGCATCGCTGGTGGCGACAATGATGGCGTCGCCCTTCCAGCCCCGCATGGAATGGAGCGTGAGCGCCGATTCCCCAGCCCCGCGGAGGGTGGGCGGGCTGCTGTAGAGGTGCCAGCCGCCCTTCTCCCGTGCATAGCGGCGAATACCGTCCAGACAGCGCGCGATCCACGGCACGGAGGCCGGATATACGAGGGCGATTCTTCGCGTCGGCATGCTTCGCATTTGTTCCGATACTTTGCGCATACCGGCTGTTGTGCGCAAGCCGGATCGGCCTTTATTTTCACTCGCGAAACCCCGCTCCCGCCGCCGTCGCCGCCGGACGTCCCCGCATCTTCTTCAACCCGATCCCAACCGTCCCGCATGAAAAACGCTTATTCCGTCGAAAACCCCAATTACGAGCAGAGCCCCTTCACGGGCATGACCCGGCAGCACTACATCGATTGTGCAAAATACATCCTCACCCGCGCCTTCACCCATGTGAAGTCGTTCGATGATCCGATTGTTTTCCCGATCATCCCCGGGAGCAAAACCTATCCCCAGCCCAACGATCCCGAGTGGCGCCATCGCTCGCACGAATGGGAGGCGCTGGAGCGGACCTTCACCGTTGCGGGGCCGCTGATGCAGGTGGAACCGGAGATCGAAATCAACGGCATCAAGCTGCGCGACTACTACCAGCACCATCTCTATCGCGCGCTCACGCCCGGGCATCGCAACAGCCTGCCGCTCCCGGAGGAGCTGCCGGATGCCACCTACCAGTTCACTTGCGAATTTGGCGGTCTGACCAAGACCCTGCTTCTACTACCCGACGTGCTCTGGCCTTCGTTCACCCAACAGGAAAAGGACGAAATGGCGGTCACCATCTCGAAGTGGGCGCACCACCGCACGACTCAGAATAACTGGCGTTTGTTCAACATCTGTGCCCTTTCGTTTCTCAAGAAAAACGGCTATGCCATCGACGACGAACTGCTGAAGAGCCATCTCCTGTGGGTTGCCTCCTATCACGCCGGCGATGGATGGTATCTGGAGTAGACCTACAACTACTACACAATCAGCCTGTTCGTAGTTTACGGCACGATCTGGAACCGGGCCTTTGGTGATGAGTTTTACCCGGAGATCGCCGGGGTGCTGGAGCAGAGTTTCCAGGAGCTGATGAAGACCTACGTCAATTTCTTCGGGCGCGATGGTTCCATCAACATGTGGGCGCGGAGCATTTGCTACCGGCTGTGGATCGCGGGTGGCTTCCCGGCTTCCTTCATGCTCAAGAGACGGCGCCGCCGCTCGATCCGGCTTTGCCCGCCGCCTCTGCTCGGGCTCGCTGCTGCAATTCACGAGCCGCGGCAGGAGTTCTTCCACAATGACGTGCCGAGCCTGGGTTTCTACGGGCATTGCGAGTATGCGGTGCAGAACTATAGCTGCCCGGCGAGCCCGTTCATCATGTTCCTGCCGTTCATCGCCCTGGCGCTGCCGGAGGACTCGCCGTTCTGGACCGCGAAGGAAAACGAAGGCTTCTGGGGCGAGCTCGGCGACGGCTCGCTACGCACGGTCCTCGAGAAGCCGGGTCTGGTGCTGGTGAACCATGGCGCGACCGGGACGTCGGAGATCGTCTCCGGCAAGGTTTATGACGACGATCACAACTACTCGAAGCTGGTATTCAATACCCATTTTCCGTGGGAGGATTATCATCCGGAGGGCGGCACTTCGCAGGAATACAGCTTCCGCAGCCTGGATCCACGCGATCTGAGCGGCGTCGACATCAATTTCTATCTGACCGGCCGAACGGTGGATAACTCGGCCTCGGAAAAAACGCCGCCTTAGTCGACCTCCCAGAGCATCTTTTCAACGGCGTCCGGGAGGACGTGCTCTATCGCCAGCTCATCATGCGCAAGGTTCCAAACAATGGAGTCGGCTACATCATCGATCTGGCCGAGATCACGATTCCGGGAGGCGTGATCCGCGTTGATCGTTGCCGTCTCGCGTTCGAGCATGAGATGACGCTCGGGCATTTCTGGCGTGCCGCACCTGAAGGGCAAACCGGCAAGGTGGAAAATCGAGCGCCTGGCGGAAGGAACGGGCTGGGACCGTCGCCATCGATCCCGGCCGGAGGGTCGCACTGATCACCTATCATGGCTGGGACAGGCTCGAAAGCGCGCGTCGCACCAGTGGATTCAACGCCGAGACGGACGAAAGTACCGTGCTGTACGCGTACCGGAAACGCATCGAAAAGAACCCGGCGATGGAACTGATGATCTCGGTGATCCTGCACAAGACGGATGATGTCCCATGGACCGCAGAAGAGCTGTCACCGATCAAGGAGCTGAAAATCATGGACGTGACGCCCAAAGGTTCCGTTCTCGGCGCGGAACTTACCCTCGCCAGCGGGCGCACCTATTCCATCGATTTCAAAGACATCGATGGTTACAAATCCTGCTAGCCGCAACAAATTGACTGCTCTCCCCTTCCCCGGCGCGGACTCACCGCCCGGGAAGGGAGGGGCACAAATCTGATTTGGATAATCAGGGGAGTTGGTGTTTGGATTGGGCCTATGAGCAAAGAGCGTTGTCCCTGGTGCGGTGATCTGCCGATTATGTCGAGTATCACGACACGGAATGGGGCGTGCCGGTGCATGATGACATTCATTTTTTCGAAAAGCTGATTCTGGATGGAGCACAGGCGGGGCTGAGCTGGCTGACGATTTTGAAAAAAAGGGAGGGGTATCGGGAAGCGTATCGGGGCTTCGATCCCGCGATCGTGGCACGATATGGCGATCAGGAGGCGGCGAAGTTGCTGTTGAACCCGGGAATCGTCCGCAACCGGGCAAAGATCGCGGCGAGCATTGGGAATGCGCGGGCGTTCCTGAAGATCCAGGAGGAATTCGGCAGTTTCGACGCCTATGTGTGGCGCTTTGTGGATGGGAGCCCGTTGCAACATAACTTACACACAATGAAGGACTACCTCTCCAAAAGCCTGGAATCGGATGCGCTGAGCAAGGACCTGCTGCAGCGCGGGATGAAGTTCGTGGGGACGACGATTGTCTATGCCTTCATGCAAGCAGCAGGGCTGATCAACGACCATGTGGTGACATGTCACCGGCATGCCGCAGTGGCGAAGATGAAATAATGTGCCTTCAAAAAAAGGCCGCTTGATTGAATATCGGCACAGGCAGTGCTGTCTGAATGTCACCTATGTTTCAGATGACACCGGATGAGGGAGCGGTAAAATCCTCGATGCTGACCAGTCGGCGACAGTTCTTAAAGACCGCTTGCGCGGCTGGAGCGGGCTTTGCCGTGACCGGCTCGGCGTGGGCCGGGCTGGTGGAGCCGAATGCTCCGATCGTGGAACGGCGGGCGATCCGGATTCCGGGGCTGCCGACGGCGCTGGAGGGGCTGAAGATCGTGGCGATGAGTGATTTCCATCTGCATCCGTTCACCACCGTCCAGCAAATCGCGCGGGTGGTGGAAATGGCGAATGCGCTGACGCCGGATCTGATTCTTCTGCCCGGCGATTACGTGTGCACTGATCACAACGCGATTTTTGAGCTAACTCCGCTCTTTGAGAAATTGAATGCGAAGCTCGGCGTCTTCGCCTCGATGGGCAACCATGACTACGCGGAAAATGGCGACATCACGCGCTACGCCTTCAAGTTGAGCACCATTCCGCTGCTGGAAAATACGGGCGTCACTTTGCGCAAAGATGGCGCGGATTTCTTCCTCGCGGGGCTGGCTTCGGCCTGGGCCGCGTATCCGGATCTTCACGCGGCGCTGGCCCAGCGGCGCGGACGCATCCCGACCATTCTCTCCATGCACGAGCCGGACTACGCAGATCGCATTGCCGGGCTGGATGCGGTGGACTTGCAAATCTCCGGCCACAGCCATGGTGGCCAGGTGCGCGTGCCAGGAGTAGGCGCGCTGCATTTACCCTCGTGGGGGCAAAAATATGATCTTGGTTACTACCAAGTGAAGAACCTGAATCTTTATACCATGCGCGGGGTGGGCACGATCGGCGTGCCCCTTCGGTTTAACTGTCCGCCGGAGATCACGGAACTGACGTTGACGGCATAAAGAACCATTGCGGGTTAATAGGAAATTAACGCTCGACTCGTATGGCGGGGAAATTGAGATTCGGGCGATGACTTTTTCGCCCGCGGAGTATCTGAGCCTCGATCATACCGATCACCGGGCTCTGTTTGAGAATGTGACCAATGCCTGGGAGGCGTTGCGTCAGATTCCGACCTATTTGCAGTTCCGGCTGAAGCCGAATATCGAGGCGCGGCTGATTGGCCGTCCCTTCATCAGTGGCGCGGTGTTCATCGGGCGTGGAAGCGTGGTCGAGCAGGGTGCAATGATCAAGGGGCCGGCCTGGATCGGCGAAGGGTGCGAAATCCGCAGTGGCTGCTACATCCGTGAGAACGTGATCGTAGGTAACGGCGCAGTGCTGGGCAATTCTTGCGAGTTCAAGAACTGCATCGTCTTCGACGAAGCTCAGGTGCCGCACTTCAACTACGTGGGCGATTCAATCCTCGGCTACAAGAGTCACCTCGGCGCGGGCGTAATTCTCTCGAATGTGAAGCTGGACCGCGGTGAAGTGGTCGTCTCCACCAGCGAGGGGCTGATTCCCACTGGGTTGAAAAAATTTGGTGCGATCGTTGGTGACGGAGCGGAGATTGGGTGCAACTCCGTACCGAGTCCGGGCTCGATCATCGGTCGCGAGAGTATCATTTACCCAGGCACTCAGTGGCGCGGCGTGGTCCCGCACCGCAGCATTGTAAAACACCGGCAGGAAACGCACATCGTTCCCCGTCGCGATTAGCTGACTGGACAAAGTAAGACTGGCATTATTTACTAGTGAACTCCCGCCTTTTGGATTTTTAAAGAATGAGCGCAACCCTGTTTTTCAAACGATTCCTGCAACGGCCGAAGCAAGTGGCCTATATTGTCCCAAGCTCGCCGATGCTGATCAACCGGGTGATGAAGAAAATGGACTTTTCCAAGCCCCGGACGATCGTGGAATTCGGCCCCGGCGAAGGCTGCCACACGCGGGAAATCATCAAGCGCATGCACCCGGATTCGAAGGTGCTGCTCTTCGAGATCGACGCCGAGTTCACCGAACTGTTGCGCAAGCAATTCCGCCACGACCCGCGCGTGCACATCCTGCATACGGATGCCGCACGTCTGCCCCAGGAGTTGGCCAAGCTGGGGATCGACCACTGCGACTACGTGGTGTCGGGCATCCCCTTCAGCTACATCGACAAGGACAAGAAGCAGGAGATCCTGCAGAACATCTACGAGTCGCTCGCACCCCAGCCGCACTCCGCTTTTATCGTCTATCAGGTTACGAATGAGTTAATTAACCATGCCACGCAGTTCACGCGCGTGGAGTCGAAGTATTGTCTGCAAAACATTCCTCCGATGGTCGTCATCAAGTTTCATAAAATGCCGTTGAACGGTCACTCTGCGAGTACGCGGGTGGTCAATGGCAACGGCCATCACCACCACTAAGCACCACCTACCCCGCCATGTCTGATACCCGCATCGAAAAAGACTCCATGGGCACCATGGAAGTCCCGTCCCACGCGCTCTACGGCGCAAGCACCCAACGCGCCGTCCTGAACTTTCCAATCAGCGGCTACAAGTTTCCCCGCGAATTCATCCGCGCTCTCGGCCTGGTGAAATGGGCAGCGGCCGAAGCAAACTTCGAACTCGACCGGCTGGACGAGGCGAAGGTGTCGTTGATCACCCAGGCGACCGAAGAGGTGATCGAGGGCAAGCTCGACGAGCATTTTCCGCTCGATATTTTCCAGACCGGCTCCGGCACGAGCACGAACATGAACGCCAACGAGGTAATCTCGAACCGCTGCTCGCAACTGGCGGGCAAAGCGATTGGCTCGAAAGACCCGGTGCACCCGAACGACCACGTGAACATGGGCCAGTCGTCCAATGACGTGATCCCGAGCGCGATCCACATCGCCGTGGGCGAGGCGATTCGCAACAACCTGATGCCCGCCCTGGAAGCGCTCGACGGCGCGCTGGAGCGCAAGGCGATGGAATTCTGGGACATCATCAAGATCGGTCGCACGCACCTGATGGATGCGACGCCGATCCGGCTCGGCCAGGAATTCAGTGGCTACGCGAAACAAGTGGAATATGCCCGCCTGCGTGCTGGCAATGCGATCTCGGCGATCGAGGAGCTCGCGCTTGGCGGCACGGCAGTCGGCACGGGATTGAATTGCCATCCGGAATTTCCCGGCAAGGTGATGCATCACCTCTGGAACCGCACGGGCATCGCTTTCCGCGAGGCCCGCAATCACTTTGAAGCGCAAGGCTCGAAAGACGGGCTGGTGCAGGCCAGTGGGCAACTGAAGACAATCGCCGTGAGCCTGTTCAAGATCGCGAATGATATTCGCTGGCTGGGCAGCGGCCCGCGTTGCGGTATCGGCGAAATCCGCCTGCCCGAGACGCAGCCCGGCAGCTCAATCATGCCCGGCAAGGTAAACCCGGTGATGTGCGAAATGCTGATGCAGGTGTGCTCGCAGGTAATCGGTTCGGATACGACCGTGACCTGGGCCGGTGCGAACGGCAATTTCGATCTGAACGTGATGATGCCGGTAATGGCCTACAGCCTGCTCGAGAGCATCCGCCTGCTTACCAATGCCGCGACGATCTTCCGCACCAAGTGCGTGGAAGGGATCACCGCGAATGTGGAGCGCTGCAACGAACTCGTGGAATACAGCATGGCGATGGTGACCAGCCTGGCCCCGATCATCGGCTACGACCGCGCGGCGGATATCGCCAAGGAAAGCGCCAAGACCGGCAAGACGGTGCGCCAGCTTTGCCGGGAGCAGCAGGTGTTGCCCGAGGATGAACTCACCAAGGCTCTCGATCCGGTGGAGATGACCAAGCCGGGGGGCGAAGGTTCGTCTGGCGGGTAGGAATTCACCGCTAATTTTAGAAAGAAAAGCCGTCTGGTTTTCCAGGCGGCTTTTTTTGCGCCAGCGAAAAGACTCGAAAAAGCACAAAAGCAGTGGCTTGGGAGTTATTTCGTTTCTTTTGAGTGTTTCGCTGGCTCATTCAAGCCGATAGAGCACTACGGCTCATTAGGAAACCATGTCGCTTGCCCAGCGCAGAAAAAGTTGAGGCCTCTCGGCGTTGCCCGGGGTGACATTTTGGAGGGGGAGCGTGGGTTGCATATCAAGTCGCACGCCACAATTATGGGATCCCTCGACTTCATTGCACTGCGCTCCATTGCGCTCGGGATGACCGCATGGTCGGAACGATCGGAGCAGTCCCCTACCCTTGCACTGGCTTGAGCTTGTCGCCGAGGCTGCGGGCGAACATGGCGTTGAGCAGACCTTGATGGGTAGGGAATTTACGGTCGGCAGCGCGGGCTTGAATGCGCTGCAGGATAGGATCGGGAAGCTTCATCACGCCGCTATTGTCATTCAACAACGTATCGAGCGCGGTGAGGAGTTGGTGGAATTCCTCATCGGCCTCTCCCCGACGCAGCCATTGTTTAAGCAAGGCCATTTCCCTGGCGTTGAGCGTGATTTCAAGCATTCGTTATTTGGACAGCAATCTTCATTCCCCGGAGGGCTGGTGCGATGAAATAGGCTGGCTCGGGGCGCTTCGCAAGCCTCTTTACCTTATTTTACGAAAAGAAAATGCCCCGTGGCGGTATCGCAACAGGGCATTTTGGTAAAAATGAGCCAGCCAAGATGAGCCGACTTCAGCTAATCGAGGTCGAATTACTCAGCAGCCGCTTCGGTCGCAGGAGCTTCGCCACCGAGATCTTCGCCCACCATATAGCGGGTGAAACGGCGGATGACGATATTCTCACCGAGCTCGGTGATCTTGCTCTTCACGAGATCCTGAATAGTGATATCCGGGTTCTTGATGAAGGCCTGATCGAGGAGGCAGATGGTGCTGTAGAACTTGTCCACTTTGCCATCGACGATCTTTTCAACGATGTTGGCGGGCTTGCCTTGCACCTGGCCACGGTAGATCTCGCGCTCGCGTTCGAGGAGTTCGGCGGGCACCTGATCGCGGGTGACGCAAGTCGGGTGCGCGGCGGCGATGTGGAGAGTGATGTCCTTCACGAATTCGCGGAAGTTGTCGTTCTTGGCCACGAAGTCGGTCTCGCAATTGATTTCGACAAGCACGCCAACCTTGCCCTGCAGGTGGATGTAGGAAGCGATGACGCCTTCCTTGGTGGCACGCGAGGCCTTCTTATTGGCGCTGGCAATGCCCTTGGTGCGGAGGATGGCCTCGGCCTTCTCCATGTCACCACCAGCTTCCGACAGGGCGCGCTTGCAGTCCATCATGCCCGCGTTGGTCTTGTCGCGGAGTTGCTTGACGATTTGAGAGTTAATTTCGCTCATAAGAGTAAAGGGTTGGATATGGTATGGTTGGGGAAAAAACCAGCCGCTCGCAGGATTTGCAGGCGGCTGGTCGAGGAGATTGGGTTGGAAGCAGAGCTTACTCGGAAACGGCGGCCATGTCGGCCTGCGTTTGCTTGGAGCCCAGCGTACCGCCGGAGACCAGCGCGTCCACCAGCTTCTGGAGAACAATGCGGATCGCGCGGATCGCGTCGTCATTGCCGGCGATCGGGTAGTTCACGAGTTCCGGATCAGCATTCGTGTCCACGATGGCGACGGTCGGAATGTTCAAGCGGCGAGCTTCAGCCACCGCAATGCTCTCGCGCTGAGTATCGATGACGATGATCGCATCAGGGAGCTTTTCCATGTTGCGCACACCTTCGAGGTTGCGCTTGAGCTTTTCACCTTCGCGACGGAGGGCGGCGAGTTCCTGCTTGCCCATCTTGGAATACTCGGGAGCCTTTTCAATGTCTTCGATGTACTTCAGACGTGCAACGCTCTTGCGAATGGTCTGGAGATTCGTGAGCGTGCCACCCAGCCAGCGCTGATTGACGTAGAACTGGCCACAGGCAATCGCGGCTTCCTTGATCGCTTCCTGTGCCTGCTTCTTGCAGCCGACGAAGAGCACCTTGCCGTTTTTCGAACCGACTTCGTTCAGAAACTTGGTGGCGGCATCAAGCTGGCGCACGGTCTCGCCGAGGTTGATGATGTAAATTGCATTCCGCTTCTCGAAAATAAAGGGCTTCATTTTCGGATTCCAGCGTTTCGTCTGGTGACCGAAATGAACTCCAGCTTCCAGAAGCTCGGTCATTAATTCAGTGGACATAATCGTTTTTTTGAAAAGGGCTGGGAGTTTGCCACTCTATGCCCGGGTTTGCAAGTGATTTACTCACTTGATTTAGTTTTTTCTGTTTCCCCGGTCTCCAGATAGCGGGCATAGAGCCAGCAAAGATCGGAAAGACGGTTCAGATAACGGATGATCTCGGGATTTATTTTCATCCCAGTGACCTGCAACTCCACCACCCGGCGCTCAGCGCGGCGGCAGACGGTGCGGGCCACATCCAAAGCAGCAGCCCCAGGAGTGGCCCCGGGAGTTGCCCAATGGTCGAAACTCAGGTGGTGCTTTTGCTCCAGTTCATTGATGGAGTCGGTCAGGCCCTCCACCATTTCCGCAGTCACCAGTTCAAACTTGCCTTTGGCATAGCGTTCGCGGTCTTCGCCAGCCACCGCCAGCTCCCCCATCAGGGTCACCAGTTGCTTCTGGATCGCAAAGACCGGCGTGCCGATGAACAGATCGTTGACCAGCGCCCGGACCAGACCGAGCGCACTGTTCAACTCATCCACCGTACCGTAGGCCTCGACCCGGGGATCCGTCTTCGAAACGCGCCAACCATACATCAAGGCCGTAGTGCCTTGGTCACCAGTTTTGGTGGCGATGGACATGCCGGTCGCGTTCCGTGGACAGAACCGTTAATTAGCCGAGGGCAGGCTCCAGTTCGGGATCGAACGGAGCACCAATCGCTTCGCCCAGCTGGGTCACGTTGATCTTACGGTGCTTCTCGAAGCCGGTTCCGGCCGGGATGAGATGCCCCATGATCACGTTTTCCTTGAAGCCACGCAGGTAGTCCACCTTGCCGAGCGTCGCCGCTTCGGTGAGGACGCGCGTGGTATCCTGGAAGGACGCGGCGCTGATGAAGGAATCGGTTTCCAGCGAGGCCTTGGTGATGCCAAGGAGCACCGGAACGGCTTCGGCGGGCTTGCCACCCTTCTCCGCGACGAGGCGGTTTTCAGCCTCGAACTGGAGACGGTCGATCTGGTCGCCCCAGAGGAGCGGCGTGTCGCCGGGCTCGGTGATCTTCACCTTGCGAAGCATCTGGCGGATGATGATCTCGATGTGCTTGTCGTTAATTTCCACACCTTGCAGGCGGTAAACCTCCTGCACTTCGCCCACGAGGTGCTCCTGGAGTTCCTGCGGCCCACAGATCTCGAGGATCTCGTGCGGAACCACTGGACCTTCGGTCAGCTGCGATCCCTTCTTCACATGATCGCCAACGGCGACGATGATGTGCTTGGTAAGCGGGATGAGGTGCTCTTCCTCGGCACCGGTGATGGTGTCGCGAAGGATGACGCGGCGTTTGCCGCGAACGGTGCCACCGAGCTCGACGATACCGTCGATCTTGGCGATTTCGGCCGAATCCTTCGGACGACGGGCTTCAAAAAGCTCGGCTACACGCGGCAGACCGCCGGTGATGTCCTTGGTCTTCGAGATCTTGCGCGGGGTCTTGGCGAGCATGGTGCCAGCCTGGACCTTTTTGTGCTCCTGCACCGCGATGTGCGCGCCCGCCGGAATGGCGTAGCTGGCCAGCACTTCGCCCGACTTGTCGTCGGTGATGACAATCTGCGGGTGGAGGTCTTCCTTGTGCTCGATGACCACGGTGGCCATGTTGCCACCTTCGTCGGTTTCACGCTTGATGGTGACGCCCTGGATCATGTCGCGGAATTCCACCTTGCCGCCCTTCTCAGTGAGAATCGGCACATTGTAAGGATCCCACGTCGCAAAGGTGTCGCCCTTCTTCACCTGCGCCCCGTCACCAACGGTGACGACAGAACCGATGACGATGGAGTAGCGATCGAGTTCGCGGCCATCCTTGCCATGAATGGTGATGTAGCCATTCTTGTTCAGAATAATCCAGTTGCCGTCGAGGCTTTGCACGGCGCGAAGGTCGTTGAAGCGAACTTCACCGTCGTTCTTGGCCTTGATAATGGGCTGCTTGGAAGTGCCGGTAAGCGCCGTGCCACCGATGTGGAACGTACGCATGGTGAGCTGCGTGCCGGGCTCGCCGATGGACTGGGCGGCAATGATGCCGACCGCCTCACCGAGCTTGACCAGCTGGCCGGTGGCCAGGTTGCGGCCATAGCACTGGGCGCAAACGCCGCGCTTGGATTCACAAGTGAGCACGGAGCGGATCTTGAGCTGCTCGACGCCAATCTTGGTGACGGCGGCGGCGGTCTCTTCGTCCACCAGCTGGCCCGCCTTAACGAGCGACTTGCCGGTGACCGGATCCTTCACCCCTTCGCAACTGACGCGACCGATGATACGCTGGCCGAGTTCCACCACTTCTTCGTCACCCTCATAGATGGAGCGAACTACGATGCCATTGGCCGTACCGCAGTCGATCTCGGTGATGATGACATCCTGAGCGGCGTCCACCAGCTTACGGGTGAGGTAGCCAGAGTCAGCCGTCTTGAGCGCGGTATCGGCGAGACCCTTACGGGCACCGTGAGTGGAGATGAAGTACTCCAGCACGGTGAGGCCTTCGCGGAAGTTCGAGGTAATCGGCTGCTCGATGATCTCGCCCGAGGGCTTGGCCATCAAGCCGCGCATACCAGCGAGCTGCTTGACCTGCTGCTTGTTACCGCGAGCGCCGGAGTCCACCATGACGTAAACTGGATTGAGCTCCTTGCGACCTTCGTTGTGCGCGAGAGTCTGGAACATGACGTCGGCGATGGTGTTGCCGGCGTGGGTCCAGATGTCAATAATCTTGTTGTAGCGCTCACCGGCGGTGATGATACCGCTGCGGTGTTGCTTCTCCACAACTGCGATCTGCTTGTAGGCAGCATCGAGTTCGGTGGTCTTTTCCTTCGGAATGATCATGTCGATGATACCGATGGAGATGCCGGCGCGGGTCGCCCAAGTGAAGCCGAGATCCTTCAGCTTATCGAGGGTTTCCACGGTGCCCGCCTGCGCGGACACTTGATAGCAGCGCCAGATGACGTCGGAGAGCTGCTTCTTGCCGCAAGCTTTGTTGAAGAAGCCCATACCCTTCGGCCAGATCTGGTTGAAGATCACGCGGCCCGGAGTGGTCTTGATCAGCTTATCCGTGGCGTTGCCATAGACGGTGCTGGTCTTGCCGTCCTTGCTGTAGTCGGGGTTCAGGAAATAAATCCAGTCGTGAACCTTGATCGACTTCTCTGCGAGGGCGAATTCAACTTCCGTTTCGTTGGAGAAGATCGGCAAACGAGTGGTTTCCTTCTCCGTGTTCTTGCGCGGATCCTGCGTGAGGTAGTAGCAGCCAAGAATAATGTCCTGCGAAGGCGTGGTGATCGGCTTGCCGCTGGAAGGCGAGAAGATGTTGTTCGGCGCAAGCATGAGCATGCGCGCTTCCATCTGCGCCTCCACCGAGAGCGGAACGTGCACGGCCATCTGGTCACCGTCGAAGTCCGCGTTGTAAGCGGTGCAAACGAGCGGGTGAATACGAATGGCCTCACCTTCGATGAGCTGGGGCTCGAACGCCTGGATCGAGAGGCGGTGCAGCGTGGGGGCGCGGTTCAGGAGCACCGGATGGCCCTTGGTCACTTCTTCGAGGATATCCCACACTTCGGGCGTCTGGCGCTCAATCATCTTCTTCGCGCTGCGGACGGTGTGGACGTAGCCACGCTCCTTGAGCACGCGGATGATGAACGGTTCGAACAGTACGAGAGCCATTTTCTTGGGCAGACCGCACTGGTTGAGCTTGAGCTTAGGCCCGATGACGATGACGGAACGACCGGAGTAATCGACACGCTTGCCGAGCAGGTTCTGACGGAAACGGCCACCCTTGCCCTTGAGCATGTCGGAGAGGGACTTGAGCGGACGGTTACCAGCGCCGGTGACAGCGCGACCGTGACGACCGTTGTCGAACAACGCATCCACCGCTTCCTGCAGCATGCGCTTTTCGTTGCGGATGATGACATCCGGCGTCTTGAGCTGGAGTAGGTTTTTGAGACGGTTGTTGCGGTTGATAACGCGGCGATAGAGATCGTTGAGATCGGAGGTCGCGAAGCGGCCACCTTCGAGCGGGACGAGCGGACGAAGATCCGGCGGGATGACCGGGAGCACGTCGAGGATCATCCACTCGGGACGGGTGTGCGACGAGGCAAAGCCCTGAACGAGCTTCAGGCGTTTGGCGAGCTTCTTGCGAATCTGTTTCGAGCGCGTGGTAAGCATCGCCTCTTCAAGTTCCTTCTGGAGCTTGGCGAGCTCGGTCTGCGCGAGGAGATTCTTGATCGCCTCGGCACCCATGCCGGCCACGAAGCTCTCGCCGTATTGCTCGACGGCTTCGCGGTATTCGGTCTCGGTGAGGAGCTGGCAGCGCTGGAGCGGGGTCTGCCCCGGATCGATGACGATGTAATCCTCGTAATAGATCACGCGCTCGAGTTGGCGGCCGGTCATGTCGAGCATGAGGCCGATGCGCGAAGGCATGCACTTGTAGAACCAGATGTGCGAAACGGGCACAGCGAGTTCAATGTGGCCCATACGCTCGCGGCGCACGCGGCTCAGCGTGACTTCCACGCCGCAACGGTCGCAGATGACGCCCTTGTGCTTGATGCGCTTGTATTTGCCGCAGGAGCATTCCCAGTCGCGAGTCGGACCGAAGATACGTTCGCAGAACAATCCGCCTTTTTCAGGCTTAAAGGTGCGGTAGTTAATGGTTTCCGGGTTCTTCACCTCGCCTTTCGACCACGAGCGGATCGAATCGGGGGAAGCCACGGTAATGCCAACCTGGTCGAAACCGACGCTGCGTTCCTCGCCAGTCAATTCACGGAAGCTAAGTTCAGCCATATTATTTTCTTGGGTTGATTGGTTTGCTGATTGCCTGCGTTAGTTAAATAATTCCGTCAGCGATCCCGGGCTGGGATTTGCCGCCGACTTTCACATCGAGACCAAGGCTCTTCATTTCCTTGATCAACACATTGAAGGATTCCGGAGTGCCCGCTTCGAGCGAATTGTCGCCCTTCACGATGCTCTCGTAGATGCGGGTACGGCCCTGCACGTCGTCGGACTTCACCGTGAGAAGTTCCTGGAGCGTATAGGCGGCGCCGTAAGCTTCGAGCGCCCACACCTCCATCTCACCGAAGCGCTGGCCACCATATTGGGCCTTACCACCAAGCGGTTGCTGGGTGACGAGGGAGTAGGGTCCAACCGCACGGGCGTGGATCTTATCCGCGACCAAGTGGCCGAGCTTGAGCATGTAGATGTAGCCCACGACGACCGGCTGGTCGAACGCGTCGCCGGTGCGACCGTCGAACACCTGGGACTTGCCGTTGGCATTGGTCCACTTGAAGCCTTCGACTTCACTGGCCTGCGTGAGGAACTCACGAATCTTTTCTTCTTCGATACCATCAAACACCGGAGTGGCGACCTTGAAGCCGAGGGCCTTGGCGGCGACGCCGAGGTGGGTTTCAAGCACCTGGCCGACGTTCATACGCGAAGGCACGCCGAGCGGGTTGAGGCAGATTTCAACCGGAGTGCCGTCTGCGAGGAACGGCATGTCTTCTTCGGCCACAATGCGGGCGACGACGCCCTTGTTACCGTGGCGACCGGCCATCTTGTCACCGACCGAGAGCTTGCGCTTGCTGGCAATGTAAACCTTGACCTGTTTGATGATGCCGGGATCGATATCGTCGCCGCTTTCGACGCGGTCGAGCGAACGCTCCTTCTCCATGTCGAGTTCGGCGAACTTGTGTTCGAAGTGGCCGATGATCTCGCGGATCTTGTTGCGGATCGGGGACGGATCGATATCCACATGATCATAGACGCCAGCCAGCTTGCGCAGCAGGGTCTTGGTGATCTTGCGGTTCGCCGGGATGATGATCTCGCCGGTCTCGGCGTTCACCACGTCGAGCGGGATCTTCTCGCCGAGCAGGATGTTCGACAACGCTTCGGTGAGCTGCTCGTGCAGTTCGTCCTTCTTGCGCTTGTAGTCGTCGTCGATCTGCTTGAGCTGACGCTTGCTTTCGGTCGGCGTGAGCTTCTGGCGGGCGACTTCCTTGCGGCTGGAAACCTTGACGTCCATGACGATGCCATAGGTGCCCGAGGGAACCGTGAGCGAAGTATCCTTCACGTCCGCGGCCTTCTCACCGAAGATGGCACGCAGGAGGCGCTCTTCCGGGGCGAGCTCGGTCTCGGACTTCGGCGTGATCTTGCCGACGAGGATATCGCCAGGCTTCACTTCGGCACCGATGCGGATGACGCCATCCGGGCCCAGGTTGCGCAGCGCTTCTTCGCTGACGTTCGGAATATCACGGGTGATTTCCTCCGGCCCGAGCTTGGTATCGCGGGCACCGATTTCGAATTCGTCGATGTGGATGGAGGTGTAGATATCCTCCTTCACGACCTTCTCGGAGATCAGAATAGCGTCTTCGAAGTTATAGCCGTTCCAAGGCATGAACGCGACTAGCACGTTGCGACCGAGGGCGAGTTCGCCCTTCTCAGTGTTCGGACCGTCGGCGATGACGTCGCCTTTATGAATGACCTGGCCCTTCTTGACGATGGGCTTCTGGTTCACACAGGTACCGGCGTTCGAGCGCATGAACTTGCGGAGCTCATACACAAAAATGCCTTCCTCCGGATCGTGCTTGATCTTCTTCTTGCCTTCCGGCAGGTGACCATCCTTGGTGATAATGATCTGCTCGGCGGTGACAGAAGCAATCTTGCCATTGGTTTCGGAAACAATGACCGCACGGGAGTCGCGAGCGACCTTGCCTTCGATGCCGGTGCCAACGAGCGGCGACTCGGAAACGAGGAGCGGCACGCCCTGGCGTTGCATGTTCGAGCCCATGAGCGCACGGTTGGCGTCGTCGTGCTCGAGGAACGGAATCAGACCGGCAGCGACGGAAACGAGCTGCTTCGGCGAGATATCCATGTAGTGCACGGCGGTCGGATCGACTTCCAAAAAGTCGCCACGACAGCGGACGGACACTTTGGCGTCGGTGAAATTACCCTTCTCGTCAATCGGCGCATTGGCCTGGGCGACGATGTAATTCTCTTCACGGTCACCGGTGAGGTAATCGATCTGATCGGTCACGCGGCCATTCACCACCTTGCGGTACGGCGTTTCGATGAAGCCGAACTCATTGATGCGAGCATAGGTCGACATCGAACTGATGAGACCGATGTTCGGACCTTCCGGCGTCTCAATCGGGCAGATACGACCGTAGTGCGAAGGATGCACGTCGCGGACTTCGAACCCGGCACGATCGCGGCTCAAGCCGCCTGGCCCAAGGGCCGAAAGACGGCGCTTGTGGGTGAGCTCGGCGAGCGGGTTGGTCTGGTCCATGAACTGGGAAAGCTGCGAACGACCGAAGAAGTCACGAATGACCGCGCTGAGAGCCTTCGGGTTGATGAGCTTCTGCGGCGTCATGCCATCGAGGTTCACATCGAACAAAGTCATGCGCTCCTTCACCAGACGCTCAGTCCGGGCGAGGCCCACGCGGCACTGGTTCGCGAGCAATTCACCGACGGTGCGCACGCGGCGGGAACCGAGGTGATCGATGTCATCGGTGGAACCCTGACTGTGCAGCAAGCCGACCAGATACTTGGTGGCGGAGATGAAATCCTTGTCGGTCATCACGCGCTCGTCGAGGCTGACCTCAATATCGAGCTTCTGGTTGATCTTGTAGCGACCCACGCGACCGAGATCGTACTTCTTCGGGTCGAAGAAGAGACGTTTGAGCAGGTTGCGGGCGTTGGCCACAGTGGGCGGATCGCCAGGGCGCAGACGGCGGTAGATATCCTTGAGCGCCTCATCTTCTTCGTGAGCCGGGTCCTTTTTGAGGGACTTGATGATGGTATCGCCTTCCTTGACGTCCACGACCTGCACCGACTTCACGCCGAGGGTGAGGATCTGGCGGATGGCGGCCTTGGTGAGCGGCTCGAAAGCGCGGGCCACAGTGATTTCACCATCGCGCACGTCGGCGATGAGCACCTTGGTAGCGATTTCCTCTTCCTCCAGCTTGTCGTTGAGCGCGAGCGTCTCGACATTGTAGAACATGCGGATGATCGCTTCGTCGGAACCGTATTCCTGGCCGAAATCGAACCCACGGCACGCAGGAAAGTGGTGGCAAGGAACTTGCGGCGGCGCTTGCGGCGATCAAGATAGACGTAGAGCAGGTCGTTCGTGTCGAACTGCACTTCCAGCCAGGAGCCGCGATCAGGAATGATGCGGAAGCTGTAAAGGGTCTTGCCATTGAGGTGCTGCGAGGACTCGAAGCAGATGCCCGGCGAACGGTGCAACTGGCTGACCACGACGCGCTCGGCGCCATTGATCACGAACGTACCCTGCGGGGTCATGAGCGGAACTTCGCCCATATATACCTTTTCCTCTTTGGTGCCCTTCTCTTCCTTGAGCTGGAAGGTCACGTGCAGCGGCGCACTGAAGGTCTGGCCTTCACGCTGGGCTTCGAGGGCACTCAGCTTGGGCTCACCGATATCGTAGCTGACGAAATCGAGCACGACCTTGTCGTCGTAGCTCTGAATCGGAAAGACTTCCTTGAAAACCGCCTGGAGTCCTACTTCCTTGCGCTTGCTCGGAGGCACATCCTTTTGCAGAAATTCAATGTACGAATTGAGCTGGACCTCGATAAGATTCGGTGGTTCCGCGGCTTCCTTGAGTTTACCGAAATTAATTCGCTCTGACATAGGCTGTGGACTTGGCTGGTTTGGGCATCCCGATCAGAAGCGGCAGCCTCGAAGCGGGACAGTTGTGACTTGTTGGGAAACTATTGGAAAATAGACTGCGTCGCGCGGTACACGCGCAGAGGCCGAAAATCGCGGCCCGTCTCGCAGGCCGCGATTTTCGTCTCAGATCTGAATTTATTCCAATAGGATGCAGGTGAGTAAAGGTTCTGTGGAAAAGAGCAAAGTTAATAAAACGGCAAATCAGCGCGTGGCAAGCGAAATTTTCATTTCGCTTGCCAGCGCTGGAAATGCAGTAAGCGAGATTACTTGATCTCGACCTTGGCGCCGGCCGCTTCGATCTTCTTCTTGATCTCTTCAGCTTCTTCCTTGGTTACGCCTTCCTTGAGGGACTTCGGAGCACCTTCAACGAGGGCCTTGGCTTCGGCGAGGCCGAGGCCGGGGACCGCCGCGCGGACTTCCTTAATGACGGCGATCTTATTGCCGCCCGCGTCCTTGAGGATCACGTCGAACGAGGTCTTCTCTTCAGCAGCGGGAGCTGCACCAGCGGCGGGCGCACCAGCGGCGGCGACGGCCACAGGAGCGGCGGCGCTAACGCCCCACTTTTCTTCGAGTTGCTTAACGAGGTCAGCGATTTCGAGAACGGTCAAGCCGCTGAGCTGCTCTACGATGTTAGTTGTATCTGCCATATGTTTTTTGTCGGTATCGTCGCGCCCCGAGGCTTCGGGTCATTTGAGGTGGATCGCCATCCACCCGACGAGGAACCATTGGTTGTTGGTTTAAAGGCGCGGAGGCTACCCCCCGCTTTTCCCCGGCAGTGAGCCGGTGAAAGTTTATTCGGCGGGAGCGCCGTCTTTGTCGGCCTTGGCCTTGAGCAAACGCGCCAGCGAAGCAGCAGGTTCGTTGAGGACGCGGACGAGCTTCGTCGCAGGAGCCTGCAGCACGCCAAGCAACTGAGCCAGAAGGACCTCGCGGGAAGGAAGTTCGGCAATAGCATTGATCTGATCGTTAGAAACGACCGCGTTATCAATGACGCCACCCTTCATCACAGGCTTCTGGAACTCAGCAGTGAAAGTTTTAATGATCTTCGCAGCGGCAGCGACGTCGCGCTCGCCCACGATGATGGCCGTCTGGCCCTTGAGATCATTCAGTTCAGGAAGACCGGCTTCCTTGGCCGCACGGCGAAGGAAGGTATTCTTCACCACCTTGCACTCGGCACCAGCCTTGGCCAGGCGATTACGGAGTTCGCTGAACTGATCAACGCGCAAACCGGTGTAATCCGCAACAAAGAGGAACGGAGAGGCGTTCAGTTTCGACTGAATGTCTCCAACGATAGTAGCTTTCTCGGGTCTCATGGAATGATTCTCCGGTTAGTTTTTCAGAAATTGAGAAGCGTCCACCTTGATACCAGGCATCATCGTGGCGCTAAGCGTGACGTTTTCCACAAACTTACCCTTAGCCGAAGCCGGGCGAGCCTTGGTGACAGCCTCGATGACAGCCGTGCCGTTTTCCACGAGCGCAGTAGCATCGAAAGAAAAGCGACCCACCGGAACAGCAACGTTGCCATTCTTATCGAGTTTGAATTCCACACGACCAGCCTTCACTTCTTTGATGGCCTTGGCGGTGTCATCAGTGACGGTACCCGTTTTCGGATTAGGCATCAAGCCCCGAGGTCCGAGAACCTTACCCAGCTTACGCACCTCAGCCATGGCAGCCGGAGTGGCGATCGCAACGTCGAAATCCTGGAAACCACCAGTCACCTTGCCGATCATATCCTTGAAACCAACGAATTCCGCACCAGCTTCGCGAGCGGCATCAGCAGCCACACCCTCGGCAAATACGAGCACACGGACGGTTTTACCGGAACCATTCGGGAGCGGGCAGGTGCCGCGAACCATCTGGTCGGACTGACGGGGATCCACCCCAAGGCGGAAGGAAAGCGTGACCGTCTGGTCAAACTTGGGAGCAGGCAGGGTCTTCAGGAGACCAATTGCCTCGCTGAGGAGGTAAGGCTTCTTCACATCCACCTTTTCAACGGCAGAGCGATAGCGTTTGCTGCGATTTTTTTGCATATTGGGTTGCAGTGCTAACGAGCCGCGAAGCTCTCCTGCGCAATAGGTTTAATGGTTATCCCCGCCTCCAAAATTAGAAAGCGGGAGTGCGGAAGATAGCTTTTCAGAGAGGGCTGTCAATTATTTTTTGCAGACAGACCGGTGAAATACACGAAAAACATCGAAAAGCACCAACCACACCGCTTCGAATATTTCGCGCATTTCGATGACTATCCCCGCGCAGGCTGCCGCCGCAGGAAAAACAGAGCCCCACAAAAAGCCAGCCCAGCCACAGAAGGCTCAGGCACCAGCATAAAGGTCTCAAAGACTGGAAGATGATCCGAGGCGTTGGCCGAGGTGGTCGAGGCCAGTCCCATCCCCTCGGCAGAATTAAAAACTTCGCCGCTGACGTATTGCAGGTTCTGCTGGGCGTAGAGAATGTAATCGAAACGGGCATCGGGATTGGAGGAGGAAATCGTGTCCACACTGCCCGAGGCGGTGGTGGGCCGGGGGTCAATCAACCCGGCTGATTTCATGGTGGAGACTGGGTTATAGGTTTCCTTGGTCCCGTTTTTCAAGGTGATGGTACCGTTCAGGCTGCCGCTACTCCAGTTATCGGATTCACTGGTTTCCACGGTTTCGTTCCAGTCGCCGGTGGCAATCACCGCATCGGAAGGATGGGCGGCAATCCAGGCAGCGATGGTGGCGCTGTCGGTATCCGCCTGGGACTGGCGCTGCTGAGCATCCGAAGTGGTACTGCTGGCCTTGAGATGGGTACCAAAGACATCCACAGCCTTGCCGCCAATACTTACCGTGGCCTCAATGAGCCCGCGTAGGGCACTATTCCCCCCACCGGCGTCAGAGAAGGTCTGACTGGCCGTGATGGGATACCGGGATACGATGGCACTGGTATCGTAGCCATCGTTAATGGTGCTGACGTAGATAAAGTAGTTGGTCCCCAGCACAGGGTTACTACCGAAGGCTGTGATATTATTCTGAATGAAGCTGACGAGATAATTGGTGGCGGTCGTCAGGTTGAAGCTCGTGTTATTCCCCCCGAGTTCATTAATGGTCCAGATATCCGGATTAAAGTAATTCACTTCCTGAGCCAGATAGGGCTGGGCGCTGGTCACCGAGTCCGAACCCCCGATATCCCGGTGAATATTTGTCTGCAAAACACTGAAGCTGGTTTGCGCCCCCGCCAGCCGGGCGAACAGGAGGAACAAAACGGCAGTCAGCGCGAGCTGACTGTGGAAGGTAATAGGAAGCCCTTGGAACCATATACGACTTTTCACAATGGGGCGCGAGAATACCACTGTTCACCGGAACAGCAAACAAATGTTTGTAAAGGAGCCGTCAAGCCCGCCTTATCAAAAAAAGCCCCTCCAAGCCGCCGGTCTTAAAACCAGCGGCTTTTCGCACCTCAGTATTCCAAGGAAGCTAGGCCGCCACAGGACGGCGCACCAAGGCAATCATCACGCCTTGAATCACCAGATCAATGGCCGGGATCAAATCGGGATAGGCTGGATTTTCCGCACGAAGGAACGGGCGACCGTCCTTCACCAGAAAACGCTTCAAAGTGGACTCGCCGTCGATCAAGGCGGCAACAATGTCACCGGAACGAGCCGGGCGCTGCTCCAGCACCACGATATCGCTCTCGACGATGTGTGCATCCACCATGGAATCCCCCCGGACCTGGAGGGCAAACAGCGGCTGACCACGATGCCCGCCGAGCATATCCGGCGTGATTCTTACATAACCGGCATGAGTTTGTTCCGCAGCCACGGGCATTCCCGCCACCACTGGACCCACCACCGGGATTTCCATGAAATCCCGCGCCGCCGATACCACTCCGTTGGTCAACGAAGACACGATGCGCATGGCCCGTGCCTTGTTTGGCAACCGTTGGATGAAGCCTTTCTTCTGCAATGCCCGCAGATGGTTCAAGGCTGCTGTCTGACTGGCAAACCCGAAATGTGACTGAATTTCACGCGTCGACGGAGGAATCCCCTTACCTTCCAGATGACCACGCAAATATGCCAACACTTCCTTCTGTCGTTTGGTTAACGCTCTCACTCTTCTCTGCCTCTAACAAACTTTTGATCATCCGTAAACATTATTTTGCGAAAATTTCGTCGTTTACAACCCGCGCAATCCCCTGCTTAAGAGACAGGCATGAATATTCTCATTCTCGCTGCTGGCTACGCCACGCGCCTGTATCCGTTGACCCTAAACAAGGCGAAACCCCTATTGGACGTGGCCGGCAAACCCATGATTGAGTGGGTGCTCGACAACCTTGCGCCTATCCCCGGCATCGACAAGGTTTACGTCGTCACCAACAACAAGTTCGCCGCCGACTTCCAGGTCTGGGCGGATGGATACGTGAAAACGCAGCCCAAGCTGAGTTTTAAGATCGTTAACGATGGTTCCACCAGCGATACCGACAAGCTGGGCGCGATCGGCGACATCCATTATGTGATCAAAAACGAAGGCATCGCCGACAACGACCTGATCGTCGTCGCCGGGGACAACCTCTTCAGCCAGTCGCTGGAAGGCTTTGCCGCCGCCGCCAAAGGCAATGCCGCCACGCTCGCGGTCTATGATACGCAGAGCCTCGACGCCGCGAAGAAATACAACACCATCACCCTCGACGACCAGGGCGTAATCACCCACTTCGAGGAAAAGCCCGCGAACCCCACCCACACGGTAAGCGGCATCGCACTCTACTACTACAGCGCAGCTACCGTGCAGCAATTCGACACCTACATCGCCGAAGGCAACAACCCCGACCAGCCCGGACGCTTCATCCAGTGGCTGCACACCCGGGTGCCGGTGAAGACCTGGCAGGTACCGGGCACTTGGTACGACATCGGCAGCAAGGAAACGCTGGAAGAGGCAAACGCGATCTGGAAACAGTTCGCTTAAGCTTGTTTAACAATTAGCGGATTTCACCGGGAGGCCAATCCGGTGAAATCCGCACCCCCAGTCGCGGCTGCGGGGGGACCCGTCCGCGACAAGTCGTTTAAATCCCCCCTCCCGGCAAGCTGGCCCGGGCTTCAGCAATGGGCCGTATCCGGCTCCGGCAGTTTGGCCGCCCAGGTATAGTGGCAGCTCTCGCAGTAAAACTCCGGTTCGATAAAGTGGATCTTGCACAGGAGCATGTAGATCCACTGGGGCGCAGGGAACTTGCGGCTGAACTGTGGAAAAACCACGGTCGATTTCCCGCACGATGGGCAGCAAATCAGCCCCTGCACGGTTTGCTGCAGGTCTTTCATCGCCAGTTCGCCGCGCAGGACGTCCTGTTTATCCACCAGCACATGCACGGCAGCATGGGTCGGCAGGCGCATCAGATCGTGCTGAAGCTCCGTATCGTCGGCGAGATCCGCCTCGATGCCGAGCTCGGCCAGCGCGGCCACCAGCTTGAGGGCGGGCTCGCGCACGTTGAAGGTTGCAATGGTAATCTGGGGGTTCATAGCAAATACGTTACGCCCCGCCGGTCGCCTTGGATGTGGCTTGGCAAAAAGAATCCGCGGAGCCCGACCCCGGATAGCCCTGCCGCCCCCCAGCCCGCCATTCTGCTCCCGGCGCTTGGGCCACGTTCAGGCCGGAGTCCCCTACCGTTTGATCAAGACCGGAGTGCCGACCACCGCGGCATTGTAGAAACGCTTCGCGGCGCTGTTGGGCAGGCGAATACAGCCATGGGAAGCTGGGTAACCGGGCACGTGGCCGGCATGCATTCCAACGGCTCCCTTCAAGCGCAGAAAATACGGCATGGGCGCGCCGATGAAGACCGTGCCCGCTGGTTTTTTATTTTTTCGCACATCCACGTCGGGCACCACGATGCGACGGTTGGGCAGGCAATAGGCTCCATAGACGGTGGAGCGGTGGTCGAGGTCCTTCTGCTGCACATGATAGCTGCCGGCGGGGGTGTTATACCCCTCGCGTCCGGTGGAAACGTGGCACTGGAAGACCACCGTGCGCCCGCGATACAAATAAGCCTTCTGATCCGAGAGATCGATGGTGAAATGAGTGGGACCGGAGGCCGTCCCGCGAAAACCGAAGCGGGGAATCTCCGTCGCGCAACCGCTCAGGAAGAGGACGCATACGAGTGAAAACAGCAAAAGACATCTCGGTTTAAACATGGACGCACGATGATCGCGCCAATCAAACGTCTTGAGGAGCAAATTCGCGGGTAAAAATTAACCGCAGAGGACACGGAGAGCACGGAGGAAGAGGAACCATGCGAAAGAGGCGAAAAGGTTGTCCCTCTTTGCTACCGCAGGTCATTTCCAATACTTCCTAAATGCTAATTCTTAAATCCTAAATTCCCTAGTCCCCTCCCCCGCCCGAGTCGCCGCCGGAGCGAATGGCGGCGAAGAGGCCGTCGTCCTCACTGATCCACGTATCCTTGTCGCGGATGATCGCCTGGGGCGGCAGGCTCGGCGAGAGCGGTGCAATGCCGGGCAGCTTCTTCACCGCCGTGCCGATGGCCATAAACTCGATGAGGCCGCCCATCTGGTGAATGTGCGTCTTGAGCCCCACCACGTCATCCGCGCCGATGCTCTGCGCCTCATCGCGCAACATGCCGATGGCGTGCTCGCGGGCGTCGTAGATAAGCGTGGTGAGATCGCTGATTTCACCGCGGCTGAATGATTTGAACATCGCCTTCAGCCCTCCCAGCACCCCGAGCGAATAGACGGCGGTGCCCAGCACCAGCTTGAGCGGCGCGTAGCCCATCGCGGCGAGGTTCCACATTTCCTCGCAGGTGAGGTCGCTGGTGATCGGCTCGTTTGAATGAATGGCGGGCAGCGCGGGATGTTGCGACGCCGTGCCCATCATCACCATTTCATGCACGCCTTGAAACGGCATGATGCGCGTCTCGATCCCCACCACCGCATTGCCGCCCGCCGCCTTGGCCTCATTGGCAATCCGGCGCAGCGCCAGGTGTCGGGTCTGGTTGAAAATGTCGCTGAATTCCTTGATCTCGCCCCGGGCCATCGCCTTCAAGCCGCCGAACAGTCCACCGCCGATGCCCGTGGAATAGGCCACGTTGCCAAAGACGAAATGCAGCGGCGTGTAGCCCGCATCGATCTGGCAGTAAAGCTCCTGTCCGTTGCTGCTGCTGGAGAAAAGGCCGTGCAGCGGTGGCGGCCCGTCGTTCTTCACGCACGAAGCGACGGAAAGAAACTCGATGTTCCCCTGGAAATTGCGCAGCTCGCTGGTGACGCCGGTAAAGCCCGTCGCGCCGAATTTCTGCGCCTCGCCAAGCAGCCGTTTGAACGACTCCAGCCGCCCCTCGTGAATGATTTGCGTGATCTGCGTGACCTCGCCGCCAAACATGTTTTGCAACCCCGCGCCGATGCCGCCGAGGAAGCCGAGCGAATGCACGCTGTTGCCAATGATGAGCTCGCCCGCGCGATAGCCTTTGAGATTGAGGCAATACATTTCATTGCCTGAGAGACCGGTCATGACTGCCATAGAGGTGGGTTCCTTTTTGAGGTTCAGGGTATCCGACATGCACTGTCGGGACGCACCAAATGTAAACAGATCGCTTCAATACAGTCAAAGTGTGAGTTGCTTTGCTAAGATCCCCGAACCATGACCTTCCAAAGCTCAATCAAATCGGTCCCAAATGGGACACACCAAGAACCCCAGAATTATCAACCTCGGCACACCTCCGAGCAGGGCCGATTCCACGGATAATCCGACGTAAGTATAATTTAAATAATCTGCAATTGCGGTGGTAAGAATCAGCCAATAAAACCCCGCTCTTTTAAAATTCCAGATCGCAAGCATGGCCACCAAACTGGCGATCGAAACTGCGGCGAACGCGTATCGGATAGGGAGTTTGATCTCGGACTCGCCTGGCAGAGAAAGATGACTCACCAGCAAGTAGAACAAGACCGACTGCCCAAGCACTAAAAGCTGCAGAACCAGAACCCCAGTAAGCAAACACCCCCGCCCCGCACGCGAATCTTTCATCAGTTGAAAAGTAGATGAAAGCCGCGGGCTCGACAACTTCAATCGCACGTTTCGCCATTCAAGTGGTTATGCACCTGCGAAAGAAAGCCATCCCGCAGAGCGCCTTCACCAATCCGCAACATTCCGCCGCTTGCCAAGCGCGCAGGCCTCGCGCAAGATGTCCCTTCGCATGCAAAAAATTGGAATTGGTCTCGCCGGTTTCGGCACAGTGGGCGCAGGGGTTTACCACAACCTCGTGCGCAATCGCGTCCTGCTCTCGGAGCGGCTCGGCATCGAGCTCACCGTGAAGAAAATCGTCGTGCGCGACCCCGCGAAACCACGTTCCATCGAGCTGCCCAAGGAACTCCTCGTTTCCTCGTGGAAGGAACTGGTGAACGATCCCGATATCCAGATCATTTGCGAGCTGATCGGTGGCACCACCGATGCGCTGGAGATGATGCTCGCCGCGATCGAACTCGGCAAGGTGGTCGTCACCGGCAACAAGGCGCTGCTCGCGGAGCACGGTCGTGAGATCTTTGCGGCGGCGACCAAGTATCGTGTGCCCGTCTTCTTCGAAGCGGCCGCCGCCGGCGGCGTGCCGATCATCAAGGCGCTCCGCGAATCCTTTGTCGCCAATCACATCCGCTCGATGCACGGCATCATCAATGGCACGAGCAATTACATCCTCACCCAGATGACCGAGCGCGGGATCGGCTTTGAAGAAGCGCTTGCCGAGGCCCAGGCCGGCGGCTACGCCGAGGCGGACCCCACGCTGGACATCAATGGCTGGGACGCGGCGCACAAGGCGATCATCCTCGCCTCGCTCGCCTATGGGTTCTGGGTTGGCACCGACGATATTTTTGTGGAAGGGATCGAGAAGATCACCGCGGACGACATCCGCTTTGCCTGCGAACTCGGCTACCGCATCAAGCTCCTCGGCATCATCAAGGCCGATGAAGGCGGCATCGAAGTCCGGGTTCACCCGACGCTGATTCCAAAGACCCACGTCCTCGCCTCGGTCAACGGCGTCTTCAACGCCATCGCCGCCACCGGCGACGTGGTGGGCGACACCCTTTTCTACGGACGCGGCGCGGGGCAGGACCCCACCGCCAGCGCCGTCATCAGCGATTTGGCGGAGGCCGGGCTCGGCATCGAGACCCCGCGCAGCCAGTTCGGCTTCACCCCGCACACCCTCTACGGCAAGTGCAAGCCCATCGGCGAGATCGTCTGCCAGTATTACCTGCGCGTGCCGGTCATCGACAAACCGGGCGTCCTCGCCCAGGTCGCCGGCGTGCTCGGCAGCCATAACATTGGCATTTCCTCCGTCATCCAGCCGGAGGGCACCGAGGGCGAAGCTGTGCCGCTCGTCCTCATGATCCACGACGCGACCAATGCCCAGATGCAATCCGCCCTCGCCGAAATCCGCGCCCTGCCGAGCGTCAAGGCCGAGCCGCGCCTGATCCGCGTCGAGACGTTTGCGTAAGGCCAACGCATTGCCAGCCGCCCGTCATTGTGCGATGATGCCGGGCGATGGAACCTTTCATCAATTTGCAGGAAAAGATTGGAAAAACCGTCGGACGCCGACTGCTTCCGAATCCTTTTTCCATGAAAGGGCAGACGAAGGCAGATATGCAGGCATGGAAAAAAGCATTTCCAACTCCGTTTGTTCCAAAAGGAGTCTATCGGTTTAACTCCCACGAAGAAGCTGATGCATGGATGTGGAAAATGATCACCCGACTCCCGGAGAATCCCCAGAGTTAGAGCCACGCATGCCAGCCCTGGAGGACTTGCTGGATCTTTGCCGGGAGTTAAATGCAAGGGAGGCGCGTTATGTGATCGTCGGCGGCTTCGCCATTCGAGCCGCAGGTTATGTCCGTCCAACCATGGACTTGGACCTCATCATGGCAACCGATCTGGAAAACGAGGCGAAAGTTTACAAGGCACTGGAAATTTTTCCGGATAAAGCCGTCAAACAACTGGCGCCGGGCGAAGTGGAGAAATACACGGTCGTTCGCGTGGCCGATGAAGTGGTGGTTGATCTCATGAAATCGGCCTGCGGGATTGATTATGCCGAGGCAGCGAAGGAAGTCGTGATTCATGAAGTGCAAGGAGTGAAAATTCCTTTTGCCTCGCCACGGTTACTTTGGCGGATGAAAAAACCGACGATGCGTGAAAAAGACGCACCGGACATCGTCTTTCTCCGCGAATACTTCCGGCAGCGTGGGGAACAACCACCCGAAACGTAAGGTCAGTCTTTTCCCATCATCTTTCGATGGCTTTCAGCGTGGTCGTCGGGTAAAACCACCGCTGTGGCGGGCAACGCCCCTATCTTATGGGAACGTTTTTGAAACTGTTGGGCTTGATCTTTCTCTTGGCGGTCGTCGCGGCGACCTGCCTCTATTTTCAAGGGCGCGGCAAGGAACAGTCGGCCTACGCTTATGTCTGGCAGGCCGAACCGGCCATTATTCTGCACTGGAATGAAGGGGCGTTTCTCGCCCAAGCCAGCCCCAAGCTTCTCAGCGAATACCCCCGGTCGAAGATCAACGAATGGTTTGGCTTTTTTTCACGATTGGGCCCGTTGAAAACCTCCGACCGCCCTCAGTTCAGATATTGTAATTTTTACCAGTCGTTCCTCGGCGGCACCTGGCAGATCGTTTACGTGACCAATGCGGAGTTCCAACGGGGCAACGCCCAAGTGTTTATGATCGTCTCCGAACAGGAGGACTCCACTTGGAAAATCAGCGGCTTTTTTGTGAACGTGAAGCGCTCGCTGGCCCAGCTCAATGGCTCGATGCAGCATTCCATCGAAGAGGATTTCCAGAGCTTCGGCAGCAATCCGCTGGACGCCCCCGCTCACTAGGCGCGCCCCTCCCGGTTGGCCCCCGCTATAATTTACAGACTCGCCGCTTGCGGGCGGGGCGGGTGTCCCGTTAGTCTTTCCCGCTATGTCTGCGATCGTCATGAACTTTTTGGCGCGAGTAGCCTCGATGGGCGGCTCGGGCGTCGTCATGCCCTCAGACCACCCTTTGCCCGCGTAAAATGTCCATTTCCTTTCAAAACGACCGGGGCCTGATCGCCCGCTATCGCGAATATCTGCCGGTGAGCGACGCCACCCCGGTCATCTCGCTCAACGAAGGCTCGACCCCGCTCATCCACTCCCCGCGCCTCAGCGAAAAAGTCGGTCGCGGCTGCTCGGTCTTCGTCAAATACGAGGGGCTGAACCCCACCGGCTCGTTCAAGGATCGTGGCATGACCATGGCCATCTCGAAGGCCGTCGAAGAAGGGGCGAAGGCCGTCATCTGTGCCTCGACTGGCAACACCTCGGCCGCCGCCGCCGCCTACGCCGCGCGCGCCGGGCTGGAGTGCATCGTGCTCCTCCCTGCGGGCAAGATCGCGATGGGCAAGCTCGTCCAGGCCTTCATGTATGGCGCGAAGGTGGTGGCGATCGACGGCAATTTCGACGACGCCCTGCGCCTCGTCCGCGAGATCGGAGCGCTCGGCAAAGTCTGCATCGTCAACTCGATCAACCCCTACCGCCTTGAAGGCCAGAAGACCGCCGCTTTTGAAATCGTGGACGATCTCGGCGACGCGCCGGACGTGCACATCCTCCCGGTAGGCAATGCGGGCAATATCAGCGCCTACTGGATGGGCTACCGCGAATTTCACGGCTTCGGCTGGGCCAAGAAACTGCCGCGCATGGTCGGCTTCCAGGCCGCCGGTTCCGCCCCGATTTTCTACAACCAGGTCATCGACAAGCCGGATACCATCGCCACCGCGATCCGCATCGGCAACCCGGCGAGCTGGCAACTGGCCACCGCCGCGATCAACGATTCCCATGGCGCGATTGATATTGCGACCGACGAGGAAATCCTCGCCGCGCAAAGCTGGCTCGCCAGCCATGAGGGCATCTTCGTCGAGCCCGCCAGCGCCGCCTCCATCGCCGGCCTGCTGAAGTGCGTGGAAGGCCGGACCCGCGGTAAAAACCCGCTCGCCAACCTGCCCGAAGGCGCCCGCATCGTCTGCACCGTCACCGGCCACGGCTTGAAGGACCCCGACATCGCCCGCGACCAGTGCGGCGGCATCATCCCGGCCAAGGCCGAGATGAACGAAATTCTCAAGATCGCGGGGCTGGCATGAGCCCCAAGACCGCCCTCCGTATTGCTGCTGGGTTCGGCTTCGTCGCTGTGGCACTGGGAGCATTCGGAGCGCATGGACTGAAAAACCTGTTGGAGCACAACCAGACGACAGACATCTGGAAAACCGCGTCGCTTTATCATTTGGTGCATGCGGTGGTGCTGCTGGTGCTCGCGGGCTGGCCGGTGGTGCCGCAATGGGCGTTCCGGTTGATTTCCCTCGGCATCGTGATTTTTAGCGGTTCGCTCTACGTCCTCGCCGTGACCAATGTGAAGTGGCTGGGTGCAATTACCCCGCTGGGCGGAGTGGCCTTGCTGGCCGGCTGGTTGTTGCTTGCCAGCAAGCGCAGTTGACGCGCAAGCGATTGCGGGCGATGCGTCTGCCCATGAGCTTTTCGCGCACATCGTTGCAGCGGTTTGGAATCAGGTTCTCCCTTTTCACCCTTTTCGCCTGGACGGCGTTGCTGGTCCCGGCTTCGGCGCAGCAACCACCGGCGAAAGCGCCCACCTTCGATTTCATTCGCAGCGCGCAAGCGAGTGGGCTCTCGGTGCTGCAGACCCGCACGGTCGCCTACCAACGCTCCGGCGGCGGGCCGACCATCCTGCTCGTCGGCGTGGCCCATCTCGGCACTCCGGATTACTACGCCACCCTGCAAAAACGGCTCGATGCGCAGACGGTGGTCCTCTTCGAAGGCGTGCATGAGAAAAACATGAAAATGGGCAAAGGACAGGCCACCATCGAGGGCGGCGTCCAGCCCGAGCTGGCCAAGGGGCTGGGCCTCGTCTTCCAACTCGATGCGATTGATTATTCGCGGCCAATTTCGTCGGCAGCGACATGACGTGGAACGGCCTGCAAAGCGCCTACAGCGGGACCACCGACGAGGGAGAGCCGGAGAGTGCGGCCGCTCCCGACGATTCGGAATCTCCAACCGATCACTCCAAAGACAAATCATCACCAAAGACCGCCGCTAACAGTCCTGATTTGATGAAACAAATGACCGACGCGATGTCGGGCACCGGAGCAGCCGCAAAAATGCTCCAGCAATTCAGCGGCATGATGAGCAGTTCGACACCATTGCAGGAGACGATGAAGATGGTGATCATCCAGGCGATGGGGCAGGCCGCAGAGTTGTTGAACCTCGCCCAGAGCGAATCCCCCGAGATGAAGCGCCTCCTTACCGTGCTGCTCACCCAGCGCAACGCCATCGTGATGCATGACCTGCGCACCCAATTGCAGCATCTCCAGCCCACGCAATCCGTCGCCCTCTTCTACGGCGCCGCCCACATGAACGAATTGAGCCAGCGCATCCAGAGCGAACTCGGCTACCGCCCGGTGAAAGAAACGTGGGACACCGCCTTCTCCGCCGACCCGGCCAAGTCGATGTTCACGCAGGAACAAATCGCGATGATGGTGCAGATGGCCAAGACGCAGTTGCAACAACCCGCCACCGGCGGAAGCGATGATCCTTTCGGGATGAAAGATTTGCAGCAGCTCTTTCAACAGCCAGCCGCCACTCCGCACTGACCCCGGCGAAACCGGGCGGATGACCATGGCATCGCCTTCCCACATTCCATTGGGCTGCGCGCGGGGGCGGCGAAGTTTCAGCCGCCCATTTTTCAATACCATCCCGGCAGGCAATCAATCCCCGGACTGCCCCGAGGCTTTCGCAGATTTTAAAGGGGCATCATCTTGGCGTAATGCACCGGGGGGTAGAGTTCGCCGCTATGAACCACACCCCGTTCATTCAATCCAGTCCTCCACGGCCCGCCCTCAGTGTGGTGGTTCCGTTCTATAATGAGGCGGAGAACATCGTCCAATTTGTGGTCGAACTCCACGCCAGCCTCGTCCCGGTGGAGACCGCCCACGGCCCGGTGGAGGTGCTGCTGGTCGATGACGGCAGCAGCGACGGAACACCCTACGCGCTGGAGGATGCGTGCCGGAACCGCCCGGGCTGGCGGGCCTTGCGCTTCCTGCAAAACTGCGGACAGGCCGCCGCCCTTTACCACGGGATGAAAGCGGCCACCGGTGAGCGGATCGCGCTCCTGGACGGGGACGGACAAAACGATCCCGCCGATATCCCAAGGCTGCTCTCCCTGCTGGACCGGGGCGCGGACCTCGCCGTCGGCATTCGCGCGACCCGACAGGACAACCTGCGTCGCAAGCTCATCTCGCGCTTTGCCAATGCGATCCGCAGCCGCTTCCTCCGCGACGGGGTCCGGGACTCGGGCTGTGGGTTGAAAGTCATGCGCCGCGAGGTGGTGGAGGCACTCATTCCCATCCGTACGCTCTATTCCTTTATCCCGGCCCTGGTCGCGGCGGCGGGCTTCCGAATTGCGGAGACGGCGGTGGCGCATCGCCCGCGGATGGGTGGAAAGTCCAATTACGGCCTGCGCCGGTTTCTGGTCTGGCCGGTGCTGGATATGCTCGGGTTGAGTTGGTTTATCCATCGGCGGTGTCCGATGCCGGTGGTGAAAGCCCATTCCGCTCCTTTGGAAACGGTGTCGCTGTGAAGTCAGCCGTCCCCTCGCCCGCTCCCGCCGGTCACCCTCTCCATCGCCTCGCCAGTCCACTGGGGCTGGCGGTGCTGTTGATCGTGGCGGTCACGATCTTTCGGCTCTGCTACGTGCCGCATCTGGAACTGGTGGGCGACGAAGCCTACTACTGGCTCTGGGCGAAGCATCCCGACTATTGCTACCTCGACAAGGGCCCCATGACCGCCCTTTTCATCGCGGCGGGAACGGAAATCGGTGGCGATACCGTCCTGGGCGTGCGGCTCTTTGCCGTCCTGCTTTCCACCGGAACGATGGTGGGCGTCTTTGTGCTGGCCCGGCGGCTGTTCAATGAGCGCGTAGCGTTGTATGCCACGGTGCTGGCGCTGGTCGTTCCCCTCTTCGCCGTTGGCTCGATCCTGATGACGATCGACACGGTTTACATCTTCTTTTGGACGTGGGCGGCGGTCGTTTTTTGGAAAGCGGTGGAAACGCAAAAGGCCGCGCACTGGCTGCTCGCCGGGGCGCTCGTCGGGGGCGGTATCCTCTCCAAATATACAGCCGCGGTGGAACTGCTTTCCTTCCTCCTGTTCTGCGGCTGGCACCGGGAGGCGCGGCGAAGTTTGCTCCGGCCCGCGTTTTACTTACTGCCGGGGGTGGCGCTTCTTTGCTTCGTCCCAGCCCTGGTCTGGAATACCCAGCATCACTGGCCCACCGTGCACTGGCTGTCACATCGCGGTTCGCTGGATCAACACTTCCAGTTAAGCTCCGCCGAGGCGTTCAAATTCCTCGGCAGCCAGATTGGAGTCGTTTCCCCGCTGCTCTTCGTGGGACTCATGGGCGCGATCTTCTGGCCGCGGCTGGCTCCCGCCATGCAACCGGGCTTGCGTTACGTGCTGTCGCTGTTCCTGCCGCTCTTTCTGTTCTATGTGCTGTTGAGCTTCCAGCGCGCGGCGCAGGCGAACTGGGCGGCCGCGTCCTACATCAGCGGGGTTATCCTGCTGGCCGCCCGCCTGGAACCGCTGCTGCAACGCTCGGCCTGGGCCCAATTTGGAACTGCGGCGGCCCTTTCCGTAGCGCTGCTGGAAACGGTGGCGCTGCACAACACGACCTGGCTGCACCTGCCCCGGGGCCGTGATCCGCTCGATCGCGCGCGGGGTTCCCGCGACCTGGCCGCGCAAATCGAGCAACTGCAAAAAACGACCGGGGCAAGCTTCATCGTGGCCAACAAGTACATGACCGCGAGTCTGCTCTCCTTTTATCTGCCAGACCATCCCACCACGTTCATGCCCGTGGATACGCCGCCCTTTAACCAATTCATCATCTGGCCCACCTACCGGGAAAAGTTCACCACCGGCTCGGCCCTGTATGTATCGGACTTCGCGAAGGTCCCCAAGTCCTTGAAGGCGGATTTTCCTCATCTTCAACCGATTGCCGAAATCCATACCCAACAGGATGGGAGATCCATCGGCGTCTTTCATGTTTACTGGTGCGAACGGGCCGGGATGAGTTACACTCCCCGACAACCCTCAACCACGGCCTCCGAGTGAAACTGCTTTTCATCGAAGATTCCGAGCATTTGCAAAAATACACGGGCAAGGCCCTGCAACGCCAAGGCTATACCCTGGACCAGGCCCGCGACGGCGAGGAAGGCCTGTGGCTCGCCCGGCAGAACGATTACGACGCAATCATCCTCGACATCATGCTGCCCAAACTGGATGGCCTGACTGTCCTGCAAAAGCTGCGCGCGGAAGGCTGCAACACTCATGTGCTGATGCTGACGGCGCGGGACACGCTGGCCGACCGCGTCACCGGGCTGCGGATGGGGGCGGATGATTATCTGGTGAAGCCTTTCGAGCTGGAGGAATTGCTCGCCCGCGTCGAGGCGTTGGTGCGTCGCGCCTATGGGTCGAAGAGCCCCGTCATTACGCTGGGCGATCTGGCGCTGGATACCATGGCCCGACTGGTGAAGGTCAATGGCCGCCCGGTGGAACTGGCCCAGCGCGAATACTCGCTGCTCATGCTGCTGCTCATGCAGCCGGGGCGGGTCGTCAGCCGCACCGAGATCGAGCAGCGCCTTTACGGCGAGGAAGCCGAGCATTTCAGCAATGTGGTGGATTCATCCATCTGCCTGCTGCGGCGCAAGATCGACCAGCCCGGCGCGCGCTCGCACATTCGCACCCGGCGGGGAATGGGGTATGTTTTCGAACCGGTGCCCGCCCCTCTTTCATGAAATCGATCCGCAACCAGCTTCTCCGCTTTCTGCTCCTGGGGCAGACGCTGCTGCTGCTCGGCGTGGTGCTCGCGCTTTATCTCGTGATGCGGAATGCGTTGTTGCGCCAGTTCGACCAGATGCTGGAGGCCCAGGCGGATGGATTCATCTCCACCAGCGAGCTCGAAAACGGCGTGCTGGATTTCGAGTTTTCCAAGGTGCCGCCCCGCAGCTTTGTCACCACCAAGCATGCGGATTATTTCCAGGTCTGGGATCAGCACGGCGCCACGCTGGTGAAATCGAAATCGCTCCGCGCCAACAGCCTGCCCACGCCCGATCTTTCCATCCGGCATTCCCCGGTGACCGACATCCGCCTGCCCAACGGCGAGCGCGGGCGATCTGTCATCCGAAAATTCCGCCCGCAGATCACCGAAGGCATTCCGGAGAAAACCGCGGAGATGACCCTGTTCATGGCCTTCTCCCGCACGGAGCTGGATAAGAATCTTCACATCTTCGGCGGCTTGCTGCTGGCGGGCGCCGCCGTGCTGCTGGCGGGCAATGCCCTGATGGTGCTGTGGTCGGTGCGCAATGAACTGCGCCCCCTCGACCAGCTGGCCGAGGAGACTTCGCGCATCGATTCCACCCACCTCGATTTCCGCTTCGCAACCGAAGAGGCCCCGGCGGAATTGCGCCCCATCGCCACCCGCTTGAACGAGTTGCTCGCGCGGCTCAACACCGCCTTCCAGCGTGAGCGGCGTTTCTCATCGAATGTCGCCCATGAGCTGCGCACACCGATTGCGGAGCTCACGATCATTGCGGAGGTGGGGCTCACCGAAGCCCATTCACCGGTGGTGCGGGACTACTTTACCGACATCAAATCCATCACCCACCGAATTGGCTCGCTGGTCTCGACGCTGCTGCGAATTGCCCGCTGCGAAGCCGGGACGGAGAGCGTGATCATGGAGCCCGTGGACCTGATGGCGCGTCTCCGCAGCATCGCGGAAAAGGAATCGCCGATCGCGAGCGAACGAGGCATCCGGGTCAAGCTGCCATCGGTGGAGCAAAGCTTCGTGCTGGCGGACGCCGCGGTGCTGGACGCCATCCTGGTCAATCTTTTCTCCAATGCCGCGCTCTACACCCCGAGCGGGGGAAGGATCGAATGCCATCTGCAACCGCGCGCTTCGACAACCGTACTGACGATTCGGAATACAAATCCCGGCCTCCAGGAAAGCGATCTGCCGCATCTGCTGGAGCCCTTCTGGCGCGCCGACGCTTCCCATACCGACAGCGCACACTGCGGGCTGGGGTTGAACCTGGTGGCCTCCTACGCCCGGCTCCTCTCCAGCACCTTGGAAATGCGCCTGGAATCGCCCAACTGGGTCACCTTCTTTCTTGAGTTGCGGACCCCGTCCGCCAGTGCAAGACCGAAGCCTCAAGAAGTAGCCGCAACCGCATAGGCGAACCCCCACCGAATTCCTTCGCAGACTTTAATGCGTCACGCGCAAGCGCAGGTAACGATGAGGATGATTGGCCATCAACTCGGGATCGGTTGCCGTTACACTTCCAGCCACATTGCTGGAGCCCGTGCTGCTCCATACGGTCGTCCATGAGCCGCTGGTGAGATCATCGGTCGCCTCCACCACGTAGGTCAGCGTGGAATCGGCGATGCGGTTGAAGGTAAGCGTGCTATGCGTCCCATCGCTGCTCTGCCCCTGCGTCGCGGGCCTAGTCGTGGCAACCACCTGCGGGGACAGGCCAGTGGCGTATTTCAGCAAATTTGGCACGCCGTCATTGAGTGGAGTCGCGGTGTCGCTGGCGGTAGTGGATGGGGTGACCGGATTGCCGCTCGCATCGTAACTGCCATAGTTTGTAAATTTCCAAAGCGCATAATTGTCCTGGAAAATCCAGAAGGTGTTATACACTGGAGTCGCCGACTGAATGGTGGACGGGCGTCCCCACTGCCAAGCTCCCACCACCACCCGCATCGGGTATTTGCTCGAAACTGGAATCGAGTCGGGGATGAGCAAATTGCTGTTGTTCTCGTCGTTCCGATAAGGGCCGGACGCCACCCAGAATTGCACGGGATAACTCGAGCCCAAGCTGGAGGTGGCGTTCACGCTCAGTTGCGCAAGGCTGGTCGCCGACTGGTTGGCTATCGTCGGGAACGTAATCGTTTGGGCGGTGCCGTTAATATTGTTCACCGAAGCCGCCGTATTGATGTAGATGGGACGCCACGCCGTGCGGTAGTTGGTATCAGGTGCTGTTCGGATTCTATCGTGTTTCCCTATTAACCTTAGCAATACGTAATTAAACGAAGTAGGTATATAAA
>JASGKO010000012.1:0-45436 GCA_049840595.1 Chthoniobacteraceae bacterium
CTTTTCACGCGCGCGCGCGCGCCCAGGATGATCTGTCACCCATGTTGCATTCAATGATCATTTATGCTGCCACCCTGCCACCCTCCCCTCACCCTTACCCCTCCCTGCCTGCCACACACACACACACACACACACACACACACACACACACACACACACACACACACATTCTCTCTCTCTCTCTCTCTCTCTCTCTCTCTCTCTCTCTCCCTCTCTCCCTCCCCCCCCCCCCCCCCCCCCCCCCCCCCCCCCCCCCCCCCCCCCCCCCCCGCCCCACCCCCCCCCCCCCCCCACACACCCGCCCCCCCCCACCCCCCCCCGCCACGCCCCCGGCCCCCCCCCCGCCCCCGCCCCCCCCCCCCCCCCCCACGCGCGCACACACACACACACACACACACACACGCACGCACACACGCACGCCTACCACACCACCACACACACACACACACACACACACACACACACACACACACACACACACACACACACACACACACACACACACACACACACACACACACACACACACACACACACACACACACACACACATGTCTCCATCCAGCAGCTGATTTGGAGGAACCCACGGACACGCACATGCCCTTGTCGCCATCGGCCGGACGCCGCTACGGGTAAAGCCGAAGGAGCCGGGAGCGCTTGTTGCGGATCTTGTTCTCCACGGGTGAAGCGACCCTTTGGGGTCTTGCCATTTTCACCGACGCAGCCCTGCACGGCGATGAGGCAGCGGGTGCCTTCCATCACGTAGATGTGCTGGGTGGAGGTGGAAACTTTGACCACGACGTTGGCCGGATTATGCGGCTTGTAGGCGCGGACGGCGTAGGGGGTGGATTGCTGCAGGCGGTGGAGGAACCCGTCATGAAGGCGAGGCCCGCTGCCAGGAGGGCGAGCAGGGACAGTTTTTTGGTCATAGGCTGGCCATGAGGATGCGCGAGACAGGGGATTGTCAATCATGCGAAGCGGAAAATGAACGATGGGGAGCCTGCATTTCCGTTGCGGAGGCGCTGGAAATAAAGCCATGCAAGAAGGGCAATGATCCAGGCCATCTTTTTCGACGCCACCGAAACGCTGATTCACATCCCGAAGGGCGTGGGCTTGGCACTATGCCGAGGCGGCACGGGAAATGGGGATGCCGCTGGAGGTGACGGCCATGGATGCGGGCTTTCCGCCAGGTCTTCCGCCGGATGCCTGTGCGCCCGGTGGTTGATGGACTGCGGGCTGATGATGACCGGGGCTGGTGGCGGGAACTGGTCTTTCGCGTGCTGGATTTGGTAGCCTTGCCCATGGGCTGGATCGGGGGGTTTATTTCGAACGGGTTTCTCACGAGGGGTTGGCCGACCCGGCGATCTGGGCCGTCTATCCCGACACGGTGCCTGCCTTGGCGGCACTGGCCGGGAGCCATCGGCTGGGGGTGATTTCCAATTTCGACGGACGGTTGCACCGGATTCTGGAAGGACTGGAGCTTACCAAATACTTCGAGCACGTGATCATCCTTTCAGCGAGGTGGGGGTGGATAAACCGCAGCCGCGCATTTTCCAGATCGCGCTTGAGCGCTTCGGTGTGGTGGCGGAACAAGCGCTGCACGTCGGCGGCAGTCCCGTGCATGATTGGGAAGGCGCGGCGGCCGTGGGAATGCACGTCTTCCGGCTGCACCAGCTGGAGAACTCGCTTATGGAGTTGAGGGAGTGGGGAGATGGCGATTGCGATGAATCGCCCGCTCCACCCAGGCGGTTAATTGCTTCCCTGGCGTAGTCGAGTTGCTCGCCGGCTGAGTCTCGCCGGAGTCCACCGCTTCGCTGGAATTGATTGAGGGCTTCGGCGCGCTGGCCATTGCGGGAATAGGCCTGGCCCAGGTAAATGCGATAGCCCGCAACCGGCTTCCTGGCCTCCACGGCGGAATCCACCAGGTTGCGCAGGGCGGCGACTTCGCTTTGGTGGTCCGTGGGCCTGGTGCGCGATGCTCGCGTATTGGGGAAGGCTCTCGGGATTCTTGGGATCGGCCTCTCACGACCCGGCGCGAGGTTTCCAGCGCTTCATCGGTGCCCGGTTCATCGCGAGTAGCACCTGGGCTTTCACCTGCAGCGCGGGCAGGTAGTCCGGCTTGGCTTTGAGCGCTTTCTCGGCATCTTCCGAGCCGGGCCACCAGAGCGAAGATTGGGCATGGAAGGTGGCCAGCTGGGACCAGGCGGCGGCGGAGTTGGGGTCGAGCTTCACCGCTTCTTCCAGCAACTGGGGGGCGGTCGCCACCTCATCGACAAAGACGAGCTTTCCGGCAAGATCGACGAGGAAAATCCACCCGCTCGGGGGTCGGTTTGTCGGCAAAGCGTTTTTCCAGATCCTTGAGCGTGGCGATATTCCAGCCGGCGACGGGCGCGCGCTTGAAGCCAAAGCTGGTGTGGTCGAGGTAGGTGAGATTCCAGTCTTGCACGTGCAGCAAGGTGCTCCAGCAGGTGGCTGGTAGATCGTCGGGTCGCCGGTGAGGATCACCGCGTCGACGTTCTTCTGGCGGTCCAGCTTGCGCCAGGCGGCGGATCGCGGGCGGCGTCGAGATAAGTGGGCGAATGCTCGATGTGAATGGGTGCTTCGCCTGCATTGCCTGCTCGGCGAGAATGGGCTTGGTCAATTCATCATCGGCCGGCAGGGCGGGCTGCCGCAGGAGAAAGAAAGCCGCGAGATTTGCCAGCACGAGGACCGGGATGATGAGGAAGATGATTTTTTTCATGCTCTGCTCCGGGGCTTACTCTTTTGGCAGGAAGAAAATGCGCTGCTTGGTCGAGATGGGCATCTCCAGCTTTTCCATGACCATGAGCATGTCTTCCCAGACCTTGCGTTTCTCGCTGAGCGATTGGTTGCGCAGCAGGTAGGCGGGGTGATAGGTGGCCATGAGCGGGATGCCGTTGAACTCGTGCCAGCGCCCGCGCAGGCGGTTCATCGGTGAAGTTTCGTTGATGAGGCCTTCCATGGCAGTCGCTCCGAGCGCGACGAGGGCCTTGGGCTGGATGATCTCAATCTGCTCTTCGAGATAGGGCAGGCAGGTTTTCATTTCATCGAGCTTCGGCTTGCGGTTGCCCGAGACGCCCGGTGGCATGTCGGGGCGGCATTTCAGCACGTTGCCGATATACACGTCGGCGCGGGTGAGGCCCATCGCTTCGATGATCTTGGTGAGCAATTGCCCGGCGCGGCCCACGAAAGGCTCGCCTTGCAAATCTTCATCCTCGCCCGGAGCTTCGCCGACAAACATCAGCCGGGCATCGATATTGCCGACCCCGAAGACGACCTGGGTGCGGGACTTGACCAGGTGCGGGCATTTCACGCACTGGAGGGCGACCTCGCGCAGAGCTTGGATACGCTCCGCCTTGGGCGCGCCGGGTTGGGTGATACGAGGCGAGGAGACCGTGGAGGTGAGGGCAGGAGTTTTGGCGGGCATGGAGGGCTGGGGAACCGTTGGAGTGGCCGGTTCGAGTGGCTGAGGCGATGGTGGGCGGAGAGTGGGCGAGGCGACCGCCATGGGAGTGGCCTTGGAGGCAGCGGGGCGGGCCGTGGCCTTGAGCTGTTCCAAGGCGGTAAAGGACGAGCGCAGATGGTCAGCCGTCCCGCCTTCCCGTAAATCGGAGAGGGCGCGATGCACGTAATTGAGGGCTTCGTCGAACTGGCTCATGGCAGTCGCATTATCTTGCGCCACGGGCCGGGTTGCTCAACTCAATTCTTCCGAAAACCGTTGCGGAACCCGGCCTGGCTATTGGATCAGGTTGGGTTCAGTCGGCAGGTCGAAGCGGGCGAACTCCTTTTCGACCAGCGAGTCGGGCGGATGGAAATAAACGCGCAGGTAGAAGCGCTTAGTGTCTTTCGGCGGATTGGTGAAATCCCAGGAGAAAGGGACGGTGTCGCCATTGGCTGGATCGGGGATTTCATTCACGGTCCAGGCATGTTCGGGATCGAGCGCGGGGCCATCCGCGGAGGCATGCAGCTCGGCGCGCACGTCGTAGCGCTCGGCCGGATCATGGCCGAGCCAGTGGCACTTCACCCGCAGAATCGAGTAGGGCGCTTGCTGGAACACGATCACATTTTCGATTTGCAGGCGGGTGCCATCCGGCAACGGTTCGTTCAGGCGTTCCGTCCAGAGATGCGTCGGCACCAGATGGGAAAAAGTATAGGCCGCGCTGCCGAAGAGGCCGGTAAAAGCGAGGAATATGCAGAGGATGAACAGGATTTTGCGTGGCATTGCGGGTAAATGGGAACCGGGAACAAGCGATAGCGCTTCTTAACCTCATTTTCCGATACGCAATCATTTACCCGGTTGCATTACCATAGGGGACTTTACTCATGCGTTTAAGCAGCCCCCCGCCACGACTCCGTAACTACGGGCCGTAAGTGTAATAGTGGTAAGCACCGTAGCGGTCGATCCAGTAACCTTCTGCCGTAGGAATCGTAATAATAATAAGGGTAAGGGATGGCTACGTGCTGGTCGTAGGCACCCTGGTCGAGCCGGTTTTTGTCGGTTTCGATCCGTTTATTAAGCCAGCTCGTAGGCGTGGGCGTGGCGGTGGCCTGCGCATATTGGGTGGGATGCGGGGTGGGCGAGGTCTGTTCCGCCACGGGTTGGACATTGAGAAGTTCTGGCCGTTTCCCGGGCCAGCTTGAGCGGCCAGTCGAAACTGGTGAGAGACTGCAGCTCGGTATTCTTCTTCTGAACATACAGGTCGCGGAAGGTTCGGTTGAAAATGGAGTCCTTCTTGCCCAGATCGGGATAGAGTCGAAGTGCTTCCGCCGTGGCTCCCGAGGCCGGGTTTGGCGTGGGCGCTGCGGGGGCCGCAGGGACCGTTGCGTTGGCCGGAGCGGTGGTGACCGGGGCGACGGTCGGAGCAGGAGTTGCCGTCGGAGTGGATGCGGGGGTGGGAGTCGGAGTCGCTTCGGGTGGTTGGGTGGTTTCCAATGGTTTGTTGCAGCCAGTAAGCCCACAAAGTCCAAGTATGCCAGCGGTGGCCAGTGCCAGCGTGCGAATGGTCATCGTTTCCTTCATTTTTGCCTTCGAGTTTTTCATTTTCATCGACCTGCCTTTAGTGGTGTTTATGCCCCGACTGGGTTTTCACATCCATGACCTGGGTGGCCTCGTTGACTTCCTGGTCGAACCAGCTGGGCGTCTTTGCCGCGGGAGTGGGTGGCGGCGGCGTGGCGGCGGCAAGTTCCTGGGCCGCCTGATCGGCCAGATAAACCGGCCACTGTGGATCGCCAAGCTCGGAGGGGTTGTTGACCTTGATTTGCTGATACAGAGCCAGGAACTTGCGGTTGAAAATCGAGCCCTTCACGGCGAGATCGGGGTATCGTCTCACTGCTTCGGCCTGGGCATTCTTCACCTGGTCCGCTGTGGAATTTGCGGTAGGCGTGGGGACGGAGGGAGCCTGGCTGTCCTGATCGGATTTCGTGCAACCGTTGAAGCCGAGGCAGGCGGCGACCGAGATCAAAACAAACAGATAAGATTTCATGGCAGATAATTTTGACGAACCCAATGCGGACGAAGCCTCCTGGCCAGTCGTTCCGATCTTTCTGACCCCGCCGACTTTCAATACTTCAAATTTTGCCCACGGAAACCTGCCACCATCTTTCATGGCCCGTTTCTTCTCCGCTCTATGGTTCGGGGTCAATTTAAATTTAATGACGAATCCGTGGCGGAGAACCGGTGTTCAGAAGGTAATTTTAGTGTAATTCTCACGAAATGAGATAATTGCGGCGCGGTAAATGACATTAAATTTATCGACCAATCATTTATTGAAAACAGACCAGATGAGGGTCGATTACCGGAAAATCGGGCGGGATCGGAGCCTTGAATTGAAGCCGCCCGCCCGCTCTCGGATGGTCGAAAGCGAGTTGCCAGGCATGCAGCATTTGGCGGGGATAACCTTCGGGTCGCCCATAGACCGCATCTCCTAATAGCGGATGGCCGAGGTGCTGGAGGTGGACGCGAATTTGATGCGTGCGCCCGGTGTGAAGCAGGCAGGCCACCAGCGAAGTGCCATCCGGCCATTCCTTGAGCACCTGGTAATCGGTGTGGGCCGCTCGGCCGCGCTCCACGACGGCCATCTTCTGCCGGTGCACGGGGTGGCGGGCGATGGGGGCGAGGATGCTGCCGCGCTTTTTGCGCAGGATTCCGGCGACCAGCGCGAGGTAGATCTTTTGTACCGAGCGACCGGCAAACTGCGCGGCCAGGTGCTGGTGGGCCTGGTCGTTCTTGGCGACGACCAGGCAGCCGCTCGTATCCTTGTCCAGCCGGTGTACGATGCCCGGGCGTTGCTCGCCGCCGATGCCGGAGAGATCGTGGCAATGGTGCAGGAGGGCATTGACCAGCGTGCCCCCCAAGTTGCCGACGGCAGGGTGAACGACGATGCCCGGGGCTTTGTTCAGCACGATGAGATCCGCATCCTCGTGCAGGATGTCGAGGGGCATTTCCTCCGCGACAATCTCCGTGCTGACCGGGGCGGGGATGGTGACGGAAATATGGTCGCCCTCCTTGAGCTTGGCCCCCGGGCGGGTGGGGGACTGGTTGAGCAAAATATGCCCCTCACCGATCAATGCCTGGACGCGGGATCGCGAAAGATCCGTCATTTTCTCCGCGAGAAAATGGTCGAGACGGGTGCCTTTGTCAGGCGGGCTGGCGATGAAGTCGGGCATTGAATACGGGGGATATCTTTGCAGTCCCGGCAGATTTGTCGAAGCAAAGCAAAAACAATCGTTTTCCAAAAAACCTGCGATTGCGGTTTTTGCCCGGGGGGTGATACCTCCCCGCATCATGAGCGAAGAATACCCCCCGATTCTGCAAGCGTGCCCGAACTGTGCCACGCTGCTGGACGTCAGCGATCAGGAGCCCTTCGCCAAGGTGCACTGCCCGATCTGCGGCACGATGATGCGCGCCCGCACGCAGTTTAATAACTTCGCCATCGAGGAAGTGCTGGGCCGCGGCGGCATGGGGGCGGTCTATCGCGCGCTCGATGTGAATCTCAATCGCATGGTCGCATTGAAGGTGGTGAAGGCGGAGTTCAGCCGCAACCCGGAATACGTGGCCAACTTCGAGCGCGAGGCCGTGATCACCGCCTCGGTGAACCATCCGCACGTGGTGAAGGTGTTTTCCTTTGGAGCCGATCACGGCACCTACTACATCGCCATGGAGTTGGTGGACAAGGGATCGCTGGATAGTCTCATCACCCTGCAGGAGCGGGTGGCCGAGGCCCAGGTGCTCTCGGTGGGGATCCAGGCCGCGGAGGGGTTGAATGCCGCTTTCAAGATGGGGCTGATCCATCGCGACGTGAAGCCGGGTAACATCCTGTTTGCCGATGCGCATACGGCGAAGATTGTGGACTTCGGTCTCGCGTTGCTCATGGAGCAGGAGGCGGAGGCACGCGGCGAGATCTGGGGCACGCCGTATTATGTCGCGCCGGAGAAGCTCGACGGGAAACCGGAGGATTTTCGCAGCGATATCTACAGCCTCGGCGGCTCGCTTTTTCATGCGCTGGCGGGCCGCCCGCCCTTCGAAGCGGAGACGGCCTCCATGGTGGCCTTGAAGCACTTGAAGAGCCGTGCCGTGAGCTTGCAGGCCTTCGCGCCGGATGTTTCCAGCGCCACCGCCTACGTGATCAATCGCATGCTCAACAAGGACCCCGACCAGCGCTACCAGAGCTATGAGGAGCTCATCGAGCATCTCACCTACGCGCGGACACAACTGCAGGAGGGGAAGACGAAGCCGCGCAAGACCCAGCGCGTGGTGGAGGTGAGCAAGTCCCAGCAGATCGTGGCCAATATCATCGCCGTTTTGATCATCGCCCTGATCGTCGGCCTCGGCTACTTTGGCTGGAAGTATCGCGACAAGATTACCAAAAGCAACGAGCCGACGGCCGATCAGGTCGCGGCGGACGAGAAGAAACAGCAGGCGCAGGATCTCAACCAGCAATACGACCAGCTCCGCCGCACCATGCTCGGCGGTGACTTTTCCAGCGCCCAGCAGGGCTTTCACAACTTGCAAAACGGCGACACCCCACTCCAGCAGCCGATGCTGAACTGGGCCACCTTCCACGAGGGTCTCTGCGCGCTGCTTGATGGCAAGGCGGAGGACGCGGAGGGCATCTTCCAGCAGGTCTTCAAGCGTGGCATGTTCTCCACCCAGGAGGAGCAGGTCGAGCTTGCCAACTTCTTCGTCGAAACCTCACGCGTCCTGTCCGACAACTCCCCGGTGCTGGCGAGCGCGCTCAAAGGCTACGGCGGCTCGAATCTCGACCTGCTGTCAGTCCTCGCCTTCGCGCTCAAGGACTGGGAACTCGGCGCCTTCGACGACAGCAACGCCTACTTCACCGCCTTCATGAGCCGCAAGGCCGACGACGACCACGCCTGGCTCGAGGAATACAAAGCCCTCGCCAAGCCCTACCTGCCCGACCTGAAAATCTTGATGGACCTCGAAGCCGAAGTCGCCGCCGCCAATACTCCCGAGGCCCAGGCCACCGCCCTCCAGCACGTGCAAAGCGCCAAGGACAGCCTCCAGCATGGGGGCAAAGTCCTCGACGCCATCGTGGACATGCAGGTAAAGCTGAAGCTCAAATCCGGCGCGAAGTAAGCCGCGGAAAATTATGGCTTCGGCGTCGAGAACTGCATCGTCACCGGCTTGCCTTGATATTGAAAGGTGGATTGCAGTTCGGAGCCATCGGCATTTGGCACGAGCTGGAAAAGCTGGCTGGTTATCGGATCGCGATAATTCGTCAGCACGGAATCGCCGTTTTGGAGAATGGCGAGACCGGCTCGAAACAGACTGCTTTGCAGTGCAAGATCAGCCATCCGCTCCCGCACCCCTCCCAACACCTGCATCGCTGGGTGGGTCAACGGCATGCTCGACGAAGTTTGCCGGGTGCTCTGCCACCATGCATCGAAGGTGGTCTCTGGCAGCATGGCTTTTTGCGCGAATTCCCGGCTTATATTTTCCGCCCATTCAAGTTCATCGGTGATTTTGGTGGGGTTGTTTTTGTAGAAGTCGCGGAGTCTCAGGTTTTCCTGCGGGTCTGCTGTGGGGCCGTTTATTCCAAGCGATTCGAAAAACAGGTCGAGATTGTCAGGCTTATTTTTGATCGAAAGGATAAAGTCCGACTGTAATTCGGATTCCACCTGCAGCGCTGCCTGGAGGTTTTTCTGAAGATCGCTGATTTGGATAAGCGCAATGGTCTGCCTAGCCAGATCTGGCGACAGCGACGCGGCATTGCCCCGCAGAACATCAATCGCAGTCCCAAGGGCCGCACCATTGACGAGAAGGCCTATCATTGCAGCGTTGCCTACGCTGTTGCCCATTTGCAGGTTGATGCCGAGATCGGACACCGCGAGCGCGGGATTATCTTGAAATTCATAGGCTGCGTTCCAGGCCAGCAATTCGCTGAGACCCAGGGTCGCGGTGAATTGCGGTTGCCGGTCGCTGAATTTTTTGAATTCAATGCCCCAGTCCGCATACGCCGCGTTCTTTGCCTGTCGCAGCATTTCCACGATGGGCTGGATTTTTTCGAAGAGTTCCGCTGCCTTGGTCTTGTCCCATTTGCTGCTTCGTTTATGAAGCATCTGCTTTTCTTCGTCGGTCAGGTCGAGTTGTTTGTAAAGGCTCCACGCCTGTTTGTAAAAATCCGCCGCGTTCCTGCCAGGCGGGTGATGGTGGGCCGTGTCCAGTCGGGTGGTGTTGGATACGTCTTTCGTATTCGGTGCGGGTGTAGGCGAAGCCGTCGAGGAAGGCGAGGGGACAGGCCGTGAATCCGGCGCTGTCCCCTTGAACGCCCCGAGCGCCCACAAGATCGCAAACAGCACAAACGGCAACGACGCGATGGCGTAAAGCAGGTGCTGAAGCTGGAGGGATTTTCGAGCCGAAGGTTCCGGGGCCACGCTTCCAATCCTGACAGAAGTGGAATGCGCTCGCAATTACAGAACCAGAAGTTTTGGACAGGATGAACAGGATTTACAGGATGGGCCTCAATTTCATGGACGCCACTCTTTCTGCATCCTATTCATCCTGTCCAAAAATCCCCGCTTAAACCCATCATTGCCCAAAGTCGTCCCGCACGGCATAGTCGCGGCTTTGCGATGGCTGAGCCGCTGATTTTTGATCATTATGAAGTACCTGTTGCGCGAGGATGGCTCGTTGTTCGAGCTGGGGCGCGGCGCGATGGGTACGACCTATAAGGCGTTCGATACGAACCTGCGGATTCCCGTGGCGTTGAAAGTGATCAATGCGGCGTATCTCGACAGCGAGGTGGCCCGCCAGCGGTTTGTGCGCGAGGCGCGCAGCGCGGCTCAGTTGCGGCATCGCAACGTGGCGAGCGTGTTCCATCTTGGCGTGCACGACGGCTCCTACTTTTACTCGATGGAGTTCATCGACGGCGAGACGGTGGAGGCGTGCATTCGCCGCGAGGGCATGCTCGATCCGGTGCTCGCCCTCGGCATCGCCGCCCAAGTTTCCCGCGCGCTGGGAGCTGCGGAACGGCTCGGGCTCGTCCATCGCGACATCAAGCCCGCCAACCTGATGCTCGTGAAGGAGGACGACGAGCTGGTGGTGAAGGTGATCGACTTCGGCCTCGCCAAATCCGTGCAGTCCGAGGAGGACGCGGTGACGATGTCGATGGGCGGCTTTGTTGGCACGCCGCATTTCGCCAGCCCCGAGCAACTCGAGGAGCGCGAGATCGATGTGCGGTCGGATATTTATTCGCTCGGCGCGACGCTCTGGTACATGCTGGCGGGCCGCGCACCCTTTGCTGGATCGCTGGCGCAGGTGATGAGCCAGCACCTGCACAAGCCGCCGCCCTTTGAGCACTACGCGCAATGGCCGAAGGCGGCAGTGGACGTGATGTCGCGCATGCTGGAGAAGGACCCGGCAAAGCGTTACCAGACCCCGGCCGAGACGCGCGAGGCGCTGGAGCAGGCGGCGGCCACCCTTTCCGGGGTGCAGGATTTTCCCACGCTGGCGGAGACGATGGCCGGGAGCGTGGACGCCGCGCGCGATGACTTTGCGCTCGGGCGCAAGATCGCCGGGGAGACCGAGATCGTGGAAGCACTCGGCGACAGCGCGCTTGGGCCAGTCTTTCGCGCGCAGTCGAAAGACCGCATGGTGCGGCTTACTGCGTTGCCGATGGAACTCGGAGCCGCCGGGATTGCCAGCCTGCAAGAGCAGATCCGCCAGGTGGTCGCGGCCCCGCAGGGGAACTTGCTGAACCCTCTTTCCGCCGTGCTCGATGCGGGCCGGGGCTGGCTGGTTGAGGAGTGGACGCAGGGCTTCACGCTCGGAGAAATGCTGCGCGCCCGCGGCGGGATTGGCCGGGACGAGTTGCTGCTGGTGTTCAAGCAAATCGCCGCGGGGGTGGATCATGCCTTGCGGGCTCAGTTGCATCGGCTCCCGCTTTCGTTGCCGGAGACCTTTGTGCATTTCAGCGGGGCGCTGGCGGATGAGCATGCATTGGTTTCGGTGTGGCCGGATTTTGTAGTAAAACTGCGCGCGGTCCGGATGGAGCGGGTGCTCACCGACTCCGCGACCTGGGCTGGTGGGCAGACGCTGGTGGATGCGGGTCCCACCGCCCAATCGGAGGCGGTGCAGAACGTCACCGCCACCTACGTGCAGTCATTGAGCGCGATGGCGTATGAGTTGCTCGGCGGCGCTTCGCTGCTGGACCGGATTGCCGCCCCGCTGGGCACGCCGTTACGCTATGTGCCGCTGGCGGGGCTCTCGGAGCAGGGGAACGAGGTGCTCAAGCGCGGGCTCGATGTGGCGCGTTCCTATGCGAGTGCGAATGACTGGTGGCAGGCCCTGCAATCAGCGGAGGTGGACCGCATTTCCGGCCAGCCGCGATCGCCGGTGCAGATCGCTTCAAAGCCGGGGGAAATGACCCAGGTCGCCCTCGCGCCGAAAAAGAAGAGCGCGTTGTCGCTGGTGCTGGGCAGCCTTACCGGGCTGGCTGCCGCTGGAGCCGTCGCTTTCTTTTTGCTCAAGCATCCCGCTTCGCCCGCGCCAATGGCCGCTGCAACTCCTACGCCGACTCCGCTGGCGACGGCGACTCCCACTCCCGTCCCGACGGTGGTGCAAGCCACGCCGACGCCTGCTCCCACGCCTTCCCGCGAGGATCTGCTGAAGAAGGCGCTGGCCGACGCACAAAGCTACGAGGACCAATCCGACTGGGCCCGGGCGCTCGGAGCGTATTTGCAGATGACTAAAGATTACCCGGAGTCGGATGCCGCGAAGACGCATATTCAATTGCTGTTGATGCGCATTCGCAAAGCGCCCGAGCGCCTGCCCGATGCTCAGTTTGAGCTCTCTGAAGCCGATGCTTCTGGATTCGGCAAAAATGGGCGTCGTCTCCGCGATGATGATCCTGGGCGACGGCTTTCTGAAGAGCGATCCGTCCTCGGCCTTTGCGTGGTATTCCTCGGCTGCGCAATCCGGAGCCGCCGAGGCGGTAACCCGGGTGGGTCTCATGTATTCCAATGGCGCCGGGGTTTCCCGTGACCTGGCCAAGGCCGCCACCTGGCTGCAGCGCGCCGCCGACATGGGCGATCTGGATGGAATGACCTACCTCGCCGAGTGCCAGCTTTACGGCAAAGGGGTTCCCAAAGATCCGGCGAAGGCGGTCGGCTGGCTGCAAAAAGCGGCAGCCCAAAACGACCCGCGCGCCATGGACAGCCTCGCCAACTGCTACAAGCATGGCACTGGGGTTCCGGTGGACTTTGGCAAGGCCTTCGAGCTCTACAAGCAGGCGAGCGACCTCGGCTTCCTGGATTCCACTGGCAATCTCGGCGTCCTTTATGCGATGGGCTTGGGAACTTCGGCTGACGCCCAGAAGGCAGTCCAGCTTTTCAAACAGGGGGCCGAGCAGGGAAACGCCAACTGCATGGCCTTCTATGCGCAAAGCTTTGAGGGAGGGGTGGGGGGGCTGCCCAAGGATCTAAGTGCCGCCACTACCTGGTACCAAAAAGCCGCTCAAAAAGGCCAGCCGGGCGCAATCAAGTGGTGCCACGACAATCAGGTGGAAATCCCGCCGAAGTAAGAAAGGGATATTTGGCTGCGCGTTGGTGGCGAGACTGGTCTCGCGTGGAGAAAGCGGCGACGTGTCACCGCACTCCAAAGGCGTGGAGACAATGAGAGAGGGGGCGAATCGGGGAGCGATACGGACGGGAATGATGGATAACGAATGTCCTCAGCCCGTATTGGTCATTTCCCCGCTTTCCCTTTTTCGTTTTATTTCGAGTCTTTCGCTGGCCCAAATCCCTTTCCCCCGGTCTGCCTCAAAATTCCCGTTTTTCCATCCTTGCGTGATTTTTAAGAACCCGCTTAGACTGCGCGACATGCGTAACGCATCCCTCAAAATTTGCAGCACTCTTCTGGTTTCGGCGCTCTTCAGCGCAGGCTGCTCCAATCTTACGCCGGGCGAGAACGCAGGGGTTTTCGGCGCTCTCGGCGGCGCAGCCGCAGGCGGGATTGCCCGCGCGGCCGGCATGAGGACCGGTGAATCCATCGCCACGGGCGTCGCGGCCGGGGCGCTCATCGGCTACACCGCCTACGTCATCTCCAAGCACCAAGCCACCGAGCGCCAGCGCGCCCTCGCGGCCGAGCGGGCGAAGGTTTATTACGGAAAACTCTCCACGGAGAAGAAAACGGCATTGAAAAAGAAGAAGACCCGCTATATCGCCGTGGATACCGAGAAAAGTGAAAGCGCTCCTGCCAATACGAAAAAGAGCGTGATGATTTGGGATACGCAGTCGCAGGAAGTCGTCGGGAACGATGTCTATGACGTCGGCTCCACGCCTTCCAAGGGATCGACCGCAAAGTTCGATACGTATTCGGCAGAATACGTGGGCACCGGCAGTTAAAAAATACCGGAGGACGAACGGGAGAGCCCCACGGGCAGCCAGACCGCCGCCCGCCGCTCCTGCAGCGTCTTCCACCAAGACAGATTACCAAACCAACAAAGCAGTGAATATTCACGAATACCAAGCCAAGGAACTATTTGATAAATACGGCGTGCCCACCTCCAAGGGCCAGGTCGCCTTTACCCCCGAAGAGGCCGAGAAAGCCGCCGAAGCACTCGGCACCGGCAAGATCGTCGTCAAAGCCCAGATCCATGCCGGCGGACGCGGCAAGGGCACTTTCACCAACGGTTTCAAGGGCGGCGTTCATCTCGTGAACAGCCCGGCGGAAGCGAAGGAAATGGCCGCCAAGATGCTGGGCAACACGCTCGTCACTGCCCAGACCGGTCCCGCCGGTCGCGTGGTGAAGAAGGTGCTCATCGCCGAGGCGATCGACATCGCGAAGGAACTTTACATCGCCATCCTGCTCGACCGCGCCACCAGCAAGCCGGTCATCATCGCCAGCACCGAGGGCGGCATGGATATCGAAGCGGTCGCCGAGCACACCCCGGAGAAGATCTTCAACGAAACCGTGGACCCGCTCCTCGGTCTCCAGGGCTACCAGACCCGCAAGATCGCCAAGAAGCTCGGCCTCACCGGTCCGCTCATCAACGCCGGTTCCAAGCTCATCTCCGCGCTCTACAAGCTTTTCAGCGCCGGGGATTGCTCGATCGTGGAAGTGAACCCGCTCGTCATCACGCCGGATGGCAAGGTGCTCGCCCTCGACGCCAAGTTCAACTTCGACGACAACGCGCTCTACCGTCATCCCGAGATCGTCGCGATGCGCGACAAGGACGAGGAAGACCCCCGCGAAGTCGCGGCTTCCGAGTTCGCGCTTAATTACATCGGCCTCGATGGCAACATCGCCTGCCTCGTGAACGGCGCGGGCCTCGCCATGGCCACGATGGACATCATCGGCCACTTCGGCGGCACCCCGGCGAACTTCCTCGACGTGGGCGGCGGTGCGAGCCGCGAGCAGGTCACGGCGGCTTTCAAGATCATCCTCGGCGACCCGAATGTGAAGGGCATCTTCGTCAACATCTTCGGCGGCATCATGGATTGCGACGTCATCGCCCACGGCATCATCGAAGCGGCGAAGGAAACCTCGCTCAGCATCCCGCTCGTCGTGCGCCTCGAAGGCAACAACGTCGAAGCCGGCAAGAAGACCCTCGCCAACAGCGATCTCACCATCATCAGCGGCGACACCATGTCCGACGCCGCCGAAAAGGTCGTCGCGGCCGTGAAGCAGGTTGCCTGATTTGAAGATCACGCCATGAAAGTCACCGAAATCGCCTTCTCTTCGTATCCGGTTACCGACGTCGCTCGGGCCCGGGCGTTTTACGAAGGCGTGCTCGGCCTCCAGCCCACCATGGATATGGATATGGGCGAAAATGGGCACTGGATCGAGTACGACATCGCATCCGGCACGCTCAGCATCGGCCGTTACGACGGCTGGAAGCCCACCGGCGACGGCTGCACGGTGGGCTTGGAGGTGGAGAATTTCGACGACGCGGTGGCCGCTTTGCAAAAGGCGGGTACGCCGTTCAAGATGGGGCCGTTTGAAACGCCCGTCTGCTTCATGGCGATGGTTTCCGATCCCGACGGAAACACGCTGATCATCCACAAGCGCAAGCCTGGCCACTCTTAAAAACCCCAATTCCCAAAACACTTTTACTCAACACTCAATGTCCATCCTCGTCACACCAGAAACGCGCGTTCTCGTCCAGGGTATCACTGGCAGTTTCGGCGCCCGCCACACCAAGCTCAGCCTCGACTACGGCACCCAGATCGTCGCCGGCGTCACGCCCGGAAAAGGCGGCCAGAAATTTGAGAACACCGTGCCGATCTTCGACACCGTTTCCGAAGCCGCGCAGGAAACCGGCGCGACCGTCTCCGTCATCTTCGTCCCGCCGCCCTTCGCCGCGGAAGCCATCCTCGAAGCCGTCGATGCCCAGCTCGACCTCGTGGTCGCCATCACCGAGGGCATCCCGGTCTCCGACATGGCCAAGGTAAAGGCCGCGATGAAAGGCACCAAGACCCGCCTCATCGGCCCGAACTGCCCCGGTCTTGTGACCCCCGGCACCGGCCCCGGCTCGCATGGTGGCTGCCGCATCGGCATCGCCCCCGGCTACATTCACAAGAAGGGCAACGTCGGCGTGGTTTCCCGTTCCGGCACGCTCACCTACGAAGCAGTGTGGCAGCTCACCCAGCTCGGCTACGGCCAGTCCACCTGCGTCGGCATCGGTGGCGACCCGGTCAACGGCACCTCGCACACCGATGTGCTCCGTCTCTTCAACGACGATCCCGAGACCGAGGCCATCATCATGATCGGTGAAATCGGCGGCGACGCCGAGGAAGCTGCCGCCGCCTGGGTGAAGGAAAATTGCAAGAAGCCCGTCGCTGCGTTCATCGCCGGCACCACCGCGCCTCCCGGACGCCGCATGGGCCATGCCGGTGCCATCGTTTCCGGCGGTAAAGGCACGGCGGAAGGAAAAATTGCGGCTTTGAAAGCCGGCCGGGATTGCAGTTTCGCCAACTCCCTCTACGATGGCCAAGACGCTGTTGGAAATTTGGAAGGGATAGCCGTTTTTTCCACACCAAGCTTTACAACCCCATACACAGGAGATTCAGAAAATTATGCCAGTGATATCAAAAGGACTTGAGGGAATCGTGGCCAATACCACCCGCCTCAGCGATGTGCGCGGACAGGAAGGCCAGTTGATTTATGCCGGTTACGACATCAACGAACTGGCCGGGAAAGTCAGCTTTGAAGAGATAACCTATCTGCTCTGGCATGATCATCTGCCCAATCTCCCGCAACTGGAGGATTTTCATAAGAGTCTCCGCAGCCGTCGCGAGCTGCCCCAGGGCGTGATTAATTTCATCCTCGGCGCGCCGAAAACCGCCGCGCCGATGGATGTGATCCGCACCGCCGTTTCCATGCTCGGCCTCTATGACGGCGAGCTGGAAGAGGACATCAATGTCGGCAAGGACCAGATCCGCGCCCTGCACATCACGGCCAAGATCGGCGTCATCGCCGCCTATTTCCATCGCGCCCGCCAGGGCAAGTCGCTCCCGCCAGTCCGCCAGGATCTCGGCGAGGCGGCGCACTTCCTCTACCTCATCAACGATGAGGTGCCCACCGAGGAAGCGGCCCAGACGCTGGACGTCGCCTACGTGCTCCATGCCGACCACGGCATGAACGCCTCCACCTTCAGCGCCCGCGTGACGATTGCCACGCTCAGCGACGTCTATTCCGCCATCACCTCCGCCATCGGCACCCTCAAGGGCCCGCTGCACGGCGGCGCCAATGAGGGAGTGATTCTGATGCTTGAGGAAATCGGCAGCGAGGATCGCGTGGATAGCTGGGTGGAGGAACAGCTTGCGCAGAAGAAGAAGATCATGGGCATGGGGCACCGCGTTTACAAGGTGCTCGACCCCCGCGCCCCGCACCTCCGCGAGATGGCGATCAAGCTCTCCAATCAACTCGGAGAACCCAAGTGGATTCGCATGTCGGAGCGCATCGCCGCCATCATGAAGGAGCGCAAAGGCCTCAACGCCAACGTGGATTTCTACTCCGCCACCGTTTACTACTCCCTCGGCATCCCGACCGATCTGTTCACGCCGATCTTCGCCATTTCCCGCACCGCAGGCTGGACGGCCCACGTGCTGGAACAGCTCGCCGACAACCGACTCTATCGTCCGCTCAGTGAATATACCGGCCAGCCGGTTGGAAAAAAGGTTGTGCCGATTGCAGAACGATAGAATATTGCGAGCCTCCTGGAATAAATTCGAAGTCACCCACCCAAACACCTATGTCCGATCAAGACCCTCAGAGCGGCCAGCTCCCGACGCCCAAGAAAGAAACCGTCCGCATCACTCTTCCGCCCAAACCCGGTGACTCCCCTGCTCGCGAAGCGTGAAACCATGCGCATCGACCAGAAGGGCGAGACGATGAAGATTAGTCTTCCCGGTCAGTCCGATGCAGAGGCGGGCAAAGGCGCGACGATGAAGATCGACCTCCCGACCGAAGCGTCCGACAAGGGAGCTACCTCCCGGATCGATGTCCCGGCTTCGCCGAAAAAGGAATCCACCCGCATTGCCCCGCTGCTTCCCGGCGTCGCTGCTGGTCTTCCCAAGCCTGCCGCACCCGGTGGGCCCAAGCCTTTCATTCCGCCGGCTGCCGGCGCAAAGCCTCCGGGCGGTCTGCCCACGGCACCCAAGCCTCCCGGCGCTCCGGTTGCTCCAGGCGCTCCCAAGGCTCCCAGCCTGGGCATCAAGCCCACGCTGCCTGCGAAGCCGCCTGTTCCTGGTGCCTCGGCTCCCGCGCCCGTGCTGCCGCCGCCTCCTGGCGCTGCCGCTCCCGCCGCTCCGGCTCCGGCAGCCCCGCTGCCTCCTCCTCCTGGCATGACGCCCAAGCCCACGCCAGTTGGCCAGGCTGCGCCGATGGCCATGAAGGCCGCCACGCCCAAGAAGGAAACCTCGCGTATTTCGGTTCCTGCCCCCGGCAAGCCGTTGCCCCAGGCCACGGTCAAGTTGCAGCAGACCCAGCCGGTCTCCCACGCCCCGGCTCCCGCCATTCGCACCTCCACGGTCATCGCTCCGGCGGCGAACGAAGAGGAAGCGGACGGTCTCTTCACCATTCTCAGCATCGTGGCCCTCGTGGCCGCGCTGGCTTCCGTGGCGACCAATTTCCTCGCCTTCAATTCTTAAACTCAATTACTCACCATGGCTGATTCCAACGTCGTTACCGTTACTGATTCCAACTTTCAGGAAGAGGTTGTCTCTTCCAGCGTCCCGGTTCTTCTCGATTTCTGGGCGCCTTGGTGCGGGCCTTGCAAAATGATCGCCCCGATCCTTGATGAAATCGCGAAGGAAAAAGTCGGTACGGTGAAGATCGGCAAGGTGGACGTGGACCAGAACAGCGGGCTCGCCTCGCAGTTCCGCATCAGCTCGATCCCGACGCTTCTGTTCTTCAAGAACGGCCAGGTCGCCGATCAGGTGGTCGGGCTCAAGGGCAAGGCCGAGCTCCTTTCCAAGCTCGCCGCGCTCGCCTGAGCCGGTCACTGCTTCCAGCGAAAAAATCGAAAAGAGTGCCCGCAAAAGGGCGCTCTTTTTTTTGCCGCATTGAATGGCGGGAAAACCGTGCTTGCTACGTTTGATCACCCCGGTCTTGATACACCGTTGATGATCTCCTATTCCAACGTCTGCCTCCTCCTGGCCATGCTTTGCTATGCCGTCGATGGCTTGGGCTATCTTCCTGCCTGGCATCTGGCCTCGTGGGGCACGTTTTTTTTCGCCGCCGCTTTTCTCACCCGCGCGGTGCGCTCGCGGGATCGCCAGGATGAACCATGAAATCTTCCGGTAAACCGTCGCGTCGGGTGGCTGATCTCATCAACGTTCGCGTCGAGGTTTCGCATCCTTTGGCGTGGCTCTGGGAGCCGCTGGAAACGGAGGCTTCGTTTCTGTTGCGCCCCATGTTTGGATCGAAAGCGGTTTATCTGGAGGGGCGCATTCTATTCTGTTTCGTTACCCGGGATGAAGAGCCGTGGTGCGGAGTGCTCGTTTGTACCGATCGCGAGCATCATGAATCATTGCGGGCTGAGTTCGCCACGCTCACGCCCCATCCCGTCCTTCCCAAGTGGCTCTATCTTTCCGAAAGCGTCGCCACTTTCGAGCGCGATGCGACCCGGCTCGTCAAGCTTGCGCAACAGCGCGACCCCCGTTTGGGCGTCCTTCCCAAGCCGCGCAAATCTTCAAAAAAGCAGAGGAAGTAACCGATTGATGAGCGGACCCGATTTATATAATCGGCGGAATCTGGAGCCAGCCTCTTTGCCTCCACCAGGTCAGCCCGCCGCCAGCACCCGGACCACCTCGCCCGCCGCAGCCAGTCCGAAAGCCCCGGTCACAAACGACGCCGTCCCGTAGCCACTCGCGCAATCGAGCTTGAGGTTGCAGGCCGGCGGCTTTTCCCGCTGCACGGTTCCATCCGGCCACGGATAATGGGGGCGCTCGATGGAAAATACGCAGCGCACGCCGAAGGGTTCCCTGTCCACACGTGAAAAGCCATGCTCGGCCCGCAATTGCTTGCGCACGAAACGCAGCAGATCGTCCTGGGCGGATTCCGCGAGATCCGCGACCCGAATCCCGCTGGCCTCCTGCTTGCCGCCCGCGCCGCCGACGGTGATCACTCGACGCCCGCGCTGGCGGCACTCGGCGATCAGCAGCGCCTTGAGCGACACCTGGTCGATCGCGTCCACCACGAAGTCATAAGGCGTGCTGAGCAGTCGATCCGCATTCTCCTTGGTGAAAAACTCCGCCACCTCGTGCACCTCGCACTCGGGGTTGATGCTCTTCACGCGATCCGCCAGCACCGCGATTTTCGGGCGACCGATTTGTCCCTCCACCGCCGGGAGCTGGCGATTCACATTGGTGATGCACACGTCGTCCAGGTCCACCATTGTGATCCGCCCGATGCCCGAGCGTGCGAGAGCTTCCACCGTCCACGAGCCCACGCCTCCGACGCCCACCACCAGCACATGCGCCGCCTGCAGGCGAGGCAGTGCGTCCGTGCCGAATAATCGCCCCAGCCCACCAAACCGCTGCCGATAGGCTTCGGTGAGGGATTCTGCGACTGGTAAAGGAGTGGTATTCACGGTGGAAAAATTGGCGGTTTACGGGCGAGTGCCAACCGTTTTTTTCCAGACGGCCATCACTCCCTGGATTTTCGTGATTGAAATTCTTCCGCAAAACGCTTCATTAGTCACAGGGAATTTACAAAGGGGATGGTATTGCTGGTTTCCAAACCACCGGCCGGTCGCCGGGAAATGCCTGATGAGACAGATGCCGCAAAGTTGTATCCACGCGGCGGTCCATCGGGGCGGAAGCCGCACCCAGCCAGACGGGTTGCACGGGGCGTTTAACACCGAGACACCAGAGAACTATGCTAGCAAATATCGTAATCGATTTTTTCAACCATGGCGGGCCGATCATGTGGCCGATTTTGATTGTCGCCATCATCGCCGTCGGAGTCGTGCTGGAGCGCATCGTCTGGTGGACGGTTTTACGAAAGCGTCGCGACCCGGTCCTGCTGGAAAAAATCCTGACAAAAGTAGAGGAGGGGGATATTCCCACCGCCGCCAGCATGGGCAAGGATTCCAAGGACCCGGTGATCCGCATGCTCTGGCACGGGCTCAATCATCACCACGTCTCGTTGCAGGGGGCCTTGCAAGTGGGCGCGGGCATTGAATTGGAACGGGCCGGCAATCTGCTCAGCGTGCTCGATACCCTCATTACCCTGGCACCGCTGCTTGGTTTGCTCGGAACGGTGACTGGCATCATGGGCGCTTTCCACACGCTCGGCAATGACGAGCTTGCGGCCCAGAAAGTGGGCGCGGGAATTTCCGAGGCGCTCATCGCCACCGCCTGCGGCTTGTGCATCGCCATTTTCTCGCTTGTGCCCTTCAATTACTTTAATCGCCGGGTCTCCCGCCTGCGCTTCGAGCTGGAATCGAACGCAACGAATCTGGAGCTGATGCTGGAGAAACAGCGTAAACAGGGAGTGCCCGCGGCGTGAAGATCCATTCACCCATCGAGGAGAAGAAGGCGCGGATCGAGATCGTCCCGCTCATCGACATCATGTTCTTCCTGCTCGCGTGTTTCATGATCGTGAGTCTGAAGATGATCCAGATGCGCGGCGTGAAAGTGAACCTGCCCACCGCCACCCATGCCGAGCCGGTGCAGAAGTCCGATTTCATCAGCGTCACCGTCACCCAGAGCACGGATGCGGCCGGGGCCGCGCCGACCAATATCTACCTCGAGAAAGATCAGGTGAGCCTCGACCAGCTCTACGAGCGCGTAAAGGCCCAGGTGCTCGCCAATCCTGATGCGCGCGTTTACATCCGCGCCGACAAGGACTCGCTGCATGGCGAGGTGATGGACGTGCTCGACAAGATCAAGGATGCCGGAGTGAGCAAGGTCGCGTTTGAGATCAAGAGCGTGAGTGTGACCACACCCACCACCTCGGCTTCATCCACAGCTCCGGCTGCTCCCGCCCCCACTGCTCCGCCCGCACCACCCGCCGCCCCCGCCCAGCCTTAAATTCTTAATTCAATCGCAACGTAATCCGTGGCAGGTCCCAATCAATATCCGGTCGAGCCAGAGCGCCCGTTGTGGGTGTTTGTGCTGGTTTCCCTGCTGATCTTCAGCGCGGCGGTGGCGCTCTCGGCGCTGTTTCAGCCCCCGGCCTTGCCGCCCGTCATGGAGGTGGATATCGCCGCCGTGGACGCTCTCGACAAGCCCCCGCTCGCCGAGCCCGATGCCGGCGCCTCGCCGACGCCTGCACCCACTCCGCAGCCGACCCCCGAGGAAACCCCACAGCCCACGCCGGAACCAACGCCACCACCCACTCCTGAGCCCACCCCGCAGCAAACCCCCGATTTCGAGAAACCGGAGCCCACGCCGACTCCCACCCCTCCACCGAAGCCAACGCCCACTCCTCATCCGGTGGTGAAGACGACGGCCAAGCCGGTAAAAAATCCCAAGCCCGCCAAACCCGCGGCCCAGCAGCAGGCGAGCAATACCGCCAGCAACAACCCCAACGCCAAAGTGGGACCGAAGGGAGTTTCCAATGGAAAAGCAGGCGGCAAAGGGGGCGGCAAAGGTGATTTGATATTTGCTCCAAAACCGCTCTACGATCACTTAGCGTGGGAGCGGCATTATCAAGGGTCTGGTGTTTATGTCATTCAGTACCAAAAACGGAGTAATTGTGGACGTGACTGTGGGTTCAAGCGCTGGAAACGGTTACCTCGACAGGATCACGATAAATTGGATTCGATCTAAATTTAAGGTGAAGCCTGGAAGCAGCGGTTCGTTCTCTTATCCTTGGACCTGGAAGCTCCCTCACTAGCTTGCAAATGCGATTCATTGTTCCTCGTTACCAGGCTCCAGCCTGATAACGTCCCTTGTCCGCGAGGCTTCGCCTCGTCCCCGCAGAAATTCGTTCAGCTCGAAATTCCTCCAAAGAGCTTGGAGGCGGATCCGATCAATCTAAAAGTCCCGAAGGGACGCCGGAAATAAGCTGGTGGTGAAAACCACCGGTTCACGATCATTCCCAAAACCCTTGCGCCCCGGAGGGCCGCTGGAGTCAACCAGCTTGCGTCCGCCATCCGTGCACCAAAAAGCGCGCGTGGAGAACGCGCGCTTTTTACTAATCGCCAGACCAAAATCAATTTTGCCGCGTCAGACGCGCGGGCTGCGGCCCGAGATCAGCGAGATCACAAACAGCACCAAAAAGACCAGGAAGAGGACCTTCGCGATGCTGGCGGCAACCCCGGCGATACCGATAAAGCCCAGCACGCCCGCGATAATCGCAATGATGAGGAAGACAACAGCGTAGTGTAACATAATGAAACCTTTCGTTTGGATTCTTGTAAGATAGTTCTACCTACACATCGGTTGCCATGGGGCGGGTGCGTGCATGATTTGCGGGGCCATATTTTTTTGCTGCGCGCGCCGGGGAATGGCTATACTGGGGCGATGAGTTCAAAATCCACCGGCATTTGTTATCTCGCGGGAGCCGGCCCCGGCGATCTAGGTCTGGTCACGCTCCGCACGCGCGAGTGCATCGAGCGCGCGGAGGTGATCGTGTACGATTACCTGTGCAATCCCCAGATGCTCCGCTGGGCGAAGGACGATGCCGAGCGCATTTATGTGGGGAAGAAGGCAGGCGCCCACACTCTCGCGCAGCCGGAGATCAATGCCCTGCTGGTCGAGAAGGTAAAGGCAGGCAAAGTGGTCGTGCGGCTCAAGGGCGGCGATCCGTTTCTCTTTGGCCGGGGTGGGGAGGAAGCCGAGGCCTTGGCAGCGGCCAAGTTACCGTTCGAGATCGTCCCCGGCGTCACCTCCGCCCTCAGCGCCCCGGCCTACGCGGGCATCCCGGTCACGCATCGCGAGCATAATGCGCAGCTCACCATTTTCACCGGTCACGAAGATCCCACCAAACCCGGGAGCACGCTCGACTACGCCGGGCTGGCGACGCAGCCGGGGACCAAGGTGATGCTGATGGGCGTGGAGCGTATCGACGCGATCACGAAGGAATTGCTGGCCAGCGGTATGTCGCCGGAAACCCCGGTGGCGCTCGTTCGCTGGGGCACCACAGGCCGTCAACAGACCGTGCGCGGCACGGTGAAAACGATCGCGAAAGTAGTCGCCGAGGCGGAATTCAAAGCGCCGGCGGTGGCCGTGTTTGGCGAGGTCGTGAAACTGCGCGACTCGTTGAACTGGTTTGAAAAGCGTCCGCTCTTTGGCAAGCGCATCGTCGTCACCCGCACGCGCAAGCAGGCGGGCGCGCTCAGCGCGCAGTTGTCCGAGCTGGGGGCCGATGTGTTGGAGCTCCCCACCATCCGCATCGAGCCGCCGGAGAATCTCCGCGAGTTCGCCGAGATGGTGCGCGATGCTCACACCTACGAGTGGCTCATCTTCACCAGCCCGAATGGGGTGGAGGCCTTCTTTAACATGTTCTTCCGCATTTACGAAGATGCCCGCGAAATTGGCGGCGTCCGTATCGCGGCGGTCGGGCCCGCCACCGCGGCCGCCGTGAAGCGCTACCGCTTGAAGGTGGATCTGCAACCCGAGGATTTCGTGGCCGAGGGGATCATCAAGGAGTTCGAGAAAGAAGGCTCCGTCGATAATCTGAAAATCCTCGTCGTCCGCGCCACCGTCACCCGCGAAGTGCTCGCTCTCGAGCTGACCAAGCGGGGGGCGATCGTGGACGAGACCTTTGCCTATCGCACTGTACCCGAGACGGACGACGTGATGGGGGCCGCCGCCGACTTCCGTGAAAACGGCGCGGACATCGTCACCTTCACCAGCTCTTCCACCGTGGAAAACTTCCTCGCCCTCAAGCTTCCACTTCCACCGCAGGTGAAGTTCGCCAGTATCGGCCCGATCACCTCCAAGACGATGAAAGAAAACGGCCTGAAAGTGGACGCCGAAGCCAAGACCCACGACATCCCGGGGCTGGTCGAGGCGATCCTGAAAAAATTCGGAAACTGAGAAGAAATTTAGGAAGTAACATTTAGCATTTAGGAAGTAGTAAAATTGCGCTTGCGCGATGGAAAACAAACGCGAAGCGCATTTCCAAAACTTCCTAAATGCTACTTCCTAAATCCTAAATCCCCTTACGGTTTCACAATCGCGAGGATACTCGCCTGGTCGCGAAAATACTTCTGCGCGACCCGCTTCGTGTCCTCGACGGTGATCGCGCTGATCTGCGCTTTCATCGTCTCGTGGTGATTGTAGCCGAGGCCGTAGAGTTCATCCAGCGCGGTCACGAAGGCAAAGGCGTCTTCGCTCTGGTTGCGAATTTCCTCCTGGCCGAGATACTTCTCTTTCGAGCGCGTGAGTTCCGCCTCGGTAATTCCGTTCTCGGCGAGATAGCCGATCTCGTCCAGCAACGCGGCTTTGACTTCCTCGACCCGCTCGGGCGCGGTGCCGAGATAAAAGACGAATGGTCCCTGCGCGAGGCCGGTCATCTGGCTGGTGCCGACGAAATAGGCGAGCCCCATTTCTTCGCGGATGCGGATGAAAAAACGGGAGGCGAGATCGCTGCAAGCTTCATCGATCAGCTCCAGTACCGCCCGATCGGGGTTGAACAAATCGACACCATGATAGCCGACCATCAGGATGGCCTGGGCCTTGTCCTTCCGCTGCTCCAAGGTCCGGGATTCCGACAAGGCCGGAGCGGCTGGCACCTGGGTCAGCTCGGCTTTGCCCGGAGTCATGTTGGCGAATTGCGCTTCCACCAATGGCAGCACTTCGCTGGCTTTCACGTTGCCATAAACGGCGAGCACGCTGTTTTTGGCGCTGAGATATTGCCGGTGAAAAGCGCGCAGATGATCGGCGGTGAGGTGATTGACCGACTCCACCGTGCCATGGCCGCGCAGCCCGTAGGGATGGTCGCCGAAAAGATTCTCGCGCATCAGATGGCGGGCCACCACGGTGACCTCCTCCTCCTCGGATTTGATCGCGGCGAGGATCGCCTCCTTTTCCCGGGTGATATTCGCCTCGGCAAAGGCCGGGTTTTGGATGACATCGGCGAGAATATTCAAACCCAGGCGCAGATCAGGCTGCATGACCTTCACGGCGAAGCTCACGCTGTTGTTGCCTGAGTCGCTGCTGATGTGGCCGCCGTTCGATTCGATTTCCTCGGCGATTTGTTCCGCCGTGCGGGTTGTGGTGCCTTTCAACATCACGCGGGCACAAAGGGCGGTGATACCGTTGGTCTCCTTCGTTTCGGCAAGCAGGCCGGCTTTGAAGGCGGCGACCATCGAGACCAGCGGGAGCCGCGGATCTTCGCGCACGAGCAGGGTGAGCCCGTTGCTGAGCGTGAATTTCTGGATCGGCCCGGCTTGGAGCGGCTTTTGTGCGGCGACTTCGGCGGCGAGCGTGCCGGTGGGGTTGAGCGAGGTGATGGTGAGATTCTGCGCCTGTAACCAGGAGTTGGCCACGCGCTGAACGTCGTCGCTGGTGACTTTCTGCAAGCCATCCATGTGGACGCTGGAGAAGTCGAGGTTCCGCGTCGTCAGCCAGTTCGAGCCCAGATCGGAGGCCTTGCCCCGCATGGTGGCGAGGTGGTTGATGTGATTGGCCAGGTATTGCTTCTTGGCCTTGGCCAGCTCTTCAAAAGTGACCCCGTATTGCTTGATTTCCTCGATCATCGCCAGCACCGCCTCGGTGACCGCGTGGCGCTTTTCCGGATCGAGCACCGCTTCGACCCCGAACAGGCCCGGATACTGCGGTGTATAGGAATAGGCGCTCACCGAGTGCGCGAGCGACTGCTTTTCGCGGAGCTCACCATAGAAGCGGGAACTGCGACCGTCGCCAAGAATGGCGGAGAGAATATCCAGCGCCGGAACATCGGCATGCGTGATGCCCGGGATGTGCCAGGCCAGGTGCAGCCGGGTCAGCTCGGTGTCAAATTCCTTGTGCACCTCCCGGCGACCCAGTTGAGCGGGTTCGGCAGGAATATATAAGGGGGGCAGAGCCCGGCGCGGATGCTCCTCAAAAAGGGCGGCGAGCTGCTCGTGGATTTTTTCCGGGTCCACATCGCCGACCACGACGAAGAACATGTTGTTCGGCACGTAGCGCGAGCGGTAGTAGTCGAGCACATCCTGCCGGGTGAGGGCGTCGAAGACATCCATGTAGCCGATCACCGGCATGCGGTAAGGGTGGGTCGTATAGGCTCCCTCGAAGAGATCGAGGTTACTGATGCGATCGGGGTCGTCATAGTTCATCGCGAACTCGCGGCGAATCACCTCGCGCTCCTTCTCGAATTCCTCTTCCGGCAGCGTCGAGTTCATCACCGCATCCGCCAGAATATCCAGCGCCGAGGTTACGCCTTTGGAGGGGATGTCGATCCAGTAAACGGTGCGATCGAACGACGTGTAGGCATTGATGTAGCCGCCTACATTTTGCACATGCTGCGCGATCTCCTGGCCACTGCGTTTTTCCGTGCCTTTGAAGAGCAGGTGCTCCAGCAAATGGGAGAGCCCCGCTCCCAGCCAGCGGTCTTCATTGATGCTCCCCGTCATGGTCCATGCCTGCAGACTTGCCACCGGGGCGCTGTGGTCCTCCTGCACGATGATGGTGAGCCCATTCGGCAGCGTCCAGAGCCGGGCATTGGCCTGGGGCACCTGGATGGCGGAGTGGGGTTCGGGAGCGGGTGTCTTGTTGGTCGAAGCGATTCTCGGGGTCATCTTTTCCGGGTTATTTCCGTTTTAGCGGGTTTTTTCCGGGGCTGGATCGAGATGCTTCACTGGCGGTTTAATTTTCCGTTCGGGCCGAAAAGGAAGCACGAACGTAGTGTGAAAATCGTAGCCGTTTTGAAAGTCATCCAGTTTATCCCGGTCGGTTTTTCCGAAGATTCCAGCCTCGATCAGATTAAACACCATGCTGCCGAAATCGTCGGTTTTCTTCAGGCCCCAGTATTCGAGGACGGTTACCGTCATCGGGCCATATTCCTTCAGCGCGAACTGACGGATTCCTTCCAAAAGTTCCTGACCGGATACATGGCGCGTCGCCTCTTCCTTCTGCTTCTTCTTGAGCTTCATCGTGAAATCGAGCGCATCGCGCAGGAAGACATAAGCTTCGCGATGGTAGCGCTGGTCATTGGCGACGATGAGGTCAAGGGCTTCTGCGAATCCGATTTTTTGCATGGTCAGGGTTAAAATTTGGCGGAAATTCCTATTGGCAGAGAGGGATCAGGCGTTGAAGGTCGTTATTAAGTTTAAAATGGGATCTAATCTAGGTTTAGTTTGGCCTCAACGTAGGCATGCCCCCCGGTTGCGTCAAATATTCGTAATGTCATTACTTGGAATGGCATTTTTCGGGAGATTGCAGGTGGCCCGGGCTGAAAACGCGCCCGATTCGGTGGCCAGCCCCAGTGAGACGCCCACGGAGGCGGACTATCAGCGCTTGATCGGGCAAAACCCGAGGGAACCCCGGTTTCACGAAGCCTATGCGGGATTTTTGGCTGATGTCGGCGGGGTTCAGGAAGCCCTGCGCCAGTTGCAGCTTACGCGCCAGCTCGAGCCCGCCAATGACCGCGTTGCTCACTCGCTGGGCGAGTGCGACCTGCAATTGGGCGATATCCAGGGAGCTTTCACCAATTATCGGGATGCGGTGATCCTCGCCCCTCAAGACGCGCTCTACCACTTTAGCCTCGCCAATCTGCTCTTTCTCTTCCGCAAAGAGGTGGGGCCCAGTGAAAAAGACTCCATTCAGGAAGCGATGCGCCATTTTGCGAAGGCATCCACCTTGGAGCCACTGAATCTGGAATACGCCCGCTCCTATGCCGAAACCTTTTACGGTCTCCCGCAGCCGATGGAAGCCGATTGGAAAGCGGCCGAAAAAGCGTGGTTTCATGTCCTGGAAATCGCTCCCGACAAGGAGTTTGCGTGTATAAACCTTGCCCGTGTCTCCTTGAAGGAGGGAAACAAAGCGGCGGCCCGCCAATGGCTGGAAAAGGTTCACTCTCCAGCTTATCGACCGGTTCGGGAGAAAATTTCGCGGCAAATTACTCAGGGAAACGAGTAGGGAAGCGGGTTTTTCCCAGATTCCTCGAAAGTCGCGGTTGACGGGACGGCGAGCGCCTTTTATTCTACCCCTCACGCTTTTAACCAAGCAGAATACCACTTTGAAAGGGGGTTGAATTACAATGCCAGAAGTAGTTGTCCGCAAAGGAGAACCAATTGACCGCGCGCTGAAGCGCTTGAAGAACAAGCTTGATTCCGAAGGAATCATGGATGAAGTGCGCCGCCTGCGCGCTTTCGAAACGCCGACGCAGAAGTCGCGTCGCAAGGCCAAAGCCACGGCCAAGCGTGGTAAGGTCAAGTTCCGCTTCAACCCCTAAAGGTTGACTCCGGGTTGACTCCGAACCGCACAGGAAGATCAAAGCTCCTGTAAATATTTTTCCAAAAGGGCCGCTCCACAGCGGCCCTTTTTTTGTTTCCTGGCGGGGAGTTTTTTGGGTCCGCCGGTTTTACTTCCACGTTGCGCCTTGGCGTCTCGGCATGAGACGAAGCAATCAGCACTCGCAGATAATGCGGAAGCCCACATCGTTCGACGAATAGTTCGGAGCGTTCCAGCCCCGGGCCGTGGCGCGGAGGGAGGTGATGCGGGACTTCCAACTGCCGCCGCGATAGATGCGGCGGGCGCCGCTGTTCGGGCCGCGGTAGTTTACGCGGTCGCGCCCGTTGTAGTTCTCGTAAAAGTCGAGGCACCATTCCCAGACGTTTCCAGCCAGGTCTTCGATGCCGAAGGGGCTCGCCCCCTTGGGGTAGGTTCCCACTGGCGAGGTTTGCGCATAGCCGTCGTCGATCTCCATCATGCTCCAGGCAAAGTTCGTATTCGCATCCGCAAAGTTTGCGAGGTAGCCGTTGCTCAGTTTCTCCCCCCATGGGAAGCTCCGTCCATCCGAGCCCCGGGCCGCATATTCCCACTCGGCTTCGGTTGGCAGCCGGTAGCGGCGCTTTTCCTTGGCGCTGAGCCAGTCGCAGAATTTTGACGCCTCCAGGCTGTTTACATAGACGACGGGATGGTGATCGTTGGCCCAAGCGGCGCGCTTGGTCCGATGCGCGGGATCGAACTGCTCATACTGTGCGTTCGTAACCGGGAAGCGGGACATGTAGAAGCAATCGACCAGCGTGCGCGCCGTCGGCTGTTCATTGGGCGCCGCGCCGGGAGCATCACTGCCCAGCGTAAAGACGCCGGTCGTCACCAGCAGCATTTCCTGCCCGGTGGAGTTGCTATAGTTGGCATACCGCTCGCGTTCCTCCACCCGGCGCAGCATGGGGATGTTGAAAATGGCGTTGCGATCCACGGTCTCCACCGCCGGGGGCCTGGCTTCGACCGGTTGGGCGGCGGAGGCCATTGCCGGCTTGACCGCGGGGATGGTTGTGGTGGCTGGCCGCGAGGCACTGCTGGGAACTGTCAGGGGAATACCGCTGACTTCTTCCAGATATTCATCGATCAAATCCTCGGCCTGCCCGCCGGTAAGCCCCAGGTTTTCGCCCATGTTGCACAGGGCGTCGCGCTGGTCGTCGGTCATGTCGTCATCGCTCAAGCCGCTCAGGCGGAGCAGGCGGCGAAATTCATCGAAGGCATTGCCCGTGGCGCGTCCCAGCGCGGGAGCCGTCGCTTCCGCGGCCACCGGTTCGGCTTTCACCAGCCGCTTCGATCCGGTGAGCTCCAGCTCGGTCTCGATCAGATCTTCCAGGATCTCATGGGAAAGTCCGAGCGACTTGCCCTTGGCGTACAAACTGTTCTCCGCCTCTCCGGTAAGCGTCTTGTCCGCCAGGCTGAAGGCGAGAAATTTTTTGAGCTTCCTTGATCGCCTCATCCCGCATCCGGGCCCGCATGCCGAGGTTCAGTTGCTCGCGGCGCATGGGATCGAGGAGCTCGATCTTGGCCTGTACGAGAAATTTCGGGGCTTCATCCATCCCCGCGCGGAGCATTTGCGAGATCGGGTTGCTGGGCTGGTTCTTCAGCGGCAGCTTTTTCTGCCACCACATGAGCAACTCGCGGCAATGCGTTTCGATCTGCTCATTGTTCGGATTCGCGTCGAAATCCAGGCACAGCCGGTCGTAGGGGTTGTGCGAGTTGTAGGCTTTCCAGCCATCCCATTTCAGCGGATTGTCAGGAATCGGTAGTGGCAGCCCCATGGGGAAAATCCTATGATACCTGGACGTGCGAGAGATCGGCCGTCGCCTCGGCGATTTCGCTTTCGCTCAAGCCGGTATTGCGGGCGATCGAGACGGTGCTCTGCTTGCCGTAGGCGTTCACCGTCACTTCCAGCACCTGGTTGGCGTTGTAGCGATAGGTGAGTTCCACCGGCGAGCCCTTCGGCAGGAAGGGCGGGAGCTCGATGTCGCAGGTCCCCAGCGAAGTGCACTCGCTCGGGACGCTGCTCTCGCCTTCCACCACGCGCACCACGGCGCTCTTCATATTCGGCTTCGCGGTGCCGAAGGAGTTTTTGATCTCCACCGGGACCGACGTCATTTTCCGAATCATCGGGAACACGTATTCCTCCACCTTTTCCTCATCCCAGAGCACGACCCCGAGGGTGTGAGTGGTGATATTTGTCACCTTGATCAGCGCGCCTTCGCCATCGGAGAATTTCTGGCGCACTTCCTCCGCGACGACATGGTGGCCAAGGCGGTCTTCCTCGGTGAGCAATGAAAGAATGCCCTGAATGGCGGCACCCACGGCCACCGCTTCGTCCGGGCTCACATCGTCCGCCACCGGCACGCCGGAGACCTGCTGGATCATCTCGCGTACCGAAGGCATACGCGTCATACCGCCGGTGATCAGGATGCGGTCGATCTGTTTCCAGTCCATCTTCGCTTCCTGCATCACGATCTCGCAGATCGTCTTGCACTTCTCGATGAGATGGTGGCAGCGCTTTTCAAATTCTTCGCGGGTGATTTCCAGCTTGATGCTCTTGCCGTTGTAGTTGTGCACCAGCGTGGTTTTCATGCGGGTGGAGAGCTGGATCTTGGCCGCCAGTGCGCGGTTGTAGAGATCCTGGTAGCTCTGCAGGTCGAGCAGGGGATTTTCGCCATTCACCTTGTCGAATTCCTCGGCCACCCAGTTTACGATCACGTCGTCCCAATCCTTGCCGCCCAGGCGATGGTCGCCATTGCTCGCGAGCATGCGGATGTGGTGATTCTCGATGCGCATGATCGTTACGTCGAACGTGCCGCCGCCAAGGTCGAAGACGAACACCGTCTGGTCCGACTCCAGCTTGTCGAGGCCGTAGGCCAGCGCCGCTGCCGTCGGTTCGTTGATGATCTGCAACACATTCAACCCGGCGAGCTGGCCCCCGTGCAGGGTCGCCATGCGTTCCGCGTCGTTGAAGTAGGCGGGAACCGTGATCACGGCGTCCGTCACCGGTTCGCCGATGTATTTTTCCGCGTCGTTCTTCAGCTTCTTGATGATGATCGCCGAAAGCTCTTCCGCTGAGTAAACGCGATTGCCAAATTCCCGGGAAAACTCCGCCTTGCTCTTGCCCATTTCGCGTTTCACGAAGTCCACGATCTTATCGGGTTCGGCCACGGCGTTCTGCTTGGCGAGCGTGCCCACAATGGCACTGTTTCCGTCAAAAAGGATCACCGAGGGCGTGATGCGTTCCGTCTCTGCATTGGGAATGATCTGCGGCTTCCCGTAGGCATCGATATGCGCAATCGCAGAAAAGGTGGTGCCCAAATCAATCCCTACTACCTTGCGGGCTGATGTTGGATTGGGTTTTTGACTCATGGTGATGGTACCTGAAAATTTGGGGCTGCGGGTGGCTGCCGTGTTAAGATGTATTATATAGCGAAATCTGTGCCAGAAGTGCGGGGAGGTTGATCGGTTTTGGCTGCTTCGCCGGACTCCTGGGGCGGGACCTGGTATTTTTTGATGACCACCTCTTCGGGGCGGATGACCCGCTCTCGCCAGTAAAACCCGGGACGCAAACTCTTTACTACGTCATCATGCTCGTCCGGATTTTCGGTAATTTCCACTGAAATTGCTTTCTGGAACTTTTTGTTCAGCTTGCCGGTGCTGGCCTCCATTCGCTCCACCAACATCCGCGCGAGCACCTCTTCCAGCGCGTGCATGGCATGGTCGATGTTCTGATCAAACGTGCGGACTCGTTCGAGTAATATATTTTCGAGATCGGTTTGTGGTTTCTGGTCGGGCAGGTCCGCCGTCGCGTATTTTCTCAAAGATGCGAGATCATCCATCAAAGTTATCAAATCTTTGATAATCGGCTTCTGCATCATGTCGAAGAGGAAGTCGTCCTTATAGGTCCTCAACTCTTCGTGCAGTGCGTCAAAAAGTCGCTCGTTGAGCGCTGCCTTTGCGCCCTTCTTTTCCCCTTCCTTGGGCGATTCTGGAGGGGGCTCGGCGAGCTTCGAGGTCGATTCCTGAACGGCGGTCAGCAACCGCGTCGTCTCTGCCTGCGAGCGGGCGATTGCCTCGATTCCCACGATCAGTGGGCGCAGGATTTGGGCAAAGTTCGGGCCGTCTTTCGGGGAATTTTTTGCCGCCAGCTTGTTTTCCGCCTCCATGGAAAGGGCAGTTAACTCACTGTCAAAGTCTGATTGTTTGCTGGATTGCGGCATTGGTTGCGTGGCACCCCATAAAAGCGAGTTCCACGCCAATCTTGATGGAAATACTCTGGAAAGGGTAAAAATCCCTTTATCAGAGAGGCGTCGGGGGACGATGGCTGCCGCAGCCGGAGTGCTTCACAACGGTACCATTGAATTGCCCTGCTCGCGACCCATCTTCCGCCTCACCGTCGCCATGGTCTCGACCGGTCCGGTGTAAAACCGGATTTTTTGGACAGGATGAACAAGCTGAACCGGATGGCAAAAATTCCAAATCGCCCAACCCTTATTCATCCTGTTAATCCGGCTCATCCTGTCCAAATTCTCTTCCGGATCCCCCAAAGGCCATGATTACCGCGGTGACTACTGCGTGGTCCGTTTTACCGCCAATTGGCGCATCCCCTCAAACAGCACAATCCCGGCCGAGGTAGCTAGATTCAGGCTCCGCGTCCCGGCGACCATGGGAATGGTTAGCAGGTGATCCTCATGGTCCCGCAACAGTGGCTCGGGTAATCCCTTGGTTTCCCGCCCGAAAATCAGATAATCCCCCGCCTGCAAATCTGCCGAATAGTAGGGGCGTTGGGTCTTGGTCGTGAGGTAATAGACTGCGGCATCCGCCTCTTTTTGGGCCAGGCATTCGGTCAGCGAATTCCACAGCGATACCTTCACCTGCTCCCAGTAATCCATCCCGGCCCGTTTCAGATACCGGTCTTCCAGCGAAAAGCCCAGCGGCTGGATGAGATGCAAATGCGCCCCCGTCGCCAGGCAGGAGCGGGCGATGTTTCCCGTATTGGCCGGAATCTCCGGCTCGACCAGCACAAGGTTGAACATAAAAAAAGCGCCCGCGGAAACCGGGGCGCTTTTAAGGAATGATTTCTGGCGAAGTGGCTTAGTTCGCGGCGGCGACTTCCGCGGCGTCCACGTTCACGCGACGACCTTCACGGTCGAAGCGGACGGTGCCGTCAACCAGCGCGAAGATCGTGTAGTCACGACCAAGGCCCACATTGCGGCCGGGCAGGAACTTCGTGCCCCGCTGGCGGATGATGATGTTGCCGGCGACCACGCTCTGGCTGCCGAATTTCTTGACGCCGAGGCGCTTGCTTACGCTATCGCGGCCGTTCTTGACGCTGCCTTGTCCCTTTTTATGTGCCATGGAAAGAAGGAGTTAAAAGTTGGGTTGAGTTGGGATCAGTGAAATTAAGCGATGCTCTTGATCTTGAGCTGCGTGAGCTGGCGGCGATGGCCGACCGTGCGATGGTAGCCCTTGCGGCGCTTGTACTTGTAGGCGATGACCTTCGGAGCCTTCACCTGGCCGATGACTTCCGCCACGACCGAGCCTTCGCTCAGCGCGCCGTCGTTGGCAAACAAAGCTGCCTTCTCGAACTGCGTTTCAGCGCCCGCTTCGAGGGAAAGTTTTTCGACCTCGATCACGTCGCCCGCAGCGACTTTGTACTGCTTGCCGCCGGTTTTAATAATTGCGTATGCCATAAATCTGTAAATGAAAAGGGCGGGAAGATTGCATCCCTCGTGGGCTTTGACAAGCAGAAATCTTCGGAAAATGACAAATGTCGAATAACGAATGTCAAATGAGCTCCGCGCTCAATGGTTCCAGAATGCTCCTGGCGACTTTATGCCCATTGGGCATTCGTCATTCGACCTTGGTCACTTTCTTCACCCCAGCGTCGCCCGCATCGCCTCCAGCGGAGCCGTCTGCTGAAACCAGATCTCAAACGCCAGCGCGCCCTGGTGCAACAGCATGGACATCCCATTTGCCCGCCGCGCCCCCGCTTCTTCCGCCGCCCGAATGAGCGGAGTCCGCGCCGAGGTGTAAATCGTGTCGTAAATCAGATGCGCCGGTCGCAGCAACCGGGCGGGCAGGGGAGAGGGATCGCCCGATTTCAGCCCCACCGAGCTGGCATTGACCACCAAATCGATCTGCTCCAGTTGGCGTGACAACGCCGCTTCCTCCCACGGGCAGGCTTCCAGCCGGGCCATCGGCCCCAGCACGCGGGTGGTCGTCATCAAAGATTGTAACTCGGCGGCCAGGCCCTGCGCCTTTTCCAGCGTGCGGTTCACCAGCACCAGCCGCTCGCAGCCTTCCATCGAGCATTGCACCGAGATGGCCCTGGCCGGCCCCGCCGCCTGCTCCCAGCACCATCACGCGCAAGTCGCGGATATCCACGCCGAAATCCGCCCGCACGGCGCGGACAAACCCCGGGCCGTCCGTATTGAAGCCGTGCAACGTTCCCTGCTCGCCGACCACGATCGTGTTGACCGCGCCGATCTTGCGCGCCGCCTCGCTGACCTTGGAAAGGTGAGGCAGCACCGCCGTCTTGTGCGGCAGGGTTACATTAACGCCGAAGAATCCCGAGCGCGGCAGCAACTTGAGCAGCTCCTCCAGCTCATGATCCCGGATATGCAGACGGGTATAGCGCGCTGGAATGCCCACTTTTTCCAAAGCAGCATTGTGCATCGCGGGCGAACGCGAGTGGGCGATCGGATCGCCAATCACCGCCAGCCGCACCGGCAACGGCTCCTCCGCCGTGGCCCGCTGCCAGTCCCGCAAATCTTCCAGCGTATAGACGTCTTTCATCGGAAATTAAAAACCACCAAACCACCAAGTGACCAAGAAAAGGAAAAGCTCTTGCTCAGGTGAGGTCGCATATAATCTTCGTGCCTTCGTGTCTTCGTGGTTAAAATTTCGTCGCCGCCGAGCGCATGCGGGCGATCACGCGCTCTTTGCCCAGCACTTCCAGCATGTGGTAGAGGCTCGGGCCTACGCTGCGACCGCTGGCGGCCACGCGGGTCGGGTGAATCAACTCCCCCGTCTTGCAGCCTAGGGCAGTGGCGGTTTCTTTCAGCTTTTCCTCCAGTGCGGTCGCGGTCCACTCCGTCACGCCGTCATAGGCGGTGGCCAGGGCGGTCAGCTTTTCCAGGGCACCGGGTTTCTTCAGGGTCTTTTCCACCGAGGCCTCGTCGAAGGTCACTTCATCGGTGAAGAAATAGGCGATCCACTCCGGCACTTCGTTCAGGTGCTTGATTTTCTCCTTCACGATCGCCAGGGCGGGCTTCAGCGCTTCCTCGGTGCCGTATTGGATGCCCGCCTTCTGGATGAAGGGCAGGCTCAGTTCCGTAAACCGTTCCAAGGACATGGAGATGATGTATTGGCCGTTGAGCCAGTAGCACTTGTCCAAATCGAAGTGCGCGCTCTTGCGGTTCACCTTCTCGAGGTCGAACAGCTCGATCACTTCCGAAATGTCCACTTTCTCACGATTGTCCTTCGGCGACCAGCCGAGCAGGCACAGGTAGTTGATCACCGCCTCGGGCGCGTAGCCGTTGTTCACGTAATCCTGCACGCTTGCCCCCTGGTCGCGCTTGCTCATCTTGCTGCCGTCCTTGTTCAGGATCAGCGGGATGTGGGCAAACTTGGGCGGGGTGGCGCCGAGTGCCTGATACAGTTCCACGTGCTTCGGCGTATTCGAGAGATGGTCCTCTCCGCGGATCACGTGGGTCATCTTCATCTCGATGTCGTCCACCACGTTCACAAAATGGAAGATCCATCCGCCATCGGGACGGCGGATCGTGATGTCCGGGTTGGTGACCGGATTCGACATGTCGAACGCGATCTTGCCGCAGATCAAATCCTCCACGATCACCGTGCCGCGACCGGATTTGAAACGCAGCGCGCCATTGTCCTCATACACCCGGCCGGCGGCCTGGAGCTTCTCCAGATAGCTCTGGTAAATCGCGTCGCGCTCGCTCTGGAAATAGGGGCCGCAATCGCCGCCTGCCTGCGGGCCTTCATCCCAATCGAGCCCGAGCCAGCGCAGCCCGTCGTAGATCGCCTGCGTCGCTTCCTGCGTATTGCGGGCCTTGTCCGTGTCCTCGACGCGGAGGATGAATTTTCCACCCGTCTTGCGGGCATAGAGCCAGTTAAAAAGCGCCGTCCGCGCCCCTCCCACATGGAGATAACCAGTCGGCGACGGAGCAAAGCGAACACGAACAGAGGAAGTCATAGAACCTGCAACAATGCACACTTCGCCGCGAATTTCACCAGTAAATAAACCGCGGCAATTTTTCTCGCCGCCCGTTCCTTCATGGAGCGCTCTCGGCCATCAAAATCGATGAACCCGATTTTCCACAAACCTCCCCATCGACGATCAACTCTCAACCCTCAACTTTTTTCCTGCTTCGGGAAAAATCACCACACAAATTCATACTCCCCGAAGCTCTTCTCCCGCACTTCCTTGCCCAGCGCCCAGACCTTTCCCGCGTTATCCACGTAGGCATAGACCACCCACTTCTGCGGCGGCGCATCCATGTCCCAGGATCGCTTGTAAGCGGCGGCGACGTGGGACGCAAAATCACCCATCGCCGTCGGGAAATATACCCCGACGTAGTGTCCCAGATCGCCCCAGTGCAGAATATCTGTATAGGCGGTAAGATGGACATAGCCACTGGGCGCTTCGTTGTCGGTGGCCTGCAAATTCATGAACGATATCCGGATCAGCTTTCCTTTATAGCGATCGGGATTCAGCGAGACATCCCCCGCTTTGGCGACCTGCGCATTCTTTGCATCCGTGGTCGCCAGTTTGGCCGCATCGGGTGGGGTCAGCGTATCCGCATGGAGATAGAGTGCCATCAACATCATCGGGAGAACCATCGCCTTCTTCATTCCCACCCATTAGGGGATGGAAATTCGCGGCGTCAAACTTATTCCCGATCAGTGGATGATCTCCGCGTGAGTAATTACCCCACCGCTTCGTCGAGCAGCTTCTGCACGATGCCTTGGGCAGGCTCGGGGAGGGGCTTCTCCTTTTGCAACAGTGCGATTTTCTCCCGGTATTCCTGCGGCACCTCGGGGCGCACCCGCTTGAGGATGAGCAACGTCTGCGCCAGCAGGATGCGCAGGTTCACCGACTGCGGAAATTCGAGGCAGAGCTGCAGGTTGCCATCCACCACTTCGCGTTCGCCGTGCAGGAAATTCGACTTCACCTCCTCCATGCCCGCGCAGCGGACGGTGAGCAACTGTTCCAATCGCAGGAGGTAGCTCGCAAAATAGCTGGGGCCGGGGACTTGATAAAGCTCCGGCGGAGTGGCCGATTGCACATCGGTGTGCTCCCGCAAGAGCGTGAGCAGGCTTTTGGCGAGCGCCTGCATGCCGGGCTCGGGAGTATCGAGGGAGAATTCCCCGGAATGAGTGGCGAGGCACTGCCCATCGATCGTGCGCACCAGGCGTAGCTCCACCTGCCAGGGGGTCACGGTTGTATTGATGTGAACGCCCACCACATAGTCATTCTTCGGCTCGGTCTGCCGGCCCTGGGTCGCCAGCATCTCGTCGTCCCAGGCCTTGCCGCTGAGGACAAAGCCGGGCGCCTCGCCCATGACCCACGGCACCAGCGTCTGCACCGAGGCATTGCTGTGGAAATTCAACTGCTCGGCCAGCCAGAGCGGGACGGCCCGGCTGAGCCGGCCCTGGATGTCGGAGAGTTGCTTTTCCACCTTCTGGGAATTGCTCGCAATCTCGGCGGTGCCGCCCATGACGACTACGGCCGGGGCGGGGGCACCTTTCACCGGATAAAGCTCGGCGGCCAGTGACTCCGGCTTCAGCCACACCGGGCCGTCCACCGTGAGCATGGTCAGCTCCATTTCCTGCGGCTTGGGCTCCACGAGCGAAACGCGCGCCTTGGCGATTTCCGTTTCCCAGTAGTTGAGCTGCGGCTTCCAGTCCGGGCGCTGGAGCGCGTAGAGCCCTTTCATGATTTCCTCGGCGGCATCGAGCTGGCCGAGGTCGAAGTTGGCCTTGATGAGATTGTTGCCCACCGGCAGTCCATGGGCTTCCGGCTGGTAATTGGGCTCCACCATTTGCAACAGCGGCACCAGGTGACCGGCATTGCCGAGGTCGCCGCTCATTTGCTGGAGCAGATCGCCGGGGACGGGACGACCGGCATTGGCCAGGCTCTCGCGATGCAAGTCCAGCGCCTCGTCCAGCTTCTTCTCGCGGAGGGCCAGGCCGGCGAGCCAGAGCTGGGCGCGCCAGCTTCCCGGCAGCGCCGCGACTTTGCGCAACCCTTGCGCGGCGGCGGTGTCGCCGCCGAGCTCGTGCAGATCGGAGGCAAACCAGAGCAGCGCGTGATCGAGGTTGGGATTCAGCTCCAGCGCATGCCAGCGGGTCTTCGCGACCTGGGAGAGATCGCCCTTGGCCGCCTGGACTTTGGCGAGATTGGTGAGCAGGATGGCATCCTCGCCATGCTGGGAAATGGCTTCCGTGAGAATCTGCCCGGCTTCGTCGAGTTGCTGGAGCTGGAGCAGGATCACCGCGAGGAAGACGGCCCCGCGCTGGGGAATCGTGTCGATCTGGTGCAATTGCCGCGCGGGTTCCAGGCAGTCGGAGATAAAGCCGTTGTTCAGCGCATCGCTGATCATGGCGGCGAGGCTGTCGGGATTCGTCCAGACGTTGCGCAGGTTCGGCAGGAGGACGTTTTTGCGCCATTCCTCACGGGGAACTTCGTGCATCCGCCCCCAGGAATCGAAGGTTTTGATCGTGGCCGGCGCGCCGGGCGCGGTGACCACCGTTTCCTCGACCGGGGCCGGCGCGGTTTCTGAAACCGGTTCCGCAATCGGCATGGGCGCGGGCTCCGCCGTTGTCGTGTCGGTCGTCGTTTTTTTGCCAAAGAGTTTATTGAGGAGATTCATAAATACAAAGGGCGGTGCTGCGATCTTCGCGCGGCGTTCAAAAAGTGGGTTTGGGACTTAACTCCATTCCCCCGGGTCCGTGCAAACTTCATTATTGTGAAAAACGGCGGGGTGAAAATCGGGTTGCCTGGGCAGGGAGCGGCGGGGAATTAAAAACGTTCAGTCCAGCCTGGGGTGGCATATTTTTCATTGGCCAGGGTGTGAGCATGGCTTTCGAGATGCGCGCTGGTTTCCATGGGGACAGACCTTGCGCTCAGGGTCGTGGCGAGAATTTCGGCGAAGGTGGTGGGGAGTTGCTGTCCCTGGATGCTGCCTTGGTGGAGCAGGCCGTGCCGGGAGCGTCGCTGGCCGGCCCCGGCGATTTTTTGGTCGCGATACATAATGTCATAGGCAGCGGGATTCTCGAAGCAGGCGGTGGAAATTTTGGGGGCCTGGCAGGGGGTGAGCTCTGCTTGGAGGCCGGTTTTTTCCAGCGCCTCGACGAGGGCGCCGTGGATCCGGCCATAGCACTCCAGCGGCTTTACCGTGGCCAGCGGATCGTGGCGGGGAACGATCAGGGAATAGGTAAAGTCCTCGCCGTGTTCCACTACGCCGCCGCCGGTCCAGCGGCGGACGAGTTCCTGCGCTGGGTATTTTGCGCGCACGGGAGCGATTGCTTCAAAGTAGCCAAAGGAGACGGCGGGTGCCCTCCAGCGATAGACCCGCAGGACCGGATTTTCCGTTGCGAGCAGCAGGGCTTCGTCCAGCGCCATGTTCCAGGCCGCCCCGTGTGGTTCCGGGTCGGTGAGGAAGTCGAGGTGCGCAAAAATCTTGGGCATCCCAAAGAATAGATGAAAATTGCAATTTCCAAATCCCAAAACGCCCCCATAATAAACGAACCATTTATGGCCAAAGTCGCTTTAGGAAAAGGACTCGGAGCGCTCATCAACAAGAGCGTCGTGTCGCCCACACCCGCGCCGGAACTCGGCGAGCGGGTGCAACCCATTTCATTGACGAAGATCATTCCGTCTTCCCTCCAGCCGCGCACCGAGTTTCGCGACGAGCATTTGAAAGAGCTCGTGGATTCCATCCGCGAGCACGGCATCATCCAGCCCCTCATCGTCCGCCGCAACGGCGAGAACTTTGAACTGATCGCTGGCGAACGCCGCTGGCGGGCCGCGAAGGAAGCCGGGCTGAGCGAGGCCCCGGTAATCGTCCGCCAGGCGAGCGATCTCGAGGTGCTCGAGCTCGCCATCATCGAAAACATCCAGCGCGAGGACCTGAACCCGATCGAAGAAGCGATGGCGTATGCGCGCCTCGCCCGCGAGTTTGGCCTCAAGCAGGAGGAGATCGCGCAAAAGGTGGGCAAGAGCCGTGCGGGCGTGGCGAATAGCATGCGCCTGCTGGAGCTGGCCGATTCGGTGCGGGTGTATCTCACCAAGAACAGCATCAGCGTCGGGCATGCGAAGGTATTGCTGGCCGTAAAGTCGCACGAGGAGCAGATCTTTCTCGCCGACCAGATCATCCGCCAGGGTCATACCGTGCGCGCCGCGGAAAAGCTGGTGGCCAATCATCTCGCCAAGCAGGGAGTGGAACGACCGACCGCACGCAAGCCGCTCGCGGTGCCGTCCGTCTCGCCCTCGGTGGCGAATGTGCAGAACCGGTTGCAGCAGCACCTCGCCACGCATGTGACCTTGCAGCACGGCGAGAAAAAGGGGCGGATCGAAATCGAGTATTATGGGCTGGACGATTTGCACCGCGTGCTGGAAGTAATCGGACTGCCATCCGATGAAGCCTGATTTCTTTTCCTCGTCTGTCGTGCGCCGGTTTGTCAATCCGCTGGCCGGAGCCGCATTGCTCGCTCTCGCTTGCACCGGCTGCAAGCCGCACCCCTATCGCGTAAAGCTCGATGCGCCGCAGCCGCCGGTGGAGATCTGGAAGGAATTTTCCGCCGCGAACGCCATGGCGAGCGCGCAGAAGCAGGTGGACTTCGGTCCGCGCCCCGCTGGCTCCGATGCCATCGCGCAGACCCGCGCCTACATCGTGGACGAATTGCAGAAGGCGGGCTGGGACGTCACCCCGCAGGCTTTCAATGACACCACCCCGCGTGGCACCGTCGCCTTTGTGAATCTCGTTGCCCGCTTCAACGGCGCTCCCGATACGACGCAGACGGTCCTCCTCACCTCCCACTACGACACCAAGATTTTCGACACCATCCGCTTCGTCGGCGCGGATGACGGCGCTTCCAGCACCGCCGCGCTGCTGGAAATGGCCCGCGTGCTCGCCCTCGATCCCGATCTCGCCTGGCGCGTGGAACTCGTCTTCTTCGACGGCGAGGAAGCCGTGCAGCAATTCACCGATACCGATGGCCTCTACGGCAGCCGCCACTTTGCCCAGGATTTGCAAAAGACCGGTCGCGCCAGCCAGTTCAAGACCTGCTTCCTCTGGGACATGATCGGCGACAAAGACCTTACCGTCACCCTTTCCACCGATTCGCCGCCCGATCTCGCCAAGCTCATTTTCAGCTCCGCCGATGCCCTCGGGGTGCGCTCGAAATTCTCCTACTTCGAGAGCACTGTCCTCGACGACCACACCCCGCTGAACAAGATCGGCATCCCGAGTCTGGACATCATCGACTTCCATTACGACTACTGGCACACCGCCGACGATACGATCGACAAGATCAGCGGCGAGAGCATGCAAACCGTGGGGCAGGTCACCCTCTACGCTCTGCGCCAGATGTTCCCCAAGTAACCGGAAAAGTAATCGCGAAAAATCTTCGCGTTTTTTACAAAACCGCGTTGACAGGTCGGCCCAATCGGTTACTTTCACGGCCCTTCAACAACGCACTCGTAGCTCAATTGGATAGAGCATCTGACTACGGATCAGAAGGTTACAGGTTCGACTCCTGTCGAGTGCACTTTTTAAGTGATCAGGGTTCCAAGTTTTTTTCAGGGTTTTGGGAGCCGCTATTTTTGCTGATCGCGAGCTGGAAAATGAATGCAGCCGTGGCACGCGAATTAATCCTTCAGTTGCTCACCGGAGTTGCTTTCTCCAAGCGCAGTTTGCGGCCCGTTTGAATCGTGGGAATAAAGGTGGCACACGATTTCCACGACCCCGGAGCCTACAGTCGTTTCCTGATCGAGTCGGCCCACGCGCCGCAAGAGGTTGCGGGTCGTTCGATGATCGGAAAACAAGGCTGCAAACCAGCGCCGAATTCCCACCCGCCAGGCGGCCTCGGCGAGCGCCTGCACGAGAGCGGTTCCGATCCCGTGGCCCTGCCATTCGTCACGGGTGACGAATGCGACCTCGGCCAGTGAGCGATCATGCTCATCACGGAAACAGCGGGCGACCGCGATTGGCTGGGCTCTGGAGGAGTTTTCCCATGCCACTTCCAGGACGATGGCCAGGTGGTTGAACCCATCCGGATGAGTGAGGTGATGCAGTTCCTTTTCGGAGAGTGTTTGCTTTTCAAAGAAAAAGCGGCGAATGCGACTTTCCGGTGAAAGGGAATCAAAACCCGCCACCAACGCCTCGCGGTCGGACGGAACCAGCGGTCGAATCGATCTCGCGGAACCATCCCCCAAAGTGACGGTTCGCGGAAGCATTGGATCGTGCCGGTTCATGCGCTGTCCGCTGAACATAGTGTAAAGTGATTCGAATTTCACTTCTCGAGCGGGCGAATGCGCAAGCGGCTTCAAAGGCTGGCCGCGATAACCGCCGCGCGCAGCCTGGCGCGCCGGGGGGTGAATCATCGGTCTTACCGCTTGATGCCGCGCTTTCCGGGAGCGGCGAGGAACGATTCCACTTCTGCAACCCGGGCGCGCAGGAAATCGCCGGGGATGGAATGCTTCACGCAGGCGGCGGCGACGGCGAGGTCGGTGGCGCGGGCGGGCGGTTCGCCATTCAACAACGCGGAGATGAGCACGCCGGCGAAGGCATCGCCGCCGCCAAGTGGCTCGAGCATTTCGAAAGCCATCCACGGGGCGCGATGGGTGGTGGTGGCATCGGCGTAATAGGCGGAGCGGGTTTCCAAAGTGGCTTCGCCGGAGCCCCGGCGGGGAATGCAGAGGCGCGGGATGCCGTAACGCTGGCGGGTGGCGGCGGCGACTTTCTCGATGCCGTCGAAGTCGTCCAGCTCGGAGGTGACGCCGAGCACCTGCCCGAGCTGGCCGCGACCGGCGATGAGCAGGTCCACGAATGGAAGCATGCTTTCCAGCACGGGGCGGGCTTCGGCGACGCTCCAGAGTTTCTCGCGGTAATTCAAATCGAAGCTGGTGGTAACCCCGGCCGCGCGGGCGGCCTGGAGGGCTTGCCGGGTGGCGGTTGCGGCTTCGCGCGAAAGGCTGGGGTTGATGCCGCTGGTGTGAAACCAGTTCGCTGTCGCGAAAATCTGCGGCCAGTCGTAGGCCGAGGCCGGTGCCGTGGCAAAGGCGCTGCCGGCGCGGTCGTAGATGATTTCGGAAGGGCGCTGGAGTGCGCCGGCTTCCAGGTAGTAGGTGCCCATTCTCGCGCCCATGGCGAGGAGATGGTCGGTCTTCACATCGCACATTTTAAGGCGGCCACGCGCGAGCTCGCCGATGCCATTGGCGGGCAGGGCGCTGACGAAGGTGGCCTGGTGCCCAAAGGACGTGGCGGCCACGGCGACATTGGCCTCCGCTCCGGCGACGGAGACCTCGAGGTGATCGATCTGGGAAAAGCGCTGGATTCCCGGGCAGTTCAATCGCAAAAGCAGTTCGCCAAAAGTGACAAGGTGAGCCATGGCGCGCGATGCTAGTGGCCAGCGATCCGGCGTGCAAACAGAGTCTGAAAAGCTTTTGCAGAAAGCGCTGCGGGCTGCTTACCTTGAAGTGCCCCAAGCATCCCAATATGCCCCAATTATCCCTGTCTCTGCTGTTTGGCGTAGTCATGGCTGGAAACCTTCTGGCCGCGCCGCTGACCATCGATCTCACGCCACTCCCTGCCGCACCCCATGAAGCGCCCTATGGGCCGGGGACGAACAAGAACCCGCAGGGCGTGACGATCACCGCGGATAGTGAGTCCTTTTTTCTGAACGGAAAACCGTGGATTCCGATCGCGGGAGAGTTTCACTACAGCCGTTATCCGCGCGCGGAATGGCAGGTGCTGTTCGGATTCTATCTGGTTTCCCTTATTAACCTTAGCAATACGCAACTGAACCAAGTAGACTACAG
>JASGKO010000013.1:0-11561 GCA_049840595.1 Chthoniobacteraceae bacterium
GAGGATCTTGGAGAGAAATCGATAGAATCGGTAAAAAGAAATGGGAGGAGAATTTGCATTCTCCTCCCACAAAAGTTTTCTGAAGCAACGGGGTTACTTCTTCTTGGCAACGGCCTTCTTGGCTGGAGCAGCTTTCTTCGCCGGAGCGGCTTTTTTGGCCGGAGCAGCTTTCTTGACAGCAGCTGGCTTTTTGGCAGCCAGCTTCTTGGGAGCCGCTTTCTTCACCGGTGCCTTCTTAGCAGGAGCTGCTTTTTTGGCCGGGGCTTTCTTAACGGGCATCTAATTTCCCCCCTTTCGATCCGCAGTTGCGGGTGTGTTGAGACATTGTTTCGAGATCATGTGATCTGATGCATCTTGAGTAATGAACTATGGATAAACAGTCAACTTTTTTCTTGCAAAGCGGACGGCAATATCATGATCCGCACAACCCGCTCCCGACACGGAAGTTGCGTTTGTTTTACATTTTTCAACACAAGTAAACAGACGCGCAATTCAATATTGATGCGGCTTCGCAAGCCGCGCGGCCATTCCGATTCATGAGCGGCGCGCAAAATGGATGCGAAAAAAATCCGTGCGAAAAAAATTTGAAATTTTTTCGCACGCGCCGCGAAAAAATTCAGCGCGTCGCGAGAATCTCTTCCGCACGCGTGATGATCTCATCGACCTGCCACAATCTCCCGATGCCCTCGTAGCCACACGCGAGCAAGCCCTCCTCGGGGCCGATGAAGTGCGCGCCGCGCGTCTTGAGCGTCTCCACATTCTGCTGCGTCGCGGCGTGCAGCCACATCTTGCCATTCATCGCGGGGGCGATGAGCAGTGGCGCGAGCGTCGCGAGTGCGATCTCGGTGAGCACGTTGTTGGCAAAGCCGTGCGCGAGCTCCGCGATGACGTTCGCCGTCGCGGGCGCGATGAGCAGCAGGTCCGCCTGGTCGGCGAGCTCGATGTGGCCTGGCTGCCAGCCTGGCTTCTCGCTGAAGACATCGGTGAGCACGGGATGGCGCGAGAGCGTCTGCAGCGTGAGCGGTGTGATGAACTGCTGCGCGCCATGCGTCATCACCACGCGCACGTCGTAGTCGCGCTTCTTGAGCTTGCTCACGAGATCCGCGGCCTTGTAGGCGGCGATGGAGCCGGTGATGCCGACGACGATGGTCTTACGTGCGCTCATTGAGAGAGGATCATACGATGGCTGCGCATGCGCTCGGCGCGCACGATGGCGCGGAAGTTCACCTCATCATCCTCCGCGCTGCCACTGAGTATGGTGTAGCGATAGCTGCGCCACTCGGCCATCTCGCCGATCGCATTGCGCAGGCGCACCTCGATCTGCTCGGCGGAATCGGTGCCGCGATCCGTAAGACGGCGCTTCAACTCCGCGAAGCTTGGCGGCATGAGAAAGATATCCACTAGTGAACTCTGAATCTCCGCATCGGCAAAGTGGCGGATGGCGGCGGCGCCCTGGATATCCACATCCATGAGCACATCATGCCCCGCGAGCAGCGACTCCATCACCGTCTCGCGCAGCGTGCCGTAGCGATGCCCATGCACGCGCGCATGTTCGAGAAAGTCCCCTTCATTGACCCGCCGCTCGAAATCCTCGGGCGTGAGGAAGAAGTATTCGCGGCCATGTTCCTCCCCTGGACGCGGCTGGCGCGTGGTGCAGGAGATGGAGTAAACGAAATCGTCCTCGGGCTTCAACCGCTTGAGCAAAGTGCTTTTGCCGCCCCCGGATGGGGCGGAGATGACGAAGAGAATGCCGCGGCGCTGAATGTTCATCGAAGAAAAGTGCGGTGATTATTCGATATTCTGAATTTGCTCGCGGATTTTTTCCATCTCCGCTTTGCAAGTCACCACGAGCTGGGAAATTTCCACGTCGTTCGCCTTCGAGCCGAGAGTATTAAACTCGCGGTAGATCTCCTGAATCATGAAATCGAGGGTGCGCCCGACCGGCTCGGTCTTGCGCAGGTGATGGGCGAATTGCGCGAGATGGCTTTCGAGGCGGGTGAGTTCCTCGGAGACGTCCGACTTGTCGGCGAAGATCACCAGTTCCTTCGCAAGGCGATCATCATCGACCGGCACGTCGATGCCCGCCTTTTGAATGCGCTCCAGCAACGCCTGCCGGTACTTGCGAATGACCCGGCTGCGCGAGGCGGATCTTGCGCAGGGACTGGCGCACGAGCTTCAAGCGCTTGATGAGGTCCTTGGCGAGGTGCTTGCCTTCCTTCTCGCGCATCTTGATCAGATCATCGAGCGCTTCACCAAGGGCCTTGGCGATGTGCTCCCAGGCGTCCTTGGGCGAAATCTGTTCCTCCGGCACTTTCATCACACCCGGCGCGCGCAGGATGGTCTCAATGCTGATCTCGCCGCCGGTCTTCAGTTCCTTCTGCAGATCGAGCATCGCCTTATAGTAATGGCGGGCGAGCGCAGTATCGAGCATGGACTTGGGCGTGGTGCCGGTGGCCTCCAGGGTGACGGTGACATTCAACCTGCTGCGCGAGACCCGCGCATTCACGGCATCGCGCACCTGGGCCTCCAGCAGCGTGAGCTCGCGGGAAGATTGATCATCACCTCGCTCTGCTTGCGGTTCACGGAGTTCAGCTCCACGCAAATTTTCGTGCCGTTGTAGGCGGACTGGCCCCGGCCATAGCCGGTCATACTTCTCATAAGCTCACGATTGCCGTGCGGGGACGGCTTTGGAAGGAAAAACTTTGTTGCCCTGCGGGCGATCCCTACGCCTGGCCGCGGTGGTCGCGCAGGGTCTGCCACTTTCGGATGAGGCGCTGCATACTTTCATCCAAGCCGAGGCCGAGCGCCTCCTCCACCGTAAACCAGCGGAGGGCTTTGCTCTCCTCGCTGATCTGGAACTGCGCATCGCGCGGCGCGATGAGCACGAAGCGGATATCGTAGTGCTCGTGGGGCGGCTCGCCTTTTTTCGGATTTTCGGGAATGGGGTGGATATCCAGATCGAACGGCTTGGCCGAGGCCACGATGAGCCCGCTGATGCCCGACTCCTCCTCGGCCTCGCGTTGCGCGACCTGCAGCACATCCTCCACGCCGTCGCAGTGGCCGCCGAATTGCAGCCATTTATCGAGAAAGCGATGGTGATTAAGCAAGGCCCGCGAACCATCGTGATTCACCACCAGCGCGCTGCCGGTGAAGTGCCCGGGAAAACAATCGCGATAAAAGCAGCGCGGTTCCTCCAACAGCGCCCGCATGCGTTCGCGGGCGAGGGCCTCGATGGGGGAATGGGTGAGATCAATGGTGGAAAGAGCGGTGACGAAGAATGTTGCGATCCATGCGCGCACACCATTACCGAGTCATCGCCTTCGCACAAGCCGCCATCTTTTTCCTCGCCCGCTTTTCTGCGGCGGCTATAGGTCTCTGCATGCAGATTCCGAAGTTTTCACCCTGGGGCATTCGCCCGATCCTGATGACGCCTTCATGTTCTACGCACTCGCGAAGGACAAGATCGATACGCACGGCTACCATTTCGAGCACATCCTGCAGGATATCCAGACGCTGAACGAACGCGCGACCCGCGGGGAACTGCACATCTCCGCCATCTCGATCCACGCCTACGCCTACGTGCTGGACAAATACGCGCTGCTCCCCTGCGGTGCGAGCATGGGCGACGGCTACGGCCCGATGGTGATCGGCCTCACCCGCGACGGCCTCGCGGAAAATGCGAGCGACGATGAAATCCGCGCGTGGCTGAAGGGCAAGCGGATCGCCATCCCCGGCGCGATGACCAGCGCGGCGCTGGCGCTCTGGCTCTACCTTGGCGAGAAACCGGAGAACTCGGTGGTCGTTCCCTTCGACGAAATCTTCGACTACGTGCGCGACGGCAAGGCCGACGTGGGCGTGATCATTCACGAGGGCCAGCTCACCTATGCGCGCGATGGGTTCCTCAAGGTCGTGGACTTCGGCGAATGGTGGAAGAACAAGACCGGCTGGCCACTGCCGCTCGGGGGCAACGTGATCCGCAAGGACATCCCGCCCGCCCTGCGCAGTGAGTTGAACGAAATCCTCTACCGCAGCGTGAAATACGGTCTCGAAGATCGCGTGGCCGGGGTGGAGCATGCGATGCCGCTCGCCCGCGGGATGGATACGACGCTCGCCGACCAGTTCATCGGCATGTACGTGAACGATTATACGCTCGACTACGGTGAATCCGGTCGCGCTTCGATCCGGCTCTTTCTTTCCGAAGGGCATCGGCTTGGCTTCCTGCCTGCACCGGTGGAGTTGGAATTTGTGAGCTAGATTTGTGAATTGAGCGCAAGGCGGCGCGGAAAACGCGCACTGATCGTCAGCGCGCAGGCTCTGAATATTTGCGATGGTCATAGACCGCCGCTACAACCGCGCTTTCCAGCGTCCCTCTTGAACGCAGGATTTTTGTGGGAATATGGGTTCGGTGGTTTTTACCACCGGCTTATTTCCGACGCCCCTCCGGGGCTGAAACCGCGTGGAATCCGGATGGCGTAAAATTAAATTCGGCCTACGCACCTTGTGTTCATGCGGGTTCGCGAGTTTTTTCCAAAAAAGCAGTTGCCGACCTTGGAATGACTGCTACTTTGTCAGTCCTCAAACGCGGGTGGAGCAGCCTGGTAGCTCGTCAGGCTCATAACCTGAAGGCCGCGGGTTCAAATCCCGCCCCCGCAACCACTTTGAGATTTCCTCAGTGGCTCGCTGCTCCAAATTTATCTCAATCCCCTCTCCTCCGAGGATTGACGATTAGCAACGGTTTTCTACCCTATGGAAAAATCGGATTCCTTGGCTGTCAGTGAACCAACTTCCATTTCTGCCACCGCCTCCAAGCGCTTGGGAGGCTATGGGGAAATCTTTTCGGTCTTCCTCCGCCTAGGGCTGACCTCTTTTGGCGGGCCGGTCGCGCATTTCGGATATTTTCACCGGGAATTCGTGCTCCGGCGGCAGTGGATTGGCGAGGCGGCGTATGCGGATTTGCTGGCGCTTTGCCAGTTTCTGCCCGGGCCAGCAAGCAGTCAGGCGGGGTTTCTTCTCGGCTGCATGCGCGGGGGGCTGACAGGTGGACTGCTGGCGTGGGCGGCTTTTACGGGCCCCTCCGCCATTTTGATGATCCTATTTGCCATGGGACTGCATACCCTGCCGCTGGGAAACCAGGCGGGGTGGTTGATCGGGCTCAAAGTCGCTGCCGTGGCGGTGGTGGCGCAGGCGATCCTCGTGATGGCAGTTAAATTGTGCCGGATTTTCTGCGCATACTGCTCGCGGGGCTGGCGGCGGCGGCGTTGTTGCTGGCCAATCCGGGGTGGCTGCAACCGCTGATCATTGCGCTGGGTGGCCTGGTGGGGCTGGCCCTGTTACGAGGAAAGGCCACCCCGACGACAGAGGAAGCTCCGCGTGCGCCCGGGGTGCTTTCCTCGAAACGCTTCGCAATGACGCTACTGGTGGTCTTTGCCCTTCTTTTGGGGACCACCTTCTGGCTGACCTCAGATAACGTGTGGGTGAAAACCTTCGGCATCTTCTATCGCACGGGGGCGCTCGTCTTTGGCGGTGGGCATGTGGTGTTGCCGCTGCTCCAGGCCGGAACGGTGGATACGGGGCTGGTAAGTCATGATCGCTTTCTGGCGGGGTATGGGGCGGCGCAGGCGTTGCCGGGACCGCTCTTCGCCTTCTCGGCATTTTTGGGGGCCAGCATTTCCACCTCGCCTATATTGATGGGGCTCTGGTGTCTGGCCGCCATTTACCTCCCCGCCCTGCTGTTGGCGGCGGGGGGATTGCCTTTTTGGTCGCTATTAAACGCCAGCCGTCCGGCTCGGGCAGCCCTGTTGGGAGCGAATGCCGTGGTGGTTGGGTTGCTCGTCGCGGTCTTTATTAGCGCCATCGGCCAAAACCATCTCCTCTCCCTTCCCACTGGTTTGCTCGGAGTGGTGGCTTTCGTCATTTTACAGGGGACAAAAATCCCAAACTGGCTGGTAGTGATCGCATGCGCATTGGCAGGCCAAATCTTTTTGTAAAAAATCGTCGAATCCTGTCCGCGTCTCGCTCATGGTTTCCGAACCGCGCGACCTTGCACGAGAAGGTTGCCGATTAAAAAGACCGCTGCTAAACAGCACCACGCCCATGCCCAAAGATACGTCCATCCACAAAATCCTCGTCATCGGCTCCGGCCCCATCGTCATCGGGCAGGGCTGCGAGTTCGATTATTCCGGCGTCCAGGCGTGCAAGGCGCTGAAGGAGGAGGGCTACTACGGTGGTCCTCGTGAATTCGAATCCGGCCACGATCATGACCGATCCGGAGTTTGCGCATCGTACTTATATCGAGCCGATCACGCCGGAGAGTAGTGGAGAAAATCATCGCGGCGGAAAAGCCCGGATGCCCTGCTCCCCACGCTGGGCGGCCAGACGGCGCTGAATTGCTCGATGAAGCTGCATGAGCTCGGCGTGCTGGAGAAATACAACGTGCGGATGATCGGCGCGAAGCCCGAGGCGATTCACAAGGGCGAAGACCGGCTGGCCTTCAAGGAAGCGATGATCAAGATCGGCCTCGATATGCCGAAATCCGGCGTGGCGCACACCATGGAGAAGGCCCGCAAGATCGCGGCGGAGATCGGCACGATCCGCTCATCATCCGCCCGGCCTTCACCCTCGGCGGCAGCGGCGGCGGCATTGCTTACAACAAGGAGGAATTTGAGGTAATCGTCGCCCGCGGGCTCGATCTGTCGCCCGTGACCGAGGTGCTGATCGAGGAGTCGCTGCTCGGCTGGAAGGAATACGAGATGGAGGTGATGCGCGACAGGGCGGACAATTGCGTGATCATCTGCTCGATCGAAAACGTCGACCCGATGGGCGTGCATACCGGCGATCGATCACGGTGGCCCCGGCGCAGACGCTGACCGACCGCGAATACCAGCTCATGCGCGATGCGTCGTTTGCGGTCATCCGCGAGATCGGCGTCGAGACCGGTGGGTCGAATATCCAGTTCTGCGGTCAATCCCGGACAACGGGCCGGATGATTGTCATCGAGATGAACCCGCGCGTATCCGCAGCTCGGCGCTGGCCTCGAAGGCGACCGGCTTCCCGATCGCCAAGATCGCGGCGAAGCTGGCGGTGGGCTACACGCTCGACGAGGTGCAGCAACGACATCACCCGCGAGACACCGGCCAGCTTCGAGCCGACCATCGACTACGTGGTGGTGAAGTCCCGCGCTTCACCTTCGAGAAATTCCCGCAGGCCGACGCGATGCTGACCACGCAGATGAAGAGCGTGGGCGAGGCGATGGCGATTGGGCGCACGTTCAAGGAAGCGCTGCAGAAGGCGCTGCGCTCGCTGGAGATCAAGCGCTTCGGACTCATCGGCGATGGCAAGGATGTGGTAGATCGATGACGATGCGCTGCGGACCAAGCTGATCGGTGCCGAATGCGGAGCGCATTTTTTTCCTCGCGCTTGCCTTCCAGCGCGGCTGGACGGTGGAGGAAGTCTTCGAACTGACGAAGGTCGACCGCTGGTTCCTCGAAAACATTAGCCGATGTGGTGACCAAGGCGGCGGAAATCCCCAAAATGACCGCGCAGCAACTGCTCGCTGGCCTGCCTGCCGATGCGACCGATGAGCAGCTGGCCGAACGCACTCGGGCCGCCGATGCGCGCGTGGAAAAAGTCGGGCTTCTCCGATGTGCAGTTCGGGCAGCTTTTCGGCGTTTCCGTGCAGCAAATTCGCGAGGCCGGCGCAAGCGTATCGGCGTGCAGCCCACCTACCGGCTGGTCGATACCTGCGCGGCGGAGTTCGAGGCGTTACACGCCTTATTATTACTCCACCTACGGCGACGAAAACGAGCGGCGCGAATCGGGCAAGCAGAAGGTGATCATTCTTGGCGGCGGTCCGAACCGCATCGGCCAGGGAATCGAGTTCGACTACTGCTGCGTGCATGCTGCCTTTGCGCTGCGCGAGCTCGGCTTCGAGACCATCATGGTCAACTCGAACCCCGAGACCGTCTCGACCGACTACGACACCAGCGACAAGCTCTACTTCGAGCCGCTCACGCTCGAGGACGTGCTGAATATCTGCGAGCAGGAGAAGGAAAATCTCTTCGGCGTGATCGTGCAGTTCGGCGGGCAGACCCCGCTGAATCTCGCCAATGGTCTCGCCGGAGGCCGGCGTGCCGATCATCGGCACTTCGCCGAAGCAGCATCGAGATCGCGGAAGACCGCAAGCTCTTCGGTGCGATGCTGGACAAGCTCGGCATCCGCCAGACCGGCGGGCGGCACGGCGACGACCGAAGAACGAGGCCGTCGCCGCGGCCAACAAGGTCGGCTATCCGGTGCTCGTGCGCCCGAGCTTCGTGCTCGGCGGGCGCGGCATGCAGCTCGTGCACAACGAGACCGATCTCCGCAAGCTACGTGCGCGAGGCGATTCAAGCGAGCCCCGGCGCGACGCCCGACACGGCGGCAAATCCGATTCTGGTCGACCATTTCCTCGAAGACGCCACCGAGGTGGACGTCGATTGCATCAGCGACGGCGAGACGGTCGTGATCGGCGCGATCATGGAGCACATCGAGGAGGCGGGCATCCACAGCGGCGACAGCGCGTGCGTGATCCCGCCCTTCTCGCTGAGCGACGAAGGTGAAGGAAGAGATCGCCGCCGCGACGAAGGCGATGGCGCGGGAACTGAAGGTCATCGGCCTGATGAACGTACAGTTCGCGGTGCAGAACGAAAATGTCTATGTGCTCGAAGTGAACCCGCGCGCGAGCCGCACGGCGCCGTTCGTCAGCAAGGCGATCGGCGTGCCACTGCCGAAGCTCGCGGCGAAGATCATGGCGGGCAAGACGCTGAAAGAACTCGGCTTTACCAAGGAGGTACGTCCCGACCATTACTCGGTGAAGGAAGCGGTCTTCCCGTTCATCGAAGTTCCCCGATGTCGATATCGTACTCGGCCCGGAAATGAAGATCGACCGGCGAAGTCATGGGCATCGATCCGAACCTTCGGCATCGCTTACGCGAAGGCGCAGATGGCGGCGCAACCGGCGCTCCCACAGGGCGGGCAATGTCTTCATCAGCGTGGCGGATGCGGAGAAACCGCAGGTCGCGGAGATTGCCGAAGGCATTCGAGGAACTTGGGTTCACGCTCTTTGCGACCAGCGGCACCGCGACCGCGCTCAAGACATGCCGGGGTGAAGGTGAAGAAGCTGTTCAAGCTCACGGAGGGCCGTCCAAACGCGCTCGACATGATCAAGAACGGCGAACTGGCGATGATCATCAACACGCCGAGCGGCAAGGTGGCACGCGAGGACGAGGTGAGAATCCGCAGCACGGCGAACAGCGCGCGCATCCCGGTGGTGACGACGCTGCGTGCCGCCAAGGCCTGCCTCGAAGGCATCCGCGCCACACGGGAATTCGGCATCAGCGTGAAACCGCTGCAGGAGTACCACAGCAAATAAGACTACCTAAGAGATCGTCCGCAGATTTCGCCAATTAAAAAGGCAGTCTGAAAAATCGGCGGAAGCTGTGGACGAAACCTCCCCTGCCCGATCATACGTGACGCCCGGGGTGGTTTGCGCTATGTTTTCCACTCCAGCCCATGGATAAAGGCCTGCACGACATCACGGATACCCTGCTCACTTCCTACCGCGAAGTGGGAGGGATCAATAATATTGACGGCTCCAATTTGCCGTCAAAGCGGGCGATTGCGTCGATTTGCGAAGACTTGCTGCAGTTGCTTTTTCCGGGCTTTCATGATGAGGAGCCCATCCATTCGCAGCATTTGCGCCGGGTGACGGAGCATCGCATTTTCTCCATCGCGGACCGGCTCAAGCACGAGGTGTGCAAAAGCCTGCGGCTCGGCGAGCCGACCTGCCCCGATGCGGAGGCGCAGCGGGTCGTCTGTGAATTTATGAAAACGCTGCCCCTGGTGCGCCAGCTCTTGCGCACCGATGTGGAGGCGGCTTTCCAGGGCGATCCCGCCGCGAGTGGCACCGACGAAATCCTGCTTGCCTATCCCTTTATCGAGGCCATCGCGATCCAGCGCTCGGCTCACATGCTTTACTGCCACAACCTGCCGCTCATCCCGCGGATGATGACAGAGTGGGCGCATAGTCGGACCGGGATCGACATTCATCCCGGGGCACATATTCACTCGCACTTTTTCCTCGATCACGGCACCGGCGTTGTCGTCGGTGAGACGTCAGTGATCGGGCATCGGGTGAAGATGTATCAAGGCGTGGCGCTGATTGCGCGCTCGCTCGCGGGCGGGCAGGCGTTGCGTGGGAAGAAGCGGCATCCCACCGTGGAGGACGATGTGACGATCTACGCCGGAGCGACGATCATGGGTGGCGATACGGTGATCGGCGCGGGAAGCACGATCGGGGCGAATGTTTTCCTGACCCACAGCGTGCCGCCAAGGTCGCTGGTGTTTTACGAGGAGAAACAACTGCGCATCCTCGATAAGGACAAGCGGCCGGATCAGTGGGTACAGGATTGGGTGATTTGATTAGCCACAGAGGACTCAGAGGAAGGCATTTATAATCCCTCTTCTCGGTGCCCTCTGTGATCTCGGTGGCTATTTCAAGTGCAGCAGGAGGATGCGGTGGACTTCGTTGATCGCTTCGGCGTTGAGCTGGGAGCCGTGGTCGGAGGGGACGATGAGTTCCGATTGCGCGCCAGAAAGATGAGAGCTCCAATAGGGGACGACGCCATCGGTGGAATGGGGCGTGTCGCCTTTGCCCCGGTCGCCGATGATGGAGTGATACGGCACGCCGGGGGTGATCGGGATTTTGTTCACGGCGGTCATGAACGGGTTGTTGGGAGCGAGGGAGTCGATACTGTTCGGGATGTGATTCATCTTCAAGCCCGAGGTGTCGATGGTGAGGATGGAGAGGAGCGAGTCGCGCATGTCGGCGAGGAACTTCGGCGGTTGCACGAAGCGGGAGGCGAGGCGGCCGATCCAGCTCGTCGCGATGGTGCTGCCGCGATGCGGGGTGGAAAGGAAGACGACGCGGCGCACTTCCGGGCGATGCTGGAAGATGATCGTCGATTCCAGCAGATCGCGGCTCGGCCCGGCAAAATGAGTTTCCGCAGGCGATTTACCAAAGAATGCGCGCCAGATGCTGTCGCCGGAATCGGTGACCATCAGCCGCGCAATCAGGCCACCCATACTGTGGCCGACGAGCACCATGGGTTTATGCCCGGGAAAGGCCGCTTGGATGCCGTCGAGTTGCTTGCGCAACAGTTCCGCCGCATAGGGATACGGGTAGCCGCTCGGATAGCTGAAGAACCAGAACTGATACTTCTCGCGAATCGTCGGATCGGCCCGGAGGGGATTGATCATCGGCACCCAGCTCGCGGGCGTGTCCTGCAGGCCGTGGATGAAGAGCACGGGGATGCGTCGGGGATCATAGGGCTGGAGGCGGGTGAGTTGCGCGGTGCTGGCGTAGAGATCGGGGTGGAACAGGCGGACGAGGCCGAGACGCTCGGGGCGTTCCTGCTCCATCATCATCGCGAGCGGCGCCGAGAAATCCGCCGCCAGCGGGTAGCGATGGCCGTCCTAGGTGCTGTTCGGATTCTATCGTGTTTCCCTATTAACCTTAGCAATACGTC
>JASGKO010000014.1:0-82219 GCA_049840595.1 Chthoniobacteraceae bacterium
ATGTAGCCTTCGTTCATTACGTATTGCTAAGGTTAATAGGGAAACACGATAGAATCCGAACAGCACCTAGTTCACATGATAGGCGCGGGCGAGAAACCACAGCTTGTCCTGCCCGAGCGGACGCGAATCCTTGAGCATCCCCTCAATGATGGAATTAACGTGCGCCTCCACTTCGGCGAGATTTCTTGGCCAGGGCTTTTGCGCACAGGCGGATTGGCAGGCGGCTCGCCCTGCTCCTCCCCGGCAGGTGGCGTGAAGAAACCGCTCGTCTGCGTATATACGCGATACAGCCCGCGCGTCGCTTCGGTCATTGGCTTTTGGTATTGGTCGAAATTCGTTCCGTAGCCCCAGATGCGACCGCTGGAACGAATTTCAAAATGCAGTTCCGCCTTGCCCTTGGTCATCTCCAGCGGCAGCGGAAATGTATTGTAATACCAGCGCCCAGGGTAGGCGGCGCGGCCATTCGGTGAGTCGAGATCGTCAATATCGCCGAGGTGCCGGCAGCCGACCTGCTTGCCCTCGCAGTAGAGGAAAAGCCGATCCACACTCCGGTCGCTGCCCCAGAAACGGGCGGTGAAATCGTCTGCTTTCTCCGTCCACCTTCATCGTGAAGGAAACCGTCCCGCCATCCCAACTCACGGGATTTTTAGGATTCAACACTCGCATGGGCTCGCCCAGGCCGCCCGTGGAGATATCGCTGAGCGCGGCGGTAACCGCGTGCGTTTTCTCGGAGTCGGGCTGGCCAAAAGCGAGGGTATCTGTAATGGCATCCTGCGCCCACCCCATGGAAGAAAAGGCTCCGAGACAAAAAGCGACGAGTGGAGTGCGGATGGATTTCATAAATAAATACTGCGGAGATTCAATGGCTCGGATCGGCGTCGGAAAGCGCCTCGCGCACCAGCATGGGAATCACGGGGCTGCCGTAGAAGGAACTGAAGTGATCCTTTTTCGTGGCGTTCACCTCGACATGGGTGATGAAAAAACCATAAACGCCGTGAACTTTGTCAATCCATGGGTAAGCGCCCGCCCAGCTCGGGCTGCTGATCAGCACGGCATTGCCCTGGGCGTCGAGTTCCTCACGCCATTCGCCGAGGCCGTAGATGCCGTGGTGCTTTGCGCCGCGGGCGCGTTCGACAAACTCCTTGCCCAGGACTCACGTGGGCCTGGCGTACCTGGTCGGCCTGCATCTCGCGAATGGCGCTGGCGGAAAGCACGTGCCTTCCAGCATAGACGCCGCCGTGAAAGATCATGGAGAGGAGATGCTCGTAATCGGGCAGCGTGCTGCGGGCGCCGCCGCCCAGCATCGGAGCATGGCCGGCCTGCTTCGTATCCACGGGGGTGAAGTGCGTATTTTGCATCGCACAGGGGCGGGCAATCTTTTCCTGGAAAAGCGTTTCCGAATCCTTCCCCGTCGCCAGCTCAGCCATCCGCCCGGCAACCTGCATCGCGAGCCCGCCATACTCGAACTCCGCGCCCGGCGCATGCAACGGGGCCAGCGGGGCGAGGTGTTTTACCGATTCCGCCAGTGACTGGTAGGCGTCCACCGGATTGCCCTCCGGCTGATAAGGCGGATAGCCGGAGGTCGAGAAGCTGGCGCAGCGTAGCAGCACCCTTGGGGTCGTGCTGCAATTCCGGCACCCACTTTGAAAGCCGGATCGTCCCAAGAAAGTTTCCCCTCGTCCACCACTGCAGCGATCGTGGCTGCCGCCAACCACTTTCCGGAAGAGGCGATGTAAACCACCGTGTCGGGCCGGTAGTTACCGAATACCTTTTCGTGCAGAACGCCCTGGCGATTACAGACGATCAGCCCCGCGCCGTGGTAGTAGCGCTTTGTTCACCCACGCCTGGATTTGCAAATCGGTCGTGGAAAAATCCGCCGCCGCCCAAGCGGAGAAGCATGGGAGCACGGCAGAGAAAAGCAGGGCGAAAATGGATGGTTGAAGGGGCATGTTAAAAATGGGTCGAAACACATTTTGTTATGCCCATACAAACCCGCATCCAGCCCGAAAGGCCCGTCCTTTGTCTGCTTACATTGTTAGACATCCGAAACACGGTCAACGAGTCCCCGGCACGACAAAGGTATTCACCGAGTGCGCAGGCAGCGTAGCCGTGAAGGTGCCTTCGGAACGGCCCGCCACGGCCAGGACTGCGGCAAATGGTTTGTTCGACGAGTTGGCCACTTCGAAAACCGTGGAGCCATCCGGATTTACGAACGCCATCTTGTCCCCCCATGGACCGGTTACGAGCACCCGTTTCGCCCCGGGTTTCACGTAATGGCTGAAATGCTGCATCGACGTAGAACTCACCATTGTAAGTGACCCTGCCACTGGCGCGCTCAATCGTGATGAGGGCGTTTTGCCGCCATTTCCGGTGCTCATTCCGGTTTCATCAAGCACCATGTTCCAGGCGAAATAGCTGCCCGCTCCATTCATCGAGGTAATGCTTGATCAGGCTGTAGAGACGCTTCGCATCATCCCAGGAATTCCGCCCCTGTTGCATTCCGTCTCCGATTGCATGAGCCTTTTGCCGGGAAACAACGCGGTGGGCCTGCTGATGAGATTCGCGCTTGTCGTATTGAAAGGAGAGGCCGGTAATGAACGCATTCGCCTTCAAGGAGTCACCGAGCACGGTGGCAGCGCGGTCGTTGAGCGTTGTCGCCGCCATTGAACGGATCGCCGTTGAGGGTCCCGAGCCAAAGCTCGATCGTTCGTTTTCCGGTCGCGCAGGATCGGCCCAAGATAGTCGGCAATGAACTCGCGCAGTTGGTCTCCGGTCCACAGGCAGCTCGGATACGGGCTGAGAATGTTCGACTCAGTTCTGCGGCATCAACGCGAAAAGAGGCACGCCCTCCGCACGGTAGGCTTCCACCCAGCGGGTGAGATAATTCGCATAGCTGTGGAGGATGGCCGGCTCCCATTTGTAGCGACCCCTTGCTGTAGTTATCGTTCGTCTTCATCCACGCGGGCGGACTCCACGGCGAGCCCCAGCACTGGAGCGTGGGCCGCACCGCAAGCGCCGCTTTGAGATAGGGAATGAGATCCTTGTGGTCCCGCTCGAGGGAGAAATGATTTAACGCCAGGTCGCCCGGCGTGTCGTCCAGGGAATAGGCATCGAGGGCAAAATCGCTCGCGCCAATGGGGATTCGCCCCATGGTGAAGGCACAGCCCGCATCGCCGAACAAAGCGGCGAGCACCTTGCGCGATCAGCCGCCGAAGCCTTGCCCAGGGCTTCCCAGCCGGCTTCGTTGAAGCAACCACCAAAGCCATCCATCGTCTGATCGGTGCGCTGCGGCACCACCTGCAACTGCGGCGGCACCTCGGGATCAGCCGCCGTCAGGACCGGAGCGGACATTTCCTGCCACGGCTGGGCAGCCGTGCTGCAAATCCACGTCACGGTGGAATTGGCGGCATGGGAAAATACCGGCAACGTGGCCAGACAACTGGCCATCAAACAACGAAAAGTGCGAAGGGGTGTGGGCAGACTCATGGGGTATACCCATGAGCTTTTGCCCGATGGACTTCAACTTCGGCAAGCCTGTTCCATCGCCACTAAGGCACTTTAGCGTTCCAGATAGATCGCCGAATGCGCAGCCAGCCAGCCGGGAGCGGAAGGCACAAGTTCGATGCTCCGCTTCGCGTTCAAGCCGCTGAGATCGAGCGGGCTGGAGCGGTGGTTGACGATGATCTGCTGGTCACCAAAGCGGGCAAATTCCACGCCCTTCACCGGTTTCATCGGTGCGAGCGGTGAAACGCCGGCAATGGCCGCGACTGGCGTCTCCGTCAGCAGGACAATCGGGTGCATCTCGCGCTTTCCATATTGCGGCGGAACGATCGGCATCGTGGCGACGCGAGTAAGCGTAGCCATACTCGAAACCGATGGAAATCACGCGGCCTTTTCCGACCTCCGTTTTCACCGAGGGCGGCCTGGCCCGACTGGATATAAGTGCCCAACACGGTGCCGCGCTGGAAGGCCACGGTGGACCAGCCGTGCGGGATCACTTCCTCCTGCCACAAAATGCAATCGAACTCGACATCCTCCCCGACAATCCCAAACGCGCGCTGCGCGAGTTCGCAATGCGGACCGTGGAAGACGGTTCCCCCCTCGGTCGCGAATTGTTTCACCGCCGCCTCGAGCACGGCATTGTCGCCGAGATCGTAGAGCGAATTGTGCGGAATCGCGAGGTGCTGATAGCCTGCCAGCACCCCGCCACCACTTGATCGGGGTGCACGACATCCACATGCCAGCCGAGATCGGTGAATTGGGAATACCAGCCGAGCAGATCCATTCGATGGCGGCCCTCCGGATACCACCTCAAGCGGCTCGTAAAGGCTGATCTCAGCGGGGAAGAGCACCGCCACCTCCTTCGCGCGCGGCGCGTTGAGGAGCGGAATCACCTTCGCTGCCCAATTCATTGCCCGCCCGCAGCGAGTCCTTGAACAGCTCATCCATACGGAACATCACCCCGCCGTCGTCGAGACCGCTGTAGCCATAGATGTGCAGGCCGGTGGCGCCATTGGCAATGTGCGTGGCAATGCACTCGGCGGGAGGCACGACACGATAGATATCGCCATTGATATGGCGCCCCAGATAGAGGCCACCGGTAAACGGACGGTGCGAATTTGCATTGCGCGCGATCGGGCCTCTCGACGCTTAGCGCCATGGCATCGGCACGGTTGTCGGCGTTCAGCGGCGAGCCAATGAGAGCACGCCATCGACATGCTCGGCGCAGCGATACACATCGAGTCCACGCTGACCCGTCTGCCAGTCCACCTGCCCCGGTGGATTGAAGAAATAGCCCCACTGGTGCAGCAGCGGTTCGATGAAGAGCTTCGGCTCCAGCGTGCGCCAGTGCTTCTTCATGGAGGCGAGATATTCCAGCAGCACCCCGGCGAGATGAGTCTGGTTATCCACCCACTTGTAAATCGGCCGTCCGCCCCGGCGAAGTCCGCTGCCGTGGGGCCGGGCACACCCGACCCAGTTCAATTCCTTCGGGGCGCAGCCAGTATTCCGCCGGCTGCAAATCGGCGAAAGATTTTGCCGCGAGGCCGTAGCGTTCATTGAGCTTTTCAATCGAGCCGCCGTAGCGCTGCTCCAGCCAGGAAAGATATTTCGTGCGTCCCCTCTTCGTCGAAGCTCGGCTTCGGGATCGGCTCGAACATCGTCTGCATGATGATTCGCCCATCCGCCTTGGTGCGCATGCCCTTGCCATACAGCTTCAGTAAGCCGCCCACGTGCTCCACCATCGTGGCCTGCGCCTTCGGCGACCAGTATTTGTAGGTCCCCATCGGCTGGCCATTCGGGCGCATCGGCTCCTCGCCGCGGACTGGCGGGACGCTGCGGATATTGGGATAGAGATTGTCGCCGCACAGGTAGAGCGCGAGGCAGGAGTAATCAATCCCATGCTTCGCCATCTCCTCCATCATGAACTCGTGCATCGCCACATACTGGCTCGCCGGTTCGCCTCGATAGCGGGCAAAGAAATCCTCCCACGCCTTGGAGTCGAGGTTGATGCTGTTGAAGCCCAGCGAAGCCACATCGGCGATGCCTTTGCGGGTGGCTTCAAAGTCGCTGTAGAACGGCTCGAAGAAATTGCCGAACCAGATGCTGAGGAAGGGTAGATTGCTGTTTGCAGTGCTCATAGTGGATTAAATTTCGCGAATGGAGATCACCGTCCAGGGTTCGATCCCGGCGGTGAAAGTGAAGGTTCCATCGGCAGCGATGGGAAAAATCTGTTGTCGGGTGGCCCGTGCGGCCACCCGGAGTTGCCGGGTCTGCTCGCGCGTCGGGGCCTCCGGCTTGCCCATGCTTTCCCAGGCCGCGAGGGCGTTGCCATGGGCCTTGTCGAGGGTCTCCACGAGCACCTGGGTTCCCGCCTTCAAGCCGGTCCACGTCACGTTCAGCAACTCTGGCTGGCCGCAAGCGAGCGTTTCCTCGGCTTTCGCCGGAGAAGCAAAGGAGGCGGGCACCGACTCCCTGACCTCCACGGGGTAATGCCAGGCGAGAGCGGAAAGTTTGCCGGTGGCTTTCGCCCGCGTCACAATCGTCGCCTCACTCCGGGCCACCACCTCATTGCCCAAAGTATTCAACAGGCGATAGGCGTGGAAGACCGGCTTCACGATGCCCTGCAAGTTGATCATTCCGAACCCGCCATGGAAAAGGGTATCCCCGGCTCCGCCTTCTTCAAAGATATCGGTAAAGGTCCAGTAGGACAAGGAGTCCACCGTCTCCAGTGCGGAAGCATTCACCTTCACCACATAAGTCGCTGCCTGCAAAAAGTCGTGCGTAAAATCCCGCGGGGAAGAGCTGGAACTCCACTCCGTGCAATGGATCTCCGCTTCGGGAAAGGCACTTTCCTGCACGATCTGGCGAACCAGCGCCAGATCGGCGGAGTCGCGCCTACCTCGCGGGTGCTTTTTTTGAACTCCCCGGGGGTATGTTCATCCAGGGCCCAGTCGGTTGGATAAGGATGGCAGGAAACAAAATCCACCGGCAGCTTCTCCCGTTCACAATACGCGAGAAATTGCCGCACCCAGACCGGCTGCCAGTCGAGCGCATTGATCTCCGCTGCCCCGGTCACCACTTTATGGCAATTGGTATCCTCAGTTTCGCCGTCAAAGCGGGCATCGGGCACGAAATTGCTGGTCGCGGGCCCGCCCACTCGCAGCCCCGGGTCGATCGTCTTCAACCCCTGTACCGTAACGCGATAGAGCTCAAAATACTCGCTTTTGGTCCCACGAAAAAAGGGGGCGAGATTCGGCTCATTCCAGACCTCAAAGTACCAGGTTGCGCACTTCCTCGATCCCATAGCGGGCGATCCAATGGCGAACGGTGCGCTCCACCAACTCGCCCCATTTCGTAACATCTGTTGGCGGCGCTCCATTGCCCCTCCACCAAAAAACCGTGCCGGTCTCCCGGGCCAGATCCTTCGGGCAGAAACCAAATTCCACGAAGGGTCGGATCCCCATTTCCAACAGGGCATCGAAGAGCGCATCCACGTATTGGAAGTTATAAACCGCCCGCCCATTCTCCAGGCGATAGACGAACATGTCGTCATGATAGAGGCCGTGGAAGCGCACATACTTGAAGCCGCACTCCGCAATCGCAAACTTCAACTGCTGCTGCCAGTCGGCCCGCAACCCTTCGTTGGCACGACCAGCCCCGACGCACCGGCTCCAGAAATGGGAGAAGGGCGTTCCCTCGCTGCGAGCATCGGCAACAACACTAATCGGCATAAACGGGAAGGGCGCGAATCAATGCCGAAAGTTCGGGGAGGTTGGCAGTGGAAACGAAGACATTGTTTGCTTACACGATAAACCAACCACCGCCTCACGGTGCGGCATTGGCCGTTTCCTCCTCGAGGAGCAATTTACCATCCCTGGTTTCACGAATGCTGGCACTGATCGCTTTTCCATCGCCGGCAAAGTTGTGCAGCGTAATCTCCTGCACACGTCCATCCGTGAGTTCCACCCGAAGCTGATCCGCATCGGTAGCCACTGCGGATTTCACCACATGCTGGGTCTCGAATGGCTCGATGAGGGTAATAAAACGGGCGTCCTTGCCTTCGGAACGCACCGCATAGACTTTCCGCCGCTGGGTTTCGTCGCCCAGCGGATAATCGCCACCGAGCCGTGGTCGAAGCGCACCGCCTCCACCCCGCTCAAATCCACCTGGACAAGGCCGGGCTGCGCCACATTCTGCGGTTGCCCGGGCGTCGCCTGCTTTTTGCTCCATCCCCACGATTTTCACCGGACCGCCGGCGTAGTCCTTTCCAGCTTCTTTCGGCTGCAGCACATTGACGAATTTCACTGGCAATTTGCTGAGCGGAATCTCTTCCCCACTCTTCGTCACCACGCGGGCATTCGCCCAGAAAACCGTCGGCAATTTCGATTCTTCCACCTTCGTCTGGAGCTGCAATTGCTTTACTCCGGCCACCGGAACGTCGATCTGCGCCTTGCCCAAAATCCACGCGCCTATTTTCCCCTCGGCCAGCGTCTTTCCATCGCCGGAGACAGTGTAATACAACTTCTTCTCCACGTGAAAAAACTCCGGCGCGGCTCCCACCATTACGTCCTGCGCCTTCGGCCAGAGACTGTGAACGTCCAGCTTCAGGACTCCGTCTTCATTCGCAATCGAGCGCGAGCCCTCGTTGTCTGCCCCCGGGCCCCAGCGCTCGGTGAAATGCGCCACCGCCGGAGCCTGCACGTGGTACCAATCGCAATCGGTGACGAACTGCCCGCTGCTCAGCGGATCGCTATTCCACTGTCCATCATGGCGGACGAACTTTTTCTCAGCCGCGTCGATTCCCTCAAAGCCCTTGAGCTGAAGCAGGCTGTCGAAGGTATGCGCTTGCTCGCCTTTCAGATAATCGGCGATCACCACGTAATCGTCCGTCACCAGCATCAGGCGGCGTTGTAGCACCGGCTCGGTGTAGCCAGTGAGCGTTCCATAGGCTGGTGGATTGTCGGGAATTGGCACCGACCGTCCTTCCCGCCACATCTTCTCGGCAAACGTCTTCACCGGCACATAATCATAGATCATGCCCCCATAGGGCGGGTAAGACCATTTGGCCGTCGTCTGCACCGCCGTCGCTTGCATCAGCTTGCCGGTGGAAAAGAGCAGCCGCTCGCCGGGATTGCGGCTCCTGCATTTTCTGGTCCACCACCACCATGTTGTGATTCTCCGAGGTCTGGGTGTAGAACTTCTACAAATACGGCTCATACACGTAGAAGATCGACTCTGGATTCCAGAAGCTGCGTCCATAGCGCATAAGCGAAAGCAAATCCGTGCGGTCGTAATGGCCATGCGCCCAGCCATGCGAACCATAATGCAGCACCGCCTGGATCTGTTGACTGATGGGACGCTTCTCCGTCTGCGAACGCAGCATCACGATCCCCGCGTTGTCGGCATAAGCGGAGGTGCGATACGACTCGGGCGTTTTCTCCGGCAACTCCGGCACGCCGTAAATGAGATCGCGGTCGGCACCCCCATTCTTGATCAGCGTGGCGTAAGCCGGATCGCGATAGGCGTAATAGGCGAGTTCCAAGGGCTGGCCGAAGACCTCGGTCCGATTTCCCGCCACCTTGTTCTCCGTGGAATCGTTCACCCCAAACATCACCCCGCGATAGTCGATGAAGGAGAGCATGCTGTTCCACAAATCCTGGATGCGGCGATAGGGCCGACGAATCGGGCCCCAAATCTCGTTCGTCATCCCGAACGGACGATTGCTCGTCGCCTTGCCGCCGGAAAGCGTCGTCGTGAGTGCGGCGGTCGGATAGTAACTCGCGGGCAGCCATTGATCTTTGAAATTCACGCCCCAGGGCTCCAGCGCCAGCGCAACCTGCGTAAACTCGCTCGCGCACCACATGTTGTAACTGATCGTGCACTCGTACCACCAGCCGTCATCCATCGTGCCTTTGGCTAGTTGGTCTTGAATTCCGCCCGGGCCGGTAAAAAAGCGGTCGGCCTGCGCCAGATCGCCCATCACCAGCGAGCAGTAAAACGCCCCCGTCACTTCGGAGAGGTTCCAGTTGTTGATCGCGCCATCGCGGTTCGCCAGATCCATGGTCCGGATAAGCAGGCGGAAGGTCTGCTCGATCTGCGCACGATCCGCCTCGCTGAGGACGCCCGAATCGAGGATCATGTCGTAGGACATCGCGTTGTGCTGGAAGAAATGCCCCTCCTGCACCAGCGACTGATTACAGGCGCGCATGGTCTTCGGATACCCTGCGGCTGGATCGGAGAGCCGCTTCAAAAACAGCGCGACCTTCTCCGCATATTTCTTGTCCCCCGTGAGCTGCCAGGCCACGGCGTTGGCCATCAGGCCATTTTCACTGGTCGTCGCGAAGACAAACGGGCCCTGGTTGTCATTGGGATCATTCTGCGGCGGCTTCGTGATTTCCGGCACCGTCCAGCCCTGCGCTGTCTTGAGGAGCTTGTCCTGCTGTTCCTTGGCCCACGGGTAGTGTTTCGCCTTCTCTCGCACTTCATCCCACCCCTCACGAGTATGCAGGATATAGGGGTGAGGAACCTGGACTGCGGTCGTAAAATCGAGTGTCGCCGCCTCCGCCGCCTGGCCATTGCCAATCGCCTGAAGTTGCTCCTGCTCATGCCCGCCCAACGGGATATTGCCGGGAATCTGCACGCTCACCTGACAAATCTTGCTTTCTCCCGCCGCCAGATTGAGAGCAGGGGGCTCAACCCGGGCCACCATCGCCTCCCAACCATGCCGCACCATGGCAAGTGCTACTGCTTGTGGCTCGTCGGTGCAATTGCTTACGGTCACTTCATAATCCACGCGGCCATTGGCAACGGTCGCCTTTCCTGCAACCGGCGTGGACAGCGCAAGCACCGGGCCTTTGACCAGCCGGACATTTTTCAAAAAGAAACCTCCCATGGGCTTCCCTTCCGAGGTCAGGGCACGCAGGTGAAATTCCTTCACCGCCTGGAGGCTGCGACCGACGCACCTGGTCGAATTGAAAAGCACTCCAGGGCAGCGTGATGGTACGCCAGCCCTCACCGGTGATTGCAATCGAAGCCAGGCACCCCGGCTTGGGCTTGCTCTCATCCGTGCCTCCATAGGGAACAAACCTCGCCTGCAATTCCGCGTCCTGCGCCCGGTCCAATTTCAGCTCGAACTGAATCCCATAAAAGCCACTCCAATCTTCCGCGCTGTCGTTCTCCCGGCGGAACCCGTGATTATAGGAGCCCTTCGGGCCATCGGGGTAACGGAAGACCGCTTCACCATCGCCCTTGAGTTCAGCCACGCCCGCCTGGACATCGAGACCGGACCAGTTGGAAAAAGCACGCCCACCTACTTCTTTCCATGCCTCAGTGGAGGACGTTTGGGCGAAGAGCAAGGACGGGCAAAACAGGAAAATAAGGGCAAGGGCTTTACGCATGGCATGAGGGGCGCGCGGACAATCCACGCGGCAAAACATGCCAGCACCTTTTTAGCAGGGCACCCTATGCGTCAAGGAGTTCAGCCTCGCTCTTTGGGGTTACTTTGGTAACCGGAGCGCAAGCATAGCTCTTCCAATATTCAAAGGGCAACAGCCCCAATGCGATTAACCCCACCTGACTCGCGATAAAAGCCACCAGCCATTTGAAGGCCTGATCCATGAACCCATAGCTGTGCAGGCCGATGCCCAGCATGTTCACGCCGAACCAGGAAAAGCTGGTCACGATGTTGCCAAAGATCGTCATGTTCGCGATGCCGCGTTCCCGCACCAGCCCACCCCAGCGCGCATGCAGGATGATCGCGTTCCAGATCACGATAATCAGCGCGCCGTTCTCCTTCGGGTCCCAGCCCCAGAAGCGGCCCCACGATTGATCCGCCCAGATCCCGCCGAGAATCGTGCCGACAAAGCTGAAGAGCGTCGCAAAGCAAACCACCCCATACATCATCCCCGCGAGCGACTTCCGCATCTTCGCATCGAGCCGGTCGGTAAAGACCCCGAGCATCACAAACACCACGCCCACGATCCCCGCGACAAACGTCGCCGCATACCCCAGCGTCACCACCACCACGTGCGTCGCGAGCCAGAAATTCGTATCCAGCACCGCGCGCAGCATCTCCATCGTATCGCCATTCAGCGCCAGATTGTGCGCAATCACCAGCGTGACAAACCCCGCAAACGAGCCAATCAAATTCCCCACGCCCAGCTTGAAAATCCGCTCCAGCGCCACACCGAAAATCACCGCCGCCCAGCCAATGAAAATCGCCGAGGAATAAAGATTCGTCACCGGCGGACGCCCCTCCAGTTGCATGCGGAAAACAAGCCCAAAAGTATGCACCAGCCACGCCATTACGATCAGCCAGAAGGAAGCCCGTCGCATCCCCTCCGCCACTCCCGGCCACGTGAAAAACGCCAGCGACAAACACGCCAGCAGCAGCGCCGTGACATACACCACCATCGCTTTGTAGAACGCCTCAAAATCGTTGTAAAAAAACTCCCGCTGCGCCTTGCTCCGCTCCGCCGCAAACGAACCACCCAGCCACTGCTCATATCCACTCACCGCCTCATTGAAAGCCTTCACATCCCCGCGCCGATACGCCTCAGTCAGCGCCGCATAGTAAGGCAGCGCCGGATGCAGCGATGCCCCGCGCAGCGTATCCAGCAGCGATGCACCGACATTCTTCCACGCCGTCCGCGGCTCGTCCGGCACCCGCGGTGGAATCACTAGCGGATAAGCCATCTGGTCCATGAACTGATACTCATCCACGAACCCCGCCAGCTTCTCGATCGGCGCCTTGTTCACCGCCTCGCTCGCATTCTGGCTCTGCGCCACCGCCATCGCCGGCGGGATCACCGCCTGGAACTCCGCCAGATCCTTCACAAAATCTGCGCTGTCCGGCGGCCGGCAGGCTGTATTTCAGCCGCTGGTAAATCCGGATCGCATTATCCAGCCGCATGACCGCCGCCTCAAAGGGATTGCGCTGCTGCGAATCGATCTCGCGAATGCGCCGCACCTGTTCGTCGATCTGCATCAGTCCGTTCCGCAGGTCGTTGAAGGAAAAATACTTCGTCTTCTCGTCGAGATGCAGCAGCGCGAGAATATCGGGATGGTCGATGCGAAAGACCGCCCGCGTATCCGCCGTCTCCGGCTTCATCGTCAGCTCCGCCAGCCATTCGATCGCCGGGATGGATTGATCATTCGCCCCCAGCACCGTCTGCCGCGCACGGATTTGCAGCAGCGAATTGCGCGCCACCGAGTCCAGCGGCTGGATGCGCCCATTCAGCAGCGCGGGCAGCTTGCCAAACTCGCGCAGCTGAAACGACGCCTCGGGCTTGCTCGCCAGCGAAGCCAGTATCCACGCGGCAAAGATCACCACTAGAGCAATGGGTATCCACTTTTTCATGCGGTTCTCCGTTTCATCGTAAACGCGATCAGGTGCGTGAGGAACTGAACCACCAATCCCAGCGCAATCAACGAGCAGGAAATATACGGGACCAGCCAGCCCGGGTTATGCACCACCTGCAGGATCGTGACATTCGGATCGTTCTGATCAAAGCCCGATTGATAATACGTCTGCCCCTCGTAGCGCAGCGGTCGGTTCATCGAGATCACCGTCTCCCGCTTCTCGCTCGTCTGCGAATCCGTCACCTGCACCCGGCTCGCAAAGCTCTGCGGAATATCCGTCCCCTGGTAATTCGTGTGCGTAAACTCCAGCAACTTCACCGCCGCCGGGCGATAATAACGCTGCCCGCGCAACGCGATCTTCCACGGGTGCCCGTTGATCGTCACCGCCTGCGGCGCATCCAGCAGCGAAGAGACGAGCCACGTCCCGAGCGAGCCCTTCGCATTGCTCAATTCCACCACCGCCGCCGGTGTATCGCGCACATCCATCTTCGTAATCGGCGCTTGCGGCAGCACCGTCAGCGACTTCCCCATCCCTTGCGTAGCAGGCGCAGGACCGGCATCCACCATCGGCGCGCGCTGGCGGATATCCGCATTGCCGAAATACTGCTTCACCGTCACCACCACGGGCAGCCGGGAATCATTGATTACCGCCCCCACGTGCAGCAACGCCTCCGGCACCGAGACCACGCTGTCATAATCAGCGGGCGTCGGATCCATGAAGACCAACTCATTGCGCCGGTTGTCGGTCGAGTAGTTCAACTCTTCGCCTTTGCTCAGCCGCATGTAGCTCTCCACTTGGAAAAGGTCCGTCACCAGCCCACCGAAAAGCAGCAAAATCAGCCCCGCATGCACGATGAAAATCCCGATCTTCTTCCGCGTAAATTTGAAGCGCGAAATATGCGCCGTGATCAAATTCACCAGCAACAAAGCTCCGATCAGCCATCCCCCGGGAAAGGCTGGAAACTGCGGCCCGCCGTCCGGCCCCGCCCAGATCACCAGGCTGCGGAAGTAGCGCTGCTGGGCCTGATACAGCCCCTCGTGCACCTCCCCCATCGTCCCGAGAAACACCAGTACCATCGCCAGCGTGAGCAGTGTCACCGTCAGCTTCAGCGACGAAAAAAAGCGCCAGATAGAGACGAGCGGACTCATTTCGCCGCCTCCACAAATTGCGTGAACCGCGCCTGCTCCGCTTCCACCGCCGCCGGTGTCCCGGTGATTTTGTAAAAAGCCGTCTGCGCCTCGCGCGGCACCATCGCCGCCAGCATGCGCTTCGTCCCATCCGTCGCGGCCAGATCCACCAGCACCGCCCCCGGCAAGCCTGCCAGCGGCTTGGTCATCCCGGCGAGGTCGCTCTCGGCAATCGCCGCCAGTCCGAGCTGTCCGCGCCAGCGATTCACATTCGCCAGCACCCCACCCACCTGGCCGGGGAAAATGGATACCGAAACTTCCGCCCCACCCTCCGTCGTATATTTCGCATCCTGCATCGGCCCCGGTGCCACTTGCTGCCATTCCTTTGGCGCAGGCAGATTGCTCGTCGGCGCAGGCGCACTTTCCGGAGCCGGCGTGGCCTCCACTTCAGCGCTACCGACCTCGCCCCCGATCTTTAGCGAAGCCACAAATTGCTCGAACGCCGCCTTCTGCGCACTCACCAGCGGCGTATCCCCCATCATCTTCACAAACCACAGCATCTGGTCCCGATGCTGCATCACCACCAGGATGCTCTTTTGCGCCCCGTTGATTTCAAATTGCCCCGCCGGAGCGCCATCCATCGTGATCGCGCTCCCCAGCTTCGGCAGCTCATTCTCCGCTGCCGCCACCAGCCCCACCTGCTTCCGCCACCGGTTCACATTGGAAAGATCGCTCTCCCCCGATTCCGGCAGCGGGATAATCGTCACCTCCGCCGTGTGCCCCACGTCATCCTTCAGCGAAAACGCCGCCACCCGCATCTGCCCCGCCTCCTCGGTCGTCCAGCCCACTGGCGCCTGCCAGGTCACCTTCGGCTTCGGTCCGGCGGGGAGCATCGCCTCCGGCAAAGAAGCCATCGCCGGAGCGGAAGGCTGCACCGTCTCCTTCGGCGCGCGATACGTCGTGATCTCCGCCTTCCGGCAGGAGGACACCAACGGAATAGCCGCACAGAAAATCAACTGAATGCCGGAACGCCTCAACCGGCGCGCGATGGATCTCATGAAAGTGGGCTGCAACCATAGACGATCACCCAAACGGCGCAACACTGGGATTTTTGGCAAAGAATGCCCCTCGTCTCGAAGCTCCATTGCGCCCCTCCCCTTCCCCGAGCTTGCCCCCGGCAAGCTCCTCGGACTGCGGCGGCACGACGCCGCTTTCTCCACGCGAGACATGTCTCGCCCCCAATGCGCAGCCAAATATCTCCCCCCTCCTCTCCGCGCCGCCGTGGTTAAAAATCAATACACATCCCGCTTATACCGCTTCGCCTTCTTCAGCGCCTCGATATACTCCGCCGCCTGCTCCGAAGTCTTCCCCCCCTGCTTCGCCACGATCTCGTGCAGCGCGTGATCCACATCCTTCGCCATCCGCGACGCATCGCCACAGACGAAGAAATGCGCCCCCTCCTCCAACCACTTCCAGATCTCCGCCGCATGCTCCAGCATCCGATGCTGCACATACACCTTCTGCGCCTGATCCCGCGAAAAAGCCGTATCCAGCCGCGTCAAATGCCCGTCCGCCAGATGCTGCTCAAACTCCTCGCGATAAAGGAAATCCACCTCCTGCCGCTGCTCGCCGAAGAACAGCCAGTTCTTCCCCTTCGCCCCGCTCGCCTTCCGCTCCTGCAGATACGCGCGGAACGGCGCCACGCCCGTCCCCGGCCCCACCATGATAATCGGCGTATTGCCATCCTCCGGCAGGCGGAAGCCCTTCGCCGAGTGCACAAACACCGGCACCACCCCCGGCTCCGACGCCCGATCCGCCAGGAACGAAGACGCCACCCCCTTGCGCAGCCGCCCGTTCGATTCGTAGCGCACCACCGCCACCGTCAGATGCACCGCGTCCGGGTTCTGCTTCTGGCTCGAAGCGATCGAATAAAGCCGCGGCACCAGCCGGCGCAGCGTCTTCACAAACTCCTCGGGCGTAATCCTTACCGACGGATGATCCAGCAGCAAATCGATCACCTCCACCCCATAAAGATACTTGTCCAAATCCTGCTTCCGCTCCGGGTCCAGCAGCTCATTCAGCGTCGGCGCCGCATCCCCTGCCCGCTCCGCAATCAGCTTCACAAACTGCGGCGACGGATCCTTGATCGCGTAGTCGCGAATCAGCGCCTCGCGCAGCGACCGCGTCACCCCCGCCTCCGGCGTCGGCACCTCTTCCGTACCCGTCGCATGCAGCGCTTTAATCAGCTCATCCGCCAGCTCCGGACAATTCCGCGGAAACACCCCCAGCGAATCCCCCACCTCATAAGCCAGCCCCGACCCCGCCAGCGACAACTCAAAATGACGCGTCTCCTTCTCCGACCCCTCCAGCGTCATCAGCCGGTTAACAGTCAGCGTCGAAGGAAACGGATTTTTACGGGAATAAACAGAATCAGCCATAGCAAGAACCCCAAGAAAACCACGCCCCCGCCCCCAGCGCAACCGCGAATCAAGTCATAACCCCTCCGGCCCATTCGCCATCGAAACGACAACCACGACGCAACTGCTACCCACTGCGACCGAACTTACACCCGACCGCTACGAGCCTATACCAAACCTTCACCGGACCTACACTCAAGTCTCCCCACGAAGTAACCGCCACCAAGCCACCCCATCCCCCACCTATGTCACCCCGAGCGAAGTCGAGAACCGAAGCGAAGCGGAGATGACCGCTCACTTCTTTTTCCAAAGCGATAGCGGTAACCCTCAAATTTTTCCGTGCTGGGAAAAACCACGCAAGCCCTGGCAGTAACGAAACGCTCTCTCCCATTTGGCATCGCCTCCATTCCCCCCCTCGTTCCCACTCTCCGCGTGGGAATGCCCTTGTCTGCGACACTCCAGTGTCCCCACCCTCCGCGTCGATCCACTCCTCTTTTCCTCATTGCCAAAGTGTTAAAAAAGTTCCATCAATATGGGGTGTTTTCATGGGTGCCACTTCCGAACAGTCCTTCCTCGCCGAGCTCGACAAAAAATCTTTGAATGCCGTCGATTACGTGATGGTCCCCCCATTCTACGTCAGAGAATGGTACGATGCGGAGCTAGAGGCAGTGCAAACTTTGTCTGGCTTCAACACATGCTCCACAACTTCGCCCAAAATAGGAGCATGGCGCTTTAATGCGAGATATCTAAACCAACATGGCTATCGACTTATACTCCAAGGAAGACTTAATTAGTGCCGTAAAGTATGCACCCAAGCCAGTAGCTTTCCTACTTGGTTCGCCAATTTCGAAAGACACAGTTGGCGGCGTTCCTGGAATTGATCAGATGCTTGATCTCGTCCGAGAAGAAATTAACGCAAGAGGCCCTGACCAGCGCTCTCGCTTTGAACGAGAAATGATAGGAAAGAGCGGTGCTGGCGCCTACCAAGCCGCAATGCGTTGGCTGCAGGGAAATTTTACGCAAGATGCCGTGAATCACGTGGTCGAAGTTGCTGTGTTGAAAGCCCGACGCGCTGGCGCGCCCGAAACCTTTCAAGACATCGGTGAAATCGAAGACTGGTATTTACCAACGGGAACACAACAGGTAAGTAATTTGGTTGCTCATCAGCGCGAACGGTTCCCAGGTCCGATCTTAACTACGAACTTTGATCCACTACTTTCCGTGGCTGTCGATTCAGAGGGAGGTCGGGCATCGTGGCACATTCTCGATTCGGATGGACATTTCGGGCGGACAGCTGGGTTACGCCGAGGGGAAATACAAATCATTCACCTTCATGGATACTGGCGGGATGCTGACACGCTGCATACCCCCGCTCAGCTAACATCTGAACGCCCCAAACTCCACGCTTCTCTCCAGCACCTTCTACGACAAAAGACACTACTCGTCGCCGCCTATGGTGGGTGGGATGACGCCTTCACGAAAGCACTTGCAAGGCTAATCACAAGTGGGCATCCCGACGACGTGCTTGGAGTGAATGTTCTCTGGTGCTTTTACGAAGACAATGCAGCGCTTGTGGAGAGCCGTTACAAGCACATCTTTGACCAGATGCCGTCCAGTCGCTTTCTTGCCTATGGAGGTATTGATTGTCATTCGATCTTTGGAGAAATTGCGGGAGCCACTGGATCTGGCGGGATCTTTGTTCAACCGACTCCGAATCCCACCCCAATCGCTGGATGGGAGGCCGTTACGGAAACGTCGCTATCTAAGCTCCCCGCGTTGGGTAAAGATGAGGTCATCAAGTATTTTGATGGTGCTGTCCCGACATGGCGACACGCGCTCTCGGACAAGATCCCGCGTCGGCAAACAGTTGCTCAAATACTCGAACGTCTGAAAACTTTTCAGCCCGCGCAGTTCGGGTGCTCTCTTCAATTGATTCGCGCAGCGGGAGGTGAGGGCAAAACTACGTTGTTGCTCCAGTCGGCATGCGATGCAGTAAGAACAGGCGAATGGACGGTGTTGTGGAGGACCTTGCCCTCAACTGGACTGCCTCCAAAGCATGTGGTCGGTCTGGACCCTAGTAAGCTCTGGTTAATTGTGGCCGACGACGCCGAGGATCTCGTTACTGACTTGACCGAATCTGCTCGACTCCTCCATGAGGCGGGCCGATCAAACGTACACTTCTTGATTGCTTCACGCGATGCAGATTGGTGGGCTAAGTTCGGAGACAAACCACCGTGGGAGCAGTGGTTGACCGCCTGGGTTCGCCGGAAGGATGCAATAATGCTTCGGGGCATGACACGGGACGATGCAAAGAAAGTTACACGTGCGTGGGCGGTGTACGGTGCACAGGGTCTACGGCAGCTCGATAAATTGTCCGAAGACGAACAAGTCGAGAGTCTATTAAGTGAGGTGAGGAACGCTTTGTATGAAGAACAATCTGCTCTGGGTAGACACCAAACTTTCGAAGGCTCGTTTTTTGGAGCGCTACTTTCAGTACGCTTTGGTCAAGATGGCCTTCAGTCTCATGTCCGTTCCTTTTTGAATCGGTTACGAGAAGAGAAAATCAGAGGAAGCGAATGCACCCTCTTCGATGCGCTCGTTTACGTCGCTGCATGTCATGCTATCTCAATGCCTGGTCTTAACGAAACCGTCCTCGCTGATCTTTTATGCGTTCCCCGTGATTGGGTGCAAAGTCTCGTCATTCAACCTCTCGGGGCTGAAGCTGCAGCGGTTCGAAGCGCGGGAAATGTGCTGACTCGGCATGAGAAAGTTGCCATCGCGATCATTCTAGAGGCTGACCAAACGCTAGACCTTGGTGACGTTTGGAGTTCAATCGTCAGACAGACTGTAAAAACGGGTTTAGAAGTTCGCATTGGACCGACATACGCTACCATCCTTCATGCAGGTCCTCGTTTGTTCGATGCGCTTCCGGCGCATTTTTCCGCCGAGCGCCGGGCAGAAATTTCGATTAGCGCCGCGAAGGCAGCCATCAAATACAATTCTCAATGGCTCGGATGTGTAGTAAGCCTTGGAAAGACATATAGAAAATGTCACCAAGTAACAAATGCGGTTAAACTATTTCGCGAAATGTTAAAAGTCGCTGAAGAGAAGGTCGATTTTTCAGACCATATCCGCGGATACTGGCACGAATGGGGCGTCTGCGAGGGCCTTCTTGGGGACGATCCACAACACCGCGCCGCCGACTCCTGGCTTCAAGGACTTTCTATTTCCGATCACTTGAACCCCGCTCCGCTTACTGAGGAAAATATTAAGCAGAGTTGCGCGAGCCTTGGGATCGCTCTTGGAATACTAGCGCGTGAAGACCCACATTGTCCCTATCATCTCGGTAGGCGAGCTACAGTGTTTATCGGGCGGCTCACGAGTTTAGATCCAAAATCCGCAGGTTATTTCGATAAGTTTCAGCGCGAGGAAGATAGGATAGACACTCCAACACCTCACAATCCAATAGAGGCTGTTTCGTGGATTCAAGCGGCAATCGTTGAAGCCGGGCGTGAGCTTGAAGACCAGTTGTTGAGGGAAATTTCCGATCCCAGACTAATTTCATTTCAGCGCTTGCAGGCCTTTCTGGACGCATCAAGCTCAGGCTTATATCTTACTGCCGCATCGTCCTTAATACTGACGCCAAACGATAAGCTGGGGACCAATGACAGTCTAGGTATTATAAACATTGAACGCGAGCATGCACCCGCGCGTATGTTGCCGCAACCGGAGGGACGAGGCGACGATTTACGGACAAGCGTTTCCAAGACAATCAGCAGCCTAATTGAGAAAAGTATCTTGAAGCAGCGACCACTCTTATTGCCTGTAGTTGGGAAAGTATTGGCAACCCAATTCGGACAGCATTGTTCGATTTACGAAGCGCTTGGGTTCCGCGACTTAACAAATTTGGTCCTCAGCTTTGATGAATTCGTTGTGACCGGCGCGCACCCGAAATGGCTGGTGAGCTTTCGCGAAGATTGGCAAACTACAACTCAAAATAACTTGAGATACGGAGTGTGGACGGCAATTCGTGAAATGGCGGAGAGAGCAGCTTTCAATTCTCGTCCATTATATTTGAACCGCCTTGGTCTTGAACTTGGGAGTAGATTTCCCGATGTGAAACCTATCCACTTAGCCTTGGGTTATCCTTCTTTGTGGGAGCTCGTTGAAAGTTTTCGAGATTTCGAAATTGGAGGCGAACATCCTCGATGGGTTGTAGAACCTAGATCTCAACAAAAAGCACTCACCTCAACCGACCTGCGGTCTGAGGTTGCCGCCACAGTGAGTTACCTGATCGAACGACATAACTTAAGTCAGCAGCCGCTGCTACTCTTAGTCATCGGAAACGAACTCGCTCGAAGATTTCCTGAAGCAAAACCCGTTCATAAAAGTCTCGGGTTCGCAACTTTGACGGACTTGATTTTAAGTTTTGATAACTTCACGGTATCGGGAGAGCATCCCAGTTGGATTGTGAAGTTGCGCGAAGAAGAGGGAAGTATCGGTGCAGAGGACCTACGGCTTGCAGCCGAAAGCGCGATTGCCAATTTGATCGAGCGGAGTATGGTCGAAGAGCGACCATTATACCTTCCATTCGTAGGGTATACTCTCGCAGAAATGCTTCCGAGAGCGAAGCCCATTCACATCAAGTTAGGATTCCAGACGCTAACGGAATTGGTTGAGAGCTTTAAGGATTTTACGGTGTGCGGGGAACACCCCCGTTGGTTTGTTACGTTTAGAAAACCTGTCTAGTTCTGCTGCTGCCAATTCGACAGCCCTACGATGGTTTCGAAATGACTAGCATGCGCTGGAAATTGAGTTGGAGAAGGTGGTCCTCGGCTTTTTCCGACCAGACCTGTTTTTCGATTACATCCGCGATTTGGTGCTATATGAGCCGTGCTGATCAAGAAAATCGCAGGCGGTGTCTTTGACGACTACGGCGATCGATTCTTTCTCAAAAATCACCAATTTTTCGGAAAGCTAAAAAAGACAAGGCGGCTTACAAAGTGCCGCGGGTGACGCCGAGTTGGGAGTGGGCTTTTAGTTCGCGCCAGAGGGATTCGCCGGGGGTTTCGCCGCGGAGGAGGGATTGGTAGTGCTGGAGGATGCGGGTGGTTTCGGCGGGGGTTTCCTCGAGGAGCTCGACGCGGAAGGACTGGACGCCGGCGGCGCGGAGCTCGGCGAAGAACTGGGCGCCGGTCTGCGGGGTGGCGTTGAAGAGGGTGTTGCGGCAGCCGACGTCGGCGCGGAGCGGGTGCTCGATGCCGACACGGTCGCGGAGGTGGACGCGGTGCTGGTCGCAGGGGCGTCCGCAGTTGGTATGGTCGGTGCCGGTGGAGAGGAAGGCGGCGAAGACGCAGTGCTCCATGTGAAACATGGGCATGTGCTGGTGGAGCGTGACCTCGAGCCAGCCGCGCGGGGTGTGGCGCAGGAGGGCGAGGAGTTGCTCGATGTTCAAATCATACGAGGCGGTGAGGCGCTCGAGGCCGCGCGACTTGAGGAGGGCGGCGGTGAAGGGGTTGGCGACGTTGAGCGAAAAATCGCCGATCCGGCGCAGGCCGCTCTGGGCGAAGTATTCGAGCGCGCAGAGGTTGCGCACGAGCACGCCATCGGGCTGGGCGTTTTCGATGAGCTTGAAGAAGCCCTGCTCGCCCGCTTTTTGAATGCGCGGGGTGGCGAGAAAAATCTCGGCGTTTCCCGGTTCGCCATGGTCGTTTTGCCCGGCCTGCTCGCGGACGAGGGCGACGGCGTCCTTGTAGCGGCGGATGTCCTCGAAATCGACGAGCAGGGTGCGGACTCCGGCGGCGAGAGCGGCCGCTAATTGCTCCAGGTTGCGGCTAAGCACGCTGAGTTGCGGCGCGGATTTCGCATTCGATGAGGGCGGGATTTCCGCGAGCAATTCCTCGACGCTGAGCGCCATTTCGGGGCGCGGAGCTTCGCGCAGGGCATCGAGCTGATAGACGAGTTCGCGGCGCATGCGGTTCATTTCGCCGATCGGGAGGATGACCGCGCCGACCAGTTCGTTGTGCAATTCGCCGAGCTCATAGACGGTGCCGCCGAAGCTGGCCGAGGTGCTCGCGTAGCTTTTCCGCAGTGAGCGGGGAGGTGCGGGCCACGTCGAGCGGCTGGCTGGAAACCACGGTCGCGCCGGGGAAATTGATCGCCTCCATCGTCATCGGCGCGCCGGCCTGGCCGCTGAGGCGGAGCTCCACGGGGACGCGGTGGCGGGCCTCAAGCTGGCCGGCGAAGGATTTGCGCAGCCCGGCATTGAGCGCGGGGTCGTCGGTTTTCCAGATGCGGTCGCCGGGCTTGAGTTTGGAAAAATCAAGGTGGCCGTGCTGGAAGAAGAGGCGTCCGTCTTTCACCGAGTAGATGCGGCCGCCCTGCTCGTCGTTGGTATCGCCGCCGGTGTCGAAGACGATGCCGTCGCCGGGCTTGAGGGCGATCTGCGCCTGCACCTCCACGTGGTCGCGGCCGACTTTGGCGATGGGGCCGACGTAGGGGCCGCGCTTTTTGCCGAAGCGGGCGGAGACGAGCCGCTGGTGATTGACGCCGTGCATCCAGCCGCTGAAGAGGCCGCGGGAGAAGGTCATCTCGAGCTGGTAGCGGTCCAGCGGGTTAAGCGTGGAGGGTTGAGCATTGAGCGCGGCGTCGATGGCCTTGCGATAGACCTGGCAGACGGCGGCGACGTATTCGGGGGATTTGAGGCGGCCCTCGATCTTGAAGCTTTCCACGCCGAGGGCGATGAGCTCGGGGATTTCCTCGGTGGCGGCGAGGTCCTGCGGCGAGAGGAGGTAGCGCTTGTCGCCGAGGTCGCGTTTGGCGCCGTCCACGATGAGCTCGTAGGGCATGCGGCAGGCCTGGGCGCATTCGCCGCGATTCGCGCTGCGCTGGCCGAGCGATTCGCTGGTGAGGCACTGGCCGGAATAGGCGACGCACAAGGCGCCGTGGACGAAGACTTCCAGCGGCAGCAACGGGGTGAATTTTTTCAACTCGCGGAGGGAGAGTTCGCGGGCGAGCACGACGCGTTTGATGCCGAGGGTCTGCGCAAAGGCGACGCCCTCGGGCGAGGTGATGGTCATCTGCGTGGAGGCGTGGATCGGCAGCTCGGGCACGATGCGGCGGGCGAGCTGGGCCAGGCCGTAGTCCTGCACGATCAGCGCATCGACGCCGGTGCGGTTGAGCAGGCGCAGGTAGTCGATGGCGTCGCGCAATTCGTCGGTGAAGACGAGGGTGTTGAAGGTGACATACGCTTTGACGCCGTGCTGATGGCAGAAGCGGACGACCTCGGGGAGCTCGGCCTCGGTGAAATTATCCGCGCGCAACCGGGCGTTGAACCGGGGCAGGCCAAAGAAGACGGCGTCCGCGCCGTTGGCAACGGCGGCGCGCAGGCAGTCCCAGTTTCCCACCGGGGCCAGTAATTCGGGTTGCGTCATCTGGCGAACGTAGCACTCTTTTTCCCGACCTCAAAACTGGAGCGGGGGCTTGGGCGGTTGCTACCGCCAAGGCACCCTCGCATGGGTCGATTCTCCAGCACGAGCGGTTCTTTGGATGAAAAGACGAGACAGAGTCTCGCGCGCAATGGCGTTACCAGTCTCCGACTGGTAACGAGGGGGGCATTTTTGAATTAACGAAAGAAGAAGGTGGCCACCACTCCGACGAAAACAGCGAAGCCAATGAGGCCCAGGATCAGGCGTCCAAATCCCTGGGCCTTACGGTCCAGTTCGGAGGCTCCTTTGCGGGTCGTTCCCGCCGAAGGGAAATTTGAGAACTCCAGAATCGTTTGCAGAATCGCCTCAAGAATGCCCCACATGGCTTTATTTTTAGCACAAAGCGGCTTTAAAAGCCAGGCGGCTCCTTTTCAAAATACTCCCCTTCTCTGCGTTCGCGGTGAGCTCGACATAGTTGACTTTTCGGCAGGCAAGCCCTTCCATCCTCGCTGGCTTGAGTTTTCGTCCAGATTGTATGGCTGTTTATAAATTTTCTTCTCTGCGTAGTTATTGCCCGCCCCTGGGTCGTTCCAGTTCCCTGGAAAAATTGGAGCTCCGCATCGCTCCGGCCACGCTCACGGTAACCAATCTCGATGCCTCCGGTGCGGGCAGTCTGCTCGATACGATCGCCCACTCCCATGGGGGCGATCGCATTGTCTTCTCCGGCAAGCTGGCCGGAACGATCGAGCTCGATTCCACGATCGACATCGGCCATCGGCTCAGCATCATCGGGAATGGCCAGATCACTCTCGATGGCGGTGGGAACACGGAACTCATCGAGATCGATGCCGGAGCGGTGGTCATCAAGCGGCTGACCTTGGCCAATGGCTATGATACTGTTGCTGGTGGCGCCATTTCTTCCGCTGGTAATCTCACCCTTTCGCATTGTACCTTTACCGATAACACCGCTGGCGAAGGCGGGGCGATTAGTGCCGGTGGCGCTCACTTGAGCATCCACGATTGCGTCTTCGAAAATAACTCCGCAACCGCCGAGATCAGTGCTGGAGAGGGTGGGGCCGTTGATATCGCGGCCAGCACCCATGCGCAGATTTCCGACTCGCAGTTCGTCGCGAATACGGCAAACAACCGGGGGGGAGCGATTTACGTTTCCGCTGGCAGTTCCTCGCTGGTGCTAAAAGGCGATCATTTTTTGGAGAACCAGGTGACCAGCAACTACTCGAGCGCAGGGGGTGCCATTTACGATGAAGGCGGGAAAAGCCTGTTGATCAAGGGATCTGTGTTCAGCGGCAATCAATCGACGATGACCGCGGGGGCTTTGCAGGTTGGAGAGCTTCGCTCGTTGCAAATCAAGAGCAGTACCTTTACCGGAAATCAGGAAGCCTACGATGGGGCGGTCGATATCGACACGTCCAGCAAGACCAGGGAACTCCTGCTCACCCAGACAAAAATCAATGGGAACAGCGGGGCGGGCGGATTGGTGATGACGGTTGATTCCAATGTCACCGCCATCGTGGCCCACTGCCAGGTGGAGGGGAACACCGCCGCCAGCGCAGCAGGAATGGACCTTGCCACCTTCGGCACACGCTCAAAAATCGAAGTCATCTCCAGCATCATTGCCGGCAACCTTTCCACGACGGGCGAGGCCGGCGGGGCGGAGACGAGTGATCAAACGACCAAAGGCGGCATCTTTTTCAACCATTGCGACATCTCCGACAACTCGGCGGGTAGCAACGGCGGCGGCGTCTATCTCAATGCCGGTCGCCTCAAGCTGAGCAACGATACGCTTCATGACAATTATGCCCCGGAGAGCGGGGGTGGCGTTTATCTGCGCACGGGCGTGCTCGATTTGGCGGATTCGGTGATTACCGACAATCTGGCCGACAGCGGTGGCGGGATCTATAACGACGGCGGAAAAGTCAAAAACCTCGACTCCATCATCCGGCAAAACCGTGACGGCAATATTTCTCCATAGCCCCGGAGGGTGCGACCGCTCTGGAGTGAGCCTTAACTTTTTTCTCCTCTGCGTCCTCTGTGATCTCGGTGGCTTTTCCCATTCTTGTCGTTTGACTCAGCCCGGGGTTTTGGCGCACATTTTGGCCCCTTTTTATTCCCGGTATGCTCGAAAAACACGTTCTCAAGATTTCCCAGGAGCTGAAGCTCCAGCCCAAGCAGGTTGCCGCCACGGCCGTTCTTTTTGAAGAAGGCGCGACGGTGCCGTTCATCGCCCGCTATCGCAAGGAGCGCACGGGCGAGATGGATGAAGTGCAGATCACCGCGGTGCGCGACCGCCTCGAACAACTCGAGGAGCTGGACAAACGCCGCGAGTCGATCGTGAAGTCGCTGGAGGAGCGCAAGCTGCTCACGGAAACGCTCGCGGCCAAAATCGACGCGGCGGAGACGATGACCGCGCTGGAGGACATCTATCTGCCCTTCCGTCCGAAAAAGAAAACGAAGGCGACGGTGGCCCGCGATCTCGGGCTGGAGCCCCTCGCCGATCTGCTCTGGGCGCAGGACCCGGCGACCGATCCGCAGGCGGCGGCGGTGCCGTTTGTCGGCCCGGAGATCGAGATCGATGCGAAGAAATACAGCGTGCCGGATGTGGCGGCGGCGCTGGCCGGGGCGCGCGACATTCTCGCGGAGCGGATCAACGACGATGCCACGATTCGCGCCCGGCTGCGCGCGCTCTATCTCGAAAAGGGCGTGATCAAATCCAAGGTGCTCACGGGCAAGGAGGAGGAGGGCGCGAAGTTCAAGGACTACTTCGACTGGAGCGAGCCGGCGGCGAAAGCGCCTTCGCACCGCATCCTCGCGATGCGGCGGGGCGAGGCCGAGGGCTTCCTGCTCACGCGCCTGACGCCGGAGGAAACGGAGGCGGTCGGCATCATCGAACACGCGGTGCTCAAGAATGGCTCTGGCCGCGGCGCAGGAAGTGAAGACGGCGCTCCAGGATTGCTACAAACGGCTGCTCGGCTTTGCGATGGAGGGCGAGGCCCGCATTCATTTCAAGAAAATCGCCGACGAGGAAGCGATCCGCGTCTTTGCCGCGAATCTGCGCGAGCTGCTGCTCGCCGCGCCGCTCGGCCAGAAGGCGGTGCTGGCGATCGACCCCGGCTTCCGCACCGGCTGCAAGGTGGTGCTGCTCGACCGGCAGGGCAAGCTGCTGGCGAACGACGTGGTGTATCCCGAAAAATCCGAACGCGAACGCGAGGAGGCCGGGAGCCTGCTCAAGGCGGTGATCAAGAAATTCAACGTCGAGGCGATTGCGATCGGCAACGGCACGGCGTCGCGCGAGACGGAGACGTTCGTGCGCAAGCTCGGGCTGCCGGCGAACATCACGGTCGTGATGGTGAACGAAAGCGGGGCCTCGATCTACAGCGCGAGCGAGGTGGCCCGCGAGGAATTTCCGGACAAGGACGTAACGGTGCGCGGCGCGGTGAGCATCGGACGCCGCCTGATGGACCCGCTGGCCGAGCTGGTGAAGATCGATCCCAAGAGCATCGGCGTGGGCCAGGACCAGCACGATGTGGATCAAAACGCGCTGAAGCGTCAACTCGACGACGTGGTGGTCTCTTGTGTAAACAATGTAGGCGTGGAGTTAAACACGGCGAGCAAGCATCTGCTGGCCTATGTCTCCGGGCTCAATGCGCGGGTCGCGGGGAACATTGTCGCGCATCGCGATGAGAACGGGCCGTTCAAGTCGCGCGCGGAATTGCGCGAAGTGAGCGGGCTGGGGCCGAAGGCATTCGAGCAGGCGGCGGGCTTCCTGCGCATTCGCGGCGGCGAGCATCCGCTCGATGGCAGCGCGGTGCATCCCGAGCGTTACGTGCTGGTGGACAAGATGGCTTCCGAGCTCGGCTGCGGGGTGGCCGATCTGCTCCGCGACGGGACGAAGCGCGCGAAGATCGATCTCAAGAAATACGTGACCGAAGAGGTGGGCCTCCCCACCCTCACCGACATTCTCGCCGAGCTGGCGAAGCCCGGGCGCGATCCGCGCCAGCAGTTCGAGGCGTTCAGCTTTGCCGAGGGCGTGGAGAAAATGGAAGACTTGCAGCCCGGGATGAAGCTCCCCGGCATCGTGACCAACGTGACGGCGTTTGGCGCGTTCGTGGACGTGGGGGTGCATCAGGACGGCCTGGTGCACATCAGCCAGCTCGCGGATACCTTCGTGAAAGACCCGGCGGAAATCGTGAAGCCGGGGCAGCGCGTGATGGTCACGGTTACTGAACTGGACCTGCCCCGCAAGCGGATCGCCCTCTCGATGAAGACGAAGGCGGAAGTCGCGCCGCGTGGTGATCGCAAGCCGAATGAGGCAACCCCGCGCGACCGCCAGCGCTTCGATCAACAGCGCGGCAACCAAGGGAACCGTGGCAGCAGCGGGAACAGTGGCGGCGGCATGGGCAATCCCTTTGGCGGCAACGACTGGTTCACGATGGCGCAGAAGAAGAAGTAAGGCGGAGCCCCAGCGAAATACTCGAAACCGACGAAGGCAGGCGGTCGAAGCGAGAAGGAATATTTGGCTGCGCGTGGAGGGCGAGACATGTCTCGCGTGGAGAAAGCGGCGACGTGTCGCCGCACTCCAAGGGCGGGGAGACTCCGGCGGTGTCTCTTTGCTTGCGATCGTCGCGAGGGCGGGTTGTGATTCGGCGCACCTTTCAAACCCTGCTAAACAAACACTCATGCCCGCTGCCGAACCCCAGACCATCCCGACCAGCACGCTCTGGCTGATGACGATCGCCTGCGGGGCGGCGGTGGCCAACATCTACTACCACCAGCCGTTGCTCGGCCTTTTCGCCCAGGAGTTCCACACCACGGAGGATGCCGTCGGCCTGGTGGCGATGGCGGCGCAGACGGGCTACGGAGCCGGGCTGTTTTTCTTCGTTCCGCTCGGTGATCTGCTGGAGCGGCGGCGGCTCATCTTTCAACTCATCACGGCCTGCGTACCTCTGCCTCCTTTTCACGGCGCTCGCGCCCAGCCTGCCCCTGCTCGTGCTGGCGCAATTTCTGACCGGGCTCACGGCGACCAGCGCGCAGATCATCATTCCGCTCAGCCTGGAAATCGCGCCGGTGGAGCAGCGCGGGAAAATCGTGGGCCACCTGATGGCGGGCGTGCTCTGCGGCATCCTGCTCGCGCGAATGGTCTCCGGCTTCGTGGCGGTGTGGCTGGGCTGGCGGGCGATTTTCTGGCTGGCAGCGGGGCTGATGATCCTGCTCGCTTTTGCGCTCCGCGCGGGGCTGCCGCATCGCCCGCCGAGCCTGCGTCTCTCCTATCCGGCATTGATGCGCACGCTGCTGCACCTCTCGGTGGAACAGCCGCGGATCTGGCCCTCATCGCTGGTGAGCGCGCTGTCCTTTGCCTGCTTCACCGCGCTCTGGACCACGCTTTCGTTTCTCATGCAGTCCCATTTCCATCGCGGCGCGGGGGAGACGGGGTTGTTTGGATTGGTCGGGCTGATTGGCGCGCTGGCGGCCCCTTTGATGGGGCGGCTCACCGATCATCGCGGACCGGCCTTTACGCTCACGCTCTGCCTGCTGATCACGATTCTCTCCTTCGGGCTGATGTGGCAGTGGGTCACGCTGTGGTCGCTGGTGATCGGGATTCTGTTCATGGACCTCGGGGTCCAGTCGATCCAGATCGCGGCGCAGTCGAAGGTGATCACGCTCGTGGCGGCGGCACGGAGCCGACTGAATACGATCTACATGGTCATGCGCTTCATCGGCGGGGCGGCGGGCCTGCTGCTCGGGGCGCTGGCGTGGGTTCAGGCGGGGTGGAATGGCGTGTGCGTTCTCTCGCTGGCTCTGCTGGCCCTGGCGCTGGTCATCCATCTCTTCGGCACGGCCCGCGAAAAGAGCCAGCCCGCCCCGACGCTGACAGCGGCTTGAATGGGAGGGGCCAGCGAAACATCCCAAGTCAACGCAAAGGAAGACCCGGCCTCCGCTGGTAGCCCCAGTTTCGATGGCATTCTCCCTCAAAAGAAATCCCGCTGCCAGCACCGGGCTGACAGCGGGATGACAACAACAACAAATTGGCGGGCCTACTTCAGCCCCATGAAGTGATGGAGGACGAGAAAGTTGCCGAAGGCAAAAAGCAACGACCCGAGGAAAATGCAGACCGGCAGAGTAAGCACCCACGCGAGCACAATATTGCGCAGCGTGGCGGCCTGGAGGCCGGAGCGGTTGGCCGCCATCGTGCCCGCGATGCCGGAGGAAAGCACGTGGGTCGTGCTCACCGGCAGGCCTAGCTGGTCGGCGAGTTCGATCGTGGTCATCGCCACCAGTTCCGCGGAGGCGCCCTGGGCGTACCGTGAGGTGCGACTTGCCGATCTTTTCGCCCACCGTCACCACGATGCGCTTCCAGCCGATCATCGTGCCCAGGCCGAGCGCCAGCGCCACGGCCACTTTCACCCACGAGGGGATATACTTCGTCACCGAATCAAGCTGCTTCTGCCCCGCGGTCAGCGTGCTCGTTTGCGCCGGATCGGTGATCGCCTTCGACTTGACCACCTTCCGCAATCGCGCTGGAGGTCAGATAAATCTGGGTGCGGAGGGCGCGGCGATCGCTTTCGGAAAGATCGCCAAAGGATTTCAAGGGCAGGAGCCTGGCATCGATCGCCCCGCAGGCGGAGGCGAGCGCGGAATAGGTCGCCGCGTCCGGCTTGGCGCTGGATTTCAGGTAGGCGGAAACGGCCTTTTGCGCCGCCTCGCTCTCCGGCACCGGCTGCCCGATGGCATACTTGACGAAGACCATCTGCGCGTCGTGCACCTTGCTCATGATCGCCTGCAAATCCTGCTGATTTTCGTCCATCTTCAGCGCAAAGGTGCCGGGCAAAATGCCCACGAGAATGAGCACCATGAGGCCCATGCCCTTCTGGCCATCATTGGAGCCGTGGGCAAAACTGACGCCGGTGCAGGTCAGCATGAGCAGGCCGCGAATCCAGATCGGCGGGGCCTGGTCCTTCTCCGGCGGGGTGAAGAGCTTGGGAGATTTCACCACCGCCTTCAAAAGCAGCAGCAGCAAGGCCGAGACCGCAAAGCCAATGAGCGGCGAGAGAACGAGCGACATCCCCACCTCCTGCGCCTTGGCCCAGTTGACGCCGGTGCCGAAGGGATGGCCGGCCATCAGGGAATTCGCGAGGCCGACGCCGAGAATCGAACCGATCAACGTATGCGAGCTCGAAGCCGGGAGACCGAAATACCAGGTGCCCAAGTTCCAGATGATCGCCGAAACGAGCAGCGCGAAGACCATCGCAAATCCGGCCCCCGATCCGACATTGAGCACCAGCTCCACCGGCAGGAGCGCCACGATCCCGTAGGCCACCGCCCCGGTGGAAGTGAGCACCCCGATCAAGTTCCAGAGGCCCGACCAGATCACAGCCACCACCGGGCGCAGGGTATTGGTATAAATGACGGTCGCCACCGCATTGGCGGTATCGTGAAAACCGTTTACGAACTCGAAGCTCAGCGCGAGACCGATGGCGACGAATAAAAACACGCCCGTGGTGAAGTCCGGAATAATTGCCGCAAGTAGATCCATAGTGATAAGACAGGTTGCTTGAACTCCGCGCACCATACCCGGCCCCGGTTCCGGCAAACAATGGAGGGATTGTAACAATCCTGCGACGGCACGCCGCCATGGGCAGGATTGCCTTTTCCGACCGCTCTCCAAATAATCACGGCTCATGAAAGCCATTCGCGTCGAACAATTCGGGGACCCCGGGGTGATGAAGCTGGCCGAGTTACCCGATCTGCGACCGACGGGAAACCAGATCCTCGTGCGGCTTCACGCGGCGGGGGTGAACCCGGTGGAGACCTACATCCGCAGCGGGAACTACGCGGCCAAGCCTGCGCTACCCTACACGCCTGGCAGCGATGGCGCGGGGGTGGTCGAGCAATCCGGCGGCGGATTTTCCAAAGGGGATCGCGTCTTTCTCGCGGGCTCGTTGACTGGCACCTATGCGGAGCTGGCCCTTGCCAACCCCGGGCAGGTCTTTCACCTGCCGGACGGGGTTTCCTTCGAAGCGGGGGCGGCGCTTGGCGTGCCCTACGGCACCGCCCATCGGGCGCTCTTTGAGCGCGGGCAGGCCCAGGCCGGGGAGACCGTGCTGGTGCATGGGGCGAGTGGAGGGGTGGGCACCGCCGCGGTCCAACTGGCGCACGCGGCGGGATTGCGCGTCTTTGGCACCGCCAGCACCGAGGAGGGACGCCGACTCGTGCGGGAAAGCGGGGCCGATGAGGTCTTCGACCACCGAGCGCCCGGAGATCTGGAGGCCATGCTCGCCGCGACCGGGGGCCGGGGCGTAAATTTGATCCTCGAAATGCTCGCCAACGTGAACCTGGGCAAAGACCTCACCCTGCTCGCCCAGCGCGGGCGCGTGGTTGTGATCGGCAGCCGGGGCCCGGTGGAGATCAATCCACGCGACCTGATGGCCCGGGATGCCGACGTCCGCGGCCTGATGCTCGGCCATGCCCCGGAGGCCGAGCGCGCCCACATTTACTCTGAAATCGCCGCCGGTCTCGCCACCGGCAGCTTAAAGCCGCAGATCGGCCAGACCTTCCCCCTCGCCCAGGCACCGGAAGCCCACCGGGCGATCATGGAATCCAGCGCCGCGGGAAAAATCGTTCTTAAAATTGGCGACTGAAAGGCTTCTCAGAAAAGCAATTTAATCGCGGATTTCGCGGATGGTTACGGATGAAAGGCTGACTTATCCGAGTCATCCGCGAAATCCGCGGTTAAAAACTCCTGAAATTGAGCCCCCAACCAGAGTCGCTTCATTTTTCTTAGTAAATCCTCAAACCATTTGACGAAACAATCCGTCAGATACATGTTGCAGGCCCGACAAATGCAGTTATAGTCGCGGACTTTTTCAACACAGGAGAATTTCCCATGTCACAACATCGCAGCCTTAAAGGTGCCAGCACCATTACCGCCAAACGCAACGTTCTGAAGCGCTTCGAGCGCGTCGAGCTTCTCAAGAAGCGTGGCCAGTTCAAAGACGGCCAGCGCGTCATCGGTCTGCCGAAGACCAAGCCGGACGCCTAATTCGTTCGCGGAGCCTGGCTCGCCCGGTTCAATCCGGTTTCTTTCTCTTATCTTTTTTGCAGGCGATCAGCACCTCTGATCGCCTGTTTTATTTCCTGGTCGTCATGGGACGATGGCATGTGGAGTGCTCCGTAACAGAGGGAATGAGAGCCCTGGCTTCCCTATTTGTCTTCTTTGCCGCCTCCGCCGCACTTCCGGCGCAGGGGCTCGTCATGGTGAAACCCATGATGCCCGCCGACGTGGTGGTGGAACTCAAAAGCGGTCTTTCTGCGAGCGATGTCGAGGCGGATGTGAAGCAACACCATCTCGCCCATGCGCCGAGCGCGGAGGAGCTCAAGGCCATCCAACTGGCAGGGGCGAATACCTCCCTGCTCGCGACAGTCCAATCCCCGGCGATCCTCGCCAGCCAGGTCGATGCCACCATGGCCGATCTCGATTACGCCGCGCAGCAAAAGCGGTCCCAACTGGAGGACCGCCCGCAATACTGGATTTACGCCGAGATCAAGGGGCGCTACCCCGATGGCGGCATCGTCGCCACCTGCCTGAGCTTCATCCCCTCCCAACAGGCGAGCACGCTGCCCTCGCCGAAAGATAAGTGGATTCACTTCGCCAAAGCGCCGCCCCCTTTCAAAACGGAGGATGGCCATTACCTGATCAACTGCGAAGCCGCCGCGATCGGCACCTTTGACGGCGTGGACCCGCAGGGGAATCCCTTTACGGCGGCGGATCTCGAAATGGTGAGGAACCTGGGCCCCCTCTCCCCGATCGCCCCCGGGAATGCCAATTCCACCGCGCAAGCGGCCCCCCATCCGGCGTCGGCCCCCGCCCGGCCTCCCCTGCAACTCCGCGCCAAGATTCCCTTCAACCAATGGCTGAACCTCGCCAGCTATGGGGGGCCGAATGTGCGCGTGCACGTTTACAGCCTCGACATGACCGCCATCCGCCTGCGCTTCGATGGCTGGTCCGGCCCCAAGCAGATCCCGATCAATCGGGGCAGCGATGCCAAAACCCTGCTCCTCGACGACGGCCACGGCTGATAGGTTTATTTCGTGGATTCCATGGATCGCCCCGACGATGCAGTGATCTGGGAATTTGACCACACGCCGGACTCGGCGAGTTATCCGAAAGCGAATCCCGGGCTGGCGGGGTCGTAGGATTATTTGTCGAAACCAACTTGTAGCGGCGGTCTATGACCGTCGCAAACCATGATCCAGCAAAGAGGGCGACGGTCATAGACCGCCGCTACAGCGCCTTTCCCTTTCATGGATCGCTTCAACCAAGCACTTCGTTTCAAAGGACGAGACGGAGTTTTGCAAGCGGTGGCGTGACCAGTCGAAGACTGGTCGCGAGAGGAAACGGTTATTCAGACGGCTTTGCTCACGGCTTCACGCTGAAGACCAACTGCGGCTGGTTCGTGGCGGCCTCTCTGGAATTGAAGACGTCGTAGCTTTCGTCGGGGTTGGGAGGTTGATCCATCACGATGGCGAGGGAGACGACACTGTTGCCGGCGCTCAGGTGGGCGAGGACGAAGGAGGTGACATCCCATTCATACCAGGTGCCGGTCTGGCCGGAGATGGTATCGGAGCCAAGGGTGCTGCCGTAGGTCGGCGCGTTGTTCCAGGTGAGGCCGGTCTCAGTCCAGGCATCGCTGCTCACACCATGGGCGCTATCGCTGGTGGTGATCGTAACGGTGGTGCTGGGATCGCGACTGCCGAAGAGCCGCAGTTTCACCTGGTTGTATGAACTGGAAATACTGCTGACGTCGAACTTGAGGTAGATGCGGCGGGTGTAGCTGGTGTAGGTGACGTTTTTAACGATCAGCGTGGTCTGGGTGCCGAAGTTTTTGGCCGCGTAGGAGGTGTCACGAATGTAGGTATCGGCGATTGGCGGACGGGTAATAGGTGCAGGAGTGGCCGTTGGAGTCGCTGTTGGCGTGGCCGTTGGTGTGGCCGTTGGTGTGGCCGTTGGTGTGGCCGTTGGTGTGGCCGTTGGTGTGGCCGTTGGAGTCGCCGTTGGAGTCGCCGTTGGAGTCGCCGTTGGAGTCGCCGTTGGAGTCGCCGTTGGAGTCGCCGTTGGAGTCGCCGTTGGGGTCGCTGTAGGCGTAGCGATCGGGGTTGCCGTTGGGGTATCAGTCGGGGTTGCCGTAGGCGTAGCAGTCGGGGTTGCCGTGGGCGTGGCGGTCGGCGTTGCCGTGGGCGTGGCGGTCGGCGTTGCCGTGGGCGTAGCAGTCGGCGTTGCCGTGGGCGTAGCAGTCGGCGTTGCCGTGGGCGTATCAGTCGGCGTTGCCGTAGGCGTAGCGGTCGGCGTTGCCGTGGGCGTAGCAGTCGGCGTTGCCGTGGGCGTAGCAGTCGGCGTTGCCGTGGGCGTAGCAGTCGGCGTTGCCGTGGGCGTATCAGTCGGCGTTGCCGTAGGCGTAGCGGTTGGCGTTGCCGTAGGCGTAGCGGTCGGCGTTGCCGTTGGGGTATCAGTCGGGGTTGCCGTTGGGGTATCAGTCGGGGTTGCCGTGGGCGTAGCAGTCGGGGTTGCCGTTGGGGTATCAGTCGGCGTTGCCGTAGGCGTAGCGGTTGGCGTTGCCGTTGGGGTATCAGTCGGCGTCGCCGTGGGCGTATCAGTCGGCGTTGCCGTGGGCGTGGCGGTCGGCGTTGCCGTAGGCGTGGCAGTCGGCGTTGCCGTTGGGGTATCAGTCGGGGTTGCCGTAGGCGTAGCGGTCGGGGTTGCCGTAGGCGTGGCAGTCGGGGTTGCCGTAGGCGTGGCGGTCGGCGTTGCCGTAGGCGTGGCGGTTGGCGTCGCCGTGGGCGTAGCAGTCGGGGTTGCCGTGGGCGTAGCAGTCGGCGTTGCCGTGGGCGTGGCAGTCGGGGTTGCCGTGGGCGTTGGCGTGGAGGCTACTACTTTCGAAAAGACCAACTGAGGCTGGTTGGCCGAGGCCTGGCGGGAGTTGAATGTATCGTAACTGTCATCCGGATTGGGCGGCGCATCCATTACCATGGCAATGGACGCGGTAGAACTGCCGGCCGCAAGCCGCGCAGCGATATACGACGTCACATCCCACTCATACCATTGCGAAGTGGTTCCGGTCACCGTGGTCGAGGCGATGACCGCGCCCAGGGCCGGTTTGTTATTCCAGGTGAGGCCGGTCTCCGTCCACGAATCCACCGCAATCGCCACCGCGTCTTCCACGGTGGTGAGGGTCACAGTCGAGCTCGGGTCACGACCTCCGTAGAGCCGGAGTTTTACCTGATTATAACCGCTGGGCAGGGAGGCGAGGCTGAACTTCAAGTAAGCCTGCCGGGTGTAACCGCTGTAGGCGACATTCTTGATCAGCAACGCGGTGGCGGTGCCGTAGTTCGTCGCGGCAGAACTGCCATCGCGCACATAATCATCGGCCACCGCCGAGGCCACCAGCAATGTGGCCGGAGTGGCGGTCGCGCTCGCCGTGGCGGTCGCGCTGGCCGTTGCACTCGCGGTCGGCGTGGCCGTCGCGGTGGGAGTCGCCGTAATGGTCGCGGTCGGGGTGGCGGTCGGGGTGGCGGTGGCCGTGGCCGTCGCCGTCGCCGTGGGAGTGGCCGTCGCCACCACGGTCGCGGTGGGCGAAGCAGAGGAAGCCGCCGAGGCAGTCGTGGAAGCGATCTTCAGCACAAAGGGGTCCTGCGTCGTCCCGGTGAAGGCGGTCTGATAAGCCCCGCTGGTCGTCGGAAAATTCGTGGAGGCCGTGACGCCACCCACGTACACATTGCCCGCCGGGTCCACCGCGATGCACTCGCCCTGGTCGAAAGCGCTGCCCCCGAAGTAAGTGGCGTAGCCATTCAAGAACGAGCCGCTCGCATTCAGCTTGAGCACAAACGCATCGTAGTCTCCACCGATTCGGGACTGAAGGGGCGAGCCCGCGGTCGGGAAATCCGCCGAGGCGGTAAAGCCGGTCACGTAGGCGCTCCCCTCCCCGTCGATCGCAATCGCGGTGGCCGCATCCGCGGAAGAACCACCCGCATAAGTGCAATAGACCAGTGCCGTGCCGGTGGGATTGAGCTTGGCCACCCAGGCATCGATACTGCCCTTGTAACCATAAGCGCCGGTGGTGATCGGCAGATTGGCCGAGTTCGTCAATCCCGCGAGATAGGCATTTCCCGCGGAGTCCACCTTGATGCCATTCCCGGCGTCGCTGGCCGAGCCGCCGAGGTAGGTGGAATATTGAATGTCTCCACTGGAGTTGAGCTTGGTGACGAAAGCGTCGCTGGCGGTTCCGGAGTTTCCACGAATCGTGCGGAAGGCCCCGACCGTGACCGGGAAATTATCGGAGGTCGTATAGCCCGTGAGGTAGATGGAACCGCTGGAATCCAGGGCAATGGCGTAGCCCTTGTCGTCTCCACTCCCCCCGAGATAGGAGGAATAAAGCAGCGTCCCCGCCGCATTGAATTTCAAAAGAAAAGCCTCGTAGCCGCCCTGATCCACCGGCTGCCGGGCATTGGCGGTGACGGGAAAATCCGGCGAGAGCGTCCAGCCGGTGACGTAAGCGGTATCGGAGCCATCCACGGCAATGCCAAAGCCGAGATCGTCCTGCGAGCCGCCGATCAGCGTCGAATAAACGAGCGCGGAGCCGGTGGGGTTGAGTTCGAAGACAAAGGTGTCCCAGCCTCCACTATTGGCGCTTTGAAAGGCGCCGGGCGTGGTGGGGAAGTCGGTGGACTTCGTCTGCCCCGTGACAAAGGCCCGCCGCCGAATCCAGCGCGAGCGCGAGCGCCCAGTCGCTCCCCGTCCCCCCCACGTAGGTCGAGTAAACCAGGCCATTCCCAGCGGGATTGAGCTTGGCGACATAGACATCGTTGCCGCCGTATTTTTCGTTATTCCCGCCCATGAAGGTGCGCTGCACCGCCCCGCTGGTGGTCGGGAATGCGGCGGAATCCGTCTCTCCCGCGAGGTAAACATTTCCGGCGGAATCCACCGCCAGCCCGCTCCCTTGCGGCCCGGTGCCCAGGCCCAGATAGGTGGAATAGACCAGCACCGGATCGATGACCAGCGGCTGGCGGCGATCATAGGCCGCCAACTGGAAGCCTACCGATCCATCGCGGGACGCAACGTAATTTGCCGCCACCGCACGCCGCTGCCCCGAAATCTCCTGATACACCAACGGCCGATGCCAGCGCACGGTTCCCGCCGCCGTCGCCACCTTGAGATCGCCGCTCGTTGGGTCCACGCTTACCGCATCGGCCCCGGAGAACTGCCAGCCAATCGCCGCCGGATCGGCCCCCGGCTGGAGCACGAAGTCGCACTCCAACTGGCCATGCGTTCCGTAATAAACCAAGTCCACCCCGGGATACACCTGCGCATAGCGCACGCGGCCATAGGTGCGAATGTTCGTTCTCCACTGCCCTGCGCTGGAGCCGCGCAAATAATTCACGGCCCCCGCCAGGGGCGCATCCCCCACCAGACGAGGGGCTTCGCTGGCGCCCTTCAATTTCAAGCGCAGGACCACATCGGGTGTCGTCACCTCCGGCTCGCGAATCCCGGGCAGGTGGGCGCGCTCGATTGGGCGCAACCCCGGCCTGATGAAAGCGCCAGACCGCCTCCGTTTGCGTAAGAAACAAGCTTCCCCCGCTGCCGCGGGCCAGGAATCGCACCTGCGGATCGGTCTGCCCCACGTTTTCCTCGAAGGCCAGCGGCAGGCCGGCCAGCACCATTTGCGCAGGGACGGGCTTGAGCGCGGAGGCCACTTGCGCGGCAACCGGTGCCACAACGGGGCGTGGAGACCCCGTGAACGCTTGAGACAAAACGAGGGCGAATACGCCGAGGATTCCCAGCGTAGAGCAGCCTACAATTGCCTTTTCGAGTCCCATATTCTACGCGCCAAAACCGGTTCCGTTTTTCCCAACCGGCTCCCCCAGTAGCCTCGAATCGCCGGATAATCAAGCGATGCTTGGGGACGGTCGATGACAATAAAAAAAGCCCCGGGCTTTGGAAAACCCGGGGCTTTTTTAAAACTTCCGCTGGCGGAGCCGCTTACACCACCTTGACCGTGGCGCGCTTGCGCGCGGTGGCGTCGAGCACCTTCTTGCGCAGGCGCAGCGACTTCGGCGTCGCCTCGACGTATTCGTCGGGGGCGATGTATTCGAGCGCGCGCTCCAGGCTCATTTCGAGCGGCGGCGCGAGGGAGATGCCCTTGCCATCGCCAGTCGAGCGCATGTTCGAGAGCTTCTTCGCCTTGCACGGATTCACCGGCATGTCTTCGTTGCGGGCGTTTTCGCCGATGATCATGCCTTCATAAATCTCTTCCTGCGGCCCAATGAACAGACGGCCGCGCTCCTGGATGGTCTCCAGCGCATAGCTGGTGCTGACACCGTTTTCCATCGCCACGAGCACGCCGTTGCCACGGGTGGGGATTTCGCCGCGATGCTCGCCGTATTCCTTGAAGAGGTGCGACATGATGCCGTGGCCCTTGGTGGCGTTGACGAGATCGGTCTCGAAGCCGATGAGGCCGCGGGTCGGGATGACCGCATTCACGGTCACGCTATGGGGATTGTGCTCCATGTTCGTGATCTCGGCCTTGCGACCGGCCAGCGACTGCAGGATGCCGCCCAGGTTTTCCGACGGCACGTCCACATAGAGCGTCTCCAGCGGCTCGAGCAAGGAGCCATCGTCGGCGCGATGGAAAATCACTTCCGGACGCGAAACCAGAATCTCGAAACCTTCGCGGCGCATTTGCTCGACGAGAATCGCGATCTGCATTTCGCCGCGGGCGTTGACTTCAAACTGGCCGGCGGTGTCGGTGTCGTTGACCTGAAGGGCCACGTTCGTGCGGGTCTCCTTGATCAGGCGTTCGCGCACCTGGCGGGCGGTGAGCAGCTTGCCTTCACGACCGGCGAGCGGGCCGTCGTTGATGCAAATACCCATGGTGATCGTCGGCGGATCGATCTCGATCGCGGGCAGCGCGGGACGCTCTTCGGTGTCGGTGATGGTTTCGCCGATGTAGGCGTCTTCAAAACCACAGATGCCGATGATGTCGCCTTCGCTGGCGTGCTTGGTTTCCACCTTGGCCAGGCCCTGGTGGGTAAGAATGGCGGTGATGTTCGCCCGCTCGCGGGTGCCATTGAGGGCGATGCGCACGGCGGTGCTCGCCGACGCTGATGCGACCGCTGACGATGCGCCCGTAGGCGATACGACCGAGGTAGTCGCTGTAATCGAGATTGGAAACGAGGAACTGGAAATAGCTGACGTCGCTCTTCGGTGGCGGCGGGATGTGCTTGATGATCGCCTCGTAGAGCGGCACCATGGTGTCGTTCTTCTCAGTGATCTCGTTCATCGCGTAGCCCTCGCTTGGCGCTCGCGTAAACGACCGGGAAATCGAGTTGCTCGTCGGTCGCGTTCAGTTCCAGGAAGAGCTCGAACACCATGTCGAGCACCTTGTGCGGGCGGGCGTTTTCGCGGTCGATCTTGTTGATGACGACGATCGGCTTGGCCCCATTTTCGAGCGCCTTCTTGAGCACGAACTTCGTCTGCGGCCTGCGGGCCGTCGTGGGCGTCCACCACCAGGAGCACGCCGTCGATCATCTTCATGATGCGCTCGACTTCGCCGCCGAAGTCCGCGTGGCCGGGAGTGTCCACGATGTTGATGTGGTAATCCTTGTATTTGAACGCGGCGTTCTTGGCGCGGATGGTGATGCCCTTTTCACGCTCCAGGTCCATGGAGTCCATGATGCGTTCCTCGGCGAATTCCGCCTGGTTCGTGCGGAAGGTGCCCGCCTGCTTGAGCAGTTGGTCCACGAGCGTGGTCTTGCCGTGGTCCACGTGGGCGATGATGGCGATGTTACGAATATGTTCCATGTCGAAGTTCTCTGGTTGTTCCCGATTCAAAGGGCCGGGACTATTACGCGGGAATCGCCCACCGTCAACCACCATAAGCAAGCTTCGTCCGAAACCTTTCTCCGACGGAAATGGCCCGATCCCATAAAAAATTTCCTTCCCGGCCAAAATTTGGCCTACGCGCCGGTGAGAAAAATGAGACCCCGGCCACCGCCCGCAGCACCCTCTCCGCTAAAAACCAAAAAAACTGCAATTATCATAAGAGTTTTCTGGTTGACTCTTCAGAGAAAAGAGCGGAAAAAGAAAATGCACTGTATTTTTCATAATTACCACAGCCATGAACAACCTGCTGACTGTTAAGGAAACCGCCGAATACCTGCGCATCCCCCTGCCCACGGTTTATTATCTCGTGCAGCGGGGGCAGCTTCCGGCGATCCAGATCGGGGGCCGCTGGCGCGTGAAGAAAGAGCTCATCGACAGTGATATTTTGCGCAAGCGCAGCGAGACCCAGCCCAGCGTGCTCGTGGTGGACGACGATCCCGGCCTGCAGGGCATGTTCAAGCTTTTCCTCAAGAAGGCGGGCTTCAGCCGCATGGTCGTGGGCACTGGCAAGGAAGCCATCGCCGCGCTCAAGAAAAAGAAATTCGACCTCTGCTTCCTCGATCTCATGCTGCCCGACATCATGGGCGACGAAATCTACAAGGTGGCGCGTGAGGTGGATCCCAACCTCGCAATCGTGATCATCACCGGCTATCCGGATAGCGAGATCCTCGACAATATTCTCAAGTTTGGCCCCGTGACCGTGCTCAAGAAGCCGCTCAAGGTGGATCAGCTCTCGCAGACGCTCAAGATGCTCGGCCACAAGGCGGCCGCCAAGAGCATCGCCGCCTAATTCCCAGCGGGGCTGGATTCCGCGCCGCTCCCTGTCTTTTCTCAAGCCATCCGTTTCTCGAAACGGATGGCTTTTTCTTTGACAGAATCGTCGTCCCCCATCATTGACCGCCCCCCATAGTCTTGCTCATTTGGATGCCCATCTGCTCCATCTTGAGCATCTGGTCGAGGTAATTTTGCAATGCCGTGACCTGGTCGGTGGTGAGGAGACTCCGCGCCCGGGCGATGACCTGCTGGTTGATCTGCTCCTGGTTCTGCATGAATTGGTTTGTCTGGTCCTCGTTGCTCATCGCGGACATTTGCTCCTTCATCGTGGCGTTGCTGCCGACGTCCAGCACACTCGAGGGCATCTGGGCGCGAACGTCGGACATGATCTGCATCAGGCCATCGCGTTGGGAATCGCTCAACGCATTCTGGCCGGTGAGCCCTTGGGAGAACTGGTTGAGCACCATGTGATCGCTCACGGACTTTTGGTACGACTCATACTGCGCATAACCGTCATCGCCGAGAAATTGCTTCAGCGCCGCAGTTGCATCGGCGGTTGGATCGCCGTTTTTTCCATCGTTCATGCGCGCCATTTGCAGATCGGAGAGCAGGCCATACAGCTTGTCCGCATCCCCTGCGGAAAGGTGCAGTTGCTTCACCAGATCGGCATACAGCATCGGCATTGTGATGCGTTGCTGGGCCTTGATCATCTCCCGCATCTTCGGGTCCTTGAGCATCTTCATGTAGGCGGCCAGCGGCCCCTTGCCCTGGGAATCGTCCGGCTTCGGCGTGGCCGAGGGCGCCGCAGTGGCCGGGACCGCGCTCAGCTTGGAGCGAAGCTGGCTCGCCTCGGAATTAAGGGCGTCGTTGCGCTTTTGCAGCCCGGCGAGTTTTCCGGTGAGCGATTCGTCCTGAATCCTTTGCTCATCCTGCTGGTGCGTAAGCGAGGCAATCAGCGCCGCTTGGTTTTTAATGGTAATGGCCTGCCAGATGGCCAGGGCCGCAAGCACGGGAGTGGCCACGACGGCCAGCACGATGACGATGGGGAGGATCGCGCGTTTCATGGCAGGGATGGGAACATTTTAAAGCGCTCCCGCCAAGTGAAATAGGTGCGGTGAAAAAAGCCGCTCCCCCGGCCTCCGGCTCCCATGCTAAATTCCCGGCCATGGGCCTGTTCCGCGATCTCCAAAGCAAACGCCTCCTCCACCTCAAAGGCATCCTGTTTCTCCTCATGGGGCTGATCGCCGCCGGGCTGCTCCTGCTCAAATCGCCGGATCTCGCCACCGCCTTGCTCCTCGCCATCACGGTCTGGGCCTTCTGCCGCTTTTACTACTTTCTCTTCTACGTGCTGGAAAACTACGCCGGCCGCGACCGCAAATATGCCGGGCTGTGGGACGCGTTGAAATATGCAGCCCGGGGAAAAGACCCCTCGATTTAGCCAGTTGCCTGGAGCGGCGGTGTGCTCAGCCGACGCTCAACCCGCTCAAGCCGGCCTCCCCAGGCGCTCCAGCACCGGGGTGTAAACTTTCTCCGGGGCCAGGTATTCGGCGGCGGCGGCAAAGGCCCGATCTTCCAGGTTCACCCGCCGGGTTTCATCGAGCAGCAGTTGCGTCAGCTCCCGGGCAAATTCGGCGGCGGCATCCGCTACGCACACTTCACTGGCGGTGAGAAAGCCCAGCCCCTGCACGCCGACCGTCGTGGTCACGCAGGCCTTTCCATAAGCGAGCGCCTCCACCAGCTTGATCTTCACCCCGCTGCCGACCAGCAACGGCACAACCACCGCGGCCGCCGCGGCGTATTCGACCTCCAGATCCTCGCAGAGACCGAGCAATTCCACGCCTTCCGGCGGGTTCGGAATTTTTTCACAGACCTTTCCGCAGACCCGCAACTGCGCCGACGGCACCGCCGCGCGGACTTGCGGCCAGACTTGCTCCAGGAACCAGGTAAGCCCCTGCACATTCGCCACGTAGGCCGAGCCGACAAACAGACACCGCCCGACTTTGACGTTTCCCGGGAGCCGCCCCTTGAGTTGCTTCAATCGCGCCGCCTTGAGCATGGTGTGAATCTCGGCGGCAGGCAGCAACTGGCGAAAAGCCGCGGCGTCTTCATCACTGATCGCCAGCACCACATCCGCCCGCGCCAGCAGCTCGCGCTCCATTGCTTCCCCGGGATAGACGCTTTGGTCGGCCAGCCCCTGCGCGGCGAAGTCCGCCGCTTTTTTGTGCATCACATCGTGGGTCAACACCGCCCGCACCGGCTTTCGCGAAGCATCCGGGGTGGTCAAGCAGGGCGCCATCCAGCAGTAGTTCGCCAGCACCGCATCGGGCTGGAGCCGGGCCGTCCATTCCGCCGCGAGCCGCTGCTCCTCCGCATCCGCCGGTCGTCCGCTCCAGGCGACGCGAAAACTGCGCGGGGCGAAGCGACCGGGAAATACTTTGCGCAAGAACGCTTTCCCCGTCTCCTTCAGCCACACGGAAGGGCGGATGAAAGAATGGCCCACCCGCACGCACCCGGGTAAATGCACCTTCATCACGCGAAAGACCTCCGGGTCCACCCGATAGACCGGCACCCCGCCCGCAAATTGAGGATGCGTGATCACGCACTGGATCTTCCAGCCCTCCGCCGCCGCCTGCCGCAGGAAATCGAACGAATACGCCTCGCTCCCACCCGTCCCGGGAAACACCGATTGCCGCGAAAATACGAGCATCGTCTTGCGGGGGGTGGAAGTCACTCTGGAGGCCATGAAAGAAAACACGAAAGTTTGCCAAATCCAGTCAAATTTTCGAGAAGTATATCGATCCACCAGCCGCCTGTCCATCCTCATCAACGCTAAAAAAACGAGGCACACCGTGTCCTAAGCGGGTGATTCTGAAATTCAGCTTTTCAACTACGTTTTTCCTTTTTACGGAGTGGTCACGCTGGCCTGCACCGCATCCAATTTACTGGAATCATGCAACGACGTTGCAGTGATCAAACAGTTTTGGATTACATTCGATTCAACAGCTTTAGTCGCACGAATCGAAACAAAAATTAGGCGCTTCTTTCTTGGCTTTAATGTTACCTCAAAGCTTCCATCTCTTATTTTTGGGCTAATGTCTTTCGCTCCTTCAAAATATTCAACCACAAAGCCTGCTGCTATGACCGAACGGCAGGAAAGAATGAATGTATCTGCCGCAGTTCCATTATTTTGCAGTATAATTTTGAATTTTTTGACCTTCTTCGGCTTCACGATTTCCGAAAAGCTTTGGTTATCGCCATTTGCATTATATAAAGTCTTTCCTCTCCAGTCGTTTTTGCCCCAATCGGCAATCCACAAATCAGGCTGAAACGTATTTTGTCCTGTAGTAAAGAGTGCAGATGTAGAGTAGTCGCTCCAATTTCCGTGACTATCTTCGTAACGTACCGCCCAGCGATAAATGGTTAACGATTGTAATTCAGAGACATCATATGAGGCCTTATCAGTAGTATCTTCTCCAGTATCTACCACCACCTGATTGTTGCTCGCTTGTGAAATCACCCATTCACTTGCAAATTGAGTATCCCCAATATCTGGATCACTGAATTCACTAGCTTGTAAGGTGGGATTCACGGAAACCCCCGTTGCACCATTTAAAGGTAATAAGCTGGTAGGTATATCAGGTGGCTCATTGGTCGGGGTTGGAGTCGGGGTTGGAGTCGGGGTTGGAGTCGGGGTTGGAGTCGGGGTTGGAGTCGGGGTTGGAGTCGGGGTTGGAGTCGGGGTTGGAGTCGGGGTTGGAGTTGGAGTCGGGGTTGGAGTTGGAGTCGGGGTTGGAGTTGGAGTCGGGGTTGGAGTTGGAGTCGGGGTTGGAGTTGGAGTTGGAGTTGGAGTTGGAGTTGGAGTTGGAGTCGGAGTCGGAGTCGGAGTTGGAGTCGGAGTCGGAGTCGGAGTCGGAGTCGGAGTCGGAGTCGGAGTCGGAGTCGGAGTCGGAGTCGGGGTTGGAGTCGGGGTTGGAGTCGGAGTCGGAGTCGGAGTCGGAGTCGGAGTCGGAGTCGGAGTTGGAGTCGGAGTCGGAGTCGGAGTCGGAGTCGGAGTCGGAGTCGGAGTCGGAGTCGGGGTTGGAGTCGGAGTCGGAGTCGGGGTCGTTCCTCTAATTTTTAAAGAATCCAATGTAATTGCAGGATTAAGAGCATCTAGATCAGGAGGGTAGGCTGTATTGGTAGTTTGGTATTGTTCTATCACCCAAGGCCATATCGTCGGATTCCAATAAGCATCCCCGGATAACGGAATAACTGGCTGACTATATTGAGTAGCCCCACCAGCAATCGCGATCCAAAGCTTATAGTTACCTTGATCTAATAATTGCGCCAGATTACCAGCATAAGACTGAGTCATATATAGAATTGGGTAAACATCAGGCATATATGTCTGAAATTCAGAAGTCCAAGCCTCAACCCAATTTGCCATGGCTGACCAACCAGTTGAAGATGTAGTCCAAGCAGCGCTAAATCCACCATTGCCCGAGTCATCTTCCAAATCGAGCGCTGGAAGCAAATTCCCTACAGTAAGGTATGGTTTTGCAGTTTGATAAAAGAAGTCAGCCTCGGCTTTAGCATCCATTATTACAGAATTATAATTTGCAGGATCAATAGTTACGAATGTCTTGTTTGAAGAATCCCAATAATCGTCCGGATCAGCATAATCAAACATTCCAACTGCAAATCCTGCAGGTTGATCTGACATATTACTTGGAAGAGGTAAGTCATTGTGATTATCCTGTGTGGCTTTTATGTATGCAAATGAGGTTCCCGCTGAAGTTTCCTGAGACCAAGAAACAGCATCACCATGAGTATTAAAATCTACACCTAAAACCTCTGTTTGCGAGCCGGTTGCAGTCGTAAAACTGTATATGCTTGACCAATTGCCGTAGGCCGCGCTGCTGCGACCGTGAACCTCCCAATAGTAAGTAGTTCCCGCAGCCAGCGCCGAAGATGGCGTGTAGCTGGTATCTGCAGGTGTTGCATTAATCAACACACTTGAGCCTCCCGTACTAGCGGTTGGATCGGTTGGAAGATCTGCCGCACTGGTAGCCACCATAATCCGGTAACCGCTGTCGGCACCACTAACGGTGGTCCAGCTAAAGGCCGGAGTTGTAGACTGACCACTGCTCCCATTACCCGGTGCACTTAATGCTGGCGCCGGCAGATTAGAAACGGCTGCCGCAGTCGTAAAACTGTATATGCTTGACCAATTGCCGTAGGCCGCGCTGCTGCGACCGTGAACCTCCCAATAGTAAGTAGTTCCCGCAGCCAGCGCCGAAGATGGCGTGTAGCTGGTACCTGCAGGTGTTGCATTAATCAACACACTTGAGCCTCCCGTACTAGCGGTTGGATCGGTTGGAAGATCTACCGCACTGGTAGCCACTATAATCCGGTAACCGCTGTCGGCACCACTAACGGTGGTCCAGCTAAAGGCCGGAGTTGTAGACTGACCACTGCTCCCATTACCCGGTGCACTTAATGCTGGCGCCGGCAGATTAGAAACGGCTGCCGCAGTCGTAAAACTGTATATGCTTGACCAATTGCCGTAGGCCGCGCTGCTGCGACCGTGAACCTCCCAATAGTAAGTAGTTCCCGCAGCCAGCGCCGAAGATGGCGTGTAGCTGGTACCTGCAGGCGTTGCATTAATCAACACACTTGAGCCTCCCGTACTAGCGGTTGGATCGGTTGGAAGATCTACCGCACTGGTAGCCACTATAATCCGGTAACCGCTGTCGGCACCACTAACGGTGGTCCAGCTAAAGGCCGGAGTTGTAGACTGACCACTGCTCCCATTACCCGGTGCACTTAATGCTGGCGCCGGCAGATTAGAAACGGCTGCCGCAGTCGTAAAACTGTATATGCTTGACCAATTGCCGTAGGCCGCGCTGCTGCGACCGTGAACCTCCCAATAGTAAGTAGTTCCCGCAGCCAGCGCCGAAGATGGCGTGTAGCTGGTACCTGCAGGTGTTGCATTAATCAACACACTTGAGCCTCCCGTACTAGCGGTTGGATCGGTTGGAAGATCTGCCGCACTGGTAGCCACCATAATCCGGTAACCGCTGTCGGCACCACTAACGGTGGTCCAGCTAAAGGCCGGAGTTGTAGACTGACCACTGCTCCCATTGCCCGGTGCACTTAATGCTGGCGCCGACAGATTAGCATATACCTGCCCAGGAAAAAAGATCCCGCAACTACTCAAGAATATAAATATTATAAGAGAGTGTTGATTTTTAGGGTACAAGCTTCCCGCTCGGAACAATTTTGCCAGAAGCAAATCAATAAACGACCGAATAGTCATAAAGCACCACTCATGTATAACTAAACCGTTTCTATAAATTATTGTCCGTGTCCTTGCCATTTGCCGATCCTTTCCTTGGTATTTTGATGCCGAGCGGATGCTATTATCTACACAACATCCCGCGAAACAAACTTTATCTTAATTTTTCCTTAATTTTTTATGCAGTATTTTCGTTGCTTTTCGTAGAGATGAATTTTCTCCCCGCAATCCATCTCGTGAATTCTGTTAAATCAATTTCATACTTCCGCTGGGCACTCTACTTTTGAATTTTCACCCTTCCAAAGGTATGAAACCAGCTACCTTTCACCTCATGCCCCGATTTGGTCCCACCCGGTTTTTGCCCCTGCTCCTGCTGCTGACCCTCGTGGCCAGCCGGGTGCTGGCCCAGGATGACCTGCCGGTCTTTGGCGATCTGCGGGAGAATGGGTGGAAGGACTATAGCTGGGCCACGGTGAGCACCTCCACGACCACGGTCCACGGCGGGACGACTGCACTGAGCGTGGCGTGCCAGGGCTACGGGGCCCTTTCGCTGGCGCATGCGCCGTTCAATCCGCAGCTTTACCAGAGCCTTTCCTTCTGGATCAACGGCGGGAGCGCGGGCGGGCAGGACCTGATCGTACAGGGCGAGTTGAATTACGTGCCCAAGACCAAGGTCACGATCCCCACCCTGGTGCCGAATCAATGGACGCAGGTCACCATTCCCCTCGCCGATCTCGGGGTGGCTACGGATGGCACGTTCAATGGCTTTTGGATTCAAAACACGAGCGCGAACAGCATCCCCACTTTTTACGTGGACGACATCTCGCTGGTCGGCGCGACGCTGCCCTCCACGGTGCAGATCACCGTCAATGCGGGGACGACGCTGCAGACGATCGACGACCGCATTTACGGCCTGAACCTCGCGATGTGGGACTCCCATCTCAACACGACCGCGAGCACCGATGCGCTGACCGCGATGAAGACGCGGATCGTGCGCTTTCCCGGCGGCAGCAATTCCGACGATTACGACTGGCAGCTCGATCGCAGCGTGGCCAACAACACCTTTCAGTGGGTGAACAGCGCGGCCACCTTCGCCAGGATCGCCGAGGCACAAGGCGCGCAGGCTTTCGTGACGGTGAACTACGGCTCGGGCACGCCGGAGCAGGCGGCGGCCTGGGTGGCGTATTACAACGGCTCGACCAGCAGCAATACCGCACTGGGAACGGACGCGAAAGGGCGCGATTGGAAAACCGTGGGCTATTGGGCGAGCCTCCGCGCGGCGGCTCCGCTGGGCACGGATGACGGCTACAATTTCCTGCGCGCATCGCATCCGGCGACGTATGGCTTTAAATACTGGGAGGTCGGCAACGAGTGCTACGGCAACTGGGAATACGACACGCATGGGGTCTCGGGCAGCGGGCTCTCCGGCACGAAATACGACGCGGTGACCTATGCGAATGCCTTTGCGAATTTTTACCAGAAGATGCTGGCGGTGGATGCCACCATTCACATCGGCGCGGTGGCGGTGGTGGGCGAGGATTCCTATCCCGGCACGACCTCGGTGACCAACCCGAATGAAACCACGAATGCCACCCACAGCGGCTGGACGCCGGTGCTGCTCACCACGCTCAAGTCGCTCGGGGTGACCCCGCATTTCCTCATTCACCATCGGTATCCGCAAAATCCCTCCTTCAACAGCAATGCCGCCGATGGCGACGAGTGCGACGCCACGCTCCTGCAATCCCCGACCGGCATCGTCTCGGATGCCGCGAATTTGCGCAAGCAGATCACCGACTACGTGGGCTCCAGCAATGGAACGGGCATCGAGCTGACGATGACGGAAATGAACTCGGTGAGCTCCCAGCCGGGCAAGCAATCCACCAGCCTCGTGAACGGGCTCTACTTTGCCGATGCGATCGGCTCCCTGGCCGAGACGGAATACCGCGCCTGCATGTGGTGGGCCTTCCGCAACGGGGCGGTGACCAATGCGAACAACAGCGACTGGCTCTATGGCTGGAGGACTTTTGGCGATTACGGCGTGGTGGCGGATGGCTCGCGTTCCGACACCCCGGCCAATACCCCCTATCCCAGCTACTACGCGGCGAAGCTGCTCGCCAATTGGGGCCGCGGCGGCGATGCGGTCGTCGCCACGACCAGCAGTTGCAGCGCGCTTTCCGCCCATGCCGCGCTGATGGCCAATGGCAAGCTCGCCCTGCTCGTAGTGAACAAAAGCGCCAGCACCGATCTCACCGCGCAGATCAATCTCAATAGCTTCGTCCCCGGCTCCACCACTGCGCAAAGCTGGCAGTATGGCAAGAGCAACGACACCGCCAACGGCGACCTCACCACCGGCACGGTGCCCAACGTTTCCAACCGCTTCACCGCCACCTTCCCGGCCTATTCGATGACCGTGCTGCAATTTGCCGCGCAAGTCACCTTCGACACCTGGCGCGCCCAGCATTTCACCGCCTCGGAGCTCAACGATCCCACCATCAGCGGCCCGGCGGCAGACCCGGATCAGGACGGGCTTTCCAATCTGCTCGAATACGCGCTCGGCACCGACCCGAAGGCTCGCAATAACTCCGCCGCACCGGCGGTGGCGCACACGCAAATTTCCGGGAAGAATTATCTGACCGTGGCTTTCACCAAGCTGACCACGCTGAGCGATGTCGCATACGACGTGCAGGTGAGCAATGATCTGGTGACCTGGCACTCCGGCAGCAGCTACGTCATCCGCATGGACGACGGCACCACGACGAATGCCATTTTCCGCGACCTCACTGCGATCGACGACCTGCCCCAGCAGTGGATGCGTCTGGTCGTGACCAAGCCCTAAGCGAGTTGATTAGAGGGGCATCAGAACCCCACGAAAGCGGTGAAAGCCCCCATCGTCTCCGCGCCCTTGGACTGCGGCGACACGTCGCCGCTTTCTCCACGCGAGACAAGTCTCGCGTCCAACGCAAAGCCCTATTTACCGCCTCATTCGCACGCTTCACTCCTCGTTCCACCACTCTGTGGTGGAACGCCCTTGTCTGCGACACTCCGTGTCGTTCCCCGTTGTGATTACCTCCCGCACCGCGACACAGAGTGTCCCCGCAAAAGTGCGTTCCCACAGCCTCACTGTGGGAACGAGGAAAAAAACTATCTCACCCTCGCCTTCACCAAGCAGACCACGCTCAGCGATGTCGCCTACAACGTGCAGGTAAGCACCGATCTGGTGACCTGGCACTCGGGCAGTAGCTACGTCATCCGCATGGACGACGGCACCACGACGAATGCCATTTTCCGCGACCTCACCGCCATCGACGACCTGCCCCAGCAGTGGATGCGGCTGGTGGTGACCAAGCCCTAAGCTGACTCAACTGAAGGGCCATCGAAATACGCGGAACTGGCGAAAGGAAAACCAAGTTAGATCATCACTCCTCGTTCCACCACTCTGTGGTGGAACGCCCTTGTCGGCGACACTCCGTGTCGTTTCCCGTTGTGATTACCTCCCGCACCGCGACACAGAGTGTCCCCCGCAAAAGTGCGTTCCCACAGCCTCACTGTGGGAACGAGGATTGGATGACTTGCGCTTACCGGTGCCGGTCGTTAAACCGCGAGGCTTCGCGCTGGGCTTCGCGCTTTTCCACGCGGTCCTTCAAATCGGAGCGCTTGTCGTGCGCTTCCTTGCCTTTGCCGACGCCGATCTCGATTTTTACTCGTGATCCCTTCCAGTACATCCGCAAGGCGATCAGGGTATGGCCTTTGATCTGCGTCTGGCCGAAAAGCTTGTCGATCTCGACGCGGTTGAGCAGCAGGCGGCGGTTGCGCTTGGAATCGTGCTGCTCGTGGCTGGCGCGTTCGTAGGGCTGGATATCGGCCCCGTAGAGAAAGATCTGCCCGTTTTCCACCCGCGCGAAGGCGCTGTTGATATTGGCGAGCCCGGCCCGGATGGATTTCACCTCGGTGCCCTTGAGCTCCAGCCCGGCTTCGTAGCGGGAAAGAATATGGTAGTCGTGCAGCGCGCGACGATTGGTTGCGATGTCCGACATGGCTAGGTGGCGCTATTCAACGGCGGCGCTTCCCCGCCTTTCATTCTGGACGGGCCTGACAGGCCCGGAGCTTAACTGACCGCGACTTCCTGCTCTTCTTCGCGGAAGCCGAGCTTGCCCTCGATGATCTCGGTCAGCGCGATATCGGAGAAGCCCATGCGAGGGCCGGCATCAATCATCGGACGGTGCCCCTGGCTGAGCTGGCGCACGCGACGGGAAACGATATTGATAAGAACTTGCGGGCTGGTAACTACTTTGGAGGCTTCCTCAATCAGGTGGCTGGTCATATATCGCGGCGAAAAATCGGCTTTTTTGGGAAAGTGAGTCAGCAAGCTCACTTGCATTACTGAAATTGTCAAATTTTGTTTTGAGGAAAAACGAGATCGCCATCTTCAAGAACCAGCGAAGCTGGAGAAGGCCAGCGAAAAACACGAAACAGACGAAAAACCAATCGCCCTTCTTTTTTTCGATTTTTTCGCGTATTTAGCTGGCCCCTCACTAAGAATCACGGCGCTCTTCCCTCAAAGCAGCAACAAACAGCCAGCCTCCAAGAATGGCCGAGGTGAGCGAGATCAATAGCAGCGAAAGAATGAAGGTTCGTGGGTTGATGTCGTAGCCGTGATCGAGATGATTCCGCAAATACATCCGGGTATGAACCCCAGGGTTGGTCAGCATGCTCCAAAAAGTTCCATTCCTGATGGAAACAGAAAGCATCCACCAGCAGACGGTGGTTACACCGAGGCAGAGGGTACCGAAAAGGAACTGGAAGGCGCTCTTCATCTACCGCCGCTTGAGGGTGATCCGCTTCATGCGGGCCTCGTCGGGCGGGCTCCAGGTGGCGATCTCGGGATCGTCCTTGAAGGCGTTGTGAATGATCCGCCGATCGTAGGCGTTCATGGGATCGAGGTGAAAGGGGCGACCGGTCTTGCGCACGAGCTCCGCCACCTGCCGGGCTTTGACCACCAGGCCGTCATCGCGCATCTCGCGGTAGTGCTCCACATCCACCTGCACGCGCGGGTTGTTCTTATCCTGGATCTGGATCAGCCGGTTGAGCAGATACTGGATCTCCTCCAGCGTCTCGCCATTGCGCCCGATGAGCTTTTGCTGATCGCCGGTATAGACCTGGAGGGTGAGGAGCCCGTCGTGCTCGTGCTCCTCGATTTCGCAGATGAAGCCAAGGTATCCGAGCATCGTATCGAGGATCTCCCTGGCGGTCTGTTTCATGGTGTCGGTTTATTTCTTCGGCGGCGTGATCTTTTGCAGCACTGGCGGCTGCTGATTCCGCGTCACATACAACTGCACGATCGTAAACGCGTTCTGCACCGTCCAGTAAAGCGCCAGCGCCGAAGCGTAATTATAACATACGAAGATAAAGATCAACGGCGTAAACATCATAATCCGCTGCTGGGTCGGATCGCCGGACTTGGGCGTGAGCGCCATTTGCCAGAACATGGTGCCGGCCATGACGAGCGGCAGGATGTTGATGGGGAAGTCGCCGAGGTGGAACACCGTGTCGGGCTGCGACAGATCGGTATTCCAGAGGAAGTGGCTGTTGCGGAGCTCGACCGCACTGCGGAGCATGGCGTAGAGGCCGAAGAAAATGGGGATCTGGATGAGCACCGGGAGGCAGCCGCTCATGGGGTTGACCCCATAAGTCTTGTAGAGCTTCATGATCTCCTGGTTCATCCGGGTCGGATCGTCCTTGTACTTCTCCTTCAGCTCCGTCATCTTCGGCGAGAGGAGCTGCATCTTCTTCATCGACTGGGTGGCCTTGTTCTGCGGGAACCAGAGCAGCGACTTGATGATGATGGTGAGAAGGATGATGGCGAGGGCGTAGTTGTGCAGGTAGCCGTAGAGCGCGTTCATCGAGTTCAGCAACACCTCGCTGATGATGCTGAAGGTGCCGAAATTCATGATCGCCTTCTGGTTCTGCGGAAGTTGCTTGAGGCGGCCGAGTTCCTTCGGCCCGGCGTAGATGGAAACCTCGGAGGCCGAGGACTGGCCGGGGGCGAGCTTGAAGCCCGGAAGCTCCAGCGCGGCCTCCATGCCGTGCAGCGTGGGCTTGTCGGCGGCCAGCGAATACCGCTGCGCCCACACGCCGAGACCGACCGCATCCTTTGGAGCCACGATGCTGGTGAAATACTGGCTGCTGACGCCGAGCCAGGAAATTTTGTCGGTGGAGACGGTGTAGGTGGATTGGGCCGGTGCCCGGACGATCCCGACGAGCGGCCAGCGCTTTTCATCGAACCAGCTCACATCGGAATTGGTGAGCTTGCCTTCGCGCAGCCAGTCCAGCGTGGTGTACATCGCGAGGTCGGACTCGTGGATCTCCTGCGCGGCGCCGGTGTAGAGATAATAGGCGGGCCAGTCGAGTTCCTTGGTGCCCTTGTTCGTAAAGGTGGTGGTCAGCTTCACCTCGTAATCCCCTGCGCCGCCCGCTTTTTCCGGCAGAGTGTAGGTCTTGGTGATTTCCAGCCCCTCGGGGGTGGTGCGGACACAGGTCACGACCCGGCCATCCACCGTAACGTCGTAATCGCCGGTGGCGTCAACGCCCGGCGTGAGGCTCACCGCGCCGATCGGGAAATCGCCCTTCGCATTCAGCACGACGTTGGCATTGTTCTCGGCCAGGTGCTTGAGCAGGGTCGCCTTGGCGATGCCGCCGCCGTGGTTGGTAAAGACGTAGCGGACGTAGTCGGTGGTGACTTCCTGCAGCTTCTCGGGAGTCGCCTCGGTGGCGGCGGGCAGCCCGGTGGCGGCAACGGCTGAAGCGGGGGTGGCCGGCGCTACGGACGAAGACGGCGAGGCGCTGGGAGTCGCCGAGGGATGCGCGAGCTCGTAAGCCTTGCGGTCGGCCACTTGTTTACTGAGCACCTGCTGGTCGTGATACATCGACCAGACGAGGACGATGACAGCAATGGCGGTAAAAATAATTCCTTTTTTATCCATGAAGGGTGGGTGCTGAAAATGAGTGCGTAAAAATGACTGGTCGTTTGGTCCGTAGCGGTGGCAGGCCGGAGAGTCGAAAGGAAAACGGTTACGATTTCAATCCCGAAGGTACGATTCTCAACGGCGGGCGAGGATTCTTATCCGGCTCGGGCACGGGGTCAACCCCCGCTCCACCCCAGGGGTGACAACGGCAAAGCCGCCGAATCCCCAGCCAGCTCCCGCGCCAGCTCCCGTGTTTCTCCACCGCCTGCAAAAAATAATGGGAACAGGTGGGCTCGTAGCGGCACCCGGCTCCCGGCCCGGCGATGAAGGAAAGCACGGGCGAAAGAAAGATTTGATAGCCGCGAATGAAAAGCCGGATCAGCATGGTTCACGCAGGATAGTCGCACGCGCGACAAGCCTCAACCATTCGCTTTCCAAGGCGGAAAACTCCGCCGGAGCCGCCTTGTATCTCGCGACCACCACCAGCCAGCAACCCGGCTGCAATCGTGCGCAATGCTTGCGAAAAATTTCCCGAATGCGGCGGCGGACTCGATTTCGCTCCACCGCTCCCCCCACCCTGCGGGAGGTGATAATCCCGATTCGCGCCCTCCCCTCTCCGGCCCCCCGCAGCACGTTTATGAGCATAAACGTGCCGTGATAGGTCTGACCGGAGGCGCGGGCCGCGCCAAACTCCGATGCGGTGCTGAGCCGGGCCGCCTTTGGGAAGCGCATGGGACCTGCACCGCGCTGCGGCTGACCGGACAGAGTAAAAAAGCCGGGCGAGCCGCACGCAATTAAGCGGCGGTGTGGCGGGCGTAGTGAACTTCGACCCCCTTCGGCAGCAGGCGCTTGCGGCCACGCTGACGGCGGCGGGCGAGGATCGCGCGGCCGTTCTTGGTCGCCATGCGGGCGCGGAAGCCGAACTGGCGCTTGCGGGTGCGTTTGGAAGCTTGATAAGTGCGTTTCATATAAAAATCAGGTCTTCGAGTTTTGGGTCGAAAAGAGCCGAAACCTTACCAGCGAGCAGTGAGTTGTCAACGACGGCTTTGCGATTTTCCGTGATTTTTTAATCCCCTGAAAATCGCCCCTCGAAGCCTTCATTTACTCTAGCAACAGGCCCCGCCTCCGCAACTGGAGCCGGTGGATGATGGCGCCGAAGCCGCCTCGGATGACGCATCGATTTTCATCCCTTTGGTTTCCCGCGGATCGCGCCAGGCCGTGCGGGTGCAATCGAACGGTTTCGCCTCCACCAAAGGAATGTCCGTCACCGGCTCGATGAACTCGAAATTATCGCGGTAGGGCGACTTTTGATAGAGCTGGTAGGTCTTGTCGCAGACGGCATAGCGACGGCCCCGCTCCATGCGGTGACCATCGTCGTCGAGCACTTCTTTGAACGGACCGCGGTAAATGACCGCCTGGTTACGCTCGAAACACGGGCCTTGCTTGCCCTTGAAAGCCTCGACCGTAAGCGAACGAAATTCGATCCCCTGCACAATCCGCCACGGCTGCTCGTCCAGTTGAAGGATGCGAATGCCATAGAACCCGGCCTCCGCCAGCGCCTGCAAAAGCCCCCACTCCGTCATGACTCCGGAAACACAACCGCTCCACAACTCGGCGTCCTCCTGCATTTCGGCGGGAATCTCCTCATCGCTCACCAGATCCGAAAGAATCACCCGGCCCGCCCTTTTTCAATACGCGAAACATTTCCTGAAAGACCGACTGCTTGGAAACGGACTCCACCAGATTCAGCGCGCAGTTGGAGATCACCGCATCGACGGAATCGCCGGCAACGAGCGGCTGCTTCACCCGCAGGCTGGCGGCGAGTGATTCGACCGCCAGATAAGCATCGGCACTGGAAATGGGATGGGCGCGCAACTCGGCATCGAGCGCCTCCAGATCCAGCGCCAGATCCTGGATGTGCCCCTGGCAAAATTTCACATTTGCATACCCGAGGCGGTCGGCTACTACCGGCGCGGCCCGGCGGGCCAGCGCAACCATCTCGCCGTCAGGTCGATGCCGGTGACGCGGCCCGCGGCCCCCACGATCTGCGCGGCAATGAAGCATTGCTGGCCGGCGCCACAGCCCAGGTCGAGCACGGTCTCACCGGCCTGCAAATACTGGCTGGGATTGCCGCATCCATAATCCAGGGCCACGATTTCCGATGGCAACGCCGCCAGGAATTGCGGGTCACATTCCACGGGACGGCTGAGCCCCTCTTCGCCGACGACGCGCCCCGAGGGCGTAGCGTTTTCGAACGGCGGACTCGACCGGGATGGGAGTCATGGCGCGACGGTAATATGGGGGTCTTTCGCCGCCTTGAGATCATCGGCAGCGTAGAACCCGTATTTGCGCACCAAGTCCTGCCCGCGGGCACTGAGCATGAACTCGACCAGCGTCCGGGAAGTGAGGGTGGGCCGGTTGTTCGTCAGGAGCAGAATCGGGCGGTTGATTGGATACTTGTCCTGCGCAATCGCTTCCAGCGAGGGAGGCGTGACGCTTCCATCCTCATCGGCCAGCCCGAGAAAATGGTTTTTGGGAGCACCAGCCAGATTGGCCGGCAGCATGGCGTATGGAACCTTGCGTATTATTAAGCGATTTCAGCGTTTCCTCGGGGGTCTTGAGCACGGGAAACCTGGTGGCCGGAGCGCGGCGGCAATCGCCATATACCCAGTTCATGGTCATTTCCCACAGGCCGTTGTCGCTATCCCAGTCAAAGAAGGAAATCTCGCGATCGGCCCCCCCAGCTCTTTCCAGTTGGTGATTCGCTTCTGATAAATCTTGCGAATTTGCTCGTTCGTGAGGCTATGCACCCCCCCGTCCCAGACATCTCCCGAGACCGCAAACACCACGACCTGGCGGCCAATAAACGCGGGCGTAAAAATCACCTGCGGATAGCGGGCCTTTACACTGCCGAGCAGCTCGCCGGCATACAGCCCCACATCGATCTGCCCCTGCCCCAGGCCATCAATCGCCCCGTCGCTTCCGCTGCCGGTGGAAATATCGACTTCCAGGCCACTCTCCTTCTTCAGGATGACCGCCGCATCCTGCAGGGGAGGACTCGCGGGAACTGGCCCCGGCAAGAGTGAGGATATCATCGGCCCGCGCGGTAAGCGCAACGGCAAGGAGAAGCAGGCAGGCTTGAAATACGGCTTTCATGAACGGCTACGGAATAACGGGAATGCAGGACTTGACCACAATCAATGAAGCTCGTCCACTCCGAGCACGCACTGGAACGGAAACAAGCGGGTGACAGCGGCAAAAAAAACAGCCGGGCGTTTCCGCACCGGCTGTTTTTGAAAAAGTGGCAATTGAGTTGTCCGATTGGTCGGCAACCAAGTTGCCGAAGCGACTAGCGCTTCGAGAACTGGAAGCGCTTGCGAGCGCCGGGGCGACCGGGCTTCTTGCGTTCCTTCATGCGCGGGTCGCGGGTGAGCAGACCTTCGACCTTCAGCGGGGTGCGAAGATTGGCGTCCACCTGCAGGAGCGCGCGGGAGATCGCGAGGCGCACCGCGTCGGCCTGGCCGTTCGGGCCACCGCCCTCGGCGTTGACGCGCACGTCATAAGCCGTGGTGCTCTGGGCCACTTCGAGCGGCTTCAGCACGGTATTCTGCAAGTTGGCGGTCGGGAAGTATTCCTCGAACGCGCGGCCATTGACTTCGATCTTGCCGCTGCCAGCGGTCATGCGGATGCGGGCGACTGCAGTCTTGCGGCGTCCGGTGGCGATGTATTCCTGTGACATGTTTTTAAGAGTAAATGGGCTGCTTTGACGACTTACTTGACCTCGGCCGCTTCGGGCTTCTGGGCGGCGTGCGGGTGGTTGTCGCCAGCGTAAACTTTGAGCTTGGTATAAACGGCGCGACCGAGGCGGTTGTGCGGGATCATGCCACGGACGGCGCGCTCGATGAGAAGCTCGGGGTGACGGGCCTTGCGGGCCTTGAAGGTCTCGGACTTATGGCCACCGACGAAGCCGGAGAAGCTCATGTAGGTCTTCTGGATGTCCTTCTTGCCGGTCACGCGCACCTTGTCAGCATTGATCACGACCACGAAGTCGCCGGTATCCACGTGAGAGGTGAAGATGGCTTTTTCCTTGCCACGGAGGAGATTGGCGGCCTTCACGGCCACACGACCAAGAACCTGATCCTTGGCGTCAATAATCCACCATTTGCGGTCCACTTCGTTCGCTTTTGCTGAAAATGTGCTCATAAAATCTGTCGAAAAGAGTCGGGAAGATAGGAGCACGATGGGCGGGTGTCAAAGGGAATTTTGAAACTTTCCACATTTGTGATTTCACCGGGGACGCCATCACTCGCTCCATCCCTCTATATATAATGGGCGGGGAGGATTTCTTTAATCCGATTTTTCATTTTCCGCAAATTTTTGGAATAAATTCGCGGGCCTTCACTCCCACCTTCGAAGCCACGACAAACGGAGCTTCTTAAGAAATCACATCACACACCAAAGGAAAGAAACCATATGAACACATCCATGAAAACCCTGATCGCCGGTGCAGCTCTCGCGGGACTTTGCTCCGGGGCCTATGCCGTCCAGACCTCCACCCCCTCCACGGGCAAAACCACGGTGAGCGCCGGGGTGAACCTGAAGGTGATGGACAAGGGCACGCATGACTGCAAAGGCCAGAACTCCTGCAAGGGCCAGGGCGGTTGCAAGACCGGCGACAACGGCTGCAAGGGCAAGAACACCTGCAAGGGCAAGGGCGGCTGCGCCAGCAAGTAAGGAGATAAGGAACCAGGATCATTCAGCATTTCGCATTTTGATCGGGCCTGCGGCAGCAGAACCCATTGCCGCCGCAGGCCCTCCTTAAAAAAGGCTAAATGTTAATTCCTCAATGCTAAATTAAAATGCCCGCCAATCCCTACAACAACCACACCCAGTATGGCGTCGGCCTCGGGCTCCGGGTGCCGCATTACCGGCACATCCTGGAGCAAAAGCCGACGGTGGACTGGTTCGAGATCATCTCGGAAAACTTCATGGTGGACGGCGGGCGACCCCTCGAAGTGCTCGACCGCATCCTGGAGCAATACCGGGTAGTGCAGCACGGGGTGGCGATGTATTTCGGCTCGGCGGACAAGCTGGACCGCGAGCACCTGCGACGGCTGAAAGCCCTCGTGAAACGCACGAATACCCCCTGGCTGAGCGATCACCTCTGCTGGGGCAGCGTGGATGGCCGCTTTACCCACGATCTGCTGCCGATGCCCTACACCTTCGCCAGCGCAAAGCATACGGCGGAAAAAATCCGCGCCGCCCGGGATTACCTGGAGGTGCCGATCTGCGTGGAAAACGTCAGCAGCTACGCGGAATACCACGTCTCGGAAATGACCGAGTGGGAATTTCTCAACGAAGTGGTGGAGCGCGCGGACTGCGGCATCCTGCTCGACGTGAACAACATCTACGTCTCCTCGCAGAATCACAATTTCGATCCCCTCACCTACATCGAGGCGCTCCCGCACCAGCGCGTGGGGCAGATCCACATCGCGGGGCACTCGAAGTTCGAGCGCTTCATCCTCGATACCCACGATCACCCGGTGCTCGATCCGGTGTGGAAACTTTACGCGCGCGCCATCCAGCTCTGCGGCCACACCGCCACACTGCTGGAGTGGGACGACCGCATCCCGAGCTTCGACGAAGTGCACGCCGAGGCGCTGAAATCGACCAGGTATCTCGACGCCCAACTTTCCCATGAATCCGCCGCCCACCAAAATTGAATCGGTCGCGGACCTCGCCAACCTGCAACGCGCGCTGGCCGGGGCGCTCTTTCGTCCGCTCACGGAAAGCGACGGCATGCAGCGGGCGAATGCGCAGACGGCGGCGGCGATCATCACGCCGAACGACCGGCTCACCGCCTTCGAGCGACTGGAGATTTACAACCGGCAATACTGGTTCCGCCTGCTCGACTGCCTCTATGACGATTTTCCCGGGCTGCGCGCGGTGCTGGGCGGAAGAAATTCCACCGGCTCGGCAAGGAATACCTCACCAAATATCCCTCGGAATCCTTTACCCTGCGCAATCTCGGCTCACGACTGCCGCAATTCATCCACGACGAACCCCGCTGGGTTGCGCCCCGCGAGGAGCTGGCGCGGGACATGGTGGCCTTCGAGTGGGCGCAAGTCGTCGCCTTCGACAGCGCGGCGTTGAAGCCATTTACGGGCGACGATTTTCTCGGGCAAAATCCGGCGGCGCTGCGGCTGGCCCTGCAACCGCACCTCACCCTGCTGGCCTTGGAATATCCGGTGGACCAGATGGTGCTGGCGCTGAAGGAGCGCACCACCCGCGGGGATGCAAGCAATGCCATGGGCGAGGCCGCGCCACATGAGACCACGCGCGCCATGCGCCTGCCGAAAAAACAGCCCATCCACGTCGCCGTGCACCGGCATGAACTCGACCTTTATTACAAACGCCTGGAGCCGCAGCGTACACCTTGTTGTGCGCGCTGCGGGACGGCGCAACGCTGGAAAGCGCTTGCGAGCAGGCCATCCTAAGCTCCACGCAGGAGGAGGCCGACTGGGCCTCGCAAATCCGCGCGTGGTTTGAAAACTGGGCCGCCCTCGGGTGGTTCGTCCACCATGATTCTGTATCAACCAACGCTCAACAATGATCACACACCTCCGCAAGGCGTATTCGCTGCTCATCACCGGCGCGAGTGCGCTGCAATCTCCGTTGCTGCTCCTGATCCGGCTCTACTGGGGCTGGCAAATGTTTGTCTCCGGTCACGCTCATCTTTCCGACGTGCCAACCATGGTCCAACGCTTCCAAAGCTGGGGCATCCCGTTCCCGACCTTCAACGTGTATCTCTCGGGTCTCACCGAGTGCACCTGCGGCCTGCTTCTGCTGGTTGGACTGGCCTCGCGGGTGATTACGATACCGCTCATCATCAACTTCTGCGTCGCTTATCTCACCGCCAGTCGCGCCACCCTATTGAACATCTTCAACGATCCCGATTCATTCGTCTCGGACGCGGCATTTCTCTTCTTGCTTGCCGCGGTGATTGTGTTTGTATTCGGCCCCGGATGGCTTTCGCTGGATGCGCTCATCGCACGATGGTTGCGCGGCGGGAAAGCTCCTTCTGCATGACCGAGTTTGAACAGATCGTGGATACGCACTACGCGGCGCTTTATCGCTTTGCGCTGAGCCTTGCGCGCAGCGAGGCCACGGCGGCGGATCTCACCCAGCAGACGTTTTATCTCTGGGCGGCCAAGGGGCATCAACTCCGCGACCGCAGCAAGGTGAAATCGTGGCTTTTCACCACGCTCTACCGCGAGCACCTGGGCACCAAGCGGCACGAGGCGCGCTTCCCGCATGTGGAGCTGGACGAAGCCACCGCGGAACTCCCCGAGACCGGGGAAAGCGGCGCGCTGGAAATCGATGCCGCCGTCGCCCGCGAGGCGCTGCAAAAAATCGAGGAAGCCTATCGCGCGCCCCTCACCCTTTTCTATTTGCAGGATTTTTCCTACCGGGAGATTGCCGAGGTGCTCTGCATCCCGCTGGGAACCGTGATGTCGCGCCTCTCGCGCGGCAAGGCTGAGCTGCGCCGGCTGCTGCTGGACGCCGTCGAGGTGGCCCAGCGGAAGATCACCCCTTTCATCGAACCTCAACCCCGCCAAGCCCATGAATAACCAGGAAGCCCGTTTTATTCTCGGGGCCTATCGTCCGGGTGGGCAGGATGCGACCGACCCGCAGTTCCGCGAGGCGCTGGAACAGGCCCAGCACGATCCCACGCTCAAGCGCTGGCTGGAGCAGCAGACGGCGGTCGATGCGCAGATGGCGCAGGCGCTGGAGAAAGTCACGCCCCCGGCGGACTTGAAGGCGAATATTTTGCTGGGCGCGAAGCTTTCACAGCAGCGGCAGCAATGGCAATTCATCCGTCCGCTCGCCGCGGCGGCGATCGTGCTGCTGGTGGCGATTGGAGCGATCAGCCCGTTTGTGCATCTGCACCGGCCGAAAAACCTGATGAGCTGGCAGGCGGTCTCGCTCACCACCATCAACAACCTGGTCGAGAGCAAGGATCACTTCAACTTCGCCGCCGCCAAGCCGAAGGACATTACGCAATGGCTGCACGTCACGGATTCCACCGCCGCGCCGAAGATGCCGCCGCACCTCAATGAGCTGCGCTCGCTCGGTTGCAAAGTGCTCAATGAGGACGGCCACTGCATCACCATCGTGTGCTTCCACCTCACGCCCACCGAGCTGGTCCATCTGGTCACCTACGACACCCCCACCCCGTCGCTGAACAAGCCCCGCTTCATGGAGCACAACGGCTGGCACACCGCGACCTGGACCGCGGACGGGAAGACCTACATGCTCGCAACCAAGGCGGAGCAGCAGAAGCTGGAGCAGTTGTTGCTCTGATGTTGCTCTGAAAAACAGGCCAAGAAGGACGTCTTACGATAGTCCCTCGGCAGCCGGAAAAAGAATGGCGGCGCGCCCAAAGCTTATGCCGCATTGGGCGAACCGTGGCTGTTTTGAAAGCGGCGTTTCTTCCCCAAAATGCCATACTGAGACCTTGAACCCACGGAGCGAAACTTTCAGGTCCGCGAAAAACGCGAAGCATGCGAAAATAAAGTCGCCCCCTTTCGTGTGCTTCGCGTCTTTCGCGGACTCCTCCGGGCATTCCAGCGGTGGCGATCCATTCTCCTCGCTCCCAAGCTCCAGCTTGGGAACGCACTGGCCCCCGAGGCTCTGCCTCGCCATCGACAGTCAGCCCCTCGACTAATTCCCACCCGGCAGCGAGACCCGGTCCACCACCGCCCCCGGATCAACCGCGCGGATCTTCAGCACGTGCTTGCCCGCCGGGAGCGCCGGCAAGGGCACCTGTGCCCGCACATAGTTGTTTTGAATCCCATCGCGGCGGTTCGGCCCCTTCTCGTCTTCCTTGCCGTTGGAACCGGGGACTTCCACCAGCACCGGCGCCTGATCATCGACACTCACCGCCACGCGTAGTTGCATCCCCGGATAAATCCGGAAGGTCGGGAGAAAATCGATCAACACGTCACCCGCCGCCCCGTTGCCTTGGAAGTTGAACTCCAGCGTGGGCGCGGTGTGGTCATCTTCCTTCCACGAGGAGCTCAGGCCCGCTGGTTCCAGCGCCATCGCCCGGCTCGTCTGCCCGAGACCGGGCACCGAAACCCAGCGCGCGGTTCCCGCCGCCACCTGCCGATCAGCCGAGGCCGCATCGCGCCAGTTGCGCGCGGGCGCGGGAGTGGAGGCAGCCCCCGGAGCCGTCGGCTTGTCTCCCCACGGCCACCGCACCTGACTGTTCCAGCGGTCGAGATACTTGCCGGTCACCAGGCCGGGCATCATGTAATTCCATTTTCCACCGGCGAGGCCGTGGTTGGACTGGTCCACCTGCTTTTCAAGAAACTGTACGCTGCTGGGCGATCTCGTCATCGGCCCCGGCCTCTTTCCCAAGCTGCGCCCGGCGATCGGCCATGAAGATCAATCCCGAGGCGCCGAGCACGCGGGCCGGGAAGCCGACCATCTCAAAATACGCATCGCGCGACTCCGCCGGAATCGCGGCCGCGATCTTCTGCTCCGTTTGCAGCAAGCGGCTGTAGTCGCCTTGCAATTGCGCCGCGACCGGCTCGGGCAGCGCCAGCGCCCAGGCCCGTTCCATCAGCTCGGGCTTGCGAATCGTGCCGAGGCGGTAGAACTCGCCCAGCAACTCCGCAATCGGCTGCGCGAGTTTTTCCCCAAAATGCGCCGCCGCAAATTCGCGCAGAAAGCGCGGCTGCGAATCCGGCCCCGCCGCTTCCGGGTTCCACGCCAGTTTTGCATAGTAGTCGATCCCGATTTCCATCGGCTTGATATCGCCCACATTCAGCACCCACAAGCGGCGCGCGTCGTTTTCCCACGCCTTGTAGAGTTCCTCCCACATCAGGGCCGGGGGCGTCGTATTGATCCAGGTGTAGGAATGCGGGCTGCCGAAGTAGGAAATGTGCCAATAGACACCGGCCCCGCCGGAACGCTTGCGATCGGCGGGAGCGCCGAGACGGCGGAGGTAGCCAAAATTATCGTCCACCCACACGATCGTCACGTCATCCGGCACCTGGAGCCCGGCGTCATAGACCGGCAGCACCTCCTTGTAGGGCACGAAGCACTGCGCCACCGGGCCGTACTGCTTCGTCACGTATTGATCGAGCAACGCCCGCTGGTCCCTCAGGATCGTGGTCAGCAACTCGAGCTTGCCCGCGGTATCCTTCGGCGGCGTCTCCATCGGCGCGTCGTGAATCCCGCGGATGCCCAGCGTCCAGACCGCCTCCTCGGTGCTGCGCGACTTGACGTTGTTCTCCCAGGTGGAATGAATCGCCTCCCGGTTGGTGCGGTAATTCCACGGCCCCTGGGTCGCCTTGTCCCAATGCACATTGTTAAACAGCATGGCTTCACAATGCGAAGCCCCGGCGACGATTCCGTATTTGTCCGCCAGTGCGATGTTTTCCGGCTGCGAACCGAACTCCGCACTGCAGGCGTGCATTGCGGGCCAGATATAATTGAGCCGCAGCCGCAGCATCAGCTCGAATACCTTGTCGTAAGTCTTCGGCCCGATGTTTTTGAACTCCGGATCGAAAGTCTTCGCGGCCCACTGGTTCAGCCCCCAATCCTCGTCGTTGATGAAAATGCCACGGTATTTCACCGCCGGGGCATCCGTCTCCGGCGCGGGCACCTGGATCACCAGCGCGGAATGCGGCTGCGCTGGCACATCCGCCCACCAGCACCAGGGCGACACCCCGATTTTTGCCGAGAGATCCATCAACCCGTAGGCCGTGCCGCGCCGGTCGCTGCCCACGATCACCAGCGCCTGCGCCACTCCGGGAAATGGCTGCTCCACGATCTGCCAGAGCGTCGTCTCCCAGCCACCCTTGAGCTTCGCCAAATCCTTGAGCTTGCCCGCCGCCGCCAGTTGATCCACCAGCACGCTTTTGCCGAGCGTCCCGGCGATAATCACCGGCGTCTTCGCCGACACCGCTTTCCCGACCACTGGCTTCACACCGCTGACCCGCTCCACATCGCCCGCAAACAGCCCCGCCGCGACTTGCACCACCTGCGCATCCGCCGCATCCACCACTACCTGCGCCGCCCGCCCCTGCACCACCAGCGGAAAATCGGACGCCGTTTTCACCTGGTCCGTGAGAGTGAACGCATCGGCCCCCACTCCGGCCAGCAGGGACAAAAGAATGGAGCAGGAGAGGACGAGGGTGGGGTTTCTCATGGGGATGGCAGGATAATACTTGGGGGCTTTTCACCTTGTTACCGAAGGCGGCGTCTCCATGGATATAGTGGAAACGCCCTTTTCGCACAACCGCCGCAAATGCGAAACGGAGCGGAAGAAATGCGCAAAGGAGCGCGGGCTTCCATCGCCAGGGCATTGCTCCTTCCTCATCAACAACCTTGCAGCACCTGCCCCGACGCGGTAAGCCCTTTCCATGCCTACGTATTTGCTGGTCGCGCTGGGAGGCGCCTTGGGTTCGGTCGCCCGCTTCTGGTTGTCGGGCTTGATCGCCGACCGTTTCGTGACCGGCTTCCCGCTCAACACGATGGTGATCAATATCACCGGCTCCTTCGTGATCATGCTCATCGCCGGGCTGGGCGGGCCGGACAGCAGTTTCCTCATCCCGCCGCTCTGGCGCAATTTTCTGATGGTCGGCCTCTGTGGCGGCTTCACCACTTTTTCCTCGTTCAGCCTGCAGACGCTGGAGCTGATGCGCGACCGCGAATGGCTCTATGCGGGCTTGAATATCGTCGGTTCTGTCGTTCTGTGTTTGATCGGGGCCTGGCTCGGACTCGTCTTCGCCGGCTTCATCAACCACTTGAAAGGCCATTGATTTATGGAAATCCCCCGCGACGCCACGCTGCTCCGCATCTTCATCGGGGAAAGCGACCGCTTCGAGCACCGGCCACTTTATGAGGCCATCGTCCTCGAAGCCCGCGCCCAGGGCCTCGCCGGAGCGACCGTGCTCAAAAGCCCGATGGGCTTCGGCCGCTCCAGCCATCTCCATACCGCCAAGATCCTGCGCCTCTCCGCCGATCTCCCCATGGTGGTGGAGATTGTGGACAGCGAGCCAAAGATCCAGGCCTTCCTGCCCTGGCTGGACGGAAAAATCGGCGGCGGCCTCGTGACCCTGGAAAAAGTGACCGTCATCCACTACCACGGCATCGCCAGGTAACCGTCGCCTCCACCCCGCGCCCTTGGACTGCGGCGACCCGTCGCCGCTTTCTCCACGCGAGACACGTCTCGCCTCAAAGGGCGCAGCCCCAACAATTTCCCCTCGTTCTCACACTCCGTGTGGGAACGCCCCTGTCTGCGACACTCTGGGTCGAACGGTTTCGATAAGACTAATTTTTAACCGCGGATCACACGGATAAGCGCGGATCAAAGGCCAGCCCATCCGCGTCCATCCGCGTCATCCGCGGTTAGAGCATCTCTTGAAAGAAATTTCCAAAGGAGTGAGGTTCGCCGCGTCGGCTTGAGGGCTGAAGGCCCGGCCTAACTCCAGCCCGGGGCAACGCCCCGGGCTTGGGCTGTGCCGCCCCGTTGGGGCTTTCGGAAATTACTTTCGAGAACCACTCTAAACTCGGCTTTCCCCTCGTGACCAGGCTCCGTTTCCTATTTCTGGGAGTGCCGTCTAAGAATTGAGACGCCTTCCCAAAATTGCATCCCTCGGGACACTCCCTTATCTCGTCTCCACGCCTGAAGACGTTATAAAGTTGATAAGCCCATCGCCGAAAATCCTCTAATTATTAGAAAACGCCCGTTCTCTTTGAAAAACCGGCCTCCAATCTCTCACCGCTGAGAATTACAGAGTAAATCGAGTGGAAACACCCCTCCTCCAGGAATGGATTCAAGGGCCTCAAGGCAACCCGGCTGCCGTCCATTTCATCTAATTTTCCATATTTATTATAATTTCCATATTCATGGCACGCCACCCGCTTTCTCAATTCACGAGGCTACAACCGGCCGCGTGTTATGAGACTTGCAAACCAGACCAAACTTTCCCGAATCTTTTCCGCCTTCCAGCCCGTCCGCCTGGCGCTGGTCGCGGTAATCACCTTCCTCGGCCATACGGCCCTCGCCGTTCCGCTGGATACCAACGGCGTCGCCCTCGGCTCCCAGCAACTGCAGATCGTCAGCGCGATGGCTTCCAACTCCGGCCAGCATCGCCCCTTCCTGAAGGTGGACCCGACGCTCACCGCGGTGGCCATGGCCCGTGCGAGAGACATGGCCGTGCGCCACTACTTCGCCCACGTGAACCCCGATGGCCACGGCCCGAACTACCTGGTCCGCGCCGCCGGTTATCCCCTGCCCGACTGGTGGGGTACCGACCCGCAGGCGAACTACATCGAGTCCATCGCCGCCGGTTACACCAACCCCTCCGATGCCTGGACGGGCTGGATGAACTCCACCCCGCACCGCACGCACCTGCTGGCGGAAGATTCCTTCTACTCCGACCAAACCTCGGTGGGCCTCGGCTACTACTACGACTCCAGCAGCGACTATAAATACTACTGGGTCGTCATTACCTGCCCGCCCCGCCCGGCCGCCCCGCTGACGATCAAAGACCCTTCCAATAACAGCACGGTGACCGAGGCCAATGTGACCGCCACCGGCACGACCAGCGCCGCTTCGAATGCGACCGCGGTCGAATACGCGGTGCAGAGCACGGACGGAACCACCACCAGCTACCAGAAAGCCAGCGGGCTCACCAATTGGCAGGCCAGCATCACCAACCTCGCCCCCGGGAACAATACTCTCCTGGTGCGCAGCCGTGACTCCGGCGGCAGTATCGTGGCCACCGCCCAGCGCACCATTCACTATGCGATGATGCGGGCCCTCGACGTGGAAGCGAACGGCAATGGCAGCGTGAGCAAGAACTTCGCCGGCATCACCCAGCGCGAAGTCGGAAAGGTTTACACCGTCACCGCGATCGCCAAGCGGGGCTATCTCTTCGCTGGCTGGACCGGCAGCAAGGCCTCCAACAACGCCACGGTCGCCTTCACCATGGCGGAAGGCTACACGCTCACGGCGAACTTCGTCGCCAACCCCTTCACCTCGGTGACCAATACCTACCAGGGCCTGATCGAAACCAGCGCCGGGGCGGGCCTGGTAAAAATCGTCAGCACCAGCAACGGCCACTTCCTCGGCAAGCTGAAGCTGGATGGAGTGACCACCGCCTTCACCGGGAAATTCGACCTCAACGGAGCCGCCCAGGTGAGCGTGCCGACCACCGGCGGGGACAGCCTCACCTTCAACCTGCAGATCGACCTCACCAACGGCACCAACCAGATCACCGGCAACGTGACCGACGGCTCGAACAGCGCCTCGCTAAGCCTCGATGGCAAGACCTACGATGCGACGACCAACCCGGCCCCCGAAGCGGGCATCTATACGATGGTCCTCCCGGCGGATAGCAGCAACAGCAGCGCGCCGACCGGCGACGGCACCGCCACGGTGAAGATCGCGAAGTCGGGCCAGGTGCTGATCAACGGCACGCTCGCCGATGGCACGAAGTTCACCACTGCCTCCTTCATCACCACCGATGGCCAGATCGTCCTCTACGTCCCGCTCTACCAAAAGACCGGCTCGCTGAGCGGCACCCTCTCCTTCGCCTCCAGCACGAGCACCGACTTCAGCGGCACGCTCACCTGGGACCACCCGCAGACGAGCACCTCGGTGGCCTTCACCGAGAGCCTCGACGCCACCGGCTCGGTGGTGACGCAGTAAGGTCGGCTTAAAAACAATCTCCGCCAGGCGCGCCGGGTGAGTTCTGCTCCCCGGCGCGTTCGCGTTTCTGCGGTGAACGCTCCGTGGCTATCCCTTGCATTTTCATGCGCCACGGTCACACTGTGGCGCATGAAAATTGGTTTTCTAGGCTGCGGCAAAATGGCTTCGGCGCTCCTCGAGGGCGTCGTCCACTCCGGCGCGATCGAGACCGGCAACCTCGCCATCTACGATCGCTCGACGGAAGTCACCCAAACCTTTGCCGCCAGGACCGGCGTGCAGATCGCGTCCAGCAGTGAAGAGCTGGCCGGGCAGTGTGCCGCGCTCGTCCTCTGCGTGAAGCCCGGCGATGCCCAGGCCGCGCTCGCTCCGCTCCAGCCTGCGCTCGCGGGCAAGCTGGTGATTTCCATCATGGCCGGCATCCCGCTCGCCCGCCTGCAGGAAATGGCCGGCCCCACCGCCCGCCTCGTGCGGGTGATGCCCAATACGCCCGCCCTCATCCGCCAGGGCGCGTCCGCCTATTCGCTCGGCGAAACGGCCACCGAGGCCGATGCCCAGCTCGTGGAAAAAATCTTCCGCTCCGTGGGCACCATCGCCCGCGTCCCGGAAAAGCTCATCGACTCCGTCACCGGCCTCAGTGGCAGCGGACCGGCTTACGTTTATCTCATTATTGAAGCGCTGGCCGATGCGGGCGTGCTCGTGGGCCTGCCCCGCGATCTTTCCCTGCAACTCGCCGCCCAGACCGTCGCGGGCTCCGCCGCCATGGTCCTGCAAACCGGCCAGCATCCCGCCCAACTCAAGGATGCGGTGACCAGCCCCGGCGGCACCACCATCGCCGGGCTCGAGGCGCTGGAAAAAAACGGCCTGCGCGCCGCCTTGCTCTCCGCCGTCCGCACCGCCACCGCCCGCTCGAAGGAACTCGGGGCCTAAATTTCACAATGCGCCGCGCTCTTCTTCTGCTCTGCCTTTTGGCGGCCGGTCTCCTGCCGTTGCAGGCCAAAGTCATCTCCCATGATGCGAGGGACCTGCTTTCCCAGGCGTTGACCCAATTCAAAAAAGGCAGCCTGGAGGAAGCGGCCACTTCCTTCCGCGCCTATCTCGACCAAGTGCCCGACGATCCCACCGGCCTCATCAATCTCGGCATGATCGAGTTCCGGCTCCAGCACGCCGACGACGCCCAGACCCTGCTCGAAAAAGGCACCCGGCTCCAGCCCGATAGCGAGCCCGCCTGGCTCACCCTCGGGATCGTTTATTACAATGCGAAAAAATGGGACGCCGCCCTGGCCGCCCTCGCCCGGGCCGTCGTGCTCGATCCGACCGATGCCACCGCCCACAATTACCTCGCCATCACCGTCGGGGCCAAGGGCTGGCGCGACGGCGCGGAGCGTGAGCTGGAGCGGGCGCTCGAACTCAAGCCCGACTACGCCGAGGCCCATTTCAACCTCGCGATCAGCTACCTCCAGCACTCGCCGCCCGCCGTGGAGCTCGCGCGGCGGCATTACCAGCGCGCGCTGCAACTTGGCGAGGCCCCCGATCCACTGGTTGAAAAAACCCTGCAAGCAGGTAAAGAGTAGGCGCTCATGAAGTGGGTTTCATTTTTCGCCATCACCATTCTCTGTTCGCAAGCGGTGCTCCTGCCGGCCTCGGCCGCGACCCGGCACAAGAAAACCGGCAGCAGCTCGTCGGCCTCCAGCGCCTCGAAGCCTTACCAGACCGCGTTCGACGCCCAGGGCGTGCCCATTCCGAAAGCCTCCTCCGTCGTCGTGCTCAATGCGCGGACCGGTGAGGTGCTTCACGAAATCAACGCCGACGCCCCCCGCCAGGCCGCCAGCACGCAGAAGCTGCTCACCGCACTGATCATCGCGGAATCCGGCGACCTCGACAAAGAATTCATGATTCGCGACAGCGATACCTGGGCCGAGCCGACGAAGCTCAATTTCCAGCCCGGCGAAGTCTATTCCCGTCGCGAGTTGCTCACCGTCATGCTCGTCCACAGCATGAACGATTGCGCCCGCGCCCTCGCCCGCGACAACGCGGGGAGCATCGAAGCCTTCGCCGCCCGCATGAACGCCCGGGCCCGCCAGCTCGGCGCCACCGGATCGAATTTCCTGAACCCGAACGGACTCCCCGCCCCCGGCCAGCACAGCACCGCGCGCGATATGAGCAAGATCGCCCTCGCCGCCTACGCCAACCCGGTCATCCGCTCCATCGTCCGCATTCAGAACCTGCCCTTCCGCTACGCCGACGGCCGCGTGCGCACTTTCGACAATACGAACAAAATCCTCGGCAAATATCCCTACTGCAACGGCATGAAGACCGGCTACACCGATGCCGCCGGGAAATGCCTCATCGCCAGCGGCAGCAATGGCCGCCGCGACGTGATTGTCGTCCTGCTCGGCGACTCGATCAAATACATCTGGAACGACGCCACCGCCCTCCTCTCCTGGGGCTTCTCCAGCTAGCACCACCGCGAGGATCCAATGAAGACGGGCCAAACCAGCGCTCACTTTTCTTTCCAAAAGAATCGCGCTAATTCCCGTCCTCATGCCGTGCAGCCCTCACCTGCAATCCCCGCGCTCCTTCCAAAAAACATGTCACCCCGAGCGCAGCCGAGGGGCCTCAAATTGTTCTGCGCAGGGAAAGCGATGCAGCTTCTCACCGCATCAAAACGCTCTCAGCCCGCAAAAGCTCACCTCGCCTTCACCCAAACCTTTCAATGCGGAACTTCCAAGCCGCACTGTAGCCACGGCCCTGTGGGCCGTTGGGGAAGAAAGAGCCATGAAATCGCAGCCCTCTTCCAAAAATCGCAGCGCAATCATCACTCCCCTTGGAACTGGCTTCTGCCGGTAGGTTCGTCTTTCCCCAACGGCCCACAGGGCCGTGGCTACAGCGCCAACCGAGCATGGATCGCTTTCATCACGGGAGGGATCTGCCTGGAAATTCGTAAACCCGCCTCCGCGCTTCCCCCCCGCTCCCCTTCCCATGCCCTCCCTCGATGAACAACTCGCGGAGCTCCACGCCCGCTCGCTCCACCGCCAGCTCCGCGAGATCACCTCGCCCCCCGGCACCGAGATGGAATTTGCCGGGGAAAAGCTCGTCAACTTTTCCAGCAACGACTACCTCGGCCTCGCCAGCGAGCCTTTTCTTCGCGAAGCCGCCAAGCGCGCCATCGACGAGTACGGCGTCGGCTCCGGTGCGGCCCGCCTCGTCTGCGGCACCCTCTCCCCGCACGTGCGGCTGGAGGAGCGCCTCGCCGAGTTCAAAGGCACCACCGCCGCCCTCACCTTTTCCAGCGGCTACGCTGCCGCCGTCGGCACCATCGGCGCCCTCATGGGCAGCGACGACGTCATCATCCTCGACAAGCTCTGCCACGCCTCGCTCATCGACGGCGCGCGCCTCTCCGGCGCCATCGTCCGCGTCTTCCCGCACAACCACCTCGGCAAGCTGGAGAGTCACCTGCAATGGGCCCGCGAACATCACCCCGACGCCCGCGTCCTCGTCATCACCGAGTCCGTCTTCAGCATGGACGGCGACCTCGCCCCGCTCGCGGAAATCGTCGAGATCAAGCAACGCTACGATGCGCTGCTGATGGTCGATGAAGCGCACGCCACCGGCGTGATCGGGGCGAATGGCAACGGCCTCATCTCCGCGCTCGGCCTCAATCGCAAGGTGGAAATCCACATGGGCACGATGAGCAAATCGCTCGGCGTCAGCGGCGGCTTCATCTGCGGCAGCCGCAAGTTGATCGACCTGCTCATCAACCGCGCCCGCAGCTTCATCTACTCCACCTCGCCCCCCGCCGCCCTCGCCGCCGCCGCCCAGGCCGCCCTCGACTTTCTCGCCTCCCCCCAAGGCGAGCAGCGCCGCATGAAATTGTGGAAAAACCTCCGTCAACTCGAGCACGAGTTACCCGTCAGCAACCCCACACGCCCCAAGATCGAGAGCGCCATCATCCCCCTCATCATCGGCGAAGAAGAGGCCGCCCTGCACGCCGCCCGCACCCTGCGCAAGCGCGGCTGCTTCGTCCCCGCCATCCGCTACCCCACCGTCGCCAAAGGCAGCGCCCGCCTCCGCCTCACCCTCTCCGCCCGCCACACCCCCGAGCAAATCACCATGCTCTGCAGCGTCCTCGCCAAGCGGTAGCGTAAAGCTAAGCACAATCTTATTCAGAATCTGATTCGCTCAATATCTGCAATCTCTCATGAACCAACCGTTCTGCTGATTCCATACTATCGATAAGAGATGGATGGTCGATCTCAGAGGGTGGACCGAAACTCAATGAGCACCGGGAGCAGGGTTAAAAGACAGATTTTTAACCGCGGATGGCGCGGATCAAAGGTCAGCCCATCCGTGTCATCCGCGGTTAAATTTTGCTTTCCATGACTTTCGGTTCCCTCTCTCAGACCACCATGTGCCTCGCCACTGCGGAGCGCCACTTGTTTGGTGGTAAACATGGGCTCTGAAGAAGCCTATCCCACGTATGATGATTCTTAAAAATCTGCGGTAAGATATCGCCACACGTGCGGAGACGCTTCGGAACCAGTGAAAAACGAATCACCAATTTAAATCACATCATTCATGTGATGCCATTAGGTATTATCATCTCTAAAATATGTCGGTGGCAGCGGATGTTCGAACCGCTGGCCATCAGCAAATGCCTCATGAATATCGGGAGGCAACATGTCACTCGCCCGTTTATAAAATGACTCACTCAGAACATCGAAAGCGCCACCTGAATTCTTCGTGCCGAGAAACCGCTCGACCGCCTGTAGTCCTGGGTAGTGCATCGGTTGATGAAAGAATTGAACCAACTCCGCCAGAGTTTGATGCACATACATCAAGTCACGCAGTGACACAGTCACCATTCTGTCTGGCGGAATCGTATCAAGACCAAACTCAACCCGCTGCTTTATTGTACCGTATTCTACCATAGCGTGAAACCATATAAAAAATTGTAACCTATTGCTACGGGAACAGCCCCCGCGCCTGCTTTGCCGCCACCACCCGCTCCACACCGATCGCCATCGCCGCCATGCGGTGCGTGATCTTCGCGTCCTTCGCCCGCTTGATCACGGTGGTGAAGGATTGCTCCAGAATGCGGAACAACTTGTCCATCACCTCGGTCTCGTTCCAGAAGAACTGCGAGAGCCCCTGCAGCCACTCGAAGTAGGAAACGATCACGCCACCAGCGTTGCACAGAATATCCGGGATGACGAAAATTTCGCTCCAGCGCTCGCCGAGAATGATGTCGGCATCCGGCGTGGTCGGCCCGTTCGCCGCCTCGGCCAGAATGCGGCATTGCAGCTTGCCCGCGTTCTCCCCGGTGATCACGCCTTCCAGCGCCGCCGGGACGAGAATGTCGCACTTCATGGTCAGCAATTCCTTCGGATCGATTTCGCCCGCGCCGGGGAAGCCTTTCAGCACCCCGCCATGCGACTGCGCGTATTGATCCGCCGCATTCACATCGATGCCGTGCTCGTTATAAAGCGCCACCGTGTGATCGCTCACGCCAATCACTTTCACGCCCGTCTTGTTCGCCAGCCCCAGCGCCGCCACCGCGCCCACGTTGCCAAAGCCTTGAATGATCGCCGTGCACTGGCTCGGCTGAATTTTCAGCATGTTGAGCGCGCGCTCGATCAGGTAAACCACGCCGCGCCCGGTGGCCTCGCGACGGCCAATCGTGCCGCCGACCGAGACCGGCTTGCCCGTCACGATCTCCGGCACCGCATAGCCCTTGTAAACGGAATAGGTATCCATGCACCACGCCATCACCTGCTCGCCGGTGCCCATGTCGGGCCCGAGAATATCGGTGTGCGGCCCCACGAAAGGAATCATCTCCTGCATGTAGCGCCGCGAAACCGCTTCCAACTCGCGATGCGAAAGCAGGCGGGTATCGACCGTCACCCCGCCCTTCGCCCCGCCATACGGCAACCCCGCGAGCGCGCATTTCCAGCTCATCCACATCGCGAGCGCAGCCACTTCGCCGAGCGTCACCCGCGGATGAAACCGCGTGCCGCCCTTGGTCGGGCCGAACGCCAGATGATGCTGCACGCGGTAACCTTCAAAGACCGTCACCGAGCCGTCGTCGCGGCGAATCGGCAGCGTCACCGCCATCGTGCGCTTGGGATAGAGCAGGCGCGCGCGCAGGTCTTTGTCGAGATTGAGGTAGTCGCCTACGACGCGGAATTGTTCGCAGGCCATGTCGAACGTCGGATCGGAGAAAATTTGCATAAGCAGGGGCTCCAGACTACTCACACCCGCCCGACCTCTCATGGACCGGAGCGAGTGTGTAATGACATCATCGTCACTTGTGTGACATACTGTAACCAGTCTTTAGAGATTTCCTGTAAAATCTTTGTATTTTTCCGGGCCCTTGATTCCCACCCCACCCCGACCGAAGCTCTTCGTTTAAACGTGGAGCGATTCGTGTTTTGCCGAAACAGACGCTCCAGGTCGTTAAATCCCCGTCCGCTTCGCATACCGCGCCCTCCATCCCCACGCCCTTGGACTGCGGCGACACGTCGCCGCTTTCTCCACGCGAGACACGTCTCGCCCCCCAACGCGCAGCGCACTAATCCCTCATTTTTTAAACTCCCCCTACCCCGCCGCCGCCGAAGCCTTCGTGAGCCGGTCGAGAATCGCATGACCGATTCCCTCCGCCGGCACTCGCTCCGCGACAATCACATCCAGCTCCGCCTCGTCGAGCTTGCGCATCGCGGCAAAGATCCCCGCCGCCGCCTCGCGCAAATCGCCCCGCGCGCTGAGCACTTCGACCACGGTATAGCTTCCCGCGGTCTTCTTCACCGGCTTCCACGCCAGCAGCCCGGCGCGCCAGTTTGCCTCCGGCACAAAATCCGCCGCCTGATCCACCAGCACCAGCGGCGTGCGCGGCGCGTAGTGGCTCTTCAACTGCCCCGGCGCGGTGGGATGCAACTCCACCCCGTGCGCCTGCTCCACCTCGCCAAAGCGCGCCAGTTCCTCCGGCGTCACCGGGCCATTGCGCAAAATCCGCAGCACGTTCCCCACCACCTCCACAATCGTCGATTCCACCCCGTGCGCGGTCGGCCCGCCATCCACCACCATCGGGATGCGCCCGCCCAGCTCGGTGATCACATGCTCCGCCCGCGTCGGGCTGATCCGCCCAAACCGGTTCGCGCTCGGCGCCGCCAGCGGACCGCCAAACGCTTGTAAAACTTCCTTCAACACCGGATGCGACGGCATCCGCACCGCCACCGTCTCCAGGCCCGAGGTCACCAGATCCGGCACCGCTTTTTGGCGCGGGAGAATCAGCGTCAGCGGCCCGGGCCAGAAGGCGCGCATCAACTCGCGCACCGTTCCCTCCGCCGGCACCACCGCGATTTTCTGCAGCATCGCCTCATCGGCCACATGCACGATGAGCGGATCGAAAAACGGTCGCTCCTTCGCTTCAAAAACTTTCGCCACCGCCTCGGGGCGCAGCGCATCCGCCGCCAGGCCATAGACCGTCTCGGTGGGAATCGCCACCGGCTCGCCCCGGCGCAACCACGCCACCGCATCGGCCACGCTGCCCAGGCGGGTCTCGGTCCACTCGCCCTTCAACGCGGCCCGCGCGGCCACCACTTTTTCCGCCGCCTCTTCCGAGGTCGCGGCAAAGGCCAGCAGGTGCCCCATCTTCCGCCCGGGACGCGGATCGGATTTCCCGTAAAGATGCAGCTCCACCCCCGGGATGGCCAGCGCGGCCGTCCAGTCCGGCTCGCCATTCGCCCACACGTCGCCGAGCAGATTCGCCATTGCGCACGGGCGCAGCAGCTCCGTCGAGCCGAGCGGCAGCCCGCACACCGCGCGCAGTTGCTGCTCGAACTGGCTCGTCACGCAGCCGCCAAAGGAATAGTGGCCGGAATTGTGCGGCCGCGGCGCAATCTCGTTTACCAGCAGCGAATCATCGGCCAGCAGGAACAGCTCCACCGCCAGCAGCCCCACCACCCCGATCTTCTCCGCCACCGTGCAGGCCAGCTTCGCCGCCGCCTGCTCCAGCTTCGGCTTGCCGTAGGGCACGCGCGAGACATCGAGGATGTGATGGGCATGCGTATTGTGCGGCACCGGGAACGTGCGCAACTCCCCATTCACCCCGCGCGCGACCAGCACCGAGAGCTCATCGGTAAAAGGCACCCACTCCTCCAGCACCGCGAGCGTGCTGTCGAATTCGCGCCAGATCTTCGCGAGGTCGTCGCCTTCCACGATCTTGCGCTGGCCCTTGCCATCGTAGCCGAAGGCCGCCGTCTTGAGCACGCAGGGCACGCCCAGCTCCTTCACCGCACTTTGCAGCGCGACGAGGCTGGAGATTTCGCGAAACCGCGGCAACGGCAGGCCCGCGCCAAACAGAAACTGCTTCTCCCGCAGGCGGTGCTGCGCAATGTGCAGCACCGAGCCGGCCAGGCCGCACCTCGCAATGCTCCGCGCACCACTCGATCGTCTGCACGGGAATGTTTTCAAACTCGAAGGTGAGCACGTCGATCTTGCGCGCAAAGTCGCGGACGGCTTTTTCATCATCGTAGGAAGCGCAGATCTCCACATCGGCGATGTGCCCCGTCGGCGTGTCGTCATCCGGGCTGAAGGTATGGACGCGGTAGCCCATCTGGCGGGCCTCGATGGCAAACATGCGGCCCAACTGCCCCCCGCCCATCACCCCAATCGTGCTGCCGGGCAAAAATACACGCGGCGCACTCATGATAGCGGAGGAAGCGTCTGGCCGAGCACGGTCGAGGTCTGGTCGTTGCGGAAAGCTTCCAGGGCGACGCGGATTTTCTCATCGGTCGTCGCCAGAATCGCCGCCGCCAGCAGCCCGGCATTCTTCGCTCCCGCCGCGCCGATGGCGAGGGTGCCGACGGGAATGCCCCCGGGCATCTGCACGATGGAAAGCAACGAATCCATGCCCTTGAGCGCCTTGCTCTCGACCGGCACGCCCAGCACCGGCACCCACGTTTGCGCGGCAATCATCCCGGGCAAATGCGCGGCGCCGCCGGCTCCGGCAATGATCACCCGCAGACCACGACCCGCCGCATTCCGGGCAAAATCCGCCATCTTTTCCGGAGTGCGATGGGCGGAAACGATATCCGTCTCCACGCTCACCCCCAACTGCTTCAGCACCTCGGCGGCGTGACGCATCGTCTCCCAATCGGAGTGGCTTCCCATTACTACGGCGACCTGTGGCTTCTCGGTTTGCATGGCAAAAATGTTCCGCCTCCAGCAATGCCGAGCCCCGCCCCCATGTAAAGGGCGAAATCATCGGAAAACACCCCGTTGTTTCCCCAAAATAACGGAATTGACACCGGTTGATAAATCCAGTATCAAAATTCCTATTCAGTCTGCACTGGACTAAATCTGACATCACTAATACATCAGCATACCGTAACGGCGAAGTAACTATGGCAAGAGGAACTGTAAAATGGTTTAATGGAAAGAAAGGCTTCGGATTCATCGTAGATCCGCAAGTCACCACGGACATCTTCGTTCATTATTCCGAAATCAAGGTGCAGGGCTACCGTGTGCTCTACGAGGGCGATCAGGTCGAATATGAAGCTCGAGCAGAGCGATCGCGGTGCAAAAGCCTTGAATGTGACGAAGATTGGCTAAAATGGCGCGGTGAATCAACCCGCCGCCTTTCGTAATATCGTCCTCATCGGTTTCATGGGCAGCGGGAAATCGAGTGTGGGACGATTGCTGGCTCGTCTGCTCGCGGGCCGGTTTGTGGATACCGATCAACTGGTGGTGAAACAGGCGGGCTGCGAGATCACGGAGCTTTTTCAAAAGCAAGGCGAGGACCATTTCCGGCAACTCGAAACCGAAGCCCTCACCAGCCTGCGCGGGCAAACCGGCCTCGTAATCGCCACCGGCGGCGGGATCGTCCTGCGCCCGGAAAATGTGGCCCTGCTCCACGACTCGGCTTCACCGTCTGGCTCACCGCGAGCGAGGAGGTAATCTTCAATCGGGTCTCCCGCAACCAGCGCCGTCCCCTGCTCCATACCGAGGACCCGCGCAAAACCGTCGCCGAGCTTTTCGCCAAACGCCGCGCTCTCTACGAGGCCGCCGCCCATCACACCATCGACAGCACCACCCTTAGCCATCAAAGCGTGGCCCAGCTCATTATCAACGAGATCCATCACCGCTTCCCCGACTCCGCCCCCGACGAAACGCAGTAGGCCGGGTTCACGAATGGATGGCCCCGCTCCGCCATCCCGGGAACGATTCCCCTGGGACTCCGGGGAGCGCGTGCATCCCGCACACTGGTTCCAGCGTCCCCGCCGGAACGAACTTTCGTCCGCCTTCCGATGGTCCACTCACTTTCCATTGGCCGTGGCCCCGTTCCGGGTGGAGCACTCCGCTGGAGTGCCGTCCTCGGTGGCCCACCGAGGACACCGGGGTGCGGGTTCCCTGCTGAAGCCGGCCTCTGGTAAAAATCACCCGCTCCCTCTTTCGGTCCGGCGAGCCGCCGGACCGCGCACTCCAGCGGAGTGCTCCACCCGGAACGGGGCTGGTGCTGGTCGAAGGGGTTTTGAAAATGGGAAACCGCCAAGGACTTGAATGCTTCCGAAACCAGCACCTGGAACGCTGCGCGGGCCGGAAAGTCTCAGCCCCCCGGAAAGCCACTCCAGTTAATCCGCTTGGGAGAAAACTCCTGCCGAGTTCACAAAATTTGGAAATGATTTTCGCGAATTGCGATAAAAGTCCCCACGCCCTTGGACTGCGGCGACACGTCGCCGCTTTCCCCGGCGAGACAAGTCTCGCCGCCCCAACGCGCAGCCAAAAATCCCCCTTCACCTTCGACCTCGCTCCCAAGCTCCAGCATGGGAGCGCACGGGGTGAGCGCGGATCAAAGGCAAGCCCATCCGCGATATCCGCGTAATCCGCGGTTAAATCCTGTTTGCCCCCCCGCTTTCCGTGTCTCAAAACCCGCACTTCCCCCGCACCTCATTCCAGTCCGACCGCTTGTCCAGCAGTCCCGCGAGATAACCGTCCGTCCGCGGCAGGGCGGTGACTTTCGCCAGCCGCTCCGGATGTTCCAACCGCGAAAAAATCACCCGCACGATCTTGCTCTTCGGCACCACTTTCTGGCTGTAGCCCACGTGCAGATTGCTCGACCAGAAGCGCACGCTATCCACGCCATCCTGCTTCTCTTCATCGAGAAAAATCACCGAGTGGCCGCGCTCCAGCTTTCCCACTTCGTCCGACCAGAAGATTTTCATGAAATCCCCCGGCCGGCGCCTTCGCATAGTCGGTAAAATTCGTGCCGAGCCCCAATTCCCGAAACAGGCGCGCCGTGCCCGGGCCATTCGCATTCCAGCGGCCCCACGCCCCGCGGCCATCGGGCATATTGGCAATCTGCGCCAGGCTTTTCACCGCGTCATCGCTCAACCGCAATCCCCCCTGCTCCTGCAGCGCTGCGACCGCTTTCAAAAAGACCAGATACGTCGCGCTCGAGCAAAAGCTGGGCATCGCCGCCTGCGGATTCACCGTGAGCTTCGGGCCCTCGGCACTCACCGCATTCTGCAGCTTCGTCATCGCCGTGCCCCCGGCCATGTAATCCCCGCCGGAGGGCATCTCCGCGATCTGGTAGAGAATCGTCGCATTGTAATCCGGCGCCGCCGGTTGCTGGGCCTGCGCCGGACGCCCAGCCATCGACATCACGAACGTCACCAACATCCATAACGCCGAAGATGAGCCCAGATCGCGTAGTCGCATCCCTCGGAGATAGCGACTTTGGCCCCGATTGCAACCTTGTCTTGCGCGGTTTCCCATGCAAACTAGCTCACCATGATTCGAGGGTGTTTTTCGGTAATCGTCGCGCTGCTGCTTTCTTTCTCCATCGCCCGGGCCACTCACCATGCGCCCGTCGTCAACCAGCTCGCGGGCTACGCGATGGTGCCGCTGACCAAAACGCAGTTCAACCGCTTGCTGGTCGATGTAAAAATCAATGGCGCGGATACGACCTTGATCCTGGATACGGGCTCGCCGGTGAGTCTGCTCGCCCGCAATCAGGCGGTTCACTTTGGCCTGCAACCCGTCAACGTGAAAGGCCACTCCTCCATCGCGATCAATGGTCACGACGTGGAACTTGAAAAAATCACGAAATTCCAGATCGGCCCCATCGCCAGCAGCAACCTGCTGATTTGTGTCGGAGATCACCTCGGCGCGCGCTATGATCGCGGACAGTTGGCGGGCATTCACGTAACCGGCCTGCTCGGCGCGAATTTCCTCATCGAGCACGGGGCCATCATCGACATCCAGCGCGGCGAATTATTTTTGAAAGCGGATCCCCATGCGAAGGACCTGTTCGATTCAACTCTCCGCACCGCCGGCTGGACCCCGGTTCCTTTCTCCATCGAGAATACCAAGCTCGTCGTCCCGACCAAAGTCGATAGCCTCAGCGTCCCACTTTGCGTGGATTCCGGCTCGTGCTACACGCTTCTAAGCCAGACTTTTTGCGAACATGCCGGAATCAAAGGCAGTTTCCTCACCTTCGCCTCCGGCGTGATCTACAAACCCGACGCCCTTGAGCAAACCGTCAAAATCGACGATCTCCAGGTTGGCAGCTTCGATACCGGCAAACAGGAAATCTCCGCCTCCCATTCCTTCGATCTGGTCAAAGGCATCGACAAAAAAGTAACCGCCCAAGGCCTGCTCGGAATCGACATCCTCGGCAACAACCTCGCCTTCA
>JASGKO010000015.1:0-68927 GCA_049840595.1 Chthoniobacteraceae bacterium
AAGGTTAATAGCGGAAACACGATAGAATCCGAACAGCGCGTATACTACCATCGCCGCACGGTGGAGGGCCGCTGGTTCTGGGGCAATGCGCTCAACCCGCTCGATGTGAATACGCACGCCACGCCTCATGCCGATGGCACGCTGCGAATCAACGGGCGCAAAGGCTTTTCCACCGGCTCGGTGGATTCCGATGCGCTCATCGTTTCCGCCTTGCTGGATGGGAAGCTCATCGTCACGGCCGTGCCCTCCCAGCGCGCGGGCATTCGCATCCTCGGCGACTGGGACAACATGGGCCAGCGCCAGACCGACAGCGGCACCGTGGAGTTTACCAATCTCGTGATCGAGCAGGGCGAAGTGCTGCGCTCGCCGGGACCACTCGGCAGCATCCGGGCTTCATTGCGGCCCTGTCTGGCGCAGTCGATCATTGCGAATGTCTATCTCGGTATTGCCGAGGGAGCACTCGCCGAGGCCCGCGACTATACCCGTACGCAAACCCGCCCCTGGCTCGCCTCCGGCGTGGATCGCCCGCAGGAAGACCCCTACATCCTGTCCCATTATGGCACGATGTGGCTGGAGCTGCAGGCGGCGAAGAACCTCGCCAACCAGGCCGGCGAAGCGTTCCAGCGGGCCTGGGAGGAAGGCGAGGCACTGACGGAAAACCAACGCGGACGCTGTGCGCTCGACATCGCAGCGGCGAAGGCGCTCACCACACAGGCCGGGCTGGATGTGTGCAACCGGATGTTCGAGGTGATGGGCTCGCGAGCGACTTCCAACTCGGCCCGGCTCGACCGCTTCTGGCGCAATCTCCGCACCTACAGCCTCCACGATCCCGTCGATTACAAGATCCGCGAGCTCGGCGACTGGGCCCTGAATGGCCGTATTCCCAAGCCCTCCTTTTACTCCTAAGCCCCTTTTTTCCTGATTATGTCCCATTCCAAAATCGAGCAGGCCCTGGCGGCGATTGCCCGGGGAGAATGCGTCGTCGTTGCCGACGATGAATCCCGTGAAAACGAAGGCGACCTCATCCTCGCTGCCGAAAAGGCGACCCCCGAGTCCATCGCCTTCGTCATTCGCGAGGGGCGCGGGCTCATGTGCGTCTCCCTGCCCGGCGATCGCCTGGTGGAGCTCAATCTCCCGCTCATGGTGGCGGAAAATACCGAGTCGCACCGGACCGCCTTCACCGTCTCCGTGGATTGGAAACACGGCACCACCACCGGCATTTCCGCCGCCGACCGGGCGGCCACCATTCGCGGCCTCGCCTCCCCGGACCGCCCAGGCCGGGGACTTTGCACGGCCAGGGCATATCTTCCCGCTGCGCGCAGTGAAAGGCGGCGTTTTGCAACGGCCCGGCCACACCGAGGCCGCCGCCGACCTGGCCCGGCTGGCCGGTCTCCAGCCCGTGGGCATGCTCTGCGAGATCATGAACGAAGACGGAACGATGGCGCGGGGACCGCAGTTGCAAGCGTTTGCGGAAAAGCACGGCCTGCACTTCATCACCATCGCCGAGTTGATTGCCTATCGCCGGCGCACGGAGCGGATCGTCACCCGCACGGCCGAGGCCCGCCTGCCCACGCCGCACGGCCTCTTCACGACGCATATTTATCGCTCCGAGATCGACGGCATCGAGCACATCGCGCTGGTGAAGGGCGATCTCCAGTCACGCGAGAGCGTGCTCGCCCGGGTCCACTCGGAGTGCTTCACCGGCGACATCCTCGGCTCGCTCCGCTGCGATTGCGGGCCGCAACTGGAGATCGCCCTCGCCCGGATCGAGGCGGAGGGATGCGGCGTGGTCGTTTACCTGCGGGGACATGAGGGCCGGGGCATCGGCCTCACGCATAAGTTGCAAGCCTACGCGCTCCAGGATGCGGGCCTCGATACCGTCGAGGCCAATCTGCACCTCGGCCTGCCGGTGGATGCCCGCAGTTACGACATCGGGGCGCAGATTCTTACCGATCTGGGCGTGCGCCGCATCCGGCTCATGTCGAACAATCCCGCCAAGTTCACCGAACTGGCCGGTTACGACCTGCAAATCGTGGACCGCATTCCCCTGCGCGTACCGCCCAACCATGAAAACCTCGCCTACCTGCGAACCAAGCAGGTGAAGCTGGGCCATGCGCTGGATATGACGGAGATTGCAAAAGGTGCGGCTTGCCAGGTCTTCCAGCATGCGCTTTAGTGGACGAAATCTCTACTAAAACAGTAAACATGAATCAGCTCGTAATCACCCTGCCCAATCGCACCCAGCCGCATCGGGCGAGCGTCATGGTATTTGAGGACCCGAAATCACAGGCGCTGTTGAAGCGCCTGAAGCTGATCGCGCCCAGCGCGGCCAGCGCCCTCATCATCGGGGAGACCGGCACCGGCAAGGAATTGATCGCCCGGCATATTCACAACCTGAGCCCGCGGGCTTCCGGCCCTTTTGTCGCGGTCAACTGCGGCGCCTTTTCGGAAAACCTGATCGAGAGCGAACTCTTCGGGCATGAAAAGGGTGCGTTTACTGGAGCCACTTCGTCCAAGCAGGGCTGGTTCGAGGTGGCGCATGGCGGGACGCTGTTTCTCGATGAGATCGGCGACCTGTCCCTGCCTTTGCAGGTCAAGTTGCTGCGCGTCCTCCAGGAGCGCCAGGTGGTGCGCGTGGGGGCCCGCCAGCCGGTGGATATCGATGTGCGCGTGGTGGCGGCGACCAATGTGCGGCTCGATGAGGCCGTCGCCGCGGGCCGCTTTCGCGAGGATCTCTACTACCGCTTGAATGTCGCCAGTCTCTTCCTCGCCCCCTTGCGGGAACGTACGGGCGACATCCTGCCGCTGACGAACCATTTTTTGCAAAGTTACAGCGCCCGCCTCGACATCAAGAATGTCGAACTCAGCCCGGAAGCGGCCGAAAGCCTGATCACGGGCCACACCTGGCCGGGGAATATCCGCGAGCTGGAGAATGTCATTCATCACGCGCTGCTCGTCTGCCGCGGAAATATCATTCGCCAGGAAGACCTGAATCTCTCCGTGCTGAGCCGGCCGATCCCCAGCGGGGCCGGAAATATCGCGGTCAATGGGGACGAACGCTTGAAACAAGCGCTCCTCACTCTCTTTGAAGAAGGGCATGCGGGCCTTTACGAGCGGATCGAGGAGCTGGTGATGCGCACCGCCTTCGATTACTGCCATCGCAACCAGCTCGAAACGGCGCGCCTGCTCGACATCAGCCGCAACGTCGTGCGCGCCCGCCTGATGAAGGGGGGCGACCTGCAACCGCGCCGTCGCGTGCCCACGCCGCTGGTCGAGGCTTGAGCGGTTGCTTTTCATTTTCTCTGATGGGTCCCCGTTCTGAAAGGAACGGGGATTTTTCTTTTTGCGATGCTTGCCGCCGCTTTCCGTAAAACGATCACGCCCGGCGGAGTGAACCGCCGGGCGCTTTCCCTTCCCTCGCATCCGGTGCATCCTGCAATTGATCGAGAGACCGCGTTTTTCGGATTCACGGGCGGCTACCTCCGCCCGTCACAACACACACAGACCCGAAAGGAACGAACTAGAACACCAGCCCAAGCGAGGCTTGGAACAAGTGCTGGGTGGAGCGTTGCCCGGGAGCGATCGCCTGGGTGGTGCTGCCGAGCGTGTAGAAGCGATAGCCCACTCCAAAATTCCACGTGCCGAATTGCTGCGGGATGAAGCCCAGCTTCACATTCACCTGCGGGCCGAAGGCAAAGTAGCCGAAGGTGCGCCCCGCATAGAAGCTACTGCCCAAGCCCGCGTAGATCGGCAGACCGACATTCACCGGCGTGCTGCTCTCCTTGAAGAACGTGTAGTTCGGCGTGATGCCCGGGGAGAAATACCAGGAATGCCCGCGCAAGCCGGCGTGGCCCGGGCCCGGCAGTTCATACAGGAAGGTCAAGGAAGGCTGGATGGAGAAGTTCTTGTCGAGAATCCCCGAGTCATCGAACGACAGCGTGCTGTTGATAAACCGGCCGAGGCGATAGGCATCGCTCGGGCTCACGTATTGCAGATACACGCTGGAGAGCGTGAAGCGCTTGGCGAACTTCACGATGAACCCGGCGTCCCAGTCGAACTCGGTCCAGCTCTGCAGCTCGTGCCCTTCCTTCGCCACCTGCCCGGTGGAGCTGAAGTCGTTCCAGATGCCGCCCTGGAGCGAGAAGCTGTTGATGAAGCCGTCGCCGTTGTAGAGCTTCAGATAGAGATCGGCATAGGGCTGAGTGATGACCCCCCGGCTTTCCACGATGATGCCGCGGGTGTTGTAGTTGTTCAGCACGGTCACGCCGATATCGCCGCTGATCGCGGAGGGCTGCAGGGCAGGCGTGGGGGCGGGAACGCTCTTGCTGTCCACTTCCGGGCCGGCAAAGGCGGCGAGCGGGAGGGCAAGCAGGGCGATGAGGATGGTACGTTTCATGGATACTGTTTTCTGATTTAGGTTGGGTTGGTTGGTTTTCCGCGCCCGGGTGTGTTTTTTGGTCGGGACGCGAAAAGTGGGTGGGAGGACCGGCCTCAAAAGCGGGGGAGCGAGGCAGGAGTCCCGGTTTTTTTGGGATCGCTCTGGAGGGGTGAGTCTTTCAGCGAACGCCGTTCAGCACCGTGGCCTTGCGTGCTTCCTTCTCCGCGACCACCGTCTCGTAGCCGCAGGAAAAACCGCCCGCGGGTGCCGGTGGCGGAGTGAATGAGGACCGCTCGGGAACCGCGACCTGCGTCCGGCCTTCCGCCTGGCGCAGCAGCGGGATGACGCGGCGACCGAAGTCTTCCAGCTCATCGTTGAAGTGCAGGTAAGCGGTGAGGATGAGATCCACGCCGATGGCCTGGTATTCGCGAATGCGCTCGGCGATCAGCTCGGGCGGACCGAAGAGGCGGGTCTTGAAGCCGTCGTTGGGCTGCACGAGATCGGCAAACTCCGAGTTCTCCCACATCCCCTCGCGCTCGCGGGTGGATTGGCCGGCGTGCTTCGCCTGCTGGGCAAAGCCCGCCACAAGCTCGGGATCGGCCTGGTCGATGATCGCCTGCTTTTGCGCGAGCGCCTCCTCCTCGGTCTCGCGCAGAATCACAAAGGCGTTGAGGCCGAACTTCACCTGGCCCTCGCGACCGTGCTCGCGGGCGATCGCCTTCACTTCGTCGATCTGCTTCTTCGCGCCCTCGACGCTGTTGCCGTTGAGGAAATACCAGTCGGAGTATTTGCCCGCCATGCGGCGCGCGGCCTTGGAATTGCCGCCCTGGAAAATTTCCAGCCCAGGTTGCGAGACCGGCTTCTGCAGGAACGTCGCGCCCTGGATGCGGTAGTAGTCGCCGGCGAAATGGAACGGCTGCTCCGCCGTCCACAGCCCGCGCAAGACCTGGATGAATTCCTCGGATTGCCGGTAGCGTTCGTCGTGTTCCAGCCACGGGAGGTGGAACTGGCGATACTCCTCCTTGAGCCAGCCGCTGAGAATGTTCAGCGCGTAGCGGCCACCGGAAACCACGTCCACGGTGGCGGCACTTTTCGCGATCATCGCGGGATGCCAGTAGGCGGTGTGGAAGGCACCGATGATCTTCAAGCGCTGGGTGGCGGCAGCGAGATAAGCCGAGCTGACGAGCGCGTCGTTCTGCCCATCGCCGCACTCGAGCGACATGAAGCGCGCGGGGAGGAGGGTGTAATCGAAGCCCACGCTCTCGGCCGTTTGGGCGAGCCGGATGTTGGAGGCAATGCTCCACTCGGTGCGTTGCGGGATGTTGCTCAGGACGTAACCGCCGCTAAGGATGGGAGACCAGTAGCCAAATTTAATCGCCATAGTTTTGATGATTGGTGGAGTGATTAGGTTCAGGCCGCTTCCTGGCCGACGGGGAGCGTGCTGCCGGTGCGCACGAGCGGTTCCCGGGTGTTCTTTTCCCCGAGCGCGCGGCGGTATTTGCGGATGTCCACCTCCATCGAGATGATGATCACCAGCGGGCCGAAGAGGGTGATGGCAGGCCCGAGGTAGAGGAAGAGCCAGCCCCAGCCGTAGGAGGAGATGACCAGGCCGGAAAGCACGACCAGGAACAATGAGCCGATATAGAGCAGCCGGCGCTCGCCCTTGCTGCTGTAGTCCTCGTCATCCACGGGATTGAGATTCAAATCGTAGGTGGCGGAGGCATAGTGCAGGACGAGGTAGATGCCGCGCAAATAGAGGAGGGCCAGAACGGCCCCGATGCCGACGGCGGCAAAGGCGATCCAGCCATCGAGCGAGACATGGGTCTCGCCGGTGAAGGTGGTGATTACTTTTTCCAGGCCGGTCGGAGCTTCCTGCGCGTGCACCGCCAGGGGCGTGAGCAAGGCCGCGGAAGCAATTCCCGCCAGCAGGCGGAGGAAGAATGCGTTGGAGCGTGATTTCATAAAAGGCAGAGGTTGATGGATGGGTTAATGTTGCGAGGGTTGGAGATCCTGGACTCGCGCCAGCTCGGCGTAGTCGTAGCGCACCTTGTTGAAGGCCCCGATGAGCAGCGGCACGACGGCGCTGGTAATCACTACGGCGGCGGTGCTGGCGACTTCGCTGTTGGTGACCAGGCGGGCGATCACTCCGGCGACGAGGGCCGAGAGGGTTCCGGCGACGAAGGCGGTGGCATTCAGCCGCGGCCAGATGATCGCGAGAATGAGCGGGATCAACACCGCGCCGCGAATCGCCGAGGTGACGAGGAGGAGCGTGACGAAGTTCACCCCGCCGAGCAGGATGCCAATGGCTCCGGCGACCACGATCACCATCGAGGCGCGCGTCCAGAAGAACAGGGTGCGCTCGGAGACCTGCGGGAAGTAGCGCTTGAAGATATCGACCGCGGTGATCGTGCTCACGCCGGTGAGCGCGCCATCGACGACGGATTTGCAAGCGGCCAGCACCATGACCACGAAGAGATAGATGACCCAGCTCGGCAGGCCGAGGTGCGTGAGGAGGAAGGGCGCGAGCGCCGCGGAGTCGCCCCCGAGATCGCGCTTCAAATCCACATGCAGCGCGAGGCCAATCAGGCCCAGCACGCCGAGCCCCAACGCAATCGGGTAATACAACGCGCCGCCCCAGAAGAAGCTGCGGCCCAGTTCCTTGTCGCGCAGGCCCCACGCGACGTTCCAGAATTCCTGGCCCGCGATGGTGGCGGTGATCAGCGCGAGGGTGAAGGTGACGCCGAAGTTTTGGAAGGCATCGGCCCGGGTGACGCCGAGCAATCCATCGCCTTGCGCAGCGACCGCATGCCAGACCGTGATCGCCCCGCCCGCATGAGCCAGGCCCACCAGCGAGATGATCGCCGTCGCAACGAGGAGCAGCAAGGTCATCAACGCGGAGGTGGCCATCGAAGCCCAGAGGCCGCCGAGCAGCGTGTAGATGAGCACGATCGTCGCGGCGACGACGGCCACGACCTCCTGCGGGATGCCGAAGATATTCGAGACCACGATCGCGGCGCCCTTCAGGTTGACGATGACTGCCTGGAAGGTGCCGAAGACGATGCCGGAGATGGCGACGATGGTCGCCAGCTTGTTCCCGCCGAAGCGGACGCTGGCAAATTCACTGATCGTGTAGCCATGTGGCATGAGCCGCTTGAGCTTGCGGGCAAAGGGCACGACCGCGACGACGGCGAGACCATTGGGAACCGTAAACCACCACAGCCCCGAGAGGCCGAAGGAATAGGTGACCGCCGCCGGCATGAGGATGCCGACGACCCAGGTCCAGACGGAGACGAGGCCGGCGACGCCGAGGCCGAAGCCCAGCTTGCGACCGGCGATGACGAAGTCGTGGGTGTTGCGAACGAGCCTGGCGCGGCTGTAGAGGGAGATGCCGAGCATCAGCGCACCGAGGCTGGCGATGGTGATAAATCCGGGCAGTTGACCGAGGTGCTGGCCGGCTTGGAGTTGGATTTGACTCATGGGTATGGGTATTGGGTTGCAAAGGGGCGTCGGGCCGGTGGTGAAGGCACGACGCGGAGGTGGCCGCGCGGATTCGGAAGAAAACAGCGCAGCGGAAATGATTGGGAGTGATGGGTGAAAGGAGGCGGAGGGACATCCGGAGAGCACCCGCAGCTCGCGCACAGGGCGCAGTCGTTGAGCCAGGCTGGCCCGGTTGCCGCCTCCGCCCGTGCGGGCTTCTCCCGGTCGGGAGTTCCAGGCGGCAGGGCTCACCGTGGCGCGACCGCTACGAGGGCTCGCGAACGGCGGGTGATCCCCGGCGGCTACATCGGCGAGTAAAATGGAATTGGCGCGTCCTCATGCGACCTCCTCGAGTTTCGCCCCCAGCTCGGAGACGGGGTAATTTTTGCGAATGCGGAACTGGTCGGCCGGATGGTCTTCGCCCAGCTTGCGGCGACCGGCGCCGAAGAGCTTTTCGCGCAGGGTGCCGGGCGCGTAGTCCTGCTTGTAAACGCCGCGCCGTTGCAACTCGGGCACGACGAGGTCCACGAAATCGCTGAAGGTTTCCGGCGTGACGGCGTAAGCAAGGTTGAAACCGTCCACATCCGTTTCCTCGACCCAGCGGATCAATTCATCCGCCACGGTTTGCGGCGAGCCGACCACCACCGGCCCCAGGCCGCCGATCCCTGCGTATTCGGCGAATTCGCGCACGGTCCACACCTTGTTCGGATCGGCGGAGGTGAAGGCTTCCACCGCCGAGTTGATCGCATCGTTTTGCACATACTTCACCGGCGCATCGAGGTCGTATTGCGAGAAATCAATGCCCGTCCAGCCACCCACCAGCGCGAGGGCGCCATCGAGGCTGATATACTGGCGGTATTCGTCGAACTTTGCCCGGGCTTCCTCGTCGGTGGGCGCGACAATCACCGTCATGAGCGTAAAGATAAGAATCTCCGAGGGCACCCGACCGTAAAGCGCAGCCCGGCGGCGGATGTCCTCCACGCGCGGCCGGACCACTTGCTTCGAGGGACCGGCGACGAAAACGCACTCGGCGTGCCGGGCCGCGAAATCGCGCCCTTTCGTGGAAGCTCCGGCTTGATACAGCACCGGCGTGCGCTGCGGCGAGGGCTCGGCCAGATGATACGCATCCACGCGATAATTCGCCCCCTCGTGCTGTACTTTGTGCACTTTCTCCGGGTGGGTGAAGATGCGCTGCCCACGATCACGAGCCACTGCGTCGTCTTCCCAGCTGCCTTCCCACAGCTTGTAAACGACCTCCATGTATTCCTCCGCCACGTCGTAGCGCACATCGTGGGCATTTTGATTTTGCAGGCCGACGCCTTTGGCGGCGCTGTTCAAATAGCCGGTGACGATGTTCCAGCCGAGCCGGCCCTTGGTGAGGTGATCGAGCGTGGAGATGCGGCGGGCGAAGGGATAAGGCGGCTCGTAGGAAAGCGTGCAGGTGACGCCGAAGCCGAGGTGCTCCGTGACCAGCGCCATCGCGGGAATCACCAGCAGCGGATCGTTGACCGGAATCTGCGCGCTGTGTTTGAGCGCGGCCTCGAGGTTCCCGCGATACACATCGTAAACGCCCAGCACGTCGGCGAGGAAGATGCCGTCGATCTTTCCGCGCTCGAGGATTTGCGCGAGTTCGGTCCAGTAATCGAGGTCTTTGTAGCGATCGGCGCGATCACGCGGATGTGCCCACAGCCCCGGCGATTGATGGCCGACGCAGTTCATGTCAAAGGCGTTGAGACGGATTTGCTTGCTCATGTTTTTTTTGCTGCCTGCGCAATTAGCAGCGCATGTGCCACGCGGATTTTCCAGCGGGCATAAAATCCCACGATCACCCGCAAACCCTTTATTGATGCCGACTCCCGGGCGTCATAAATCTTTTGAACATCCGTTTTCACCCGCTCTGACCACATCCCTTCCCTGCTGCTGGAGCAACATCAGCGGCGCAGGTTGCTCCAGCGGAGGCAGCCTTAATTTTGTACGCGTAGGCGGGATCGGGAGCCCAATCCCTCCCGCGTTGTTCCGCGGAAAAGCGCTCGAGCAGCCGCCCGGCAAGCGCCCGGGCCTGCACCCGAAGCTCCGGCACGGCGGTCGTTTCAAAGAGCGCGCCCTTGCGAGAGCTGCCCAATGTAAACACCTGACCGAAAATGCCGCGCCGATTCTGAACCACGCCGTCGTCGTCCGCATCGAGACCCAACATCATGGCATCGGGACGGATGAGGCCGCGGGCAAAAAGTTGTAACACCAGCGGCTCTCCGAGGCGGTGGTAGTTGCATTCCGGCCCCGTGCAATTCACCACCTGGCGCACCGACAACTGGCGGAGTTCCCGACTTCCATGCGCCTGAAAGGTGACCTGCAAACCGCCACCCACGGTCTCCACGATCTGCTGCAACCGCCCGCGATGCGCTTGCAACCTGCCCGCACGCTCCATCGATTCCTTCACAGCCAGGATGGCAGGCGCCGCGCGGTGGCGGTGGGCCTCCCAGTAGGGACGAAGATGGCGAAAGAAACGCCGCCGCTCTTCCAACGAAAGCCCTTTCCAAAGCTCCTGGGTAAACGGGCGCAGCGAATCCACCACCGCACGCCAGTCGCCACCGGCTGCGGTAGTCCTTGCCACCTCCACGCGCAACTGCCGCACGAGCGCGCGAATCGAGACCGGGAGATTCCCCCGCTCCACAAAAGGGTCCACCGGCTTTACTCCAGCCCGGTGCGGCTGGGGAAAAAGCCCCCGCCGGGAGAGGACATGCACGGTGCCGTGTCGCTTGTCTTCATGGAGGGATACCAGTAAGTCCAGCGTGGTCAGTCCCGAGCCGAGAATGAGGATGTCGCCGTCTTCCGCGCATTTTTCCTGACTTCCAGCAGACCAGGGGGATTTCAAATAAGCAGGGCTGTCGTGGAAGTGCCGGTCGCGGAGCGGCGGATCGCCGGGGGGAAAATTGCCGAGCGCGAGCACCACCCGGTCGGCGTGGACTTTGGTGCCATTGGCCAGGCGGATGCGCAGGCTTCCATCCATGAGCGGCTCGACATCAGTCGCTTCGCTGCGCAGGTGAAAAAGCCGCTCGCGCTGGGAACGAGCGCTTTTCAAAAGCGATTCCACATATTCCCCATAGAGCATTCGCGGGGCAAAAGTCCCGGAGGCGGGCTCGGCCAATCCAACGCGTTGACAGGATTTCGGATGGGCTTGCAACCAGTGCAGGAAGTGATCCGGCGCCTCGGGGAATGCGCTCATTTTGGCCGCGGGGACATTGAGCAAATGGAGTGGATTGGCGGTGCCGTAAGCCACCCCGCGACCATAGCGACCGTTCTTTTCAATCAGCGCCACCGTGAGCCCCGACTGCGGCTCGTTCAACAGATGCACGGCGACCATGGTTCCGCTGAATCCCGCGCCAATGATGGCGACATCGCAATGAAGTTCGTCGAGCAAGCTCATGGTTTGAAAAATCCCCGGTCAGAAATCGACTGCAATTAACCCTACTGTTTTAGTAGAGTCAAAAGACATTTCTGATGCGTTCGCCTTTCAGTCCCATCGGAGCGGGTTCACAAATGGTGGCGGGATTCGACACAGAGGGCCGCCGACAAGACCGCCCTCACACGGAGGGTGGGAGCGAGGGGAACCGGCCTTTATGGCAGGCAGGTCTCGGCGGGACCGTCGTAGGACGGTTTCAGGCCGCCGAGGTCGATGACGATTTTATCCACCACGACGCCAGCATCGACCGCGACCAGATGGAGCGTATGCCAGCCGGGGGCAAGCGGTTGGGGAAGGTCTGCGACGGTCTCGGTGGCGTTGGCGAGCACGCGGCGTTGCCATTCTGTCATTCCCTGCCTGGACTTGGTCGGGTCAAAGCCGGTCGTGATGGCCAGGGGAAGCGTGGTTCCATCATCAATCCCCACCGCAAAGCGCAGCCCCTGCCCGGTCACAAGTGGATGTGTAGGGAGCAAACGCACGTGCAACTTCGCCGGGGCGGCGGCACTCACATAAAAGCGGTAGTCCAGGCTCGGGGCCGCCGCGGGCGAAAGAGCGACCGTGGAGGGCAGCACCGTCACGGCGGAGCCGCTCCGGCCAAGGCCGGGAAGGGCCCGCCAACCAGCGCCCGAGGCGAGATCCTTTCGATGGGTGAAATGGCCCGCATCCATGGAGACAACCTGATCGCGCTCCACAAAATCCCCATGTTGTGCTCCGGCTGGAATCGAAACGACACTGGCCGCCGCCGGTGCGGGCGGACATACATTCTCCGTCGTCGGCGCGGGCGAGACGGTTTTCGTGTCCCGCTGGAAGCGGGGCCGATCCTTGGGCGAGACGCCATTTTCGCTGACGATGTTGCGCCACTTGCCACCGGCAATCGCGTTGTTGTACCGCGCGGTCCCGTCGTTGATGCGCTGCTGGCCCGCTGCGGCCGCCGCTTGATCGGCAGCGGGAGAGCGTCCGCGAGCCACATCGGCCCGCGCGAGCTCGCCGCGGAAGTAGCGTTCATTGGCCCCGGTGGTCATGGCGACTGGATAACCCACCAGTTCAAAATAGGCATCGCGCGCTTCGGCGGGCAACTGGCTTGCCACCGCGTCGCTATCGCGCTGGAGCTCGGCACAGGCTTGCAGGCGCTGGCTGATCTCGGCCTCGTTGAGCTCGGTCGGCTGGTAGGGCTGGCCGGTAAGGAACCACTGGAGGTGCTCGGTCTTGCGGGCGAAATTGATTGTCTGCAACCGGGTAAGCACGCTGGCAATCGCGGCGGCATGCTCCGGGCCGAAATCGCGCGCGGCGGTATCATGGATAAACCGGGCGGGCGCATTGAGATCGGTGCGATCGGCATGCCAGGCCAGGTTGAGGAAAAACTCCATGGAGCGCTCGGTGTTCTTGATGTCGCCCACATTCACGATCCAGAGCTTGCGCGCGCCCTGCTCGTAGGCGCGCATCATCTCGGACCACGGGAGCACCGGCGGCAGCGTATCGACCCAGATCCAGGAAAAAGGCAGGCCGCTGTAGGAGTTGTGGTAGTAAACTCCGAGGCCGCCGGACCGCGCGCGCTCCTCCGGCGTGGCGTAGCGGCGGATGTAGCCGTAGTTGTCGTCGGGCCAGACGAGGGTCACATCATCGGGCACCTTCAGCCCACCGTTGTAAACGTCGAGCACTTCCTTGTAGGGGACAAAGATCTGCCCGATGCGGGTGGGATCTCCATTGCCGAGATATTTGGCCAGCAACTCACGCTGGTCGGCAAAAACAGTTTGCAGCGTGCTGATGCGCTCCGCCTGCGTCTTGGGGCCAATCATCGGACTATCTTCGATGCCGCGCATGCCGATGGTGAAGAGGCTTTCGCCACCGGTCCGCTGCCGCACCCGCTCCTCCCAATAGGCGAGTACTTCGTCGCGGTGGGTGAGGTAGTTAAAATGATCCTTGGGCAGCTTCCACTCGCGGCCATTGACGCGGAGCATCGGCTCGGCGTGGCTGGAGCCGACGATGATGTCGTAGCGATCCGCCGTATCCGCATTGCCCGGCACCAGAAAGAAAGGCGTGGTCCGGGGATGCATCGCCGGCCAGAGCAGATTGGCACGCAGCCGGAGCATCAGTTCGAAAATCCGGGCATAAGTTTTGGGGCCGAGGTTGCCGACCTCGGGCTCGAAGGTTTTCGCGGCCCACGGCTCCAGCCCCCAGTCTTCGTCGTTGATGAAAATCCCGCGATATTTCACGGCAGGTTGATCGACCGGTTCGTTGCCGAGACTGAGCAAAAGTTGAGCATGATGCGGTGCGGGAACATCCGCCCACCAATGCCACGGCGAGACCCCGATGCGCCGGGAAAGCTCGTAGATGCCATAAGCCAGCCCACGGGCATCGGAGGCGGAGATGGTGAGAACACCAGCGGTGGCCGCGAGCTGAAAGGCTTCCCATTTCCCGGCGAGAGCGGGGGCAAACTGCAACTCGACCCGAGGGCCGCTGAGATTGGCCGGCCTGGCCTCCAACACTTTGGGCGTTTGCCCGGAAACGGTCGCAATATCACCGGCGAGATCCTGCGCGGCAATTTTCACCACCGGCGGCGCATGGGGGGGCAGAATAATCGGCGCGGCAGAACCGCCCACGAGCACGAAGGCGGGAGCGGTCGCCGCTCCAGGGCCCACCAAATCCACGGCCCCGAGCCCGCTGCTTGCCAAGCCAAAGGTGCCGAGGAGAATGGTGACAAGGACTGACTTTTTGCGAGACATGGATGGGGAAAGCGATGGGGGTTATTTGGAGGATAACACACCAAGGCCACCCAACCAGCTCGCAGCCGCCTTCGGCCACGCCGCTGCGGCTTTGGTACAATGCAGTCCATAGCCGTGCCCCCCGGTTTTGTAGAGCACCAATCGATGCGGAGTTTTCGTCTGATCGAGGGCCGTCGCATAGGTCTTGCTGCCGGAAACGTATTTTTTGTCGTCCTCGCTGTGGATGATCAGCGTGGGCGGGATCTTCGCTTTTAAATTCAGTTCCGGCGAAACTTGACCGTTCTTTCCGTTGAGGTAGGCCGGATAAACCAGCAGGACAAAATCCGGACGGCAACTGAGCCGGTCGATCGGATCAATTTTCGGATAAGTTCGCGCTCCAAACGACGTGCTGGCCCGGGCGGCAAGGCTCCCCCCGGCGGAAAAGCCGATGACGCCCACCCGCTTGGGATTGATCCCCCACTCCGCGGCATGGGCCCGGGTGAGCCGCAGCGAACGCTGGAGATCCTGCAAGGCGCCTTCGCGATTGCTGGGGACCCGATACTTGAGCACGAGGCCGCTGATGCCGAGCGAGTTCAGCCACGAGGCAATCTCGGTGCCTTCTTTATCAAGGACGACATGTTGATACCCGCCACCGGGACACACGATCACCGCAGGCGAGACGGCCCGATTCTTCGAGACCAAAAATAGTTTCAAATCGGGACGGCTGACATTGGTGAGGCGGGAAAATCCAGCGCGTGAGGGCAGCTCGGTTTCGGGCTCTTTCGCGCCATGGCCGGGCATTTTATTTTCCGGCCAGATGGCGGTGGTAAAGGACTGGGGACCCGCCTGAGCACAAGCGGCACCGACAAGGAAGGACAAGAGGAGCCGCACGAAACAGAGAAGAAGCCTGGTTTTCATCGGATGCAAGTTGGGGTTTTTCGGGACTCGTGCAGACGAAGAAGAGCACCGTACGTGCACAATTAATGCGATGAGCCATTGCGCACAACGAGCGATATGCGAAATAAATGGAAACAAATGCGCATTCCATGAGCCATCGAGTGGCGGTCATCCTACATCAAACCATCCCTTGGATGGCCCAATGCACGGCAGGCATTCGCCGCTACGCCCGTGAAGTGGGGCGGTGGCATTTGCTGGTAATGCCCCCGGGGTTTCGCCGCTTCGGCTATGCGCCAACCTTCCCGGATCTCCACCAGTGGAAAGGCGATGGCATCATCGGGCTGGTCGATGATGAGGCGGAGTTGCGCACGGCGGCGGAGTCGAAAATGCCCGTGGTAAACCTGGGCGCATGGTTGCCCGAATCCTTTGGCGTACCGCGGGTGATGGTCGATCACTACCAGGGCGGGCAACTGGCAGCCGGGCATCTGCTGGGGCTGGGCCTGCGCCGACTGGCGGTTTTTGGCTGGAGCGATGCCTGGTATCTGAACCAGCGAACCGCAGGCTTCCAGGAACGGGCAGCCCAGGCCGGGATAAAGTGCGAGTTGCTCCTCACGCCCTCGCGGGAGGATGCCGCCCGGAGCTGGCACCAGCGAATCGCGGTGGCAGCCAGGTGGCTGGCGACGCTGCCCAAGCCCTGCGGCGTCTTCGGCCTGCACGATTACATGGCCCAATTGATCGCCGAGGCCTGCCATGAGGCAAATTTGCGGATCCCGGATGAGATCGCGCTGATCGGCATGGATAACGACGAGACGATTTGCGAACACCTGGCCCCACCACTGAGCAGCGTCTCGCGAAACCCGGAGCAGACCGGCTGGGAAGCCGCGGCCCTGCTGGATCGCCTGATGCATGGAGAACCACCCCCTTTGAAAGACACCTTGATCGAGCCCGAGAATGTGGTCGCGCGCCAATCCACGAACAAGTTGTCCTGCGCGGACCCCGTGGTGCAGCAGGTGCTGGATGAAATGAAGCGGACGCTCCATGTCCCTACGAATATCGAGGAAATCGCGGACCGGGTGGGCATCTCCAAGCGAACCCTGGAAATCCGCTTTCGGGAAAGCCTCGGGAGTTCGCCCCACCATTTCTTCACGAAGCTCCGCGTGCGGCATGCGCAAGCACTGCTGCGACAGCCAGAGCATCGCACGATGGAACAACTGGCGTTGGAGGCGGGCTTCGGATCGATCCAGTCGTTCCGCAAGGCTTTTCAACGCGTCACCGGAGAATCACTGCACTCCTCTCGAAAAAGAGGCGTTCAGCAGTCGGCAATCAGCCTCGTTGCTTGATGGAGAAGCCTCGGAATTGAGGCGATTTGCATTCGAAAAATACCACCCTGAAAGAATGGCTCCAGCGGTAGGATTTGAACCTACGACCAATCGGTTAACAGCCGATCGCTCTACCACTGAGCTACGCTGGAATGCTCGGAAAGGGGCGCTAAAGTGATACTCAACCGCCCCTTTTGCAAGTGCTTTTTTACACGATTTCTTCGGTTTCCGTCACAATCAGGTGATGCACCGAGTGATTGGAGCGATCGAGGAAGTTTGCCTCGTCCATAAACACCGCCATCATCTCGGGAGTCTGGGAGGCGGCGACGGCGGCTTCCTGCGATTCCCAGATGGTTTCGGAGATGCCATCGATCGGAGCGTCCGACATTTCGTAGCCCTGGAGCGGGTAGGACATGACGTGGTGCTGGATGTATTTTACGATGCCGGGAAGCTTGGAGACGACCTTGGCGTGATCGTTCTTCCAATAGCGGTGAAAATCCTCGGTGCTGAGCCCGGCTTTCTTGCGGAGAATGACAAAGACTTTGAACATGGCAGGTAACGGCAAGTGGTTGGCAATTGAGTTGATCGAACAAAGCCGACCATCAAGGCCGGGATTGTTTCTGGTGACAGCCGGGAACCCGGCTCAAGCACCCCTCAAGAGCACTCTCAAGCCTTGTCCGCGAGCTGCAAGTAGAGCGTAAACGTGCTGCCGACGTTTTGTCGAGTTCTCACATGCAGGAGGCCGTGCGAGGCCAGCAGCAGGCGTTTGACAATCGATAATCCGAGACCGGTACCGACGCCGGCCTCCTTGGTGGTAAAGGTGGTATCGAACAGCTTGGCCATGACGGCGGGGGGGATGCCCGGGCCGTTATCGGTGATGCACACACACAGGCTGGGCGCCCGGCCGACGAAGCCCTCGTCGCACAATACCTTCTCCCCATCGCTGCGGCCTTCCAGCAGCGAAAGGACGGGCTCGTGGCAGATGGAGGCCTCGACCTGCACATCGTGATGCTGGGAGGTGCACTGCAGGGCGTTGATGGTGAGGTTGAGCAGGATTTGCAGGAAGTCGGTCCCGTTAACGGAGGCGAAGACATCCTGCGGCAGGCCGCGAACGGTGAAGCCGTTGCCGTTGCGATTGGGATGGCGGTCGAGCAGGTCTTCGAGGTCCTGCAGCGTCTGGTTGACGCTGGCGGTGGCGTTTTTCTCGGGGCCTTTGCGGAGGAAGCTCAGGTAGCGGCGGGAGATTTCCACGCACCGGGTGACCTGGCCATTGAGCTTGCCGAGGTCGCTGCGGAATTTCTCAAGTTGCTCGCCCTCGACCTTGGCCGCGCTGGAGAGGGAGCGGTTGAGGATGTCGATGAAGCTGGAGATGACGGTGAGCGGGCTGTTGATGTCGTGGAGCACGCTGGCGTAGATTTCCCCTTTGGTCTGCGCCATCTCGGTGACGAGCTTCTGGTTGTGAATTTCCGCCTGCAGGGCGAGGAGTTGCTCGTTGGAAGACTGGAGCCCGTTGGCGAGCTTGTTTTTCTCGACCGCCTTGGAGACGGCGGCGCGCATGGTGGGGATGTCGAAGGGCTTGTTGAGGTAGTCGCAGGCACCGTAGCGCAGCGCCTGCCGGGCCGTTTCGAGCGTCTCGTAGGCGGTGAGCATGATGACCTCGATGCTCTGGTCGATCTGCTTGAGCTCGCGGAGCACCTCGACGCCGGACATGCCCGTCATCATGATATCGAGGATGGCGACGTGGATGCGGTTGTTGCGGGCGAGGTCGAGCGCGAGGTCCCCCCCATTGGCGACGAGCACGTTGTAGTCGCGCTTGAAGATGATCTTCACCGACTGCCGCGGCCCCTCCTCATCGTCCACGATCAGGAGGGTCGGCTTGGAAAGATCGTCCTCCAGCGGCTGACGATCTCCCGGAGCCGGACCAGAACTAGAAATGGAGCCCGAAGGAGAGAGAGAGAGCATGGCTTGAGAATTGGTAACTTCCGTCTGCAGCCGTCCCGTTGTCGATGGTTCGTGTTGGAGCGTAGGTGAACTGGTAGGCCAGGTCCCACGTGTAATTGCCGAGATCCTGCCCGACGCCGACGCTGAAAATGTGACGACGACCATCTGGCACCGCCGGCGAGTAATACTTGGTCGGCACGGTCGCCTCACTATAAATATAGCCACCGCTGAGGTGGAGTCCGTATTTGAAGTAGCGCGTAATACCGAAGCTGTATACGAAGCTGGAATTGTAATTGAAAGGCAATTCTACTTTCGAGCCGTCCTGGTTATGCTGGGTGACGACGCCCAGGGAATCCCAGTTCGTCCAGTCCACATCGGCCTCGAGGTTCCAGTCCTTCGTCGGGCGGAAGGAGTAACCGACCGTGACGATCTCCGGGAACATGATCTTCGCATCCGCGTCTTGCTGCGGGTAGTTCGATTGCAGCGCGGGGATTTCCTCAGTGGGCAGGCCGTTGGAAGTGAGGATCGAATCCACGACCGCCGTCCCGTAAGCACCGTAGGCAGCCTTGATTTGCTTGATCGCCGCGTTGGCGGCGGCAATCTGCTTGTTTCCAGCAGAGATCGCGTGCTTCTCCGCCGAGTTGAGCGAAAAGCGAGAGTGCCCGCTGAAGGTGATGGGGGTGGCCCCCTGGTAGCGGATGCCGAAGGAATTGTGCTCGTCGGGCTGCCACATCAACCCGGCATTGAACCCAAGCGCCTCGCCACTGCCGCTGAACTTGTAATTGTCGCCGACCATGTGCACCCCTTCCTGCAGCATGGACTGGGCATAGTTGAGCGTGAGCCCCACGGCCACCGAGAGGGACCGGGTGAGTTGCACTGCCACCACCGGATTAACGGTCTCAAAAGTGATGCTGCCCTTGACCGAAAGATTGCGAAAGGTCGTGTCGTCGGGGTAATTGATGCTCAACCCCCAGGGCGAGTAACTTCCCAAGCCGAGGGTGACCGGGGTATCCTTGATCCTGGCCGTGAGATAAACCTGGCCGAGGGCGTGCAGATTGTTATTGGAGCGATATTCGTTGCCGGAGGAATCTTTGACGTAAACCGGGAAGTTCAGGCCGTAGCCGGAGATTTCGGCGGTAAAAGAATCCAACTGGGTAATTCCTGCCGGATTGAAAAAGATGGTCGAGGGATTATCTGCCGTGGCGGTGACGGCTTCGCCACGTCCGGTCGCAAAGGCGTCCTGATCAAAGAGCCGGAAGCCCAGGCTAAACCCGGTGGAAGGGAGCAGTGCAAGTGCTGCCAGAATAACACGAATTCTCATGGTGGTGTGGTGGTAATCAAAAGCTTAGCAACCCCCGTGCCTAAGAATCAAATTTATCAATTTTGCTGTTCTGCGATTGTCTCATTCAGGGGGAGTTGAATGCGGACCATTCCCGGCTCCCCTTTTTTGGAGGCCGGTATCTCAATTTTGCCGTTGTGATTCTCAATAATTTTAGTGCTGACCGTCAACCCCAAACCGAGCCCCACCGTGCGGGTGGAGAAAAAGGGATCGGGAGCCTTTTCGGCGGCTTCGGGAGAGAAGCCCGCCCCGGTATCCCGCACCTCGACGTTAATGACGTCCCCGCCATTTTCGGGCTCTTTCTCCATTTTCACGGCGACCTTGGGGTCCTTGGGATTGGCCTGCAGCGCATTGAGAATCACCTCTGAAAAAGCGTGCCGCAAGGCTTTGCGATCCCCTTTGATCGTCCAGTTCACCTTCTCGCGCTCGATGTCGAACTGCTTCGGCGTCTCGCCCGCATAGTATTGGTAGGCATCGCGGAAAGCATCGCCAATGAGGTCGGACACTGAAATGCGCTCGCCGCCTTCATGTTTATCCCGGGCGAGAAAGACCATCTGATTCGCCAGGCGGGAAATGCGCTTCACCCCATCCTCCAGCGCCTTGGAAAGCGAGTCGCGGAATTCGGGATCGTCGAATTTTTCCACCAGCAATTGCTGGTGGGTGGAAAGCGGAACGGCCGAATTCCCAATCTCGTGCGCGAGGTGCTCGGCCATGGATTTTATCAGGCGCAGGTTCGAAGCTTCGATCTCAAGGTTCTTCGCGTGCTCGGCTTCGGTGATGTCTTCGATCACCAGCATCGCGGCGTTCGATTCCTCACCGCGATTCATGCGGAATGGTTTGATCGTGACTTCAAAAGCCATCGTCGAATGCGCTGGAACGTACTTGAAGGGCTCGAAGGACTGGCCCGTCTTGGTGACCGTAAACACCTTGCTGCCCAGCTCCTGCGGCAGATCGGAAAACTCAAGCTGACGCCGCCCCCCATCGGGCAGGAACATCCGGCGCGCGGCCGCGTTGCAATGCAAGACCGACAGGTTGGTGCCAAAGACCAGGCAGCCGCTGTGCAACTGGCCGAGGATGTCGCCCATCATCTCGTGGCTTTCCTCCAACAGATCGTGCTGCCAGCAGTTGCGAATCGCCACGCCGAGCTCCTCCAGCATGTGGAAGACAAGCGACAACTCTTCGTTGCTGAATGGCTCGCCGGTGAGGCGCTCGTCGAAGACGGCCACGCCGATCAGCGACTGGCGGTCCAGAATCGGGATGGCGACATTCACGCCGAGCAGGCTGAACTCGCGGGCGATATCGCGATTGCCCTGCACTTCGGGGCCGCCCGCCTTGAGGATCCGCCCCTGGCGGCGCATCGTGCCGCCGATGCCGGCCGTCAGCGACAGGGCAAAGTGATCCAGAAACATTTGCTCGATGCCGATCGCACATTCCGAGCGCAGCCAGCGATCCTCATGGGTCGGAACGGCATCGGCCACCACCTCGGAGGGTTTGCGCAGGAAGACCACGGCCCGGTTCACCCCGAGGATCTCGCGCAGGCGCAGGAGGAATTGCCGCAAGAGCGAGCTGGGATCGAGATTATGGGTGAGGATCTCGGAGAAATCGCGGAGCCCTTCCAGGGTCTTGCCGTTTTCCTGGCGGTAGGTATAACGCGGCTCGGGAATCGCGGGCAAGGGCTCGGGGGATTCCCCCCGGGGATCGGCCACATTCAGGACGCGCTCCAGCAGGGCGTTCAACAACCGGCCCCGGACCGGCTTCATCATGACATGGGAAACGCCGAGCAGGTAGGCATCCTCCTCCCACTCCCAGCTCTTGGCGGCCGTGTAAATGAGCATCGGGCAACTCGGCGCGAGCAGCCGCAACTCCTCGATGAGCTTGGTCGCCCGCACGTCGGTAAGCTCCACATCGAGAATCGTAATATCGATCGCCCCCCGCCCGAGCAGCGATTCGGCCTCCCACACATCCTCCTTGGCAATGATCTGGTAAGCAGCCGCACTCACGGCCGACTGGATCGCGGCAGCAAACGAAGGCTGTCGGGTCAAAATGAGGATGGATTTCATGAAATATTCACCGGGCTTTCAGTATGCGGCTTGGCCTGGCGGTTTGGCAAATCAACTTGAACGGTCGTGCCTTTTTTCCACTGGCTGAAGATGTTGAGGTGCCCCCCATGGAGGTGGACGATCTTGCGGCAGATGGCGAGCCCGAGGCCAAAGCCCCGCGTTTCGTCGCCGCGATTCTTGGTCGTAAAGTAGGGCGCGAGCACGCGCGGCAAATCCTCGTGCTTGATCCCCTCCCCCGAGTCGATGACGCGAATACGCAGCCAGTCGCGCTGGGCCTCCGTCTTGAGCAGGCGCACCAGCTCCACCCGCACGGTGGTCTGCGGGGGGGAGGCATCGATGGAGTTGGAAATGAGATTGGCCACCAGGCGCTGGAGCAGGTACTTCATCCATCTCGGCCAGGACCTCGACCGGGGCATCGACAGTGATGTTGACGCCGCGACCCTCGGCCTTCGGCTTCACCATTTCGGCCGCCTGGGCCAGCACGGCATCAAGCCGGCCATACTGGAAATCGGGACGCAGATTTTCCGAAAAGAAGAGCGCCTCGCGAATGTAGGCGCGCATGGTCTTCAAATTTCGCAACGCAAGCGGGAGCAGGTCGTCGTGCAGATCGCGGGCCGAAACCCCCTCGCTGCTCAACTGCAGGAAGGTCCAGAGCGGGGTGAGCAGATTGTTCAGATCGTGGGCCATGCCACGGGACATCCGGCCCAGGAGTTCCAGCTCTTCCGCATGCAGAATCTTGTTCTTCAGGCGGATCTGATTGATCATCACGCCCAGATTCTTCGACAAAGCCACCAACAAATTAATGTCGGTGGAGGTAAATGGTTCATTATTCTTTTTCCGGCCCAGCAACAGCACGCCGATCGGCTCCGTTTCCACCACGAAGGGGAAGCAGAGCTCGGCAAAATAGGCCCGCATGAGGGACAGGATATGCTCCTTATATCCGGCCTCGCGGTTTTCATTGATGGCGGAATTATAAGCCACGAAATCGATTTTCTTTTGATGGAAGAACTCCAGCACCGGGCGCTTCTCAATCAATTCGCGCGCCGCCGCATCGTCGCTCGTGGGATAGGCGCGAAAGATGGAGAGGGCATTGGTATGCTCCTCGGCCATGACGATGCTGTAGTTCTCCACCTTAATCGTGTTCACAAGCAGGCCGTGCAGGTTGTCCAGCAGCGTCGTGGTATCGTTATAAAGATACATCGTATTCACGAAGCTGGAGATCTGATCCTGATACTCGAAACGGTCGCCCAGGATGCGGCGCTCCAGCGTATCCATGCCCGAGCCGAACATGCGGGGAAAGAAGATCGCCATCACCGCCCCGCTGATCATGATGATCGCCAGATCGGAGAAGAGGGAAACGGCATTGAAGTAACCCGGGAAAATCAACGCCACCAGCAAGAGCAGACTGAAGCTGACGAAGAACAGGAAGGCAAAGCGGATGCCGTGGGCAACGAAGCGGCTGAGCGTGACCTGGAAATCGAGCAACTGGTGCTGCAACACCGCATAGCCGGAGAGCACCCCATAAAAGGAAGCGGCCATCGTCCCGTAGGGGTAAACTTGAATATCGGTAAACGGGTAATGCTCGAAACCGATAATCGGCAGCAGATCGTTCAGCCCCAGCAGAGTGAGCATGGTCTGCGCGAGAATGAGCGCATCCAGCCGCCGCTTGTATAACATCGGCAAAGTACGCCGGCGAATGAGCAAGACCACCACCGAGAGTGCGGCGAGAATAAAGGAGGCGGCAAAAGCGTAATACAAGGAACCGGGAATGGCATACCAGCCCGGCACGCCCAGAAAGCGCACGTCCTCGATGAAATTCCCGGTACACACGGAGAAGGCCAGGAGCGTGTAGAGCACGTACAGCACCTTCATCCACCCCTTGGCGGACACCCCGGAAATCAGCAGCGAAAGGTGGAAGAAAAAGACGATCCCCAGCACGAGCCCAAAGTGCATGATCCGCACCCAGAGCAGCGCCGTATCGTGGCTATGCGTGGTGAGCAGGATGAACTGGGAGAAGTTCCAGTTCGCAATCGTCAGCCCCAGTAAAAAATAAACCCGGTTTACGCTGGAGGTAAAATTCCGGGAGATGACGAAGAGTGTAAAAAAGATATTACACAGGCACCCGAGCAATGGGATGATGGTCGCAAACCTCATGAGTAGTCGGATGTACTTTTTCAGGAGGATGCAGGAGGTTTTACCACCGAAGCCACTGTTTAAATTGAGCACATACTCCACGGGATAGTGCCGGCAGCGATCGCGCACGAGGTCGAGCTTCACCTCGGGATGCATTTGCCCCACATTCAAGGTGGGAGGGATGATGCCGTCGCCAATCGCCTTGGCGCAGATCACGGTTTCCAACGCTCCCGCCGCCGCGAGGGGATGGCCGGTAATCGGCTTGGTGGAAGAGACCGCCACCCGGCGCGTATGATCGCCAAAAAAGCTCTGGATCGCGCGGGCTTCGGCCAGATCGCTGGCCGGGTTGGCCGTGCCGTGGATGTTGATGTAGTTGATGCGGTTCCGGTCGCAGTTGGCGCGGCGCAGGCATTTCTCCATGGCGCGCTTGATTCCGAGCCCCTCGGGATGCGGAGCCATCGGGTGATAGGCTTCGCAACTCCGTCCGTAGCCGATCAGTTCGGCGTAAATTCTGGCCCCACGACTCAGGGCATGGGCCAGCTCCTCCAGCACGACGAAGGCCCCACCCTCCCCCATGATGAATCCATCGGAATTCACATTCATCGGGCGCATCGCTTCCTTTGGGCTGCCTTGAAACCGGGTCATCGCCCGGCTCTGGCTGAAGCCGTAGAAAACCGTATCGATCAATGGGGCTTCGGCACAGCCTGCCACCATGATATCCACGTCCTCATACTGGATCATGTTGAACGCGTACCCCATCACATCGCTGCCCGAGGCACTGCTGGAACTGCAGGTGATGGCGTGCCCTTTGATCGCGAGCTGGTTGGCAATCTCCGCACTGCCGCTGCCCACGTAGCCATTGATCATCGCGGAGGGGCTGATCGCACGATAACCACCGCGCGACTCCATGGATTCGCGCCCTTTGTAGGCGGATTCCACGTTGCTCAGCGAGGTCCCTTCGACCACGCCGGAGCGGTCGGGGTCCTGCTTGTCAAAATCCACGCCAGAATCCTCCACCGCCATGCGGGCGGCCGCGATGGAGTAGTGCAGCGAACGCTCCAGGCGCCGGGCCGTCTTGGCATCCATGTAATTCGCTGGATCGAAGTCTTTGACCTCCATGGCAAACTTGCTCGGCACCATGGAAACATCGAAGCGCGACACATAGTCCGCCGCGCTCACCCCATCCTGGACGTTTTTCCAGAACGAGGAAACGGTAAGTCCGCTCGGGGCGATTACCCCCATCCCGGTAATCACCACCCTTCTTTGATTGAAATCGGGCATAAAATACTAGCCAGGCGGCCACTCCAACTGGCGCCCGGCCAAAAGATGGACGTGCAGGTGGGGCACGCTTTCGCCCGCATCCCTGCCGTTGTTGATTACGACACGATAACCGCTGACCGCCCCCAAATCGACCGCCAGTTTTTTAGCCACCAACAGGAGATGACCCAGGAGCGACTCATCGGCCTCCTCTGTTTCGGAGAGACGGGGAATTGGCCGCCGGGGCGTGATCAAAACATGCAGCGGCGCCTGCGGATTGATGTCGTGGAAGGCCACGCACACCTCATCCTGATGCACCAGCTCCGCCGGAATCTCTCCAGCGGCGATTTTTTCAAAAAGAGTCATGATCAGCGTAAAGTTAAACGAACCTGCAGGGACTCCTGGGAGGACATTACCTGCAGGCGCACGTAGGAAACGATCTCGGCCCGCAGCGTTTCACAGCGACGGTTCCAGGTTTTGGACGACTTCAGTTTCTTGATGCACTGCTCGAGATCGACCAGTTCGAAGCGGCGCACATTGGCGTTCATCGCATCGCGGATGCGCTCTTCCAGCAGGTTGAAAAAGGCGAGCTCGTAACCGCAATCGGCGCGGTTGGCGAGGTCCAGCAGGGAGATTTTGCAATCGCCCGAATTCAGCACTAGCAAATCGGCAACATCTCCGTAGCCAATGACTTGCAACGCCGATTTCATCATTTGCTCCAGCTCGCCGTAGCCGATGGAATTGGCGGTATAGCCATCGCGCAGATAGGAGAAAACGCTCTCCATTACATGCCCGGCCAGCCACCATTGCGAATAGCCGGCATGGGCCGCCGCAGAGACCATGGACTCCAGCAGCGTCCCTTCCGGAATCTCGGAAAGTTCACCACGTTGGTCCACAAGACAGGGCAATCCGTTGGCGAGGCAAATCATTTAAAAAAGTCCGGTTGGAGTTCGTTAGCCTTCACTTTTTTCTCAAGTGATTGAATTTCGTTAATAAATTCACCGATATCCTGAAAATGGCGATAAACCGAGGCGTAGCGGACATAGGCCACTTCATCCACCGCGTGGAGGACTTCCATTACCTTGGCGCCAATTATCTGTGATCGAACCTCGCGCCCGAAGCTGTTTTCCAGGTAATGGATGATGTCCTCAACCAGGTTTTCGAGTTGATCCATACCTAATGGACGTTTCTCACACGCCTTGAGAATTCCATTCATTAGTTTATGACGATCAAATGGCTCCCCGCGCCCATCACGCTTGATCACCCGCAGATCCGCCCGCTCGATCTGCTCATAAGTGGTAAACCGGAACTCACAAACGATGCATTCACGGCGGCGACGGATGCTCTTCCCGTCTTTGGCAACACGGGAATCGATAACCTTGTCTTCCAACGCTCCACATTTCGGGCATCGCATATTGTGGTATTTGAGTGAGCTTTTCTGTGGATACCTACAACCTGTAGTAGTGTCAATTTTTTCTTAGAAAAATCATAAATTGTTTCGCAGTTCGCCAAAAGGAAAAAACTTGCCTCCGCAGGTGACATTTGGGAAAACTCGCCCCAGTTCTTTGCGATTAGAATCAACCGTGAGCAAAGCGAGGAATCCCGTGCATAATCGGGAACAGTAGCGCTGCTGTAACTGGATACGACTTTCCAAAATACCAGTCTCCCATGGGAGGCGAAGGTGGAAACGAGGCCTGAAGCCAGAAGTCAGAACATTCACTTTGCCCATGCTCATTCGCAGCCAGCCCTTGCTGGCTTGTGCAAAACCTTCTTCGCGAAAAAGAAGAATGAGGGATCAGTGACTTCACGCATCCCCCTTCCCGGCATGCAGTTCTGGTCTCTCCCAACCTTAAAGAGAGAGAAACCATATCATGAAAAAACTGCAGTTCATCCTTCTGGCTCTGGCTTCGGCGACCATTTCCAGCCACGCGGCCACTTCGTTCCTGCTCATTCAGGGCAACTTCGGCGCCTCCGGAGCTTTCACCAGCCTGGAGTGGCAGGTTAATTATAATACCGGCGGCCTCCTGACCGACCAGGATCTGCTCAATTCCGTTCTTGGCACTCCTACGGACAGCCACACCCAAACCTCCGGGGGCAAGGAGATTTATAATTCGGGCAACTCCACCACCGGAGCCCAATATTATCTCGATCCCACCTATGGGCTCTTTTTGATTTCGTTCACTCTGTTGGGAACCACGCTCGCTCCCAATTATAATATTGATAGCAGCTACTGGACGCTCTCGGTCGCGGGTGGCGCAGGTGCTTATGGAAGCGATGGGTTCGGAGCCGCCTATCCCTCGGGAAGCTGGTCCTACTCCAATGATGGCAGCGCCAGCCGGACGCTGGCCAATGGCAGCTACGATGCCTGGTATATCACGGGCGGATCGAATCCCACCAATGTCACGGGCGTGAATCCCACGACGACCGACTTTGCCAATGCCACCGTGGTCAGCGCTCCGGAACCCACCTCCCTCGCGCTGCTCGGCGGGGCTTTTGCCGCCGGGCTGATTCGCCGGAAAAGGATCGCTTAAACCGCATCCCGGCCATGAAACCGCATCAGGCATCCACTGGCTTTAGCCTGCTGGAGTTGCTGGTCGTGGTCACCATCCTGGCGGTGCTGGCTGGATTGTTGCTGCCTGCTTTGAATACCTCGAAGCAGGTGGCCAACGATGCCAAATGCCTCTCCAGCCTGCATCAACTCGGGGTGGCCATGGCCCTGTATGAAGGGGACCACAAGCAGGGCTTTGTCCGCTACCGGCAGGTGACGGATGCCGGAACCATCTGGTACTTCGGCCTGGAAACCACGGACTGGACGGCCGGGGAAGGCGGTCGCACGCTGGATGAAACCCAGGGACCACTTTACCCCTATACCCAAAGCGTGGGCGGGATCGTGATCTGCCCGTCCTTTGATTACGGCTCCATTTTGTGGAAACCCAAGTTCGAGGGCGCGAGTTGGGGCTACGGATACAATTACAATCTCGGCGGCGGAGCCTCGGGGGCGCTGCCAGTCAAGCATGTCACCGATCTGCAAAATCCCTCGCAGGTAGTGGTCTTTGGCGACTGCGCCCAAGTGAATACCTTCCAAGCCCCGGCTTCCATGTCCAACCCGATGGTCGAGGAGTTTTACATCATCGACCAATATTCGATGACCATCCACTTCCGGCACACCGGAGTGCGGGCCAATTTCCTCTTCGCCGATGGTCATGCCGCAGCGCTGACGATGTCCCCCGGAACCCTCGACCGCCACCTGCCCTCGGCGAATATTGGACGGATCACGCCGATGAACAGCATGCAGTATCTGCAATAGAGTTCACGCCGAGACGCCAGAACGCAGAGATTTCAGCGAATCAGAACCAATCATTTAGCACGCTCTCGTTTTGCAAAACCCAACCGGCGTCTTTGCGCCCTTGGAGTGCGGCGACACGTCGCCGCTTTCTCCCGGCGAGACACGTCTCGCCGCCCAGCCCCGTAGGGCACTTATCAATCTCCGCGTCTCCGCGTGAGACTACTCCCACTCAATCGTGCTCGGCGGCTTGCTCGAGATGTCGTAGCAGACGCGGTTGATGCCTTTCACCTCGTTGCAAATGCGGGTGGAAATCTTCGCGAGCACGTCATACGGCAGGCGCACCCAGTCGGCGGTCATGCCGTCCTGGCTCTCGACGATGCGGAGCGCACAGGTGTTTTCGTAGGTCCGCTCGTCGCCCATCACGCCGACACTGCATGTACGGGCAGGAGGACGGCGAAGGATTGCCACACGCGGTAATACCATTCGCTGGCCTTCATCTCGCTGACCACGATGGCATCCGCCTCGCGGAGAATGCGCAGACGTTCATTGGTAACCTCGCCGAGAATGCGGACGGCCAAGCCCGGTCCTGGGAAGGGCTGGCGATAGACGATTTCGTTGGGCAGGCCGAGCTGGACGCCAACCTGGCGCACCTCGTCCTTGAAGAGCTGGCGGAGCGGCTCGACGAGCTTGAGCTTCATCTTCTTGGGCAGGCCGCCCACGTTGTGATGGCTCTTGATGAGCGCCGCCGGGTTGCCGCTGATCGAGACGCTCTCGATGACGTCGGGGTAAAGCGTCCCCTGGGCAAGCCAGCGGAATTTCGCACCGCTCTTGCCCTTCTTCGTAAGCTCGGCCACGGCATCGTCGAAGACACGGATGAACTCGTTGCCAATCACCTTGCGCTTGCGCTCCGGATCAGTGACGCCTTTGAGCTTGGTGAGAAAGCGCTTCGAGGCGTCCACATACTTGAGCTTGATGTGGAAGTTCTCGCCGAAGATGCGTTTCACGACCTCGGCCTCACGGGCGCGGAGCACGCCGTTGTTGACGAAAATGCAGGTGAGCTGATCGCCGATCGCCTTGTGCAGCAACGCCGCCGCGACGCTGGAATCGACCCCACCGCTGAGCCCGAGCACCACGTGATCGGTGCCGACTTGCTGGCGGATTTCCTCGCAGGTCTGCTCGATGAAGGAGCCCATCGTCCAGTCCATCTTACAGCCGCAGATGCGGTAAACGAAGTTCTGGATGATCTCCTTGCCGCGCGGGGTGTGAGCGACCTCGGGGTGGAATTGCAGGCCGTAGAAGCGGCGCTTGGCGTCCTCGATCGCGGCGTAGGGCGAGTTGTCCGTCTTCCCCACGGCATGGAAGCCCTTGGGCAGCTTGGTGAGCTTGTCACCGTGGCTGTTCCAGATATCGAGCGGCGAAGGCAGGCCGTGGAAAAGCTCGCAGTCCTTCGCGAGTTCGAGCTGGCCAGCCCCGTATTCGCGACGCTCGGAGTGCTCGACCTTGCCGCTGAGATTGAAGCCCATGAGCTGCATGCCGTAGCAGATGCCGAGCACGGGGAGCTTCAGTTTGAAAATGTCCTTGTCCACCTGCGGAGCCTTCTTCCCATAGACGCTGGCCGGGCCGCCGGAGAGAATGATGCCCTGGGCGCCGGAAGCCGCGATCTCGGCCGCGGTGGCGTCATATTTGAAGATTTGCGAATACACCTGGCACTCGCGCACGCGGCGGGCGATGACCTGCGTGTATTGCGAGCCGAAGTCGAGAATGGCGATTTTAGAGCCGTGGAATGCTGCTTCCTTCTTCATAATGGGAAAGGGGAGAGCATTGCGTTGGCGGGGACAGAAACGCAAGCACCGATCCGGTGAATTTTAACCTTCTTCCCCGCACGCCTTCGCGGCATTGTCGCGGCATGATTCCGAGCAACCTGCTGCTGGATGCCTATTGCCAGGGAGTTTTCCCGATGGCGATGGAAGGCGGCGAGATCGGGTGGTTTTCTCCCGATCCGCGCGGGATCATCCCGATCAAGGACTTCGTGGTTCCTCATGGGCTGCGCCGCACGTTGAAGCGGAATCCCTTTGAGCTTCGCATCAACAGCGCATTTGAAACGGTGATGCGAGAATGCGCCAACCGCGAGGAAACCTGGATTAACGAGGAGATCATCAAGAGCTATGTGGAATTGCACCGGCTGGGCTGGGCGCACTCGGTGGAAACGTGGCAGAACGGAAAGCTGGCGGGCGGCCTCTACGGGGTGGCGATTCGCGGCAGTTTCTTTGGCGAATCGATGTTCCACCACGTGACCGATGCCTCGAAGGTCGCCCTGTGGGGCCTGCGCCAGCGACTGCTGGAACGGGGCTACCAACTGCTCGATACGCAATGGATTACACCGCACTTGCAGCAATTCGGCGCACATGAAATTCCGCGCGCGGATTACCTGCAACGGCTGCGGAGGAGCATGCGGGCGGATTGCCGCTTTGATTAGAGATTTTTCACCACGAAGGACACGAAGATCACGAAGAATGGAATTATAGGGTCTTCCCTCCGTGCTCTCTGTGTCCTCCGTAGTTAATTTCCACCGCGGTTAATTACTCCGGCTTCGGCTCGAAGTTCAGCGAGGCGGAGTTGATGCAGTACCGCAGCCCGGTCGGCTTCGGCCCATCGGGAAAGACGTGGCCGAGGTGGCCGCCGCAATGCTTGCAATGCACCTCCGTCCGGATCATGCCATGGCTGGTGTCGCGCTGGCTTTCGACGTTTTCGGAATGGGCGGGATCAAAAAAGCTCGGCCAGCCGCAACCGGCGTCAAACTTGGTCTCGGAACGAAAGAGCTCCGCGCCACAGCCCGCGCAGCGATAGAGCCCGGGCTCAGTGGTGTCCCAATAAGCGCCGGTGAATGGGCGCTCAGTCCCTTGATGGCGCAGCACGCGGTATTGCTCGGGCGTAGCTCTTTCCACTCGTCGTCGCTTTTGGTGATCGGGTCGCTCATGCGACCATTCTAGCCGCGCAGCGACTCCACTGCATCCTCAATTTGTGTCAGCGTAATTTCGCGGGAGACGAAGGCTTCGCCGAGCCGCGGGGTGAGGATGAAACGCACCTGCCCGGCGAATTTTTTGTCGGTCTTCAACGCACTCATGATCGCGGTCGTGGTGATCTCCGCCGGGAGCGTTTCCGGCAACTGGAAGAGGCGCAAGGCGGCAAGCACGCGCTGATTTTCCTCCGCCGAAAATCCGGCGTGTTGCATGGAAAGACGGCAGGCGGCGACGAGGCCGAGGCTGATCGCCTCCCCGTGCAGATAGACGCCATACCCGGCGGCATTCTCGATGCCATGGCCGATGGTATGCCCAAAATTCAAAAGCGCGCGCAGGCCCTTGGTTTCAAATTCATCCGCGGAAACGATGGCCGCCTTGATCGCCACGTTGCGGGCAATCAGCGCGGCCAGTTCCTCATCGTTCGAGGGCTGGAGCGCGTCCAGCATGGCGGCATCGCGGATGATGGCGTGCTTGATGACCTCGGCCATGCCTTCATTGTATTCGCGCGGCGGAAGCGTGCGCAGCGTGGTGACATCGGCGATGACCGCCATGGGCTGATGAAAGCAGCCGATGAGGTTCTTGCCCCCGGGCGCGTTCACGCCGGTTTTGCCACCGATCGAACTATCCACCTGCGAAACCACGGTGGTGGGCACTTGAAGACAAGGAATCCCCCGATAGTAAATAGCCGCGCAAAAACCTGCCAGATCGCCAACCACCCCACCGCCGAGGGCGACCACGAAAGACGAGCGATCCAGCCCGGCCTCGATCATCCGATCGCAGACCGTGCCGACAACCCCGAGCGACTTGGACTTCTCCCCGGCGGCCACGACGATGGAAACGGGCTCGCAACCAGCCGCGCGGAGCGATTGCAGGATGCGGTCGCCATACAGCGCGGCCACCGTTTCGTCGCTAACGACGGCACATCGCCCGCCGGACTTTCTGCCTGCCAGAAACCCGCGCAGCGATGCGTCGAAATCGACTCCCACGAAAACTTCGTAACCCCGGCTGGAGAGGTTAACCGGGATGGAGTGCGCGACCGGAATCACGTTCCTTTCGGATACCACTGGAGCGACTTGGAGTAGCCACTCGTGAGCGGCTGGGCCGCAAATTTAGTCCAGGTCATGCTCTGCACATGCATGTCGCCGAAGAGGGCATTGATATCCTGCTGCTTGCCATGCGTGCCGAGCGCAGTCGTCGTGCTGGTCGGAACCTTCAACGCCGGCTGGTTGGAATCGGTCCCCGCCCAGGAGGCGGTATCATCCGGCTTGCCGGTAAGGTTCGGCGCAAAGAAAATGGTCTGCGAAGCGGAAATCACCTTGCCCATGTTGGTGCAGCTTTCGCTCCAGCACTGCTCGTTGTAACCATAGCTCACCGGGTAGCTGGTGGAAGTTGTGGTCGGGTCGAGACGGCGATCGAATGGAGAATGGAAAGCCTTGTAGTCGGGCAAGTATTTGCCATTGACGAGGATGTCAGGCCACGAGCTCGGGGTAGTGGTAGGGCTCTTGGAGAAAAGCGTATCGTTGTTGTCGCTCAGGTAGGACATGTAAGCGAGGCCGATCTGGCGCAGCATACTGGCATCCTGGGTCGCACGGCCTCTTTCCTGCGCGGCGCTGAAAACGGGCAGGGCGATGCCCGCCAAAAGGGCAATGATGGCAATGACGACAAGCAGTTCGATGAGGGTAAAACCGGATCTTTTCATGGTATGGGGAAGTTGAACTTGTGAAAAGTAAGCGTGCGCCTTTGAAAAATCACGCCCTTTTTGCAGGATTTGCGGCTTGAGCGGAAAAAATGGCGCACACGGCCTCGGCAATGGCGGGGTCTTCCGCCGCCGAGGCAAGCTCCAGCCATTGAAATTCGGGCTGACGGCGGAACCAGGTCCACTGCCGCTTGGCATATTTGCGGGTGGCCTGCTGGATCGAGGCCAGGGCATTCTCGCGCGTGATCGCGCCGCCTCTCCATTGCCGGATCTCCGAGAGGCCCAGCGTCTGGGAAGCCGTAGGCCCCAGCTCTCCCAGTCTCCCCACCTCATCGGATACCCCGCTGGCAAACATCGCCTCCACCCGGGCGTTGATGCGCTCGTAAAGCAGCTTGCGGTCACGCGTTAAAAACACGGCTCGAAAGGTCGTTTCCCCTGCCCTTTCCACTCCCGACCAGTCCTTCCGGAAGCTGGAGTAGGGCTGGCCCGAGAGCTGGCACACCTCAATCGCACGAATCAGTCGCCGCTGGTTGTTCCGGTCGATCCGGGCGGCCCCCAGGGGATCGAGCCTTGCGTATTCCTGTTGGAGCGTTTCGAGCGGGAGCGCTTCCAGCCGGGAGCGAAGGCTTTCATCCGGCGCGGGAAGCTCATCCATTCCATGCATCAAGGCTCGCAGGTAAAGCCCGGCCCCGCCGACCACCAGCGGCACTTTCCCCCGGGCGAGGATCGCTGCCGCCGCCGCGTGGGCCTGCTCCAGGTAGCGGTTGACGTCAAAGGGTTCACTCCCGGGCAGGCAACCGATCAGGTGATGCGGCACGCGTTTTTGCAGCTCCGGCGCGGGCTGGGCGGTGAGAATCTCCAGCCCGCGATAAACCTGGAAAGCATCCGCGCCGATGATCTCGGCGTTCAACCGCTCCGCCACCTCCACGGCCACCGTGCTTTTGCCTACGGCGGTGGGACCGGCGAGAAAAAACATGGGTGGGGCGGGATTCATGAAAGGACCAGCTTGCAGGGCGCGGGCGACGATTTCAGCAAAAAAGGCGCACCCTTGTGCAGGATGCGCCTTTTGGGGAAATAAAGATGGATGTTGGGCGCGCTTTAGGCGGCTTAGGCAGCGGCTTCGGTGTCCGTCGAGGAGTAGCGCACGTCGCTGGTCTTGGCTCCGCTGACGACGAGCTTGCGGCCCATGAATTCCTTGTCGTGGAAGCTCAGTCACCGCACGGCGGGCTTCATCCACCGTCTGCATCATCACAAAGGCAAAGCCCTTGGACTTCTGCGTGTGGCGATGGCTCACGATCTCGGCATTCTGCACGCTGCCGACCCCCTTGAAGAGCTCGAACAGATCGCTCTCCGTGGCATCGAAGGAAAGATTGCCGACATACAGCTTCGGAGAAGTGACGTCCACCACCTCGGGCTTGCGGGCCGGGCGGGAGGATTCAGTCTTGCGAGCACCGTTGCTGCCGATGCTGCTACTGGTTACGACGACCGTGTTGGTCTTCGGCATCGAACGCTTGGCAGGGGTGCCGCCAAACCAGGATTTGATTTTCTGCCAGAGGGTGAGTTTTACGGGAGCCTTGGCTGCGGAGCGTGGAGCGCCGTCATTAGTATTGCGGCGATGGCGCCGGCCACCACGCGAACGGCGGCCTGCGTAATTGTTGTCTTGTCTCATTTTCGTAATGAATCGTTTTCGTTTCTTTCGCGAAGCGCATGCGGGATGCAACATTCCGTCGGCGAATCGTTTCGACCCGGCCAGTGCCAGGGTCGTTCGCTTTCGGAACACTTCGCGTGACGCAGCCGGGGCGTGGTGCGGATCGGTTCTCCAGTGAGAACAAAGGATTCCCCCCTTGCGTCGGTCGGCAGGCAATTCGCCGCCATACGCCTGATGCGATTTCCACCAGCAGAGCAAAGACAATAGGTATCCGACTCATCTGCGAGAAACGCGGGAGGGGGAAATTTTTCCTTCGGCTATCCGTGGAACACAACCCCTTTGCGTCACCTATCTGTAATCCAGGGTTTTAGGGTGGGCAAGGGAAATAAACCCCTCCCCCAGCCGCGCTTATTCTTCGCCCTGCGCTGGATCTTCCCTAATCGCCTGTAGTGGCGGTCTATGACCGTCGCTAAAATTGCCCCAGCACGCCGGGGGTGGCCTAACTGAAAATCCGCTTCAAATGCTGGCGAATCCTCCCCAGCGAAGTCGTCGCGCGCGGTTGCCGGGCCAGCAACCGGGGCAGCGCCAGGCGGTCCGAATCCCCGTTCGCCACCCGGGGGACGACGGTGCAGGCGCTTTCGTAACCCGCCTCCGCCACCAGATCGCGGATCGCCGGGCTCCAGTCGCCGTAGGGATAGCAGAAATGTTTCACCGCCACTCCGAAGCGGTCTTCCAACTGGCGGCAGCTCCCGCGAATCTCCTCCCGGGCCTGTTCCCGCGGGATCTTGGTCAGATGCGGGTGCGTTCTCGTATGTGCGCCGATCTCATGTCCCGCGGCGAGCCATTCGCGCACCTGGCTTTCATCCATCAGCCGGGTGCGGGCGGCTCCGGTTCCCGCATCCCATTCGTTCCATCCCCCCACCCGGTCGGAGACGAGGAACTGGATCGCACGCCCGTGAAAATCGCCCAGCAGCTTCAAGCCATGCAGGAAAACGCTCTCCAAGCCATCATCGAAAGTGATCACCACCCCCCGGCGCGCTTCCGCCTGCGCGGCGGAAACCTCCGCCAGCGACAGCGTCTCCAAGCCATAGTCCGCCAGACCGCGAAGCTGTCGCTTAAAGAAAGCGGGACTCACATGCAGGTAGCCAAACCGCGGGTCCGCCGGACGCTCGGTGAGATGATGGTACATGAGGATGGGAGTCTCCCCCGCCCGTAGCCCGAGAAGATTCGAGACCGATGTAAAGGAAGGCTCCACTCAGGCGCAGCGTTTGCCCGTCGCCAGTTTCGGCGCAGGAAAGTCAAAAGGGTTCATCCGTTCCGTTGCGGGGAACTTGCCAGTCTGCTCCGCAATATACTGCAGCGCCCGGCGCGCACCGCGGCGGTCCGCCCGCAAGCACGCTCTGGCTGCGGCGGGCTTGCGGGCGTTTCGCACCCACTCAAAAATCCGATCCAAGCGGCCTTTCACTTTCGGGTGGTAGTTCTCGCCATTGATCCACTTGCTCAAGACCCCCGAGTAGCCGAAGCCCTCGGAGAGACGGCACAAATACGCGGGCTCCAGGCGCGAGGCCGGGATGAAATGCCCCAGTTGCAGGCGCTCGAAAATCCCCGTCCCGAAGTCCAGCCGGTAGGCCATTTTAGCCAGTGCGATGTCTTCGTGGGAAAGCAGTTCATTCGCCTTGCGCCCGAGCAGGCGGGCATTGCGGTTCGCCTCCACCCAGCGCAGGAACTCCAGCCCCACACTGCGCCGAAAGACCATGCCACCGGAGTATGGGATGGTGCGCCAGTCCTCCATGTTGCTCCAGTAGTTCCCCTTCTCGTTCCGCAGGGCGAGCATGTGGAGGAAAGGCTTCGCCCACTCCGGCACCGGGACCTCGAATTTCCCTGCAATCACCGCCGCCCCCCAGGCCCCCAGCCACGGATGCGAATCGGCCACGCTCACGCCAAATTCCAAATAGTCCGCGCACGGCGGGGTATCGTCATCAAAGAAGCAGAGCAAGTCCCCTTGGGCCTCCTGGATCGCCCGCAACCGTGCCGCCAGAATTCCCGGCTCGGGCTCGACTACGACGCGCGCCCGTGGATGCCATTGCAAATCCACCTTGATCGCAGGCGAGGAACCGTTATCCACCAAAATCAGTTCCCAACGATCTAATGGAAGCGTCTGGCCAAGCAGCGCCTCCAGCACGGCGTTCAAGTAATCCGGCTTGGGATTACGCGAGCAAATGAGCACGGAAAGAAACGGCTCACCACTGATTTTCACTGGGGAAGCTGGGAGCGGGGCCATCATTATTAGTTCCTTGGAGTATTCGCTAAAATCGCATTACAAATCATTAGCCTTCGCTACAAAAACACCATCCAGTGGAGGCCTGATCTGGTATAAAATAACTATCTTTTCCCTGATATTTCAACGTGTGTGCGCCAGTCTTCGTTTGTAGCGGAATCGCCACACTCCTTGTGGCAAAACATCCATCTTCTATTATTTTGTAGCAATTTTTCGGTGCTCTATATATTAGCTTTTTTGACACATGAGCCTCCCGGTCCGCTTCCGCCAGCAACCCAAGTTCTGCATCCTGCTGGAGTCGCTCGCTCTGCTCGTGATCATCGGCATCGTGGATGCGGATACGGGCTATGAGCTGAGCATGTTCGCGTTTTACGGCCTGCCGATCCTGATGGCGGTCTGGTTCACCGACGAAAAGTCCGCCTATCTGGTGGCGGTGTTGAGCGGGTTCGTCTGGCTCTGGGCCGATCTCGCCACCGGGCATCATTATTCCTCGCACTGGATGCTCATTTGGAACGTGTGCATGCGGCTGTTCTTCTTCCTCTTTCTCGTCATCGGCGGCAATGCGATGAAGAGCCAGCGCGAGACCTTTGCCGCGCGGCTGGAGGTGGTGAACCAGCTCCGCCTGCTCGAGCAGGAGATCGTCACCGCCAGCGAGCGGGAGAAGCAGCGCATCGGGCAGGATATTCACGACGGCCTGTGCCAGCACCTCGCCGCCGTGTGCTTCGCCGCCGCTGCCTTGAAGGAGGATCTGGAGGGCAAGGCGCTCCCCGAGGCCGCCATGGCCCGGGAGATCGAGGACCTCGTGAAGGATGGCATCTCCCAGGCCCGCAGCATTGCCCGCGGCCTCGCCCCGGTGCCGATGGATGAATCGGGGCTCATCTCCGCCCTCGACGATCTCGCCTCACGCCTCGGGCGACTCTCCGACATGGAATGCCAGTTCGAAACCACCGGCAAAATCCCCCTGCTCGCCCCGGAAACCGCTTCCCACCTCTTCCGCATCGCCCAGGAGGCGGTGAATAACATCATCAAACACGCGCGGGCCAAGCAGGTGGAGATCACCCTCTCCGGCAGCCCCGAGGCGACCGAGCTCTCCATCCGCGACAACGGCGTGGGCATCTCCAAAAACGCGCTCGAAGCCGACGGCATGGGCTGCAAGACCATGCAATACCGCGCCCGCATTATTGGGGCCGAATTGCACATCCGCGCCGATGAAGATGAAGGCGGCACTTGCGTCACCTGCCGGCTCCCGGCCAATCATCACTTCAACCAATGAGCACTCCTGAAACGAAATCCAAGGTCATGGTCGTGGACGACCACCCGCTGTTCCGCGAATACCTCGCCCAGTTGATCAACAAGGACGCCGCGATGGAGGTCATCGGCGAGTGCGACAATATCCGCGACGCCATGACGATGTTCCAGAAAAGCAGCCCCGACATCGCCGTGCTCGACATCACCCTCAAAGGCTCCAGCGGCCTCGAGCTGCTGAAAAACCTGCGCGCCCTCGGCGCCACCATCCCCATGCTCGTGCTCTCCATGCACGACGAGACCCTCTACGCCGAGCGCGTCATCCGCGCCGGGGCCAATGGCTACATCACCAAGCAGGAATCCCCCGCCGAAATCCTCACCGCCATCCGCACCATCGCCCGTGGCGAAGTCTATCTCAGCCCGCAGATGACCAAGCTCGTCCTCCGCCGCCTCTCCAAACCCGTCGCCGAGACCGACGGCATGAACCTCCTCACCGACCGCGAATTGGAGGTCTTCCAGCTCATCGGCTCCGGCGACACCGGCCGCGAAATCGCCCAGATCCTCAACGTCGGCACCACCACCGTCGATACCTACCGCGCCCGCATCAAGGAAAAGCTCGGCATCAGCACCGGCGCCGTCCTCTACCACCGCGCCGTCCAGTGGCTGCAAGAAACGGGCTCGGGCGGAGAAACGTAAGCGATCAAAAGCATTCAAGCTCGAAAAACCAAGTTGGCACCGTACCTCCAGCCACCCCATGTTACCCTGCGCGCAGCGCAGCGCAGTCGGACCGGCCTCAAATGGTTCCGGCCCGTCTTGTGTGTGAGTGCCCCCAAGCCTCCTGTCCGTGAAAATGAGGCCAACCCAGGCTGACCTTTTTCCCTCGTTGGCAATCGCTTTTCCTCTGGGCTTTACATCGCCCTTCCAACACAGTTCAATCCCCACGCTGAGAGTCGCGTTTCTTGACCTGCTTTCTTTGCATGGGGCCTTACGGGCGAGCTCACGCTCGCGGAGCTTTTACTCCCGAGGCTCCGCATCATTTGGCTGGGACAGCACTGGATGGGGCGGACTCGGGTGTTGGAACGTTCGGACGAATATCATGAGACGAGGCACCTGCCTTTCGTTGCAAGGCCCTGAACTCCAAGCAGCTTTTTCAGCCCATTTTAACTTTCCATCCCGCTTTGGCACGCGACGTACTAGCGGTTTGTCAACATTTTACGTCTGCCAGCTCCCTCCGCCCGGCGTGTAGGTCAGATCAAACCGGCCCCCACTGACGCTCACCGCGCTCGGCGTCCCCCCGTTGATCCCGATCGTCACCGTCGCCCCCGGGTTCACCGACCCGAACACCTCCACCGTGGACTGATTGTTCCGCACCAGCGGGTAGTAATCGCTCAACGCCACCCCCGTCGGTCGCCCCGCTTCGTCCTGACTGTAAATCTGGCTCTTCCACCCGGTGGCCGTGTGCAGATACCCGTTCCCATCATACCCATACGTCCACCCTCCCTCTGGTGTGCTCCGATAATAACAATGCCCGTCTCTAATGTCCGCCAATTCAGGGCAAGCCCAAACTGCCCCCTTTTCTCATTCGTGCAGACCAAAGCCAATAATCCTCAGGGGGGTGCATTTGAAACTTCAGTTGAAGTGCGCTGCCATCATTGTGGCAACAGATGCAACTCACAGAACATGAATATCGTCGAGTTCCACCTCCATTCCGTTTTCCGAAGCTTTGACGGTCAATTCCATAGTCAAATCAGACCTTCCTTCCTGCTGAGTCCAGAGCGGCATATAAACAGAAAATTGCCGTGGGCATGCTCCTTTGACTTCGACTACATTTAGCTGTTCAAATGCATTTTCCGGCGGCATGACAATTGTTCTGCCGTAATCTGAGAGCGTTCTGCTGATTTCCTCACTGCTTATTCGGATACCTCTGGTGAGCTCGACAATTGCTAAAAAATCGCCTGAGACAATTAGAGCAATTATGTGCCTTACAATTTGCTGGATTTTTTCATTCATTGTCATGGGCGATTACCTGGGATGCGCGTCGGAGTGTCGTAGGTCACTCCTAGAGTATTAAAATACGCGTCCGACTCTGCAAGAGCTTGTGCGGCTTGTTCATCCGTATAACCAGCAGCTTTTAGTGCGTCGTAAGCAATTTGTCGTTCCGCTCCGTAGGTACCTCCTCCAGCTACTCGCTGGGCTTGCGTGGCGGCATAGTGAGGTGTGCCTATTGCAGTTGATGGGCCTTCCAACTGAACGCCACGCGCCAAATTCGTGTCGTAACCAAGTATGTCACGTACAGCCGCATCTTGTATAATATGATGTGCGTCTTTTAGCCCTGCGGCTCGTAGTTCGCCAATGGGTGTGGTTAAACTCTTTGCGGCGATATTCGCCTTCGCGAACGGATTGATCACCGCACCCGCTTCACTGGCGAAGCGACTCCGCAAAACGAAACCCGTTGAAGCGGGCTGGGCCACAGGGGCCAATAATTTGGGGATTCCGCTGGTCGCCTTGAGCACTCCACCGGCGATGCCGGTTCCCGATCCAAGCAGTTGCAGTCCTCCTGAAACTCCATGGAAGCCGCGCTCCCATCCACTGCTGAAATCTTCCATGGACAAACCAGTCGAACTGTCTCCCACAATTTTTTGTCCTCCGCTGGTAGCTTCGATCACATCCAAGGCACCCGTGGCACGGGTAATCGTCGTCCCTGCGGCAAGCGTCAAGGCCTCTGAATTGCTGGCTCCAGTATTAATCGCCAAATCATAGCTAGCTACCCCCTGTTCCCCGGCAGTGTGACCAATCCGGTAGGGAGTTGTCACGATGGTTACTGCCGCTTCATGATAACTCTGTCCCGCATCATCCCACGCATCGCTGGCAGGATAGTCTTTGTTCAACCCGACAAGAGGCAGCACGCCTTTTTCAATCCAGTCACCGTCCCACGTCCATAATCCAATGGGATCATAATTCCCCACCGGCTGGTTCTCGCAGTAAGCGTAGAGGTTCGCGCCGCCCCCTTCCCGCTCGGGGTCGCGCGAGAGCCAGCATCGCGTCTTCGGATCGTAATACCGCTTCCCGAAATAGTAATACCCTGTCTCCCCATCATATTCCTTGGTCTGGTAGCGGAACGGGCAGCTCTCCGCCCGCTCCCCCCATTCCGACAGCAACTCGCCATAGGCTCCGTAGCTGTAGCCCGCCACCTGCACCCCGGTGCTCTCATCCACCAGCCCGACCACGCTTCCAAACCCATCGGTGATCGGCAGGCTGCAGGTCGTCGTCCCGCCCTTGATCTCCATCACCTCCAGCAGGCCCCCGATCCCCGCCGCCTCGTTCAGCGTCCCGCTCACATCCGGACCCCACGTGTAATACCGCCGCGCCGTCTCCTGATTCTTCGCGTCGTAATCGATCTCCAGCACCGGTCGCCACCCGTCCCACAGCGTCGTCGTTCGCTGGCTCACCGCACCGCCCACGCTCACCTGCTTCTGCATCCGCCGTCCCACCAGATCATACACGCAATCCACCTGCACCTTGCTACTCGCGCTCTGCGGCGTCTTCTCCACCCACTGCGTGCATTGCTCCAACAGATTCCACGTGTAGCTCCACCGCTCGTCTCCCGCCAGATTCCCGCTCGCGTCCCGCACCAGCGTCTCACTCGCCGACGGCACATACACTTTCTTGATCTGCTCCGAAACCGCATTGCTCCCACCCATCCCCGCTCCCGCCAGCGTCGCCACCACATCATACGTCTGCCAGCTCCCTCCGCCCGGCGTGTAGGTTAGATCAAACCGGCCCCCACTGACGCTCACCGCGCTCGGCGTCCCCCCGTTGATCCCGATCGTCACCGTCGCCCCCGGGTTCACCGACCCAAACACTTCCACCGTGGACTGATTGTTCCGCACCAGCGGGTAGTAATCGCTCAACGCCACCCCCGTCGGTCGCCCCGCTTCGTCCTGACTGTAAGTCTGGCTCTTCCACCCGGTGGCCGTGTGCAGATACCCGTTCCCATCATACCCATACGTCCACCCTCCCTCCGGCGTGTTCCGAGAAGTGCAATGCCCGTCCCCATCATACTGGTCGCTGTTATACGCCAGCATCGTCCCACCAAAGCTCGCGTTCTCGCTCACGATCCGCCCCTGCCCGTCGAACGTCCGCGCCCAGTTCAACAGCGGACTGCCCCCAAAGCTCAGATTCTTCGCCCGTCCGCTTACCGGGTCGTAATTGCTGTACGTCCCCACGCCCCCTCCCATCGTCGTCACTGTCTTCAACTCCCCGGTTCCCGTATCGTCATACGTGTAATCCACGTGCTTACCCCCGGGCCAGATCCTCACCTGCTGCAGCCGCCCAAGGCTGTCGTAGGCATGCACCACTGATTGCCCCGCCAGCACCCCGTCGGCATGCGCCTCCACCTTCGGCTGCCCCTCCACATACGTCGTCGAGTGGCTCCCCGCCGCGTCGCTGATGGAATTCACCCGCCCTGCCAGATCGTACCCTAGGCTTCCCATCGTCCCCAGCGTCGTCGGCTCCCCAAACACATTCGGCGCCAGGCTGAAGCTCGCCCGCGGCGTCGTCCACGTCGTCGTCGCTCCCGCCGCGTTGTAGGCAAAGCTTTCCCCGCTCCCGTCCGGATACTTCCGCGTCAACAACTGCCCGGCCAGATTCCACGTAAACTGCGCATTGCCCGCCCCCGTGCCCAGTGTCCGCGTAATCGTGCTCCCATAGCTCGGCAGGCTCCACGTCTGGTCCGCAAAGCTATAACCCTGCGAGCCCAGGCCATCGCCTTTGGGCGAGGCTTTGCTCGTCGTCGTGTGCCCGTTCTGCGTCACCGTCGCCGTCCAGCCATTCGTCCCATCGAAGCTGTCCACGCGACTGCTGTTGACCAGCCCGCTCGTGCTCGTGGGCAGCCCGAGATTGGAATAGTTCGTCGTCAGCCCGTTGCCGGAATTGGCGCCCGCGTTCACCGTGGTACTCGCGATCTCCCCAAAGCCATTGGGCGTCGCACTCCAACTCAGCTGCGGCGCACCGACCGTGCTGTTTCCCTGATACGGCACCCCGTCCTTCCACTGCGAGGTCGCACTCAGATTGGGGCCGCTGGCCGCCAGTTGCAAGACACTGCCGCTGATCGTAGGGGTCGTGATCACCGCCCGCGCACTTTCTCCCCAAGGAATTTCCGTCGTCGCCTGGGTGCTTGGATTGTAACTCCGCTGCCAGAGCACTTCGGGCTTGCCGTCCACCCCCAGAGCCGCGTCCGTGCAAGCCCACTTGATTTCCGACGCACTATTGGTCACCCGATCCACGGAGGTGAACCGATTGCCATGGCTGGTCTTCTCCAAGGTACCATCGGGCTGATAGCTGTAATCGGTCTCTCCAGAGGCATCCGTCATCGAAGTCAACCGACCTCCCGTGTACCCGTAAGTGGTCGTCGCCGTCCCCGCGCCTGTGGGACTTGGTAAGACATCACTGAGGATTCGTCCCAGCGCATCCAAGGTCACCGTTTCCGTCAGCGCCGTATCGCTGCCGTGGGTCGTGGTCTGCTTCCAGCCGCTGCCGGGGAATGTGTAGCTGATATTCCATGGCTCCGTCGCATTCCCCGTGATCGCGGTCGCCATCGTCGCCTTCGTAAACGTCTTGGTCAGGTTTTGCCCGGTCGTGCTGTTGTTACTCTGCAGCGTGATCGTATTCGCATCCTCCGTCCGCGTCGTCGTGATGCTCTCCGGCCCCACGATCGCCACCGTCTGGCTCAAACCAAACGGGCTCACCGTCTCCTCCTGCGTGCGATTGTCTTCTCCCGCTGCTTTCCAAGTGAGCAAGCGCCCAAGGTGGCTCGGGTTATAGCTGATGTCTAACTCCACCCCGTTTCGAGTCACCTCCGTTGTGCGCCCCAGCGCATCCAGCGTATAGTTGCTAGTGATCCCCAGCCGGTCCGTATGACTGAGCACCTGACCTTCTCCATCGTAAGTATACCCCTCCGTCGGTACCGAGTGAACAACTGAAGGTTTTCGGAAATACCGTATTCTGGAACTCCGTCGCCGTTGCATAATCCAGCTTCGCCCCGCTCTCGATGTCATCAGTCTCGCTCGCAATCAGTTGGCCCGCGCTATTGATCGTCTGCACGATCTTGGTTCCTGCTCCCACCGCCTGATTGCTAGTGGTGCTGCGTCCACTCATCGTCGTCACCGTAAAGCTCCCATCTGAGTTCGTGGTGTAACCATAGGTGGTAAGCGAGCCATCAAATCCCTGGAGCAGCTTCAATCCCCATGGATACGTCCCATCGGTACCGGAGTTATACTGCAAGATGGACGGTGTGGCATCACTCGCTCCGCTCACGGTAGTGGCCGTAGTCATATCTCCGCTCCATGTTGTCGTCTCCGCTTTGACCGTCGCACCGTTGAACTTTTCCGTCCGCGTCACCTGCGAGCCGTTATAGCCGAAATCTACCTCCGAACTGCCACTTACCCAACTCGTCAACAATTCATTGTCATCATAGGTTGCAGTGTAGGGGTTAGCTCCATCTTGCTGAATTTGAGTCAGACGATCGAGGAAGATACATGTTATCGTCGTCATCTTCTTCCCAATCATAGGTGTAAGAGGTAGTTCGGGTCCCATCATCCCCACTTTCAATAATTGCATCAATCCTTAGAGGATTAGCCCATGTGTCCCAATAGCTCGTAGTCACTTTAGGAAGTGCAACCCCGTCCAATGAAACATTTTCATCCACTTCAAAAGGCAATACGATAGTATAAAAATTATCGATGTATTCATAATCAGCATATTTATCTATCACCTCTTCATCCAAAAATACATTTGAAGTGGCTTGATCCCAAGCAGAAAGATTCCAAGTGACCCGATCGTTTTCCGGATTCAAAGTAAGATCATAAACCGCTTTATTGGTAGTAATCCTTACCCAATCAGCTGCATCATCATCAGCAAGAGGATTCTCTACAATAATAGAATCCACCGGAGAAAGACCGGATATTGAATAAAGACCTGTGGCAGAATCTTTCGCCCCCACTTGACTACTAAAATAAAAATCAATCCTATAACTAAAAGCATCAACTTGTGAAACATTCAATGTATAAGTAGATGTCTTAAGTTGTTTCAGCACCGGAAAAAACCAATCTCCGATATAAGCAGGAAAGCTACTCCAGCGCTTATAAGAAACACTACTCGAAGAAGGCCATTGAATAACAGGCTCCCTATCCGCAGCTTTCGAAGAATAAACTGCATCCCACTTACCACTTCCCTCCACTTTTAAATGCCGGTGTTCAACCAAACCTACTCCTGCCCCTTGGTATTGGAATGGGGCTTCCGAAAAGTCCCAAATTAAATCGCAATCTGTCGCCGGCGTATTTCCCAGTTTAATTTTCAATCTGTTGCGCGACAATTCTGGAATAATCTCAGGCGATTGCGGTTCCTCAGGCAATAAAGGTGCTGTTGAAAGAAACTCTTGTCCAAAAGTAGGGACAATGTAGACAGTAAAACTCGCCAAAACACCTCCGTACCCTGCCTGATAGAAATCAACATTTGATTGCCCCGGCAATTGTGGATCAAAATACCATGAATTAGATCCTGCATTCACCCAATTTCCATTTATGGTAATCCCATTCCCCGGCCCCAGCCCCAAATCTCCTCCAGTGAGATCTTGAGGCACAGATTGCTTTTCGAAAGCAGCATCGGCAATAAGATGCTCACCAGGATCACTTCGAGAGCCAAAAGAAGTGCTGGCCATTCCATTAAAAACGCTCATTCCATAGGCACTAGTTTCCGTTAACTCCAAATAACCATCAAAATCAGTAGGACCAGCAGTCGTTATTTGGGATGGATATTTCGCCATCTCACTCCACTCATAACGCCAATTTGATGAACTAGATTCTGACGAATCGAGATAATAATTCGCGCTAATTTCAGGAAACTCCAAATCGGAATATAGCGTATCAAAACGCCAGTTAGTTGAATTCAATGCATTTAACTGAAGAGGGGAAGACGGCAATGCAGCAAGTTGATTTTTCCCGTATGTTGGTAATTGTTCAGCATCTCTATCCGCTTCCCAAAACCAAGGTAATCGGTTTTGTTTTTTAAGCGACGCTGCATAATATTCAAGGGCCTCATGAAAATTTTCGGGCGTAAGAATTTTTCCGAATCGGTCCAAAGAAGCGTCGTAACCAGACCCATAATACCCCTTCCATGCCTTTTTGAGCAAAGCAATTTTTGCGCTTATTGACAGAGCATTAACCTGAGAGTCAGCAGGAAAGTCTGCCCCTAGCTCCCAATCAATTAATTTCATCGGATTATCAGCTGTATTCCCCAATACCAATTGATCCGCATCATAACCTTCCACTTGAACCTTTCTTCGATTTTGAACCGCGCGCAAAATTTCTCCCAAAGTTTGTGCTCCCGACATCGGCACCCATAAAGCAGAAAGTATCAGCACCAAAAAAATACGAATCAAATTATTCATCGGGCAATCGCATTAACTTCAAGTTTCAGGAGCGTATTGTTCTTCTTTCCCACCGAAAGACCTAGCGCATATTTCTGAGCAACGGTAACCCCATCCCCATCGGGAATGGAATTGACGTTGAGATAAATTGTCCCGAAGTTTGCCAGTTCCCACCAATCGGGAACCCCATCTCCATTGCTATCATAGTTGTTTGGATTTCCCGTGAGATTAAAGGAAAAGAGATTCTTGGCCTGCCCAAGATTGGCCAGCGCATAGTCATCAGCCGTCCCATGCCCGGGAGCACTCCATGGGTAGTCAACTCCATAGCCCACCTCGAACAATCGTGCGTAGAATGGCTGGGCGACCGTCTTCAACTGCCCCAAATTCACCACTGCGTAGTCGTCCGTATTCACCGTAATCACTGGCAATCGTCCGCCCCCACTTTGCGGAGTGCTCCAGCTATTGATCAACAGCGTAAGCTTGTAGCCCGTCCCATTCGGAGCGGTCATATCGCCGATGCCCCCAGGACAATTCGCTACCAATTCATTATAGGCGGCGGTTGCTAGCGTCTTGAGCTGACCTTGGTTGATGACGGCGTAGTCATCCGGGGGATGGCTGGCATCGGTAGCGACCACGCCTCGGTCCACCCACCAGGCAGGCCCGGTGGCCCAGCCCAGCAAAGGGATGCTCAAGCCGATGCCGATGACCAATACCGCGGGCCAGTGCATCCGACCGCTTTCTTTCTGTGCTTCATTCCGCTTCATACGAGATTCTCCCGCTGAGGATTTCTAAAGACAACTAGTAAGCCGCAGGGGCCCCCGCGGCGGAGTTCGTAAACTGCCCCATCTTCAAATCGCCCGTCTCCGGCACTCGCACCTTGCTGGCGGAAAATTGTCCCTGCAACCACGCGTCGCCATTCCAATAGACCTCCAACGCATTGGTGGAAGTGGAGACGTCCGTTTCGTTGATCAGATTGCCATTGCCGATGATGAAGACCGGATCATGCGGGTAATAGGTAAAATCGGTATGCCCCTTGGGTTGGTTCCAGCAGCCCGTCACCGTCTGATACACCCCGGCGGCATAGGTGGCATTGCCAATCGCCAGACTGCAATCCCCCGCCGCCGTGCCTCCGGGCGTGGCGAAGCAGTTAAATCCAAAAGCCCCGCCGCCAAAGGCAAACGAGTAACTGGCATCGGGACCAGTGTAACCCGTATAAGTCATCGCCACCGAATCATAGCCATGAGCCGAGCTGTTGAAGGAAAGCGCCTGGACGGCGGCGGAAGTGGAAGCCAGCCCAAAGGCCATGGAATCGGCCCCACTGGCATTCGCATTTCGCCCGATCGCGATGGAATTGTTATTGCTCCCAATCTGGGCTCCACTACCGGCTTTGAGTCCGCCCACGCTAGCCACGCCTGTGACATTCAAATCGCTAAAACTGCCGCTCTGCGCCAGAGCTTGGGAGTGAAACAAAGCGATGCCTGCACCTGCCAGCAAAACCAACCGCGAATATGCTCTCATAGTCAGCGATGAGATAAAAAATCAGGCATGCACACAATATCACATTTGTAACATCGGCATGACCTCCCGTTCTCTTTTTTCCAAGGTGAAGCAATCGTGCGGTGGATCTACCGCCACTTCATTGAGAGCAAGAGGGGCAATATAATTTTTGGCGACGGGATATACCATTGACGATATCTCTCCGCACGGCTCTGCCGGGCCGTGGCTATCGCGATTATTCAGAATGAATGACTGAGCGACGCTAGAGGCTGGCGGTGGTATCGACCTTGTATTCCGGATACCGGCTTTGGAGCTTGTTCAGCATCTTGGCGGCGTCGGGGTCGTTGCCGGCTTTTTTGTAGCATATCCAGGCTTTTTCCATCGCCAGGGGGGTGATGCCGGGATCGTCAAAGACGAGGGAGACGCCGGCGAAGATCTTCGCGGCCTCGTCGTAATGGCTCTGGGCCATGGCGATGTCGCCGGCAAGGAGGCGGCCCTCGGCGTTGAGTCGGCCCTCGGGCTGGAGGGTGCAGGCGTCGTCGGAGGATTTCTGCGCGGCGTCGTATTTGCCGAGGCCGAGCTGGGCCTGGCCGAGGGCGACGAGGCCGCTCGCCTTGGCGAAGCCGCTGGAGGCGCTCTTCAAGTATTCCTGCAGGGTCTTCACGGCGTCGTCGTTCTTGTGAACGGCGACTTCGCTGCGGCCGAGCATGAGCTGGTCATCGACCTGAATCTCGGAGGGCTGGTCGGCGAGGAGCTTCAGATACTTGATCGCGGCGGCGTAATTCTTGCCTTCGTAATATTCGCTGCCCAGCCAGCGGAGCAGCTCCGCGGGGACGTGGCCGGTGCCGCCGCCCGCGAGGTAGCGGTCCGCTTCCTTCGCGACGGCATCGCGCTGGTTGAGATGGTACTCGGAGAGCATGATGCGCAGGGCGGCGCGCTCGAAGAATTGCGCCTTGTCGAGCTTGCGCGCCTTGTCGAGCGGCGGGATCGCGTTCTGGTAATCCTTCGCCTCGAAGGCGGCCCAGCCGATCCAGAAATTCGCCTGCGCGGCGGCGCTGGTCTTCGGGTATTCCTTGAGGAGCTGGCGGAAGGCCTGGGACATGCCCTGGTTATCCTTCTGCTCGCCGAGGATGAGGCCCTTTTGCTGGAGGGCGAGCTCACGCTCGGGCGCCTTCGGAAAATTGATGATGACGTAATCGAAATCCTTCAGCGCCTCGGGGAATTTCTTCATCTGCTGATAAGCGATGGCGCGCTGGGAATAGGCGGAGGCGACGAGACGATTGGTGGGATAGCTCTGGATGAAGCTGTTGAAGGCATCGACCGCGAGGGCCTGCGCATTCGTCTGCACGTAGCACCAGCCGAGCTTGAACTCCGCATCGGCCTTCAGGTCGAAGGAGAGATCGGTATTCGCGATCTGCGCATAGACGGGCGCGGCGTTCGTGTAATCCTGCTGCTTGTAGAGCGACTCGGCCTTGAGGAGGAGGATGCGGTCGCGGCGCTGGGAATCGGGCTTGGTGGCGAGGAAGGCATCGGCCTCTTTCACGACGCCGGGCTTGTCGGCGGTGTAGAGGGTGACGAGGCGCTCGTATTGCGCATCGAGCGCGTTGCCGGAGCCGGGGTAGGTGCTCATCACCTGCTGGTAAAGATCGAGCGCGAGATCGTAGTTGCCCAACTGCCGGGCGCTGTTCGCGGCGAGGAGCATCACCTCGGGCCGCTGGTCGTTGCTGAAGGTGCTGGCGGAATCCTGGTAAACCTTCACGAGCTGCTCGTACTTGCCCGCGGCGTAGAGCACGCGGAGCAGGCCCATTTGCGCGACCGGCTTCCATTCGCCGACGCTCGGGATTTGCAGCGCCTGGTTGAGGAGTTGCGCGGCCTTGTCAGGCTGCTTGAGATCAACCTCGATCAGGCCCGCCTTGACGAGCGCCTCGGCCTTGATGCTGTCGTCGCCGGTGGTGGCGATGAGCTTGGTGAACTGCTCGAGCGCGTCGGTCTTGCGCCCGGCGTCGGAATACATGCGGGCGACCGCGAGCAGGCTGGGCTCGCGGAAGGGGTTGTCATCCGTGGTATCGGCGAGCAACTGGTAAACGGCGCGTGCTTCGATCGGGGACTGCGTGCAGCTTCCAGGCAGCGGGCCTGGAAATAGCGGGCGGCGTTCACCGCCTTCGTCTCGGTGAGCTGGACGGTGGCCTTGCGATAGAGCGGCAGAGCGTTCGCGTAATCCTTGTTTTGAAAATAAATCTCGCCGAGCCGGTAAGCGGCCGGGCCCACGTAATCGCCGGTGACGTAGCTGCCGAGCAGGGCGTCGTAATTGGTGCGCGCAGCGTTGAGATTGCCGAGCTGCTGCTGGCAGGCCGCGATCCGGTAGAGCGCCTCCTGGCGGCCGGGATCGTCGGGATACTGGTCGAGATAGCGCTGATACTCCGGCACCGCGAGATCGTAGCTCTTGCGGACGTAGAGCCCATTGGCGTAATCGAGCTGGGCCTGCGCCTGGGTCGCGGGCGAGGCCTGGGCGGGCGCAGGCGTCGAGGCGTCCGGCTCATACGGCGTGGGCGCCGGGGTGGGGATAAGCTTTGGGGTTGGCACCGGCGTCGGGGCCGGAGTGGATGCGGGCGTATTCACCGGCACGGCCCGGGCGACGGTCGGCTCGGGCGCAGGCTGGACCGGCTCGGCCCGGCGAACTTCCGGCGTGCTCACGGGAATGGCGGGCCGCACTTCCTGCGCCACGGCGGGCAACGTGGTGCCGAAGATTCCTGCAACCCCGGCTCCAAGCAACCACTGCGCGCACCACGATCTCCGATCCGACTTCACGGGACGCTTCATTTCGGTTCCTGATGTGCGGTCGCAAAGGCGACGTTCCAGATATTCGCCCCGCGGCAGATGTTCATCACCCTCATCAAATCGTTGTACTTCAAATTCTCATCCCCGCGCAGAATGACGGCCTGGTCGGGGAAGAGTTTCGACAGGTCGTTCAGCTTGTCCGCCAGTTCCTGGTCGGCAATCGTCTTGCCGCTGAGCACCACGCTGCCGTCGCCTTTCACGTTCACGACGATCTGGCCGACGTAGGCCTTGATCGGCGAGGAATTGCTCGCGCTCGGCAGCTTCACGTCGAGATCGTTTTCACTGAGCGCGAAGTTCCAGGTGACGATGAAGAACACCAGCAACACCAGCAGAATGTCCACCATGGGAGCAATCTGGAAGGTAAGGGTGGCTGGAGTGGCGCGCGTGCGAAAATTCATGGCAGGAGCCGCGGGCTAAAATTCGTCGTCGATGCCGAGGCGGGTGGTTTCCCGGCGCTTGCCGCTCATACTGAGCATGAGCAGGCCGAGAAAATGCGCCGAGGCCATTTCGAGATCCGAAATGAGCCGCTGCACGCGACCGCGGAAGAGCGCGTAAAAGGCCGCCGCCGTGATCCCGACCACCAGGCCGGTGGCGGTGGCGATCAGCGCCTCGGAGACCCCGGCGGCGAGAAGCATGTTGCGCGAGGCGTCCTCCGTCTGCTTCGCCCCCAGCACGCCGAAGGAGTGGATAATGCCCCACACGGTGCCGAAAAGGCCGACCATCGGGGCGAGCACGGCGATATCGGCCAGATAGGTGATTCGGCTCTGCATGGTCGCGGCGTGATGGGCACCTTCCGTCTCGGCGATTTCACGGACGACCGCAAAATCGGCGTTCGGGTTCTTGGTGGAAAAATCGAGGGTGCGCTGGGCGACCCGGGCAATCGCTTCACTGTGGCGGCTCGCGATGGCGAGCAGCCCGAGGTAATCCTTTTTCTTCAAGAGCACATCCGCCGTATTCATGAAGTGGGCCGAGACCATGGCCCCGCGGCGCAGCGTAAAGATGAAGGCCAGCACCAGCGCGACGCCGATCACCGACATCAGCGCAAGGGGCACCATCGCCCAGCCGCCAGACTGGATGAGCTCAAGCAGGTTCTTGTCTCCGGCGGCCCCGGCGGTCTGCTGCCCGATGTTCTGGACGACTGCGGTGGAATCCGCCGCCCGGGCCAGCATGGGCGCGCCAACGGAAACGAGGGCAGCGAGCAAAAAGGTCAATTTTTTCATGAAGCGAAGCGGTATCTTAGAGCTTGGCGAAAAATAGACAAGGGCAGGTTGCATAGGATGGCCGGGGATTGAGACTCCCCATCCGGGCAATTCATTCAATAATTCCGGGCCGGGTTCACCGCAAAGGCGCGGAGGCGCAGCGGCAGGCATTTATTGAGGCCGGAAGTCGCCCCTATTCCAGAAACCACGCGGCCAGGTCGGCGATGCTCAGTTCATCCAGCCGGTGCACGGCACGATCGGCCATGTGCAGGGACTCGATCGGGTTCGTCGTGGCGACAGCCACCACCCGCATCCCGGCGTTGCGGGCGGCTTCGATCCCCACGAAGGCATCCTCAAAAACCACACACTTTTGCGGCGAACGACCAATCTTTTCCCCAGCCTTGAGAAAGACATCGGGGGCAGGCTTGCCGTGGTTCACATCCTCGGAGGTGACGATGCCAGTGAAAAAATCGTGCAGCCCGAGGATCTCCAGCGAGAGATCGATGTTCTCGCGATGCGAGGACGAGCCCACCGCACAAGGCACCCCCGCCTCCTGCAATCGAGCGAGCCACTCCCGCACCCCAGGCAGCGGCTCCAGACCACCTTCGCGCACAATGTCCCGATAAAGCGCCTCCTTGCGCAGCGACAGGCGCTTGATCTCCGCCCCCTCGCTCGTCCAGCCGAGGATCTCGGGAATGATGAACTCGTTTTTCCGGCCAAAGCCGCGCTTGAAATGATTGACTGGCAGCGACAGACGTTCCTCCGCAGCGAGGCGTTCCCAGCTTTCCTCATGCTGCTTCGAGGAATCGATGACCACGCCGTCCCAATCGAAAATCGCGCCCCAAGCGGCGCTCAAAGGATTACTCATGCGGCACCAATGCCCGAATCCGCCTTTGAATGCAACTCCCGGCACGCTCCCTGGCCGCCCGGTCACTGCACCCCGGCCAGCCGACGGTAGAACAGCTTCCGCTCGGCGATCTTCCGGTTCACCTCAAAGCCCTGGGCAAGCTGCTCGACCGTCGGTTTCGTGATCGAAGAAGTCGGCGCAACCTCTGGAAGCGCGGTGTAGTTGCTGGAGGACGTTCCATCCAGATGCGACATCTTCAACGGACCGGAAGCCTGCACCGAAGAGGTCGCGGAATCCGCCTGGCTGGCGGTATCGCTGGTGGTCGTGTCACTGGTCGTGGCAGGAAGACTGGTCGAAGCCGACGGATCATCCACCATCGAAGTCATCTGCTTGAGATAGGAGACATACATATCCACGATGCCCTGGATCTCACTGTGGTGTTGATTCACGTAGGATCGGACTTCCGCGGAAGTCTGCGCATCCTGATTTTTCGTAGCGTTGGCAATGATCTGCTCAATCGCGCTGTCATCTGCCGCATGGCTGGAAGAAAGCAGCCCCAACATGCAAACCCCGAGAAAAAGTGCCGTACGTTTCATAGAAAATACCTCAGATATAAGCAGCATAGCTTGAAACAGCTCTCAAACAAGGAATTTGCGCGAAGATCCGCACGCTCACCTGCTGGCTTCCATAAAACGATCCATTCGCATTTTCATCGCAAGCACACCCTCCGAACGGCACTAGGATTTCAGCCCAAGGCCAGTCAATCCCTGAATGATTCCTAAGGGGATGCCTAAGGATACCTTAAGTGAAGCCCCCCGGCCTCTTGACTCTCAATCCGGTTTCTGAAACGTTCCCCCCCGTTCATCCATTAACCGCATTCAAATCATCTAAAGCCCATAATCTAACCACTTAACTAAACTAAAGCGATGTTGCGTCGCTTCGGCTGCTGATCCAACTCGAAACCGGAAATTTCACGGAACAGGCAGCGCTGGACACCCCGGATCAGCCCGGGACGTGTCGAAAGCGCTCTTTTCCAGGGACTTTTGGGGACCGCGGGAAAACCGCCCTGGAGCAGAACCACTCGCCGAAGCAGGACTGGGGTGCGCGGCTCGCAACGCGCACCCATGTCTCGATTCTCTCGTCTCGCTTCGTTTTTTTCCCAAGTCCAGCCCCACCCGGCTGCAGCTTATCGACCGGAGATTGATGGTCTGCGGGCGCTCGCCGTGTTGTCCGTCGTGTTTTATCACGCGACGCTCGGCTTTCCGGGCGGATACGTGGGCGTGGATGTGTTTTTTGTCATCTCCGGCTACGTCATCACCTCGCTACTTCTGCGCGACCTGCGCGCGGGACGGTTTTCGCTCGCGGCGTTCTGGGAGCGCCGCATCCGGCGAATCTTTCCTGCACTCAGCGCGATGGTCCTGGCGACGCTGGTGCTGGGCTATTTTCTCCTCCTGCCCGGCGATCTCGTGCGGCTGGGCAAATCCGCCATCGCGCAGGCGCTGCTGGCGGCAAACATTTACTTTTGGAATGGGGAGGATCGGCTGGCTGGTTATTTTTCCGCCGGCACGGAAAACCGTCCGCTGCTGCATACCTGGTCGCTGGCCGTGGAAGAGCAGTTCTATCTCTTCTTTCCCTTGATTTTGCTCGCCCTTTTCGCCTTCGAGAAATTTCGCCGTCCCCGCCTCCTCGGTCTGGTGCTGTTTCTGGGCGGGCTGGCCAGCCTTGCCCTCGCGGTTCACGGAGTAAGCCCTGGGAAGCACTGGGCCTTTTTTCTACTTCCGTCGCGCGCGTGGGAATTGACGCTCGGTGCATTACTCACCGTCCTGCCCGCCATGGGGGCTTGGCGGGGATTTCGGGAGGCTGCCACGTGGCTGGGACTGGCGGGAATTCTCCTCCCCACCTGGCTTTACTCGAAGGACACGCCCTTTCCCGGCCTGGCCGCGCTGCCGCCCTGCCTCGGCACGGCACTGGTGATCTGGGCCAACTCCCGCCTGGCGGAAAGCAGGATCGTGCCGACTGCGGCGGGCCGGTGGCTGGCGTGGCGGCCGGTGGTGTTCATCGGGCTGATCTCGTATTCGCTCTACCTCTGGCACTGGCCGGTCCTGTTTTTCGGCAAATACTGGTGGGCCCCGCCCGGGCCGGCCTGGTATTTCCGCGTCGGCCTGCTGGGGTTGTCCGCAGTGCTGGCGGTGCTTTCCTGGCGTTATTTGGAAATGCCGTTTCGAGAAAAACGGCTGGCCCCATCGCGCGCCGCCATTTTCCGTTTCGCGGCTGCGGCGACCCTGCTTACCCTGCTGCTGAGCGCGGTGCTTTCCGGGGGATTTCCGAAACGCTTTCCAGAAATCGTGGTCCAGAATGATCAGGCGCGATGGGATCACCTCCCCCGAAATATTCTCTCCATGGACGCGGAGGATATTCAGCAAAATCGACTGTACCCATTAGGAGCCGACCGCGCGGAAAAAGCCCCGAAAATTCTACTCTGGGGCGACAGTCATGCCTGGCATGCCATCCCAGCCATGGATGCCTTTTGCCGTGAAATGGGGGTGCCGGGCGTCGCCGCGATTCATGCCCTAACCGCCCCGCTGCTAAACTTCACCCCTGCCTTTTCCAACGCGATCGTGGACTATGTCAAACGGTGCCACATCCCCTGTGTCCTGATTGCCGCACGGTGGGAATTATATCAGGAACAGGATGCCCCCCTGCTGGAAAAAGACCTGCCCGCCACCATCCGCGCCCTGCGGGATGCCGGCTGCGAGGTCTGGGTCCTGCAGGATGTGCCGAATGTGACCGGGAAGGTTGCCGACGCGCCCTGGGCGATGATCTGGGAGTCCCGGCTGAAACGGACCGATGAAAGCTGGCATCAAACCGTCGCCGAGCATTATCGGAAAAACTCGGTTCTCTACCGTCTGGCCGGGGAAAAGCTTCCGGCGACTTTTATTGATCCCGCCCCACAGCTACTTGAACCCGACGGCGAACATTACCGCGCCGACCTTGAAGGGGTTTCCATCTACTTCGACAACGACCACCTGACTAATAGCGCCTCACGCGCGCTCCTGCTCCCGCTCTTCCGGGAACAACTCGCCGCGAAGCTGAAGGCGGCAAATTAGACCGGGGCACGAATTGATGGTCCCGAAATCCGTCTTCGCGCAAGCTTCCCCCCAGGGTTTCCTCATCTGCGTTTTCATGTGGGTCTTGCTTGGTTTTGACCCCAACCCCACTGTCCGTCAATTCAGGGCAAGCCCATTGTGCCCCCTTTTACTCGTTTGCTTGGATCAAACTCCAAATTCCGCGAACCAGATTGTGGATTGATAAATGATCTCCACCGGCAATCATTTCCAGTCGCGCTCGTGCGTAACTGCCACTTCCCAGCTTTAAGAAATAGTCTCCTCCAAAGCTGGGTCTCCATGATTGCGAATTTTGCTCCATATGGATTTCCACATAGGCTCTGTAGCCTTCAATTGGTGCTTGTTGCTCTAATTCCGCGCCGCGTTCCACTATCCCCCCTCCCGGAACAGAGAAGCGGCAATGCCATTCATAATGACGCTTCTTATCTTTAGTCTGATCGTTTGTCCAACACTCTATTATTAAGTCACCCTTCCCGGACGCGACACGCCACCCAGTCTTCAAACTAATTTCAATAGGGGTGCCATCTTTAGGAATAGGAATGTTGCTCTCAATAGCAATCATGGGCTCGGCTTCCGCCTTTTTTCTCAAAATAAAGATGGCTGGATTGTTCTTTGTAGGTGGTGCTTGGCGGGTGCTGTCCGGTGGCATGCCGTAGCCGAACGATCCATCAGATTTTCCATCGATGTTGTCGTAACCAACCTTCATAACGCCCACGGTCAAACCAGCGCCTTTTATATCCGTGATCGAAAAGCAACCGTTAACGTCTGAATTACCTTCGTAGTGAGAACCACTTTCCCAAAACTTGTCGATGGCACTATATTTGATTTGTGCACCTTCGATAGGACGCCCAAACTGATCTTGCACTTTGCCATAAAACGAAATCGGAGCGATTAAAGATCGCCTGCACAATTTTGACAGCCTCTTTGTGCGACTCAACAGCGTTTTTTTGATTCTTCAAACTCAAAGCACTGTTCGTTACAGGAAGGACTGATGCTGTATTTGTTTGTGCCGTCGTTAATGCAGTCGCCTTTTTTAATGGCGTTTGATTATTTTGATCAAATAGCATCAATAGCAGCGTAATTAGACAACCTGCCATCAAGAAAGCTAGTAACTAGTTTTTTACGTTTCATGGATTCGGAGTGATTAGCAACGATTTCAAAAGCTGGTTATAAAACGGCTCTAAGCTCTGAATATTCCAATTGAATTCTGCACTATGTTCGGTATCAAAGCCTCTCGGACTTCCGAAGGTTGTTGAGTTAAGATTTACACTGGCGCTCACATTGATCGCTCCAGCCGTATTTCCATCCGCTCCCACGGCCTTCGCCCGAGTGCGGCAAGCATACGGTTCCGCTTCGTAAACTCGTTCTTCTCGCCAACCGCGTCCTGCAAAATCCCAACTTTTCCCTTGCCACTTAAGACAGTTGCTGCCCCCTTTTCGCATCTATAGGGAGACCGCCTCCTTTCTTGCAGCCCTTCACAGCAATTTGTCTTCATTTGTCTCTGGGCTCTAGGAGAGTTGACCCATCGGGATTTACCCAAAATTTTATACCTATTTGTGAGCTGGCTCCATCCAAATCCAGCTGTATTCGTCCATAACGAGCCGGTTCACCAAATTTAATGTAATAACTCCGATGCACCTCTCGTAACCATCCAGCAGCGTTTGATGGCATATTAAATTCAATACTTTCTTCATATCCCGACTCGGGTGGGTGGAAAGGAAACTCATCATGGTTTTCCAGCAAACCACCTTCAGGAACAGCTATCTTAGCCCACCAATTGAATACTCGGGGTGGATATTTTTCTTTATTCGTGATTGCGGCGACCTTTAACTGGCCGGAGGAAGAAATACGCCCGTGATTTAACAAGTCGAAGCACACAGGGGTTCCGTCGGTCACAATTCTTTGTTCAATCTCTCCCATGCTAAGCGATGCACCTTCACCTTTCTTCCTTAAATGAAAAATCACCGGACGATTTGGATCAGGTTCATAAAAATTCTTTGCTGAAAATTCAGCATATTCAAAACTGCGAAAACGATCTTGATTCAATTGATAATATCCATCTTTAGATACATAAACGGAAAGTCCTTTCCCACGCACTCCTTCGAGAAAAAATCCACCATTTGAATCACTTTGAGTATAACGCTCGCTTGTGCCTTCTATGGAAATATCTGACCATTGAAATCTAATTTTCGCGCCATCTAATGGTTTACCGTTTTGATCTATTACTTTACCATAAAAACTGATCGGCATCCTCCATTCAAAAGAACGGTCTTTCGCGAGCATTTTGTCATACCATTTCCACCTAGGATCAGACCTTTCATAAGGTCCTCCTGGACGCTGAATAGTTGCCGAAGGCATTGGTTCAGGAAATCCCTGCGCACTTGCAGGTAATTTTGCCGCCACCTTTTTAAGCTTGTTAGCTGCGGGCTCTGAGGAAGAATTGAGATCTTTTTTGTTCCACCACAAGATGCATCCAATAATAATCAAAACCGCCATACCAAAAAAGTATTTTCTCATAATTAGTTTTCCAGTTCGATACGAATATCTTTATAAAGAGGATATTCGGAAAAATTAACTTACTGAATACTTCTGTTAAACTGTCCGCTATGATCAGACTCTCGCCGATCAAACCCAAACGATTGCAAATCATAGCTATTATTGCCACCTGAGTAATTGCCTGTAGCTTGAGCAGCACTCGGATGCGCACCCAAAGCCATTGCTCGGGAGACCAGCGGCCTTCGTCCATTTCGATCAGGTCGAAGTCGGTGAGGATGGTGCCGTCGTCGGGGACGCCGTAGTGCTTGATCATCTCGGGGATGAACTCGGCGGTCTCGTCGTCGCGCCAGCCGCGCTTGCTCATGAAGCTGTTGTAGATGAGGATTTCCTCCTGGGTGAGAGGGCGTCCGTTGTCGAAGCACCATTGCAGCACTTCCTCGTTGCTCCAGCCGGAAAGGACGCGGGTTTTCACATCCTCATAGGTGACGCGCAGGTAGCGGCAGGTCCGGCCGTCGAAGCCGCGCCCGAGCATGGAGTGGTATAATCCTCGGGGAGCCGCCTCTCGGCATGGAGGCGGATTTTGGAGCACATCCGGGCAAAGTAGAAAAGACCGAGCGTGCGCTCATAACAACCGAGAAGGCCTTCGATTTTCATGCCTCCATCCTGCTACGAATGCAGGCTGCGATAAAGCGGATAAAAACGGGTGCTCTCGTCTTCGAGGACGGCCTTCAGTTCCGCGGAAGACAGGCCGTAAACCTCGACTGCCATTTCGCCGGTTTCGAGAATTTTGGGCAGGATGTCGCCGACATGCTGCAAATGCTCGAGCACGGCCTGCGAATCGCGGTAATGCTCGTGGACCACGCATTCCGACCAGTCATCGCTGAGGAAAAAATCGTAAAGCAGCGTGCCGGTATCCCGCTCGCGGACGCGCTGCACACACGCATCGATCAGTTGCTCCAGGTCGTCGAATTTACCGGGATGAATTTTTACACGAACTACGAGGCGGATCTCAGTCATAACAAAAGGTGAGTAAAACAACTGCCAGCTACCTGTTGGACGTGCAGCGGGCAACCACGATTTATCCTACCGCTGGGAGGCGGAGAAAAAAGAACATTCCGAAGGGAGAATTTGGAAAGTTGGGAATTGGGCCGGTGGCGCGGGGGTGCTATAGTCGCTCCTGTGATCCGGCATTTGTATTTCCATATCCCTTTTTGCACGAAGCGGTGCCCGTACTGCTGCTTCTATGTGGATACCGCGCTGGCGGGGAAATCGCCGCGTTTCATCGAGGCCCTGCTGGCGGAGGTGGAGGAACGGAGCCGGGAATACGCGCTGCAGCCACGCACGATTTTTCTCGGCGGAGGAACCCCGACACGCTTTCGCGGAGGGAATTGCAGCAGCTTTTCGACGGGCTCCGCGCGCGGGTGGATCTCTCGGCCTTGACGGAATGCACGCTGGAGGCGAACCCGGAAAGCGTGACCCCGGCGAAGGCGGCGCTGCTGCGCGAGCTGGGCGTGAACCGGATCAGCCTCGGGGTGCAGTCGCTCGACGATTCGCTGCTCAAGACGCTGGGACGGCGGCACACGGCGGCGCTGGCCCGGGAGAAATTCGCCCTGCTCCGCGCGGCGGGATTTAACAACCTGAGCGTGGACCTGATGTTTGCCCTGCCGGGGCAGACGCGCGAGCAGTGGCAGCGTTCGCTCCAGGAGGCAATTGCGCTGCAGCCGGAGCATATCTCCTGCTACTGCCTCACCTACGAGGAGGACACGGCCTTTTTCGATCAACTCCAGGCGGGAAAATTCCAGCAGGACCCGGACTGGGATGCGGACTTGTTTGAGCTGACGATGGATACGCTCGCCGCGGCGGGCTACGGGCAATACGAGATCTCGAACTTTGCCCGCCCGGGCTTTGAGTCGCAGCACAACCGCGCCTACTGGGCCGGAGCGCCTTATCTGGGCCTGGGGCCGAGCGCCTTCTCCACCGTGAATGAGAAACGCTGGAAGAACGTGGCGGATACCGCGCGCTATGTGCGCAGTGCCATGGCCGGAAGCGTGGAGATCGAGTCCACCGAGACGCTGAGCGCGCAGACGCTGCTCGGCGAGCGGCTGGCCTTTGGCCTGCGCACGGCGGAAGGCGTGAAGACGCGGGACACCGAGCCGTGGAAGGACAACGTGGCGGAGCTGCTCGCGCTGGAACTGCTCCAGCCGCGCGGGGAAAATCTGGTGCTCACGCGCCGGGGCAAACTGCTGGCCGACGCGGTAGCCGAAGCTTTCGTCTAAGCCGTGGTGAATCCTGATTACGAGGTGGCGGTCGTGGGCGGCGGGCCAGCGGGAGCGACCTGCGCCGCGCTCTGCGCGCAAGGCGGGCGGCGGACGCTGCTGCTGGAGCGCGCCACCTTTCCCCGCGACAAAGTATGCGGCGATTGCCTGAACCCATCCTGCTGGCCGGTTCTGGAGCGGCTGGGCGTGGTGGCCGACCTGCTGGCGGCGCCGCACTCCGTGCTGGAATCGGTGGAGTATGTCGGGACGGACGATTTTACGATGCGCTTTGCCCTGCCGGTGCAGGCACGCGGCGAGCTCACCATCCGGCGCCGGGTGCTGGATCAGCTCCTGCTCCAGCGGGCACGCACCTGTGGCGCGACCGTGCTGGAAAACACGGTGGTGACGGCCGTGGAACCGGGCTGGAAGCTCACCACGCCCACGGGGAAATTTACGGTTCGCACGCTCGTCGCGGCGGATGGACGCAACTCGACGGTGGCCCGCCTGCTCGGGCTGCTGCCAACGGCGCGGAAGGACCGTCTCGCCCAACAAACTCATTTCCCCGCCCCCACCGGCTTTGGCCACAAGGTGGCCATGCGATTTACCCCCTGGGGGTATTGCGGACTGGCCACGATCGACGGCGGCTTGGCGAACCTGTGCCTGGTCTCGCGGCCTGGCCGGCTTCGACTCGATCCGGCACTGGGCGGAGCGCACCTATGGGCTGCCGCCTGAACAGCGCTGGCATACGATCACTCCCCTCTCCCGCTCCCGGGCGGGGTCTGCGCCCGCCAATCTACTCCTGGTGGGCGATGCGGCGCAGGTGGTGGAGCCGTTTACCGGCGAGGGCATTTACTATGCGCTGGCCACGGGCGCGCTGGCGGCGGATTTTCTCGTGGCAGGGCGGTCGTTGCACGGCTTTGAGGCGGCCCGCCGCAAGCTATACCGGGGGCGGCTGTGGGTGAACCAGCTTGCGCGGCTGGCCTGCCTGCATCCGCAGTTCGCGACGCTGGCGCTCCACGCGTCGCGCTGGCAGCCGGAGTTGTTGCGATGGCTTACCGCCAGGGTCACGGGTGCGGCGCGGCTGGCCCCAGCGCCCGCAGGTGCGGGACCAGCACCAGCGCTCCAATAATCGCCGCCGCGCTGGAGGCCAGCAGCACGGCCCCGGCCGCGATATCCTTCGCCCGGCCGATGAGCGGATGGTAATCTTTGGTCACGGCATCGCCGAGCAACTCGATGGCGGTATTGAGCGCCTCGGCAACCAAGACCAACGCGATCGCGAGCACCAGCCAGAGCCACTCGGTCGCGGAAATTTGGAGGCTCCAGCCGAGAACGATAACCACCAGCGCGGCCAGCCCATGAATGCGGGCATGACATTGCGAGGCGAAGAGCAGGTAAATACCACGGGCCGCATCGCGAAAAGCCTGCGCCCGGGTGCGCCGCGGAGGAGACGGGCGCATTTCCATCAGGAATCCCGTTTAGATCGAAGCCACCACCAGCGGATGCTGCGCAACTGGCTGGTAGGCACCCTGCTTCGGAGCTGCGCCTTCGGTTTTCTTCTGCTCGTTCTTTTCCAGCTTCTCCAGATCGGAATACGGGTGCTTCTCGCACGCGGCAAAACCGGTCGCGATGGCGCAGAGCAAAAGCAGGCGAAATTGTTTCATCGGGCGAAAAACTAACGAACCTCGCAACAAATGCCAACCGTGATTTTTGCGCTTCGGCTCGGATGGGGCGCGAGGGAAAATAAATGAGGCTGCGCCTTTGGGGGCGAGACTTGTCTCGCGGGAGAAAGCGGCGACGTATCGCCACAGTCCAAGGGCGCGGAGACTCCGGAGTTTTTACAAGTACAGCCTAGCTGGCGGCTTGCGGGCCACGGAAGCTGCACCGGGCGGTGGGAGTCTCGTGCACGACGATTTCCGCCAAACCGGGGAGCGAGGGCGAGAGCTTGCTCCAGAACCACTCGCACATATTCTCAATGGTGGGATTTTCCAGCCCCTCGATTTCGTTGAGATAGCCGTGGTCGAGCTCTTCCATGAGCGGCTTCATCGCCTGGCTGATCTTCGCATGATCGTAAACCCAGCCCGTCTCGGGATCGCGCTCGCCTTCCACGGTGACCTCCAGCTTGAAGCTGTGGCCGTGCATCTGCTTGCACTTGTGCCCGGCGGGAGCCTTCGGCAGCGTCTGCGCGGCTTCGAAATAAAAATCTTTGGTGAGACGGAACTTCACAACGCCAGACTAGACCCCGCGCATCGCGGGTGACCAGATGAATTTGTGCATCTGCAACTGGAAGCGCACCGGCAGCTTGTCCTCCATGCTCCACTCCACGATCTCCACCGGCTCGATGCGGCCAAAAACCGGCGAGAAAAGCACCGTGTTGCAGCGATCGGCCAGCGCATGCTCCTTCAATTGAAACCGGGCCCATTCGTAATCCTCCCGGCTGCCGATGACGAACTTCACCTCGTCCCGCTTCGTAAGGTGCTCGATGTTCGACCATAAATTGCGCGCCACCTCGCCGCTACCGGGACATTTCAGGTCCATGATGCGATGGACACGCGGGTCCACCTTGGAAATATCGTGCGCGCCGCTGGTCTCGATGAGGACGATTTTGCCGAGATCGCAGAGCCGTTCCATGAGCGGCAGCACGCGCTTTTGCAGCAAGGGCTCGCCGCCGGTGAGCTCGACCAGCGGGCAGTCATAGGCCATCACCTCCTCCTCGATCTCCTTCAGCGTGCGGCGCATGCCATGGTAGAAGGCATACTCGGTATCGCAATAAGTACAGCGGAGATCGCAAGCCATGAGGCGCACAAAAATGCACCGCAGCCCGGCCCAGGTGCTTTCGCCCTGGATGGATTGAAAAATTTCGTTAATCAGCAAAAAAGGCTCGCGGGCCGCCTTCACTGATTTCTCCGCGTTCTCCGTAATCATTCGATTATTTTCCTGTTCAAAGGGCGTAACGTAACAACAAAATCCCGGTTTTCCATAATGAATCGTATCGACGAAAAATTTCAGCAGCTCCGCGCCCAGGGGGGCAAGGCCTTCATCGCCTATCTGTGTGCAGGCGACCCGACCCTGGAGGCCACGGTGAGGCTCGTGCTCGCGCTCGAGGCCGCCGGAGTGGACATTGTGGAGCTCGGCGTGCCTTTCTCCGATCCGCTGGCGGACGGCATTGTGAACCAGCTCGCCGCCCAGCGCGCACTCACGGCGGGGACGACGATCGCCGGGGTTTTCGATGCGGTGCGAAAGATCTGCGCCTCCTCGCAGATTCCGGTCGTGCTCTATACCTATATGAACCCACTCTATACCTATGGCTTCGAGCGGTTTCATACCGACGCCGCCGCGGCGGGCGTGGATGGGGTGTTGATCTTGGATCTCCCGCCGGACGAATCGGCCGGGAACTCGAATTCACGGGCGACTTGCGCCGCATTCGCCTGATCGCGCCGACCACTCCGCCGGAGCGGATCAAGGAGATCGCGGAAAAAGCCGCCGGTTTTATCTATTATGTTTCCCGCGAAGGAGTTACGGGAGAGCAATCCTCCGTCGCCAGCAGCCTGAACGAACGCGTGGCCACCATCCGCAGCCTCACCACCCTGCCGATCGCCGTCGGTTTTGGGGTCTCGAAGCCGGAGCACGCGGCGGAAATCGCCGGCGTCGCGGATGGCGTGATCGTCGGCAGCGCCATTGTGAAGCGGATTGCCGAATACGGCACCGATCCGGCCCTGGCCTCGAAGGTCGCGGATTTCGTCCGCCCCCTGGCCGCCGCCGTGCGCCGCTAATCGACCGTCTTTGCGCAGCACGCCCCCCCATAGCGCAACATCCAGGTTACAGTCTTGACAGGGACTTACATACCCTTTACAAAGAGGCTCCAAGGAAATGGCGGGGTTTTTCTTCAAAAAGGAATGTCTGTGAAGGGAACGCTTTTTCCCATGAAACCATCCGTTTTAAAAACAAGAGAGTCGGGAGATAGGAGTTGCGATGAGAGATATTGCCATCTTTTTGCTATTGGTGCTGGCACTGGCCGAGGGCTACAAGATCCATAATCAAAATGAGGAATTGGGCGACTTGCGCTCCTCGCTCAATGCGGCTCAAGCCACGAAGACTACCGCCAGAAACTGGCTCGATGATCGCATTGACGGTCGTGGCCATCCCCTGGATGCGTCGGCCTATCACCAAAACCAGGCCGTCAACGGCCCGATCCCGCCCACCGACGTGTGGATTGACCAAAAGGGGCAGGTTCACAACTAAGCTCCCGGAGCTTCCCGGAGAATCCTGAGGCCTTCTAAAAAGGCCACGGAGAAGTCATTTACCTTCCCGCTCGTCTCCGCCACCCAGCAGAATGCGCTGGATGGCTTTCGCCGCTTGTTTTGCCTGCGCATATACGGGGCGGTTTCTCGTCGCGGGAAAGCGCGTCGCCGCGGCGGTGATCCCGATGGCCGCACAGACTTTCCCCCTCGCATCCCATACCGGCACCGCCAGGCAGCGCACCCCTTCGTGGTATTCTTCGTTATCCACGGCATAGCCCTCGGCGCGGACGGTTTCCAATTCCTGCCGCAAGCCACTCAGGGTGGTGATCGTCCGCGCGGTCAACCGCTTTCGCTCCAGCCCCGGCAATGCCGCGCGCAGTTGCTCCCCAGGCTGCCCGGCCAGCAATACCTTGCCCGTTGCCGAGGCATGGGCATACGCCCGGGTTCCCGGGCGCGAGGCCGCCCGCAATGGATGCGGGCTGTCACAGACGGCGACGATCAAGGCCCGCCCCTCGTTCCACACCGCGAGATGGGAGGTCTCCCTCGTTTGCTCCGCCAGCCGCTGCAGCGCCGGCTTCGCCACCGCGGCCAGGTCGGGAGTGGTCGCGGCCGCCAGCCCAAGCAACTCCAGCGCCCCCCCGAGCTGATACCCCTGCTCGCTTTGCACGAGGAATCCCTCGCCGACCAGGGTGTGCACGATACGGATCACCGTCGTCCGCGGCACGCCCAGCCGCACCGCCGCCTCGGCTACCCGAAAGGGACGCCCCCATTGCACCGCCGCTTTGAGCAGGCGGCAGGCATTCGCGAGATTGGGAATCCGGTAATCGGGCATTACCGCTAGATGTTCATATATGAACAGAATGTCAATTAGCGAATATCTCGTTGACTTCGCCGGGCTCCCCAAAATACTAGCGCCAAACCACCAACCCGGCGCCCGTTCGCCTTTTCATTTCCCTACTCCTTGATCCCCATGCACCTGCACGATACTCCCGGTCGCACCGAATACCCCATGCTCGACACCACCGGCCTGCGCGAAGGCTTTTTGCTCGATGAGCTCTTTGCCGCCGGCGAGCTCCGGCTGGTCTATACCGATCTCGATCGGGCCCTCGTGGGCGCCGCCTGCCCGGCGGAGGCGGAGCTGGTCCTGGCCGCCGGCGACGAATTGCGTGCGGAATATTTCTGCCAGCGGCGCGAGCTCGGCGTGATCAATCTCGCCCCGGCCTCCGGCACCGTCACCGTCGATGGCACCGCCTACGAGCTGGCCACCGCGGATGCGCTCTACATCGGACGCGGCAGCCGCGACATCCGCTTCAGCGGAAGCGGCGCGGCCTTTTATCTCGTGAGCTATCCGGCCCATCACGAATATCCCACCACCAGGATCGCCGCGGCCGACGCCCGGCACGTACCGCTCGGTTCGCCGACCGATGCCAATGAACGCGTCATCCATCAATACATCCACCCCGGCGGCGCGCAGAGCTGCCAGCTCGTGATGGGCTGGACGGAGCTAAAGACCGGCAGCGTGTGGAATACCATGCCCTGCCACACCCACGCCCGCCGCAGCGAGATTTACCTCTACTTCGATGTCCCGGCGCACCACGCCGTCGTCCACCTCCTCGGCGAGCCGGAGGAGACGCGCGCCCTCTGGCTCCGCGACCGCCAGGCCGTGCTCTCGCCGAGCTGGTCCATCCACTCCGGCTGCGGCACTGCGAGCTACAAGTTCGTCTGGGCCATGGGCGGCGAGAACCAGCAGTTCGACGACATGGACCCCGCCCCCATTGCCACGCTGCGCTAAGCCCCTCCACTGCCCATGAATTCCATCCTGCGCCAGTTCGATCTCACGGGAAAGACCGCCCTCGTCACCGGTTGCAAGCGCGGCATCGGCTTTGCCATGGCCGAGGGACTGGCCGAGGCGGGCGCGGACATTATCGGCGTCTCCGCTTCGCTTGAGCAAGCGGGCAGCGCCATCGAGCAGGCCGTGACCGCTTTGGGACGAAAATTCACCGGCTACCAATGCGACTTCTCGAAGATGGAGGCGGTGAAAGCCTTTGCCGCGCAAGTGCTCGCCACTCACGGCGCGCCCGACATCCTGGTGAATAACGCGGGCACCATCCTGCGCACCCCGGCAGCCGAGCACCCCGATGAATATTGGTTCCAGGTCATCGACATCAATCTCAACGCACAGTTCCTGCTCTCCCGTGCCCTCGGCGCGGCCATGGTCGAGCGCGGCCGTGGCAAGATCATCTTCACCGCCTCGCTGCTCACCTTCCAGGGCGGGATCAACGTTCCCGGCTATGCGGCGAGCAAGGGCGCCATCGGCCAGCTCACCAAGGCGCTCGCCAACGAATGGGCCGGGCGCGGCGTGAATGTGAATGCCATCGCCCCCGGCTACATCAGCACCGATAATACCGAGGCGCTGCGCAACAACCCGACCCGCAGCGCACAAATTTTAGGACGCATCCCGGCGGGTCGCTGGGGCGAGCCGGCGGACTTTAAGGGGCCGGTCGTCTTCCTCGCCAGCGAGGCCTCCCGCTATGTGCACGGGGAAATCCTCGTCGTCGATGGCGGATGGATGGGCCGCTGATTCTTTTCTCCTTTTTCTCCTCTGGCCGCTCATGAAAATCCTGCGCCCCCTCTTCTGCCTGCTCCTCGCCACCGGCCTGCCCGCCGGGGCCTGGCCGATGATCTTGATCCCGCCACCATCAAGGCCGCGATGCGCCGGGCCTTTGCCTGGCAGATCGCTCACCCCACCACCGAGAAGCAATCACTCAAGCGCGGCGACGGCATCAATGGCTGGGTGCGCGGCGCTTTCATGACTGGCGTGCTCGCCGCCGCCCGCGAAACCGGGGAGCCCGCCTACACCGACTATGCCTGGGCGTGGGCGCAAAAGTGCCACTGGCAACCGGCTCCGGATCTGCTCAATGCCGACCACCTCGTCGTCACCCAGAGCTTTCTCGACCTCTACCGGCTCGACCCCAGGCGCGCCAACCTCCAGCCCACCATCACCGCCTTCGACCGACTGCTCGGCACCTACCACTACGGCGCCGATCTGCTCTGGTGGTGCGACTCCCTCTTCATGCTCCCGCCCGCGCTCACCCGCTTGAGCGCCGCGACCGGCAATCCGCGCTACCGGTCGGAGATGGAGCGCCTCTACTGGGAATCCTCCAGCTTTCTCTTCTTCATCCCAAGGAGCACCTTTATTCCCGCGACAAGCGCTTCATGCCGGATCTCCCGGGCTTCCAGGCCCTCCTCGTCGAGAAAAGCGGCACCAAAGTCCCCTGCCTCGAAAAGAACGGGCGCAAGATGTTCTGGTCGCGCGGCAATAGCTGGGTGCTGGCCGGGCTCGCGCGGCTCATGGACGACCTGCCCGCCCATGATCCCGGGCGCAGGAAATTCGCGCACCGCTTCCAGGAGCTCGCCGCGCGGATTCTTGAGCTCCAGCCCACCGATGGCCTCTGGCGCATGGGGTTGCTCGATCCTGAAGCCTACCCGCATGGCGAGGCCAGCGGCACGGCCTTCTTCACCTTTGCCTTTGCCTGGGGTATCGAACATCACTTGCTGGATCGCACGACCTACCTGCCCGCCCTCGAAAAATCCTGGGCCGCCCTGCTCGCCGTTCAGAAGCCAGATGGCATGCTCGGCTACGTGCAACGCATCGGCGCGGCTCCCGATAACCTGTCCGCCAATGATGCGCAGGAATACGGCACCGGCGCGCTTCTGCTCGCGGGCGCGGAGTGGTTGAAGCTCACAAACGAGACTGGAGGCGGGGGGAATCCGAACCCCCGAATAGGGGTTTTGCAGGACCCTGGCGACGACTTGGCTACCCCGCCGCGTGTGAGGACGGTGAAAATGGAGCAGGTCGGGAAAAGTTGCA
>JASGKO010000016.1:0-90175 GCA_049840595.1 Chthoniobacteraceae bacterium
CTTGGTTAGAATTACGTATTGCTAAGGTTAATAGGGAAACCAGATAGAATCCGAACAGCACCTTGTGAAGCTAGCTGAGGCTTCGGCATCAGCCGGGCCCAAGGTCTCATCCCATGTCTTCTGTTGTCTCTCCTGCCAAAATCCGTCAATGAAACATCCCACCGTGGATCAAATCATGGTGGAGGAGCGGGCGGCCTCTTTCTCCAAGCGCAGTATCAAAAACGAGGCGAAGCTGAGCGGGCTGCAGTTGGTCGTGTCCATGATGGACCTCACTACGCTGGAAGGAAAAGACACGCCGGGCAAAGTGGCGCACCTGTGCCGCAAGGCGAGGACCGATGGCGCCGGAGCTGGGGGTGCCGAGCTGTGCGGCGGTGTGCGTGTATCCCAACCTCGTGCGGGCGGCGAAGCATTTACCGCCGGTTCCGGCGTCAAGGTGGCAGCCGTTGCCACGGCTTTTCCCAGCGGGCAGATGCCGCTGCCGGGTGAAGCTCGACGATACCCGGGCGGCGGTGGCCGAGGGGGCGGATGAAATCGACATGGTGATCGACCGCGGGGCATTTCACCGCCGGGGAATACGGCCGTCGACGAAATCGCAGCGACGAAAGAAGCTTGTGGCGAGGCGCACCTGAAGGTGATTTTGGAGACGGGCGAACTGGTTACTTACGACAATGTGCGCCTGGCCAGCGAGATCGCGATGCAGGCGGGCGGCGATTTCATCAAGACCAGCACGGGCAAGGTTTCGCCGGCGGCCACGATGCCGGTACACTGGTGATGCTGGAGGCGATCCGTATTATTTTTTTGCGACGGGCATTCGCATCGGCATGAAGCCCGCGGGTGGCATCCGTGACGTCCAAGGAGTCGCTGGCGTACTTGCGTGATGGTGAAGGAAACGCTGGGGGACGACTGGCTTGACGCCGGATCTCTTCCGCTTTGGTGCGAGCACGCTGGCAAATGATGTGCTGATGCAGATCGCCCGCCTGCACGACGGCCGCTACCAGGCCGCCGAGTATTTTTCATTGCCGTAGTTTTCTTTTTATCATACCGCTTTCCGGGAGATAAAGCGGCTGATGAGGGGAAGGGTGAATTCGATTAATCGAGCCATGGTCCTTGTGGGCGGCTTCTCCGATCGGCGTCGTTTCCATTCACCACTTTATGATTCGAATTTTTGAACTTCTGGCGTTGTCTGCTACTTTTAGCCATCACTTTCTTGCCGGGCGGACGGTGTGCAAATCTGGGATGTGATTCCCTCCACGTTGAATCAGGAATCGGACCAGAACAGCGAGCCCAGTATCGCGGTCAATCCTGCGAAGCCGCGCGAGATGGTGATCACCGCCTTCGATTACTACGGCAGCCCGATTTTCATCGGTCATGATCATGGCTCCGATTGGAGTGTGCTCCAATTCATGAATACGGCGGATTCCACGCTGGACTGGAGCGCGAGTGGCTCGGCTTATCTCGCGAATGTAAACGGGTATTACTACGACCGACTGGTTTGCTCGAAGCTGAAGAAAGCCAGCGACAACCAGATTTTTAGCCGGATCACGAAAAACTACATCTCGCAATACGTCCCCGATCAACCGTGGATTCGGTCGCTCAAGGTGGATGGCGCCAACCACCTCTACATCGCCTTCAACGATCTCGGCCTGTCCTCCTTATGATCCGAAGGCCCCCGGGGCCGACGGCGAGCGTCCGGTTTTCGCTGGATGGCGGGCTCACCTGGCAGCGCCGGGTGATTGAGAACAAAACGCCAAAACTCTTGCAGGATGGTTCGGTGCGGGCGGCCGCCCTCGGCAACGATGTGTGCGCGGTCTTCGAGCGGTTCAATGCGCTCGCGCCCAGGAATACGCTTACCAGCGATATCGTGATCGTGCGCGATGTCTCCGCGGGGCTCGGCAACTTCACCACGCTGCCCCCGGTGACGATCGCGAAGAACCAGCCGATTCCCTACGGACAACTTGGCGATGAGCGCATGGGCTCGGACTTGAGCCTCGTGATGGACCCCAATAACTTCGGACATCTCTATGTGGCCTTCGCCGTGCAGCCGGGCCCGGCACCGTATCTCGTGGTCTATGAATCCACCACCTTCGGCGCCACCTGGACGCAGGTATGGAAAGCACCCAGCAACACTGGGTTGCCCGCGCTGGCCATGACGCAGAACGGGATGCTCGGCCTCCTCTACACGGCCTATACGGCAGGGAATCTTGAGACCCATCTCCTGCAGACGGGCAACGATTTCTCCACCGTCTCGGATACCGTGCTCTCGCGCTTTGTGAATGGGAAGCCGGCGGCCCAGGTACAGACCCCTATATCGGCGACTACGAAGATCTCACGGCGATTGACAATACCTTCTACCGCACCTTCTCCGCCTCGAATAATACGAAGCTCTTTCCTGTGCAGCCGACTTTTCTGCGTGACCAGAGTCTGCTCGGCAAAAGCATGCCCGTATTCGATTGATCCGTTTTTCTTTAAATGGACGGTGGACAATCCGCAGTCTTTCAATGGAAATTAGCCGCTGTAATTTCACCCTTATGAAACACCCCCTTTTGCTTTCGTGGATCGTGGGCGGTCTGGTGCTGGCGAGTTCGACCAGCCGGGCCGACGTAACGATCGTGGACGTGGTTCCAGCGTCGATGAATTCCGAGGAGGCGCAGAATGCCGAGCCGAATATCGCAGTCAATCCATCGAACCCGAACAAGATCGTCATCACCGGCCTTTGGCAATTCGACGAATAAAAACCCGATCTTTCTGAGCACCAGCAGCAGGGAGCAGTTGGCGGCGGCTCCAATTCATCCATACCTTTGACTCCTCGGTGGACTGGAGCGCGAGCGGGCAGGCCTACCTTGGGCATCTGGCGGGGGGCAGCGGGATGGTAATGGTGAGTGCGAAGCTGGCGAGCACGCAGCCCGGTTATGTGTTTTCATCGTTGCCAGGCAACTATGCCCCGGGCGGCGATGGTCCCGACCAGCCCTGGATGCAGGTGATCCGGGTGGGGACGCAAGATCATGTCTATATTGCCTTCAACGATCTGAGCCGGGCGAGCAAGACGGCGAGCGTGCACTTTCGCTGAATCGGCGGGCAGACGTGGCAAAACCAGGTGCTGGAGCGAACCGTGCCCGGGATCGGGCAGGACGGTTCCTGCGTGCGCATCGCGCTCAAAGACAAGACGGTGAATGCCGTCTTCGAGCACTACAACAGTAACTCGGGGAATACGGACGTCGCAGGCGATGTCGTCTTTAGCCCCGCGACGACAAGGCGGGCAACGATCATTTCAACGACCTCACCGCTTCGACGATTGCGAGCAACGTCGTTTTCCCGCAGGGGAATCTCGGGTGATGAACGGTTGGGCTCCGATCTTTCGATCGCAGATCAACCCGAACGACGGGACGCACCTCTACGTGGCCTTTGCTGTGCAGTCGAGCGGTACGCCGCATGTGGAAGTCTATGAATCTACCAACTCCGGCGTGAACTGGTCGTCAGTTTACAGCACCGGCACCGATACCGGCCTTCCCGGCGCTGGCGGTGACGACCAATGGCCTGGTGGGCCTGCTTCTTTTACACCAAGCTGGTGAGCGGCAACCTGGAAACCCATTTCATCCAGACCTCGAACGATTTTTCCTCCATCACGGAAACCACGCTCTCGCGGTTTACCAATGGCGATCCGGCATCGGTCTTCGATCCCTATATTGGCGATTACGAGGATCTGGTGGCGGTGGGGACAACCTTCTACGGCACCTTCTCGGCCTCCAATAACACGAGCCTCTTTCCCACGCAGCCGACCTTCCTGCGCGATAGTAGCCTGCTTGGCAGCAGCGTGAACTACTCGATCGATCCCTTCTTTTTCAAGGTGACGACGGTGAGCAGCTTCTATCTGTCGCTGCGGACGAAGAGTGCTCGGCCCCTCCCAAAAGTGCCAGATGCCAGCATCCGGCTCATCCCAGGTCGCAAAAACTGTCCGCGAGCGCTGATTTTTCATTGCTTGAATCTCATGATCTCCACTAGCGTGCGGGCATGATGAAGCGGGTGATTTTGAGCGTGAGTGCAGGTGTGATTCTGTTGGCGACGACTTTGAGCGGTCAGGCGGAGAGCATTGCCTTTAGAAGCTGGAGCGAGACGTCGCTGTTGGAGAGTATACAAGCCCAGCAGTCGCTGATTTGGAGCGCTGCCGGTCCGATCCTGAAGCAGCGCAAGAAATTGATCCTGTTTGCCGGCAGCAAAGCCAAGCCGGGCAAAGGAAAAAAGTCTGGCTCCAAAAATGGAAATAGCAATGCAAGTAGCAGTGCCAATTCCGGCAGCGGCGGCGCCAATTCTACCAGCAGTTCAAATGGAACGAGTGTAAGCGGTGGGACCTTGAACCTCGGTGGTAGCGGATATACTGGCGCAACGGTGACGAATGGCGGGACGATTAATCTCGGGGCGGCAGGCGTCTCAGGCTCAAGTCTCAGCATGGGAGGTGGAACGATCAGTGTAAGCGGGAGCGTCCTTACCACGGGAGGTTCGCTGACTATAACGGGTGGGACGATTTACAGCGGGGGAGCGACTACGCCCTCCTCCGACTCCACGGATACCGCGGGTTCCACTAATACTTTGAATCTTCACGTGGGAAGCGGGAGCCAGGTTACATTGACCATGGGCACGATCACGGGAACCGCGATTTCGGTCACCAGCAATGCCGCGGGAGGGAAGGACGTCACGGTTCATCTCGCTTCGGGAAGTTACGCTTACGATTAATGGCAGTGAATTGGTTGCCCCGGATACCATTACGGTGATTTTCTCTGACGGAACGACGGAAGTATTCTCGGATGGCTCGCTCAAGCCCGGGCAAACGGTGACGTTGACGAGTCCGTAAGCTCCAACGGTTTAACGGATATTTAAAAAGGGATACTTAATGCCCTGATTTCCTGAGCCACTGCCGCACGAATTATCCACCCCCGGGGGGCACAATCTTACGCTTTGGGCTGGAACGTTGCCCGGGGAGACTCCAAGGTGCGGGCGTGTCCGGGAGTAAAACAGTTCTTGAAGTGATCAATGCCACGGTGCCGTTTTTTCAGAAAAACGGGGTGGAAAGCGCGCGGCTGAATATCGAGCACTTGCTCGCCCAGGTGCTGAAGAAGAAACGGATGGACCTGTATCTGGAATTTGATCGTCCACTCTGGGAGAAGGATCTGGAACCGCTGCGGGAACTGGTGAAGCGCCGGGCGAGTGGCGAGCCGCTGCAACACTTGCTGGGGACGGTGGAATTTTACGGGCGCGAATTTTTGAGTGACAAGCGGGCGTTGATTCCACGGCCCAGGAGACGGAGCAACTCGTGGAGTTCATCCTCGAAAAGAAGACGGAGCTCGCACAGGGGCAACTCGTGGACGTGGGTACCGGCTCGGGGGTGATCGCGCTCACGCTCGCGGCGGAACTGCCCGAGGCGACCGTGCAGGCGGTGGATGTCTCGCCGGACGCGCTCGCCCTCGCGAAGGCGAATGCGGAGAAGCTGCAGCTCGCCGGGCGCGTGACTTTTCACGAGGGCGACTTGCTGGGGCCGGTGAATGGCCCGCTGAATCTGATCGCGGCCAATCTGCCCTATATCGCCGCCGCGACCATTCCCACGCTGGCCCGTGAGGTGCAGCACGATCCGCTGCTGGCGCTCGATGGTGGCGGCGAGCTGGGCGAGGCGATAATTCTGCGCCTGCTCGACCAGGCCCCGGCCAGGCTCGCCCCCGGTGGCCTGCTGGCGCTGGAGATCGGGCACGACCAGGCCGATTATTTCGTGGCCGAATTGCAAAAACGAAATTACAACCAACCTCACTCGCGGCGCGATTACCAGGGCGTCGCCCGTTTCATTTTCGCAACTTATGGATAAAATTCTCGTTCACGGCGGCTCTCCGCTCAATGGTTCGGTCCGCATCAGCGGCTCGAAAAACTCGGCGCTGCCGATTCTCGCCGCCGCCCTACTGACGAAGGAGGAGTGCGTGATCGACCACGTGCCGGACCTGAGCGACGTGAACTACATGCTGCAGATCCTCTCGCACCTCGGCGCGCAGGTGGAGCGGGCCAGCGGCACGGTGCGGATTAAGGCTGAGAAGCTCGAAGACCCATGCTCCCTATGACATGGTGCGGAAAATGCGCGCCTCGGTGTGCGTGCTCGGGCCACTGCTCGGGCGTGAGAACGAGGCGACCGTCTCGCTGCCCGGCGGCTGCGTGATCGGCGACCGGCCGATCGATTTGCACCTGAAGGGTTTTGAAGCGCTCGGTGCAGCCGTCCGCATCGACGAGGGTAATGTGAAGGTTTTCGCGCCGAAGCTCACCGGCACCGTTATCAACCTGAGTGGCAAATATGGCTCGACCGTGCTGGGGACGGATAACGTGATGATGGCGGCCACGCTTGCCGAGGGTCACGACGGTGATCGACGGCGCGGCCGAAGAACCCGAAGTGGTGGATCTTGCGAATTTCCTGATCGCGATGGGCGCGAAGATCGAAGGCGCGGGCACCCGCCGGATCATTATCGAGGGCGTGAAGGAACTCCACGGCGCACAGCACGAGGTGATCCCCGACCGGATCGAGGCGGGAACCTTCCTCGTCGCGGGCGCGATTGCCGGCGAGAAAGTCACCCTGCGCAACGTCATCCCCGAGCATCTGCAATCGGTGAGCGACGAATTGATCAAGGCCGGCTACGGCATCGAGCCGAATGGTAGGACCCTGACCATTACCGGTAACAGCAAGCCCGGCCCGCTTACTCTTACCACCCAGCCTTATCCCGGTTTCCCGACCGACATGCAGGCGCAGATGTGTGCCCTGCTTTCCAAGGGCAGCGGCGTGAGCACGATCACCGAGGTGATTTTCCCACAGCGCTTCATGCACGTCTCCGAGCTTAAGCGCATGGGCGCGCAGATCGAACTGGAGGGCTCCACTGCAGTGATCACTGGCGTCGAGCGCATGAGCGGGGCCCCCGTGATGGCGAGCGACCTGCGTGCCTCCGCCGCCCTCGTGCTGGCGGGGCTGAAGTGCAGCGGCATCACCGAAGTGAACCGCGTTTACCATATCGATCGCGGCTACGAGATGATCGACGACAAGCTCAACGGGCTTGGGGCGCAGATCGAGCGGGTGAAGGCGAAGTAAGCGCTGGGGGTGAACCGCCAAGACGCCAAAGTCGCCAAGTGGGGAAGAGTTTTTAACGGTGATTCATATCAGCGATTCAGTGAACTTTTTTCAGAGTGACCATCATTGATTGACTGGAAAGTTGGACTTTATCGGGTGTGATGGAGACTTGCCACGGTTCGCCAACTATGGGGTCCGTAAGTCGAACTCCAGATGTTTCGTCAAGACGCATCCAAAATGAACCTCTCCATCCCCTTTGGATGGGTGGAGCGAGATGGGCAGGTCCTCTCTGGAAATCAATCCCAAGCCATTGGTATTGCCACGCTGGGTGCGCTGGAATGAAAATAAAGTGAAGTGAGGGAGTGCCGAGCGGATGAAATAGTTTTGCATTGGTGTGGGCCTACCCGGCAACGGAGTAGGTAACCTGATAATCTGTTGAAGGGCAAAGTGGGCGTATAATCCGGAGGGGGAGTGAGATAATGGTTCCAACAATGCAGGTAAAAATGAGTGTCTTCGCGATCGCAAATCGACGGGGGTCGTTCATTTTTGGAGCTGGTTGAGACGGTGGATAGCGAGGAAGCCAATGAGTCCAACCAAAAGCCAGAAAGCGATTTTCATAATCAGTTCGGGCAGGCTGAAGTATGTTGAATCCAATCCTGGAAAATCGGGAGTAAGCAGGGAAGCGAGAGCAAGGCCCAGGAAAAACAACAAGAGAAGTTCACTGGCGACGAAAGCCATACTGCGCAAGACGAAGGAACGAAACTCCCAATAGTCCGAGGTGCGAGCGAGGAGCGGGGCACCGACGAAGGTCAACCACGGTAACAATGCAAGATAGACCGGCAACTGGTGATTGCGAGCAAAGAAGCTACCAAGAGGTGGCATCGGGAGGTGTCCTTTCAGATGATCCCATCGCAATCCCGCTTGAAAAAAGGCGAAATCAAAAAGGATGCCGATCAAGAATAGGCTGACAAAAGTCGTGAGGTAGAATGTAATCTGAGCCGCCACTTTCATGAGGATCACGGGAATAATAAAGTGGTGGAACAAGTCTTTCCATTCAGTTCAATCTTAATGGGGGTTTTTTTCGAGGAGATGAGCAGGCCCATTCAAAGAATTTAAGGAGTGGAAAAACCGCCTGGCTGAGGTCTTCAAGAGTAATAGGGGTGCCATCGCGAAGCATTAGCTCGATATGGTCGTGGTCCGTCTCTTTGCGGGAGGATTTATTCGGCTGGGTCGAAATCCATGCGGCCATCACGATGTCATCGTAATGGATCAGGCCACGGCCCGGAGCGGTGAACGCGGTTTTGGTAAAGTAAAGCGGCTCGCTTCTCCGATTCGTGATTTCTGCAATGATGCACTCGTTTGCTGCAATGGCCGGGTGGGACGAGGCCGGATGAAGGACGACATTGTAGGTGTGTTCCCGCCGAATCCATTTTCTGAGTTGGATTTCGAGCATTTCAGATTTGGAGATGACGGTGCTCATACCGGTTCGTGAGATTTGCATTAAATGAATTTAGGGCAGCCGGCTTCGTGGTCTGTCCGTCCAAGCTGAGTCAGCTGATTGTTCCTTATTGGAGAAATTAGCGGGGTCGTTAGCGCGCCGCAAGCTTGCGATACAGCAGGAAAAGATGGAACTTTTTTGGATCGCTGGTAGTCTCCCGGTGAGTCGTCTCTGATGATCTCCGGAAAATTGTCACAACTTTCCGTGGGATTTCTTTTGACAGCGGAAAGTCGTTTGCTAGGTTTCGGGCTCGCTAAACGCGGAGAGGTCGAACAACCCTGAGTCGAACCTGGAACTAGAAAGCCAGATCGGTCGCGGGGTTTTTCGCCCTTTGCGCAGCCAGCGTAAAGCCCAAAGGCCCAGTGAGAATGCCCAAGTAGCTCAGTTGGTAGAGCACGTCCTTGGTAAGGACGAGGTCGTCGGTTCAATCCCGATCTTGGGCTCCACTGGCCGGGGGCAATTTGCATTTGCAGTCAAACCAACCAACCACAACACCCAAGCACAATGGCTAAGGAACAATTCAAACGCGAAAAACCGCACGTGAACGTCGGCACCATTGGTCACGTTGACCATGGCAAGACCACGCTCACCGCGGCGATTACGACGATTCTCTCCAAGAAGGGCTTCGCCGAAGCTCGCAAATACGACGAAATTGACGCCGCTCCGGAAGAAAAAGAGCGCGGTATTACGATCAACACCGCTCACGTGGAATATCAGAGCGACAAGCGCCACTACGCGCACGTTGACTGCCCTGGCCACGCTGACTATGTGAAGAACATGATCACGGGTGCCGCTCAGATGGACGGTGCGATCCTCGTTTGCTCCGCTGCGGACGGCCCGATGCCTCAGACCCGTGAGCACATCCTGCTCGCCCGTCAGGTTGGCGTGCCTTCGATCGTGGTGTTCCTGAACAAGTGCGACATGGTGGACGATCCTGAACTCCTCGAGCTCGTCGAGATGGAAGTTCGCGACCTCCTCACCCAGTACGAATTCCCGGGTGACAAGATTCCGATCGTGAAGGGTTCCGCCCTCAAGGCTCTCGAAGGTGACGCGGACGCTGAAAAGCAGATCCTCGCCCTCGTGGACGCGGTGGACGAATACATCCCGGTGCCTGAGCGCCCGGTGGATCTTCCGTTCCTGATGCCGATCGAAGACGTATTCAACATTGAAGGTCGTGGCACCGTTGCCACCGGTCGTGTCGAACGTGGCATCCTCAAAAAGATGGAAGAAGTCGAGTTCGTGGGCATCCGCCCGACGGCGAAGACGACCGTGACCGACATCGAAATGTTCCGCAAGCTTCTCGACGAAGCTCGCGCTGGTGACAACGTGGGCATCCTGCTCCGTGGCATCAAGAAGGACGATATCGAGCGCGGCATGGTGATCGCCAAGCCCGGCACGATTAAGCCGCACAAGAAGTTCAAGGCCGAAGTTTACGTCCTGAGCAAGGACGAAGGCGGTCGTCACACCCCGTTCTTCAGCAACTACCGTCCGCAGTTCTACTTCCGCACGACGGACGTGACTGGTTCGGTGAAGCTGCCCGACGGCGTGGAAATGGTGATGCCTGGTGACAACGTCTCGATCGAAGTCGAGCTGCTCACCCCGATCGCCATGGAAAAGACCATCCGCTTCGCGATCCGCGAAGGTGGTAAGACCGTCGGTGCCGGTCGTGTCGGTGACATTCTCGACTAATTAGTGTAGATCCCGAAGCCATTTTTCCCTGACCCGTCTCCAGCCCCGCAATTTGCCGGGGCTGGAACGGGAAAGAGAAAGCGATGGCAAGCCAAGACGGCAGTAACTCAATTGGTAGAGTAGCGGTCTCCAAAACCGCCTGTTGGGGGTTCAAGTCCCTCCTGCCGTGCCAGTTTTACCCTTTTTTGAAACATGATTGCCAAAACCGCTAATTTCTTCCGTGAAGTCCGTGTGGAGCTTGCCAAGGCGAGCTGGCCCTGGGACCCGAAAGAAAAAGGTTTTAAGAAGTACAAGGAACTTTCCGATTCGACGGTGATCGTGTGCGTGGCCATGCTGCTCTTGAGCGGCTATGTGGCCTTTTGGGATTTCATCCTTGTGAACATCCTCACCTTTTTGACCACCGGCAGTCTCCACAAATAAATCATGGCGATCCCCGCAAAAGAACAATGGTATGCAGTGCACGTGCTCTCCGGCCAGGAGAACAAGGTGCATGACAACCTCGAACGTCGCATCAAGACCGAGGAGATGAGCGACGTCGTTTTCGAAGTGCTGGTGCCTACCGAGCGCGTTTCGGAAATCAAGCGCGGCAAGCGCAGCGAGACCGTGCGCAAGCTGATGCCTGGCTACGTGATCGTGAACATGCACCTCCTCGATGATAATAACCAGATCGTCGGCAAGACGTGGTATTTCATCAAAGACACTCCCGGAGTGATCGGCTTTGCCGGCTCGAAAGACAAGCCGATGCCGATGAACATCAAGGACGTCGAAGCGATCCTTTCTCAAGTGCGCGAGAAGGATGAAAAAGTGAAGCCGAAGGTCAGCTTCGAAATCGGCGAAACCGTGAAGGTGGCGGACGGCCCCTTCCAGAACCAAAGCGGCGTGGTCGAGGAAATCGATCCCGAGCGGGGCAAGCTCCGCGTCTCGGTCAGCATCTTTGGACGTTCCACCCCGGTGGAACTCGAATACTGGCAAGTCGAACGCAGCTAGTATAAGCTTTAGAAAACAACAACCAAACTTCCTACTAAAATGGCAAAAGAAGTCACCGGAATCATCAAGCTGCAGATCCCTGCAGGGCAGGCAAATCCTGCGCCGCCGATTGGCCCCGCGCTGGGTCAACAGGGCGTCAACATCATGGCGTTCTGCAAGGAATTCAACGCGGCCACGCAAAAGCAGGCCGGGGACATTCTGCCCGTCGTCATCACTGTCTTCAAAGACAAGAGCTTTACCTTCATCACCAAGAGCCCGCCCGCGAGCGTGCTGCTGAAGAAGGCGGCGAACATCGCCAGCGGTTCCAAGGAGCCGAACAAGACGAAGGTTGCCAAGGTGACCAAGAAGCAGGTGATGGATATCGTGAAGATCAAGATGAACGATCTGAACGCGCGCAACGAAGAGGCGGCCTTCCGCATCATCGCTGGCACGGCGCGCCAGATGGGCATCGAAGTCGAAGCGTAGTTCGCAACGAATCTGTTTCGACAGTAATTTTTCAAGAAGGACGCTCCTGCACGGGGCGTCCTTTTTTGTTGAGAGGTGAGGGGGAGAGAGAGACGCGTGGGTGGTGGTGGGCGGCCTTTAAAACACCTTGTGACGAGGCTCCAGCCTGGTCACGCGATTATCTGCGCGGCTCCAGCCGCTGCGGAAGAGGTGAACAAATGCTGGAGGAGCTTCCTTACGAAAATACGCTGCTCGCGAAGCTCTAGGCTGGTAGAGCTGGCCGGGGCAGTGTAAATTATCCTCATGCGTTCACAATTTCTGATGGCGATGATGGTGGGGCTTCTGATGACTGCAAGCGCGATGGCCGATACCATCGTGGTTTACCAGGGAGCGGGAACGCAGAGCCAGGACAGCGGCATCTCGGGTGTGCGCAGCAATTACCCGAACCACGCATATCTCGTGCTCGATCTCGATAGCAAGCAGATGGAATTTATCGTCTATGCGGCAGCAGGTACGACGAAGCAGTATTACACTTACGAGGCGACTACGACCCGGTTTACGATCACGAAGAGTACGGGGGCGGTGGTCGCCAATTACCTAGCCAACAACAACGTGGGCGAAAACACCTCGTCAATTTACTCCGACATCGTGCGGATTACCGGGACGGTGGGAAAGGTAAAGCTGACCAACGGGACAAGCTTGAGCGCCCTCACGACGGCGAACTATGAGCGGACGATCTCCGATACAGATAGCAGCCAGCTCTTTTATTTCGTATATAAATACATCCTCCCCCCCAATCTGGCGCTTACGCAAAAGGTGACGGGGGGGACCTACGACGACGCCAAGGCAGCGGTGCTCAAGAAGCTTACCGATGCCGGGTATGTGGCAGGGCCGTAGCGGAAATGGCGAATGGGTTGTTGGTTGGTGAACGCGGGATCACGCTCCCTCCGTGAACCCGGTGGCTTTAGAAAATATCCGGGAATAAGCTGCTCGCCCGGGGTTCTTACGTAGGAATGGAAATGGGGCTCCAATTTGAGGGGGCACCGTATCCATGATACTTACCAACACCATGTTTCGAGCCCTTTTTCTGGCGTTGCTCCTGGCGCTGACGCCCGGTGCCTTTGCCCAATTTTCCCTCACGCCCGCTACGGTCACCGCCAGTCTGGTGGCGGATACGGAGGGGATTCAGCCGGGACATGCGTTTACGGTGGGGTTGCTGTTCAAGATCAAACCGGGATGGCACACCTACTGGCGGTATGCGGGGGATTTTGGTATTCCGACGACGCTTGATTGGAAGCTGCCGCCGGGCTGGAAAGCAGGGCCAATCGAGTGGCCGCTGCCGCAGGTCAATCACGATGCGGGGGACATCCTGAGCTACGCCTACTCGGGGCAGGTATTGCACTTGGTCACAATCACCCCGCCCAACACATTGATCGACCGGATGGTGACGCTGAAGGCGCTCGCGAAGTGGCTCATGTGCGAGAAGGAATGCGTGCCGGGGCAGGCCAATGTGTCGCTCACGCTGCCGGTCTCGGATCATCCGCAGGCGGCGAATGCGGAGCTTTTCGCCAAATACCGGGCGCTGCTGCCACAGCCGCAGGCACCACCCTTTCCAGTAAGCTTCAGCTGCACGGAGAAAGGGCTGCGCTTGAAGGTCGGTCCCAATGCGCCGGACGCGCTGGACTTCTATCCCATCCCGCCGGGCGATTTGCCGGTGGGGCATCCCACCCGACTGAATGCAGGCGCGCGTGGGACGGTGGTTTTCGAGATTCCCATCGACAGCATGCCAGCCACCTTGCAGCGGATCGATGGATTGCTGGTGGAGGGGGCGAATACCGCCGCGCCGAAAAGCTGGCTGGTAGAGCCGACGGGAGAAAACCAGGCGAGTGGAGCAAGTGCTGACGCGGGTAATGGAGCCCCCGGGCAAGTGCCATCCGGTAATTTGCTGCACTTCCTGCTGCTCGGTTTACTGGGTGGGCTCATTTTGAATGTGATGCCCTGCGTGCTGCCGGTAATCTCGCTGAAGATCCTCGGTTTCGTGCAACAAGCGGGCCGGGATCGGCAGCATATCTTTCGTTTGGGCCTTGCTTTTACCGCAGGCGTATTTGGATGGTTTATCGCGCTGGCCGGGATGTTGATTGCATTGCAGGTCGCTGGGAAGCAGGTGAACTGGGGTTTTCAATTTCAGAACCCCTGGTTCGTGGCGCTGATGTTTGCACTGGTGCTCCTCTTTTCGTTGAATCTGCTCGGCGTTTTTGAACTGATCCTGCCGGGAGGATTGAGTGATCGCATGGGGCGCATGCTCCGGAGTGATGGCTATCGCGGAGCCTTTGCCAATGGGCTGTTTGCCACCGTGCTCGGCTCTTCCTGCACGGTGCCGATGCTGGGTTCGTCGATCGGTTTCGCATTGGCCCAGCCGCCACTGGTGATCGTAGCCGTCTTCCTCGCCATCGCGACGGGCATGGCGTTGCCGTATTTCCTGCTCACGGCCCAGCCGGCGTGGTTGCGCTTCCTGCCCAAGCCGGGGATGTGGATGGTGCGGGTAAAGCAGGTGATGGGCGTGATGATGCTGCTCACGGCACTCTGGCTCGGCTGGGTCCTGTGGCAGCAGCAGACGAAGGTTATCGAGCCCTTCCCGCCGCAACTGGCGAAGGCTCTGCAAAGCGGTCGCCCGGTATTCGTGGATTTCACCGCCGACTGGTGCCTGAACTGCAAGGCCAACGAACGCCTCGTGCTGAACACGGCGGAGGTGCAGGCCGCTTTTAAGAAAAACAACGTGCTGGTGCTCACCGCCGACTGGACCAAGGGAGACCCGGCCATTGGCGCGATCCTGAAACAATTCGGGCGGGCCGGGGTTCCTCTTTATGTGTTTTACCCGGCCGGAATGCCGGACCAGCCCCATGTCCTGCCCGAGTTGCTTACCAAGCAGATCGTAGTGGATGCGGTGCAGTCCGGGCAGCCTTCGTCTTGAGCAAAACCGCGTTGGCGTTGTCCAAGTTTTTTACCAACCAATCTTTAGTCCTCATGAAAACGATTCCAGCCCTTCTCGCGATCCTTGTTCTCAGTGCCCAGGTGGTGTTTGCTGCGGTGAAGCCTGGAGATACCGCCCCCGACTTCAAGCTCACCGACATCCATGGAAAATCCCATTCGCTGACTGAGTTCAAAGGCAAGCCGGTGGTCCTGGAATGGGTGAACTACGGCTGCCCCTTCGTCGGCAAGCAGTATAACTCAAAAAACATGCAAACCCTGCAACAGGAATATACCGCCAAAGGAGTCGTCTGGCTTTCCATCAACTCCTCGGCTCCCGGCAAACAGGGCAATATGAGTGCGGAAGAATGGCAGAAAGCCGTGACGGAAAAAGGTGCGCATCCGACCGCCGTGCTGCTCGATTCCGATGGCAAAGTGGGCCATCTCTACGGCGCCAAGACCACGCCCGACATGTGGGTAATCAACTCTAACGGCAAAGTGGTTTATACCGGTGCGATTGACAGTATCGCCTCCACCGACGTTGCCGACGTGCCGAAGGCCACGAATTACGTGAAGGAAGCGCTCGACGCCACCATGGCGGGCAAGACTGTCCCCACGGCTGAAACCCGCTCGTATGGTTGCAGCGTGAAATACGAATAAGCGGACGCCGATTTTAAGATTGTTGCGAGGAAAACTCAGGGGAGCGATCCCCTGAGTTTTTTGTATCGTAGATACTCCACTACGGAGTCATCCAGGGCGGAGCGCAGTGAAGTCGAGGAGCCCGTAGTCGTGGCGTGAAGCTTTATTTGCAAATTAGGCTTCCTCCAAAAACGATGTCATCCTGAGCGCAATGCAGCGAGCGGAATGGAGTCGAAGGAGCTCTGACTATTTCTGGATCAGTGAGCGGTTCGATTTGGAAAGCTGGCAAATCGCTTTCCCAACGCAGAAAAATTTAAGGCCCCTCCGCATCGCTCGGGGTGACATTTTTGGAGGGTGTGTGTGGCTTGCCTGTGGAGATTTCACGCCACTATTTGCTCATTACTAAAATCGAAGCAATCGGAACTTCAGTTGGATAGGTAGGCCAGGTGCCGATGGCAGTCCCAATACCCGAGCATGAGCGCGGCGAGCAGGCAGAGATAGAGAAACGCCATGGTGAGGCGGTCGGTCAGGTGCGTATGGTAGTAGGCCTGCATCTCCGGAGTGGGTGTGCCGAAAATGTCCCTCTTGATGCGCGGGATCGCGACGAAAAGGACGAGCGCGATGATCACGATCGAATTCCACGCATGGAAATAGATCACGCTGAAGCCCAGGAGCACGAGGCCCAGCACCCAGAACCACGGCGAGACTGCGGCGCAAATGCGTCCGCCATCCAGCGGCGGCACCGGGATCATATTGAATAGGTTGATGAGAAAGCTGAGTTGCGCCACGCCCAGGATCCAACTTTCGTGCAGCGACAGGGCGAGGAACCAGCAAATCCACGAGCCGATGCAACCGGCGAGCGGTCCGCCATAGGCCATCCACGCCTCCGTCTGGGCATCGCGCGGATTTTCCTTCATCGTGATGGAGGCACCGATGAAGGGAATGAAGAGCGGTGCGGAAACGGGCATCCCCAGCCACTTCGCGGCGATGACGTGGCCCATCTCGTGCACGAAGATGAGAAAGACGAACCCAGCCGCAAATTTCCACCCCCACATTTGGGCATAAAGCCAGATCATGAAGGCCATCGAGAGGATGGTTTTCAGGCTGCCGAGCAGCAGAAACTTGAACTTGGCCAGCGCCACGAGAATCGCCACGGACCCCGCGCCCAGGTTTTGGAAAATGGACTTGTTCGGTGGAGGATTCGACGGCCTTTGCGGTGGCAGGACTTCAAACTGCGGTTCCATGGCGCATTAGTATGACCAAAGCGGGCGTGGTGGCGAGTTTGTTTGCGGTTTGGACATCAGTTTACGGATCTTGTTCTTGGCTTCCCGCATGCCTTTCGCTCGTTACTAAGTTGCACTTGGTAACGTCTGCCTTTGCGCGAAGTTAAACTTCGTAAAGAGGGGTAAGAGCGAATGGTTGTTAGCTGATGAAGCGAATGACTTCGCTTTCCCTCTCCGAGCATCTGCGTGAGCGATAATTATCGCTGTTCCAGATACCGCTTGGCCAGCTCGCGGCGGCTGATTTTTCCGCGATCGTTGGCGGGGATTTCGCCGACGATCCAGTAGTCGCGTGGGCGCTGCCATTCGCTGAGCTGGCGCTGGGCAAATTGGGCGATGATCTGGGCGGTGACGTTGCCCGCGACGCAGACGATCGGGGCCTCGCCGCGCAGGCCGGAGTTTACGCCGAAGACGACGGCCTGCTTGACGCCGGGGCATTTCGTCAGCTCGGCTTCGACTTCGAGGGGGTTCAATTTGCGGCCGGCGACGTTGATGATTTCCGAGGCGCGACCGGTGAGGAAAAGGCCCTCGGGGGTGAGGTGAACGAGATCGCCGGGAATGAAACGCCCGGAGCCATAGGTGGCCGGTTCGGGCGTGGGGAAATAGCCAAGCCCCACGGCGGGGCTGCGGACTTCGATTAGCCCCGATTCCTGCGGCGTGATGGTGACGCCGGTCATCGGCTGTCCCACATAGCCTGGCTCGGTGACGATTTCCTCCGCCGAATCGTAGGCGATGCCGCCGCACTCGGAGGAGCCGTAGAAGGTGCGCACCTTCTGGCCAAACCGCTCATGAAAACGGAGCGCCACCGACGGAGTCAGCGGAGCCCCTGCCGAAATGCACAGGCGCAAGCCTGGCAGTTCCGGCGCGTTTTGCATCTCGCCAAAGGCCTGGAAAAAAGTGGGGGTGCCGGGGAAGACGGTCGCACGGGTACGGGCCAGCCCTTCCAGAATGGCCCGGGGCATGCGGTCCTCGCTGGCGACAAGGCGGATGCCGCGGCAGAGCAAGGGAGTGAGGAGATTGCTGAAGCCGTAGCTATGGGAAAAAGGGATGACGCCGTAATTGAGATCATCGCCGGTGATGCCCTTCGTCTCGCAAATTTGGTCGCAATCCGCCACCAGTTGCGCGACCTCGAAACGCACCAGCCGGGGGGCGGAAGTGGTGCCGGAAGTGAGCTTGAGAAACCCGGCATCCACGGGAGTGAGCGCGCTGGAAAGTGGCAGCCATTCCAAGTCCGTTTTTCCCATCGCAACTCGGAGCAAGAGTATGGCACCGCTCAATTCCAGCGCCTGCCGGAAGCTCCATCTCCTCCATGTGTCGGCGAGGGGGAGCGGCACCAGCCCCTGGCGAAAGGCGGCCAGCAGCAATGCGGGCCAGACCGGACTGTTGCCGGGCTGTAGGGCGAGCACCGAGCCGGTCGGGATTTCTCGGAACCGCAGTTGGAATTCACGCGCCTCGGTCTCGATTTGGGAAAAGGACCGCAGCACGCTGCTATCCGCCGCCAGAATCGCCGGGGAATCTGCCAGATCACGGCAGACTTTTTCCCAACGCTCAGACAACGGATTCGACATCATTCCGTTACATTTATGCCAGTCGCCGCGTGGGGTAAAGTGCGCGGATGAAATGGGCCGCTATCGACTCAAGAGCCCTTGCGAGCGCTTGAGCTTTTTCTCAATGGCGTCGAGCAGTGCCGGGAGGTCGCTTTCCTTGAGCTTTAGGAAGTTCATCCAGGTCAGGGTATTGGGATCTTGCATCAGAGGTTCGAGGCTTTCGTCGTCCACATGGTGAGCGAGGAGATTGCCAAAGGCGACCGCGAGTGCGAGGGACCCATTACCCTCGGCATTCCCGGGTTCATGATGGCACAGGACGGCATCCACCACATTGGCGGGCAGTTGCCAGCGGTTGAGCAGCACGGAGCCGATTTCGGCATGATCAAAACCGAACCAGACGCCCTCGGTGAGCAGGGAATGGCCGTGGAGGGGTTCAAATACTGGCGACCGGTGAGGTAATCGGGATTGTCCGACAGGGCGAGGATGACCTTGCCTACATCGTGCAGGATGCCGGCAGTAAACGCGAGTGATTCGTCGGCGCGGGTCTTTTCCGCCATCACCTGGGCGGCGATCGCGGTCACGATGGAGTGTTTCCAGACCGCCTGAACATCGAAGAAGGCGGTCGAACTGGCGGTTTCCACGACTTGGGCGCCGAACATGGCGACCACGATGAAATAAATCTCCTGGAAGCCGAGGCGGAACACCGCTTCGAACATATTGGAGATCGGCTCGCTTCCGCGCACGAGGACGCTGTTGCAACGTTTCAACACCTCGGCGGTGACCGCAGGATCGTGACTGATCAATTCCACCATCCGGTTGGCGTCCCGGTCCGGTTGGTTGAATAGCGACATTAATTCGAGGACAAGGGTGGGGACCGGTGGGAGATACTCCAACTTGTCCAGATAGGCTTCCAGATGTTCCGTCATTCCAGTTTTTGGGTTAAAAATTACCTCCCGTTGCGGCGGTGCTGGCCGCGAAAACAAACTTTCCCAGCGATGAAAACGGGAATTTCACAAGGCTGTATCGGTGGGCACCGGGGAGACTTTAGGACTTATTTACACAAATCCAGCTTCGTGACGGACGCGGTGAGCGCAGCCGAGCCAGGAATTTCCCGGGGAGGTGATGACACATTTTGGTTTCCTAACTTCCCACTTTTAGTTTTTACCCTCGCCGATTTCAGGTAGGTTGGAAAAATTCATTTGCTAAACGCGAGCGGACCGCTATCTTGCTCATCCTTTTTCGCAACGCACACCAAAGAAGATTTTAGAAGCCATGAAAGCAGACATTCATCCCGATTACGCCGAAACGACCATTAGCTGCGCTTGTGGTGCGAACTACCAGACCCGTTCCACCCGCCGCAACCTGAAGATCGGTATTTGCGCCGCCTGCCACCCGTTCTTCACCGGTGAGCAGAAGTTCGTCGACACCGCCGGTCGCGTGGAGAAGTTCGCCCGCCGCTACGGCAGCACGAAGGCGACCCGTCTCACGAAGAAGGCCTAGATTTCAACGCCACAGCTTTAAACGGTGACTCCCGAGTAAATCGCGGGTCACCGTTTTTGTTTTTATGGATTTCGCACCTCTTATCGAAAAAAAGGAAGCGCGGTTTCGCGATCTCGAAGCGGAAATCGCGAATGGGAATATTTTTGGCAATCCGCAGAAGGCCCGCGAGATCATGCGCGAGCATGCGCGGCTGAAGGAATTGCTGGCGCTCTGGTCCGAGCTGCAGAAAGCGCAGACCGAGCTGACGGAGAACCGGGAACTCGCCGCTGGGGACGACGAACTGGCGGAAATGGCCCGCGAGGAAATTCCCGCGCTCGAGAAAAAGATCGAAGAGAGCGGGCGCGCGGTCCAGGTGGCATTGCTACCGCCCGATCCCAATGAATCGCGCGATTCGATCATGGAAATTCGCGCGGGTGCCGGTGGCAACGAGGCGGCTCTATTTGCGGCGGATCTCTATCGCATGTACTGCCGCTATGCCGAAGAGCATAACCTGAAGATTGAGCAGTTGGAAAACAGCCCGAGTGAATTGGGCGGGCTGAAGGAAGTGATTTTCAAAGTGAGCGGCGAGGGCGTCTTCCAGCAGCTTAAATACGAGAGCGGCGTGCATCGCGTGCAGCGTGTGCCCGCCACCGAGGCCCAGGGACGCATCCATACCAGCACGGCTACTGTTGCGGTGTTGCCGGAGGCCGAGGAAGTGGACTTGGAATTGAAGCCCGATGAAATCCGCATCGAAGTCTGCCGCGCCGGTGGTCCCGGTGGCCAGGGGGTGAATACGACCGACTCCGCGGTGCAGGTGATGCACATCCCGACCGGCACGATCGTGCGTTGCCAGGACGGTCGCAGCCAGCAGAAGAACAAGGAAAAGGCGCTCACGATTCTCCGCTCCCGCCTGCTCGAAGTGAAGCAGCGCGAAGAGGCGGAGAAGTATGCCGCCCAGCGTAAGAGCCAGGTCGGCAGCGGTGAGCGCAACGAGCGCATCCGCACCTACAATTTCCCGCAGAACCGGATCACTGATCACCGGATCGAGCTCACGCTCTACAACTTGGACCGTTTCATGGAAGGTACGATGGAGGAAATGCTCGGGGCCCTGAAGGCCGACGACATGCAGCAGCGTCTCGCCGAGGCGAGCTTGGAAAACGTGAAGTAAGCGCCATTTATCACTCCTTAGCAGGCTTGCCAGGAAGCAGCCTTATCGCAGACAGTCCCTGATCATGTTTGGCTCCTTTCGTCTCCTTCTAGCCTGCCTGGTTGCGTTAAGCCACTTCGGGGTAAGCCCGGGGGGCTTTAATTTGGGGCAGTGGTCGGTAATTTCTTTCTACATTCTATCCGGGTATGTGATGGAGAGACAATATCGGAAGATTGCCGACGTCCGGCTATTTTATGTTGATCGCTTCTTGCGGATTTATCCGCTTTTCGCAGTGGTATTGGTGATCGGGTGCTTCATCACGCGTCCCGGGCTTTACACCATTCTGGCCAATGCCTTGATTGTGCCGCTGGATTATGATGTTTTTACGAAGGCCACGATTGTTCTAGGTCCTACTTGGTCATTAGGGGCGGAAGTTCAATTTTACTTGCTGGTGCCTTGGTTGTTTGGCCTTTCTGTGCGTTGGTTGAGAGGTCTTGTGACTGCAAGCATTCTCTTATTCGCAATCTCCCCATTTCTTCCGCAGAACGCATTCTGGGCCTATACCGCTTTTCCCAGTAGCCTGTTCGCCTTTGTCTCCGGCATGATGATTGCGCGCCGGGATGTGGCGGCACTCAAAGGATTTTGGTTCGCCTTTCTTGGGCTGTTCCCGCTGTTTATTTATCCCAAGCTTACACATGGAACCCTTCCTACCGGCATTAACATCAATGTCTGCATCGGGTATCTAATCGCGCTCCCATCCGTTTGGAAATTGGCGCAATTTTCACCCAAGAACAAAGTGGACGAATTTCTGGGCCTGCTTTGCTATCCGATGTTCCTGGTTCATTACCTCTTTGTGCTTACGATCTTTAACGATCACCCCGCCTGCAGTAAACTGCTCTTGATAGCCTATTCGTTGGGAGCTTCCCTTTTGCTCACGCTGGTGATTGAACGGCCTTTGGACCGGTACCGGCATCAAGTGCGCAAGCTATTTTCCGCCGGGCGAAAGGATGTAGAAATGCGAACGACCTCGACCGCATCTTAGGATTTACCAGGGCGCACCTTTGAAATTTCGTTGCCTAACCCGGTCGTGCGTGGGCAGAGTGGATGAAATGAAAGATTCGACGAAGGCGGTTGCGCTTTCGGTGGGCGGGTCGTTCATTTGAACAGTTGTCTTTCCGCCATTTTTAACCAACGTCTCCCTATGCCGAAGTCCAAGCGTGCCGCCAGTTCCGCGATCACCGTTCGCAAGCCCAAGTCCGAGTTGGTGAAAGCGCATAGCCACGCCAGTGCCCCGATCGTGGTGTCCGCCGCCGAGCGGAAACTAAACTTTGGCGGGAAATGGAATTACGCACCTGCACCGGAGACGACGAAGGTTACGATCGATGCGCGCTACGATTTGTTCATCGATGGCAAGTTCGTCGTGCCGAAGAGCGGGAAGTATTTTCCGAGCATCAATCCGGCGACCGAGAAGAAGCTTGCGGAGATTGCCGTGGCGGGTTCGGAGGACGTCGATGCCGCCGTCGCCGCCGCGCGCAAGGCTTACACCAAGGTGTGGAGCAAGCTGCCCGGAGCCGAGCGCGGGAAGTATCTCTACCGCATCGCGCGCATTATCCAGGAAAAGGCGCGGGAACTCGCGATCATCGAGACGATGGATGGCGGCAAGACGATCAAGGAATCTCGCGACGTGGATCTGCCATTGGTGGCGGCGCATTTTTTCTACTATGCGGGGTGGGCCGACAAGCTGGAGTATGCGTTACCTGGTCGGAAGCCCGAGCCGCTCGGCGTTTGCGGGCAGATCATTCCATGGAATTTTCCGCTGCTGATGGCGGCATGGAAAATCGCTCCGGCGCTCGCGGCAGGCAACACGGTCGTCATCAAGTCGGCCGAGACCACGAGCATCAGTATCCTGCATCTTGCGCGGATTTTTCAGGAAGCGGGCCTGCCCGATGGGGTGGTGAATATCGTCACCGGAGCCGGGGAAACCGGGGCCGCGCTGGTGAACCACCCGGGTGTGGACAAGATCGCTTTCACCGGTAGCACCGAGGTGGGCAAGCTGATTGCCAAGTCTGTGATCGGCACGTCGAAGAAGCTGACCCTCGAACTGGGCGGCAAGGCGGCGAATATTTTGTTCGAGGACGCGCCACTGGATCAGGCGGTGGAGGGCATTATCTCGGGCATCTATTTTAACCAGGGGCACGTGTGCTGCGCGGGCTCGCGTTTGTTCGTGCAGGAGAGCATCTACTCGCAGGTCGTGCGCAAGCTGCGCGACCGTATCGCGACGATGCGCGTGGGCGATCCGCTGGACAAGAATACCGACATCGGCGCGATCAACTCCAAGTCGCAACTGGAGAAGATCGAGGCGCTCGTGCAGAGTGGCATCCGCGAAGGCGCGCAACTCGTGCAGCCGTCGTGCAAGCTGCCAGAGAAAGGCTACTGGTTCCCGCCGAGCTTTTTCACTGGGGTCACCGGGAGCCATCGGATCGCGCAGGAGGAGATTTTCGGCCCGGTGCTGAGCATCCTCACCTTTCGCACGCCCGAGGAGGCGATTGAGCGCGCCAACCATACGCCGTACGGCCTGAGCGCCGGGGTGTGGACGGACAAAGGCAGTAAGATTTTCAAGATGGTGAGCAAGCTGCGCGCGGGTGTGGTGTGGGCGAATACGTATAACAAGTTCGATCCCGCGAGTCCCTTTGGCGGCTACAAGGAAAGCGGCTGGGGCCGCGAAGGCGGGGTGCAAGGCTTGCTATCGTATCTGAAAGTTGGATAGCTTACCGCCATGAACCGGATAGCGAAGCCGCATGGATTGACGAATGAGGAATGGCTCAATCTCCAGTGCGCCGCCTGTGGTTTAAAGGCGTATTTTGGCCGGATTTCGAGAGTCATAAGGTGGCTCTGGTTCGTAGCCGGAGGGTTTCTTCTCTTCGCGCCCTTGCGATTGTCGATGACTGAACGATGGATGCACGGCGCCATTTACCTGTCCGCGGGAGCATTCTTCCTCGTGCTTGAAATCTACGATTACTTCGCGAAGCGGAGATTGGCCCGGAAGCTGGGACTGCTTTGACGAGGAACGAAATGGTTGTTCGAGTTACTCCCAAAAAATCGCCGGAGAGGCGTTGGGATCGGACTTGAGCGACGGGAGCGGGGTGTGCGCGGGGTCTTTTTCCGTGATGCCGGTTACCTTCGTTTCGACATAGCGGAAGACGATCAAAGGGGCACGATCAAGCGGAAGCGGCAGCTTGTCGGGATCGTAGCCGATGAGGTATTGCATGGAGGCCACGGAGAGACTGAGCAGCATGGCGGTGACAAAGACCGAGCCGGAGACGAGGCCGAAGATTCCGCCCAGTAGACGATCCACGATCGAAAGCTGGACTGATTCAAAGACCTCGGTGTAAGTGTCACGCAGCTTGGAGAGCATCACGCTGGTAAGCAGATAAACCACCCAGAAAACCACCAATGCGATGATGGTGACGGAGGTGGACTGAAAATCGCTGATCGCGCGGCTGAAGAGAAACCAATAGCGCAGTGCGACAAAGAGCGCGATCACCGATACGAGCATGCGTCCCAAGGCGACAAAAGCTCCGGACTTGAGACCCATCACCGCGCCGAGAATAGCAAGGAGGGCGGCAACCAGGCAGATGGCAAATTCAATCATAGGGCGGGTGGTAGGAGGCTATGAAGATTGAAGGACTTCCTCGACACTGGTAATGCCGAGCAGGATTTTTTCCGCCCCGTCCTCGCGGAAGCTGCGGTAGCCGAGACTGCGGGCGATCTCGGTGATTTCGCTTTCGTCGATGCCATTGGTGACGACCTGGCGGAGGCTGTCATCAAAAACAACCATCTCAAAGATACCGGTGCGACCGAGGTAGCCGGTGCCGTTACATTTTTCGCAGCCCTTGGGATGGTAGATGGTTTCTCCGGCGGGCAGGGCGAGATTGATGTCGTAAAGCTCCTCCCCGGTGCAGGGGCGGCCTTCGCGGCAGTCGGGGCACAGCACGCGTACGAGGCGCTGGGCGATCATCACGAGGAGCGAGGAAGCGATGAGGTGTCGCTCGATCCCCATTTCCTCCAGGCGGATAATGGTGCCGATGGCGTCGCGGGTGTGAAGCGAACTGAAAACCAGGTGCCCGGTGAGCGCGGCGCGCAATGCAATCTGCGCCGCTTCCACGTCGCGCATCTCGCCGACGAAGATTACGTCGGGGTCCTGGCGGAGCAGGGAGCGCAGGCCGGACTCGTAGGTCACTCCCGCCTTGGGATTGACGGGAATCTGTGTCGCCCCCTGCAGCTCGTATTCCACGGGGTCCTCAATCGTCATGATATTCAGCTTCTGTGCATCGAGCTGGCTGATCGCGGAGTAGAGGGTGGAGGTTTTGCCGGAGCCGGTGGGGCCGGTGGCGAGGATCATGCCGTTGCGGGAATGGATGACGCGCTCGAACTCCTCCAGCATGGCCTGGGGCATGCCGAGTTCGCGCAGGCTGAGCAACCCTTGGTGATGATCGAGAATACGGATGACCAGCTTTTCACCGAAAATGGAAGTCGCGGTCGCGACGCGGAAATCGACATCGGAATCCCCGGCGCGCACGCGGAACCGGCCATCCTGAGCCTTGCGTTTCTCCGCCACATCGATCTGGGCCAGCGCCTTGAGCGCCGTCACGAGTCGCTTGCCCGGCACTTGCTCGAATTTCATGCGCGCGTGCATCACGCCGTCGATGCGGAAACGCACGCCGTAGCCGAGGCCCGTCGGTTCGATGTGGACATCGCTGGCGCGCTCCAGCAGCGCCTCCTCAAGCACCTCCTGCGCGGTCTCAAGGCCGGAGGCCTCATCCGGATTGCGGATCTGAACGGCCTGGCGCTCTTCATCGAGAAACTCAAAGCCCCGCCTTGCCCGTGCGCCAAATTTTTCCCGGCTGCGCTCGCGGTTGGCGACCACCTCGTTGGTATTTCGCTGGGCCGCGCGTTTGGTCTTCATCTTATCCAAGGTGCGGCTGATAGAATAAAGGCCAAAGCTGATTCCCGGGAGCAAAATGGCGAGGTTGGTCCACAGCCGTGGGTCTTTGCGGCGATGGTAAAGATCGCGCTGCATGTAGGCGACGGAGGCAAACCAAATTCCGGCCACGACCGCAAATGCGAGCAGCAGCAAATCGAAGTTCAGGCTCGGTTTGTATTCCGGCCATGGATCACGCTGGCTGGGAGCGATGCTGGGCGCTGGGGTGGATGCCGGGAGGGGCGTAGAGGCTTCCGTGGGCAGCGAGGGAATGATGGGTGTTTCCGTCGCCGTGGGGGTAGGGATAGGCGTGGAGATTGGTGTGGATTTCGGCGTTGGGACGGGGGTTGGATTGGCCGCCACCCCATCGATGGTGGCCACTTCGCTTAGCGGAAAGGTAGCGGTGCCGTAGGGGAGTTGAATCTGAATGGAATTCTTATCCCGGGCGAGAATGGCCACGTCCTTGTAGAACTGGCCACTTTTGAGACGGACCTCCGAGGCAAAAGCCGGGACCGCCGCCAGTGCAATCAAACCAAGGAGGGCAAACCTGTAACAACCGCGAATCACGCCGGATGATTTGGCGGAATTGGTGCGGAAAGGCAATAGGATTTCCTTAACTGGAGTAATGATTTGCCGCTTGGTCCGCGGTGAATTCCAGGACTTCCCCCGGCCATCGGCCCGGGGCCAAGCGGAGCCGGTGGCAGCCAGTGATTTGATCCATCGGCCAAGTCGATCTCTTCGACCGATTACGACAACGGGACCGCCTCGTCGGGCAGAAGAATCGGGATGCCCGACTCCACAATGTAGAGCAGGGTGCGGCTCTCATTGATCAGCACCGATTCAAGAGGCAGGGCGATCGAGGCCCCGTTTTGGTAGCGAAGCTGGTTGCTGGCGCGAAGCTGCTCAAACTGAGCGATTTCCTCCGAGGTAACGGGGAGCAAACGTTGGTTCGTGTGCGGGCAGCGCAGGAGCGTGAGAAGAGGAGCAGGCATGGATGAATTGCGGGGGAGCAAGTGGTTCAAAGGTTTACACGGATGAACACCGATTTGGGAAAACAAATCTGCGACAATCTGCGTTAACCTGTGAACCAGTCGGCTCCAGCCGCCTTCGCGGCGATTAGTATTTCGGGACGCTCGGGTCCACCTGCTCCGACCAGCCAAGAATACCGCCCTCAAGATTCGAGAGTTTGGCGAAACCGGCCTCCTGCAGCAGGTGCAGGGCGCGGGCGGAACGGGCTCCTGACTTGCACTGGAGGACGATCTCCTCCGCACTGTCGAGCTCGCTCATCCGCGAGGGAAGCTGGCCGAGTGGAATCAATTTGGCTCCCGGAATGTGGCAGATATCCCATTCGTATTGCTCGCGAACGTCGATGAGCTGAAACTTGTCGCCCCGGTCGAGCTTGGCCTTGAGTTCGGGCGCGGTGATCGTGGGCACGTTGGCCTCCTCTTCGTCCGCGGCCTGGGCCTGCGGGATGCCGCAGAACTGGTCGTAATCGACGAGATCGGTGATCGTGGGATGATCGCCGCACACCGGGCACTTCGGGTCCTTGCGGAGCTTGAACTCGCGGAACTTCATCTTGAGCGCGTCGAAGTGCACCAGGCGACCGATTAACGGTTCGCCAATGCCCACGATGAGCTTGATCGCCTCGATTGCCTGCATCACGCCGATAATGCCTGGCAGCACGCCCAGCACGCCGCCTTCCGCGCAGCTCGGCACCATGCCGGGTGGAGGCGGCTCGGGGAACATGCAGCGATAGCACGGGCCGCCGAGGTGCGGGGCAAAGACGGTGCACTGGCCGTCGAAGCGGAAGATGGAGCCGTAGATGTTCGGCTTTTTCAGGAAGACGCTGATGTCGTTGGAACAATAGCGGGTCGGAAAGTTGTCGGTGCCGTCGATGATGATGTCATACGGCTCGGCGATCTCACGGGCATTGGCCGAGGTGAAGAAGGCGTCGTAGAGATCCACCTGCACATTTGGGTTGATCTCGCGGATGCGGTCGCGCGCGCTGTTGAGTTTCTTGCGGCCCACGTCTTTCGTCCCGTGCAGGATCTGGCGTTGGAGATTCGAAAAATCCACCGTATCGCCATCCACGAGGCCGAGGCGTCCGACGCCAGCGGCGGCAAGATAAAGCGCAATCGGCGAGCCCAGCCCCCCGGTGCCGATGCAGAGGACGCTGGCCGCTTTCAGGCGTTTCTGGCCCTCCAGCGTGACCTCAGGCATGATGAGATGGCGCGAATAACGGGCGATCTCGTCGTTGCTGAATTCAATCCGCTCGAGGCGGGCCGGGTCGATGATGCTGCTAATGGCCATAATGGATAAATGGAAAAGGGTGCGAAGCTAGCACGCGGCTGCGCGGGGGGCAAGCGTGGTGAAGTGTCATAGGAAATGACCAATGAGGAATGACCAATCGGAAGGAGGATTTTTCACCACGAAGACACGAGGAAAAGGCCATGCGAAATACGCTAAACCAGCGAAAGGATTTTCTTTTCGTGTTCTTTCGGGTGTTTTGCTGGTCGAAATAAAATGGTCTTAGCTGTTCGTTTTCTTGAGGCTGAAGCGTCGCGTCATCAGGCGGGCGGTGTCGGTGCCACGCAGGGCGAGGAGCCACTCACTATTGCGCTCGCGGAGCTCTGCCACGTCGAGCATTTGCAAGGTGTGGATGACCCGGCTGGCGAGCCGATCATTGGGGACCTCCTGCGGGATTTCCGTAAGCGGGATCTGGTGGCGCTCGTGCAGCCGTTCCAGCAGAGCCCAGGCCGTCTGGCGCTCGTGTCGGCTCAGGAACAGGAGTGCCCGCAGATTTTCCAGGCTCGTCAGGGTGGCGCGGGGCAAGGCCAGTAGCAGATCCATCGCGATTTCCAGTTTCGTGGACTTGTCCCGCAACCGGCGCTGCGGGCTTAGCTTTCTTTCGAGAAAAACCATCGCGAAAAAGAGCGCTGTAAACAGGATGAAGTGAACCGGGAAGGTCACCGGAGCCGTTGCGCCGAAAGGGTTCGTCACAGTCAGCGCCAGCAGCAGCACGGCGTAGAGGCCCCAGTAAACCAGCATCCACAACATGACGACGAGGCCGAGCGACCACCCGGCAACCAGCAATACATGCTGGTTGTGCCGGGTAAGGGCGCGTCGAAATACAGCGGGCGCGTCGGGCATTTGCTATGAATAATTGCTTTCCCCCGGCGGGCAATCTTTTACAGTGCGCGCCATGACTGATCTCTGGAAAGGCTTGAACGAAACGGCACGCGCCCAGCTCGCGCAGCGCGACTACTCACTTACCGACCTCGCCTCCCGCATGGCGGGTAGCGGTGTGGAAGTACGCGAATTGATTGCCGCCGACCGCAGCCAGCTCCCGTGGATTCCGGGCGTCGAGCTTTTCTCGCGCAACATCTACCCGCAACGGCATCGCGGCTTTTTTGGCGAATTTGCCCGACAGGGCGAGGGCGCGCTCGGCAAGATCGGCATGTGGCCGAAGCAGTGGGCGACCGCCCGTATGTTTGCCAATACGGCGAAAGGCTTTCACATTCACCCACCGTCCATCCCCGAGGGCCAGGACGCCGCCGCCTGGTTCCAGAAGCTCTTCGTCGAAGAGCCGGCCAATTACACCCTGCGCCCCTACGAGCAGGAGCAATGGGACGCGATGTTCTTCGTGCAGGGAAATTGCGAGATGTTCCTCGTCGATGAGCGCGCCGGGATGGAGCGCCGCAAGATGCGCTTCATCATCGAAGGCGACAACCACCGCGGGCCAAACACCGCGGGCGTGATCATCCCCGCCGGCGTCGCGCACGCCCTGCGCGCCGAGGGCTCCGAGGATTTGATCATGGTCTATGGCACCAGCACGAGCTTCAACCCCGCCTTCGAAGGCCGTATCGCCGCCGAGGTGGAAAAAATGCCGCTTCCACCCGAATGGGCGGTTTACTTCGGGGCGTAAGCCCGAAATTTTGAACCGCAGCGGACGCGGCGAGCGCGGCGGGAGGCGCTTTATATGACACCTCACGATGCAAAAGGAGAGTTAAAGAAACGGATTGAGGCGGCTGGAACGTCTGTAGAGAGCCTGACGCCAGCCCAAGGGCTCCGTGAGATGCTCGATTTTTACCGGGACGTTCGCGCAGATGCTTGTGATCTGGATGCGGATGGCGACATGTTGCTTTTCCAGTGGGGAATCTACGATTTTGAAGAGGGTTGTTTTTTTCAGTTCGATATCACCCGGCAGTTTATCGCGACTGAGTCAGATCACGAAGATGATGACGCCGAGACTTCGCAGCTTTCTTTCACTTTTCATTTTCCCTCGTCACTGCAGCTTGAGTCGCTTGGGGAAGGAAATCGATGGTGTGATGCCCCGAGCGATTTGGAGCCATTTGAGGCATTTATTACTGGGAGCGAAGTTTACCGAGTAGTTGCTGAGACCAATCCGGTGAAAGTGACGCTCCGTTATTCTGAAGTTTGAGATTCTAGGCTGAAAAGCGTTGCAGCCGATCCATCACGTCCGTTTGGAACTTTTGAAGATGCGCGGCGACAAATTCTGCTGGGTTCAGTGAATCGTCCAGAATGAGCGGTGTTAAATCCATTGCGTGCCAGACGGCGGTGGCGTGGTCGGTCTCGCGAGCGGCGAAGAAGGTGGCGTTGGCGAGGGCGCGACCGGGGGCGGCCAGTTCGTAGCGTTTACCGCCGTCGGTTTGGGAGACGAAGCAGGCGATGAGGCGCTGTTGGAGGTCGCCGTGGCCGCCGAGATCGAGGCGCACTTTGTCTTCGTCGGCCAGCCAGTCGAGATCGCGCCAGACTTCGCAGCCGAGCAGGCGACGCGGGCGCTTTCCCATGGGCAGGGAGCGGATCGCGGTCAAAGTGGCGTGGAAGACGGCGAGATGGGTGTCGTGCTTGTCGGCAGGGTTGTGGGTATAAACGATTTCCGGGCGGGTCTGAGAAAGAATTTCAGTAAGATCGGGGATCAGCGGCGAAACAGGACTTTTGATTTCCGCACTGGAAAGTCCCAATTGCAGCATGGCTCCGTATTGTCCAAGGGTGGCGGCCCGGTCCTGCTCTTCCCGGCGCAGGGCGATCATTTCGGAGTTGGAAACGCCTGCATACTGTCCACTGCGAGCACTTCCCGCCCCATTGGTGCAGGTGATGCCGCCAAACCACTGGTCCGCTTTCCCAAGACAAGTGGCGATTCCATGGAAAGTCATGATTTCCAAGTCATCCTGATGCGCCCCGATCCCGAGATGGGTGATGCGGGAAAGTGCCTCCGACAGAGGAAGTCCATCCGGCACCAGAGAATGAAAAGCGGGGCTTTGTAGTTTCACCGGCCCTAATTTGGGGCAAGAAACCCCAATGGACGAAATTTTTTTACATCCATTCAAATTATTTTGAACGATGTCCGACGGTCCCTGTCAAAAATGTCAGTTTAGGTGGTAGTGGGTTCGGGACCTTGTGCGTTGTGTGTAATTTTTGACTCTCCTTGGTCGCACGGGTCCCGAACTTCTTTTTCGGGCCATGGAGAAGGTCGGGAGCACTGAGGATCGCTCATTTTTGCTTGAATGAGCAGGCTGATTGGAAGGTTTTCCTCTGAAAAGGCGTCTTTTAGATCGATCGTGAGGGCAGCAGGAGCTTGAAGCAGGTCTGCTCTTCGTCACATTCGACCCGGATGACTCCGCCCAGTTGATGGGTCAGATTTGAGGCCACCGTGAGGCCGAGCCCCACCGCATTGCGCTGCTGGCGGGTAGTGAAAAAGGGTTCAAAAATGCGCTCGGTCATTTCCGGCGCGATCGAGCCTCCGGAGTTGATGATCTTAATCGAAGCCCAGCGAATCGCTTTATTGCCCCCTTTGCGACCATGGGGAGCTTCGGAGCCGATCTCGATCCGCACCTTGCCATCCTTCGGAGTGGCTTCGACGGCGTTTTTGACCAGCTCCACGAGAATCGTGCGGACCCGACCGGCATCCGCCCAGAGGGGGGGGGATATCGTCCTCGCACACGAGATCGAAAGTAATGCCACGCTCCAGGCACGCGATGAGCGAGGGGCGGACGACAAAGAAGTAATCGGGCATTTTCAACTCGCGCCAGACCACTGAGGACGGGCGGGCGAGGGACTTGGTGCGGTCGATCAGTTCCGAGGCGGCATGAGCTCCTTCACGGATTCTCGTGAGCCCATCTTTGGCATCCGGGGAAAGCGCGGTGTCATCCATCAGCAACGCGAGGTAGCCGTGAAAAAGGCTCAAGATGTTGTTCATCTTGTGCGCGAGGCCCCTTACGAGCTGATCCTGAAATTCACTATCTTTAATCGTCATGTGACGACTTGCTTAAAAGCAGGATGCTTGCCCAGCTGGGAATCTAAACCACCGGGCGCACGCTTACCTCGCCACTGGAGAGCATCTGTAATGAACCATCGGGAAAACGCAGCCGCAAAGCTCCGGCTTCATCGAACCCTTCCGCCATGGCCGACAGAGTAGAATCGGTGTTTTTGACCAGTTGAACGGCTCGTCCGAAAAGAAAATCACGTTTTCGTGCCGCAGTAATGATTTCAGAGAAATTTTCTGTCAAATTTGCGCTTAGCGCCGCAATTTTGAGAACGATTTGCGCAGCCAAAACCTCTCGTTCCAGCACTCGATGAGTCGCCTGCCGCAGGGAAATCGCCGTTTCGGCCAGTTCGTCGGCAAACTTTTCCTGATTCACGTTGATACCGATTCCCAGTACGGCATACGACGAGGGTGACGTGCCGGTCTCGACCAGAATACCCGCCGCCTTTTTTCCGAGCAAATAGAGATCATTAGGCCACTTGATCTGGGTGGACTCGCCGGTGAGTTCCTCGACCGATTCCGCCAGCGCGACAGCGGCACAGAGGGTGAGGCGGCTCCATTCCATGGAAGTGGCTTCGGGACGTAGGAGGATGGAGAACGCCAGGGCTGCTCCGGGTTCGCTCTCCCAGCGCCGTCCCTGGCGACCACGTCCGCGCGTCTGCCGTTCGGCAAAAATCACCACGCCGCCGGGTGCCCCGGCTTTTCCATACTGCGCGGCCACGTCGTTGGTGGAGCCGGTTTCGGCGAAGACCTTGATCTCGCGGGCGAGTGGACAGCCCGCGAGGAGTTGCTCCAGGCGATCGGGGTTGAGCATGGTGGTGGTTACGAGAGTTCCAGCGAGAAATCCATCGCCCGGGCGGAGTGGGTGAGCGCCCCGATGGAAATGAAATCCACGCCGGTCCCGGCAATCGCGCGCACCGTGGCCATGGAGACGCCGCCGCTGGCTTCGAGTTGCACGCGCCCGGCGACGAGGGCCACCGCTTCGCGCATCGTCTCGCAAGTCATGTTATCGAGCAGGATCACGTCAACTCCAGTGAGAGTGAGAAAGCCGCGCACCTGGTCGAGGGTATCGGCCTCCAGCTCCACGCGCAGGCCGGGGTTTTCGGCGCGAAAACGTTCGATCGCGCTTTGCAGGAAGTCGGGGCCGCAATCGGCGGCGAGGTGGTTGTCCTTCACCATTACCATGTCGAAGAGGCCGATCCGGTGGTTGTTGCCGCCACCCGCTGCCACCGCCGCTTTTTCCAGCAGCCGCAGGCCGGGCGTGGTCTTGCGCGTGTCGAGGATGCGGGCCCGGGTTCCGGCGATGGCCTGTACGAATTGGTGTGTGAGCGAGGCCACGCCCGAGAGGCGTTGGAGGAAATTGAGCGCCACCCGCTCGGCGGTGAGGAGTGAGGCGACGGAGCCGCTCACGATGAGTACGGCCTCCCCTTTTTTTACCGCGCTGCCATCGGGACGAACGATTTCGATCGCGAGGGTCGGATCGACCCGGTGAAAAACTTCCGCCGCCACTTCCACCCCCGCGACCACCGCCTCTTCCTTCGCAATAATCGTGGCTTTCCCTTGCTTGGCCGGGTCCACGAAGTAGCGGCACGTCACATCGCCACTGCCGATGTCCTCGGCGAGCGCGAGCGCAATGATGTCGGGGCCGGTGCTGAGCGATTGGGTATTCATGAAAGTGCTGAAAGACAAAGTGAAGCCAGAGGCAGATTGATGGCAAGGAAAGGATGCAAGGTTGGCGGCAGCTCTTTTAGCCGCTTTTTTACTGCGAGTGCGTTCCTCCGCGTCGCTGCCGCGACAGGTCATCCGGTTCCAAACTTCCGCCTTCGCTAAAAAGCTCCGGTTCCGGGGCGCGGTAGATCGACTTCCCGCGTACGAAGGTCTCCACCACCGCTGCGGGCCCACCGCGATAGATGCAGAGGCTGAGAATGTCCTCCGGTGTAAGATCGGCCGACTTGGAGTGGCGCGGGTAGGGGCGGAGGGATTGGAAATCCATCACCGTGAGATCGGCCTCCTTGCCTCCTTCGAGCGAGCCGATTTTCTGGCCCATCCCGAGCGCATCGGCCGCGCCCTGGGTGGCGTGGAAAAGTACCTCGGCGAGACCCGGCACGCGCACGTTTTTCTCGTAAAAGGAACGCGCCTTCTGCGCCTCGATCACCGTGCGCATCACCTGCCAGAGGTTCAGCTCCAACCCCGCGGCGACGTCCGTGCCCAGCCCCACCCCGACCCCCGCCGCCAGCATCTGGTCGAGCTTCATGATGCCGCTGCTCAGGAAGAAGTTAGCCGTGGGGCAATGGGCGGCCTTGCTGCCGCGCTCCGCCATCACCTCGATCTCACGCTCACTTAAGTGGATGCAATGGCCCAGCATCGTCTTCGGCCCCAGCAACCCGCATTGATCGTAAACGTCGGTATAGTCTTTCGCCTGCGGAAAAAGGTTCCGCACCTTTTCCAACTCTTCCAGATTCTCCGCCAGATGTGTCTCGATGTAGGCGTCGTACTGCTTCGCCAGTTCGCCGGCGGCGCGCATCATCCGCTCGGTGCAGCTTACCGCGAAGCGGGGGCTGAAGGCGTATTGGAGCAGCCCATCATTGGCGCCGTGCCATTTCTTGCAGAGCTGCTCGCTTTCCAGCAGCGAGATGGAGAGGATTTTCTTCGGCTGCAACGAGCCGTAGCTACCCACGTCCATCATCATCTTGCCGATGATCGCGCGATGCCCGGTCTTTTGCGCGGCCTGGAAAGCTGCCTCGCAACTGTCCCGGAAAATCGCCGTGTAAAGCATGGCCGTCGTGGTGCCGTGGCGGGCGAGCTCGCGGAAGAACTGCCCCGCCTCCTTCTTCGCTTTCGGGCCGGTGAATTCGCGTTCCAGCGGGAAAATGTGCTGGCGCAGCCAGGGCAGCAGCTCGGTCTGGCCACGCGCGATCGCCGGGTATTGCGGGATATGGGAGTGCACGTCGATCAGGCCCGGGAAAACCGCCACGTTCGCGGAGTGCAGCCAGCGCACCTTTTTTTCGCGCGCCTTCTTGCGCATGATCTCGTAGTCGCCCACCTCGATGATGTGACCGTCCTCGATCACGAGCGCCCCGTTGTTGCGCGCGCGCAGCTGCCCGTAAACGGGGGTGTCGAAAAGTTGACCGCGGATTCCCAGCAGAGCCGTATCGGTACTCATGCCGCATTGTTGGCAAAGCCGGGGGAACCATGCAAGCCGTCGCGCGGAATTTTGCGTGCTCTTTTCACTTTAGTCCCGGGAAAAATAGCCGATAGTTCGCTTGGTATATTTGACCTCCATGTCCTACGCACTTTTCCACCCGCGTGACGCCATCGTTGCCACGATGGAGCGTATCTACGAATACAACATGACCACCACCTCCGGCGGAAACATCTCCGTCCGCGACGAGGGTGGAGAAATCTGGATCACCCCGGCCCGGATCGACAAGGGCGCTTTGCGCCGGGACGACATTGCTTGTGTGCTGCCCGACGGCACGGTCGAGGGGCCGCACAAGCCTTCCTCCGAGCTGCCCTTCCATCGCGAGATCTACGAGGCCCGGCCTGATCTCGGGGCGATCATTCACGCGCATCCCGGCGCCCTGGTGAGCTTCAGCATTTGCGGGGAAGTGCCCGATACGCATCTTTTCCCCGAGAGCCACCGTATCTGCGGAAAAGTCGCGTTTGCGAAATACGCGCTGCCCGGCAGCATCCGCCTCGCGGAAAAAATCCGCTCGGCCTTTGCCTCGCCGGAGAAGCCCCATTGCGTGCTGCTGGAAAATCACGGCGTCGTCATCGGCGGTCGCGATCTGGAAGACGCTTTCGCCCGTTTCGAGACGCTGGAATTCACCGCCGCCATCACGCTCAATGCCCGTGGACCTCGGCAAAGTGAAGCTGCTCTCCAGTGAGCAAATCGCCCAGGCGGAGAAGCCGAGGGAGCCGCTGCTTGAGTCGCCCGCCCTGGCCATCACCAGCCCGGAAAAGGAACGCCGCAAGGAAATCTGCGACTTCATCAGCCGTGCCTATCATCACCGGCTCATGACCAGCACCCATGGCAGCTATTCCGCGCGCGTGGGGCACGATCATTTCGTCATCACCCCCTTCCATTTCGATCGCAAGCATCTTGGCCTTGGTGATCTGGTGAGCATCCATGCCGGTCATCAGGCTCCCGGCAGCCAGCCGAGCCGTGCGGTGCAACTGCACCGGGCCATCTATCGCGAGCATCCCGGGATCAATGCGGTGCTGAACGCGCTGCCGGTTTCCGCGACCGCCTTTGCGGTGAGTGATTTCAAGCTCGATACCCGCACCATTCCCGAGAGCTACCTGTTTTTGAAAGACGTGACCAAAATTCCGTATGCGGAGATTTACGGCGATGGCACTCCGCTCGCCAAACATCTCACACCCCGCAGTCCCGTCGCCCTGCTGGAAAACAATGGAGTGATGATCGCCGGGCGCAGCGTGCTCGATGCTTTCGATCGGCTCGAAGTCCTCGAAGCCACTGCCCAGGCCATTCTCCGCAGCCGCGCCCTCGCCCCGCTCCGCCCGATGAGCAACGAGGTGATCGAGGAATTGGTCGATGCGTTCCCCGGGATGTAGCCCTCGGAACATAGCCCCAATCAAAACTCGCTCGGACTGATCGTCTGCATCTGCTGATTGCCGTTGGCGAGGGTGGAGAGGCTCAGGTGGATGTCGCTGTAATTGGTTCCGCCGTCGTCGCTTTTCGTTTCCTCGAGCGTGAACTCGCCGGTCTTGGAATAGCCGCCATGCGTGAGATCCTGGTAGCGCAGATCGTAGCGACCGGTGGCGACGGATTCGAATGTGAACTGGCCGCCCGCGGGAATGTAAGAATAGCGCACGGCGGTCGGTTCATCGCCATCGAGCGACACCAGTTTCACAAACAGATCCGAATCGTTCTGCGTGTTGTCCACCACCACCGAGGAAAGGCCGCCTTGAGCCTGTACGTCATAGCCCGGCAGATAGGACGGAGCGGTGGGCCAGACCCGGCCATTGGGCGCGAGCAGCGGGCGGACATACGCGGTGACCGGCGAATCGTCGGCGGGGCTCGGGGATGCAGGAGCGATGCCTGGCGTAGGTGTGGCCGATTGGCTGATGGCGGAGAAATCGTTAATGAAATCGTCGGCGGCCTGTGCTGCAACGGTCGAACTTGGGGTGGGGGACGCTGATGCCGGTTGGACTATAGCGCTGGGACTGGCGGGTAATGGCTGCGATGGAAGATGAGTCGGCTCTGCCGTCGGAAAAGTGATGAAGGCAAACATCAGCCCGCCGACGATCGAACCGGCAAAAATGACGAAGCTCAAGAGTCGCCGTTTACCGCTGGTCGATGGTGCCTTTGCCCGCGCACCGGCTGGATTTTTCTCCATGTCCTCACCGTTACGACTTACGGCACTTTTGCAATCGGGAATCTGAGTTGGTGAGTTTGAAGTTCGAAAGCGGCGACCAAAAAATTAGCCACGGAGGGAGACCGGGATTCCGGCTCCCTCCATGGCTGTTTCCCCCCACAGGAATTTTTTAAGTGCAGCCGCGCAACAGAAAGATGACGAACAGCACCGGAACCGGGACGCCCAGAAGCCACAGCAGGATGTATCCAGCCGCCCCAGCCTCTTCGACTTTTTTAGAGAGGAACTTCTTCATATAAAACGTATCGAATCCGGGAGGAGATGCGGTTGTGAGAAATGAGGACTGGGCGACGTTCTCCTGCGACCGGGATCGTGCATGGCGCAACTTTTACGGCAGCCGTGCTCAGGCGGGAGGATCAACTGTCATTAGATCTTCGACGCCTCGATGCCCTTCGGCGGCTTCAAGCAAAGCGGCTGGGGTCGCAAAGCGGGCAAGGAAGCGCTCGAACCTTACACCGAGACAAAATCGGTGTGCGTTGCGCTGAAATAGACGCATTGCATACCTTCCTGCCTGTCGGCTATGGATTGCCTGGCGGGCAAGTGGCGGGTTTACGATAGTGAGATTTCATAACCCCCGCTGGCTTCATTCAGGCAGTTGGTAGTCGCTTTCATATCCATTGACCTTTGGATATGCTAATAAATCCATCTTCGGTTCGAGTCCTTGATCGCCAGAGGGATTCACAGCGTAAAGGAATTCGAGAATTGAGCGTGAATTATCGGAGTAGTGAATAATCTTCGGAGCATCGGCAATCAATTTGCCATAGCAAAATTGGTTTCCGTGTCGAAATCGGAGGTAGTAGATGAAGCGGTTATAAAATCTGGTACCTTCTGCTCGTGCTCCTTTTCTTGGGCTTCTTTGAAAGAAGAAAAATAGCCATGCTTTGGTGCGGAGTAGTCCGAAAGAAGCTCCGACGTAGTAGTGCCATTTCCCGTATTAACGGGTTTACAAAGGACACCGCAATCGTCCCCAAAAATGTCAGATCCCAAGAGATTCTCGCTCGAAATTCCGGATCCAGGCGCAGGCTTGGTCCACGAAATGGTTGCATCCGCAATCACTCCTCTTCCAAAAGGCGCAACCAAGTCGCCGGCGACAAAATCGTAACCGACTTTGCAAAAGGAATTAGGGAGAATAACCCAGGCATGCTTTGCGACTAGCTTTTGAGGAGCGATGATGCGTTTCAAAGGGATCACTAACGCACTGCTGGAAGAACCATGCTCGAATAGTTGTGAGTCAACAATGTTTACGGAGGAGGCGTAATGCCCGGGCGCAGTCACGTTGATTGCGAGGTAGTGATTTTCACGGATGTGGGTTACCGCCATTCCGTGAGCGTTTGCAATGACGATTTCATTGTGGTGGATGCCATTGCTTGGACCATCCGTCCAAGACTCACCAGTCGTCCAAGAATAATGAATATCTGCCCCGGCAACCGGTGTGGCTTTGTCGTCAACAACGGAGATATGAATTGATTCTCCGAACGGACGGCACATTGAGAAGAGCAAAACGACAATCAATCCAATCCATATTTTTGATGACCATTGCATAGCTCTACTTATTCTTACATCAGTTGATACGATCCACATCTACCGTCACGATCACATCCTCGGGAAAGGTGAGCCGGTCAAGGATCGCGCGGACGGCACGGCTGAGGCGGACGACGGTGCGCGTGCGGAGCATGATCTGGTAGCGGTAGCTGCCGTGGCTGCGCTCCAGCGGAGAGGGGATGGGATCGCCGAGCGTGGTGCCTTGGGCAGCGCCTCCTGGAGCCGGCGCGGAGCGTTTCCGCGGAGAACTCGGCGCGTTGCTGGTGTGGGCCGCGGATGTGGATCAGCATCATGTGCGTGAACGGCGGGTAGTCGTATTGCTTGCGGAACTCGATCTCCTGCGTCCCAGTAGCCGTCGAAATCGTGATGTCGGGCAAACTGGATCGCCGGGTGAAACGGCGTAAAACTTTGGATAAACACTTCGCCCTCGATGTCGCCGCGCCCGGCGCGTCCGGCGACTTGGGTGAGAAACTGGAAAGTCCGCTCGGCGGCACGGAAGTCGGGCAGGTGCAGCGCGAGATCGGCATTGATGATCCCGACCAGTGTGACGTTCGGAAAATGCAGTCCTTTCGCGATCATTTGCGTGCCAACGAGGATGTCGATCTTCCCGGCGCGAAAGGCGTTGAGCGTCTCGCGATAGGAATCCTTTTCGCTTCATCGCGTCGGCATCCATGCGCGCGCACCGCGCGCCTTGGGAAAGAACTTGGTCATGGCTTCCTCGACCTTTTCGGTGCCGGTGCCCGCATAGCGGATTCCCGGGTCCTTGCAATCGGGACACTTCGACGGCGAGACCGCGTGTGTGGCCGCAGATGTGGCACACGATCCGCGAGGCCGCGCGGTGATAGGTGAGCGCGATCGTGCAATTCGGGCATTCGCACACGAAGCCGCACTTTTGCAGATGAGCGAGGTGGAGAAGCCGCGCCGGTTGAGGAAGAGGATCGATTGCTCACTGCTTCTCCAGCCGCTTTTCGATCGCGACTGCGCAGCTTGTCGGAGAGAATCGCCACGCCCTTTTGCTTACGGACTCTTCTCCGCATATCGACCACGCGCATGAAGGGCAACTTCTGCGCATCCACGCGCTCGAGGCGATTGCAGCAGTCGATACTTGCCGCGTCGTCGCATTGTGATAGCTCTCGATGCTCGGCGTGGCGCTGCCGAGAAGGATGGCGCACTTTTCCATCGTGGCCCGCAGCACCGCGATGTCGCGTGGCGTGATAGCGCGGCGCCTCTTCCTGCTTGTAGGAGTTCTCGTGCTCTTCATCGACCACGATCAGGCCCAGCTTTTCCAGCGGCGCGAAGATCGCACTGCGCGCGCCGATCACGATCCGCGCCTTGCCATCGCGAATGCGGTGCCACTCGTCGTGCCGTTCCCCGGCCGAGAGGTGGCTGTGCAGCACCGCGACCTCCACCCCGCTTTCCGCAAAGCGGCTCTTGAAGCGCTCCACCGTCTGCGGCGTAAGCGAAATCTCCGGCACCAGCACGATGGCCGATTTGCCGAGATCGAGCGCATGTTGAATGCCCTGCAAATAAATCTCCGTTTTGCCGCTGCCGGTCACACCGTGGAGGAGGAGCGGCTTGGATTCCGTGGGTGCGTCGATGGTGGTGATGAGCGCGGCGAGCACTGTCTCCTGCTGCGGGTTGAGTGCGAGCTTGGACGAGGGGAGAAACGTCTCCTCGCGATAGGGATCACGCATCACCGTCTGCTCGGTGAGGGCAATGAGCTTTTTCTTTGCGAGTTGCTGGATCGTCTGGTGCGAAACTGCGCACTCGCGCACCAGCTTTGAGACGGCGACCGGCTCCGTGGCCGCTTGCAGTGCTTCCAGCACTGCGGCCTGGTTGGGCGCCCGTTTGGCGATCGTCTCCAGCTCGAAAGGTTCGCCACTCAGCGCCGCGAATTGCAGGCGGCGATGCTGTACCTCCGCCTGGCGGATCACCTGCGGGAGGATCGTGCGCATCGCGGCTTCCAGCGGGCAGCAATAGTAATCCGCGATCCAGTGCCCCAGCTTGATCAGCAGCGGATTGAGGACCGGCTTGTCGCCGATCACGCCGAGGATCGGGCGCATGCCCTCCGCCTCGCTGGTCTCGAGCAGTTCGATTACCGTGCCGCGGGCGCTGCGATTGCGCACGGGAATTTCCACCCGCGAGCCAACCGTGACGGCAGGCTGGAGCGCGGCGGGAATCTCGTAGTCGAATACGTTGCTCCCGCTTTGCTCGACAATGATGCGGGCGTAACCGGACATGCCGCCAAGGTGCGGGGGAACTGCCGATGATTTCCAGTTATTTTTAACCGCGGATGACATGGCTGCCGCGGATAAAAGGCCGGCCCATCCGTACCCATCCAGGTCATCCGCGGTTAAAATTCTCCTCTTCGAATCGGCAGTTAAATGCGCCTGGGCCTTTCCTTCTTCGCAGTGACCGCCTAGATTTCGCGCATGCTGAAGTTTCTCCTCCGCTTGAGCCTCGTGCTCCTGCTGGCGATTAGTGTCGCCGCGGGCTGGGAGCTATTTCGCCATCGCGATCCGACCTACCAGTTGGAGGAGATGCTCTTTAACCGGCGCTTTCACAAATACGACCCGCTGATTCGCGAGATCAGCCAGCAACGCGGGATGGACCCCATGCTGGTGAAGGCGGTGATCTGGCGCGAGAGCGCCTTCGACGAAACGATGCGCGGCAAGAACGGTGAACGTGGTCTCATGCAGGTGACAGAGATCGCGGCCAAGGATTGGGCGCGTGCGGAGCACCAGCAATTCCAGCCCAACGATCTCTACGATCCGCGCAAAAATATCGAGGTCGGCACCTGGTATCTGCACAATGCGCTGGAGCGGTACAAGGGCCGGGACGAGCCCATCCCTTTTGCCCTCGCCGCCTACAATGCCGGGAAAAGCCGGGTGGATCGCTGGATTGCCAGCTCGACCCATGGTCAGCAGGCCACCGGCACCGATTTGCGGACGAACATCGATTTCCCCTCCACGCGCAAATACGTGGAGTCCATCGAGTCGCGCTACGCCTTCTACAAGCGCCGGGGCCGACTTTAACGCCGTCGGCGAAGCCCCAGCAGCAGGCCGAGTCCAAACAGCGAGGTGGTCGCTGGCTCGGGCACCGTGGTGATGATGGTGTTGATTTGGCTGCTGTAGGTGCTGAGTTGAATCATGTAACTGCCGCCGGAAGAATCAACCGCCTCATTGATGCCTGCCAGTTCCCACGAAGAAGTGCTGGAGTTGTAAATGAAATCGCCGCCCCCGGAATCCTCGCCCACCACCTCGGCATTGTTGGTATAGCTGCGTCCATAGGTCCCGATATAGGTGCCGTGGGTGGTGTAAAAATCGGTGCTCACGTAGGAGTAACCCTGAGGCGTAACGGACTGGTTTTTGCCAGAAACGGAATTCGCCCCCCAAGTTTCGCCTGCTCCACCTCCGTAACCAATCATCACCACGGTATCAGCGGATTTGGTGAAGGTGCCAGTGCTTGGGGCGGTGCTGCTGATGGTCAACGCTGGCAGCGTTAGAGTTGTCGAAATCTTGAACAGCACGAAATCAGCCGTGCCGGAGGAGTTGGTGACTGATTGCGTGGAGTTGGCAATCATGCTGTAGGTGGTGCCAGCCAGGGTGAAATCTCCCCCACCGACATGAGCCGCAGTCAGGACCCATCCGTTGCCAAGATAGACGCCACCTGCCCCGTTGACCTGGCCGACATAGTTCCAGCCGGTGATATGGCTGGCATCGTTGGTGGTTCCCCAGCCGGTGGTCCAGTTGGCTACATCCGTGCTAGTGGGGGAGGACGTGTTATAGGTCGTCGTACCTGCCGCTAATGATTGCAATCGCGTGCGCGCTGGGGGTGAGGGCGGGAAAAACGAAAAGCCCCAGCGCGAGGAGGTGGCTCCACCGTAAATTCAGTCCATGCAAAGGGTTCATGCGGCAGTAATCTAAGCAAAAGTAGTGCCGCCGCAAAACTCGGAATTGTAAGAAACGAGTAAAGTAACCGAACGGTAAAAATCGCCATTCAGTTGTCATCCCGGGACTTTTACCGCACAGGCGGCGGGACGAGCACCCACTGCATTCCCGCAGCCTTGGCTGCGTCCACCCCCAATTCGGTATCCTCAAAGACGAGGCATTTCGCAGGTTCCACACCGATCAACTCCGCGGCCTTTAGGAATGGATCGGGGGCCGGCTTGCCATGCTTGTAATCCTCGGCGCAGACGATGGCCTGGAAGAGCGAGGTGATGCCGATCGCATTCAGGCTCTTGGTGACCAGTCGGCGACGTCCGCCCGAGGCTACCGCCATGGGCACTTTGCCGGCATATTCGCGAGCCACCGCTACCACCGATTGGATGGGCAGCACTTCCTTGGAATATTCGAGAAAGAAATGCTCTTTACGCAGCGCCACTTCGGCGGGTGGCATGTTGTGGCCAAACTTGGTATTAAGCATCTCCACGATGCGCTCGGTGGGCACGCCACCCAGTTCGTAAAACAACGCCTCGGGCAGCTCCGCCCGGTACTCGGCCAGTGCGGCCCGCCAGGCCTGATAGTGCGCGGGCATGGTATCGGCCAGCGTCCCGTCACAGTCAAAAATGAGTCCCGAAAATTCCCCTTCCGGCAAAATAAGTGGCTGGTGCGTCATAGATTCAATGGCGCGCACTGTTCGTGCATTTTGCCCGAAAGTGCAAGCGACGATGCCGCAGCAGTGCGGATATCTCGCAGAAATTCAGGTTGTGTTCACAAGTTTGGATGTAGCTGTAGCGGCGGTCGATGACCGTCGCCGAATCGATCTGGAACAAGTGCGACGGTCATTGATCGCCGCTACAGCGATTGATCACTCCCGAATGATAAATGGCGCGGCAATCAACGCCACCCCGATGACGACTTGCGCCAGGAAATTGGAGACAAAAAGCGGGTAAAAGCTGAGCCCGATCCCGGCAAAGAGCGGCACATACCGGTGTTGTTTTTTCCCGTAAATGAAATACCCCATGCCGATGCACCCCACCACCATCCACACCATGATGCTGGTCGGGCTGAAGGAACTGGGGTCCAGGGCCCCGGAGGTCTGGAGCTGGTCTTGGAGCTTGGTTGAAAGGTCGGCGCTATCCACGGGTTTCCCGACTGTGGATGCAGAAGGCGTGCCGCGCAAACGAGGATTGTGCAGCGTGCCGATTGCATTGCCGGAGTCTCCTGTCTAGCGTGCAAGGAATCCATGCAACCCGCTTCTCTGCTTCATACCAGTCGTCCCCTCATCCTCGGCACGCGCGGCAGCGATCTCGCCATCGCCCAGGTGGAACTGACCCGCGCGGCCTTGCAGGCGGCCTGGCCGGACTTGCCGGTGGAGGTGAAGAAAATCGTCACCTCCGGCGACCGGGGGGCCAAACCGGAATCCGACAAAGCCGGGTTGAAAGGTCTTTTTACGAAGGAAATCGAGTCCGCCCTGCTCGCGGGGGAGATTGATGTCGCGGTGCACTCGGCCAAGGATCTGCCGGGTCAGATGGACGACCGGCTGCGGGTCGGGGCCGTATTGCCCCGGGCCCCGCTGGGAGACCGGCTCATTAGCAAAGTGTCCCGGTCGGAAATCCGCCGCGTCGGCACCAGCAGTGTGCGCCGCCAGCGCCAGCTCGGCTGGATGTTTCCCGGCTGGGAGATGGTGGAATGGCGTGGCAACGTGCCGACCCGCCTGCGCAAGCTTTTGGAAGTGCCCGAGGTGGATGCCATCGTCCTCGCCGAAGCGGGATTGCACCGGCTGGGAATCCACCCTGAGGAAATGGGATTGCAGGTGGAGACGCTGGAGATGCTCCCGGCCGCTGGCCAGGGGATTGTCGCCCTGCAATGCCGGATCGACGATCCTGAGACCACGCGGCTGCTGGGCGCGATCAATCATGCGGAGACCGGGGCCTGTCTCGCGGTCGAGCGTGCTTTGCTCAGCCGACTGGATGGCGATTGCCACCTGCCGGTGGCCGCCCGGGGAAAAATCGAGGGAGCGATGCTGGAACTGGAGGCTATCCTCTTCTCCGAAGGCGTTTCCGAGCCCGCTTGCGGGGCTGCACGGGGGGCGCTGGCCGATGTGGAAGCCATTGCCTCCTCTGTATTTACACAGCTCACGGGCTGTGCTGGTTAAACAAATGTATTTATCAGCCTAATTGTTATCTGGCGCTTTTCCGGCTGCGGGAGTTGCGCTAGATAGGGGAGTAATGGCCACCATTGCGCGGCAATTTTCCATCCGTTCCAAAGTCCTGATTGGTTTCAGTTTTGCGACCATCATGCTTTGCCTGCTGGCTTTGCTCGCGTTGCGCAGTAACAGTGAATTTGTCCGCACCTCCCAGGCCTCGGTCAATATCACCAAGGTCCTCCAAACCACCGAGGCGCTCATGCGCGCCGTTCGCTCGGCCGAAAGCTCGGAGCGCGGCTACATCGTCACTGGCGACGATCGGTTTTTGGAGAACTACCTCAAGAGCCCGGAGCGCGAGGTCGCGGCCTTTGACGCTCTCGACAAGCAGAGCGCGTCCCTCTCCGGCCTCGCCTTGCAGGTCCGCCCCTTGAAGGAATCGGTGAACAAGACGATGGCCATCCTGGGCGAGGGGATCAATATCCGCCGGACTTTCGGCGAGAATGCCGCCAAGATCTGGCTCCAGGGCGGGGCAGATGAAAAAGCGATCGACGAACTGCGGCGGATTGCCAGCACCCAGTTGCTCTCCGCCAAGAATGCACTTCAGCAATACCTCGATACCACCGAACAACTTGGGCGTTTCACCAAGGTGATGATCCTCGTGGTCACGATCTTTGCCCTGCTCCTTTTCGTCGTCGGGGCGCTGACGATTGTGCGGGATTTGAAGCATCGCGCGGAGATCGAGCGTGCGCTCGCGGCCGAGCGGAACCTGCTCAACTCGCTCATCAACGTCATGCCCGAGTATGTGTATGTGAAGGATCTGGAGCGCCGGTTCATTTTGAACAACCGGTCGCACCTGGAGATTCTGGGGGCGTCGTCGCCGACAGAGGTTTATGGGAAACGCTCGGAAGATTTTTTCTCCGCGGAGCAGACGCGGCCCTATCTGGAGAGCGATCTGCAGATTTTGAAGGACGGCATTTCCTCCTTCGACATGCTTTATTGCTGGAAGGACCGGGAGGGGAATCCCTGGTGGACTTCCACGACCAAGGTGGCGCTGCGGGATGAAGAGGGGAAGATCACCGGCTTGGTGGGCATTACCTCGGACGTCACCAAGTTCAAGCTCGTCGAGGAGGAACTCCGCGCCACCGCCGCCCAAATGGAGCGGCAGAACCGGGAGTTGAAAGATTTCGCCGCTGTCGCCTCGCACGATCTTCAGGAGCCGCTGCGCAAGATCATGACCTTTAGCGACCGGCTGGTGAAAAAGTGCGGCGAAGCCATGGGGCAGGAGGGCCAGGACTTTGTGCTGCGCACGATGGACGCCGCCCGGCGCATGCAGCTGCTCATCCAGGATTTGCTCAAGTTCTCCCAGATCGGCAGCCGCGAATTGCCCTTTGTCCCGGTGGATTTGGGTGAGGTGATTTGGGATGTGGTGTCGGATCTGGAGGTGCGAATCGAGAGCGTGAAGGCGGAGCTTAAAATCGGCTCCCTGCCTGAGATCGAAGGCGACCCCATTCTACTGCGGCAGCTTTTCCAAAACCTGCTCACCAACGCGATGAAATTCCAAAAGCCCGAGGTCCCGCCGGTGATCTCGGTTCAGGCCGTGGTGCAGCCCTACCATGGGCCGGATATTCTAGGCGCCCGCCAGGGCGACCCGGTCTGTAAAATTACCGTGTCCGATAACGGGATTGGCTTCGACCCCAAGTTTTCCGAGCAGATCTTTACCATTTTCCAGCGCCTGCACAGCCGTGACAAATATGAAGGTACAGGCATCGGGCTGGCGGTCGTGCGCCGTATTGTAGATAAACATGGTGGAACAGTAGAGGCACACTCGATCGAAAACGAGGGGGCGACTTTTCACGTGACTTTACCAATGAAACAAACCAAAAAAACAATCCCATGAGCAAAGACGGCAAGCCCATTACGATTTTGATGGCCGATGACGATACCGATGATCGTCGCCTTACCCAGGAGGCTCTGGATGAGAGCCGTCTGCTGAACGACCTGCGCTTCGTCGAGAATGGCGAGGAACTGCTGGATTATCTCCGCCACCAGGGGAAATACAGCGCTCCCGCCACTGCTCCCCGCCCGGGGATCATTTTGCTCGATCTCAACATGCCGCGCATGGATGGCCGCGCCGCGCTGCAGGAAATCAAGAAGGATCCCGAGCTCTGCAAGATCCCTGTGGTCATCCTCACCACCTCGCAGGCGGATCAGGATATCTACAGCAGCTACGACCTCGGTGTGAATTCCTACATCGTGAAACCGGTGACCTTCGAGTCGCTGGTCGATGTGCTGCAGACGATGGAGAAATACTGGTTTGAAATCGTCGAGCTGCCGTTCATAGAGTAGCGGCAGTGAATCCTGCTGCTGAATCGAAAGTGGACGTTGCCGCGCTCCGTCGCGAGTACACCTTACAAGGGCTGCGCCGCCAGGATCTGGCGGCCAGTCCGTTTGTGCAATTTGGCCGGTGGTTCCAGGAGGCGCTCGCCACCCAGAGCGGCGAGGCCAATGCGATGACTCTCGCCACCGCCTCGACGGATGGCCAGCCCTCCGCTCGCATCGTCCTGCTCAAGGCATGGGACGAACGGGGCTTCGTTTATTTTGGGAACTACACCAGTCGCAAGGCGCAGGATTTGGAGGCCAACCCGCGGGCCGCCCTGCTTTTCTTCTGGGATGCACTGGAGCGCCAGGTGCGCATCGAGGGAGCTGTGGAGAAAATCACTCGCGAGGAATCCGAGGCCTATTTCCTTTCCCGCCCGCTCGGCAGCCGACTCGGTGCCTGGGCCTCACATCAGAGCGCGGTCGTCTCCAGCCGCGAGGAACTGGAGGCCCAAATGCGTCACGCCGAGGAAAAATTCCCCGACGGCCACGTCCCGCTGCCACCTTTCTGGGGCGGCTACCGCATCCAACCCCAGCGCATCGAGTTCTGGCAAGGTCGTCAGGCCCGCCTGCACGACCGCCTGTGCTATTCCCTCGAAGCTGATGGAACGTGGGAAATCGAACGGTTAGCTCCTTAAAGTATTGAATGAACCGCGACGGACGCGACGAAAGGCAGAGATAGATCGCAAGGGGCTTTCCAGTGGGGCCTTCAGTCAGCCCTTCTTCGTGCACTTCGTGGTAAAATCTCTTCTCCGCTGCGGTCCAAATTCCGCCTAATCCGAAGGCGCGTTTTCCTCAATGATCTGCACACTGGCCTTTTGCCCGTGCTTGGCGGCGGAGGCATTCAAAAGATTGCGAATCGCCGCAATCGTCTGCCCGTGCTTGCCGATCACCTTGCCCACATCCGACTGCCGCAGGTTGAGCAGGAACAGGACTTTGCGGCCCTCCTCATGGCGCGTAATCACCAACTCATCGGGAAATTCCACGAGTTGACCGATCACGTAGCGAAGAAAATCTTCCATGAGCGGTCACTCTCTCTGATTTTTGCCCGCACGGCAAGAGCGGGGATGCGCCTTTCAGCGGAAGAGAGCCAGCAAAATACTCGAAAGAAACGAAAAAGGCGCTGAATATCTTCTATGTGCCAGCCAATCCTTCTGCTTTTCGTCTTTTTCGAGTATTTCGCTGACTGCTCTCTTCCGGAAGCGCGAAAAGCCCGACACGGGCAGTGTCGGGCGTTTTCGAAAGGGATGATTAAACCGGTGCCTTAGGCAGCGACGCTGTTCTTGCGGGCCTTCTTGATGATGCTGCGCACCGTATCGGAAGGCTGAGCGCCACAGGAGATCCAGTAATCAACGCGGCTGAGGTCGATGTTGGCGTTATCGCCGGCCTTCTTGGGATCGTAATTGCCGATCTGCTCAATGAACTTGCCGTCACGTGGGCTGCGCTGGTTGGCGACAACGACTTTGTAGTACGGGTGATTGAGCGAACCTTCGCGGCGGAGTCGGATGGAAACGGACATATGCTAATTTTTCTAACGTTCTAAACTAAAATTTCGGAAATCCGGCCCCACGGGGATGAGCCTTCATCATTTTCTTGATTTGCCCCATGTTCTTCATCAGCTTCCTCATTTGACTGAAGCGCATCAAAAGATCGTTCACTTCGGTTACCGACGTCCCGCTACCGCGAGCGATGCGTTGGCGGCGCCGGGCATTGATCACATCCGGGTTCGTCCGTTCCTGCATCGTCATGGAAAGCACCATGGCTTCCACTCGCTTTAGCTGTTTTTCGTCAACCGAAAAGTCTTTAACCTTACTCATTCCTGGCAACATGCCAAGTAAATTTTCAAGGGGACCCAGTTTACGCATCATTTTGAACTGCGCAAGGAAGTCGTTGAAATCAAAATTCGCCTTCCGCAGCTTCTCCTCCATCCGCTTCGCTTCTTCCTCGTCGATCGCCTCCGCGGCCTTTTCCACCAGGCTCACGATGTCGCCCATCCCGAGGATGCGCCCGGCCAGTCGGTCGGGGTAGAAGGGCTCGAACTGGTCCATCTTCTCGCCCATGCCGGCGAATTTGATCGACCGCTTGGTCACATGCCGCATCGAGAGGGCCGCCCCACCGCGGGCATCGCCGTCCAGCTTGGTGAGGATGATGCCGGTAATGTCCAGCGCCTCGTTGAAATGGGTCGCCACACTCACCGCCTGCTGGCCGGTGGCGGAATCCGCGACCAACAGCACTTCCTGCGCCTTGAGGAATTGCTTGAGCTGCTTGATCTCCTCGATGAGCGCCGAATCGATTTCCTGTCGGCCGGCGGTGTCGAAAATCTGCACGTTGCCCGGCTGGGTGGTGCACCATTCGAGCGCTTTTTTGGCGGACCGCAGGAATCGGTCTCCCCCGGCTCGGGCGTGAAAACGGGGACGCCGATCTGCTGGCCGAGCGTCTTGAGTTGCTCGATGGCCGCCGGGCGATGCAAGTCACTCGCGATGAGGAGCGGGGCCTTGCCCTGCTTTTTAAGCCACTTCGCTAGCTTGGCCGAGGAAGTCGTCTTCCCCGCGCCGTTCAAGCCGACCATCAGGATACGGGCCGGTTTATTGAGATTCAGCGGTACCGAGTCGCCACCGAGCGTTTCCTTGAGCTCGTCGTGGAAAATTTTGACGATCTGCTGGCCGGGACTCACCGAGCGAAGCACTTCCTCGCCCAGCGCCTTGTCCTTCACACGGGCGATGAAATCCTTCGCGACCCCGTAGTCCACGTCTGCCTCCAGCAGCGCCATGCGCACTGTGCGCAACGCGTCGGTGACGTTGGTCTCGGTGATCTTGCCTGGCGGCGGAGGTCCTTGAAGACATCCTGCAGCTTGTCTGCCAGCAGGGAAAACATGGCCTAGTGCGCCGCCGGGGCAGCCGGAGCCGCTGCGGCACCGGCGGGGTTGAAGTTAAAGGTCCAGCGCAGGTCCACTTTTCCCGTCGTGGTCTTGCCGGTGATGATCACGGTGTAGGAGCCCGCCGTCAAAGCCGTCGCGGGCTTGTAACTGAGCACCTTGGTTTTCGGGTCCAGCGTGGCCGGCACGAGACCGAGGCCGCTGACGCGCATCGCCACGGTAGTCTGCGAAACGTCGCCGTAGCTGCTTAGGTTGGCGCTGATCACGGAATTCGGATCGCTCACCGTCTCCCCGTTCTTCGGTTGCGTCATCACATCGGAGGGCGGCGCATCGGTCTGCGCCACTTCACTGGCGGTGCCGGATTCCACCATCCTGTTCGAATCCACCGCGGTTTGGTAAATCTCCGGCTTCGCAAATTCCACGGCGTAGCGACCGATCATGTCATTATTCGCCGACCACGCGATCTTCTGGCCGTAAACGGTGAACATATACTCGTAACCCGCCTGCTTGCCGATATCGCGGATGTGCTGGTTGTTGCCGCCGTATGGGAAGGCGAGGGCGACGATCTTGATCCCGAGGCGCTGCTTCAGTTCATCCTTGGAGCCCTTCATTTCCTGGGTCAGCCACGCATCGTAGGCCGCGGGCGATTTGCCGCCCTTCTTGCGCAGGTCGGGATGCGTCTCGGTGTGGCTCTCGATGTCGATGCCCGCGTCGCGCATTTCCTCGAGTTGCTCCCAGGTGATCGACTTGCCGCCGCTGCTCACGAACTTCGTGTAAATGAAGACGGTGAAGGGATAGCCGTATTTTTTCAGGATCGGCCAGGCGACCGAGTAGCCGGATTCATAGCCATCGTCGATCGTGATCACCGCCGATTTCAACGGGATGGTCTTTTGCCCTTTTTTCCAGGCGATGAAATCCGCCATCGGGATTACGGTGATGCCCGCGTCCTTCAACTCCTGCATCTGCTGGTCGAAGAGTTCCGGCGGGATCGAGAGATAGCCGAGGTTCTTGCCTTCGAAGCGGTGATAGCAGAACACGACCACTTGGGCGTCCTTGTTCGCCGTCTGGCGTGGCGTGGGGGTAGGTGCCAGCGGAGTCGGCACCGGCGTGGCGGTCGGCACTGGAGTCGGGGTCGCGGCGACCGGCTCCGTCTGGGCGACGGTCTCGGCTTTTTCCTTGTGCAGGATTTTCTTGATCTTGTCGCACCTCGTGAGCGGCAACACGGCGAGCAAAGCCAGGGCGGTGAGTTTAGGATTCATCGTTACAGAGCGTGAAAGTATCGCAGAAACACAGGTTGCAAAGCGCAAGTTTGGACAAGTTAATTATCCGAAGCGGTTTGTCCGCAGATTTCGCAGGGGCCGGGGATTTCGTTCTTAAAAATCTGCGCAATCTGCGGATCGCCTTCTTCGGTCGGATTTAGTGGAGACCCAGTTTCTTGAACGTCGCGTCCACGTGGCGGAAATGCTGGTCCAGCGAGCAGAGGGCATCGATTTGGGCGTCGTTGAGGTGGGAGGTGATCTCCGGCTCTTCCTTCAAATTTTGCTGTAGGGTTTTGTCACCCTGCCAGGTCTTCATCGCTGCGCGTTGCACTGCTTCGTAGGCGGTCTGGCGCGCCAGGCCGTGATCGGTGAGCTTGAGCAGGATGGTCTGGCTGAAATAGAGGCCCTTCGTGATTTCCATATTGCGCTGCATGTTCTCGGGATAGACGAGCAGCCCGGTCGACGAGCTTGCGCAAGGTGACCAGCATGTAGTCCAGCAGGGTGCAGGAGTCGGGCAGGATGATGCGCTCGACGCGAGGAGTGCGAAATGTCGCGCTCGTGCCAGAGTGCCACGTTCTCGAGCGCCGCGATCGCATTGCCGCGGATCGACGCGCGCGAGACCGCTGAGCTGTCTCGCCGGTGATCGGGTTGCGCTTGTGCGGCATGGCGGAGCTGCCTTTCTGCCCGGCGGAGAAATACTCCTCCACCTCCAGCACTTCGGTGCGCTGCAGGTGGCGGAACTCGGTCGCCCAGCGATCGATGCTGGAGGCGATCAACGCCAGCATGGTCATGAACTCCGCATGGCGGTCGCGCTGGATGACCTGCGTGGAAAGCGCCGCCGGCCTTCAGGCCGAGCTTCTCGCACACGCATTCTTCGACCCGCGGATCGAGGTGCGCATGGGTGCCGACCGCGCCGCTGAGCTTGCCCACGCGGATGCGCTCGCGCACTTGCTCGAGGCGCTCGATCGCGCGGCCAAATTCGTCATACATCAGCGCCAGCTTCAGGCCGAAGGTGATCGGCTCGGCGTGGATGCCGTGGCTGCGTCCGATCATCGGGGTCATCTTGTAGGTGTTCGCCCTTCGGCAATCGCCTCGCGCAGTTCTTCGAGATCTTCCAGCAGCAGGCCGCAGGATTCGTCCATCTGCACCGCGAGCGTGGTGTCGAGAATGTCGGAGGAAGTGAGACCCTGGTGCATCCAGCGGGCGGCGGGCCCGACGTAGCTGGCGACATTTTCGAGGAAGGCGATCACGTCGTGATTCGTGCGCCGCTCGATTTCCTGGATTTCGGGAATGGAAAATTGGCCTTTGGCCCGGATGTCCTTGGCGTCCTCGACCGGAATTTCACCAATTTCCGCCAGCGCCTCGCAGGCGAGCGTTTCGATTTCGAGCCAGATTGCAAATTTGCGCTGCTCCGACCAGACGGTCGCGCATTTTGGGCAGGGAATAACGTTCAATCACGCCGCAGGATAGAATCCTCACGGCTCATGAAAAGTGAATTTTTTTCGGAATTTTCCAGAGAGCAAATCTACAGCTTTCGCAGATTAACCCCAATTCCTAAGCGAAGCCCTTTTTACCGTTAGCGCGACCGGCGCTTTGTCGCTGGGAGAGACTGCTGGTTGGTCAGTCTCTTTCGAAAAGCCGCCATTGAGTGGGCGGCTGCACTGGGTGGGAGAGGAATTCCCGGGATTAGCAAACGCGAGCTTTCAGTTTCACGCCACCGGTCTGGAGGCGCACGCGACCACTGTCGAGCAGGTCGGCCACGGCGGCCACCGTCTCACGGTTGTTGCGGCTGAAGCTGCTCACGGCCAAAATCAGGTCTCCGAGGCTCAGATTGGCCCGGCTCACTTTGCGTTGATGCTTTTTCATAGTCTTAAAATTGGTTTGGTAGGTTTGTTGATGGTTGCTGGCTTGTATATAGCAAGCGGGATGCCAGCTTTTTAAAAGAATCGTAATTGTCTGTAAGGTTAGATGTGCAGACGGCGGAAAAAGTTCACATTATTTACATTAAATTTACGCTTTGAGCCGGGTGCCCCGACGCAAAAAGAAAAATTTTCCCCATAAATGATTTCATGCGGCAATTTTGCCCCTCAACCTGCCGGCAACCAAGCTGTCAATGTGTCATCATGTCGCCACAAGTGTCATGAATCGCGACAGAGCTGCGCAGACTCTTTAAAGCACCCTGTAGCGGCGGTCTATGACGGTCGTCTTCCTTGCTGGATCATTGTTTGCGGCGGTCATAGACCGCCGCTACAAGTCGTGGTTTCTAAAAGGCAGGCCTATCATGGGAACCTCCCAACAGCTCCCAAACGCTGCAGGAGTTCCCTCCCAAGCGATCGCGCTCACTCTTCTTGCCCCGAGGATGGGGTGCTGGGGAATTCGTCTTTAGTCTTTGTAATGCCGATGGCCGAAAATATCCTGCGTATAATGGCGGCCAAATTGATCAATTCGAAGGACGCTTGAACTTGTCGTGTGGGTTTCTCCCAAGCCTCCGCTGCTTTGCACGCTGGTGGATGGCTGGGCCGGTGCGGGTGCGGAAAGGGTAGCCGGATTTAATTGTTCGGCAACCGTGGTGGGTGTGGGGGTGCCAGTGGGAGTTGCAACCGTCGATGCGGTGCTTTGGTGAGTGGTCATCTGTCGAATGGCCACCCGCTGGGCATTGTCTGCCTTCGAGAGGGCGGCTGCGACGTCCAAATCGTTGGTTACTTGCGAAGGTTGGAGGGTTAGTTCTGTGCTGTCAGCCTGGTAATGCCCGTTGGCCAGCTTGGTCAACTTGGTTCCTGGAGGAAAGGCCTGGATTCCAGAATCTGTCATCATGGAAATTCGCTGGGTAAGAAAGTAAATCCCGGCTGGGGCCAGATTGGGAGCAGCCGGAGTAGCGGATACGGCGGCAATTACTGGGGCCGATGCCGGCAGCGGGATTGCTGCTGAAGCCGGGTTGGCTGGAGCCGTGGGAGTCGGAGTAGGGGCGGGGGACTCTTGGGATTCAGGCTTTGAGCAGGCTGAAAGTGCGACGACGGTGATACAGGGGATGACATGCCAGATTTTCATAATTCCTTCCTCGGTGGAGACTTCCTGCATCCCTAACAGGTTTGTAACCGAATAAGCAATCCGATTGTCTCAGCGTGCCTGAAATCACTCAAAAATTCGGCTCGTTCTTCAAGCGCGTAAACTTGCCGCGTTTCTGAATCACCTCGCCACTGGTAATGAAACTCCCCTGGCCGCGATAATGGAGTGTCTTTGGATATTTAGGCTTCGACGCACGATGCACTTTGACGACTTCGAAGATGAAGAAGTTGTAGCGGTTTACGAGGCGGGCGTCGTGGAGACGGCATTCCAAATTGGCGAAGCACTCGCGAACGAGCGGGGCGGCGACTTGCTCGGCGGGATCGGGAGTGAGGTGGAACTTGGTGAACTTATCCACCCCATCGCCGGAGCAGTTGCCGATGCCGATCACGGCGTCGATGAGCTCGGCGGTGGGGACGTTGATCACGCACTCGCGGCTCTTGCGGATCATCTCGAAGCTGGTGTTGCCGCCAGCAATGATACAGCCGACGAGCGAAGGGCTGAATTCCATCATCGTATGCCAGCCCATCGTCATGAGATTGGTCCGTCCCTTCCAGGCGGAGCTGACGAGGACGGTCGGGCCCGGCTCAAGGATCTGGCGAATATCGGCGACGGGAAAATCCTGCTTCGGAAAAGCCTTCATGCGACAGCATACCCGACTCCCTTAGGAAAAACCACCAAGGCACCAAGACACCAAGGAGAGAAGAGTGTTTAACCGCGGATTACGCGGATATCACGGATGGAGAGGTGTATTCCCCAATGGTGGCGAAGCAACTCCAGCGCCGCAGGCCAAATTCAATACTTCCTAAATGCTAAATCCTAAATGTTCATTTCCCTTGCATCTCTGCACGCGGGAAAATCACGCGATCGCTGCGTTCTTCGGATAGCTGCCAAGGATTTTGACGAAGCTGCAGTGCCGCTGGAGTTCTTCCAGCGCGGTGACGAGGGCAGGGTCCTGGTGATGGCCGTCCACGTCCACGAAGAAGAAGTAGTCCCAGGCTTTGCGCTTGGAAGGACGGCTCTCGATTTTGCTCAGGTTCAGCCTGAGCTCCTTGAACGGGGCGAGGGCGGCGAAGAGCGAGCCGGGCTTGTCCTGCACGTTGAACATGAGCGAGGTCTTGTCGAAGCCGGTCGGCACGCATGTCGTGTGGCCGATGACGAGGAAGCGCGTTGTGTTGTTCGGGTTGTCCTGGATGCTGGCTTCGAGGATTTCGAGCTCGTAAACCTCGGCGGCCATCCGTCCCGCGAGCGCGGCGGCATCGGGCTCGCTGGCGGCGAGTTCGGCCGCGCGAGTCGTGCTGGAGACCTCGATGTAATCCACATTGGGCAGGTTGAGCCGCAGCCAGTTGCGGCACTGGCCGAAGACCTGGGGGTGGGAGTAAATCTTTTTGATCTGCTCGCGTGGAATGCGGGCGATCAGGTTGTTTTCGATCTTGAGCAGGATTTCCGCGCAGATCTTGAGGTCGGAATCGGCGAAGACATCGAGCGTGTAGTTCACCGCGCCCTCGGTGGAGTTCTCAATCGGCACTACACCGTAATCGGCCTTGTTGCGTTCCACTGCGCTGAAGACATCGGCAATATTCGGCTGCGCCGCGTAATCCACGCTGGCGCCGAATTTTCCACGCGCGGCCTGATGCGTCCACGTCGCTTCCGGTCCGAGATAGGCGATGCACAGTCCTTTTTCCAGGGCGAAGGAAGCCGACATGATCTCGCGATAAATGGCGCGGATCGATTTCTCCGGCAGGCGTCCCTGGTTCTTTGCGGCGAGGGAGCGCAGCAACTGTTCTTCGCGCTCGGGGACGTAGATCGCGCTGTTGTCGCGTTTCTTGACCAGGCCCACCTCGTGCACGAGATCGGCGCGCTGGTTGAGCAGGGCGAGCAGTTGCTCGTCGAGGGCGTCAATTTTCTGGCGGATATCGCTGAGGTTCATGATTGAGGAGCTTCAGGTTCACCGGGGCTGGATTCGCTGACGGCAGCCTCGGCTGTCGGCGTTGCCTCTGCTGGGATGGCGTTCGCCTGCTCCGGTGCGGATTCAGGGGCGGGAGGTTCGGCTTCCGCTTTTGCGGCCACGGGGGGCTTTTCCGTTGGAGCCGAGGGTAATTGCATGCGGCGCAGTTCCGATGAGTTGGGCAGCTCGTTGAGTGACTTGAGGCCGAAGTGGTCGAGGAAAAACTGGGTGGACTCGTAGAGCAGCGGACGCCCGGGCACTTCGGCGCGCCCGGCGATGCGGATGAGCCCGCGTTCGAGCAGTAGTTGCACCATGCCGTCCACCGCCACGCCGCGCACCGCCTCGATATCCGCGCGGGTGATCGGTTGCCGGTAGGCAATGATCGCGAGGGTCTCGAGCGCCGGACCGCTGAGCCGGGTCGGCTTGCTCTCGGGATATAGCTGGCGCACCCATGCGGCAAAATCTCCGGCGGTCACAATCCGCCATCCGCTCGCCTGTTCCACGAGGCGGAAGGCGCGCCCGGTCTGTTCATACTCCGCCTGGAGCTCGGTGAGCGCGTGCAAAATGTCCGCCTCCACGGTGGAGGAAAGCTCAGCCGCCGGGGCGTGCTCCGCGTCGGCCCCTGCCGCCTTCAAGGCCGCGACCATCTCCCGCGGGGAGAGCGGCTTCTGCGACGCAAAGATGAGCGCCTCGGTGACTTGCTTTAAGGTCATAGGAAAAGTGGCCATTTTCGGCGGAATCCCGCCCCGTGCAACCTCGAAAATTCTTCCGTTACAGTTCTTTTTCCAGTCGCTCGGCCAGCCACTGCTTGATCATGCTCTGGTAGTTGAGATAGCGCGAGCGAGCGATACGCTTGATGCGGGCGAGCATGCGGGGGTCGAATCGCACCGTGATCGTGGTGGAGTCTCGATTGTCGGCCTTCAGCAGCGAGGCATTCATCAGCCGCGGTTCGACCTGGGCATCGGCCCAAAACTTGGCCTCGGCGGCCTCGGAATCGAACGCGGGCACTTCACTCCAGCTTTTGATGGTTTTCATGCGTCGGGCGTTGGATCAGGCGTTGATTTCGGAGTTCTTGCGGTCGTAGAAGCCTTCCTCCTCCGCTGTCATCGGTCGGGAGAAAATGACCCGGTACTGCTTCCCGTCCGTCCAGAAGAGGCTGAACAGGGAGGTGTTGTTTACCGATTTCCCGAGGTTGAAGTAGCGGGCTTCCGCGCCTTCGTCGGCAAGCTCAGGCATCAGGCGCAGGCTGAAGGGGTCTTCAAACGACTCCTCGATCTCCTTCGGGGAGATTTTTCGCAAATCAAATGGGGCATCTAACCAGTCAAATTCCATGAGGGGTCTCGGCAGGTAAAGGGTGACTACTACTTGGCGCGCTGGATCAATTCAACCTCGTATCCTTCCGGGGCATCAATAAAAGCGATCGCCCCGCCGCTGGAGTTGTGGTGCGGACCATCGGAAAGCGGGTAGCCCTTGGCGGCCGTTTCTTTCGCAAATGCTTCGATGTCATCCACTTCAAAAGCAAGATGCGTCAGGTCCGGTCCCACCTGCACTGGCCCGGAGCCATCGTATTTGCAGATTTCGATTTCCTCCTCGCTGCCGGGCGCCTTGAAGAAAACGAGCTGGGAACCGCGTCCCGAAGTGTGGCGACGCACTTCTTCCAACCCGAGCACTTCCTTATAGAAATAAACGGTCTTTTCCAGGTCGGTGACCCGATAACGGGTGTGAAGCAGCTTTTTAATCATGCGGACAAAGGTGAAATTTCATCGCCCGAACGGATCGGGCATGGTTCTCTTAACCCATAATCCTGATTTCTGAAACGTAAATCCATGCTCATTCTCGGAATTGATAACGGCACCCAAAGCACGAAAACGATCGTGCTCGACCCCGCGACGGGGGAAATTCTCGCCTCGGCCTCGAAGTCCTACGGGCTGATTCTCGATCTGCCCCCCGGGCATCTGGAGCAGGACCCGCAGAGCTGGGTGGACGCGGCGGACGAGACGATCCAGGCCTGCTTGCGAAAGATCGGTCGCCGCCGGGACGAAATCGTGGCGATCGGGGTGAGTGGCCAGCAGCACGGGCTGGTCGTGCTCGACGAGGCGGGGAAAGTAGTGCGCCCGGCCAAGCTCTGGTGCGATACCTCCACTGTGGGGCAATGCGAGGAATTCGAGCAGGAATTCGGCGGCGCGAAAGGGCTGATCGAGCTGGCGGGGAACCCGATGCTGCCCGGCTACACCGCGCCGAAGATCCTCTGGCTCAAGCAAAATGAGCCGACCAACTTTGCGGCGGCGGAGACCTTTCTGCTCCCGCACGATTATCTGAACTACTGGCTCACCGGCGAGAAGTTCATGGAATACGGCGACGCCTCCGGTACCGCGCTGCTCGAGGTGCGCACGCGCAAATGGTGCGCGCCGCTCTGCGAGTTCATCGACGAGAAGGTGCTTGAGGTCGCCTGCCCGAGCCGCAAAGCTCGCGCAAACCGGCGGGACTGCTCCGCGAGGAATTGCGTGTCCGCTGGGGCCTGAAGCGCTCGGTGATCGTGAGTGCGGGCGGCGGCGACAACATGATGGGGGCGATCGGCACCGGCAACCTGGAAGCGGGCATTGTTACCGCGAGCTTCGGCACGTCGGGCACGCTCTATTCGTATGCGACCAAGCCGGTGGTGGACCCGGTGGGCGAGGTGGCGGCCTTCTGCGACAGCACGGGTGCGTGGCTGCCGCTGGTCTGCACGATGAACGTTACGGTCGCGACCGAGCAGGTGCGAAAACTTTTCGGCTGGAGCTTCGAGCAGGTGGAGCAGGAGATTGCGGGCGTGAGCGCGGGAGCCGATGGCCTGCTTTTCCTGCCCTACCTCACCGGCGAGCGCACGCCGAACCTGCCCGAGGCCACGGGCGTGTTGCATGGGCTCACGACGAAGAACTACGTGGCCGCGAACATTGCCCGGGCGACGATGGAAGGCGCGACGCTCGGCCTGGCATATGGTCTAAAGCGTTTCCGCGAGCTGGGCATCGTCCCGCGCGAAATCCGGCTCACCGGCGGCGGGAGCAAGAGCGCGGTCTGGCGTCAGATCGCTGCGGATATTTTTGGCACGAGCACGGTCTGCCTGCATTCCGCCGAAGGCGCGGCCCTCGGCGCCGCCGTCCAGGCTGCCTGGTGCTACGCCGTGGTGAACAATGAAGGCTACTCGCTCACTGATCTCAGCCAACGCCTGGTCAAGGTGGACGAAAGCACCCGCGCCGAGCCGGACACGGAGAAGACCAAGTTTTACGCCGGGCTGTTGTCGAAGCACACCGATCTCACCCGTAAACTCGAGCGCGGCGGCTTCCTCTAGGATTTCCACCGCCAAGGCCCGCGCGCCCCTCGTTCCGACACTCCGTGCGGGAACGCACCTGTCCGCGACACTCCGTGTCGTCGAGTAGTGCTTTCGAGTCGTCAAACGCCCACGCATCCGAACAACCTGCCTTTAAAACTTCGTGTCCTTCGTGCTCTTCGTGGTGAATAATCTTTACCGCTTCGCCAGCTTCTCAAACTCCGCCAGCGCCATGCCCACCACCTGGTCCATGTTGTAATACCGGTAGGTCGCCAGCCGTCCCACGAAGCTTACCCCCGTTTCCTGTTCCGCGCGGGCGGCATATTTCTCATAGATCGCCTTCGTCTCCGGTGCGGGAATGGGATAGTAGGGTTCCTTGCCCGGGCCGTAATCGTCGGGATACTCGCGCACGATCGTCGTCATCGGGCAGCGCTGGCCGGTCGCGTGCTTGATTTCCACAATCCGGGTGAAGTCGTGATCGTTCGGATAATTCACCTGCATCGCGGGCTGGAAAAATTCCTGCTCCAGCGTCTCCGGTTCGAAACGCAGCGAGCGATAGGGGAGTGCACCGTAGCAGCAGTCGTAGTATTCGTCGATTGGCCCGGTATAAATGAGATGGCCGTATTCCACGTGCGGCAGCAGCTCGCGGTAATCCGTCTTCAGCATTACGCGGATGTTCGGGTGCGCGAGCATGCGCTCGAACAGGCGGGTATAGCCGGCCTTCGGAATCGCCTGGAATTTATCGCTCAGGTAGCGGTCGTCGCGATTGGTGCGAATCGGGATGCGACCGCATACGCTGGCATCGAGTTCCGCTGGATCACGCCGCCACTGCTTGCGCGTGTATTGCTTGAAGAACTTCTCGTAAAGCTCCCAGCCCACTTGCGAGACGATCACTTCCTCCGAGTTCTTCGGCTCGGCAATCGGCACCCGCCATTGCGCGAGCGCGGTCTCCATTTCCTCGCTCGTGCAGGAGCCTTGCGGCAGACCGGTGAACTGCTCGAAGGTGTTGAGATTGATCGGGAACTGCCAGTAGCGCCCGTCCGTCCACGAGAGAATTTTGTATTCCACCGGATGCCATTCCGTGAACTGGCTCAGGTAATCGCGAATGCGATCCGAGTTCGTGCGGAAATAATGCGGCCCGTATTGATGGATGAGCACGCCGGCATCGTCGTAGCGATCATGGGAATTGCCGCCGATATGCGCGCGCTTTTCCACTACCAGACAGGTGCGCCCGAGCTGGCTGGCCAGCCGCTCGGCCAGCACCGCTCCGGCAAAACCGGCACCGACGATCAGGTAATCGTATTTAAGGGACATGCGCAGGAAGTAATGGGAAACGCAGTGTGGAAAGGACCAGCGTGCGAAGGTTTGATCGCAGAAACCACTGGAGTCGCGCAATCCAAAAACCCATGGCCGCCCGTCCGGATTGACTGCTCAAGCTCCGCCCGGCAGCAAATGTCCGTATTTCTCCGCCCAGTCCGCCGGCAGGCGGATCGGCTTGCCGGGCGGCATTTTAATGAGGGCGAGCATCTGCCGGGACTGCGCAATGACCGTGCCATCCGAGGGACGCACCACGCGGAAGGCGCACCAGAAGCGCATCCGCTCCACGTTATCCAGCCAGCCTTCGATCACGAGCTGGTCGCCGAGCTGGGCTGGGCGCTTGTAGTCGATCTCCGTGCGCACCACCACCGGGTATTCCTGGTTCCGCGCCATGTCCGCCAGCCCCATGCCGAGCTGCTCTGCCAGATAAGTCCGCGCCATTTCGATGAACCGCAGGTAGGCAATATTGTGCACCACCCCCGCGCAATCGGTATCGAAAAACATCACCTGCACCGGCGTTTCCACGCGGGGCCTTCCAGAAGTCACGTCATTACTCATTCCAGTAATTATAAGTGGCTGCCCCGTCCGGGAAAAGCAGGAAAACTGATTTAAGACGCGTTCTCGGCCGTGCAAAGAACCTCTTGCCTGCGCCGGTTCGTGTTTAACTCTCCCGGCCATGCCCAAGACCGCCGTTGTCATCCCGCTTTACAATCACGAGGCCTATATCGGCCCGGCCTTGCAATCCGTGCTCGCGCAGACGCGGCCGGTGGACCGCATCATCGTGATCGACGACGGCTCGAGCGACGGCTCGGTGGCCGCCGCCCGGGCGGTGCCGGATGCTCGCATCGAAGTCATCACCCAGGAAAACATTGGCGCTCACAACACGCTCAACCGCGGCGTGCAAATGGCCGCCGATTGCGAGTTCACCGCGATCCTGAACTCCGACGATCTTTACGAGCCCGAGCGCATCGCCAGGTGCCTCGCCGTGCTGGAAAAGAACGAGCAGGTGCAGGTGGTGTGTTCCCGTTTCGAGATGATCGACCCTGCGGGCACGCCGCTCGACGCCGAAAATCCCAAGGCCCGCTGGGTGCGCATCCTGTGGGAGTCACGCCGCAGTAATCCGGCGGAGTGGATGGGGTTGGCCAATTTCGCCAAGACCACCAGCAATGTCGTCGCCCGCACCCCCTGGCTGCTGGCGCATCCCTTCCAGCCCTACCGCTACGTGCACGACTGGTTTTTCTTCGCCGCCACTGCGGTCGAGCGCAAGCTGGCGGTCTTGGATACCATGTTGCTCAAGTATCGCGCGCATCCCACCAATACGATCAAGAGCGGCGAGCCTGGCGCGGTCACGCGCGAGGTGTTGCAGATGAATTTCGATCTGCTGCGGGAGCTCGCCCCGCGTCTGGCGGCGGAGCCGGAGTTGCGCGCCAATTACCGCGCCTACCTGCGAGTGCTCCTGGGCAACCATACGGATTTTCGCGGCGAGGTCTTTATCCACCTGCTGGCCGCCCTAGTGGAGCAGGTGCCGCCGACCGAAATGGCCGGGATGATTGCCGGGCTCGGGGTGGAACAATTTTCCGAGCTGGCCGCACCTTCCTCCAAAAGCCTGCGCAGCGAAGTGGAGTTGAAGCGCCTCATCCGTTTCCATGAGCGATCGCGCTGGACCGCCCTCGGCCGGGTCTTCGGCGTCGGGGTTTTTGCACCCCAGGACGACTCCTCGGATGCGGAAAAGAAACTTTCTGCTTTCAAAGAGGCGCTGAAAGCGAACACTTGGGTCAAGCTCGGTGATGCCCTTGGGCAATATCGTCTCACGGAATAAACGGACCAACCAAATCAATGAACAAACGCGCAATCATCCTCGCCGGTGGAGCAGGCACCCGCCTCTATCCGCTCACGCAAATCGTCTGCAAGCAACTGCTCCCGGTTTACGACAAGCCGATGATCTACTACTCGCTGGCCACCCTCATGCTTGGCGGCCTGCGCGAGATCCTGCTCATTTCCACGCCGAAGGATCTGCCCACCTTCAAGGCATTGCTCGGCGACGGCTCGCAGTTTGGCGTCCGCTTCGAATACGCCGAGCAGCCCAAGCCCGCCGGCATCGCCCAGGCCTTCGTCATCGGCGCGGATTTCATCGGCGACAAGGGCGCGACCCTCATCCTTGGCGACAACATTTTCTACGGAAACCTCGACTTCTACCGCCAGGCCCTCGCCGCGAAACAAGGCGCATGTGTCTTTGGCTACAAGGTCCGCGATCCCGAGCGCTACGGCGTGGTCGAGTTCGATGTGGAAGGCCGCGCGGTCAGCCTCGAGGAGAAGCCCAAGCAGCCCAAGAGCAACTACGCCGTCCCTGGTCTCTACGTGTACGACGAGCAGATCGTGGACATCGCGACCAACCTCAAGCCCAGCGCCCGCGGCGAACTGGAGATCACCGACGTCAATCTCGAATACCTCCAGCGCGGCCAGCTCAATGTGAAGCTGCTCAGCCGTGGCATGGCCTGGCTCGACACCGGTACGCAGGAGAGCCTGCTCGAGGCCAGTAACTACATCGCCACCATCGAACACCGCACCGGCCTCAAGGTCGCCTGCCTCGAAGAGATCGCCTACTACATGGGCTTCATCGACGGCTCCCAGCTCGAAGCCCAAATCGCGAAGCTGCCGAAGAACGAATACCGCGCCTACCTGCAAAACGTCCTCGCCGAAGGCCGCCCTAATTAACCGCCAAGCCGCCAGGTTTTAAAGAAACACGCCCCCTCGTTTCCACACTCCGTGTGGGAACGTACCTGTCGGCGACACTCAGTGTCGTAGGTTCTCCTCTGTGCTCTCCGTGGTTAAATCATTTTCCCCGCCGCGCTCGCCGCGTCCGCCGCGGTTCCATTAAATATAGGGCTCAACTGTTCAGCTCCCCGATGATCCGCAGCCCTTCCAGGGTCAGCCCGGGGTGCACCGTCTGAATCTCCGGCATCTTGGCCGCAATCAGTTCCGCATAGCCCCCAGTCGCGACGATCTTCAGTCCGCGCGGGTTGCCCAGGTCGCGCCGGATCTGCGCCAGAATTTCCCGCACCAGTCCGCGGTAGCCATAGACCGCGCCCGCCAGCATCGCATCGCGGGTGGATTTGCCAATTGCGCCCACCGGCTCGGACAGGTCGATTTTCGGCAGCAGCGCCGTTCGGTCGTGCAGGTAGTCGGTCATGGCCTCCAGCCCGGGCGCAATCACGCCGCCCAGGTATTTTCGATCCCGCGAGAGAATGTCAAACGTGACCGCCGTTCCAAAATCCACCACCACACACGGGCATCCGTAAAGTGCCGCCGCACTGGCCGCATTCGCCAGCCGGTCGGCCCCGATCCCGGCGGGATTCGGATATTCGATTCCCACCCCGAGGTTCACCTCCGCACTCACGCGAATCACTTTTCGCCCTTTCAGCAGCCGGGCCAGCCGCTTTTCCGCCGTCGGCACCACGCTGGAGAGAACGATCGTCGTGGCCTTTTCGGCCCCTTTCAACAGCTCCGGGGTGAGCGAGGCGGTGGGCACTTTTTCAATCCGCCCCACCTTCCCGGCTGTGGCCAGGGCGAACTTCGTGAAGGAGTTGCTGATGTCGATGAGCAGTGAGCGAGTTGCGGCGGCCATGCGATTGGGAGTTGAGAACGCATCCTGCTTGGAGTCAACTAGCAATCATGCCCGTTACCGATTCCCATTCGCTGCTTTCGCTCGTTCGCCGTCCGCGCCGCCTGCGGGCCACTGCCACGCTTCGCCACATGGTGCGCGAACACCGGGTCTCGCCCAGCGATCTCATCCTGCCCCTCTTCATCAGTGAAAAAATCACCGCCAAAACGCCGGTTTCCAGCATGCCCGGCGTCTTCCAGTTCACCCTGGACGATGCGGTGGCCGAGTCCATCGCCGCCTGGAAGGATGGCGTGCCCGCAGTGCTGCTCTTTGGGATTCCCAATGTAAAGGATGAGGACGCCTCCCAGGCCTATGCCGCCGATGGCATCGTCCAGCGCGCCGTGGCGGCGATCAAGAATGCGGTGCCGGACCTGATTGTCATCACCGATGTCTGCCTTTGCGAATACATGAGCCACGGCCATTGCGGTATCGTCGATCACGAGCGCGGCACCGTCTGCAACGATCCATCGGTCGAGTTGATCGTCAAAACCGCCGTTTCTCATGCAAAGGCCGGCGCGGATATCGTCGCCCCGAGCGATATGATGGATGGCCGCATTGGCGCGATCCGCGATGGGCTCGATGAGGTGGGGCTTTCCGACGTCATCATCATGAGCTACTCCGCCAAGTTCTGCTCCGCCTTCTACGGCCCCTTCCGCGAGGCCGCCGAGAGCGCACCCCAGTTTGGCGACCGCCGCACTTATCAGATGGACCCCGCCAACGCCGCCGAGGCCCTGCGCGAGACCGGGCTCGATGTGGACGAGGGTGCGGATATCGTGATGGTCAAGCCCGGCCTGCCCTACCTCGACCTGCTCTGGCGGGTGAAGGAGCGATTTGAACTTCCCACGGCCGTCTATAATGTGAGTGGCGAATATGCCATGATCAAAGCTGCCGCCCAGCAGGGCTGGCTTGACGAGCGGTCCTCGGTTCTGGAGGCTCATGACTGCCTTCAAGCGCGCCGGGGCGGATTTGATTATCACCTACTGGGCGCGCGAAGTCGCCCGCTGGCTGCGCGAATAAGTAAACTCCCCCTCATCCCTATGTCGTCGTCTCTCTCCCGCTTTTTCGTTTCCTGCGGACTCACCGTCCTGCTTTGGCTGGCGGGGGATGAGATGGTGCTCGCACTCGCGCCGAAGGATTACGCAGTGCAGCTTTCCGCGACGGTGAGTTCCTCGCCCGCGCGTATTACGCTGTCGTGGGTGGCGGATTCCGCCGCGCTTCAGTATAAGATCTTCCGTAAGAAGCAGGACGATTCGCAGTGGCAAAAGCTGGCCGTTGTGGCAGGCAGTGCGGCCTCCTATGCGGATTCGACGGTGCAGGTGGGCACGCTGTACGAATACCGGGTAAACAAGGTCGCGGCCGATCATGTGGGCTACGGCTACCTGGTTTCGGCGATCGACTACCCGCTGGTGGAGGATCGCGGAACGGTGTTGCTGGTGGTGGAAAGCACCGTCGGCAGTGCGCTGACGACGGATCTGACCCAGCTGCAACAGGACTTGGTGGGCGACGGCTGGACGGTGGTCCGGCACGACGTGGCGACCACCGATTCCGTGAAAAGCGTGAAAAACTGGATTGTAAACCAGTATAACGCCAGCCCCACCACCACGAAGGCGCTCTTTCTCTTCGGCCACGTCCCGGTGCCCTACTCGGGTAATTTCAATCCCGACGGGCATGCCAATCACGTCGGTGCCTGGCCAGCCGACACTTATTACGCCGATATGGACGGGGTCTGGACCGATACCACCGTGCGCAACACCAGCGCCGCCCGCAAGGCGAACCGAAACGTGCCCGGCGATGGGAAATTCGACCAGAGCAAGATTCCCGGGAAGGTGGAGTTGCAGGAAGGGCGGGTGGACTTGTCGAGCATGTCCCTTTTCTTCCCGCAGACGGAGACCGACCTGCTCCAGCAATACCTGCAGCGCGACCACGCCTTTCGCACCGGGCAACTGGTGGTAAATCAACGGGCGCTGATCGACGATAATTTTGCGGGGATCAAGAACCAGCCCTTTTCCGCCCGGGCCTGGTCGGATTTCTCCGTGCTCGTGGGGGCGGGCCAGACCACGACGGGCGACTGGCAGGCGAGTGCTAGTGCGGGCAGTTATCTCTGGGCTTACGGATGCGGGGCGGGCAACTACGGCTATTGCAACGGGGTGGGGGATTCGAAGACCTTCACCACCACCACCAGCCAGGTGGTGTTTACCGAGTTGCTGGGCAGTTACTTTGGCGATTGGGATAATGACGGCAATTTTTTGCGGGTGATGCTCGCCAATAACGGCTACGGGCTCACCTGCGTCTGGTCCGGGCGTCCGCAGTGGACGTTTGATTACATGGCAATGGGGTTTCCGATCGGGTATTGTACCAAACTTTCGGAGAATAATAATGGTGAATATGTCGCGCTGACTTACCAGCGCGGTGTCCACATGGCCCTAATGGGGGATCCCACGTTGCGAATGGCATCGGTCCAGCCCGTATCGAATGTGACAGGCTCGGAAACGAGCGGTGGCGGTGTCACATTGAACTGGAGTGCGTCGTCAGACAGTGTGTTAGGCTATGCAGTCTATCGGTCCACAAGTCTCAGTGGGCCATTTGTCAGAGTGAACGCCGACTTGCTCACCGGCACGAATTGTTACGACGCAAGTGGAACGACTGAAGATATTTATATGATACGGGCGGTTGCGAGGGTGGTTTCCCCCGAGGGAACTTACTTCAATGCCAGTCAAGGTGTATTTGTGACGAAAATTGTCACACAACCGTAAAGAAACTTCTGTTGACCTAAAGGCAAACGTGCGTCAACCATTTGAGCACATGACCAACAAAAAGATTCTCGTAGCCGATGATGAGGAAGACGTGCTGAATCTCGTTACGGCTAACTTGAAGAATTCCGGTTTCTCCCCACTAACTGCTGTAGATGGACCGGGAGCTCTGCAAGTAGCCCGTAATGAGAGCCCCTCGTTGATTGTCCTCGACCTGATGCTGCCCGGAATGAGCGGGCTCGAAGTATGCAAAGTGCTCAAGAATGACACGCTCACGGCGCGGATTCCGGTGATCATGCTGACCGCCAAGGCTGAGGAGGTGGATCGCATTGTTGGTCTCGAGTTGGGGGCGGAAGATTACATTACCAAGCCCTTCAGCCCTCGGGAACTGGTGTTGCGCGTGCAATCGGTCATCCGCCGGGTGGCTGGTCAGAACGATCCGCAGACGGAATTAAAAGGCCCGAATCTCACCGTCGATCTCGCCCGCCACAGTGTAAAGGTGAAGGGCAAGCCGATTGAGCTGACGGCAATCGAATTTAAACTGGTGAGCCTCCTCATGGAGCGCCGGGGCCGCACGCAGAGCCGCGACAAGCTGCTCAACGATGTGTGGGGCTACGAAAGTATCATCGATACCCGAACGGTGGACACCCACGTCCGCCGCCTGCGGGAGAAGCTGGGAATCGCCGCGGAAAACATCGAGACGGTGCGCGGTTTCGGTTACCGATTTGTGGAATAGCGCAGTGAGCTCTCTGGATGTAGAATTGGGTATGGTGGTCTTATTGATTCTGCTCATCGTATTGCTGGTGACCGGCGTTTTCCTCTGGGTCCGCGAATCGCGGCAATGGCGGAGACTGGCGCTGATGGCCAATGGCCTGGCCACGGGCATGAATGTGGAGTTGCAGATGTTTCAATCGCTGCGGTTCCGCCACCTCGCCTCTCTGTTCTCGGGGCTGGCCGAGCGGCACAAGGAAATGGAGCGTCGGCTGGAGCAGGACAACCTGGAAGCTCCAGGCCATTCTCAAGAGCCTCGTCGAAGGGCTCATGGTCGTGGATGAAAATCACGTTATCCAGCGGGCCAACGATTCACTGGTCAGCCTCTTCAAGCTGAAGAACGATCCCGTCGGGCAGACAGTGCTGGGGGCTCTCCGTGAAGCCTTGATCGACGAGGTGGTCACGGTTGCCTTTGCCAAAGGCGAAGCGATTTCCCGGGAATTTGCCCTGCTCCGGGGCTCGCAGGTGCCCCGTAATTTTACCATCAATGCCGTCCCGCGCCGTCGCCTCGGCGGCACCTTGCGCGAGGTGGTCGTGGTCTTGCACGACATCACCAAGATGCGCCAGATGGAAGTCACGCAGAAGGAGTTCGTGGCCAATGTCTCTCATGAGTTGCGCACCCCACTTTCCATTTTCCAAGGGTATGTGGAGACGTTGATCGATTACCCCGCGGTGACCCGCAAGGAACTGCTCGCCACCCTGGAGGTGATGCGCCGGCATTCGCTGCGCTTGAATGCGTTGCTGGAGGATTTGCAGACGCTGGCCCGCCTCGAATCGCGCCGCGATCCGCTCGATTATGCGTTGCTGGCGGTGCAGCCCATGTTCGAGCGGCTGGCGACTGACTGGCGGCCGAAGCTGGCGACCAAGAACATTACCATGGACTTGCAAGTCAAGCCCGGCACCCCGCTGCTCTATGCGGATGAATACCGTTTCGAGCAGGTGATGGTGAACCTGATCGACAATGCCATGAAATACACGCCCGAGGGCGGTTCACTCACCCTGCGGGCTGCTCCAGATGAAACCCCGGGCTCGATCGTCGTCCGCGTGGAGGATACCGGAGTTGGCATTCCACCGAGCGACATCCCTTACATTTTCGACCGCTTCTATCGTGTGGACAAGGCGCGCAGCCGCGATGCCGGTGGCACCGGTCTCGGCCTCTCCATTGTAAAACACATCGTGGGGCTGCACGGCGGCGAGATCGGGGCGGAAAGCGTTTATGGCTCCGGCACCAGCATCATCATTCGCCTCCCGGGCGCTCCGGACAATGTGGTGGAGATGGGCGCTGAGGACATGCTGGAACTGCCCGACCAGGCTGCGGGCTAGGTCCTTTCCCGAATTCATTGAAGCGGGTTGGCGGATGACCTGTAGGGCGAAAAGGAGGGACTCAACCGCTCCACGGGAGCGGCCTTTCCATGACGTGCGTCCTCCCGCCACGCGAAGGGCGCTGAGGAGCGCACCCGTCCCGGTTGCTGGTTTCGGCGTCCCGCCGAGGACCGCACTCCAGCGGAGTGCTCCACCCGGAACGGGATGATTGCTTGCGGTGGGCAATCGAGTCCCGGAGAGCCGACGAAAATTTATTCCGGTGGGACACCTGGGCTCCCCGGATTTCGAGGCCATCAAATTCGTAAATACGATCTGGGGCCGACTTCCGGACTATAACCTGTAACGGCGGTCTATGACCGTCGCCTTTGTCCAATCCCAATCCGGCGACGGTCATAGACCGCCGCTACAGTCGTGAGAAATGCGGCTTCAGGCCGTCGGCTGCGGTATGGGGGGCTCGGTGTCCGGGCTTTCGTCGTCGTTCCCGAGCTGTGCTTTCGCTTCCTCCTTCAACGGAAGAGGGGCTTGGAAATTGGTGATGAGCTGGATCTTTCCCTCAAAGTCCTCCACCAGTGCGGAGCAGCTCTCCACCCAGTCGCCCGAGTTGTAGTAATCCGTATTCCCGATTTTACGAATGGCCGGAGCGTGAATGTGGCCACAGACCACGCCGCCCACGTTGTAATCCTGGGCATAGCGCACGATCGATTCCTCGAATTTGCCGATAAAGGATACCGCATCCTTCACCCGCATCTTCACATAGGCGCTCAGCGACCAGTAGCCGAGGCCCATCTTGCGCCGGATAAAATTGACCGGCTCATTCAGCCGGAGCAGTGTCTGGTAACCCACGTCGCCGACGAAGGCGAGCCACTTGATGTTTTGCACCACGGTGTCGAGCTCGTGCCCGTGAATAATCAGCAGCCGTCGTCCGTCTGCGGTGGTATGCAATGCCCTGGGCTCGATCTCGACCGCACCGTAGTGCCCGTGAAAGTGGGAGATGAATTCGTCGTGGTTGCCCGGGATGTAGATCACGCGGGTGCCCTTGCGGCCTTTGCGCAGGATCTTCTGGATCACGTCGTTGTGCGATTGCGGCCAGTAGATGCCGCGGCGCAACTGCCAGATATCGATCAGATCCCCCACCACGTAGAGGGTGTCGAATTCATGAATGCGGAAAAACTCGAGCAGCGCTTCGACATTGCTGCCCTTGGTTCCAAGGTGGACATCGGAGATCCAGGCGGTGCGGTAGTGGGCCATGCACCATGATTGAGCGGAATGCGAGGTTCGAATGTCAAAGTTGGAATGTGGCCGGGGTGCAGAATTCACATGGTTGTCACATAACTTTTATCCATCCATGATTATGGTAAGATCGCGATTGGAAGGTGCGCTATGACTGAACTCGAATTCACCGTACAAGACGAACCGCTCCGGGGCGACCAGGACGAGCGAGCGGATGGGACGAAAAATCCGCTTCCGGTGCTGTCCCGGAAGATTAATGACGTGCTTCGCGATGCCTACCGCCGTAATACCCAGGACAAATGGACCGAGGAAGCGCTCCGGGCCTGCCTAGGGAGTGTTTGATTCGCCGCTCCGGCAGGCGTTCAGGCAGCGGAACCCTCCGAAACTGCGGAGGCCGCTATTTTCTTTATTTCAGCCAGGGGGATCGTGTGGTAAAGGCTGTCCGCTTTTATGAAAGACGAAATCCCGGTCTCCCCGCTCAAATCCGTTGCCGAAGAGTTGGTGTATCTTCGCAAGCAGGTCAAACAAGCCGTGGCCCAGATCGGGCGTCGTCTTGATGCCGAGATTGTGCAACTGACAGAAGTCGTGGCCAGTGAGGCGGGGTCGGCCAAGATTCCCATGGCCAAGGTCCGGGATGCCCGGGACATGCTGGCGATGCTTCGCAATCTGGAGATTCGCCCCGAAAAGGCCAAGCGGCGGGATTTGAAAAAGGTGGAGGGGGTTTTGGAGGAATTGCAGCGGATGCTCGAAAATTGGTGAATTACCTAGGTTTTTCATCATTTTTTTAAGGTGACAAAGGGGCGATTTTCTCTGTAAAAATTCCGGCGTGGCAAAAGATTCGTAATTGTCACACTGCTGTAACCTGATCGTAACAATCAGTGTTTAGCGTTCCCTCGTAGTTGAACTCGAGTTGCTGCCCTTACCCTTTGGGCAGTCGCCCGTGTGGCGATCGAGGGCCAAGGAGAAAAAACGGTAAAATCAAAACAGAATGAAAAAACTACTGACCCCCATCATTGCCCTGAGCCTGACCAGTGGCTTCGCCATGGCGCAGGATAACAGCGCGCTGCTCGACCTTCTCGTCAAAAAGAAGGTGATCACCGAAAAGGACGCGGACAGCGTTCGCAGTGAACTCGACAGCCAGCAGGCTGAGACCTCGCTCAACAAGCTCAAGCTCACCGACGCGGTGACCTCCATGACGCTTGGTGGCGACTTCCGCCTCCGCTATCAATATCAGCGTCTGGATCACCAGGCGATCGTTTCCAACAATGCGGACCAGACCTCGCGCTGGCGCTATCGTCTGCGCTTGAACGCGGACTTCCAGGTCGGGCCCTACTTCTTCGGTGGCGTGACCCTCGCGACTGGCCACTCGGCCGATGGCAACAACCAGACGTTCGACAACGGCTTCGCCAACTTCGAGCATCTACATCAACCGCGCCTTCATCGGATGGAAACCCGCCGACTGGTTCGTGGCCAAGGTTGGCAAGCAGGACAATCCGTTCTACACCACCGATCTGGTGTGGGACCCGGATATCCGCCCGGCGGGCCTGGTGGAAACGATCAGCATCGACAAGTTTTTCGGCGGTTCGAGCACCGTGGAGGACAAGGGTCTCTCCAAGGATGGCAAGAGCGTCGTGACGAGCACGGTGGAGACCAAGCCGAAGTGGACGCTGGCGCTGAATTTCGGCCAGTTCTACTACAGCGACAACAACGAGTATAACAGCGATAGCGATTCGAAGACTGATGCCTACATCTTTGGCGAGCAGATCCTCGGCACCTACGACTTCGGTCCGGCCAAGGTGACCTTCGCGCCGTCCGCCTACCTCTACAATGCCGCGAGCCTCACTTCGTTTGACAGCGCCGTGCAGTTTCAAGACACCACGGCCATCTCCGGTGCGAGCCGCAAGCTCTCGATCCTGACGGCTCCTGGTGAAGTGGCCTTCAAGGTGATGGGGATTCCGACGAGGTTCTACTGGGACTTCGCCTACAACCTCCAGGGCCGTGGCCGTGCTTCGGACATGTACAAGCTCTACCGCGTGCAGAGCAACGGCACCTCGGTGCTGACGCACAGCACGCAGGATGACATCGCATGGCTGGCTGGCCTCCAGGTGGGCCAGAACAAGAAGGCCGGCGATCTCTCCTTCAACGTGAACTTCCGCCAGAGCGGCATCACGTCGGTGGACCCGAACCTGAATGATTCCGACTTCGCGCTCAGCGAGCTGAACACCCAGGGTGTCAAGACCGGCCTCACCTACAACTTCACCGACGCCTTCACCGGCACCGTCTGCTACATGTATGCTTGGAATCTTCGCAAGAACCTCATCGAGGGCGAGGCGACCAGCGACCAGAAGCTGGCCGACGGCAACAACATCCAGGTGCTCCAAGTGGACCTGATGCTGAAGTTCTAAGCGTTTAATCCCGCTTCTTAAAAACTGTCCGGCCCGGTGCTGGCATAGACCCAGTACCGGGCCGCTCACTACAAACCCAAAAAACATACCTGCCGATTCTGATGAAACGACACATCCACAAACTTCTTTCCGCCGCCATGCTGGCCGCCATGACTCTCCCTGCCATGGCCCAGGTGCAGCTCAATGGCGCCGGTGCCACCTTCCCCGCGCCTCTCTATCAGCGCTGGTTTGCCGAATACAACAAGCTGCACCCCGACGTGCAGATCAACTACCAGCCCGTGGGCAGCGGCTCCGGCATCAAGCAATTTACCCAGGGTGTCGTGAACTTTGCCGCCAGCGACGCGGCGATGACCGATGAAGAACTCGCGAAGGTTTCGACCGGTGCCGTGATGCTCCCCATGACGGCGGGCAGCATCGTTCTGGCCTACAACCTGCCCGACGTGAAGGAGCTCAAGCTCTCCCGCGATGCCTACGTGGGCATCTTCCTCGGCAAGATCGCCAAGTGGAATGACGACGCGATCAAGAAGGACAACCCGGGCGTGACCCTGCCCGACCTCGCCATCAGCGTGGCTTATCGCTCCGATGGCAGCGGCACCAATTTCGTGTTCACCAAGCATCTCTCCGCCATCAGCGCCGATTTCAAGAGCGCCGTCGGTGAAGGCAAGAGCGTGAACTGGCCCGCCGGCGTGGGTGGCAAGGGCAATGACGGCGTGACCGCGCTGATCAAGCAGACCCCCGGCACCATCGGCTACGTCGAGTTCGGCTACGCCAAGCAGAACGGCCTCGCGATGGCCGAGCTGCAGAACAAGGCCGGCAAGTTCGTGGCCCCGACTCCCGAGAGCGGCGCTTCCACGCTCGCTTCGGTCCAGCTCCCGGAAAACCTCCGCATCTGGCCCTCCGATCCAACGGGCGAAGGCGATTACCCGATCGCGACCTTCACCTGGCTGCTCCTCTACGCGAAGTATGACGACGCCAAGGTGGCTTCCACCCTCAAGGACATCGTGAAGTACGGCCTCACCGATGGGCAGAAGCTCGCCCCGGAACTCGGCTACATCCCGCTTCCTGATGCGGTGGTAAAGCTGGTCGAGGCCAAGTTGGGCTCCGTCCAACCGTAACCGGAATTTAACGTCATCCGGGGTGCAATCGCGCCCCGGATGAGTTATGGAGACAGAGCTTTCCAATCATCGCGCATGAATAATCAGTCCGCCAGCGTCGTATCCCATCGTCCTCATCGCGATCCGTTCAAAGGGCTGTGCTGGCTGGCCTCGGCTGCCGTGGTGGTGCTGATCTTCTGGGTGGCCGCGCAGATTGGCAAGACGGCCTGGCCCGCCATCACTCAATATGGGTTCGGCTTTCTCACCCATACGATTTGGAACCCCGTCAACGACACCTACGGGGTGCTGCCCTTCCTCATTGGCACGGCCATGAGCTCCGGGATCGCCCTGCTTTTCGCCCTTCCGCTCGGGCTCGCGATCTCCATCTTTCTGAGCGAAAATTTTCTTCCCCTTGGAGTCCGTCAGGTGGTGCGGTTCGTTGTCGAGCTGCTCGCGGCCATCCCCAGCGTCGTTTACGGCCTGTGGGGCATCGCGGTTCTCATTCCCCTCGTCATTGCCTTCGGTCAACCGGTGGCCGATTTCTTATCCGCCCACGGTCACGGGCTTTCCATTTTCGCCGGGCCGGTCCATGGCAACAGCATGTTCACCGCGAGTCTGGTCCTGGCCCTCATGATTCTTCCCACCATTGCCGCCATTTCCCGCGCCGCGCTCGTGAGTGTGCCGGGGACCTTGCGTGAAGGGGCGTATGCCCTCGGCTGCACCCGCTGGGAGGCCATTTTCGGCGTGATCATCCCGAGTGCGCTCCCCGGCATTGTCGCCGCGACGATTCTTTCGCTGGGCCGCGCCATGGGCGAGACCATGGCGGTCGCCATGCTCATCGGCAACAGCCCGCGCCTTACCTGGTCCATCTTCCAGCCCGCCGGCACGCTTTCCAGCCTGCTCGCCAATCAGTTTGCCGAGGCGGATGGCATTCGCGTGAATGCGCTCATGTATGCGGCGCTCGCCCTCATGTTCCTCACCGTCCTGGTCAATATCGCGGGAGAAGCCGTGCTGCGCATTGCCCAGCGCAAAACTGCCGGGATTCGTTAACCTCTTTTTCGCATGTCCGAATCCACCATCACTGCCGATCATCTGGGCGACGTTAAAGAGGTCTTCCACGGCCACACCCAGCGCACGCTGTTCCGCCTGCTGTTCAATCAGTTGATGTCCGGGCTTTGCATCCTGCTCGCCCTGGCCACCTTCATTCCGCTCGGCTCCATCCTCTGGCTCGTCATCTCCAAAGGCGTCCAGCATCTCCGCTGGGATACTTTCACCACCCTCGCCCCGGCTCCCGGCATGGCTGGCAACGGCCTCGGCAACGCCATCCTCGGCACCGGCCTGCTCGTCGGGCTCGCCATCGCCATCTCCGCCCCGCTGGGCATTCTCTCCGCGGTCTATATTTGTGAGTATGGCCGCAATACCTGGCTCGCGGGTGCCGTCCGCTTTACCGCCAAGCTGCTCACCGGCATCCCTTCGATCATTTGCGGCGTGTTTGCCTACGCTGTGATCGTGGTCACCACCGAGAAATTCTCCGCCCTGGCGGGGGCCATCGCGCTCGGCGTGCTTGCGCTGCCCACCATTCTGCTCACCAGCGAGCAGGCGCTGCTCGGCGTCTCCAAGTCGTTTCGCGAGGCCTCGTTCGGCCTCGGCGCCACCAATTTCCAGACCATCTGGCGCATCATCCTGCCCGAGGCCTTCCCGGCGATGATGACGGGCATCATGCTCGCCGTCGCCCGTGCCGCGGGGGAAACGGCGCCCGTGCTCTTCACCGCGCTCTTCAACAACTTCTGGAACACCAACATCTGGAAGCCCACCGCGACGCTCTCGGTGCTCATCTACAATTTCTCCACCATGCCCTACCCGGAGCAAATCGCGCTGGCCTGGACGGCCTCGCTGGTTCTGGTGGGCTTGGTGACCGTGACCAACATCTTCTCGCAACTTGCCTTCAGCAAAAAGTAACCATTTTTTCCGGCAAAAGAATTGTGACAACCCAGCCAATGTGGAACCATGAACTCCCGGACGACCATCATGCCTGACGAATCGAATTACGCAACCAGCACCAGTGCCGCTGCTGTGCAAGGAGCCGCACCCGGGAACGGGAGTGCCGAAGTCACCACCAACTTGATCGAGGTCAAGGATTTCAGCTTCTACTACGGCCACAAGCAGGCGCTCTTCAACATCACGATGAACATCCCGCGGAAGAAGATCACCGCGCTCATCGGCCCCTCCGGCTGCGGTAAGTCCACCCTGCTCCGCAACTTCAACCGCATGAACGACCTCATCGACGGCGTGCATCACGATGGCGACATCACGCTCGGCGGGCGCAGCATCTTCGATCCGAAGCTCCAGGTCATCGCCCTGCGCCGCAGCGTGGGCATGGTCTTCCAGAAGTCGAACCCCTTCCCGATGTCCATCTACGACAACGTGGCCTACGGCCTGCGCATCTCCGGCGAGAAGCGCAAGAACGTGCTCGACGAGGCCGTGGAAACGAGCCTCAAGGGCGCGGCCCTGTGGGAGGAAGTGAAGGACCGGCTCAAGGACAGCGCGCTCGGCATGTCCGGCGGCCAGCAGCAGCGCCTTTGCATCGCCCGCGCCATCGCGGTCCAGCCCCGGGTCCTGCTCATGGACGAGCCCTGCTCCGCGCTCGATCCGATCTCCACCATGAAGGTCGAGGAACTCATGTTCGGCCTCAAGGAGAAGTTCACCATCGTCATCGTCACCCACAACATGCAGCAGGCCGGTCGCTGCTCCGACAACACTGCCTTCTTCTACCTCGGCAAGCTCATCGAATACGATCGCACCGGGAAGATTTTTACCAACCCCTCGCAAAAACAGACCGAAGACTACATCACCGGTCGCTTCGGTTGATTCAACTTTTTTAAGCCATGCCTACGATACGCCAGTTCGAAAACGAGTTGGGCCACATTCGCGAGCAGCTGCTGCTGATGTCGAGCCTCACGGAACGGAACCTTTCGCTTGCGATGAAGGCGCTCATTGAGCGCGATGACAATCTTGCCCTCACGGTCGAGAGCGAAGACTCGCAGATTGATCAGCTCGAAATCGCCGTGGATGAAATGGTCATCACCTACATGGCCACTCATGCGCCGGTTGCGCGCGACTGCCGCTTCATGCTCGCGGCGTCGAAGATTTCCAGCAACCTCGAGCGCATCGGCGACCAGGCCACGACCATTGCCCGCCGCACCAGGGAGCTGAACAAGGAGCCGCTTCTCAAGCCGCTCATCGACATTCCCATGATGGCCGATATCGCCGCCGACATGCTGCGCGACGGCATCACCTGCTTCGTCGAGCAGGATGTGGAGACGGCGATCACCATCATCTCCCGCGACAAATCGGTGGACTCGATCTACAAGCAGCTCGTGCGCGAGCTCACGACCTACATGATTGAAGATCCGAAGACGATCACCCGCTCGTTGCACCTCATGGTCGTGGCCAAGGCCCTCGAAAGTGCCGCCGATCATGCCGCGAATATCGCCGAGGATATCGTTTACCTCTACCGCGCGCAGGATGTCCGCCACGATCCCGCGATCAAGGCCGGTCACGCGTAAGCTAGGACATTTCCTCCCGCTCCGGCGTAACTGGAGCGGTTTAAGCAAAGAGATCGCCACGAAGGCGTCCGCTCTGCCCGGGAACTTGCGCCACGCGGCTGCCGAATAAAGGAGGGCCGCTCTAAATTTGTGTCCTGCGCCTGGCTTCCGCTGGCGGATAAGCCGTCCGTACCAGCTCCAGCCAGCGTTGCGCGGCTGGTGATAGCACCGCACCGCGCCGCCAGATCAGCCCGAGCTTCCAGCGCAGATCGGCATCCTCCACCGGGATCGCGACCACCCCGGCTTGCGGGCTCGTGATCATGATCCGGGGCAGCAGGCTCAGCCCCAGCCCCGCCGCTACCAGGGCGAGGATGAAATCCGGCTGCCCGCTTCGGGCTGCTTCCACAAATGTGATCTTCCGCTTTGCGCAGGCGGCCTCGATCACTGAGTTGAGCGCAAAGCCGCGTTCGAAAAGAATGATCTTGTCGCCATCGAGCTGGCGGAGCGACAGCCGGGCTTTTCCCGCCAGCGGATGCCCGGCTGGCAACAAGGCAAGCATGGGCTCGTTGCATACTGGATGCGACGAGAGCGAATCGGCGGCCGGCAACAAGGAGGCGCCGATTTCAATTTCCCCTGTGAGCACGGCGTGCTCCAGCGTATGGCTGCCTTCCTCGTGCAGATCGATCTGAATGCCCGGATGCCGCCGCCGGTACTCCGCGATGAGCGGTGCAAACAGCACGCTGCTCCCCAGCGGCGGCACGCCGAGCCGGAGCCGTCCGGTCTCCAGTCCGCGTAGCGCATCCAGCTCGGCTTGCAGGTTTTCCTCGCCCGCCAGCATGGCTGCCGCGCGGCGCAATACGATCTCGCCGGCGGAAGTGGGCCGCACCCCTCGCGGCAAGCGTTCCAGTAAGGGCATCCCGCAATCATGCTCCAGTTGCTGGATCGCCTTGCTGATCGTGGACTGGGTGCTCCCCAGCACCCGGCTCGCGGCGGAAAAGCCGCCCGCCTGCACGACGGTGGCGAGAATGCGAAGATGCCGGAGTTCCATATCTATTCTATAATGGAATACAGATTATTCATTCAATTCATTTTTAAGATGGTGCTGGGTGCGGCATCATGCCCGACGATGAAACCGAAACCGCCTGTCCTGCTGCGCCGGATCGCTATTTATGCGCGTCGCCATTGGTGGCCGCAGGTGCTGGCTTTGCTGGTGCTTTGGGGACTTGGGAATATGCTCAGCCGCTGCTTTGGCTGGCCCATCCCGGGGAGTATCGTGGGGCTGTTCGGATTGTTGTTTCTTTTGGAGAGCGGACTGGTTTCGTTGCGCTGGTTCCGCAAAGGCGCGGCACGATTGCTCACACATCTCGTGCTCTTTCTGGTCCCGGCGATGCTGGCGGTGGTCAATCATCGTGAATTGCTCGATGCCACCGGCTTCAAGCTGCTCGCCGCCATTCTCATCGGCACGCCGCTGGTGATGCTCGGAACCGCGCTGGTGGTGGAAGTGGGCTTTCGTTGCTCGGCGCGATCATGAAGACACTCCTGCACGATCTATTTTGGGCGGCGGTGACGGTGGGGATTTACCTGGCGGCGCTGCGGCTCAACCGCCGCTTGGCTGCCTGGTGGACTTCCCCCTTGCTCATCACTTGGGCGTTTTGCGCTCTATTGCTCTTTAGCCTGCACACGACTTATCAGGAATACCTCGGAGGAACGAACTGGCTCATTTTCCTGATCGGCCCGGCGACGGTGGCCTTTGCCATTCCCATTCATGAGCACCGCCTGCTCATTCGTCGGCACTGGGGTCTGCTGCTGCTGGGAACGCTTACCGGCAGCGCCATCGCGCTCGGCAGTGGCTACCTGCTGGCCCGCTATTTCCAGTTCCCGCCCGAGCTGCGCGCCAGCCTGCTCCCGCGCTCGATCACCACCCCGCTGGCCATGACCGCTTCCCAAAATTTGGGTGGCCTGCCGGATTTGACCGCCGCCTTCACCACCGTCACCGGCCTCTTCGGCGCGGCCATCGGCGAGAGCTTCCTCATCTGGCTCCCTTTTCGTTCCAGCTTTGCCCGGGGTGCGCTCCTCGGCATGGGGGCCCACGGGGCCGGAGTCGCCAGGGCCCGCGAGCTGGGCGAAGAAGAGGGGGCTGTCGCCGGGTTGATGATGATCTTCGCCGGACTATTGAATGTGCTGGGGACGGTGGTCTTCTTCCATCGTCATCAAGGGTGAGGCTTAATCGCTACGCGACGGCCTTCATTTTCTCGAAAGGCGTAATCTGGAGAGGATATCCCTCGCGTTCCAGTCGGCGTAATTCGTAATCGATCTGGAGATTGAGCCGAGAAATGCGGGGTCATTCCGAAAAAGAGGGCAAAGCGACGTGCGGTGTCCGCCGTGATCCGGCGCTGGCCTTTGACGATCTCGTTGATGCGGCGGGCAGGAACTCCAATTTCCTTTGCCAGTCGGTATTCCGTGAGTTGTAGCGGAAGCAAAAACTCTTCGCGCAAAATTTCACCGGGAGTAATGAGCGGCAGCAATTTTTCGGTTTTGATCGCTTTCATGGCATCAATGGTAATCGTTGATTTCAACGTTGATCGGCCCGGAGGCCGTCCATGCAAAGCAAATACGCCACTGCTGGTTCATCCGGATGCTGTACTGGCCTTTTCGATTTCCCATGTAAAACCTCCAGTCGGTTTCCTGGTGGCACTCGCAGATCGTCGAGCCTGGCTGCAGCATCCAGCATGAGCAGCTTGCGATGCATCACGCTTTGCAGATTCATCGGCAAACGGCGGGAAACTTTTCCTTGATGGATTTTTCTCGTTTCCTCGCAAGAGAAGCTTTGAATCACTTCGAAACCATAACGCGATGCGTTATGGTTTTTAACCTTCATATTCATCTGGTGCCGCACCTGCTGGCGGCCGGTTTTAGACGCTTGCCATCGGCCCAAGCGCGGTTTATGTAACCCGCTCGCATTTTTCCGTGCCGGAGTGGCGAAATTGGCAGACGCGCCAGACTTAGGATCTGGTTCCGCAAGGAGTGCAGGTTCAAGTCCTGTCTCCGGCACCATCTCTCTCATTTTTTTTGGAGATTTTTTGTCATCGGGAACAGTCGGCTTGATTTGCCGGGAGGGGACTCTACGCTGGCACGATGCACGACTCGTTTTCATCTTCCGCGATTGACTTTGGCTCCTTTGCCGCGCGCCATATTGGCCCGGATGCGCAGGAGGCCAAAGCGATGCTGGCAGAGATCGGCTTTTCCAGTCTCGACGAGATGGTCGCCGCGAGCGTGCCCGCCTCGATTCGCTCGAAAAAACCGCTCGATCTGCCCGCGCCGCTTTCGGAATACGAGATGCTGGCGGAACTGCGTGTCCTCGCTTCGAAAAATACCGTCGCCCGCAGTTTTATCGGCCAGGGCTATCATGGCACGATCACGCCCCCGGTGATTCTGCGGAATATCCTGGAGAACCCGGGCTGGTACACCGCCTACACGCCGTACCAGGCGGAGATCTCGCAGGGCCGCCTGGAGGCGCTCTTGAATTTCCAGACGATGATCTGCGACCTCACCGCGCTCGATATCGCGAATGCCTCGTTGCTCGACGAGGGCACCGCCGCGGCGGAGGCGATGGGGATGTGCTTCGCGATCCGCAAAAACAAGGCGGCGCAGACGATTTTCGTTTCCAGCGTGTGCCATCCTCAGACGATCGAGGTGGTAAAGACCCGCGCCAAGCCGCTCGGCATTGTGGTCGAGGTCGGGGCGGAAGAAGCATTCAAGCCTGCGGCGAATCATTTCGCGATTCTGCTGCAATATCCCCGCACCGATGGGGCGGTGCTCGATTACTCGGCCCTGGTGGAAGCCGCTCATGCGGTTGGGGCGATGGCGATTGTCGCCGCCGATCCGCTCGCGCTCACGCTGCTGAAGCCGCCGGGAGAATTCGGGGCGGATATCGCGGTCGGCAGCACCCAGCGCTTCGGCGTGCCGATGGGCTACGGTGGCCCGCACGCTGCTTACTTTGCCACCCGCGACGCGTTCAAGCGGCACATGCCCGGTCGTCTCATCGGCGTTTCGCACGATGCGGCGGGTAACCCGGCTTACCGCCTCTCGTTGCAGACCCGCGAGCAGCACATCCGCCGCGACAAGGCGACGAGCAACATCTGCACCGCGCAGGTGCTCCTCGCAGTGATCGCTTCGATGTATGCGGTCTATCACGGGCCGGAGGGGCTGAAGCAGATTGCGCGGGGAGTTCGTCTGCGGGCGCGAAAGTTTGCCGGTACGCTTAGTTCGATCGGGTTTAAATTATTGCATACGGCCTTCTTCGATACCGTGGCCCTGAAATGTGGATCGATTGAAGATCGGGCTGAACTTTTGAAAAAGGGGGCCGGGGAAGGATTTAACCTTCGTGCCTTCAATCAAGGCGCTGATGCTTTCATCCTGATTTCTTTTGATGAGACGACGAGCGAGCAAGACGTGACGAAGCTGCTTTCCCTCGTGGGCGTAACGGTTCATCACGAAAACGAAGTCGCAAACCAGCCCAATGGACGAAAGGGGCTCCTGGTGATCGATGTGGAACAGGAATCTCCGCTGGAGCGCTCGTCATCAGGGACTCCGGCCCCTTATCGTGCTTCCGTTTCCACCATCCACCATCCGATTTCCGAAATCGAAAATCGCACTTCGCCTTTCCTCACGCATCCCGTCTTCAACAAGCACCACAGCGAGATGGAAATGATGCGCTATCTCAAGCGCCTGGAATCGAAGGACCTCTCGCTCACGACCTCGATGATCCCGCTCGGCTCCTGCACGATGAAGCTGAATGCGGCGGCGGAGATGCTGCCGGTCACATGGTCGGAATTTGGGGCGCTGCATCCCTTCGCTCCGGTGGAGCAGGCCGCGGGCTATGCGGAGATGACCAGTCAGTTGGAAAAATGGCTCGCGGAAATCACCGGCTTCGCCGCGACCTCCTTGCAGCCCAATGCGGGCTCGCAGGGTGAATACGCGGGCCTGCTCGCGATTCACGATTACCACGCCAGCAAAGGCGAAGGGCATCGCAACATCTGCCTCATCCCGGTTTCCGCGCACGGCACCAATCCCGCGAGCGCCGCGATGGCGGGGATGAAAGTCGTGCCGGTGAAATGCCTGGAGCACGGCGATATCGATCCCGACGATCTGCGCGCAAAGGTGGAGCAGCACAGCGCGAATCTTTCCTCGCTGATGATCACCTATCCGAGCACGCACGGCGTGTTCGAGGAAGGCATCCGCGAGATATGCGAGCTCATTCACACGCATGGCGGACAGGTCTATATGGACGGCGCGAACATGAATGCGCAGGTGGGGCTCACCAGCCCCGGCGAGATCGGTGCGGATGTGTGCCATCTCAACCTGCACAAGACCTTCTGCATCCCGCATGGCGGTGGTGGTCCGGGGGTCGGCCCGATCTGTGTGGCCGCGCACCTTGCGCCGTTCCTGCCGAAGCATGGCGGCAGCTCGGGCCCGGTCTTCGCCGCGCCGTTTGGCAGTGCTTCGATCTGCGTCATTCCGTGGGCCTACATTCGGATGATGGGCCCGGATGGGCTTACCCAGGCCACCCAGCTCGCCATTCTCAATGCGAACTACATCGCGAAGCGGCTCGATCCGTTCTATCCGGTCCTCTACAAAGGCCGCCAGGGGCTGGTCGCGCACGAGTGCATCATCGACGTGCGGCAGTTCGAAAAAATCAGCGCCGAGGATGTGGCCAAGCGGCTGATGGACTATGGATTTCATGCGCCCACCCTGTCCTTCCCGGTGCCCGGCACGCTCATGATCGAGCCCACCGAGAGCGAGACCAAGGAGGAACTCGACCGCCTCTGCGACGCGCTGATCGCGATCCATGCAGAGATTGTGGAGGTCGAATCTGGCGCGGCTGATCCGTTAAACAATCTGTTAAAGAATGCCCCGCACACTGCACAGGCGGTCATTTCGGATGCCTGGGATCGTCCGTATGCCCGCGAGCGGGCCGCGTATCCCGCCCCGTGGTTGCGCGCCCACAAGTTCTGGCCGGCCGTCGCCCGGGTGGACAACGTGTTTGGCGACCGCAATCTCATCTGCTCCTGCCCCAGCGTTGAGGAATACGCCCAGGCGTAATTGTCTATTCATAAGTAATTCACGCCGATGTGGTTAACCATACCGCATCGGCGTTGTTTTTTGTCGTGAAACCGGCGTCGAAAGACGGTTTGAGGGTTAAGCGGATGAACAATCGTGCACGCCTGCTGCCCATTGTGCTCGCGTCATCGTCTGGTATTGGTGGCTCGTTCACCCAACGACCCCGCCCACTACCCGCCCAAACTGATCCTAGTGATTTAAATAAAAAAATCATGAAACGTTCTCAATCCTCTACCCTTGCCAAATCTTTAAGCATGGCCCTCGGCTTGGCTGCCATTGCTCCATTTTCCGCTTTTGCGGCGAATGATGCCTGGTCCACCAGCCCAGTCAGTGCCAACTTCAGTGGCACCAACTGGACGACCGGCGCGACCGTCGCCGGCTCCGCCACTGGAACTGCCGCCAGCGGAGATGCCCTCTATTTTGGCACTTCGACGACCACAACGCTGACGAATGACGACAGCGGTTATACCTTCGCCGGCTTTACCTTCAATTCGGGGGCCTCGGCCTTTACCATTGGTGGAAATTCCTTCACGTCCACGGGTGCGATCCTGAATAACAGCACCAGCCTGCAGACGATCAATAACGCGATCAGTTTTGCCACGCAGACGGTGAATGCCGCTTCGGGCGCGATCACGCTGGGCGGCACGCTCACCGGCAGTGGAGCGCTGACGGTCACGGGGCCGAATGCCATTACGCTGAGTGGCTCTTCCAACAGTGTGACCGGTCTTACGCTGGGAACTGCGGCGGCAGCGAATAGCAACCAGAACGTCGCGGTGACGGGTGAATCTGGGGTCACGCTGAATTTGAGCAACTCCCAAAGCTTGGCGGGAATTCTCGTGGGAGCGGGTGCGAACGTGATTAATGTGGGGGCGGGTGCCGCCATCACCAGTACGACGCTGGCGATTATCAATAGTAATGACCGTTTTGATGCCCTGAACATTAATCTGGGATCGGGCGCATCCATGACCACCACTGCCACAAATTCCAACGGCCTGATCGCGGTGGGCTCCCAGTTTAACATTGTCACGCTGAACGGGACGGATTTTGCCACCAATAGCAGCGGAACCATGGCGGCGGCCTCTTACACGAGTTCCACCTCCACGACGGTGGGCTCCAGCAGTCAGAATACGACGGTGGTCGGGGATGTCACGCTGGCAACCGGTGCCACGACCAATACGCTGCGCTTTGGGGATACGACGGGGCACACGGTTACGGTGACTTCCGGAAATCTGGCCCTCAACGGAAGCGGCAGCACGGGTGGTGCGATCCTGATGTCGGCCAATAGCGGCGCAATCACCAACACCATTACCGGCGGCAACCTGACGGGGAGCTCGAATCGCGGGTTGGCGATCCTCAACTACGACACCACCAGTGGCTCCAATTTGGAAATTGATTCCAATATCAATAACGCCCTCATCTCTGGTAGTGGGGTCACGGCTTCGACCAGCGTATTTGTAGCTGGTGGCGGCTTGGTTACCTTCGGTGGAACCAACATCATCAACGGTGCGTTGATGGTGGATGGCTCGACCTTGAGCGTCGGTAGCGATGCCAACCTTGGCGGCTTCAATAATACCGTTTCCGTGGCCAGCGCCACCAACGGAAGCACAACCGTTACGCTGTCCTCTGCAACTGCCACTTCTGGCAATCTGGTGGTGGGTGACGTTCTGTTGGGGCAAATCATCAGCAACATTTCCGGCACGACGGTTACCCTGGCTTCGGCCTATACTGGCACCACCTTTTCCTCGGCTACGACCGTGGGATATGTTGGGGGTGGTAGTGTGAATCTTAATGGCGGCACGCTGAAGGCGACCGGGACCTTCTCCATGGCGGAAACCAATAACACCGGCTCGGGAACCACTGGTCTCTCCACGACGGTGCGTAATCGCAACCTCGGGCTCGGCCTGAAGGGCGGTACGATTGATGTCACCAGTGGAAATACGCTGACGGTTTCCGGGGTGATCAGCGCCTCCACCAGCGGCACGGCCTTGAACAAGACGGATTCCGGCACGCTGACCATCAGCGGAAGTTCGGCCAATACCAATATCGCGCTGAATGCCAATGGGGGTACGGTGGTTCTGGACAAGACCTCCGGCGTGGCGGCGACCACGGCCACGGTTGCTTCGGGTGCGACGTTGAAGTTGGGCACCTCGGCGAACAACCAGCAGCTCAGCGGTGCGCTGGCCGTCAATGGCGGCACGTTCGACTTGAACGGCAACAACAGCACGAACTCGACAATTGCAGTCCTGACGAGCACCGGCGGCACGATCACGAATAACGGCACTTCGAATGCGGTGCTCTATGTGGGCAACGGCGGGGCCACGGTCACGGATGCCTCTACGATTGCGAGCACGATCACCGATGGCAGCACCAATAAGCTGAGCCTGTATTTCCAGGGGAATGCGTCCACCTCCACCCGGGTGATTACCTTGAGCGGAGCGAATAGCTATTCCGGGGGAACGACGGTGAATGCCGGCACGGTTGCCACGACCAGCACTGGAACGCTCGGCAACGGCAATGTGACGCTGGCCAGTTCGACCGGAGTGATCCTTACCCTGGCGAATACGGCGTCCATTGCGAGTTCGGCGATTCTGACGTTTGGCACCTCCTCGGTGATCAACCTGAATTACAGCGGAACCGATTCCATTGCCGGAGTCACGGATAGCTCGAGCAGCACTTCGATTGGTGCGGGAACCTATGCCGCGAGTGATTTGAATACCTTCTTCGGCGTCACTTCCTTCACCGGTACCGGCACGATCACGGTGGTTCCGGGAGCCGAGCAGCTATGCGATGGTGCTCGGTGGTTTTGGAGCCCTGCTGTTCCTGCACGCTCCCGCCGTGGGATGCGCGCCTGATCCCAATGAGCCCGGCATCTTCCTTTATGCATGATTAGTTGCGCCCGAAGGAAGCAGTAGCATTTGGGAGTCGCCGCCGTATTTCCGAATACGGCGGCGGCTCTTTTCCATTCCAGTTAAACATCATCCCCCCTTAACTCCCTTGAAAAATTCCACGCTTTTCCTGCTTGGCCTTGCGGCCTTGTCTCCCCTGACTTCGGCCCTGGCGGCCAATGGCACCTGGTCCGGCGGCGGTGGCAACACCAACTACAGTAATACGGCCAACTGGAGCGGTGGCACGGTGGCCTCTGGCACGGGTGCCACGGCGACGATTGCGACGACCGGCACGATTACCGTGGATGCTGCGGCGACGATTGCCAATCTCACCGGCAGTTTCTCCAACGGGACCAGCCTCGTCCTGACGAGTAGCAACAGCGCCACGCTGACCCTCGCGGCGAGCAGCGCCACGCCCACGTTCAACCTTTCGAACTGGTTCAGCCGTTACGATTACTTTACCAGCATCAATTTCGCCGGGACGCAGGGGCTGAGCTTCATTGACAAGTCCAATGCGCTGGTCCTGCAATCGGGGGTGACGTGGATGGGGTTTTCGGGGGGATTTACCATTGCCCCGAGCACCGATGGTTCGATGGTAACTTATGCGCAGGCGAGCAATACGCTGCCAGCCGTGGATCTTACGATGACGCCGGGTACCAGCACCGGGGGCTATGGAGATACCAAGCTGGTGCTTAATGGCGGCACGACGCAGACGATCGGCGCGCTCAACAGCACGACCAGCGGATCGAATACGACGTATATCTCCAGCTACACGAGCGGCTCCGATCTTACCGGCGGAACGCCATCGGGAACGAATACGGCGAGCAGCTTCGCCACCCTCACGATCGGCTCTACGAGTAGCAGTGGCAGCTTTGTCGGAAAAATCGGGACCGGCTATGCCAATAGCTCCAAAGCCGAGGACGCCACGGCTTACTATATCAATCTCACCAAGAGAGCGGCACGGGCGTGCAGACGCTCTCCGGCGCGGACAATTATGCGGGCACGACGAATGTGAACGCGGGCACGCTGCTGGTGGACGGCACGCACACCGCTGCCGCCATTTCCGGCACGGATACCGGTCGCTATGTAGTGGCCAGCGGTGCCACGCTGGGCGGCACCGGAACGCTCAAGCCGGCGGGCGACACGACTGCAAGCGGCGGGGTGATGGTTTCCGTCTCGGGCACCCTCGCTCCTGGCGATCCGGCCAGCAGCAGTGGCATTGGCACGCTGACCATTGACGGGGCGAATGCGGTGAAATCGCTGGTGTCTTTTGAAACAGGTGGCACGCTGAGCTTCGACCTTGGGGCCAGTTCCAACGGAGATAAGATCGTGATCGCCAATCCCCAGGCGAGTGACGTTTTTTTCAACAGCAACGTTATTAACTTCACCGACAAGACTGCAGGCTCTCTCGTGGCCGGGCAATACATCCTCATTCACATGGACGGGTGCGGCACCTATTCCGGATTGACCACGGATTCCAACGGCTACATTACCGCCGGGTTGACGATGGGCAGCGGGCTGTCCGCTTATTCGGGATCCACGTTGCAAGTGGTGGGCAATGATATCGTGCTGAATCTGGCGCAGACCTCGCTGGCCGGGCCGCCGACCGGAGTCACGGCGACTGCGTCGGCACGCAGGTGACGGTGAACTGGACCGCCGTCACCAATGCCACGGGGTACATCATCTATCGCAGCACGAGTCCAGAGTTGTACCTATACCAATATTGGCACTTCCACGGGCACCAGCTGTACCACAATAGTGCGACGAATGGCGTGACGTATTATTACAAGGTCGTTTCCACGAACGGCAGCGGCAACAGCGCTTATTCCAGTTCCACGACCGTAACGCCGCTGAACACGAGCACGATCTCAATCATCAGCGTCCACCTGCGCGCCTACAGTGTCTATGGGATGGCCGTCACTGATCTCGCCGGCATTGACCGCGTGGGTTTCTGGAACAACCTCACCGGACCGGTGATCCAGGGGAAACCGCGACGACGAGTGTGCTGACCAATCAGCTTGGGCAGCCGGTTTCTGGAGTGTCGGTATCGTTCACGGCCGGAAAAACGGGGGGCTCTTATAATAACAGCGGCACGCTCAAGCTGGGCACGGATGCGGTGACGGTCCCGCCCGCCACCAACGATCCCAACCTCTTCGCCAGCGCTTTCGACCAGTACGACACCACGGCAAGCACGCTGAGTGTGACTGGCCTTCCCTATTCCAGCTATGATGTGGTGTTTTACTTCTACGATGGCGGGAGCACCCAGGGCGGCACTATTACCGCCAATGGCAGCACCCTCGCGGTCCGAGGGGGCGCAGGAACTCCGACCTCGACCGGCAGCGGTTACGTGCAGTCCGACGACGCGACGAATACCTCGGGACAAGTGTGCAGCAGGGGAACTTCGTTCGCTTTAACAATCTCAGCGGCAGTCTCAGCGCCTCCTTGGTGGCGACCAATGTTGGTTCCACCACACAGCGTTTGAAAATCGCAGGCTTCCAAGCGATCAGTCGCGATGCGGTGGCGGTGCCGACTGCCGTCCCCGCGGCACCCACCGGGCCGAGGACCTCGAGTGGCAATTTGCAGGTGGCATTGAACTGGAATAGCTCGGCCACGGCCACTTCCTACAATATCTATCGCAATGGCACCTTGCTAGGCTCCGTGACGGCCCCAGTGCAAAGTTATGCCGATACTTCGGTGACGAACGGGACATCTTACACTTACACCGTCTCCTCCGCGGTGAACAGCGTGGGTGAAGGGACGCAATCCAGCGCAATGAGCGGACAGCCGCGCGCCGTCCTTCACCATGCCCACGCGCACGGTCTATCAGAATTCGCTGCCGCTGACCGGTTTCTTTGCTTCCAGCAGCGGCACTTACTGGCCCGCCGATTCCCAACGTCGGGCCTACCTGTGGATTCCGCCCACTTGCACGAAGGTTCAGGGGGTCATCATTGGGTCTCACAACATGCTGGAGAAGCCGATGTTTGAAGACCCAGCCATCCGGCAGGCGTGCACGGATCAAAACCTTGCCATCCTCTTCATCGCGCCTGGTGATGCGAAGACATGGACTCCAAATGGCGTGGGCAACTACACCGCAGGCAATGCGACCACGGCGATCGATCTCGATCCCAACGAATACGTGAGCCAGGACATCTAGGTGCTGTTCGGATTATTCCGTTTCCCTATTAACCTT